>CAZQNQ010000021.1:0-105707 GCA_964594985.1 uncultured Bifidobacterium sp.
CCCTCTCCCCATCGGATGGGGAGAGGGACGGGGTGAGGGGTTTTCACGAGGTGCAATTCGCGACAATTTTTCCAGTACGCGCTAAAATATCATTTCAATTTCGCGTAACGCTCGGCCACGAAATCCCAGTTCACCACGTTCCACCACGCGGCAATGTAGTCGGCGCGCTTGTTCTGGTATTTGAGATAATAGGCGTGTTCCCAAACATCGAGGCCGAGCAGGGTTTGCTTGCCGCTGATCAACGGGTTGGCTTGGAGTCCCGTGGTTTCCATACTGAGTTTCCCCTGGTCCAAAGTAAGCCACATCCAGCCGCTGCCGAAAATCTTGGTCGCCCCTTCGGTGAAGAGCGTCTTAAAGTTGTCAAAGTTCTTAAAACTTGCGGCCAGCGCCGTTGCCAATTCCCCTTTAGGTTCCCCGCCGCCGCCTTTTTTCATCATCTGCCAGAACAGTGCGTGATTGTAGTGACCGCCAGCATTATTCCACACCGTTCGGTTCACACTTGGGTCCTTGACCAAATCTTCGATGGTTTTATTGGTGAGGTCGGGAAACTCAATAAGGGCCTTGTTGAGATTGTCCACGTAAGCCTTGTGATGGCGGTCGTGGTGAATCTCCATCGTTCGGGCGTCAATATGCGGTTCGAGTGCGTCGAATGCATAGGGCAGGGGCGGCAGCGTGAACGGAGTTGACGCTGCGGCACTCGGTGTGGTTTGAGCCATTGCGCTTGGAACAGCGGCAGCAGCAATGGAGGCGAGCGCGGTGGTCTTGAGAGCTTGGCGGCGGGTCATCATGATGTTTGGCTACGGTTTGGGTTTGGAACGACTTCGGGTTTGACCATTCGGACGATAGGTTTGTTCATCCGGCGATACAATTGCAATGGTAGGGCGCGTCACTCCGTGCGCGCCGTCGTCTGGCTGGCACAAAACGGCGCGCAGGGACTGACGCGCCCTACCTTCGCCTCGCATGAGTTCAAACATCCAACTGCTCCGGCAAACCGAGGATCTTTTTACCGACGCGGATGTGGACGGGGATCGGCGCTTCCGTCGTGAGCCGGCCCAACACGCGGACGTCCAGCGGGAACAAGCTCGATGCCGTCTTGTCTTTGCGGACACTTTTTGCGATCGCCCCTTCGATGCGGCGGCGCATCCGGTCTTCCACATTGAGCGGCGCGACGAAAATCTGTTCCAGCATCAGATTGCGTTTGGCGGCTTCAAAGAGGCGCGAGCTGTCGCGCAGAAATTCCGGCAGCCGTTCGCGTGTGCCCTCCCGCCACAGCCCGTTCCAGAGCAGTTTGGTTTCTCCGCGGCCCAGGGCGTCGGGATCGCAGATGCGATAATTCCCGCCGAGCGTGTTGATGATGTATTCCTTCATCCGGTGATAGAAGGACGTGCCGGTTTGACCGATGTGCGTGAGGCGATAACCGTCGCCGACCTTGATGGCCCAGAAATAAACGCCGCCGGCCTTGCGATGCCGGCAATCGGCGAGGACGTCCAAGGTTTCCGAGTAGGCGGGATACGGACCGTCGAAGTTGACCGTAAGCAGTTTTGGTTCGGTGATCGGTGGATTTTTGACGGCTTTGACAGGCATGGGATAAAAACCTTTCCGGCAAACTAATCATTGGCTGACGGCGAGTGAAGTGGCTTCTGGCAACTTTTTGCACATGTTTGTGCGAAGCGGTGGGCAGAAATGACGTTATCGGCTGGGGCGCAAGCCCCGGGAGCGCCAGCGTCTCGCTGGCGAGTCTCGATTCCCACAGGCAGGCGTGGCAACGCGCCGGCGGGACGCCAGTACTCCCAGGGCGGCGAGTTGCCCTCATCCGGTGCGTTGGCTTGATTTTAAGCCGTTTTTTGGTTCTCCTAGGTCCGTGCATAGGAACTCACGACGGTTGCTCACGATTCTTATCCTGCTTTTGTCCGGGCTGGCTTGGGCGGCAGGCCGCGAATCGGTTCAAGTCACCTTGGACTACGTCGCGAAGAAGGCTGAGGAGCGCGCGCGCAAACCTTTTCGTTCCCCCCGGCTCGATCTGCCGGCAGTCCTCAAGCAGGATAATCTCGATTACGACAAATACCGCGAGATCGAATTCCGCCACGAACGCGCCCTTTGGGCGGCGGACGACATGCCGTTCCGCGTCGAGTTCTTTCATCCCGGCTACATCTATCATGAGCCGGTGCGTGTGAATGAATTCACTCTCACGCATGCGCAACCGATCCGGTTCGTGCAGGACTTTTTCGACTACCGGAAACTCAATATCGCGAAACAGATCCCGACCGACACCGGTTACGCCGGCTTCCGCCTCCTCACCGAATTGAACGGCCCCGGGCAATGGGACGAACTCGGCTCGTTCCTGGGTGCGAGTTATTTCCGGTTGCTCGGCAAGGGGCAGCGCTACGGGCAATCCGCCCGCGGTCTGGCGATCGATTCCGGCGAAACCGATCGCCCGGAGGAATTTCCCATCTTCACCGACTGGTGGCTCGGCAAGCCGCAGAAGGAAGATTCACAGGTCCGCCTTTACGCCATCCTCGACAGCGTGAGTTGCGTGGGCGCGTATGAATTCGTCATCCAACCGGGCGAGACCACCATCGCCGACATCGAGTGCGTGCTTTATTTCCGTGAGGCCAACACCGTGGCGGCGGTGAATCCGAACCGCAAACCCATCACCTCCGTCGGCATCGCGCCGCTGACCAGCATGTTCTGGTTCGGCAAAAACTCGGAACGCAAGTTCGACGATTACCGCCCCGAAGCGCACGACAGCGACGGTTTGCTCATGCACATGGAGAACGGCGAGATGCTCTGGCGGCCGTTGAACAATGCCTCCGTGATGCGGCATCAACGTTTCGCCACCAAGAATCTGCGCGGCTTCGGCCTCTGCCAGCGGGAACGACGTTACGAAGCGTATCAGGACATCTTCAATTACTACCACCAAGTCCCGACCGTCTGGGTCGTGCCACGTGGCAACTGGGGCGAAGGCGACGTGCATCTGCTCGAATTAAGCACGCAATACGAAGGCTTGGACAACATCGTGGCCTTCTGGGATCCGAAGGTGAAACCCGCGCCCCTGCAACCGAAACGTTTTGCCTACACGCTCTATTGGACGTCGGAAGGCGACATGAAGCTTTCGCAGAACCGCGTCATCTCCACCCGTATCGGCGCGCATCCGCGCAATGGGGCGTGGCGGCAGATCGTGATTGATTTTGAAGGCCCGCGTTTGGCGGCCATTCTGGAAGCCACGCCGCCGGCAGCCATCGCCAATTGCAGCGACAACGCCGCGATTACCGAGAACCAGATCTTTTACAATCCGATCCAGAAAAACTGGCGCGTCATCATGGCCATGCAGCCGCGCGCCGAGAACAAAGACCCGGTGGATCTCCGTTGCACGCTGAAGCTCGGTGAGGAAGTCGTCAGCGAAACGTGGACGTATCACTGGAGTCCGCCCTGAGCATGCCGAACCAACACACCGAGACGCCGGGGAAGCTGGCCGGGCGGCCCATGGAAGAATGGAACGCCGCCTACGCCAAGGTGGAAAGTTATTTCCACGCGCTGCGCATCCGCAATCGCGTCCTCCTCGGTGAACTCGTGCAACAGGTGTTGGACCGCGCCATGAAGCGCGCCCCGGTCGAGCCGCAACGTTCCCCCACGGAACTCGCCGCCGAGGAGATGGACCAGGTCGTCACCGAATGGTTCGCCGCCGTGTTGGAACGCATCCCCACCGGGGTGGAACATCTCTTGAACACGCGCGGCCGGCTCGCGCTGCTGCTCGCCGACATGCCGGGCAGATGGCAGGATCAATTCCTCCGGCCCGGCCCGTGGCCCAAGGAATTTGTGGACGCCATGCAGCAAGCCTATCTGCGCGCCGGCCCGGACTTTCAACTCTCCCAGATGACGCCGCGGCCGCTCGATCTCCTGCCGATCACCACGTTGAGCAACCTCGGCAAGGTGCCGTTTGAAAAGATGGTGGTCATCTGGCTGGCCTTCCTCCTCGTACTCGGCTTCCTGTTCTGGGTGACGCACTGAGCCGGAACTCAGAGAGTCAGAAATCTGTGTTCATCTGTGCAATCTGTGACCAGGCTTTTCGTGGCTCTGTGGTTAATCCGGCTGTGCGAGCTGCCGGTGGATCAAGATTCAGGATACCCCGATCGTGTTGTGGTACTCGGCCAGCAGGTCTTTTTCATCGGCGGCGATCAGGTATTTCTTGGCTTCGGCAAAATTCTTTTTCGCCAGATCAAATTCGCCCTGCTTGGCCAGGACGCAGGCTAGATGTGCCTTGGCGACGCTGATGCTGCCGTCACGGAAAGGCTGATTGCGCGTGCGCTCCATGTACTCGATGGCTTCTTCAAATGCCTTGCGAGCTTCGGCGTAATTTTTTTCCAAGTAGCAGACCCAGCCGCGAGAGCGCAGTAGAAAGGGCTTGGCAATTTCTGAGAGTACCGCTTTCTCAGCTTCATTGACGGCTTTTCGGGCATTGACCGCATCGCGTTTGAATCGGGCCAGACGATAAGCGAGGTCAGGATACATGGATGGGTTCTTTTTTTCCTCCAGGGACATGACCGTGTATTCGATGGCTTTGTCATATTGTTTGGCCGTATCGTAGATGCCAGCGACAAATGCCTTGTACAGCCAACCCGGGCAGCCCGGTTGACCTTCACACTTTTTATATTCGGCCAATCCTTCTTCAACCCGTCCGAGTCCAGCCAATGCTTTGGCCCGATTTCTTACCAGTTCGACGGTCGGCACTTTGATGAAGTTAAACTCGTTGTTCACTTCGAGCAGTTTGACGATGGCCAGGACTTCGTCCCAACGACTCCAGTCCACCGCGCGATGCAGTTTGTTGTAGTAAACAGACGGGATGCTCAAGAAGGTTATGAAAAACAACCACGCCAACAGACCTCCAACGGCCGACCAACCCCAGACGTAGTTTTGTCGGTAAAAGAAAAATCCCGCCAGCGTCAAAAGGAGAAGGATAAGCCCGCTGCTTTGCCAAACGCAGGCAAACAAGGCGCGCCACCAATTCAATTGCGGCTGGGTGCTTTGCTTGATCCGTTCTTCGGCGGTGACCTCAAGCCGCTCTCCGAACATTTCGGCAGCGGCCATCGGCTCGATCGCCGCTGCCATCACGTCGTCTTGGAAAAGTTCCAGTTCTGTATATCCATCGGCCAAGAGGAGGCTTTTGGACTCCGCTGCCGTATTTGCGATGACTTCGCGGACGACCGGCTTTCCCGAACGGTTCTTTGCCTTCCAGATATAATTTGTCATGCAAGCACACAGTCATCCCATAGCGGGATGAAAAGATGAGTTGGCGCGGAGGGGAACACCTGCCACAAGGCAGGGATGAAAAAAACATCCACCGCCACGCCAACCCGCTCCAAACTCTCCGTCTTTCGCCAACTCTGCAATCTCATTCCCACGCATCTGGTATCGCAACTGGCCCGCGCCACGGGGGTCGAAGCCCGGTCCCGTTCGTTCAAACCGTGGAGTCACGTCGTCAGCCTGCTCTTCGCGCAGTTCACCCACGCCGTCGGGCTCAATGACGTGAGCGACAGTTTGCGCCTGCACTCCGGCCCGCTCGCGGCCATTCGCGGGGCCACGCCGCCCAGTCGCAACGGTCTGTCCAGCGCCAACCGCCACCGGCCCGCCGCAATGGCCGAACAACTCTTCTGGAAAACGCTCGCACAGCGCCAGGCTCTTTCGCCCGCCTTCGGAGCGGGGCGCGGCGGCAAACGGCTGGCCCACCGGTTCAAAACCGCCATTCACGTTGTGGACGCCACCACCATTCAACTCATCGCCGGCTGCCTCGACTGGGCCAGACACCGCCGGCGCAAAGCGGCCGCCAAGTGTCACCTGCGCCTGGATTTGCACAGCTTCCTGCCGCGCTTCGCCCTCGTGGACACCGCCCGCGACAACGACGCCAAGCGCGCCCGCGAAGTCTGTGCCGGCATCCGCGCCGGCGAAATCGTCCTGTTTGACAAGGCCTACGTGGACTTCGCCCACTTGCACGACTTGAACCAGCGTGGCGTCTTCTGGGTCACCCGCGCCAAGGACAACCTCCAGTTCAAGGTCGTCAAGCGGCGGATCAAAAAGCCGCAAGGCCCGATCCTGCGCGACGACCAAATCCTCCTGCCGGTGGCGCAGAGCCGGGCCGATTACCCGCGGCGGCTGCGTCGCGTGGTGGCGTTGGTGGAAGTGGACGGCGGCGAACGCGAAATGGTTTTCCTGACCAACAACCTGGAGTGGGCCGCCAGCACGGTGGCCGGGTTGTATCGCTGCCGGTGGCAGATCGAAGTGTTCTTCAAACAGATCAAGCAGCCCCTCCAACTGGCGGACTTTCTGGGCAACTCGGCCAACGCGGTGCGCTGGCAGGTCTGGACGGCGCTGCTGACCTACGTGCTGTTGCGCTACCAGGCGTTCCGATCGCGCTGGGGCAGCAGCTTCGTGCGGTTGTGGACGTGCGTGCGTGCCGCGCTGTGGTTGAAACTTGATGCGGTGGCGCTGCTCAAAAGTTACGGGACAGCCGGGGGAGACTTTCGCTTGCTCGGCCAGCCCGAAGCCGCGTATTTGCCGGGCTTTCGGTCTGCGGCTGTGGGATAGCCGCGCCGCGCCTGCGGCTCAAAACATTGCGATGAACTGAAAATCCTTAAAGTCACTTTGGTATGGAGGCCCGCGTTTCTTCGGAAACCGATGGCATCAGACAGCTTTTTTCATCCCGCCGGGATGACTGTGATGCAAGCACCTTCATTCCCTTGCGGGAGCGACTGGGTCGCGGTCGCCGAAAACATTGGTTACGCCGTCAGCTTAGGGCGTTTGCGCGGGAAGTGGAAGTGAAACAAAGCAGATCCCTTCTCGGGGAGTGAACTGGGATGAATCTATGCCATCTGTGGCCAGGTTAATCCGGCGGCGGTTAACGATCAAAGCTGATGGCCTCGTTAAAACGAGAAGGAGAGTTTCACGCCGAGCCGGCTCGGTTCGCTTTCAATGGGGCTGGCACTCAGGCGGGGGAGCTTATTGTCCGTGAAGTAGTCCCCATACCAAACGTCAAGGTCCGGCCCGGCGGAAGTCTTGGTGGTTGGCGGCAATTTGTTCAAACGCTCGAAGGAACTGCTGGCATCGTCATTGAAGGTGATTGAAACCCTCGGCTCCGCGGTGATGGTTTGAGTCAACAGCGGGATGACGTCGGCATCGGCCGGATCGTTGGCGATGACGGGGGCCGTGGGTAATGGTGTTGGGGCCGGGGGCGGCGAACTTTCCGTCCGCTCAGGCGAGCCGCAAACAAACGTCAGCACCGCGATGCTGATGAGCACCGGCAGGATGGCTAAGTTGTTCTTGTTTCTCGACATAACTCAATCGGCCACGCGTTCGCAAACCCTCAACCTGGGTTCTGGTGGTTGTAGGTCGCGTTGGTAGATACGCCTTTGCGACCGATACGCAGATTTGACGGTTGAGCCGGTCGAAATGTTCAACTTTCTCAGGTGCTCTCTCCAAAGCGGAGGGTACGCGAACAATATCACTTGTTGGGCGAGACAATGATCGCTTCAGCGCGGCGTGAGTTGGGAGTGATTTGAAGATCTACGATTTTACCGTCCTTCACTTGGCCCGTTACGACGGTTTTATAAGGAGCGTGCAATTTGAAGTTTGCCGCCCAATTTGTGGGCCAGGCGGGCAGCAGTTGGATGCGGCGTTGATCGCATTGCAGCAACATCAGTTGCAAAGTAAGCATCGCCGTGCCGCCGTTATCCAGATCCGGAATCCAGTCATTGTGGGATTTCCAAAACCACTTGAACCGTTGCTCGCCATAGGCGGTAAAGGCTTTGGTGACGGCTTTTTGGGCTTCATCGGTGAGCCCCAAAACTGCGGCCTGTGGTCCATCCTGCCCCCAGCAAGTATTCTGCGGATGCAGGCGCGCGGCATAGGTATCGCGGGCCAGTTGCAAGCCGGGTTTTCCGATGCCGTAAAGTCGGTAGGGAAACGCGACATACAATTCGGGATTCTCGAAGTTGATCGTTTTGCCATATTCTTCGGCTGGTAAAATAATCGCTGTGGCATCGCGATGCTGATCGCCAACCCGGGGGATTTTTCCGTTGGCGGATTTCCCCAGGGGAATTTCCGGCAAGGCCCGCATAACCTGGTTCCAAAGTTCGCGCTGTTCCGGGCGGACACAGTCCTTTGGCAGATCCAATAATCGGGGGATGATCGCGCGCAAACCAGCGATGTCCGGGGTGGGATTGATCGCGTTTGATTGATAGGTTTCCAGTGATTGGGTTGGTCCGATGCGGATCTTGCCTTCGCTGTTTCGAGGCCAGTGTTCGTTGTAATATGTGACCACTTCGGTGGCGAACTCAGCGACTTGGCGGGCAAAGTTTTTTTCCTGGGTGACATCATAGCTGTCGAGCATCTGCGCCACCATTTCGATACTGCTTTGCGTATGGAATTTCACCCATTCACTGCGCATTGTATTGGTGGGATTGTTCCAGCCGAAGTCGCTCATATTGGGCAGCCCCCAGAAATGGATCGTTTCGATGAAGGCGGCGCCCGCGTGATTGTAATAGAGCCGGGTCCGGTCTTTGGCCAATGGCAGCGCCTGCAGATACATTTCATACCATGGTTTCAGGAGATCGTGGTCGCCGGCAGCGATCAGCGGCCAATACAAAAGCCGGACATTTTGGTGCCAATAACAATTACCCCATTTGCGGAAATCGGGGTTGTGTTCGCCTTCAGTCGAGTCTTTGTTGCCGGAGAGGTCTTTTCCGACGGTGAACAAGCCCCCGTTGAATTTGACCGGCTGGGCGCCGCGGGACGAACAGGCCATCATCCAACGCTGTAGGGCGTAGCCTTGAGAAACCCGCCGGGCGTTTTCGTCACCATCGAGGTGAATCCAACTGCGACCCCAAAATTCTTGCCACCATTTCTCATGAGCCATGCGAGCGCTCCGGATCTTGATCCGCTCCACCTTGGTGATCAAAGCGTTCAACTTGGCCTGCCAGGCTGCTGCTGAATCAATGTCAGTCTCCGTGAGCGCGTAAATGTCCAGGCGAAGATTTTTTCCGGGCGACTTCGATTGCACGGTTCGGTCACCGACGCTTTCCAAACCCAAACCTGTCAGGGCGGCACCAAAGCAACGGCGCAGCAACGGGTCGGGATACTTATCCTTGAGCGATTGCAGATGTTGTTGCTCAAGAATGGTGGGATAGATACTGGTGCGATTGTAATGCGCCCAACTGACCCGGGTTGGGGCCGGTGGCAAGACGACATCAGGCTCGAAGCCCACGGGCAACTGATGATCGCCAAACTCAAAGAAGCCGCCCCGATCCGGTGAGGATTGATGATATGGCGACGCATTGGTCCGCCAGATTTCCGCCGTGGCCCGCAAGGTCGCCGCTTGCGCGAGTTGCGCTTCGACCCGGAGGACCGGATGATTCGCGTCCACCCAGATCTGCAGCACGTTATTGGACTGCTTGATTTCGATCAGTCCCCGGTCTAGGCGCAAGGTCTGGGAAAAGCCCGCGCCACCGCTGAAGGGATTGGGCGTGAGCGAAACCCGGATGCGCCCGAGTTTGACGAGCTTACCCAAGTCGGTCCAGGCATCGGCCTTGGAAAGCAGCAATACGATGTTGCCGTTTGGTTCGGTCCAGACATTGGCCGCCAGATCACCATTGCCGATGGGCATGGAATCATTCTCGCCCGATCCGAGCGTGGTCCACTGGACATTGTTCTGCGCGATGAATGGATTGGCCGTGCTGACGAAAAATCCGGTCGAGGTGGCTGTAATCAGTAACGCTAAGATGGCTTTAATTTTCATTGGGCACGTCCCGGACTGTCGTTGTGGCCGGCTGGCAGGATCAATTCTGGTGCTGCGCAGTTGGCAATGGTTGATCCTCGAAATGATAGGGAGCGCTGCCGTGGGAACTACTCCCCGTTTCCGGGGAGAGCCGAACGTCGGGAAGGGTCGGGCACGTTGTCCTCAACGCGCCGTCGGCTGACTGGCACAAGATCGTTCCCGCGGCTTGGAGTTTGATTATCACCTTACGCTCGCGGCGCGCTGGGACAGCGCGCCCTGCCAGCCAAAGCAAAAAGTTCATTTTGATACAGGCTCTAAGATTGGGGGACAAGGGGGACGATGGTTTCATCTTTAATCTGGCGGGGGTTTCTTCCATGCTATGCCGGTGTGTTTGAGCTGTGCTGATAGCTTGGTCGTTGCCCGTCGCGTTGCGGGTGGCCGAATCACTCTGTTCGCCTGAACCATGCCGCCCGGAAATCCTGCCAATCCATCGCTCCGTCTGGTCGTCAGTCCGGCCACGCATGAGAACCGCGCATTGCGGGTGTTCGCGTTCTTCTCGGTGGCGGTGTTGTTGACGGGCGTGGTGTCGGTGATCTTCGCGGACCTGCTCTGGCGCACGGGTTGGTCGCCGTCGCGAACGGTGTTGCTGGTGTTGTTCATCATCCTGTTTTTCCTGGCGGCCATCGGTTGCACACACGGGATTTTTGGTTTCATCTTGCGGCGCATCGGGGAACGGTCGCGGATCACGCGGCTCAAGGAGTATCGCCACCAATCCATCGCCGGGACGAGCACGGCGTTGATCTTCCCGATCTACAACGAGAATGTGGTGCGGGTGCTGGAGGGGTTGCGCGCGACGTATGAATCGTTGAAACGGACGGGCGAGCTGGAGCGGTTCGACTTTTTCATCCTGAGCGATTCGACCAATCCGGACAAGTGGATCGAGGAGGAACGCCGCTGGTCGGAACTGGTGCGGGAACTCGGGGCGCTGGGGCGGATCTATTATCGCCGGCGCACCGCGAACGAGGGCAAGAAGAGCGGCAACGTGCGGGACTTTCTGAATTCGTGGGGCCGGCGGTATCGCTACTTCGTGTGTTTCGATGCGGACAGCATGATGCGCGGGGAGACATTGGTGGACCTGGTGAAGTTGATGGAGGTGCATCCGGATGTGGGCTTGATCCAGACGGTGCCGGGCTTGATCAACGCGGAATCGTTGTTCGGGCGGATGCAGCAGTTCGCGAATCGTTTTTACGCGCCGATTTTCATCACGGGCTTGAATTTCTGGGCGCAGAGTTTCGGGAATTACTGGGGGCACAACGCCATCATCCGCACCGAGCCGTTCATGCATTATTGCGATCTGCCGCAGTTGCCGGGGCGCAAGCCGTTCGGCGGGCAGATTCTCAGTCACGACTTCGTGGAAGCGGCGTTGATGCTCAAGGAAAACTGGCAGGTCTGGATGGCCTATGATCTGGAGGGGAGTTACGAGGAAGCGCCGCAGGGTCTGATCGAAAACGCCAAACGCGACCGCCGCTGGTGTCAGGGCAATCTGCAGCATTCGCTGCTGCTGTTGGCCAAGGGGCTGCGCGGGGTCAGTCGCATGCATCTGTTGCTGGGCATCTTCGGATACTTGAGCGGGCCGTTGTGGCTGGCGTTCTTGCTGACGTTCAGTTTCATCCGGTGGACGGATTTGCTGAGTGAGCTGACGGTGTTGCCGGTGCGGGGCTTTTTCCCGTATCTCGATCTCTCGGCGACGGCGCACGCGTTTTTCATTTTCACGATCTGCATGACAGTGATCATGCTGCCGAAGGTGCTGGCGTTGCTGGATCTCGCTTTTGATTCGGAGCGGCGGCGGGCGTTCGGCGGACTGGCGCGGACGACGTTGAGTGTGTTGGGGGAAACACTTTTCTCCATGCTGCACGCGCCGTTGCAGATGCTGTGGCACACGCGGTTCGTCATCACGCTGCTGCTGGGGATGGGCGTCAGTTGGGGGACGCAAAACCGTGACGCGGACGGGACGGAATGGATGTATGCGTTGCGGCGGCATTGGGGGCATGTCTTGGTGGGCGTGGTGTGGGGTGGGTTGGTGTTCTGGCTGGATGAAATCACGTTCTGGTGGTTCTTGCCGGTGCTGGCTGGCATGATGGTTTCCATTCCGCTCAGTGTCCTGACGAGTCGCAGTAGTGGCGGTCGCTGGGCAAAAAAGGCGGGATTGTTTTTGGTGCCGGAAGAAGTTTCGCCGCCGCGCGAAATTGTTGAATTAAGGGTGCGATTGGCCGAACTGGAAATGGCCGGGGAACTCGCACCCCGTCCCAGCAACGCCGGTCTCGCCGAGGTGGTCTTGAATCCTTACGTCAACGCGGTGCATGTCTCGCTGCTGCGGGAGAGTCGCTTGAATCCCGCCTATGCCGAAGCGCAGGTGAAGGCGGGCGTCGGGACGGAGGCGGTGCGGGGTTTGGGGGAAAAGCTGCTCGCCGCCGGGCCGGACTCCCTTAATGCAAAAGAGAAACTACTTTTACTGAGCGATGCGGATGCAATGTCTTGGTTGCATCGGTGGGCTTGGCTGCGACCGAGTGAAACCTTTGCCCCGTGGTGGCAGCGAGCCATCCGTTCATTGGCAAGCCGCAGTTGAATAAAGCCTTCGGAAATCTCTTAACGTGGGAAAAGGCACCTTGGTTTATCCTGTTTTGTCTGCGATGCGTGACAAAATTGGCATTTTCTGCTCATAAGCGAAAAAAGTTTTGAACAATTCGCATCCGTAGTGCATCTTACACTCGTAGTGGAGACGATTTCGCTGTTCGTTTAGGGTTGGCATAGAGGTTTTGCTCGCAGTGCGGTGCGAACAGCGCCCTCCAAGTTGGCCGCACTGCCCTTCTGAGCGCCTAAGGTGAAGGCGTGTAAACCTCGTCACTTCGGGGGCCGGACGCAAGTCCGGCCCTTTGTGTTTTCCCTCCCCAAACATACCGGTTGCTTCCTGTTTGACCTGCACTAAAATGCCCGCCGCATGAAACATCAGCTCGACTTCGAGAAGCCGATCTTTGAACTGCAAAAGAAACTCGAAGACCTCCGTCAACACCCGGAAACGCATTCCATTGACGTTAGCTTTGAGGAGGAAATCGCTCTGATCCAAAAAAAGATCGAGGAAACCCGAAGAGAGATCTATTCCAATCTGACCCCGTGGCAACGGGTGCAACTGGCCCGGCATCCCAAACGTCCCTACACCTTGGATTATCTCAAGGCGGCTTTTACCGAATTTGAAGAACTGCACGGGGACCGGCTCTTTGCGGATGATCGCGCGGTCGTGGGTGGTTTTGCCAAGCTGGGCGAGCATCGGGTCGTCGTCATCGGCACGCAAAAGGGTCGCGACACGAAAGAGAACATCTTGCGCAACTTCGGTTCGGCGCACCCGGAAGGTTATCGCAAGGCACTGCGTTTGATGCGCATTGCGGACAAGTTCGGTCTGCCCATCATCACGCTGATTGATACGGCGGGTGCGTATCCTGGCATCGGCGCGGAAGAACGTCACATCGCGGAGGCCATCGCGGTGAATCTTCGCGAGATGACGATGATGGAAGTGCCGATTGTCGCCACGGTCATCGGCGAAGGGGGTTCGGGCGGCGCACTCGGCATTGGCGTGGCGGATCGCGTGTTGATTTTCGAGAATGCCTATTACTCCGTCATCAGTCCGGAAGGTTGCGCGGCCATTTTGTGGAAGGATCGTTCCGCGTCCGCCAAAGCGGCTGAAGCGCTCAAGATCACGGCGAAGCATCTGTTGGAACTCAAGCTCGTGGATGAAATCATTGCTGAACCGCTGGGTGGCGCGCACACCAATGTCCCGGAGACGGCAGCCACGTTCAAAACCACGCTCATCCGGCATCTCGAAGAATTGCAGGGATGGAGCGGGGCCGAACGCCTCAAACGGCGTTATGACAAATTCCGCGCGCATGGCCATTTCCTCGAAAATGCGCCAATTGAAGCAGGCAAGTCTGTCCCCAAGAAGGCGGGTAAACGTGCTGCAACTGCGGCCACGCCCGCTTAAGAACCGGTCACAATCAGTAATTTTGTATGGCTGCTTTGTATCCGCTGACGTTCCGGCCCATCTTCAAGGAACGGGTCTGGGGCGCGCGCAATCTTGAACGACTTTACAGCAAAAAATTGCCGGCCACCGTGCCCATCGGTGAATCTTGGGAGATTAGTGATCGTCCGGGCGACGTGAGCGTCATCGCGAACGGTCCGCTGGCCGGGAAAGACCTCCATTGGCTGGTCGAGAATCATCGCGCCGATTTACTCGGCGATGCGAAGCTCGAGGCGGGGCGCTTTCCGCTGCTGATCAAATTGCTCGATGCGCAGGAAAAGCTTTCGCTCCAGGTCCATCCTCCGGCGTCCAAGGCGGCGGAGTTGCGCGGCGATCCCAAGACCGAGATGTGGTTCATCGCGGATGCGATTCCGAGTGCCGAGCTTTACGTCGGGCTCAAGCGCGGCGTGACGCGCGCGGATTTCGAGCGCCGCATCGGCGACGGCAGCGTGGCGGAATGTTTTCATCGCGTGTCGGTGCAGCCGGGCGACTCGATGTTCCTCCCGAGCGGTCGCGTTCACGCCATTGGCGCAGGCCTGGTCATCTTCGAGATTCAGCAGAATTCCGACACCACCTATCGCGTGTTCGATTGGAATCGCGTTGGGCTCGACGGCAAGCCGCGCGAGCTGCACGTGCCGCAATCGCTCGCGAGCATTGATTTCAATGATTTCGAGCCTGCGTTGGTGGCGGGTGAAGAAACCGTTGGTGCAAACTTCCGTTCGCGCCTTTTGGTGAAACATCCGTTGTTCGTTGTGGAACAATTCCGCGTGACGAGCGCCGGGAACATCAAGCTGTCGGGTCAACGGATGCAGATCATCGGCGTGGTGAGCGGCGAAGTGCGGGCGGGCGATGCGATTTGTCGCGCGGGAGAATTTTGTCTGCTGCCGGCGAGTCTGCCAGTCGCGGAAATCACGGCGGCAGCGGGCACGCAATTCCTCCGCGCCGAGGCGGGTTAAGGCCGTTGAACCACGAAATACACGAAACACACAAAAAGCAGACAAATGCCAGACTCATTTCGTGTGTTTGGTGTATTTCGTGGTAAATAAATTCAGACTGCGATGAGCAAACCGGCCAAATCCCAGTGGAACTTCGGCGAGCTGTTCCCCACCGAACAAACGCGGCGCGTGATTTCCGTCAGCGAACTCACCACGCAGGTCAAACGCCTGCTCGAAAAACAGATCGGCTCGGTCTGGGTCAGCGGCGAGATCAGCAACTTCCGATTGCAGGGCAGCTCGGGGCACATTTACTTCACGCTCAAGGACGCGGGCGCGCAACTCGCCTGTGTGTTGTTCCGCAACGAAGCCGTGCCGCATCGCGAGTTGATGCAGGATGGGCAGAAGGTTTTGTTGCAGGGCGAGATCACCGTCTATGAAGCGCGTGGGCAATATCAGATGCTCGTCCGCGCGGTGGAATTGCAGGGCGTCGGCGCGCTGCAACTCAAGTTCGAGCAACTCAAGCAAAAGCTCGCGGCAGAGGGATTGTTTGCTGCCGAACGCAAGCGACCGCTGCCGCGCTATCCGCAACGCATCGGCCTCGTCACCTCGCCGACCGGTGCGGCGATCCGCGATGTGCTGCATGTGATCCAGCGGCGCAATCCCGGCTTGGAAATCATCCTCGCCCCCAGTCGCGTGCAAGGCGCCGGCGCGGCGCGGGAGATCGCAATGGCGATCCGGTTGCTCAACGAATTCAATTCCGCACTCCGCACTTCGCACTCCGTATTGGATTTGATTCTGGTCACGCGCGGCGGCGGTTCGCTTGAAGATTTGTGGGCATTCAATGAAGAACCTGTGGCGCGGGCGATCTTTGAATCCGAGCTGCCGGTGGTTTCTGCGGTCGGTCACGAGATAGATTTCACCATCGCCGACTTCGTGGCGGATTTGCGGGCCGCGACGCCGAGCGCGGCGGCGGAACTCATCACCGAGGGCGTTTTTGCGAGTCGCGAATTCGTGGCCCATGCGGCGGGGACGATGAGTTTTTACGCGCGGCGGGGCTTGACGCAGGCGCGGGACGATTTTGAAACCGCGACGCAACGGCTGGTGCGGGTTCATCCGCAGCGCCGGCTCGCGGAGCAGGCGCAGCGGCTGGATGATCTGCACGATTTGCTGCTGCGTTGCGCCCGGCAAGGAGCGCGCGAGCAGCGAGTGACGTGGCAAAACCTGGTCGCCCGCTTGAAACTGGTGCGCCCGGGGCAAACGCTCAAACAGCAGCGCGAGCATCTGCAACTGAGCGCGCGGCGCTTGCGGGAACTGGGCAAGGTTCAACTCCGCGAGGCGAAGAACCGGTTCAGCGCGCTGGAATCCCGCCTGCGCTTGCTCGGCCCGGAGCAGGTGTTGGCGCGCGGTTACTCCATTACGATGGATGCGGCGTCGGGTGAGATTTTACGCGATGCGAAAAGGGTCAAGCCCGGCCAACGCTTGCGTACGCGGCTCAAGACCGGAGAGTTTCGCAGCACGGCGGAATGATGCGCGGACTTGCGGGCGATAATTTTTCGAGCCGACGCGGCGGTCGGCGCTCCCTGGTTGCATCGCTTACGGCGCAACTTGGCCGCGATAATAGCGTTGCGGCGAGTTCAACGCATTGGTCTCCACGAAAATGAACGGCGCGGCATTGGTGCGTACCGGCTGCCATGTTCCCCCACTCAGATTCGTCGTGGCATGCACCACATAGTTCGAGGTGACTGTTCCCGTAAGTGTGAATTGGAATTGCCCGCCGATGAAAGCCGCATTGGTGAGTGTCGGAACGACGGCAGGGGTGCTGGGCGGATTTGCCGCTGATGCGGAATTGCGCGGCGCGGGCGGCGTGAGGGTCAGGAAATCGTTTGCGTTGTCGTTGGATTCGGTGAGGCCGCCATTTTTGCGGAGGGTGGAAGTCGTGTTGTTTGAAGCCGGAGCCCCGGGGGCAGCGGCACTTCCTTCGAAGGCGTTGGCGCTGCCGAATCCCACGAAGTCCACGACGGTGGCTGTGCCGATCGGGTTGCTGCCGCTCAATGCTGTCTGGCTGTTTGCCAGAGCCACTTTGCCCTGCGCCGCGCTCATGTTGATGCCGCCGGTGGCGTCCGCCGTTGGCAGCAGATTTCCCACGCCGCCGCCACTCGCGAGTTGCACCAGATAGTAGCGGTAGGGTGGGATCGTGCCGCTCAGATTGGCGACCTGCCAACTCGTTCCAGAAGCGCTGGCGTATTGCACGGACCAACCCGTCACCGCCATCGCTGTCGCAGTAGGGTTGAACAGTTCCACGAAATCATTGCGATATGAAGCGTTGGCGTTGCCGCCGCCACCGTAAATCTGGCTGATGACGAGATTGGTGCCGCCACCCGAAGTGGGAGGATTCACCGTCAATATTGCCACACTGCTGGTGACGCTGCCGGCGTAGTTGCTGACGACGACAGAGTAATTGCCCGCATCGGCCGGCTGTGCGTTCGAGCGGGTGTAAATGCTGTTGGTTGCATTCAGAAGATTTACTCCGGAAAAGCGCCACTGGTAAAACAACGGCGTGCCGCCCGCAGCGGTGACGGTGAAGGCGGCGTTTGCACCGGCATTGACCGCCAGACTTTGTGGCGGGGTGTTGATGTAGGGCGCGGCGTTCACGGTGAGTTTGGCCACGGTGCTGGTGACGCTGCCAAAGGCGTTGGTGACAACGACGGTGTAATCACCCGCGTTGACCGGCTGGATGTTGGTGAGTGAAAGGCTGGCAGCGGTCGCGCCGGAAAGATTCGTGTGGTAGAGCCGCCATTGGTAGGCGAGGGGAGTTGCGCCGCTGGCGACCACGCTGAAAGTGACCGTGCCGCCGAGGGCGTTGGTCTGGTTGATCGGTTGTGTGGTGATGCTGGGCGGATTGGTGTTCACGCCGTCGCTGACGGGGATGAGGAAATCTTTGATCACGGCCATGTGTTGCATGTTTGCAGCGCCAGAGTCCCCGACTAAAACCGGAGCGACGGCGCTCAATGGGCTGTAAACGCGCGAGTCAAATACCAGTCCGTTCGGAAAACTGCGGGCTCCAATGACCAACGGAGTGTGGAAATTGGTCAGGGAAAAACTCGGTAGCACGTAGTCGTAGGGTTTTTCGCGGCTCGCGTTGGTGCCTGCCTCTTCATTAACAGTGCCATCGTGCGGCTGGGGATTATCGCTGAGGAAGGTTTTGAAAGTATTGATGGCGGCTTCTGTGCGACTGTCCGTGTTCATGTCGCCGCCGACGATGACCCAGGCGTTGGCGGGAAAGTTGGTCTGAATGATGGCCTTCAATTCAGTGGCTTCCGCGTTGCGGGTGCTGGCATTGGCCGTGAGCAGATGCACGCTGACGACATACAAATCATTGGTCGTGCCCGGCAGATCAATCTGCGCCCACGCAAAGCCGCGATTGGGGGATGCCGAATCATCCCACGAACCGCTGGCGATGATGGGCCAGCGACTGACGACTCCGTTGGGAATGTCGCCACCGCCGGTGTAAGGTTCGCGGTAGTAGTGGAAATCCGGGCCAAAGGCCGTATCCACGAGTTGGCGCAGGTTCGAGTCGGAGGCGCTTTGATTATAGCGGAATTCCTGGATGGCAATGATGTCCGGTTTTAACCCCTGAAAGATGCGGATGCCGGGAGCTTCATAGCTGGAATAATTACCGGACGTGATGTTGGCCGCCATGACCCGGAGGGCCAGATTGCTTTGGGCGATGGCGTTCGGGGTGGTAGAAAGCAGGCCGAGGAGCAGACCAAGGATGAGTGAGAGGGGGGATACGACTTTGAGTTTCACGAATAAAATAATTCGCAGTGTATTTACCGGCTCAGGCGGGAAATAGCAACCGGCATATCCATGCGGCAAGACCCGACATGGCTTCCCTCTTGATCCTAATCTTAATCTTTTTCTTAATCTGTTCCGCCGGAGATTAAGATTAAGAACAAGATTAAGAGTAAGAGGGAAAAGCCGCGCGGCATTTCAGTCACACCCCTGCGGGAGGCGGGAGGTTGACAGCCGTTGCGCGGCGGCGCAATCATGCGGGCATGAGCGACATCATTTATCCCCGCAGCCCGCGCGAAACGATGGACGGTTGGCCGCATCTCCCGCGTTACGTTGACAAGATTCGGCTGCACTTGGCGGGCAAGCTGCACGCCGATTATCAGCCGAATTATGGCACGCGCGGTTTTGACAAAGGCTGGCTCGACGCGGCGGGCGTGACGCACGCGCAGATGGTGGAAGTCGTGAAACATTCCGTCACCGACGGCGAGGTGTGTGATTGGGTGAAACAGAATGTTAAAAAATCGCCCGCCGACAAAGCGGCGTTGCTGGCCAATATGTTGAATTATCCCAAGGCCGACGATGCCGAGGGGATCGCCCGGCTCAAGATGCGTAAGGAGCAGGCTGGCCTTGCCCAACGCGACGACATCAAGAACTTCGTGGACTTCATAGACGCGGACGAAAAGCGGCATTGAGCCGCAGTCCGCTGGTTGCCAGGTGGTTTGGTTTTTTACGCGACGCCTCCACTCCATTTCCGGGGGTTGAGGCGTTCCGTTTTTTCACGTTTTCATGCAGAACCCCGGGGCTGACAACGGCGCAGGCTGGGTTATTGTCTGCATAAGTCCACCATCTGCCGCCCCAAGCGGCCCCAACACACAACCATGAAATACAGCCGTAACAACGTCGCTTCATCCGGTCGGTGCCAACCGACCGCGCGAGCGTTCACCCTGATCGAATTGCTCGTGGTCATTGCCATCATCGCCATTCTGGCGGCGATGCTGTTGCCCGCGTTGGCCAGCGCCAAAGAAAAGGCAAAAAAAACCCGCTGCACCAGTGGCCTGAAACAATTGGGAATCGCGTTCAACATTTACGCCACGGATAACAAAGACAACGTGCCGCAGCCCAGCTACGCGGCCACGGGCAGCGGCCCCGGTTCGGCGCTTTGGGATATTCCCCGCTCCGCCGCCGATGCCTTGTCTGATGCCGGCGGCAAACGGCAGCTTTTGTACTGTGCCGCCAGCCGGGCGACGGTGCAGGACATAGACAACTGGTATTATTTCAATTCCAGCACGACCCCGCCTACTGACACCGGTGTTAATTATCGCGTGACCACTTACTCTTGGTTGTTTGAACGTCAGCCGGTCGGCAGTCCGAATTATGACGCTGGCCGTCCGACCCGGCGCCGGGATAATGTCCCTTTTGTTCAAAAGCTCTCAACGCCCATCACCAGAACCAATTCGATTTCCGACACGGAATTGGTGACGGACGTGGTGGTGTCTGAAGGCGCGGGAAATATCAATGACAAATTCACGGGAGTGTACACGTCAAATCCGGCAATTATCCCCAATGGCTATAACAGCAGTCATATGGCCGGTCGGGTGCCGGGTGGTGGTTTTGCTTTGTATCAGGACTCGCATGTTTCCTGGCGCGGCTTCAAGAAGATGACCGTGCGAGTGGATTGGAGTAACAACCGTCATTGGTGGTGGTGATTTAATTCCCATCACGATTCAAGAAACGCCCTTGCTTGTCTGGAGGGGCGTTTCAATTGCAATAAATCTCGAATTTCAACGAACCGGAAAGTAACTCGGCAACATGCAAACCCAACTGAAGTGCTGGCGATCTTTGACTCTGTTGATCACAGTGGGGTTGGCTTGGGCGACTGGTCAAAACCGCAGTCACGCGGCTTTGCTCGCGTATGAACCATTTACCAATGCCAGCGGCACGGAAATCATCGGGGCCGCTGGCGGAACAGGCTTCAGCGGGGCGTGGCAATCCAACAGCAGCCAGGGCGCAGCGACAAATACCGGCTATGGCTTGAGCTACACTGATGCCGCGAACAATGTGCTCGCCACGTCCAGCGGCGCGGGTTTCTTTCAAGGGCTGACCACTGCAAACAATAACATGCAGCCGATCCGGTTGTTCAATTTCAGTCGCGGCACGAATGGTACGGACGGCGTGACGACCTGGGTCAGCTTTCTCATCGCGCGGCAGGGTCCGACCGGTTCGCTTGCCGGAAATCTTTATGGGCGCGGCGCCAATGTCCCGCACGATCTGAATGCCGGCGCGATCCAGAAACTCGCCATCGGCAACGGCAGCGGGGCGGGTTCAAACACGGTGGCGCTGATCCCACAGGGCAGCGGCGCACTGCTCAAGGGGGCGACAAACATTTTCGGCGGCGTGACGAACTTTGTCGTCGTGCGGATTGATCACATCGCGGGTGGTAATGACAACGCCTATCTTTTTGTGAATCCGACTTTGGGTGTCGAGCCGGGCCTCGGGTCAGCGGGCGCGGTTTCGCTTGGGGCGTATGATTTCTCCTTTGATCGGCTGCGGGTGTTTGCGGGCGGACAAAACGGCGCGGCGCAACCGTATGCGGAACTGGTACTCGACGAATACCGGGTCGGCGAAACATACGCCGATGTGACGCCGTTCACGCCCGGCCCGCCGCCGGTGACGCCGCAGGGGCTGGTCATCACCAACGCGGTGTTGATTCCCGGCCACATTGTGTTGTCGGGCACGGGGGGATCGAATGGCGGAACGTATCAGCTGTTGGCCAGTTCGATTCTGACCGCGCCCGCCTCCGTCTGGCCGACCATTGCGACCAACAGCTTTGATGCGAGCGGGAATTTTATTTTGACCAACCCGATTCTGGCCGGAGCGGGGGAACAATTCTATCGCCTGAAAATCAGCGCCCCGCCGGCGCCGATTCCGCCGACCATCACTTTGGATCCGACCAACCAGACCGTGCTCGCCGGACAGAGCGCTACCTTCACCGGAGCGGCGACGGGGACAGTTCCGCTGGCTTATCAATGGTTTTTCAACACGAGCACGGCGGTCGCCGGGGCCACGAACGCGACGTTGACGATTACCAACGCGCAAACCGCCAACGTCGGCACGTACTCGTTGCGCGTCACCAATGCGGCCGGCCCGGCCACCAGCGCGGGTGCCACGTTGACCGTCAATTATCCGCCGGCCATCACCACCGCGCCGCAAAGTCAGACCGTGACCCTGGGCAACAGCGCCGGCTTTACTGTCGCGGCCACCGGGACGGCGCCGTTGAGTTATCAATGGTATTTCAATACGAACACGTCCGTGGCCGGCGCGAATAGTGCAATGCTCACCATCACCAATGCGCAGTTGGTGGATGCGGGAGTTTATTCCGTGCTCGTGACGAATCATTTTGGCGCGATCACGAGCAGCCAGGCTTCGTTGACCGTGAATCTGCCTTCGGCGCAACCGGACTTCAGTATGATCGGTTTTGCGACGCTGGATGGTTTTGCGACGAACAACACGTTGCTGGCTGGCGGGACGACCGGCGGAGCGGCGGGGCCGATTGTGGTCGCGTCGAACCTGACGTGGCTGGTGAACTACGCGCAACGCAGCAATCAGCCGTTGCGGGTGCTGATCACGGCGGACATTGATTGTTCCTCGTTGAACAACAACAACAGCGCGCCGGGCTATCAGACGGGGCGTATCAACGTGAATAACCACAAGACCATTTATTCCACCAACGGCGCGACCATCTCGCGCGGCACGCTGAACATCGGCGGCAAATCCAACGTCATCGTCCGCAATTTGAAATTCCGCGACATGTTCGTCTTCGATCCGTCGGGAGCGTATGACACGTATGGCTGGGATTACGTCGTGGTCACCGGCTCGCATCATGTCTGGGTGGATCATTGCGACTTCGAGCGGGTGTACGACGGTTTGGTGGACGTGGTGAATGGTTCGGATTACGTGACGGTTTCGTGGAATGTGTTTCGCAATCAGAAGAAATGCAGCCTGGTGGGCAACAGCGATTCCAACGGCGCGGAAGATCGCGGCCACTTGAATGTCACCTACCATCATAATTGGTTCAGCAACGTGGACGAGCGTACGCCCCGGATGCGCTTCGGCAACGCGCATGTGTTCAATCAATACACCGACAATCGCACCGCCACCAACGGCACCGGCCGGTTGATTCAAGCCACCGCCGAATCCGCCGTGCTCGTGGAAAACATTTATCTCACGCACGCCACGAATGCGTATCCGACCGTGTTTGTGAATGGCGGGTTGACGGGGAATTGTCTCAAAGTGACTGGCAGCGTGATTACCAACAGTCCCGGCCAGCACGGCTTCCAGCAGTTGAACGCGGCCACTTTCAGTTTCAACGCCCCTTGGGTTACCAACGCGCCGCCGTATTCGTACTGGTTGGATGCCGTTGCGGACGTACCCTCGATGGTCACGAACTGGGCGGGCGTCGGGAAGCTCACCAGCTTCTAGGTTCGGGCTGGAAGTGACGCTAATACCCGGTTCAGTTCACATTACTCACAGCTGACTGCAAGTAATCATCGCTGACAGGTCCGCATTCGGCGTTATTGTTCCTCGCTATAACCCTGAGAGTGAACCGGCGAGGCGAACCCTTGCCGGACTTGGAGCCATAATTGTCGTGATGTTTATGAAAAAATTGCTGCTGGTGTGTCTGGGAGGAATGCTGGTAAGCCATCTTTCGGCGGCGACTCTGCCGTTTTACGATTCATTTCCCAACAGTTACGCCGAAGGCGAACGACTTGGGAGCGGCGGCAGCGGCGCGGTTTGGGACACGGGCAACAGCACCGGCGTCGGCAGTCCCACCAACGCCACCGCCGCCAAGCTCGGTTATCCTGGGTTGGTAACGACGCCGGATTCCCGCGGCATTCTCTTGTCCGGCACGCCCGGCAGCAATCGAGATCGTGGGGTTACGCTCAGTCCGGCGGTGCCCATTGACGGTGCGAATCCGGTATTATACGCGTCGTTTCTATTGAACGTACAGGTGGCTGCGACTGGCGCGCGGCGGGTGGCTTATTTTCGTAATTCCACCAGTGCCGGGAATGCGAGTGCCGGGGTGTTTTTGACGGCAGCCGGGGAATTGCAACTGGTCAAAGGCGGCGATACGCCCGCCGCTGCAGTGACCGGGGTATTGACGCCCGGCACGCATCTGATCGTATTGCGGTATCGCTGGGTCAGCGCGGCATCCGGTGATGATGAGGTGGCGTTGTGGTTGGATCCGACGGCGCTGGAAGTGGCCGAGGATGCGGTGCCCGGGGCGACGATTTCCACCACCACCGGGGCTGATGTTTCCACCTTGAACGCATTTTTCCTTTCCCAACGGACTGAGGCCAGCGGTCAATTGTGGGTGGACGAAGTGCGCGTGGCGCGAACCTGGGCCGCCGTGACTCCGGCGGATGGTTCACCGGTGGGGGCGGCGCAGCCGTATATCAAAGAGGCGTTTTTGGATGCGGGCGGATTGGTTTTGCGGGGCACCAACGGCCCCGCGAATTCTGTTTATACGGTCCTGGCCAGCGTCAACCCCGGCCTGCCGTTGGACCAATGGTCGGCAATTTACACAAATGTTTTTGAAGCGAACGGAAATTTCACCGTCACCAATCCGCTGGCGGCCGGCATCGGCGCGCGGTTTTTCCGGTTGCGGGTGGGCGGCCCAATCGGCTCCAACCCCACGCCGCCGATACTGCTCACGCAACCGACCAATCGCACGGTGCTGTTGGGACAAAATGTTTTGTTCGCGGTGATGGCCACTGGCACCGCGCCTTTGAGTTATCAATGGTATTTCAACACGAACACGCCTTTGTCCGGGGCGACCGGCAATTCCTGGACGGTGGCCAATGTGCAGCCTGCCGATGTCGGAACCTATCACGTGGTGGTGACCAACAGTCTGGGGGTGGTCACGAGTGCGGTCGCCACGTTGACGTTGAGCACGCCGCCGCCGGCGGGGACGCCGGATGGTTACGCCACCTTGAACGGCGGCACGACGGGAGGTGTGGCCGGGCCGACGGTGACCGTCAACAATTTCACCGATTTTGAATTCTACGTCGGTGCGGCTGCGCCGTACACCGTGCTGGTGGATGGCACGATCAATCTTGGTAGTTCCAACGTCCGCGTGCGCAACAACAAGACGATCATCGGGCTGGGGACGAATGCGACCTTGATCGGCGATCTCAAAGTTTTCGGCAACAACAACGTCATCATCCGCAACATCACCTTCACCAATCCGAACGGGGTCGGCGACAGCGACGGCCTGACGTTGCAGGAGTGTCTGAATGTCTGGGTGGATCATTGCACGTTCGTGGATTGCGATGATGGCAGCCTGGACATCAGTCACGGCGCGGATTGGATCACGGTTTCATGGTGTCATTTCTATTACACCAATCCGGCCAACGACCACCGGTTTTCCAATCTGGTGGGCCACAGCGACAGCGCCAGCGCCGAGGCGGAAGACACCGGCAAGCTTCACATCACCTTCCATCACAATTGGTGGGGGCAACTGGTGCATGAACGGATGCCGCGGGTGCGCTTCGGGCGCGTGCATGTCTTCAACAACTATTACAACGCGCCCGGGAACAACAACTGCATCCGCGCCGCGCGCGATTGCGAGGTGCTCGTCGAGAACAACTATTTTGATTCCGTGAAGAATCCGTGGGAGCTGTATCGCACCACCGGCGCGGACGGAAAAGTTTTTGCCAGCAACAACATCGAAGTGAACACCACCTGGGCGGTCGGCGATGATTCCAATTCGATTTTGATTCCCGGCACGGACGTTTTGGCCTCGTCCGCCAACGGGCTGAACCCGCCGCCTTACGCTTACAGTCTGGCCGTCGCGGCATCTATTCCAGCGGCGGTGACCGATGGCGCGGGGGTGGGCAAAGGACCGTTTGCGCCATAGAATAATCCCGTCGGGTCAATTGCGGAATTCGCGGTTGGTGCACAGGACGAAGGGGCAAGTGCAGATTTTTCACAATGACAGTTGCGCAATCGGGTTTAGAGTGGGAACAAATCAGCAACCCTTTCCCGCAGCATGCGAATGCTTGGGCTTTGTATTCGGCGGGCAGTATTGGAAGCAACCAGAACCAATCAGTTATGAAACGACAAAATCAGAAACTTCTCCTGGCCGCGATCGCAACTGCGATGGCCGTCTCATCTCCTGCGGCAGACATTGTCAGAGACACATGGATTGATGGCACTCGTAACGATCCCGCTTCGCCCGTGTATTCTGAAAACGGCACGGATGGGGACCTTGATGGCGATCTTGAATCCGCCTGGTTTCGGGGCGGGGCCGGGGTGTTTAATCCGGTGGGAGCGGGCGGGCCATTGCGGCTGACGCAAGGCAGTGCGAGTTCGTCTTCCTTGAGCACTTACTTCACCCCGGAGGGAGCAGAAGTCAATCTGGCCGGGGCGGGGGATTTTCTCCGGTTGACCTGGCGGTTTTCCTTGTCCGGCACGGTTGGAGCCAATACGGGTCAGGGATTGCGCGTTGCTTTGGTGAACAGTCCAGCGGCCTCCCGCGTGGTCGCCGATGCCACGCCGGGCGATGGAAATTATGCCGGGTATGCGCTGTTCATGAACATGAATTCCACCTTGAGCCACAACCGGCCTTTGGAACTCATGGAGCGCGTTCCGGGAAGCGCGGCGTTGCTGAGTTCTAGTGGGGCTTGGACGGGACTTGGCTCGAATGGAACCTCGGGCAACACGGGTTATGCGCCGGATACCACCTATACCCTGACCATGATGCTGACGCGAACCGGTGACGGCGGACTGGATATCCTCGCGACCATGGCGGGCGGATCGCTCAACAATGTTGGGTTGCTGTCGGTTGCTTATACCGACGCGACGCCAAACAGTTTTGCGTTCGATACCTTCCAATTCCGTCCGGACGGCAACGACGTGGCGTATGACGTGTTTGATACCACGTTGTTTCAAGTCGAGATGGGGCAGGTTCCCGAACCCACGGTGGCTGCTCTGGCCGGACTCGGCATCATGGGCTTGATCATCGCCCGTCGCAACCGCCGGTGATTCGTTCCGCTAAAACTCTTTCCCGGGGCGCTGGCATCCAGCGCCCCTTTGCTTTTCCTGCCACACCTCTGAATTGGGTGCATGATTTTTACTCCGATTAGCACGCCTGAGAGCCGGTTTGAAACCCCGGAACTGGCGGCAGGGATGCCGCCCGAACCCGCGGCCGGATGCCGGCGTTACGGCGTAGCGCGGGCATCCGGCCCGCGGGTGCCCGGAGCATCCTTGCTCCGGGTTTCCGGCGCGGAGTTTTCAAACCGGCTCTGAGCGATTGTCACTTTAGGCCGGGGTGTAATGATGGCCGCAATCTTGGCCAACGATGAGTTCGCGACGCCGGAACATTTTTTTGAAACCATCGCTGCCGGAATCCAATCGGAGTAACTTCCGGTTGTGGGCGATCAGATTTCTTTCCGTTGGAATCCTTGGTTTGGCCATGCCCGCGCGGGCCGCATGCTGGCCTGCGAACCGTTCACCAATGCGCCAGCCGCAGCCCTCATCGGGGCGGCGTCATCATCAACTGCCTTTCCTTCACGAACGGATCGAGCGGCTACAACTATTTCATGGAGGGCTCGCTCAACTTCGGCAAACCTCCGGTGGAGCAGAACAACAGTTGGAATCTCGCGGTTACGCCGAACATGGCAGTCTGCTCGAAACGGCTGCGAAAGCCCCGCGCCAGGCGGACGGCAGCTTGCTAATCGGTTTTGCGCGCTTGCTCGCAAGCCGTGATCTGTTGGATCAGAGCGTCAACGTCGGGCTGTCGTTCAACGGCAGTGGCCTGATTTGGGGCTGCACGAATATTCGTGATTCACCGCACGGGCGGAAGTAACGCTGATTGAAATTAGAGCGGTTTAAGTTTTGCTGTAGCCGCCGACGTGAGGAGGCGGACTCAAATCAGCCTGATAAAGCGAACCGTCTCATTACTCCGGCGGCTGCAGTTTTTATGAGACCGCTCTAGTCAACTGCGGCACGTTGAATGTGCCCGTGCCGTTGGTGAACGTCACGTTGTCGAGATTGGTCCAAGTAAGGAAGTTGGTGCTCGCCTGCACGATCACGTTCGTGGTGCTCGGACGCAGAGCGTGAGTTCAAATGTATTCGTGCCTACCTCCAACTCATGAACTGCGGGGTGGTCTGCGTAAACGGCCGGCTCAGAAATCAGTAGCCGCGGATGGTGCTGGCGGGAATGGCGGGATTAAAAAGGCCGGCTGGATTTCCAGCCGGCCTCTGTTGGAACGGAAGGGATTATTGATTGATCAGCCGGAAGAAGACGCTGCCATTGGCTTGGTCAATCGGCGCATTCACCGGGCTGGTATTGCCCCCGGGATAATCACCCCAGTTGTTGGCGATGCCCACGCTCAGGCTGTTGGTCTGGGCCTGCAGCTTGAACGCGCCCGTCCAGGAGAACGTGAGGATGTTGTCCGCTTGTGAAACATTCAACGTCGGCTGCGAAACGGAGGCGTTGGCCACGGACAATACGCCGTTGCTAAACGACCAGACCAATCCCGCGCCGGGTGTTGCGGGCGAGAAGCTGGCGAACGAACCGGTGTGCGTGGTGGCGCTGAAGAGCGTGTAGCTTTGGCCGACGGCGAGCAGGCCCGCGAGGTTGTTGATTGTGAGCGTGCCGCCGTAGTTCGCGGTGTCAATGCCGGTGACAAGGTCGCTGTCGCTGGTATTGGCGTTGATGTCCACGGCGGTATCGCCGCTGAGTGTGAGGTCGCCGTTGACGGTGAGCGTGCCGAGGCCGGAAGTGCCGGGAGCCAGGCTGCCGGGGCTTTCGACCATAACCGAACCAGCGATGGTGCCGAGGCCACCGAGCGTGCCGTTGCTGACGGTCGTGGTGCCGACGTAGGTGTTCGCACCATTGAGCAGGAGCACGCCCGGACCGGTCTTGGTCAATCCGCCGTTGCTGATCACGCCGCCGAATGTGGTGGTGGCGTTGTTGTTTGCGGCGATGGTGCGCGTGCTGCCGCCAAGGTCCATGTCGCCGGTCAGGGTAAGCGCCTCGCTGCCTTCGATGGTGAGATCTTGATTCACGCCCGCGGGCCAAGTGATGGCGTTGCCGACGGTGCGCGGGCCGCCGGAGGCGTAAAGCCGATGCAAGGTGTTAGGGTTGTTTTCCAACAACAACGCGCCGGTGCCGATCGGGCCGGAGGTCACAGGTGTGCCAGTCGAGTCCAATCCGAAGCCGATTGCGCCGTCGGCGATGACCGTGCCGCCAGAGTAGGTGTTGTCGCCATTGAGAATGGTGCGACCGGCCGTGCCGGCGAGCGGCGAGCGGCGGCCCATAATGCCAGAGCCAGAGATGACGCCGTTGTAAACCTGATCGCCCTCATTGTTGTAGGTGGCGAAGGTGAACGTACCGTTCAGCACCAGATTCGCATCAAAGGTGAAGGAGTTGGTCAACCCGTTGTTGACACGAACCCGTGTCGCCGCAGTGGTTGAGGCGGTCGGAGTAATGGTCAGCGTTTGCCCGGGGAAACCCGTCAAGTTTAGTCCATTCAGGACCACGGCGCTGTTGCCGGTGGTGCCAAAACTGAGCGTGCTTTCTTGAGTCACCAGGACCGAGTTGGCGATGGTGGTCGCGGTGGGGAAGTCGGCCGTGCCGCCGGCGAGAACAATCGTGCCGTTGCCGAAGGCGTTGGCATTGCCGACGGACAAAGTGCCGTTGCTGATGACCGTGTTTCCGGCATGGGTGTTGGCGGTGGGCAGGCGCAAGGTGCCTTGACCGATCTTGATGAGGTGGCCCGGGCCGGTGGTGACGGGAGTGTTCGTGAAGCTGACGCCCGGGTCCACATTGTAGGTGCCGCCCGATGCGCCCAGCGTGGTGCCGCGGTTCGCATTGATGCTGCCGCTGGCGGTGACCTGCAAAGCGCCGCCATTCAGCGTCAATTGATCTGCAACAAACGATGCCGGGGCGGTGCCAAGCTGGCTGCCGGTGGCGATGCTGAGCGTACCGCCATTTACTGTGGCCTTGCCTGTGAACGAATTCACCGTGTTTAAGGTCAGTGTGCCCGCGCCGCTCTTGGTCAATGTTGCCACGCCTCCAAGGCTGCCTGAGGTCGTAGTGCCGAAAGTGTAGTTTTGCGAAGAGTTCACTGTGATGGTATTGGGGCTGATTACGCCCACCAGATCCACGGCGGGTGTTGCGCTGCCCGAATCGTTGAACGTCACATTGTCGTTGGCGGCGAATGTCGAGTTGTCTCCTGACCAATTAGCTGTAGTGGTGTCCCAGAGGTTGGCGCTGCCGTCCCCGACCCAAGTCAGGTTTTTCGGTAACGTCAGTGACAGGGTTGCAACCGCTGAAGTGGCGGAACTGGAATCGCACGCCACATTGACGATGCAACGATACTGATTGCCGTCATCTGGGCCGGTCGTGGTTGCCGTGGCATAGTTGGCCGTGGTGCCGCCGGTTCCCGAGGTGACGTTGTTCCAGTTGACTCCAGTGTCCGTGCTGACCTGCCATTGGTAAGTGGGAGTCGCGCCACCGGCACCGACTTGGAACGAAGCTGATTGGCCAAGCGCCACAGTCTTGTTCGTTGGATCAGTGATGACGCTGGCCCCGACGCAGGCCGCGAGATATTCTACTTTGAACAAGCTGGTGTTGAATGTGGTGGCAGTGTCGTTGCCCGTTTGCGGGCGGGTGTTGAAGGTGTCGAACGTGAACGAGTTGGGGGTATTGTCGAGATACGAAACCGACAATCCGTTGCCATCCACTCCGAGTCCCGCGCCGGTCATGGTGGCCGTGATGTCGAGTTCATCCGCGGCGCTGCGGGTGAAGGTCATAATGAAGGTGTAAGGTGTGTCATTGGCATAACCGGGGGTAGAGTTGCCGGCTCCGTTGGCGCGAAGGCTCCAATCCCCACTGGCGGAGAGTAATGCCCCGGAGGCATTGGCGCGCTCCATGATCGCAAAAGAATTGGCATTTCCCAGTGTCCCGCTCCGCATGTTCCCAAACAGGCCGTAACCGGCGTAAGCCGCAGTGCCGGGCGTCGTCTCCGTCGTGATCCGCGCCGCGGCGGGACTGTCCACGATGGCGACGCGAAAGCCTTGTCCGGTGGATGTAGCATTGAGGCCCGACAAGCTGAACACCCACGTCACCTGTATCTGATCGCCGGGATTGACCAAGGTCACCGGCGCAGCCTCCGGGGTAAAATAAGTCACCCAGGAAACGGCACTGGCAGCAGCGACCGTCCCCCGGAGAAATTGATCACCGCCCGGAATGGCATCATCCACCACGGTCAGATTGGCCGCAATGCTGCTATACCAGGCGGACTCGATATTTCCATCGGCGTCCGCGTCTATCCCATTCTCAGAATAAGTTGGAGCCGCGGGTTGATTACGGTTGCCGTCAATCCAAGTGTCGTTGACGACAGTGGCACTCCAGGCGGGGAGCGTTGTGGCGAGCAACCCGAGTGTGGCGCAAACAGCCAGCGCGCGCTTTCCGTGGGATGTTGGAGTCGCTGGGAGCAGATGATGATGAACTGGTCGTTGTTTCAACATGATGTCTGATGGTTTGGTGGGTGATGGATGGTTCGAGAAATCCCCTGTGCCGGTGCCCTTCACGGCACAGAATGACGGCAAGCCAGAGCGGCAGTTTTCATACTCATGGACATTGGTGGATTTGCCCCACCGTAACACGGCCTTGCGAGCCGTCAGTCGTCAATAGTTGCAGAACGCTTGGAAAAAAAGGCACTGCGCACTCACGCTGCGGGCGCGAGTGCAATCAGACGCGGAATGAGTGCGGCGGGACCGGTGACTTCAAGGCTGCGGCCGCAGGGCTTTGCTGGCGAGATCGAATTCGTATTTCTTCCCTCCGAGCATTACCCGACAGGTCTTCTGGGTGTTGCTACGGATGGAGAAAGAAGTCAGGCGACCGTCTTTCCACGCAAGATCAACTTCATAGTCGCCGCGGGCGCGCAGGCCTTTCACGCTGCCGGTCGGCCAGGCCTTCGGCAGCGCCGGGAGCAGATGCAGGACGTAATTGCCCTCCGCGTCGCGAATGTGACTTTGCAACAGCATTTCCGCAATGCCCGCCGTCGCACCGAAGTTGCCGTCAATCTGGAAGGGTGGATGCGCATCGAACAGATTTGGATACAGCCCGCCACCCGTCGTGGAAACGCCTTGTGCTTTCACCGGTTTGAGCAGGTTCTTCAGAATGACCAGCGCGTGGTCGCCATCGAGGAAACGCGCCCAGAGATTGATCTTCCACCCCATGCTCCAGCCGGTGGCTTCGTCGCCGCGATAAAGCAACGACTGTCGCGCGGCGGTGAACAGGTTTGTGCTCTGCCAGGTGATGTCCTGGCCGGGATAGATGCCCCACAGGTGCGAGACGTGACGATGCTTGTTGTTCGGGTCATCTTTGTCCTCGAGCCACTCCTGCAACTGGCCGTGCTTGCCAATTTGATTGGGTTGGATCCGGGCCCGCATCGTCGTCAACTGCGTGCGCAGGTCGGCATCCACGCCGAGGAGGGTGGACGCTTCGATGACGTTGCTGAACAGGTCGCGGATGATCTGGTGGTCCATCGTCGGGCCGGCGACGAGTCCGCCTTGCTCGGGCGAATTGCTCGGTGTGCTGATCAGCCAGTGGTCATCGGTGCGCACGTCTTCGACCAGAAAATCCACGAAGAACAACGCCGCTTCCTTCATCACGGGATAAGCCTGGGCGAGGAACGTCTTGTCGCCGCTGAATTCGTAGTGCCACCAGAGATGCTGACAGAGCCAGGCGCCGCCCGTGACCCAGATGCCGTGGTCGGAGTTGTTGATCGGGGCCGTGCCGCGCCAGAGATCGAAGTTGTGATGCAACACCCAGCCGCGCGCGTGGTAATGATTCCGCGCCGTGCGCTGGCCCGAGCGCATCAATTCATTCAGCGCCGTGAACAGCGGCGTGTGGCACTCGGCTAGGTTCGCGACCTCGGCGGGCCAGTAATTCATCTCGGTGTTGATGTTGCACGTCAGCTTGCTGTCCCATGGCGGCTTGATGCTTTCATTCCACAACCCTTGCAAGTTGGCCGGTTGTCCGCCGGGGCGGCTGCACGCGATCATCAGGTAACGGCCGTATTGAAACACCAGTGCCGCCAGGCCGGGGTCGTTCGATTGGGGCGCCAGGCGCAGGCGTTCATCAGTCGGGTAAACCACATTGTCGCCCGGGCCGAGATCCAGGGACACGCGCTGGAAGAGATTCCGATGATCCACCACATGCGCGGCGCGAAGTTTCAGATAATTTTTCTTCCGCGCGCCGGCCAACACCTGTTCGCAGGCCAACGCCGGATTGCCGCTGACGTCCTGAAAATTTTTGTAGCTCGTCGCGGCGGCGAGAATCAGCGTCGCGGCATCCGCGCCCGTCACGGTGATCCGTCCGTCCGCGCAGGTCACTTTGCCGCCCTCGGCACGCACCACGAGCCGGGCGGCGAACTTCAGGGGATTGGTGATCGTGATGCTGTTGTAACTGTCGGGCATCCGCCCGGTGAGGATCAGTTCGTTGTTTCCGGCGTTGTCCACCGCGCTCCAATGCGGGCAATCGAACGTCACACTGAAAGAAAGCTGCCCGCGCAAACCGGAGGCGACCCGCGTCACCAGCACCTGGTCCGGCGCGCTGGCAAAGGTTTCCCGCTCGTAGTGGATGGCGCCGATCCGATAGGTGGTGCGCACCACCGCATCATCGAGGCTCAACTCGCGCCGGTAATCGCTGGCGTTTTCGTGCCCGGGAAATTGCAGGCGCAGATCCGCGAACGGCTGATACGGCATCTGGCGGATGGGCACGCTCATGAATTCCTTCATGGCGAGTTGCTCCGCTTCCTTCTGTTTGCCGTCGAGAAGCAACTGTCGGATCGCGGCGAGATGATTCGACGCGCCCGGGTGCGAGTAATCGCGCGGCTCGCCGATCCACAGCGTGGCCTCGTTGAACTGGAGGCGTTCCTCCGCCGCGCCGCCGAAGACCATCGCGCCGAGCCGGCCATTGCCGACGGGCAGCGCTTCGACCCATTCTGTGGCCGGCTGGCGATACCACAGGGTGAGCGGTTCGGCGGCCGGGGCAATCACGGCGGCGCCCAACCACGCCACTGCGGAGAAGAGAAAAAGTTTTGCTTTCATACTGGTGATAAAATTGCGCCGTTCCGAGGGCAAAAGCCAGCCCACATTCAATCGAGGGTGTGATTCAAACTGCCGGGCGCTCCGGCCTCTTAATCTTAATCTTTTTCGTAATCTTAATCTCCGGGCCGGAAGGATTAAGAAAAAGATTAGGGCGTGTTTTCAAAATGTTTTCCAGCGGCACTGGGGGCAATGCATCTCGCCATGAAATTAGTGCTACGCTCGCCCTCACCCCGACCCTCTCCCCCTGGGAGAGGGGGACACACTCGCTGCGGCTCGACGGATTGACATTGGCGGGTTTTACCACGTCCAACGACCGAGCCCAAAAGCGCGGTGCAATGCTGCTCCCTCTCCCCGGGGGAGAGGGCCGGGGAGAGGGCGAGCAACAAACCATTCCACTTTCTGCCCTCAAAAAAACTCAGCAAATAAATTCATTTTGAAAACACGCCTTAGGATTAAGATTAAGAACCGGCACAGCGAGCGGCAGTTCCAATCACATCTTTCAATCGGTTGCGCTGCGGCCAACTTCGCAAGGGGGAGCGCCGGCGAACGGGCGTTAGAGTGGTTTTCATAAATAATTTCCGGATCGAAATAGCGCGAACCCCGCACCCGGTCTGCGACCACCTTCTCCCCATCGGATGGGGAGGGGGCCGTCCAGAAATGAATTTTGGCAAACGCTCTGGCACCGCGGAAGTCGTCATTGCGCCTTTGGCTTCTTGTCCGGCATCGCGTTGGGATCAATGAAGGCATTGGGGTCGGGCCGCGCTGTTGTGCCGCCGATGTTGACGGCGCGGATGGCGCTGCCGGGTTTGCCGGGGAGCGGCACGGACCGGCCTTGCGCATCCACAAAGTGGTAACGGTCCTTCAGCTTGGTGACGAATTCGCCGTGCACTGGCGTGATGGTCATGTCCCAAACGTTGATCACATCCACCTTGAATTTCATGCCGTCGGTCACGCCGCGTTTGTAAAGCTGGAACACCCAGTTCGTCGGTGTCGCGCGTCCGAAATAAGTCAGATAATATTCGCCGGGTTTGCCGACCGTGTCGGGATCGTTCCATTTATCAATCGGTTCAAGCCCATCCGCCGGACCGGCCTCCATGATTTTTCTCAGGAACGCCAGCCGCGGCATGCTCGTGCCGAGAATTTTCCCGCCGAAGGAGGTCCACGTGTCCTCATCGAGCGTGTTGAAATAATCGCCGTGGCCCACGTACGTGCCGCCCGCCGTGCCGCACCAGAAGCGATGCACCATGTCGAAGCCGCTCAAGTCGGCCCAGCGGAACTTCGCATCGCCCTCGTATTTCACTTCATCGTAAACCACCGGTTTGCGCCAGACATCGCGATAGATTTCCGCCGCCGCCGGCGACTCGACGGCGATGCCGTTCTGCATGCTGACGTGCGTGATCCAGGGCTTGCTTTGATCGAAGATCACCGTGCCGTTGTGGATCGAACACAGGTGATTGAACGGATCGGTCTTTTGGATCACCGTGCCGATGCGATCCCAGTCCGCGTCGGTCTTGGTGCGCAGGAAATCGTATTCGTTGGCGAGCGACCACCAGACGTTGCGGAACGCGCCAAAGCGGGCGATGACGTAACGCACGTAGAGATCGTCATTCTCCGCCGTCATGGTCTCGAAACCAAACTTGCCGTAGGGATTGAACAAAATCACGTCCGCCTCGATGCCGAGATCGCGCAACTGGGCGATGCGCTTCTCGTAATGCCGGAAGAACTCGGGATTGAACCGCGTGAAATCCCAGTCCTGCGGCGGCGTGCCGACATACGGCCAGCGCGTGGGCGGGAATTTCTTCTGATAGGGCGTCGGCTGCTGCGTGATGAGCATGCGCGCCTTGTTGAACGGCGAGGCCGCCAGCGTGCGCAGCGTCTCCTCCTGCAATTCGTCCGGCGTGTCTATCCAGTTGTAGATCGTCGTGCCGATCTGTTTGAACGGCGTGCCGTCCGCGTAAGCGAAGTGATATGTGTTATGCACGCGCACCGGGCCGTGATTGCCCTTGCTCGGCGGCGTGACGGTGAAATCACCGGTCTTGTTGCTCAACTCCCAGCGGTTGGCCTTCGTCTCGTAGCGCCATTGACCCGGTGTGTCCGGCATGAAGCGCAGGCGATAAACCCCGTTGCCATCGTAGAAGCCCGGCACTTCCACCTTTTTCGCGCCGTTGTCGAACTCGGCGGAGAAGCGCACGTCCACGAACGGATTGCCATTCGTCGGGCCTGTCAAGGTGATCTCGTAAATGCCCCATTGCTCGGCGGTGCTGGTGGCGGCAAACGAAGCGCTGACGAACGACAACAGCAGCGCGATGAGACAGAGGGAATAAAATGGTTCAACGCTCGCCCTCACCCTGACCCTCTCCCCCGGGGAGAGGGGACAGCCTGCGTGCGCGCTTCTCAATTCGGTTGCCTGCTCGACCAATCCAGTCGCGGGTATGCAAGAGAGACGGCGAATGTTTCTCCCTCTCCTGGGGGAGAGGGCCGGGGTGAGGGCGGACGTTGACACTGACATGTTGGATTTCATTGTTGCGTTCACATTACCCAAGACTGCTGGAAAAACGGTATTGGCCCGCTACAGCTTCGCACCCCAAAAAGTCTCCGTCACGACCGACGACGCGCAAGCCGGTGGATTTTTCTATGGGCGTGCCGTTCTCGGTCACGGCGGAATCTGCGGCGGCGGGCACAAAGACTTTCGCCGTCGTGTTGGCCGGAATACGAACCGTCCACGTCACTTTTTCGCCGGTGCATTTCCATTCGCTGAAAATCTCACCGTGCATCGTGCGATAACTGCCGCGCGCAAAGTCCAGGCCCTCGCCGATGAATGGCCGGAGCACGAATTTCTGGAAGCCGGGCACGTCAGCATCAAGTTCGATACCCGCAACGTGCCGAAACAACCATTCACCCACCGAGCCGAGCGAGTAATGGTTGAACGAGTTCATGTGCGGGTTGAAAAACCCTTCTTCATGCGTCCAGCCGTTCCAACGTTCCCAGATCGTCGTCGCGCCGTGCTTTACCGGATAAAGCCAAGACGGATAATCGTCGCGCAACAGCAAGCGATAGGCGACGTCCGCGCGGCCCGCCAGCGTTAGCTGCGGATTCAAATGACTGATGCCGATGAAGCCCGTGCTCAAATGCCAGTCGAGCGACTTGATGTCATTGACCAGATGTTCGGTGGCGGCAGCCCGGAGATTTTCCGGCAACAGATCAAAAGCCAACGCCAGCAGATAACCGGTTTGCGTATCTGTTGTGATGCGGCCGTTGGGTTCGACCCATTCCTTTTGGAACGCGGCGCGAACGCGCTCAAACATCTTTTGAAACCGCTGCGCGTCGGCGTCATGGCCAAGTTCACGGGCGATGCGGGTGAGCTTCGTACAGTCGTCCGCCCAATACGCCGTGGCGAGCAGGTTCTTCATCGGCGAATGTGTGCCGAACGAGGTGTCGCTGGGGATGCACAGCCAGTCGCCGTAGTTATTGGAAAGTTGGTTGACGCGCAGGCCGTCCGGATTGTGCGACGCGATCCAGTCCACCCATTTGACCATCGCGTTGTAATGGCGCTCCAGGATGCGGCGGTCGCCATAGACGCGCCAGATCGTGTAAGGGATGATGACGCCCGCGTCCGCCCAGCCCGCCGAGCCGCCGAGATTGCCGAGGCCGATGAAGTTTTCGCCTTCGCGCAACCGCGGCGCGGTGTCGGGGAAAATGCCTTCCGGCGTCTGCGCGTCTTCCACGTCAATCATCCACTTCGTGAAGAACGCGGCGACATCCATGTTGTAGCTCGCCGTGCGAAGGAACACCTGTGCGTCGCCCATCCAACCGAGGCGTTCATCGCGCTGCGGACAATCCGTTGGCACGGTGAGGAAATTATCTTTCTGCGACCACAGGCCGTTCAGCCAGAGCCGATTCACGCCCGGATGCGAACACTCGAATTTGCCCGCGTCCGGCGTCGCGGAACGAACCACGCAACCCGTGACTGAATCTTTGCCCGGTTTGTAGGGCAGGCCGGTCAGCTCAACGTATTGAAAGCCGTGGAAGGTGAAATGCGGCTCGTAGATTTCCTCGCCGCCCCCTTTGCAGACATAAACATCCGTGGCTTTCGCGCGACGGAGATTTTCCGTGTAAAGCGTGCCGTCAGGGCTCAGGCGTTCGCCTTGGCGAATCGTGACGCGTGTTCCCGCCGGGGCGTTTACTTTCAACCGCATCCAGCCGGAAATGTTCTGACCAAGATCGTAGATGGAGACGCCGGGTTTGATTTCGTTGACTGAAAGCGGCGGGAGTTGCTCGACGACGCGCACCGGTTCGGCACGCTGTGCGACCAACGGCACGGTCGGCGCGGCGACTTCGCGGGCAGGCAGCCAATCAACGCCTGTAGCAGCCGACGTCAGGAGGCTCTTATCAGTTTCGGGGCTTTTAGTTAGAGCCTCCTCACGTCGGCTGCTACAAAAATCAGGCGCGTCCCAACCAATGCGTTCGCGCCGGGCGTCGTAGGTTTCGCCCATCATGAAATCGGAGCACAGAATCGGTCCGGTGTTGCACGACCACGAACCATCGGTGTTCACCGTGAGTCGCTTGCCATCGGCCAGCTCGATTTCAAGTTGAGCCATCAAGCTGTTTTCGAGCGAGCCGTAGCGGGCGCGCGTCTCTTGCCAGCCGACGTAGCCGCTCCACCAACCATCACCGAGCGTCGCCCCGAGCGCATTGCGACCGGTCTTCAACAGCGCGGTGACATCGTAAGCGCGATAGTGGATGCGCTTGTCGTAATCCGTCCATTCCGGCGCAAAGAGGTCCTTGCCGACGCGCTGACCGTTGGCGCGCAGTTCAAAAATACCGCGGGCACTGGCGTAAACCGTGGCGCGTTTGATCGGGCCGGGCACATCGAATTCCTTGCGGAACAGCGCCGGCGTGCCGCAGTCCGTCAGCGTCGGTGCGATCGCTTCCTTGTCACGCTTGATGATTTCGGGATCGGCGGCGATCCACTTCGCGGACCAGTCGGATTTTTCCAACAAACCCATCGTCCAGAGCGCGGGTTGGGATTTTGTAACCGTGCCTGCTTCGTCCCAGACCTCGGCGACCCAGTGGCAAACATTCCGCGAGCGCAGCGGTTTCCCGGCGTAAACGATGTGCGTTGTCTGATGGCTCTCGACACGCCCGCTGTCCCAGAGATCGCCTTCGCCCGCCGCGAGTTTTTCCGGCGTGCTGGCGACGTGAAGGCGATAAGCGATCTGTTTTGCCCCACGCCGACTGGACTCGATGATCCAGCTTAGCCGTGGCGCGCGTTCATCAATCCCATGCGGGTTGATGAGATATTCGCAGCGGAGCGAAGCCACGTGGAGATCGGGGGCAACGCGAGCGGGCATGGCAGATAGTCAATGAAGCCGCTCAGGCGTTAGCCGAGGGGTCATGCTTGATCCAGCCGATGGCGCTGCCAAACCACAAAAACATGCCGACGATGAGCAGGGTCTTGTTGGTCTCGATGGAGATCTGGCCCGCCCAGACCAGCAACGGCGCGGCGAGGGTCAAGGCCAGGCTGAGATAGGAAATGAGTTTCAGCGCGTTTTTCATCATTAAGCCGGGTTGGAGGTGGTGGACTTGGTGAACCGTTGTTGGATCAGGCTGCACCCGGTGTAGAGCACCACGGCGAGAATCCATTCCGGCAGCACCTGCATGAAAAAGTCGGGTTTATACTTCGCAAGAAAGGCGGGGAGCACGTCATTCAGCCCGCGGAACGATTCGTAATTATCCTTGGCGAACAGCAAAAAGCAGATGATCACGGAGCCGAACCAACCCACCGCGGCGGGCCAACTGGCGAGCAGCCGGTGCTGTTCGGCATAATTGCGCTTCAAGCCGAGCTTCGGGAACACCCAGTAATCAATGAAGATGAACGCGCCCAGCGGCATGAAGAACAGCCCGTAGTTGCCGACGATGCGGTCGAGGTAATGGTTCACCGCCGGAATGCACGCGGTGACAATCATGACGACGCCCGCGATCAGGGTGACGCGCCAGCGGCTCCAGTTTGGCGTGGCGGTTTGAAACGCTAGTCCCGCGCGGTAGAGCGTGGGGTTGGCGGTCGTCCAGCCGGCGAGCACCACGCAAACCAGTCCCGCCCAGCCGGCGCCGAGCCACGCGATCGCCCCGGGGGTGGGGTTTGGATTGGCGATGCCGGCGGCGCGCGATGATTCCATGAACGCCGCGCACATGATGCCGGAACAGATCCACGCGAGGTAATGGCCGATGAACATGCCGAAGGCGGACGCAAAGCCGTAGTACCATTTCTTCGCGTAACGGAAGATCGTCACATCGCCCATCCCCATGTGTTGGGTGATATTGCATAACCAGGCTAGCCCGACGCAGCTCCAGAATCCGTATTGGGATTGACCCGCAAACGGAACGCCCGTCCAGATCTTCGTCCGTGCGGCCTCCATGAAATCGCCGAAGCTGCGCACGCCCAACATGCCCAAACCGACCAAGCCGCCCGCGACGAAAATCAGCGGCATCCACGGCGCACAAATTTTCGAGAAGTGCGCGATCCGTTCAAAGCCCAGCACGGCGAGCAGCGCAATCACCACGCCGATGATTACCGCCACGCCCACCCAGGGCAGGCTCGGCCAGCGATCGCCCGCCGCAAAGTTGGCGCTTTCGATGCCGAGGGGATGGGCGATTGCCGTGGTGGAGACACTGACCATCGCCCCCGCCAGCAGACACAACACCAGCGCAAAGGCGGCCGAATAGAGCACGGTAAGATAGGGGCCGGCGATTTTGCGGATCTGCCAGTAAACCGTCAGCCGTTCGCGCACCGCAATCGGCGCGCACATCAGCGCCCAGCTCAGCACCGCGAGAACATTGCCGACCAGCAGCCCGACGAACGCATCAAAGGCCGACACCCCATGTGCGACCAACAGCGTTCCCAGGATGAATTCCGTTCCCGCCACGTGCTCGCCGGCAAACATCGCGATAAAGGTTTTGCCGCCATGGAGCTTCTTTTCGCTCACCGGCTCGCGATCGAATTCGTAAAGCGCGTCGAGACGTTCGACGAGGGTTTTGGGCCCGGAAGGCTGGCTCATGCGTTGGACGGGTTGGTGGTTGCCATGGTGTGGCGGGACGGTATCCAAAGCCGCCCCGTTTTCAAGGTGAAAATATCCGCTGATATTCAGCTTCCCGCCGGGCGTTCGTTCGATGATTGCGCCGGGTGTTTACGCCAATAATTTGCCAGCACCGAGCCGCTGATGTTCATCCACGGACTGAAGATCGCCGCCGCCAGGCCCATCGTGCCGAGTTTGCCCAGCGAGCCCGCGATGCCTGACGCCATTCCGCCGTTCTGCAAACCCACTTCAAACGCCACCGTGCGACACGATGCGAGGTCCAGCTTGCACGCCCGCGCCAGCCAATACGCGAACACGTAGCCGAATGTGTTGTGTAACGCTGCGGCAAGGAACAGCATTCCGCCCACGTGCAATAGATTGTCCCGCCCCGCCGCCGTCGTGACCGTGGTGAAATAAACAATGCCAAACATCGAAGCGATGGGCATGAGCTTGGGCAAAATTGTTAGCGTCTTTGCCGCGTGATGATAAATGACGCCAGCGATCACCGCCGCGAACCCAAAGCCAACCACGCCAATCCACGGCAACACTTCCGAAGTGACGTTTCCTTTGAACCAGCCCCATCCGCCAAAGGCAATAAACGTCAGCCACACCACGCCGGTCGCTGCCGTTCCGTAAACGATGCGCCGCCCGCGCGGCTTCGCGAACGTCAGATAGTCATGCAACAGTGCCGCCCCGATCGGCATGATGACCATCTTGATGATCTCCATCATCATGTGGAACGGCTTCACCTCCACCAGTTCGCCCGCAAGAATCTTCATCCAGAGCGGCGTCATGATTGGCGCGAGCGCCGTCGTCACCGAAGTCATGGTAATGGAGAGCGCCAGATTCGCTTTGGCGATGTAAGCCATGACGTTTGACGCCAACCCCGCCGAGCACGAACCGATGAGAATGATTCCCGCCGCAATCTCAGGCTCAAAGTGAAACAGCTTGGTCAGTCCGAAACCCACGAGCGGCATGATGGTGAATTGCCCCGCCACGCCGATCGCCACTGCTCCCGGCATCTTCGCCACGCCTTTGAAGTCCGCGAGCTTCATCTGCGTGCCCATGCCGAACATCACCGCCTGCACGATGAACAGGATGAGCCATTTGTTGCGCAGATCGAAGTCGCCCACTTTGAGCAACTGCGCCGGATAAATCATCCCCGCCACCACCGCCACGATGATCCACGCGGTGAACTGATACCCACGCAGCTTGGGGATGAAACGCAGGCCGATCGCCAACGCGAGCGCAGCAAAGACTGCAAGGGGTTGCCAGATGGGATTCATGGGTTGGGGAAACATCGAACATCGAACGTCGAACACCCAACATCCAACGCGGTGCGCGGGTGATTCATTGGAGGTTCGATGTTGAGTGTTGGGTGTTGGATGTTTTCTTTCTCATAGAACAGTTCTCAAAATGTTTGACGGTTACAAAATCCCCTCACCCGGCCTAGCGGCCACCCTCTCCCCATCGGATGGGGAGAGGGACGGGGTGAGGGGCGGTTCCGCCGACCTCATTTCCGACATTCTTTTTGCAGTACGTTCTAACACCGTCGCCAGATAATCCACCGCCGTGTTCGGGCTGGCGAAGATCGGCACGCGTCTATCCGCCGCCGCAAGCGTGTCCACTACGCGCGCCATGGAAGCCTGCGCGAGCAAAATCACATCCACTTGCTGCGACAATTCCTTCAGCGCCGCCGCGACCATCGCATCGTGCTTCGCCGCATCGCCGCTCATCAACGCCTCGAACGCGCCTTCCGCAAGCCGCGACGTGAGTTCAATCTTTTTGCCCGCCTTTTCCGCGCGCCGCAGAACCAAGTCTGCCGTCGGCTCAAGGGTTGTGGAGAGCGTGGCGATGACCCCGATGCGTTTGCCCGTTGCGACGGCTTTGTCCGCCATCGGCTGGTCCACGCGCAGCACCGGCACGCCCATCAACTTCGCGCCCGCCTCCACCGCCGGCCCGATGGATGAACACGTGACCATGATGTAATCCGCGCCCGCCAGTTCGGCGGATTCCAGATAGTTCGTGACGCGCCGCGCAATCGTCGCGGTAAGCGATCCGGCCTCGCGGATGCCTTTCACGAGCGAGTCGTCTGTGATGTTGAACACGTCCACGTTCGGCAGCTTTTCTTTGCACAATGCCGCGAACACCGGCACAAGCGTGGCCGAGGTGTGAACCAATCCGAGTTTTTTGCGCTTCATAATTTTAACAGGAGCAAACGGAGAAAACAGAGTTCCGGAATCAGATTCTCCGTTTCCTCTGTTTCCTCCTGTTCAAGTTTTCCCGCATCTTACGATTTCAAAATAATTCTCCGCACCCACCTGGCCGCCCTTGAAAACAACCTCACGTCCGTCCACCGGCGAACTGGGCGCGTGAGCCCGGCACAACGGCGCACCCGGCGTCAGCGGCGCGATCATCTCCAGCGCCTCAATACCCATCGTCCGCGCGGCGTAACTCGACGTATCACCACCGGCGATACAGATGCGGCGGACGGAGCTTTGTTCAATCGCTGTGCGCAGGACTTTGCCCAATGCCGAGCCGAGCACTTCCGCCGTGCGACCTGTGAGTTTCGTCGCGATGCGTTGGTCCGAACCGGTCTTGGTGGAATGAACAATGACGCTTTTGCCCGCGTTCAGCAGCTTGGCGGCAGTCCGGGCGGCGCGATGAATCTCCGGTGCTGCCGTTTTTGTGCCGGCGAGCGCGTTCGCATCGAGCGGCACTTCGGCGAAACCGTGCTGCAACGCCCACGCGATCTGCCCGCTCGTCACCGGCGAACAACTACCCGAGCCGACGAGAATTTGTTTGGCCCGGAGCGCGGCTGTCCCAGCCGCAGCGGTTCCGCAACGAGTGACAGTTTCAAATTTCACGCGCCCATGACCGCCGGGGTTGCTGCGGCCGGGACAGCCGCGCTCCGTCCAATGGGTCGCCAGCGCTGTTTCGATTCCCGATGAGCCGACGGAGAACACCGGCCGCTTCCGGCGAGCGATCTCTTCCAGCAACCCGCCGATGCGTGCGAGGTGTTCGGTCGTCAACGCATCGAACAAAATCACGTCCGGCTTTTCCGCGAGCAATTGGTTCAGCGCCGCGCGGGCTTCCTTTGGCGGCAAAGCGACCTTCGTGATGTCGAACAGGGCGCAGCGCTTCTTGGTCTGTTTCGCCAGATGCCGCCGCAAGTCCGCCTCGGTCATTGGCGTCACCGGATGCTTGCTGATGGACGGATGCCGATCGAGTCGGTGGATCGCCCCCGCACTGCCGATGCCGTAGCGGGCGAAATGCTGGCCGAACACGGTGTAGCGTCCGAGCGCGGGCGCAGCGACGAGTAACGGGATGAACGGCGCCGGGAAAATCTTCGCCGCCACGTCCATCACGCGCCCGATGCTGCCGGTCTTTGGTGATGAATCAAACGTCGAGCAAACCTTGTAGTGAACGTGGCGCGGTTTGAGTTTCTTGAGCGCAAGTAAAGCCGGTTTCAGTTCGCGCTCCGTGTCGGCCAGTGCGAGTGAGCGGGTTTTGCCCGCAACCCCGATGGCTTGCAGTCCGGGAAACTTCTTCAATTGCACGCGAGTCGGCGGTTGAATGAACAACGCTGTGCGAATGCCCGCCCGCGTGAGCTGTTCCAGCGCATCCGTCGAGCCGGTGAAATCATCGCCGTAAAAGGTGAGGAGGAGTTGGCTCATGTCGTCACGGGAAAACATCCAACAACCAACATCGAACGCCCAACATTCAACGCCGCCGACTTATGCGCTTCATTGGATGTTCGATGTTGGTTGTTGGGCGTTGGATGTTTCATTTTCCCTCAAACTTCTCCACCGACTTCTTCAACTCCGGATACTTCGCCGCCGCTTGTTCCAGCGTGAGTCCTTCCACCGCCGCTTCCCACCACTTTTGCAGCGAGCGCACGCCCGCCGCCGGGCCATCGGGATGCGCCATGATGCCGCCGCCCGCCATGTAAAGCAGGTCCACGGTCTTGGTGCGACGATACGTTTCGCACGCTTGTCCACCCCATTGGCCGGAGGAAACGACGGGGAGAATTGAAAACTCGTGGCTGTGCTCGTGAGAGCACGGCAAATCTCTCGCTGCACCAGGTTTAGCCGCGTTCTCACGAACGCAGCCACCGGCTGCGAACAACGGTTTCGCGCAGGCTTCCATCGAACGCACCACGGAGTCATCGCTTTCCCAGAACTTGTTCGCGATGCCGTTGACGTGGAGTTGATCCACGCCCGCCAACCGCCAGAGTTTTTGATACGCGGGAAACTCGATGCCGAGCAGCGGATGGCGGTTCAACATGCCCCAGCCGTTGCGATGACCGTGGATGGCGAGCGCGCCGATGTCGCAAATCTTCTTCGCGCCGCTCAGGCCGACACTGTTCAGTGAAATCATCGCGCACGTGCCGCCGGACTTCACGACCTTCTCGTAGTGGCGTTGCATCGCGTCAAGTTCGTCGCTGACGTTGAAGGCGTACATGACCTTCTTGCCGGTGCGATCGGCATGGGCGTTGATGACGCGCATGATGGCATCCACCCGTTCGTCGAACGGTGAGTGCGGTGGATTCGCCATCAGCTCGTCGTCCTTGATGAAATCAATTCCCGCCTCGGCCAGCGTCTTGACCAGGTCAGCCGTCTGCTGCGGCGACAGGCCGATGCTGGGTTTGATGATCGTGCCGATGAGCGGACGTTGGTGGGGCGGAGCGCCGAACTCCGGTTCGGCACGTTGGTCTGTGTTTTTGGAACTGGCCGATCCGGCGATCGGCGCTCCGAAAACCAGCCGTCGCGTCCCAGCCACGCCGAACTTCGGCCCGCGAAAATGCTGTGCGAAGGACAGCGGCAATTCAAGGTCCATCAACTTCAGTCCGGTGAACTGTTGCAGTTCGTAGAGATTGCCTTGGATGGTGGAGACGAGCGTGGGCAGATTGTAGTCCATGTTTTCCAGTGACCACGAGACGACGACTTCCGCACGCTGGTAGGGCGCGTCAGTCCTCTGCGCGCCGGAGCTTAATTTGGCAGACGACGGCGCGCACGGAGTGACGCGCCCTACCGGTGAAGGCAGACTGGGCGTGGTGACGGTTTCGAGCGGCGTGATTTTTTCCACGCGCGCGGCGAAGCGTTGCTTGAGTTCCGCGGTTTCGCCGGGCACTGCGACAAACGTGCCGGAGGATTGTTCTCCGGCGAGCGTGGCGGCGGCTTGCTCCACGGGCAGCGGGGTCTCAATGAAATACGTTGCAAAGATGCGTTCCACGGGTGCGGACATCGTAGGTTTGAACTGAGTCGCGCTCAATATGAAAACCGGCAACTTCGCGAATTCAGATCAGAATAATGGGGTCAGAATGAGAGGAACATCATTCTGACTTCAAAAAACGAGTTCGCTTTCGCGTCCGCGCGGTTATTCTCAATTCATGATTCACCGCGCCGTTTGCAGACTGACGTTCTTTTTAGTGAGCCTATTGGCCGCCTCAACGCCGACCCGAGCGGTGGAAACACAGCGTGTTTACCTGTCCGGTCATGGAAAAGATGACGCTGTGCCGTGGCGGTTTCTATGCACGACCGGCGCGCTTTCGGGTTTCTGGACCAACCTTCCCGTGCCGTCGAACTGGGATGTGAAGGGCTTCGGGCATCTGACGTACAAGAAGGATTATTCCAACTCGATTACGGAATGCGGGCTTTATGAAAAAGACTTTGTCGCGCCAGCGGCTTGGAAGGACAAGCGCGTTTTCCTCGTGTTCGAGGGCGCGATGACGGACACGAGCGCAAAGTTGAATGGACAATCCGTCGGGCCGACGCATCAAGGCGGGTTTTATCGGTTCAAGTATGAGGTGACGGACAAATTGAAACTCGGCGCGGAGAATAAATTGGAAGTCACGGTCGCAAAGCATTCGGCAAACGAATCGGTGAACAAGGCGGAGCGGCTGGCGGACTACTGGGTGTTCGGCGGGATTTATCGGCCGGTGTATCTGGAGATCGTGCCGCTGCAATTCATCGAGCGCGTGGCGATTGATGCGCGGGCGGACGGAGCGTTCGTCATGGATGTGTTTCTCAACGGCGTGACGGATGCGGATATGGTGGAAGCGCAAATCGTGACGTTGGAGGGGAAACCTGTAGGGCAGACATTCTTGTCTGCCGGTGCGGGCGACTTTCCAGTCGCCCGTTCCGGGAACACGGGACTGGAAAGTCCCGTGAACCGGCAGGCTGGAAAGCCTGCCCTACATCTGACGACGCGCATCACCTCCCCCAAACTCTGGACTGCCGAGACGCCGGATTTGTATCGCGTCAAAGTGCGGTTGAAGCGCGGCGCGGATGTGCTGCACACGTTCACGCAGCGGTTTGGTTTCCGCACGTTCGAGGTGCGCGATGGCGACGGGCTTTATCTCAACGGGCAGAAGATCATCCTCAAGGGCGTGAACCGGCATTCGTTCTGGCCGGACTCGGGACGCTGTCTCAGCGAAGCGGTGCATCGGCTGGACATCACGACCATCAAGGAGATGAACGGCAACGCAGTGCGGATGTCGCATTATCCGCCGGATGCGGAGTTTCTCGATCTGTGCGATGAACTTGGCCTTTACGTTCTCGACGAACTGGCGGGCTGGCACAACGCTTACGACACAGACATCGGCACCAAGCTCGTGGAAGAAATGGTCACGCGCGACGTGAATCATCCGAGCATTCTGTTCTGGGACAATGGCAACGAGGGTGGCTCGAATCCGGAACTGGATCGCGTGTTTCACGAGTTTGATCCGCAGCAGCGGCGTGTGCTGCATCCGTGGGGATTGCACAGCGGCCTCAACACGGCGCATTACCTCGCCTACACCAATGCCGAGGTCGCGGCGCGGGGCGAGCCGATGTATTACCATGCCAAGGAACAGGTGGAGGCGCTCAACACCAATCTGCCGAGCGGCTGGATTTATATGCCAACGGAATTCATGCATGGCCTTTACGACGGTGGTGCGGGTGCGGGCCTGGAGGATTACTGGAACATGATGATGAGCAGTTCCAACTGCGCGGGCGGCTTCATTTGGGTGTTTGCGGATGAAGGCATCAAGAATCCGCACACCGGCCGGATGGATTTGGCGGGCAATCAAGCGCCGGATGGCATCGTCGGCCCGTATCGCGAGCGGGAGGCGAGCTTTTATACGATTAAAGACATCTGGTCGCCGATTCAGGTGAAGCGTGAGACTAATGTCGTTTCCAAAATAAAAGTGCCACCAACGAAACCGCGCCTATTGTCGTCATCGGCATGGCTTTCAGAAACGCCAGACACTTTTCAGTTAAAGACTGGAGGACTGACTGTGACGATTGACCGTGAAACTGGTTTATTGAAGCAGGTGCAACGTGGCAGGCGAAAATATTCTTTGGCAAATGGACCGCACATCATTCTTGGAAATTCCAAGCTAACTGGGTGGAAATCCTTTGGCCCAAAGGATGTTTCTGCAGTTGCGGTGACTGCGAATTACGATGGCGACCTAAAAGAAGTCACTTGGTCAGTTGGGAATCACGGCTGGTTGCGATGCCACTACAAATACACCGCCAGCGGCACGCAAGACGTTTTTGGCGTCGTGTTTGATTACCCGGAAAACCTCGTGAAGAAAAAGCGCTGGCTGGGCGATGGGCCGTTCCGCGTCTGGAAGAACCGGTTGCGGGGTGTGACGTTTGGCGAGTGGGAAAACGATTACAACAACACGATCACCGGTTACAGCGGCTGGCAGTATCCTGAGTTCAAAGGTTGTTTCGCCAACGTGCGTTGGCTGCAACTGGAGACAACGGAAGGATTGATCACGGTCGTGCCGGAGAACATTCCGTATGTGCAGGTGCTCACGCCGGAGCAGCCGCCGGACAATCTTGTCGGCAAGACCAAGGTGAATCTGCCGCAGTGCGGCTTGGGTTTCCTGCACGCAATCCCGCCCATCGGCACCAAGTTCAAACCTGCGGCAGCAAGCGGTCCGCAAAGCCAGTCGAACGTGGGGCAGGGGGAATACTCGGGCCGCGTGAGTTTTTACTTTGGCAGGCTGCCGTGACGGATTTTCAACCACGAAACACACGAAATACACGAAACTCAGACGAAAGGTGTTGGGCCAGGGAAGCATCCTCCAAGGATACGCAGTCTGGTCGGCCAAGTTTTGTGTTCCTTTCGTGTGTTCCGTGTGTTTCGTGGTTCAACTCATTCCACTTCCCACTCGTAAAGACCCGTGCTGAAGTCCTTGGTTAACTCGACCTCCAAGCGGATTTGTTTCGTGGTGATGGGATCGAAGGTGACGCGGACGGGGTCGCGTTTCTTGATGGGGTATTCGGAGGGATTCGTTACCGGCTTCCAGGCGTTGTCGGTGTCGCGATAGGTGATGCGCCAAGAGACGGGCAGGCGACATTCGCCGCTGCCGGTGTCGTCGAACCACGAGACGCGCGCGGCGCTGACTTTCGTGGGTTGCGCGAATTCATAGCGGATCCATTCACTCGTGCCCTTGTGCGGCCAGAAATCAAACGTCGGCGCGAAACCGTCGGTGAAATTTTGCGGCAGGAGCTGGTCGTTGATCGGGGCGAGCATCATCCCGGCGCGGGCGAAGGAGACGGTGACCTTGGCTTGGGAAGCGAGGGTGGGCGGGCGAACGGGGCGCGCGGTCGCCGCATCACGCGCCAGCCAGACGGCCATCGGGGTGAGGCCGCGATTGGCCCAGACGGCGTAGGGAATCGCGGTGAGCGTGGCGCTCTTGGCGGCGGGCTTGCCGGATTTGTCCAACGCGACGCGCTGGGCTTTGGTGATGTTCAACACCGTGACGCCGCCGAGGAGGTTCGCGCGATACTCGGGTTTGATCTTCGCACTGGTGGGAAGAACGGTATCAAAGACCGAGCCTTCGTTGTCCACGCCTTCAAACGCATAAACAATCGGGCCGCGTTCGAGGGCGACCTGGTTTTTGGTGGCAGCAATTTTTGTGTTTCCCGCGACGCGGCGGACCGGCATGGGGAAATCCAGTGTGACTTCGTCGCCGGCTTTCCATTCGCGCGTGATGGTGGCGAAGCCATTTCTGATTTGAGGAGCGCCCCTCACCCCGGCCCTCTCCCCATCCGCTGGGGAGAGGGTGGCCGCTAGGCCGGGTGAGGGGTTGGCGCTGCGGTTTGATTTTTCGAAACTCACTTTCTTCCCGTTCACGCGAATAGACCATTTCGCCGGCGTGGCGTCGTCGTAAGTGTAAAGATCGCTGGGCAGCGGTTTGCCTTCAACCCAGCCGGGAATGCGGAGGTTCACGGTGAATGTGCCGGGTTTCTCGGGCGAGAAGCGGAGTTTGATTTTGCCGTCCCACGGGTATTCGGTGGTTTGTTCGAGCTTCACCTTGTTGCCAGCGATGGTCGCAGTGGCTTCGCCTTGGGCGTAGAGGTTCACGAATAATTTGTCGCCTTGCAGAGCATAGACGTAATCGCCGAGCGAGGCGAGCGTGCGCAGCACATTCGGCGGACAGCAGGCGCAACCAAACCACGGGGCGCGGCCCGCGAAGCCGTGATTGTTCTTCGCGCTGCCGTCGTATTCGAGCGGGTTCGGGTAGAAGAATTTGTCGCCGGAAAGCGAGACGCCGCTGAGGACGCCGTTGTAGAGCGAGCGCTCGAAGACGTCCATGTATTTGGCGGCGCCGGTCATGAGGAACATGCGGTGATTCCAGAACAGGAACGCGACGGCGGCGCAGGTTTCGTTGTAGCAACGATGCGGGAGTTCGTAGTCGTTGCCGTAGGCTTCGCCGTTCGCCCGCGCGCCGCAGCCGCCGGTGAGATGCAGCTTCGTATCCACGACGTTGTTCCAGATCTTCGTGATGGCGGCGAGATAGCGTTCGTCGCCGGTGAGCGCGGCAACATCCGCCATGCCGGCATACATGTAATTGGCGCGGACGGCGTGGCCGACGGCTTTGTCCTGCGCGATGACGGGTTTGTGGTCCTGGCTGTAGTCGTTGCCCTTGCCGCGCACATCGAGGAAGAATTGCGCGAGGTCAAGCCAGTTCGTGTCGCCGGTCTGGCGATAGAGTTTCACGAGGCCCATCTCGATGATCTGGTGGCCGGGGGAGATGCGAAGTTGGTGATTGCCGAAATCCTTTTCGATCAGAGCCGCGCTCTTGAGGCAGATGTCGAGGAGTGAGCGCGAACCGGTGGCGCGATAATAGGCAACGCCAGCTTCGTAGAGGTGGCCGAGGTTATAGAGTTCGTGACTGAGTTGCGGGTCTTTGCGCCAGCGTTGTTGATCAATCCAGTCGTGGCCCGGGCGGTCCGGGTGCATCGTGCGGAACGTGTAGAGATAACCGTCCGGCTCTTGCGCGGCGGCGACGCGGGCGATGATGGTTTCCAATTTTGCCTGCAACGCGGCATCGGGCTTCACGCTGAGACAGAACGCCGCGCCTTCGATGGCTTTGTAAACGTCCGTGTCATCGAAGGGATATTGGGTGGGTGGCTTGATCTGGAAATTGGTTTCGCCTGCCGCGCGCCGTTTCATGACCTCGGCGGCGAGATCGAAGTTCTTGATGCGACCGGACGTTTCGCATTGCTCCAGGGCGAAGGGCAGGGTGACGACGGCGTTGGTGGCCTGGCGCTGGGCGAGCAAGCCGCCGGTGAGCTGGACTTGCGTAAACGGCACGGGCTGGACGGGATAGTCGGCAGCTTGGAGGCTGAACGTGACGATGCCCAACAGAGCGGCGGCAGTAAATTTCATGGTGTGCCAGCTTGGCTGGGCGGCTAAAAAGTGTCAACCAACCCGAATTGGCTACAGGACCAGGCAAGTATCGGGAGCGGTCTGAGCGGGAAAATTTCCGGTGGACGCTTCATTTGGTGATGCTACGATTTTCTCATGAACCACAAAGCCTTGCTCGCCACGCTGGTCCTTGCCCTGGGTTTCAACCAGGCAACCTTCGCGGAAGACGCCGAGCGGACCGCGCCGTTCACCGCCGCCGAACTGGAGGCCGTCTATTCGGCCAGCATCGAAAAGCGCGCGGCGGACATCCTCAAGGCGCTGGCACTGCAGGACGAGGCGAAGGTGGGTCGCGTGCGCGATGCGATCCTGGCGCAGTACCGCTCCTTGCGGGCCCGGGATGAGGCGATTGACACGATGTTCCAATCGTTGAGCAAGAACGCCCCGGGCATCGAGACGAATCGCGCGGTGATCCTGAAGGTGCTTTCGCAGCAACTGCACGCCGGTTTTTTGAAGCGGCTTGCTGCAGACCTGACGCTGGAGCAGGTCGAGTTGGTCAAAGACAAGATGACCTACAACAAGGTAAAGGTGACTTACGATGCGTATTGCGAAATCGTTCCCAAGCTGACGGACGCAGAAAAAGCGAAGATTCTGGAAATGCTCAAAGCCGCCCGCGAGGAAGCGATGGATGGCGGCAGCGCCGATGAAAAGACGGCGATCTTTCAACACCATAAAGACCAGATCAACGCCATGTTGAACGCCAACGGTCACGATGTCGCGAAGGCCACCAAGGAATGGGAGGCCAAGCAAGCCACCGCTTCGGGGAATTGAGCCGGCTTGGAGTGGTTCTCGAAAATGATTTCCGGATGGGGAGCCGCGAACCCCTCACCCGGCCTTCGGCCACCCTCTCCCCATCGGATGGGGAGAGGGACGGGGTGAGGGGCCGTTCGGAAATCAGGAAATCATTTCTGAGAATCGGTCTGGAATCGCGACGCGAAGACGTAACGGCCGGATTCAATCGTCAGGACTTTGCGGTCGGCTTCATCACGAAGGAACTTCACGCCCGCGCTCTGCTCCAGCGGCTTGCCGCCTTCGCTGATCTCCGTGCCAGTCTTGGCCGGAAGATAAACGGTCGCCGTCGTGTTCGGCGGAATCTCCACCTCCAACGTGAACCGCTCGCCGGCGCGCTTCCAGTGGCTGGTGATTTTTCCCCGGACGGAATCGTAACTCGCCTTCGCCCAGGTCAGGTCGCCGACCGGCGTGGGTTTGATGATGATCTTTTTGAAGCCCGGGCCGGCGGGATCGCCATCAATGCCGGCGAGGTCCTTGTAAAACCATTCGGTGATGTGGCCGAGCATGAAATGATTGTGTGACGTGGTGAGGTTCGCGTCCCACGCCTCGGTCAAGCTCGTCTCGCCTTTCTTGAGCATGTAACCGTAGCCGGGTTTCTCGTCCTGATTGATCATGCGATAAACCAAATCCGAGCGACCGCCTTGCGCGAGCGCTTGCAGCAGGAAGCGGAAACCGATGTCGCCGGCGGTCATCTGCGCGTCGCGCACCTCCACGTCCTTCATGAGCGCGGCGAGCACGGCGTTACTATGTGCAGGCTCAACGATGCCGAAGACAAGTGGAAGGGCGTTTGCACACTGCGAGCCCGTCGCATAAGTCCCCTTCGTCGCATCAAAGAACTTTTCGTTGAACGCGCGCCGGATGGTTTCCGCCTTGGTGGTGAAGATTTTCGCGTCGTCAGTTTTTCCCAGCAGTGCCGCCGCCTGCGAGAGAATCCACGCATCATGGTAGTAGAACGCCGTGGCGGTGACTGGTGGCGGGGTGTTTTGCGACGCGCCGGATTTCTTCGGCCCGAGATCGAACCAGTCACCGAGGCTGAGGTGGACGATGTGATTGCTCGCGGAGTTTTCAAGGTAGGCGAAGTAGCGCTTCATGTCCGCGTAATGCGTGCGGAACAGATCGAGGTCGCCGGTGAATTGATATTGCTGCCACGGGACGATGAGGAACGCGCCGCCCCATTCGGGCGACGAACGGAACGCGCCTTTGAACTCGGTGTATTCGGGCGCGATGTTCGGGATGAGGCCGGTGTCGGTCTGCGCGTCGGCCATGTCGTTCATGCCTTTGGTGAACATGCGCGCCAGGTCGAACTCGTAGCGGATAGCAGGGCCGTTGAGGTGATATTGCTCGAGCCAGCCGAGTTTTTCGCGATGCGGGCAATCGGTGAGGACGGAAACCATGTTCGCGCGTTGTGCCCAGCGGACGAGGTCGCGGATGCGGTTCAGAAGCGGGTTGGAGCACTCGAATTCACCGACCGGTGCGGCGCTGGAATGGACGATGACGCCTTCGAGGGATTCGATTTTAGGTAAAGCACCCCTCACCCCGTCCCTCTCCCCATCCGATGGGGAGAGGGTGGCCGATGGGCCGGGAGAGGGGATGGTCGGCGGAATCAACTCCGCCTGCAAGTAGCGGCAGCCGACGTAATAGAACTGCGGAAACCAATCCTCGGTTTTGTCCGTGGCCTTTGTGTATTGCCACCAGGAGATGCCGCGATTGGTGCTGCCCATGGTGCTGCGTTGGATCGAACCGTCGGCGTTGATGACTTCGGCGGGGATGAGTCGCACCGTGCTGCCCGCCGGGCCGCTGACGCGCAGGCGCGGCATGTAGCTGGTGTTTTGCGCGAAGTCATACACGGTTGCGTAGTCCGAGAGGATTTGAACTTTGACGGGCTCGCGGATTTCAATTTCACGCAGCGGCTCACTGGCGGCACTATGACCGCGCAATGTTCCGGTAGGCCGCACGACCGCGACCGCGCTGCGCCAACCTTTGGCGTCGAACTTCGGTTGATTCCAACCTTTCGGCAGCAGGCGGGCGTCAAAATCTTCGCCGCCGAAAATGCTGTTGTAAGTGATCGCGCCGGAATGCGTGCGCCACGATTCGTCTGTCCCGACGAGTTCTTTTGTGCCGTCGGCATATTCGAGTTCAATCTGACAGATGGCGCGCAACGGCCCGAACGAACCGGTGAACTTGGCGAAACGATTCCGCCGCTCAACATGATACATGCCGTTGCCGAGCGTGAGGCCGACGGTGTTCGCGCCCTCGCGGAGTTGCCTGGTGATGTCGTGCGTGTCGTAAAGGATCGTGTCGTTGTAATCCGTCCAGCCGGGCGAGAGCAGATCCGTGCCGACCTTCGCACCATTGAGCGACATCTCGTATTGCCCGAGACCAGTGACGTGGACGATGGCGCGGCGCAGCCCGGGCTTTACGGTGAATTCTTTTCGCAGCAGGAGCGAATCACTCGTCGCCGGAGCACAAATCCATTTTGCCTTCCAGTCCTCGGCGTTGAGCAAGCCCATCGTCCAAGTCTGAAAGGCGGTCGGTTTGGAAGGCTGATCGTTTCTATCCCAGATCTGCACGCTCCAGAAAACCTGCTGCGAGGCTTCAAGTTTCTTGCCCGCGTAACGGATCAGGCCGGTTTCATCAGACGCCACCTTGCTGCTATCCCACAAATCCGGCGTGGCATCCTTCACCAAGTTTGTGTTTGAGAAGACCTGGATTTGATACGCCGTCTGCCGCTGTCCACGTTGCTGGCTCGCGAGTTTCCAGGAAAGCCGCGGTTGCGCGACGTCAATGCCGAGGGGGTTGGCGGCATATTCGCAGCGTAACTCCACCGGGCGCAGGTCGCTTTGCGCGCTGGTGACGTTGACAAAGCTGATCACAGCCAGAAGTGCGGCAATCCAAAGCAGAGCAGGGCGATTCACCCGTCCAGCATGAACCGTTTGGCGGCGCAAGACAACTGGCGAGAAGTCATATTCCGGGAGGTGTGATTCAAACTGCCGCGCGTTCCGGCCTCTTAATCTTAATCTTTTTCGTAATCTTAATCTCCGGGCCCGAAGGATTAAGAAAAAGATTAGGATTAAGATTAAGAACCGGCACGGTGAGCGGCAGTTCCAATCACACCCTATTCCCGGCAGTTCACCGTGAAAATCCTTCCCCCGGGCGTTTGACTCGTACGCCAACGGTTTGCTACCGTCTGCGCTCCTTAATAGCGATGGAATACAAAGACACACTCAATCTCCCGCGCACGGACTTCGCGATGAAGGCCGACCTCGTGACGCGCGAGCCGGAACGCCTCAAGAAGTGGGAAGCCGCCAATCTCTACGCGCAGATTCAAGCCGCACGCAAGGATGCCGAGAAATTCGTCCTGCACGACGGCCCGCCCTTCGCCAATGGCGATGTCCACATCGGCACGGCGCTGAACAAGATTCTCAAGGACATCATCATCAAGTATCAGACCTTGCGCGGCAAAAGTGCGCCCTACATTCCGGGTTGGGATTGTCACGGGCTGCCGATCGAGTTCAAGGTCACGTCCGAAATGCGCAAGGGTGGAACAGGCGTCCCGCCTGTTGAAGCGGGCGTCGCGCCCGCGCCGCCGGCCTACGATGCCGCCGCGATCCGCAAAGCCTGCGACGCCTACGCGCGCAAATACATTGATCTGCAACGCGTGCAGTTCAAGCGCCTCGGCGTGCTCGGCGATTGGGAAAATCCCTACCTCACGCTGAACAAGGAATACGAAGCCGACGAACTGCGCCTGTTCGCGGACATCGTCGCGAAGGGTTTTGTCTATCGTGGCAAGAAGCCGATTTACTGGAGCATCCCGGCGCGCACCGCGCTGGCGGAAGCGGAAGTCGAATACGCCGATCACGTCAGCCAGAGTGTGTTTGTGAAATTCCCGGTCGTCGGTCGGCCCGGCGTGAACATCGTCATCTGGACGACGACGCCGTGGACGTTGCCCGCGAACCTCGCGGTGGCCTACAACTCCACGTTCAGCTACTCGCTCGTGCAAGTCGGCGAGGAGCAATTCATCGTGTCCGCGATGCTGCTTTCCGCCGTCGCTGAGAAATGTGGTTGGCAGGATTATCAGATCGTCCGCAGCCTCGATGGGGAGCATCTCAAGTCCGTCGAGTATCAACATCCGTTCTGCAATCGCACCGGAAAGCTTTTCGCGGGCGATAACTTCGTCACCAACGACACCGGCACGGGGTTTGTCCACATCGCGCCTGGTCACGGTCTGGACGACTACAATCTCGGTCGCGCCAACAGCCTGCCGATCTATTCGCCCGTCAACGACGACGGCGCACTCGCCTACACGAACGATCTGCCGGTCGAGCAGCAATTTCCCGCTGAGATGCTCGGCAAATCCACGCTCGCCAAGCACGGCAAGAGTGACGCAAACGAAGCCGTGTTGCACGAACTGCGCGTCCGCAAGGCGCTGTTGCATCAGGAGAATTATCATCACAGCTATCCGCACTGCTGGCGCAGTAAGACCCCCATCATCTTCCGCGCGATGGATCAGTGGTTCATCAAGATTGATCACGTGGCTGCGAACGTGAGTTCGCGGCAAACCGATGATGCAAGCCGCGCTCTCACGAGCGCAGCCACATTCCGTCAACAGGCCCTCGCCGAAATTGATCGCGTGAGCTGGATTCCAGATTGGGGCGTCAACCGTATCAAAGGCGCGGTGCAATCGCGGCCCGACTGGTGCATCAGCCGTCAGCGCACGTGGGGTGTGCCGATCCCCGCCTTCTACGACGCGAAGGGTGAAGCCATTCTCGACGCGCAAATCGTCCGCAACGCCGCCGATCTCATCGAGAAGCACGGCTCGAACGTGTGGTTCGAGAAATCCGTGAGCGAACTCTGGGCGGCGGTGAAACCGAAGGATTGGAAAGGCCCCGACGCCACCGCTAAATCCAACGACACGCTCGACGTCTGGATTGATTCCGGTTCGTCGTCGCGCGCCGTATTGATGCGGCGCAAGGAGCTTTTTCCCGGGAGCGCCGCCGTCTCGGCGGCGAGTTCCGAAACTGTATCCCAGAAACACGCCGGCGAGACGCCGGCGCTCCCAGGGCAGGCTGACATGTATCTCGAAGGTTCGGATCAGCATCGCGGCTGGTTTCAATCCTCGTTGCTGCTTTCGCTCGCGGGCAACGGCGCCGCGCCGTTCAAGAGCGTGTTGACGCACGGCTTCATGGTGGACGCGGATCGCGAGAAGATCTCCAAGAGCAAGCAGGGCGGTTACGAAAAACCGCAGACCGCCGAAGCCTACGTGAAGAAATACGGCGCGGACGTCGTGCGGCTCTGGGTCGCGTCGCAGGATTTCCGCAGCGACATCGTCGTCAGCGAAGAACGCATCAACAAGGTCGGCGAGACGTATCGCGGCATCCGCAACGCGCTGCGCTACCAGCTCTCGAACCTCTACGACTTCGATCCCGCGAAGCACACCGTCACAGAAGACCAGCTCACCGGCTTGGACCGCTGGATTCTCGGCGAGTTTGCCAAGATTGAACGCGACGTATGCGACGCATACGACAAATGTGAATTTCACGTTGTCTATCAAAAGCTCAGTCAGTTCATCGCGGTGGAACTGTCCTCGATTTACCACGATGTCATCAAGGACCGCATGTACACTGATGCAGCCAACTCGCCGCGTCGTCGCTCGACGCAGACTGCGCTCTATCAGCTCGTAACAGGACTCTGCAAGATGCTGTCGCCGATTCTCGCGTTTACCGCTGACGAAGCGTGGGAGTTCATACCCAACAAAACTGCCGATTCTGTGCATTTGGCGGAGTGGCATCCAGCGGTTATGAATAATCAGACTGGTCAGAAAGAAGCTTGGAACGCGCTGTTTCAATGGCGTGAAAAAATCCTGCCCGAGTTGGAAAAAGTGCGCCAAGCAAAGATTTTAGGGAAAGCTTTGGAGGCAAAGGTTCTCTTGCCGTTTTCGTCCGGGTCTGTCGAGTTCAGCGACTTGGACTTCTGCTACAGCCAGCAAAAATTAATGAAGGAACTGCTAAACGTTTCGCAGTTCGTCATTTGGCCTGCAAGCACCGAAGAAACGCCGGATGCTGCGAAGAACTCTTGGTCAGAACAAGATTCTGACCAGCTCTTTTCCAATACAAGCAATGGCTATGTGATAAAGATCGTAAAAGCAGACGGTGAAAAGTGCGAGCGTTGCTGGCATTGGGAAACAGATACTGGTTCAAACACAGAACATCCCACACTTTGCGGTCGCTGCGCCGAAGCGGTGAAGGCAAAGAGCGATTGAAGCATGATATGAATCCCGATGATGTCTTATTTGAAACGGCAGCACGCGAAGTTTCAGATCAAACCTTCGTAAAAGGAATCATGGCACGGGCTTTCAGTGAAGCGCTTGGGGACAAAGACAAAACGCTTGCGTTGTATATCAAGCACCGCGTTGCAAACCTGAAAGAAGATCGTGAAATCATTCTGCAACGGAAGAAACAAGAAGAACTGGCAGCCGTTGAAAAGTTGCATAAGGAAGAGGAAGACAGAAAATGCGCTGAAGAGGCTGACAGAAACAATACGAAGGTGCGGCTAATTACAATTTGCAGAAATTGTGGTTTCTCCGGGCCAATGCAACCATCCTTCATTCCGCCTGATGATTATACGCCGTTTTCCTCCAATGCTTCCTGCAAATGCCCCAAATGTTCAGTTCGGTTCATCTGGTATTACGTACCACCTGAGCAGCGAATCTAGGTTGTCAAAGAGCAAAATACTCGCGTGAACTCGTCTGGCTTTCGCGACGCACTCGTGGCTTACATCCGCGAGCAAGCGAAGCCCGTGGACAAGTTCAGTCACCAACCCCGGCTCTACGCGCTGACCCGCGAAGTCGGCGTTGGGCAGAGTTACGATGACGATGTCGTGTTCGCGGCAGCCTGGCTGCATGACCTCGGAGTTTTCATCGGCCATCGTCCGGAAGACCCGGCGGCGTTGGCGAAGTGGGATTGCGTCGCTTACGCCATGAAGCAGACGCCGGGAATTCTTGAAGGACTCAATTTTCCGGCACAAAAAATTCCCGCCGTCGTCGAAGCCATCCGCACGCATCAGCCGCAGGAAAATCCCACGACCATTGAGGGCATCATCCTGCGCGACGCGGACATCCTCGAGCAGTTGGGCGCGGTCACGGTGCTGCGGACGGTTTGCAAGATTGGGCGCGACACGCGGTTTCACACTTTCCCCGATGCGTTGCGGGTGCTGCGGAAAAATGCCGAAGTCTTACCGGGGCAACTCAAGTTGCCCGCCGCCCGCAAACTAGCTGAGGCGCGTTTGAAGGTTCTGCTCCAGTTCCTGGAGGCGGCGGAGGCCGAAGGTTGTGCGGCAGACGAATAGCTGTTCAAGGTAGGGCGCGTCACTCCGTGCGCGCCGTCGTCTGACAGGCGGAAAACGGCGCGCACGGAGTGACGCGCCCTACCATCCTAGCTCAATTCGGGAATTTAATCCGCAGACCACGCTATCTGCTGCCCGCGATCAGTGCGATGATTCCCGCGATGATGAGCCCGCCCAGCACGGCGAACAATATCTTCACCCAGCTCTTGGGATACTTGCCGGCGATCATGCCGGTGAAGCCGTTGATGACGACTTGAAACGTGCGCGGGCCGTAATTGTAAGTGAGCAACCACACGGGCGCGAGGATGTGCTTGAACGTCTGGCGCGAGTAATCCGTGTCCACGCTCAGGTTGCGATGGGTGTCGCCGGGGACTTGCGAGGCGCAGAGTGAATACATCTTGCCATCCATCACTTCACGGGCGCGCTGTGCGGCGCTCACGAGGTCAATTTGGTAACGCTCCACGACCCAGCCGGAAAGAAAACCGGCGTTGTAGGGCGAGAGTTCCTTGGTGGGAAACGGTTCGACCTGGCGCAACAACTCCGGTTGCACGCCGCGCGACGCGGACACGAGTTCGTCGTCGAAGAAATGGTTCAGCGCGCCGGACGACCATTGCCAGCGGATCTTCCGCACCTGTCGCGTCTGGCGTTTGCCGTTCGCGTCGGTGTAGCTTTCAGACTCGTAGTAGTAATAGCCGGATTCCGCCGTCCAATCCGCGTGTACCTGCGCGTCGAAGGTCCAATAGGGGATGTAGAGTCCCTTGACCGTGTCGGTGAGGGCGGCGTTCTTGAGTTTGTTTGGCGCGAACCACCGGCTGCCATACCAGCGCCGGATACTGTCGCGCACCTGGGTTTCACTGATGCGAATCGGCAATAGACTCTCCGGGCTGAACGCTTCCTTGATTTCCTCGTAAGGCACGAGTGTGGCTGAACCGCAGAAATCGCAGCGTTGGCCGACGCGCTGCGGATCAAACACCGAGATGGCCTGGCAACTCTGGCATTTGACGGAAGTCTTCTGCGCCTGCCAGCCGCGCTTGTCATCGGGAATGTTGCGAATCGCTGCGACGAGGTCGTGTTCCTTGATGACCTGCTCGCCGGCGGCATTCAGTTCCACCTGCGCCGGCGACGTTGTGCCGCAGAATGGGCAGACAAGCGATTGCTTGGCGGGATTCCATTCCGCCGCCGCCCCGCACGCTGGGCAGGAGAATTTCTTTTGGGCAATGGCTTCAGACATGGGGATTCGTCAGGGGAATGTTGTCAGGGGAATGGAGGCAAAAGCGAATTCAGTTCCTCATTCCTCTGGCAAGCATTCCCCTGACTATTTGGTAATGGTCATAAATTCAATTTGCGCATGATTCAGGTTGATCCATTGAATCGCCTTGAGGTTGGTCAGCGCGAGCAACCGTTGGAGATGAGATGCGGCGGTGGCGCCGGACTTGGTGAACGCGGTCAGGCGAAAAGCAACATCAGCAGAGTGGGTGAGCATGTGTTGCGATCCCAGGTTCAACCCGTTCCGGTTCAGGTTCACCAGACTTCTCACTTTTGTTTCGCCTCCCAAAAAGAACACCAGCGCTTCCTGATACAGGGCCAAATCGAGAAATGCGCCCCAATCCCGAAGCAGCTCGCACATTGTTTGCCGCAACTTGGCGCACTCCGGCGTCAGGCCAATCCAATCCTGATCCACCACCTTGAATCGCTTGCGCTCAGCAGAAGTCAGGCTGGTTGCCACAATCTGTCCCTGAACTTTTGCCGGATGAAAGTTGAGCAGCTTGCCGCGTTGCAGGCCGAGCAACAGGACGTAATTCAACAACTGCGCTTCATGCGCCCCAACCAGCATGGAGTTCACTTTGAGCTCGTAAAGCGCGTCATTCACCACCACGTCGAGGTAATACTTTTTCGTGAAATCACGATGTGTGACGGCAACTGGAACTTCTGTGTGAACCGACTGGAAACCATCCGCCAACAGCCTGGCCCGCAAATCAGCCTGATAAGCGCATTCATCGCACAGTCGGCCGAGTTCGTTCTGGCTGGCATACGCATGGGCCATGATCCGGTAATCCACGGCTTCAAACTCTTCTGGAGCGAGCGGTTTGATCGGGATGGGACAATGGATGGGCATGGGATTTCGTCAGAGGAATGTTTGTCAGGGGAATGAAAGCAGAGGGAAATTATTCTCCATTCCTCTGACAATCATTCCCCTGACGATTCCTTCAGGCTTTCAAAAACTCGTCCAGCGCCGCGCGGGTCACGCGCCACGTTGAGCCGATCTTCTTCCCCTTGAGATCGCCTGCTTCCAGCGTGGCCAACACATCGGTTTCACTGACGCCGAGGGCCTTGGCCACATCATTCACGCCGAGCAATTCGGGGAGTCCTGTTGCTGCAACGCCGGCGGGAGCAGCGGCGGGCGTGGTTTGTTGCGCGCCCATTGCGGCCATCATCTGCTGACCCATCGCGAGGCCGGCGCCGAGTTGTGCGGCGGTGTTGGCCATGCCGCCACCGTCGCCGCCTTTGCCCATCGCTTCGGCCATCTGGAATTTCACGTAGTCATTCAGGTTGCCGATCGCCTGCATGCTGCTGCGCTTGTCAATGGCCTGTTCCACTTCCGGCGGCACCGACACGTTCTCGACGATGAAGCTGCTGATCTCGATGCCGTATTTGCTGACGACGGCGGGATTGATCGCGGGCAACAACGCATCGCCCAGTTCGCCGTAGCGTGAGGCGACGTCGAGTACGGGCACTTTGGCCGAGGCCAGTGCATCAGTGAACACGCTGACGATGCGCGAGCGCATGGTGTCGGCAAATTCATCCAAGCGGAAATGGTGATCCGTGCCGGCGACTTCCTTGAGAAACGTTTTCACGTCCACGACCTTGAAATCAAACGTGCCGTAGGCGCGGGCGCGGACGATGCCAAAATCCGCGTCACGCAACATGACTGGATTGGCCGTGCCCCATTTATTGCCGGTGAACAGACGGGTGTTGACGTAGTAGATGTCCGCCTTGAACGGCGATTCAAAGCCGTACTTCCAGCCCTTGAGCGTGGAGAGGATCGGGATGTTGTCGGTGGTGAGCGAGTGTTTGCCCGGACCGAACGTATCGCCGAACTGGCCGAGATAGACGAACTGGGCCGTCTGCGATTCGCGCACGATGAGTTGCGCGCCGCGTTTGATTTCCTTGTCCTCGTCCGGAAAGCGCCACGAGAGCGTGTCGCGGGAATCGTCCTGCCACTGGATGATTTCGAGAAACTGACCTTTCAGATAATCCATCAGACCCATGATTTGCCTTTCGTTAAGTTGGCGTATCATCGTCACGCCTGCGAAAGCTGGGAAGCACAATTTCGGACGAATTGTGTAATCGGTGCGGCGCAGTCTGAACTTGCGGAAACGCGCGCGGGCGGAGAATTTCTCCCGCATGGCGGCACAATCGTTGAACTGTCCCAACTGCGGCGCGGCAGCCTCCTCGGAGGCGACGCGGTGCGAGCATTGCAATTCGCGGCTCGCCACGGTGGCGTGTCCGGCGTGCTTTGGGATGATTTTTCGCGGCGCGAAGTTTTGTTCGCGCTGCGGCATGGAGGTGCAACGCATCGAAAAGCTGGCCGGGAAAGTCTGCACTTGTCCGCGCTGTCGGGTGAACACCAAGGAAGTCACACTCGGTCAAAGCACATTGCGCGAATGTCCGGTGTGCGAAGGGCTGTGGGTGGATACGGTGGCGCTGCATCAAATCACCACCGATCGCGAACGGCAGGCCACGATTCTCGGCACGGCGGCGGACATTGTTCCCAACACGCAACTGGTCCCGGAGCGCGTGCGTTACATTCCGTGTCCGGTCTGCAAACAGCTCATGCATCGCGTGAACTTCGCCAAGTGCTCGAACGTCATCGTGGACGTCTGCAAGCCGCACGGCACGTGGTTCGACAAGGATGAACTACATCGCATCGTGAAATTCATCAGCGCGGGCGGGATGGATGTGGCCCGCGCCCGGGAGATGGAGGAGTTGGAGCGGAAGCGGCGCGAGTTAGAAGCGGCAAAGCAAACCGCCGCCATGCAGGATCGCGGCCGGGTGTCGCACTATGATTACAGCCTGCGGGGCAACGCCATTGAAGTGGCGCTGGACGCGTTGGTGAGTTCGTTCTTTGATTAAAGGCGCTTTCGTCAGGGGAATGTTTGTCAGAGGAATAAGTACTGAACGAGTCGTTTTTCCATTCCCCTGACAATGATTCCTCTGACGATGCCCGATATGCGGCACTGCTGACGCCAATAAATGCTGACTGGGAACGAACGTGGCGAGCCGCCACCGCCTTGATTGTCAGGGGAGTGTTTATCAGAGGAATAGGCGCTGAATGAGCCGGCTCCCATTCTCCTGACAATCATTCCTCTGACTATTTCACTCCACCGCCCGGCTTGATTTCTCCGCAATCTCTTCTACGCTGACACACTCGAATTCGTTTATGAGCGTGGTTCTTTTGAGATAAAACAATCAGAACCCCGCACCCGACCTTCGGCCACCCTCTCCCCATCGGATGGGGAAAGGGCCGGGGTGAGGGGCGAACCAAATTTGATTATGCAACTGAACAACGAAGAAATCCGCCGTTACTCGCGGCATCTGATCCTGCCGGAAGTCGGTCTGGCCGGGCAAAAAAAGATCAAAGCCACCAGCGTCCTGTGCATCGGCGCGGGCGGCCTCGGCTCGCCCATCGCCATGTATCTCGCAGCGGCGGGCATCGGCAAGATCGGCATCGTGGATTTCGACACGGTGGATTATTCCAATCTGCAACGGCAGATTCTCCACACGGATGCCGACGTGGGACGCTCCAAAGCTGAATCCGCGAAAGAAACCATCGCGGGCATCAATCCAAACGTGGAAGTGGTCATCCACAACACCGCGATCAATTCCGGCAACGCTTTCGACCTCATCCGCCCCTACGACATCGTGGTGGACGGCACGGACAATTTCCCGACCCGCTACCTCACCAACGATGCCTGCGTGCTGCTCAAGAAACCGAACGTCTATGGCTCGATCTTCCGCTTCGAGGGCCAGGCCAGCGTGTTCGCCCCGCATCTGGGCGGACCGTGCTATCGCTGTCTGTATCCCGAACCGCCGCCGCCCGGCATGGTGCCGAGTTGCGCGGAAGGCGGTGTGCTCGGCGTGTTGCCCGGCATCATCGGTTGCATCCAGACGACGGAGATTTTGAAACTCGCGCTCGGCAAAGGCACTTCGATGGTCGGACGCTTGTTGCTCTTCAACGCGCTCGACATGAAGTTCCGCGAACTCAAGTTGCGTCGCGATCCGGCGTGTCCGATCTGCGGCGACCATCCGACGATCAAGGAGCTGATTGATTACGATCAATTCTGCGGCATCCAACCCGCGCCCGCCGAACCCGTCGGCAATCCCGACGAAGTCACCGTGCAGGACATGAAGAAGGCGCTGGATGATCCGAAGCTCGGCATCAAGGTCATTGACGTGCGCGAAGCCGACGAATACGAGATCGCGAAAGTGGACGGCGTGCCGTTGCTGCCGTTGAGCCAGCTCAACGAGCGCTTCACGGAGCTCGATCCGAACCAGCAATACTATCTGCACTGCAAAGCTGGCGTGCGTTCATTGAAGGCGTTGAACTTCCTGCGGCAACAGGGCTTCAAGTATCTCAAGAGCGTCAAAGGCGGCATCACTGCCTGGAGCGAGGAGATTGATTCCAAAGTGCCGCGGTATTGAACGTAGCGGCAACCATCCGTGGTTGCCGTAGAGGGTGGCATCTCTGCCACCCGGAACAAGCGCCCGAGTTTATCGTGACGTGCGAGAATTCGGGCGGTTTCGTTTTTGCGTGGGGATCATTCCGCCGGGCTGGAAGCCCGGCTCTACGTCAGCCAAGGATGGCCGACGCTACGGGCAAAGGCGGCATCACTGTCTGGAGCAAAGAGGCTGATTCCGGAGGGCTGCGTATTGGGGCTTGAGGATTTGGCGCGGTATGCTTGAATGAAGCCCCAGCATGGGTTCTTCAACACAAACAGTCAACGCGACTGAGTTCACACACTTTGAAGAACTGCTCATTTGCTACAAAAACCACTACGGCATAAGCCTGCTGCTGTTGTTGTCGTGGGTCGCTTGCTGCGACGGTCACGCATCTGACGACGAACTTCGCCAGATTAGGAAAATCATTCAGAATACTCCAGAGGCAGACATAACCGACGAGGTCATTTCAATTGCCAAACGCGGTGATTTGCCCGCCATTCAATGCGCGTGTGAAATCATCCGTGCGAGTCACTTGGATAAGGCGCAGTCACTGTTTAGCCTGATGGTGCTGATCGCCGTCGCTGATGGATACATCCGCCCGAGTGAAATTTTTGTTTTACAGTTCCTCGCCGACCTGCTTGGCCTGACAAAGCAACAGATGGAAAGTTGTTATTTGGAAATTACAGGTAAATCCTTTCCCACAACGCCCGACCCAAGTAGTGCTGACTGGTGGAAAGAAAGGACTGGACGACAAAAGCAAAACCAGAACGGATCGTCATCCTCAGATCAAAGTTCGAATCGCTCCAAGTCTTCCAAAACAGTGAATATGGCTCGGCTCAAAGCCTTGGGAATGCTTGGATTGGATGAGGATGCTTCGCTGTTAGATATCAAAGGTGCATACCGTCGTTTGGCTCATGTTCATCACCCAGACAGATTCTCAAATCTTGGGCCGGAAGCAGCATCAGCGGCATCAGAATCATTTCGCCGAATCAAGGATGCCTATGAGTTCTTAACAGACCATGCGTGATCTTTACACAAGACTGAATGTGAACAAGTCCGCCTCAGTTTCCGAACTGGAGCGAGCGATTGAATCATGCTGGGATGCAAAACTGAAAAAAGATGCTGCCACGGTTCTGCTGAATCCGCAAATGCGGGAAGCCTATGATCAAGCGCACAATGTGCTTTGCAACATCGGCAATCTTAGGTCGAATCTTGGATTGAGCAACTCCCCCAATTGGACAGGCGCTTTTGTTTCAGATTTTTATTCTCCTCCCTCGAGAACCCCGAGTCAGTTGGAGATCTTCAAGCACAAGGTCAAGCAGAACAACCAAACCAACGTGTCCAAGTCGGACGATGAGGAGGGGTTCACACAACTAGCGGTAAATTTTCTAAAGGCTCATCCCATATTGACGCTCATTGTAATTCTTGTTGGGTTTGCTTTGGTCCGGAGCGTCTTTGAAAAAGACGAAATAAAGCCCACTTACAATGCACCGCAACAGAACAGCGCCCGCCCCGCAGCAGATCGGACACAGTTAAAACCCGGACTGCCGGATGAAGCACCCACGCTCTCCGGGCCATTGTTTGCCGACCTGCCGGATGAGGATCAGCAACGAGCCGAAAATAATCAGAGGCCGGTAACAAATATGTTTGGGGACTTGGTTTTAGAAACAAGTGCACCTCGGTTTAAGCCATCAGAGAGCAGGATTGCTCCTAAGTCGGCGAAGACGCTTCAGCTAGTATTTCATGAACCTGAGATTGCCCGTCCAAAATCGGGGGAAGCTCAAAATTTCAGCAGCGCGTCGCGAGTGGCCCCCTTTGAAATCAAAGCCAGCCAACTCGGGAACTATCTTGTTAAGCTTGTAGATACCCGCGCTCGTAATGATGTTATGACGGTATTCGTTCGCGGTGGAACAACCGTTGAAGTGGAGGTGCCGCTGGGGGTGTTCGAGGTCCGCTATGCCTATGGCGAGAAATGGTACGGCTACAAGCACCTGTTCGGTCCGGATACGGTTTACAGCAAAGCCGAGACAACATTTGATTTCAGTTCTGATGGCAACAGAGTGACGGGCTACACAATCACTCTTTACGGTGTTAGAGACGGCAACTTGCAGACATCAAAAATCTCTGCTGAGGAATTTTAACTTTGCGGCATCCAACCCGCGACCGGGCAAGTTTTGAGTTCACGACCTCCCTCACCCTGGCCCGCTCCACATTGAAGAGTTTCTTCCCACAACCCTCACCCGGCTCCGCCACCCTCTCCCGTTCCCACGGGCGAGGGATCGCAAGGAGTGGGAATCACCTTTGGCCGCTGACTGCTTGCTCAACGCCGCTTCTGCCATCGCTGCTCAACGACATTTCAAGAAACCAGCGAACGGTTCTCCTTCTCCCCGGGGGAGAAGGCCGGGATGAGGGCGAGCGTCAATACCATTCAATCCGCTGAAACTGCTGTGCCGGACATGATAAAGGCATTGGATAATTTGAGCCTCCTCACGTCGGCTGCTACAAATCACTTGTGCAAGCGGTAGAAGCGCGTGGTGTCGTTCACGGTGTTGGTCACGACGTAGTTGGTGCCGATGACGCTGTAGTTCGTGGTGAGCACCCCCCAGCCATTCGGGAGCGCCACGTTATGATTGGTCTGCAACACATAGCCAAATGAGTTCGTGGTCCACGTCAACCGGACGGCATCCGGCGGCAGGGAAACGATGTTCAAGCGCGGTGGTGGGATCGGATTGCTGGTAATCTCCTCCACTTTCGCGGCGAAGAAGTTGGCGATGAAGTTGGTGGTGTTCACGGAGCCGATGTTGAAGGCGCGGCCCACCAGGCCCGCCGCCAACACCTGCGCTTCGAGACTGTTGCCAAAGCCGGCGTTGATCAAATTGGTCAGCGTCGCCTCGGGATTGTAGTTCAAAAAATTGGCGTCCGAAACCGACTGGGCGGGATCGCCGTATTGGTTCCGGATCACGCCGGAGGGGGCGATGAGCAGATTGATGAAAGCGTTGTGCGCAATGACGGCTTGCGCGGTGGTGTTGATTTCCGCCTGCCAGGGAGCGGTCAAAGTGCCGGGCGGTTCGGTGCCGGTCTGGCCGGATTCGCGGTTTTCCGCGTAGTACGGCAGATCGGAGTTTTCGTCGGTGACCAGGATCAAATTTTTCCGCGCCTCCGGGCGAAAAGCCAGCGGCCCGGAGCCGCCCACATTGTTTCGTTGGAGAGTGTTATTGGTGGCGGCGTTGAGGACGATGCGGATGGCTTCGAGGCCCGCCTCGGGATTGAGGTTGTGATTGTTGTGAACTCCGGTCACGGCGCCATTCACACTGATGACGTCGAACGCCGCTTCGGTGGTGGCCTGGTCGCTGGTGAAATCCTGGATGATTTCCGTCGGGCCGCCGAAGAGCACGACGGCGAAGCGCGCGTTGATGTTGTTCGTGTTCAAACTGGTGACGAAGCTGCCCAACCCGTTTTTCACCGCCGCGATTTCGTCCGACATCGAAACACTGGCATCAATGATGAAAACGAAATCGGCGGTCGCGCCGGTGATGACGTTGGTGGCAGGCGTCGTGCTGACGGCCCAGCGGGAAAATTCGCTGGTATTGCCGAAGGGATCGGTGGCGGTGGCGGAAATATAGCGGCCCGGCAGCGCGGTGGCAAAAACGGTTGCAAAATCCGCCTGGCCGCCGCCATCCGTGGTGACGTTGACGCTGCCCAAATAGGTCTGGCCTTCGCCGTAACCGCTCAGGTCGAGAGTGAGGTTGGCGTAGAAATCCAGCATGTAACTGGTGTTGGCCGCGCTGGCGAGCGACCCGCTGAGGCCGACGTGCGTGGGTGAGTTGGTGGCGGTGGAGAGGACGGGGAAGTTTTGCAACTGGTTGGCCCCGGCATCCACGTCTCCCGCGTCATTGAGGGTCACGCCCGAAGCGCCCAGGTCAATGCCCAGATCACCATTGGAGAAAATGGAATTGCCCCGGAACGTGTTGTTCGTGTTGGCCACCGCGGCCGCCACGCTGATGCCATCCGCGCCATTGAAGGCAATCACGTTGGCCTGTCCCGGCAGCACCCCGCCCACGGTGTTGCTGCGGGAACTGGTCGTGATCAATACTCCGTTGCCGCTGTTCGCCAGCGCGGTCGCGCCGGACAAATTCGCCCCGATGATGTTGCCCAGCACCAGATTGCCGGTGGCCGAAGCGCCGGAGATTTCAATGCCGTCGCTGTTGTTGCCGGAAATGACGTTGCGCGCGGTCGGCGTGACGCCGCCGACGAGGTTGTCGGCGCTTCCGATGATATACACGCCGTTGGCGTTGTTGCCCTGATCCGTGCCCGCCGCGTCTATGCCGATGAGGCATCCCTCAATCACATTGCCCCCCAGACCAGACAGTTCGACGCCATCGCCGTTGAAGCCGGTGATCATCAGGCCGCGCACCGTCGAACCGCCCCCCGTGATGAGCAGGCCGTTGACTCCGGAACCGGCGCTGTTCCCGGCCAGCCGCACGGGCAACACCCCGTTGAAACCGTCTGCCGCAGTGTTGGCCGCCGCGCCCGGCTGGGTGTAACCGTCAATCGTCACCGGATCGGTGATCGCCGGCAACGCGCTTGCCGGAGCGATGGTGGTGATGAGGTTCGTAATCGCAAACGCGATGGTGTCGCCCGCCGTGATGGCCGCGTTGGCGGCCAGGATCGCCTGCCGCAACGAACCCGGGCCGCTGTCGTTGGTGTTGACGACGGTGAGGGTCAACCCGGGCAGCGTGCTGGCGGCGCTGACATTGGCCGCAAACTCGGAGGTGTTGCCAAAATTGTCCGTGGCCGTGGCGCTGATGTGCCGACCCGCCAGCGTCACGACCGGCAACAAAACCGTGAAGCCACCGTCTCCGGTTTCATCCGTGGTGAGGCTGGTCGAGCCGAGATACGTCTGGCCTTCGCCGTAACCCAACGCGTTGGGGCTGACATTGGCATAAAAATCAATCGTGTAAGTTGTGTCGGGCCGGCTGTTGAGCGCGCCGCTGATGGTTGTTCCGGCGGGCGTGTTGGTGACGAAGGACAGGACGGGAAAGTTCTGCAACTGGTTGGCGCCGGTATCCGCGTCCCCGGCGTCATTGAGGGTCACGCCCGAAGCGCCCAGGTCAATGCCGAGATTGCCATTGGAGAAAATGGCGTTGCCCCGGAAAGTATTGTTCGTGTTGGCGACCGCCGCCGCCACGCTGATGCCGTCCGCGCTGTTGAAGGCGATCACGTTGGCCTGTCCCGGCAGCACTCCGCCCACGATGTTGCTGCGGGAGCTGGCCGTGATCAACACCCCGTTGGCGGTGTTGGGCAGTCCCGTCACTCCGCCGGGAGCCGTTCCAATCAGATTGCCCAGCACCAGATTGTTCGTGGCGGAAATGCCGTTGAGTTCGATGCCGTCGCTGTTATTGCCGGAAATCAAATTGCCGCTGCCCGTCTCGCTCCCCCCGATGATGTTCCCGCCGGCCTGGGTAATGAAGATGCCATCGGCGTTGTTGCCGCGGTCCAACGTGCCGGTCTGGTCCGGGCCGATCAGGTTGTTGAGGATTTGATTGTTGCGGGCGAGCACCCCGGAAATCTCGACGCCATCGCTGTTGTTGCCGGAAATGACGTTGCGCGCGGCCAACGCCAGTCCGCCGACGATGTTATTGGAACTGCCCGAAATAAAAACACCATTGGCCGTGTTGCCCTGATCCGCCCCCGCCGCGTCCAGCCCGATGACACAACCGGCAACGACATTGCCACCGAAGCCGGAAATTTCGATGCCGTCGCTGTTGAAGCCGGTGATGGTCAGCCCGCGAACCGTGGAATTCCCACCGGCGAGGACCAGGCCATTGGCGCCCGAACCGGCGCTCGTGCCCGCCAAGCGCACCGGCACAACGCCGTTGAAAGCGAGGGGCGAAGTGTTGGCGACCGCGCCCGGCTGGGTATAGCCATCAATGGTCACTGGATCCGCAATCACCGGCAGCGCGCTGGCCGGGCTGATCGTGGTTCCGAGATTCGTGATGGCGAATTCGATCCGGTCGCCGACGGTGGCCACGGCATTGACCCCGATAATCGCCTGCCGCAACGAACCCGGCCCGCTGTCATTCGTGTTCACCACGGTGAAGGTGCTTCCCGGCAGGGTGGCGACGACAACGGTGTTGGTGGCGAACTCGGACGTGTTGCCAAAATTGTCCGTGGCCGTGGCGCTGATGTAACGGCCGGCCAGAGCGACCACGGGGAAGGAAGCGGTAAAACTGCCGTTGCCCGTGCCGTCAGTATTGAGCGTGGTCGCGCCCAAGTAAGTCTGCCCTTCGCCGCTGCCGAGCGGGTTGGGCAAAATGCTGGCGTAGAAATCAATCGTGTAAGTCGTGTCGGGGCGGCTGTTGAGCGTGCCGACAATCACCGTGCCGCTGATGGTGTTGGTGGCGGCGGTCAGTACGGGAAAGTTTTGTGATTGATTGGCGCCGAGATCGGCGTCGCCCGCGTCATTGGCCAGAATGCCGGAGGCGCCGAGGTCAATGCCGAGATTGCCGTTGGAGAAAATGGAGTTGCCCCGGAACGTGTTGTTCGTATTCGCGTTGGCGGCGGCCACCCCAATGCCGTCGCCGGTGTTGAAGGCGATGAGATTCGCCGCGCCCGCCGTCACCCCGCCCACGATATTACTGCGGGAACTCGTGGTGATGAGCACGCCGCTGGCGTTGGCCAGACCGGCATTTCCCGCCGGGTTCGCCCCGATGATGTTGCCCAGGATGAGATTGTTTGTGGCGGAAAGGCCGTTGAGTTCAATGCCATCACCCGCGTTGCCGGAAATCAGATTGCCCTCGCCCGCGTTGCTGCCGCCGATGATCACGCCGCCCGCGCCGACCCACAGGCCGTCGGCGGAGTTGCCCCGGGCCAGCGTGCCGGTGCCGTCCGTGCCGATGTAATTGCCGCGCACGACGGTGTTCGCGCCCAAGGCTGTGATCTCGATGCCCTGGCTGTTGTTGCCGGAAATGATATTGCGCGCCCCGCTGACACTGCCGCCGATGCGGTTGGCGGGCGCGTTGATGTTGACGCCGTCGGCGCTGTTGCCGATGTCGGCGTTGTTGGTGTTGAGGCCAATATAGTTGCCGAGCAACACGTTGTTGGTGCTCAAGACGCCGTTGAGCAACACGCCGTTTTGATTGTTGCCGGCGATGTAATTCCGGCTGGCCGCCGTGAGTCCGCCGATGGTGTTGTTCGCCGCGTTGGTGAGCAAAATGCCGTTGAGCGAGTTGCCCTGATCGGTCAACCCCGCCAGATTCAAACCGAGGTAACAACCTTCGACGGTGTTGTTCGCCCCGTTGGTGATCTCGATGCCGTCGCCGAGAAACCGGTTGATGACAAGCGCGCGAATCACAGTGTTGCTCGTGGCGATCCTCAAGCCGTCCACTGCCGCTCCGGCACTTGTGCCATTGAGTTCGATGATCGGGACGCCCGCAAATCCCGGTTGCGTGCTGCCGTCAATGGTGACGGGATCGGTGATGTTGGGAAGCGCGTTCGTCGGCGTGATCGTCAAGCCGCCGGTCGCAATGTTGAAGGTGATGACATCCGCGCCGGCGTTGGCATTGGCGTCAAAGATGGCTTGTTGCAGTGAGCCGGCCCCCGTGACGTTGGTGTTGATGACGGTGAAGGTCGCGGCGCGAGCAGAAATTGAAACGACAAAAACAGCGGCAAAAGTTGCCAGCGACGATGCTTTCATAGATGACGATCGGGGTTTAGGGGAATTATTTCCTGAGTTAATGCAAACCATAGCTGTTTTAGCAATAGATATATGCGATGCCACAGTTTTTTTCCGCGGAAACTACCCACTGACTGGCGGAAACTACCGACGCGCGCCGGTCAAAAACGGATTTCTGGAAAAACAATCAGTTCAATGAAATCACATTCATGAGAATCATGAAAAGTGTGTTGCCTCTGGCGCGCTTGCTTTTTATCCGCGCGCTTCGCCACTGGCAGAATTGGCGGCAGGGATTTGCAAGAGTCGGAAGTGCCTCTACTGTGTGGCCCGGATGAATGATAAATTGAAATTGCTTGAACCACTTTCCCTCGGCGGGTAAATGGATAAATTCGGGCAGTTCACACGCGCTGACCTTGTCAATGAAAGGCTGCGGATAATCATTCCCTAGGTTTTCCTCTTTTCGCAGCGAAATGATTGGCGCAAAGACGTGTGAATTGGGATTCGGTTTCGAGCCGCTGCCCGCGAAGTGTGTGGCCGTTCTTCGAGGGTCTGAGCCTTCGCGCAGAATCAACACGGCTGGCCGGCGCTTCACTTTCTTGACCACCAATTCCTCGTCCATCTTCAGCTTCAACTCGGGAATGGGCATGTGATGGTAAAGGTCGGCGTTGCGGCCCAACCCATGGAAACCTTTCTTCTCAATCCGAAATTGCGCGGAAGTGATGGGCGTGAGCCGGTCCCATTGGCCAATCCTTACCACGTAATAGTCCTGCATGTGGAGATACGCAGGTATCCAGAAAATTTGTCCCAGAACGTGCCGCGCTTTTTCCGCAGTCGTCAGCTTTCGATAGACTTGCCCCGGATTCTCCATGCATCAACCCGTGGCAAATCCGTTCGCAGCATCGAAGGTCATTGATCCACGCATCTCTGGCAGTCGGTCGGGCGCGGTGAACTCTTCTTTCATCAATGACGCTGCTTGTTGGTAGCTCTCCGTTTCGCGAAACGCCATCCGTTGCTTTGCCTTTTCCTTGAGGGTTTCCGCCCGCGCGCGGAAGGCTTCCATTCTCTTGAGGCGTTCAGGATGCAATTGGTAAGCTGCAGAGCGGTAAGAAACCGCCGGAAAGAACACCGGCATTTGCTTGTTTACCGGAATTGAAGAAAAATCAAGCGTGTCGCCTCTGCGGGCGCGAACCATTGGCTCGGTCTGCGAATACGCAACTTCAAGCAACACATTCAATTCCCGATCTTTGAACCAGCCGACGATTTGAGTGATAAAGCTGCGGGTGGTCAAATCCAGCTTGTGGGGTGGAACTTCAACTGAGCGAATGAATGACGCTTCCGTTTCTCGCCATTGAAATGCGTAATCCGTAGCCAATTGTGTCATGCAATCCTCCACTTGCTCGCACCATGGGCCATAATGGTAAAATTTCCAAGGCAGAGAAGTCGCTTGGTGACCGGTGAACCGCCAGTGGCAGTAGTCCAACAGATACAGATACTTGGTAAATTGAACCTTGCCCGGCTTGTGATCAGCTTCCAAGCAAGCGGCCAACAAACTTTGCGCTATTTGCAGATCAGAAGGCATTTGAACGTTTCCACTGCAAAATTAAGGCCAAATCCCCGGGTTTGTCGAGGAGTTGATTGATCGCAATCAGTTCTGCGGCATCCAACCCACGCCCGCCATCAACCCTGCTGCGAAAATGCTTCACGGCGGGCTGTGATTTAGTAGAGTGGGCACGCTATGGGCATGACCCAAATCCGAACCCGACTTCCGGTTACTGCGGCTTGGGCAGTAATATTCCTTACCTCAGCATTTTCATTGCGCGCCGCTCCGGGCGATGAGCATTGGGACACGCAATTCGGTGCGCCCGGGGCGGGCAATGTCACTTACGCGATCGCGGAGAAGGACGGAGTGTTTTATGTGGCTGGCGCAGGATCAAGCAGTAGTCAGTTAAGCGTTTGGGATGGTAAACAATGGTCTGTAACAGCGACGTTCACCGGTTCAGGCGTGGTGAACGTGAACGATTTGGCATTCGCAGGCAACACGCTCTACGCCGCTGGAAATTTTACGAACGTGAACGGAGTGGCGGCTAACGGTTTGGCAAAATGGAACGGCACAAACTGGAGCAGCTTGGGGTTTTCAGGCGTCGCCAATGCATTGGCAGTGGAAGGTAACAACGTCTACGTCGGGGGCAGTTACACAAATGCAGGTGGCGTGACGGTGACGAACATCGGCTACTGGGACGGCAGTGCGTGGAATGCGCTGGGGTCCGGCGTTGGGACTTATTTTGGCTATGCGGTTCAAGCGGTCGCGGTCAAGAGCGGCGTGGTGTATGTCGGCGGATTGTTTAGAAACTGCGGCTCGCTATCGATCACCAATCTTGCGGCTTGGAACGGCAGCACTTGGTCGGAAGTCGGCGGCGGGGTCAATGGGCTAGTCTATTCGCTGGCGTTTAATGGCAACGATCTCTATGTCGGAGGTGCTTTCACTCAAGCTGGAACGACGCCAGCGAGCGGCATCGCCAAGTGGGACGGGAGCAATTGGTCGGCCTTGGGAAGCGGATTAACCGGAGGGGGCAAAACTGCGTATAGTCTCGCCAATCTAAACGGCTTGATCTGCGTTGCTGGCAGTTTCACCAACGCGGGCGGACTTACCGCCACCAATTTCGCGACGTGGAACGGCTCGACATGGTCAGCCGCCGGACACTTGAATAGTACCGGATTCCGCGCAATGACCGTTGGTGGGAAGGTTTATGTCGGCGGCATCTTCACCACTGCGGGTGGGCTTTGGGCGAATCAGATTTCTTCCTGGGATGGTGCTCAATGGCGCGCACTTTGGAATTACGGGCGACACAATGGTCTTCAAAACACGGTGAACGCACTCGCTAGTGACGGAACAAATATATTCGCTGGAGGGTTATTCATTTGCGCTGGCCAAACAAATGCCAACTACATCGCTCGCTTTGATGGCACGAACTGGCAGCCGTTGGGTGCGGGAATGAACGAACGGGTCGTTTCGTTAGCCGCGACCAATAACATGGTCTATGCCGGAGGCTTTTTTACTGGCACAAAGGCTGGCCTTGCGTTGCCCTATTTTGGGAGTTGGAACGGCACGAACTGGATTTCACTAGGCAGTGCGGGCGGGCTTGTTTATGCAGTGGCTGTCGGACCCAATGGCGTCTATGCAGCCGGCACTTATTACACAGGTTCAGCTTACGGCGCGCCGTTCTTCAATCGGTGGAACGGAACGGCTTGGAATAGCATGCTCGCGTTTGCCCCTGACACTACATTTTTCTCCTACCCACTATCTGACCCAGTTGGCTACAAGTGCATCGCGATCCAAGGCAACAACGTTTACCTCGGTGGCAACATTATGGGATTCACGCAATTCGACCCCGTTGTGGGCTTCGACCCATCTACAAATTGTCAGAACATCATTCGCTTTGATGGCACTTACGGATGGATCATGGGCACGGGGCTGAACAGGACCAATGTCGCCATGGCGGTCTTAGGCTCGACACTTTTTGCTGCTGGCAACTTCACCACGGCAGGGGGAGTTCCGGCGAATCAAATTGCGAAATGGGACGGCAATAGTTGGTCTGGCGTAGGCGGTGGCGTCGTCGGCACAGGCACGGTTTTGGCACTTGCCATCATGGGTAACGACCTTTACGCGGGCGGCACATTTACCAATATGGGCGGCGTACCGGCTAATCGCATCGCTAAATGGAATGGCACAACTTGGTCGGCATTAGGCAGTGGCGTTTCTGGTTCCGTTCAGAGCTTGGCGGCAGTCGGATCGAATCTCTACCTCGGCGGCAACTTCAAACTTGCGGGCAATAAAAGTTCCAGTGCCATCGCTCGCTGGAACGAGAGTGTGAACTTCAACATCCCGCAACTCCTCAATCCCAACTGGCCTGCCAACGGCCCGTTCCACGTCCTTCTCTCCGGTATCAGCGGCCAGACCAATATCATTCAAGCCAGCACCAACCTCGTCACTTGGACCCCCGTGCTAACCAACACCACCGGCATCTTCGATTTCACCGACCCGAACTCCATCTCTTATCGTTCCCGCTTCTACCGTGCCCTCCTCGTCCCCTGATGTGGACAAAGACTGCGGATCGCGGACTATATTCTTGATAGGTCTTCTCCAGTGTTAGCCGAGCCCTGAAATCATTCTGCTGTTCTGCGGTGATCATCCGGCGATCACGGAGTTGATTGATTCCGATTCACGCAGCGGCAGCCAACCCGACCCCGACGAAGTCACCGTGCAGGACAAAGCCACGCCAAGAATTTGCAGAAATTAAAATCACCCCTACTGTGTGCGCCAGATGACTGACAAACTGAAACTACTCGAACCTCTTTCCCTCGGTGAATTGCGCCTGGCCAACCGGATTTTCATGGCGCCGCTCACGCGATGTCGCGCCAGCGCCGGACGCGTGCCAAACGCCATGATGCGCGATTACTACGTCCAACGCGCTTCGGCAGGACTCATTCTTAGCGAGGCCACGTCCGTTTCGCCGATGGGCGTGGGGTATCCAAACACGCCGGGCATCTGGTCGCCAGAACAGACGGCGGGTTGGAAACAAATCACTGCCGCCGTCCACGCCGCGGGCGGGAAAATGTTTCTGCAACTCTGGCATGTGGGGCGCGTTTCTGATCCGTCGTATCTCGATGGCGCATTGCCGGTCGCGCCCAGTGCCATCGCACCGAAAGGTCATGTGAGTTTGGTCCGGCCACACAAATCGTTCGTCACGCCCCGCGCGCTCGAAGCGAGCGAGATTCCCGGCATCATCGAAGCCTATCAGCAGGGCGCGGCCAATGCGCTCGCGGCGGGTTTTGACGGCGTGGAGATTCATGGCGCGAACGGATATCTGCTCGATCAATTCCTTCAGGACAGCACGAACCAACGCACGGACGACTACGGCGGGCCGATTGAAAATCGCGCCCGGCTGATGCTCGAAGTGGCGGACGCGGTGATTTCGGTGTGGGGTGCGGGCCGCGTGGGCATGCACCTTGCGCCGCGCGGCGATGCGCATGACATGGGTGATTCCAATCTGGCGGCCACGTTCGGGTACGTGGCGCGGGAGTTGGACCGGCGCAAGCTTGCGTTTCTCTGCGCCCGCGAATCGGTTGGCCCGAACCGGCTCGGACCGGAATTGAAGAAACAATTCGGCGGCCTCTACGTGGCGAACGAAGCCCACACCCGCGACAGCGCCGAGCAGTTGCTGCAAGCAGGCGAGGCGGACGCCGTCGCGTTTGGCAAGGCGTTCATTGCGAATCCAGATCTCCCGGAACGATTCGCCCGCAATGCGCCGTTGAACACGCCCGACGCGAACACCTTTTACGCGGACGGACCGAAGGGTTATGTGGATTATCCCGTGCTGGCGAGTTAGAACAGTTCGCAAAATGTCTGTGGGAAACGAATTCCCCTCACCCGGCCTTTGGCCACCCTCTCCCCGTCCGATGGGGAGAGGGCCGGGGTGAGGGGCATTTCGCCAGCATCTCGTTTCCGACATTCTTTTTGCAGTACGCTCTAAGCGTAGCGTCGAGGGTTGGAGCGAACGGCAATCCCCGGTCAATGATTGCCAATTCCGCGTTAGCGGGCGCAGCGGGTTCGTGGTTTGATAAGTTTCCAGAAAGCCAAGCCTATGCTCCTTATTGACCTGCTCGACAAGTATCCGTTCGAAACCAAACTCCGCGACGGCACGCCCGTGGTCGTGCGTCCGGTCGCGCGCCGTGATGACGCGAAGCTCCACAAATTCTTCCTCGCCGTGCCGGAGGAGGAGCGGTTGTTCATCAAGCAGCCGATCACGGACCAGACGTTGTTCCGGCAATGGTGTCGCCAGCCGGATTTCGAGCGCAATCTGCCGTTGCTCATGTTGCACAAGAACAAGGTCATCGGCGAAGCGACGTTGCATCAGCGCGGGGGCGGGTGGAAGCGGCACATCGGATTGATCACGCTGCTCACGCATCCGGACTATCGCGGGCGGGATGTCTCGAAGGTGCTGGTGACGGAGTTGATTGACGTTGCCAAGCATTGCGGGTTGCGGCGGTTGGAGGCGGAGTTGAACGGCGAACGGAAGATCGCGTTGGCCGTGCTGTCCCAACTCGGGTTCAACAAGCTCATGCACCTGCACGACTATGTCTTCGATATGAAGGCGGTAACGCACGATTACGTGTTGATGGGCCGCAGTTTGAAGCAGGAGGAGGAATACGCCGGGATCGGTGGCTGAGTCTGCCTCCACTTTGCACAGTTGAAGTCAACTGGATTGTCCGCTAGGCTTTTCAGGCTATGACGTTGACTGAAAAAATCCTCGCGCGCGCGGCCGGCAAAGCCTCCGTGCGGGCGGGCGACAATGTTTGGGTGAAGGCGGATGTCCTCATGACGCATGACGTGTGCGGGCCGGGGACGATCGGCGTGTTCAAACGCGAATTCGGCAAGGATGCCAAGGTCTGGGACAAACAACGCGTCGTCATCATTCCCGATCACTACATCTTCACCGCCGACTCCAAGTCGAACCGCAACGTGGACATCCTCCGTGACTTCGTAAAAGAACAGGGCCTGCCCTATTTCTACGATGTGATTGATGACCCGAACGGCACATGGCACTTTGATTCCTCCCAAGGAATGTTGAAGAAACAATACGGTTCGCAGTACGCAGGCGTCTGCCATACCGCGCTCCCGGCCAAAGGGCATACGCGTCCGGGCGAAATTTTGTTCGGCACGGATTCGCACACGTGCATGGCGGGCGCGTTCAACCAATTCGCCACCGGCATCGGCAACACGGACGCGGGCTTCGTCATGGGCACGGGCAAGTTGCTCATCAAGGTTCCCGAGACAATGCATTTCCGCCTTGAAGGCAAGATGCAGCCCGGCGTGATGGCAAAGGACATCATCCTGCATTGCATCGGCGAGATTGGTTTCGACGGCGCGACATATCGGGCTCTGCAATTCGATGGCCCGGGCGCGTCGAATCTTTCCATGGACGACCGGATGACCATCGCCAACATGGCGATCGAGGCGGGCGGCAAGAACGCCATCTTTGAATTCGACGCGCGCACCGCGGAATACGTGGATGCCCGCACGCGCTTGAACGGGACGAAGACGCAATACGAGCCGGTCACGCTCGATAAGGACCAGAAGTTTGTTTACGAACACACGGTGGATTTGTCGAAGCTCGAACCGACCGTCGCATGCCATCCCGATCCGGGCCAGCGCAAGAAGGCGAAGGACATGAGCGACGTGAAACTTGATCGCGCCTATGTCGGCTCCTGCACCGGCGGCAAGACGAGCGACTTCGTGGAGTTCGCCCGCGTGTTGCGCGGACACAAGGTGACGATTGATACCTTTGGCGTGCCTGCAACTCCGGACATTGTTCACGATCTGCAAAGCACGCGTTGGGGCGGCGAAACCATCTGGAATATCCTCGTGACTGCCGGCGTGCAGATGACGGAGAACGCCGGTTGCGCCGCTTGCCTTGGCGGTCCGGTGGACACCTTTGGCCGCATCAACAAGTCCGGCATCAAGTGCATCAGCGCGACGAACCGCAACTTCCCCGGTCGCATGGGCGACAAGGAATCACAGGTGTTTCTCGCCAGCCCGGCGACGGTCGCGGCGAGCGCCATCACGGGTCACGTGACTGACCCGCGCGAATACTTGAGCTGACGCTCAAGCTTGAATTCAAGCGCGCCAGACAAATGCCTGGCGCGCTTTTTCTTTTTTGTGCTGAATAGTTTTCCGGGACTCAATTCTCGTGACCGGGGATTTGATTCTTTGTAGTGTGCCGCCCTTGAACATCCTCGGCCTCTCAGCGTTTTATCACGATAGCGCCGCATCAAACAACTGAAGACGAGCGACCTCGATCTGCGGAAATTCGGCGTCGTGGTCGGGTGCGTCTTTTTAACTCTTGGCATTGATCTCTTCCGGTTGCATCAGCCGCTTTTCAATTATCTTCTCTGGTCTGGTGTTGTGCTGGTTGTGTTTGGGGTGGTTTGGCCGCGCGCATTGAAGTGGGTTTATATCGCGTGGATGAGCGCGGCGTTCGTGCTCGGGTTTGTGATGGCGCACGTCATCCTGACCTTGCTGTTCTTTCTGGTCATCACGCCGACGGGACTGGTCGCGCGATTGACGGGGAAAGATTTTCTCAGTCTGAAACTGGATCGCGCGGCAAAATCCTACTGGTTGCCCCGCCCGCAGAAACCCAAGCGCGCCGCTGATTACGAACGACAATTCTGAAAGGCGGCCAACAGCGGCGGGAAGGGATTGTCGCTTGTCTTCGCCGATTTCCTGCCCCATCTTCCCACGGCAGGATGGCTGAAATGAATCCCGGTTTGAAAAAGTTCATCAAAAGCTGGCTCATCAATACCTTTGCCGTGTTGGTGGCGGTGATCGCGTTGCGTCCGCATCTGGAGTGTCGGGGTGTGGTGGAGGTGTTTGTCGCGTCGTTGTTGCTCGGGGTTTTGAACGCGTTCATCCGGCCGTTGCTGCTGTTGCTGGCGCTGCCGTTGCTGATCTTCACGCTGGGGCTCTTCATGATCGTCATCAACGCCTGTCTGCTCTATCTCGTGAAGGCGATGATGAGCGTGTTCGGGCTGCACTTTGCCATTGAAGGCTTTGGCTGGGCGGTGCTGGGGGCGATCATCATCAGCGTGGTTTCGTTGCCACTGAACCTCGTCACCGGGAACACCAATGCCTCCGTCAAAGTGCAACGGCAGCGGCGCCCGCCCAATTCCAATTCCGGCGGCGACGGTCCGGTGATTGATGTCTGATCAATCCCGCTGGTAAGCCGCGCGGTTGGTGGGAATTCCTTGCGCGTTGAAGTCGCGTTCGAAATCCGTCAACACGGCAGCGAGCGGCTCCGGAGTTTTCACCCGCTTGAATCTCTTATCCGCGCTGAACACCCCGGTCATCTGCTGGAAATAATCCTCATCATCGGTGCGCAGATAAACGCTGCCGCCAGGAAGAAGAGTTTGGTATGCCAGACTGGTGAAACGCTCGTTGATGAGCCGGAAGCGGCGGTGTCTCTTCTTCGGCCACGGATCAGGGAAATAGATGTGCAGGGCAGTGGCGCAATTTTGTGGCAGGAGAAATTCGAGGAAGTAGGCGCTTTCAATGCGCACCCCGCAGAGATTGCTCAGGCCGAGACGATGCCCCTTGCGTTCGACTTTCTTGACCCGGCCCATCAGTCGTTCCACGCCGAGAAAGTTTGTGGCGGGATTCTGCCGCGCGTATTCGGCGAGGAAGGAAGCGTCGCCACAGCCGAGTTCTACTTCGAGTGGTTGGGGTTTGGGGAACAGGGCGGCCAAGTCCAGCCGCTCCAGAATGGAGGGCAGTTCGTAAATCAACGGTCGGGCAGTCTTTGGGGCGGTTGCTTCCACGCGCCAATATTAAACCGACGCACCGGCGGGGGCAACGTCAGGCGCAACCCCCGCCTTCCTTGGCGTCGTCATGGCATTGCCACGCGATAAAATCGAAGGCTGGCTTGCGCGGCAGTGGAGTCCACATAAAGCGCCTGGCCTTCATCGTTGGAGGTGATGGTGGCGCGCGTGGTCCAGGTGGTGGCGGTCGGGCTCGAGGCCGATTGCACGCGGCACACTGCTCCCGGCGGAGTTTGCCAGTTGAGTTTCATGCTACCATTGCTCTGGCGCCCGATGCCGATGGAGGAAACCAGCGGTTGCGGTTTCAACGCCACGCGATAAAACCGCTGCGGCACACGGCTCGCCGTGGTGTCGGTGACGATGATATTACCCGCCTGATTGGCGGCGACATTGGTCAGCGTCTGCCAGTATTTGGCGGTCGGCGTGGCGGCAAATTGGATGGCGCAGGTGGTGTTCGTGCCGGCGGCGTAGCTCAAGGTCATGCTGCCGTTGGCTTGCCGGGCGATTTGCAAGCGCGGGGGAGCCGGGGTTATGGGGGTGAAGGTCAATTGATTGGAGGGGAGGCTTTCGATGCCTTGAGTGTCATAGGAAACGGCGTAGATGCGATAGGTCACGCCGACAAGCAGGCCGGAGATGGTGCAACTCAAGTTGGTGCCCGCGTTGATGCGGGTGGTCGCCGTCAGGTTGGCTTGCCCGTAATAAATCGCGTAACCGCGGACCGCCACATCGGTGGCCGCGTTCCATCCCAGCGTGATAGGCTTTGCAACGGTTTGCGCAGCGGCCGGGAAACCGGAGGTGAGGTGCAACAGCAACCAGCACACGATCCAGCAACCTCCCCACCGGGATACAACTTGATTTCGCATACGACATCGTGCGGGTTTGAACCCCGGCGTCGGGGTGACCGGGCTGGAATTCATCTCGCACAACTGCGCTTTAGCACCGGCAATGCCACGAGGACCGTTGGTGTCACGCAAGGGCTGCAAGCCGGGCTGGTCGAAAAATCGTCCGGCGAAGAAACGCCAATGGGGCAAAGACTTTCTTAAGGTGCCGGTTGCTGGCAGGGCTACGGAAAACTGTCCGGAATTTTACTGAGAATTATTTCTGGCAGGATTGAAACGGATTCTGGGAATCTGGCTTGTGAAGAATTTGAACGAGGTTCGTGCGGAAATCGATCAACCGAAATGGTTGGTTTTAGAGGGCCGTGATTTTTCCACAGAATTGCTGGGCTGGTCAGATGCGGCGGGAAACCTGCTCGCGTTTGCGGCACATGACCAGTATAAGTAACGTGGTATCGGATTCAGTCTCAGCAGACCAGGCCAGTCTCATGCGAATTCTCATACTTGATGACGAAGAAAGCATCCGCACGACGTTGTCCATCATGCTGCGGGGGCTGGGCCATGAGGTGACGGATGTGGGAAATCCCCAGGCGGCGCTTCGGGAGTTGGAGGCCGCTCAGTTCGACATGGCATTTCTCGACCTGAAGCTCGAGGCCGAAAATGGTCTGGACGTATTGCCCGAGCTGCTGCGTGCCAATGCCAAGCTGGACGTGGTGGTCATGACGGCGTTCGCTTCGATTGAAAGCGCCGTGGAAGCCATGCGCCGCGGGGCGGTGGATTACATCTCCAAGCCGTTCACGCCCGAGCAAGTCCGCCAGACCCTTCGCAAGATCAGCAAGAACCGGTCGCTCGAAGGAAAAGTCGCCAATCTGGAAGCCCGGCTTTCCAGCGACGCCCCACCGGCCATCGTCGAGTCCGGCGAGCCGGCCATGGAACGCGCCTTCACGCTGGCCTTCAAGGCGGCAAGTTCTCCGGCCACCGTGATGTTGCTCGGGGAAAGCGGCACGGGCAAAAGCGTGCTGGCCCGCGCCATTCATGACCGCAGCCCGCAAAAGGACAGGCCGTTCGTCACGATCAGTTGCCCGAGTCTTTCCGCCGAGTTGCTGGAAAGCGAATTGTTCGGCCGCGTCAAAGGCGCCTTCACCGGCGCCACCACGGATACTTGGGGCAAGGTCGCCGTGGCGGATGGCGGAACTTTGTTTCTCGACGAGATCGGCGAACTGCCACTGGCCATCCAGCCCAAGCTGTTAAGGCTCTTGCAGGAGAAGGAGTATGAACGCGTCGGCGAATCCAAGACGCGCCGCGCCAACGTCCGGGTCATCGCCGCCACGAACCGCAACCTTGATGTTGCCGTGCGCGACAAGACGTTCCGCGAAGACCTGTATTATCGCTTGAACGTGATCGCCATCCGCGTGCCCCCGTTGCGCGAGCGGCCGCGCGATCTCAAGCAGATGGCTGCGAATTATCTCGCCTTTTTCAGCAGCCAGTGCGGCAAGCGGGTCACGGGATTTGCTCCGGCGGCGCAGGCGGCGTTGGAAGCCTACTCCTGGCCGGGGAACCTGCGGGAGCTGCGGAACGTGATCGAACACGCCGTCATCTTTGCGAGCGGGAGCGCGGTGGCGTTGGCGGATCTGCCGGAACAGCTCACTCCCGGCGCGAACGGGCAGTTGGATGACAATCTCCGCATCGGCATGAAGGTGCCACTCGAGCAGATCGAGGCCGAACATATCAAGCGCGTGCTGGCTCAGACCACGACGATGGAAGAAGCCGCGCAATTGCTCGGCATCTCGCGCGGGACGCTTTACGAGCGGAAGAAAAGAATCGGCATCTGAGCCGGGGTTGAAATTCCATGCTGCGCACCCGGATCATCCTGAACCTTCTTCCGTTCGTTGCGATCCTCATCGCGGTCGGGGTTTATGCGATGATCCTGTTTTCGCAACTGGCGAATAGCGTGGGCCGGACGGTCACGGACAACTACCAGGGCAACGCTGCCGCCAACAATATGAGCGAGGCCCTCGCCCGCATGGACGCTGCACTCCAGCGTGCCCGCACCGAGGAGATCGGTACGCCCCGGTTGATGTTCGACACCAACGCCCGCATTTTCGAGGAAAACCTCGCCTCGCAGTTCACGAACAGCGCCGTCGTCGCCCAGATGAACGTGCTTCTGCAGTTGCGCACCAACTTCAACGTCTTCCGTTTCGCCGGCGCGGAGATGCTCAACCCGGCCGTCCCGCGGGCTGAACAACGGGCGTTGTATGACAACCAGATCGTGCCCAGGACGCTCGCCATCAATTTGCTGTTGGACCGGGCGCGGGATGCGATCAAGGAAAACATCTTCGCCACCGCCAAGACCATCCAGACCATCAACCGCACCATCACCAGCCTGCTGATCCTCGGGCTGACCATCGCGTTGCTGATCACTTTCGTCGCCAGTTTCAAACTGGGTAAGTCCATCCTGCGGCCCATCCAAACCCTGACCAATGCCGCGCGCGAAATCGGGCAGGGGAATCTGGAACAGACGGTCCCGGTCGTTTCCACGGATGAACTGGGCGAACTCGCCGTCACGTTCAACAAGATGGCCGCGCAGTTGAACACCTACCGGCAGAGCACCACGGAGCAGATCATCCGGCTGCATCGCACGATGGAATCGGCGCTCGCGTCGTTCTCCGATCCGGTCTTCATCATGGACCGCGAGGGGCGGATCGAACTGAGCAATCGCGCGGCGGAAGAACTCAGCGCGCGGCTGGCCCTGGACGGCGCCCTGCCGCCGAAGCTGGCCGGTGCCGTGGCGGCGGTGCTCCAACAGGACCGGGATTTCCTCCCGGACAGCTTCGACGAAGTGCTGACCTGGCGGGTCAACGGGCAGGAATGTTCCTTCCTGCCGCGGCTGCACATCATGCGCGAGACGGACGGCAAGCCGGTGGGTGTGGCGGTGGTGTTGCATGATGTCACGCGCTTCCGGTTGCTTGATGACGCCAAGACCAATCTCGTCGGCACGGTCAGTCATGAACTCAAGACGCCATTGACCAGCGTGCGGATGGTGCTGCACATGTTGCATGAAAAGAGCCTTGGCCCGTTGAACAAGTCGCAGACCGAACTGGTGGAGACGGCGCGCAAGGATTCCGAGCGCCTGTTGCGGATGCTGGACGCGTTGCTGGACATCGCGCGCTTGGAGGCGGGCGCGTCGCGCTTGAACCGCGAAGCCATCGCGCCGGCCGAACTGGTGCGGGGCATTGTTGAGGAAGTGCGTCGCTCTGCCGCGGCACAGGGGTTTGAATTGAAGACCGAGCTGGCCGCCGATTTGCCGTCAGTGTTGGTGGATCGTCAGCAGATCGGCCATGTCTTTCACAATTACATCTCCAACGCCCTGAAGCATTCACCGCCCGGTGGAAAGATCATTGTGGCGGCGATGCTGCTGGGCGACCGCAGCGTGCAATTTAGCGTCAGTGACGAAGGGCCGGGGATTGCGACCGAATATCAGGCGCGCATCTTCGACCGGTTCTTCCGCGTGCCGGGCCAGGCCAAGAGCGGCGTCGGGCTGGGATTGTCCATCGCGCGGGAAATCGTCGTGGCCCACGGCGGGCGGGTCGGGGTGCACAGTGTGCCCGGGAAAGGCAGCGAGTTCTTTTTTGTGCTGGAGAGTTACAACGGCAAGGGGGAAGGGAAAAATGGTCGGGGCGGTGAGATTTGAACTCACGACCTCTTGTACCCGAAACAAGCGCGCTAGCCAAACTACGCTACGCCCCGACACCGGACGCAAACTGTAACCGGTCGCGGGCGCAAAAATCAACGACGTTTTTGCCTGCGCCGGATTTCGCAAATATCGCAGGGAGTAATCACTTGCCCCCGCCGCGCCCCTGAATCAGTCTGAACCGGCATGAAGTCGGTCGCGATCATCGGGGCGGGAATCACGGGCCTGACAGCGGCGTTTTATCTGAAGCGCAAAGGCCTGATCGTCACTGTTTATGAAGCCAGTTCGCGGGTCGGCGGCGTGATTCAATCCCTTCGCCAGAACGGCTATCTCGCCGAGTTCGGTCCGAATACGCTGCTCGAAACCTCGCCGAAAATTGCACAACTGGTCCGTGACGCCGGGCTGCAATCGCGCCGCCTTGATCCCGATCCCAAGGCCGGGGCGCGCTACGTGGTGCGCTATGGCCGACCGATTGAAATGCCGGGTTCACCGCTGGGTTTCTTTACCACCGACCTGTTCACGCTCAAGGCGAAGTTCGCCGTGCTGCGCGAGCCGTTCATCAAGCCGCGTCGCGACGGTGTCGAGGAAAGCATCGGCCAGTTTGTCACGCGCCGCTTCAATCAGGAATTCCTTGATAACGCCATTGATGCGCTCGTGGCGGGTATTTATGCGGGCGATCCGAACAAGCTTTCGGTCACGCACGCTTTTCCCAAACTCAAAGCACTCGAAGACAATTACGGCTCGATGATCAAAGGGCAAATTCTCGGTGGCCGGGAACGCAAGAAGCGCGGGGAAGTCGCCAAGGATCGCGCGCCTAAATTTTCGTTCGACGAAGGGCTGCAGGTGTTGCCCGACACGCTCGCGGCGCAACTCGGCGAGGCGGTGAAGCTCAACGCCACCGTCAACAAGATCACGAAAACCGCGACGGGCTGGACCGTTCACGCGCAGACGGCCACGGGCGGCTCGCTGGATGAACACGACGCGGTGATCTTCTGCGGTACCGCGCCGAAACTGGCGGAGTTGCAAATCGAACTCAAACCCCTCACCCGGCCTTCGGCCACCCTCTCCCCTTCCGATGGGAAGAGGGACGGGGTGAGGGGAACGCGCCTTGAACTCGAACCGTTCGCCGAAATCCGCTATCCGCCCGTCGCCAGCGTGGTGCTGGGCTTTCGCCGCGAGGATGTGGCTCATGATTGTTGCGGCTTCGGCATGTTGATCCCGAAGATTGAAGGCTTCAAAAGCCTCGGCACGATTTTCTCGTCTGCGCTGTTTCCCAATCGCGCGCCCGCCGGCTATCACACGCTGACCACGTATGTCGGCGGCGAGCGTTATCCTGAGCTGGCTTTGTTGCCCGAGGACAAACTCGTGGAGCTCGTCTGCGCCGACCTGAAAACTTTGCTGGGCGTTCGCGGTCAGCCGACGTTCCGGCACGTCGTCGTTTATCCGCGCGCCATCCCGCAATACAACGTCGGCTACGGGCGCTTCAAGGAATTGATGACGAAGATCGAGGCGGACGCCCCGGGTTTTTTCCTCGCCGGCCACTATCGCGATGGCGTTTCACTCAGCGATTCCATTGTGTCAGGCATCAATATCTCCGAGCGCGTCGCAGCGGCGCTGGGTTCATGACCGGACCGATTTGAACAGGAGGTAACGGAGGAAACTGAGGCCGAAGAACACCGGCCCGATCCCGACTCTGTTCCCTCTGTTTGCTCCTGTTAAGAATGGTTCACCACAAAATAAGCACAGCGATTCACAGTTTCTTACGTGGCGTCAGTGCTGGTTTCTGCTAATTCTTAAGTCGCATGAGCAAAGCTGTTTTGCTGGTTAATCTCGGCTCGCCTGACTCGCCGTCCGTCCCGGCCGTGCGCCGGTATTTGAACGAGTTCCTGATGGACGAGCGCGTCATTGACACGCCGTGGCTGCTCCGGCGCTTCGTGGTTGGCATGATTCTCATCAAGCGTCCGGCGGAGTCCGGTCACGCCTATGACAAGATCTGGACCAAGGACGGTTCGCCGCTCGTCGTCACCAGCAAGCATGTCCAAGCCGAGTTGCAAAAACGCCTCAACGTCCCGGTGGAACTCGCGATGCGTTATCAAAACCCGTCCATCGAGTCTGCTGTGAAGAAGCTCGCGGCCAAGGGGGCAAACGAGGTGTTGCTCATCCCACTTTTTCCGCATTATGCGATGTCGAGTTATGAAACCGCCGTTGTCCGCGTGCGGGAAATGGCCGCGAAACATGCGCCCGGCATGAAGATCACGGTGCAACCGCCGTATTACGATGCGCCGGATTTCATCGCGGCGCTGGTCGCGAGCGCGGCGGATTTTCTCAAGCAGGACTACGATCATCTGTTGTTCAGCTACCACGGCATTCCCGAGCGGCACTTGCACAAGTCCGATCCGACCGGCTGCCATTGTCTCAAGGTCGAGAACTGCTGTGAGGTCGCCAGCCCGGCGCATGCGACGTGTTATCGCGCGCAGTGTTTCGCGACGACACGGGAGTTCGTGAAGCTCGCGGGCATTCCCAAGGAGAAGTATTCCGTCTCGTTCCAATCGCGCCTCGGCAAAGACCCGTGGCTCAAGCCGTACACGGATTACGAACTCGTCCGGCTCGCGCAGGAAGGCAAGAAACGCATGATGGTCATCTGTCCGGCGTTCGTGTCGGATTGCCTCGAAACCATCGAGGAAATCGGCATGCGCGGCTGTGAGGATTTCATGGCGGCGAGCGGCAAGGAATACACCCGTGTTCCCTGCATGAACGAGCATCCGCTCTGGATCAAGGCGCTCGAAAACATGGCGAACAACTTTTTGTCTGGCCGCGTAGCGAAATGAAAATCAATATTTCTTACTCGCAGGGCGTCCCCTCACCCCGGCCCTCTCCCCTTCCGAAGGGGAGAGGGAGAATCGTTCGCCGGCTCTCGCGAAAACCCGCGACGGGATTGGTCGAACCGATGTGCAAGTTTCTGAACCTCGCAAAGGTTGTTCCCTTTCCCGGGGGAGAGGGCCAGGGTGAGGGCGAGCGTCACACCATTCTCGTCCAACGCGACTGCCCGCCGACACGAGTCAGTGTGGGGACTGTTTTGAAATGAATCCTCTCACCAATCGCCAGCGCTTCGTCAATGCCTGTCATTGCCGTCCCAACGATCGCCCGCCGCTATGGCTGATGCGGCAGGCCGGGCGGGCGTTGCCGGAGTATCGCAAGCTCAAGGAGACTTACACCTTCGTCCAGCTTTGCCAGACGCCGGAGCTGGCGGTGGAGGTGACATTGCAACCGGTGCGGCGCTTCGGTTTTGATGCGGCGATTCTGTTCAGCGACATCCTCGTGATTCCCGAAGCGCTGGGGCAGAAATATCATTTCAAGGAAACCGGCGGCGTGCAGATGGATTTCGCCATCACGAGCAAGGCGGACATCGAAAAGCTCTCCGTCGCGCAGGTCTGCGACAGGTTGAGTTACGTGGACCAGGCGTTGCGGCTATTGCGCAAAGAACTCGGCGATCAAACCGCGCTCATCGGCTTCACCGGTTCGCCGTGGACGCTGGCGACGTTCATGATGGAGGGCGCGAGCGTGCCGAAATACAGCCGCGCGCTGGCGTTGTTCCGCGAAGATCCGAAAACGTATTACGCGCTGGCCGAGAAATTGACCGCCGCCGTCACCGCGTATCTGAAGATGCAGATCGCCACCGGCGTGGATGCCGTGCAAATTTTCGACAGCCACGGCGGGCATCTGGCGGCGGGGGAGTTTCAAGAAGCGAGCGGGCGCTGGATGCGGGAGATTATCGCAGCGCTCGGCGCTCCGCCCGTCATCGTTTTCTCTCTCGGCACGCATGGCAACTGGCCTGACTTGATCGCCACCGGAGCGAACGTGCTGGGGATTGATTGGCAAACCGATTTGGCTGCGGCGCGCAACATTGTTCCTGCCCACATCGGCATGCAGGGCAATCTTTCGCCAACCCTCATCGCCGAAGCCACACCGGAAGTTGTTGCGACAGAAACCAAGAAAATTCTGGAAACGATGCGCGGTCGCCCGGGACACATTTTTAATCTCGGCCACGGTTTGACGCCAGGGGCCAGGCTGGAGAACATTCAGGCGTTGGTGGATACTGTGAAGAATTTTCGATGAGAATGGAAAGAATGCACAACGCTCGCCCTCACCCTGACCCTCTCCCCCGGGGAGAGGGAATAGCGTCTGCGCATTCATGTGTTTGCGGGAGTGCGGCTGGCAAATCCAGCGCCACTATTTTTGAGAAGGCGGCGAGCAATTCTCCCTCTCCTGGGGGAGAGGGCCGGGGTGAGGGCGGGCTCACAGCACAAATCCAACTCCAGATTTCATGAAAACGCTGAACGTAGATTTGGACTTGGTCCGCAAGTATAACGTCGCCGGGCCACGTTACACGAGCTACCCGCCCGCCACGAAGTTCGTGGACACGATTTCGTGGGAGCAACTCGCGCAGAAGATCGAAGCCAACAACCAGTCGCCGCGCGATCTCTCGGTTTATTTCCACATCCCGTTTTGCGAAACGCTCTGCTGGTTCTGCGGTTGCACCACGGTCATCACGTTGAATCACGACAAGGGCCGCGACTACATTGATTATCTCGGACGCGAAGTCGCGAAGATGACCACGAAACTGAACCCACAGCGCAAAGCGGTGCAACTCCATTTCGGCGGTGGTTCGCCGACGTTTCTGCGGCCCGACGAAATCCGGCGGCTGGGTGAGATCATCCACAAGCATTTCACCTTCTCGCCCGACATCGAAGCGAGCGTCGAGGTTGATCCGCGGCGGTTGACGCGCGATCATCTCGTGGCGTTGCGCGAGATCGGATTCAATCGCGCTTCGATGGGCGTGCAGGATTTCAATCCCGAGGTGCAGAAGGCGATTCACCGCATCCAGCCGCGCGAGATGACGCAGCAGGCGATTGACTGGATGCGTGAACTGGGCTTTGGCTCCATCAATCTTGATCTGATCTACGGTCTGCCGAATCAAACCCCGACGACGTTCAATGAAACACTCGACATCGTGCTCGAGATGAAACCGGATCGCCTCGCGGTGTTCAGCTACGCGCACGTGCCGTGGATCAAGCCGGCGCAGAAAATTCTCGAGGAAAAAGTTTTGCCCACGCCGGAGTCCAAGCTCGAAGTGTTGAAGCTCGTCATTGAACGGCTCACGGCGGATGATCAATACGTCTATATCGGCATGGATCACTTCGCGAAGCCAACCGACGAGTTGACCATCGCGCAACGCAGCAAGCAACTGCAGCGGAATTTTCAGGGTTACAGCACGCGGGCCGGATCGGACATCTACGCGTTCGGTATGAGCGGCGTTTCGCAAGTGCCTGATGCGTATTGGCAGAATGAAAAGGAATTGCCGAAGTATCAGGAAGCGGTGGACGCCGACCGCATCCCGCTGCACAAGGCGTATTTCGTTTCCGACGAAGATAAGATTCGCCGTGAAACGATCATGCGCACCATGTGCGACCTCTCGCTCGACTTCACGGCGATGTCGCAAAAGCTCGGCATCAACTTCGAGCAACACTTCGCTTCGGAGCTTGCCTCGCTCGCGCCGTACGAAACCGACGGCTTGGTGAAGCGCACCGCAACCGGCTTGGAAGTCACGGACGCGGGACGGCTTTTCATCCGCAACATCGCGATGTGTTTTGACAACACACTCGCCCCGGCGGGCGAGCGCCGGCACTCCAAAACCATCTGATTTACGTGTGGCTTTGCGGCAGCTAATGGTGCGGGGATTTCACGCGGATTGCGTGAGGATGCCGCGTTATTTCCCCGCGTTGGTGCGTGATTCGCACGATTTTCGGGCAAAAACCGGCTTGGTATCGGCAGTGCTAAAGAAAACTCGAAAACAGGTTTGACTGTGGGTGTGGCTGCCATAAAGTTCGCCCACTGTTTACCCAAACAAAAAAACCAAAAACGAACAAAAGTATGAAACAGACACGCAAACAACTCTGGGCATTTACGCTCATCGAGCTGCTCGTCGTGATCGCGATCATCGCGATCCTGGCGGCCATGCTCCTCCCCGCTCTCGCCAAGGCGAAAGCCAAAGCGCAACGCATCAGTTGCGTCAACAACATGAAGCAAACTGGTCTGGCGACCCGCATCTGGGCGGGTGACAATGACGACCGCATGCCGATGGGGGTGTCCACTGCACAGGGCGGTGCAAAAGAGTTTGTCACCACAACTACAGTTGCCTCCAGCTATCAACCGTGGCGTGTGTTTCAAGTCCTTTCGAATGAATTGAGCACCCCGAAGGTCGTGCTCTGTCCTTCCGATCCATCTCGCTCGGCGGTGGCCACGAACTTTACCAGTACTGTTGCTCCGGCTGGCGTGAATGGTGATTTTAATGCCTCGAAAGTCAGCTACTTTATCGGCACTGAAGCGATGGATACAGACCCGCAAATGGTTCTGTATGGCGACTTCAATATTGGCACAGGTGTTGCCGGAAACAACAATGCTGCAACTGCGGCGTTTACCGTTGCCACAAGACAAACAACTACTCCTCTTAACGGTAACATTTGGGCATGGACTGAACAGGCCCACGCCAAGCAGGGGAATCTCGTGTTGGGGGATGGCAGCGTGCAGCAAGTTTCAATCGCCAATCTGCGTAAACAGTTGCTCGCCGGAACAAACACGGTTCAACAACCGTGGTTTAACTTTTTCCTTACTACGCCGTAATCAAATTTACGAATTCAAAAACACGGCGTCTTCGGATGCCGTGTTTTTTTGTACCGCGATGGGGTGAAAAACATTAATATCTCCCGGCGATGAGCGATGTTTCCAAGTCTGTGAAGTGTGCTGCCATCGGTGTAGTCAGTTCTGGCGGTGTCCCGCTCCGAGTGATGGCGGGTGGCATTGCGCTGGTGACCTTGTTACTGTTCCTGCCGGCCTACTGGTATGACTTCATCTATTTGGACGATTACGAATACGTCATAGCAAACCCACAGGTGCAGGACGGGCCGACTTGGAGCGCCATCAAATGGGCATTCACCACGGGACACGCCAGCAACTGGCATCCGCTGACTTGGGTGTCTCACATGGTGGATTGTCGTTTGTTTGGCCTGGATCCCGGGCCGCACCATTTGGTGAATGTATTGCTTCATGTGGGCAATGCGGTGCTGGTGTTTTTGTTGTGGGAACGACTGACGGGACGACGGGGGACGGCGTTTTTTATCGCCGCGCTGTTTGCCTGGCATCCGTTGCGGCTCGAGTCGGTGGTGTGGATCGCGGAGCGGAAGGATGTTTTGAGCGCCTTCTTTGGGCTGGGCGCGTTGTTGAGTTATGTAATCTACGCGCAAGCCCGGCGGACTGAAGTTGCCGGGGCGCAGGCTGCGTCCCGCTGCTACTGGCTGGCGCTGGGGTTGTTTGCGCTCGGGTTGCTGGCGAAACCGATGCTGGTCACTTTGCCGTGCGTCATGTTGCTCCTGGATTTCTGGCCCCTGGAGCGTTGGGCCAAACCTTGGCAGGTCATCAGAGAGAAACTGCCGTTCCTGCTGTTCAGCGCGCTATCCTGCGTGGTGACGGTCTGGGTGCAGCGGCAGGAAGCCGTGGTGCCGCTCGAAAATTTATCGCTGAGTGCGCGCCTCGCCAATGTGTTGATCGCTTACGTGCGCTATCTGGGCAAGGCTTTGTATCCGGTTGATCTGGCCATTTTCTATCCGCTGCCACCGGAGTATCCAACCGGGCTGGTCGCGGGCGCTGCTGCAGTGCTGGTGGGAATCTCCTTTTGGGTCTGGCAGGAACGGCGCCGCCAACCTTGGTGTCTGATGGGGTGGTGTTGGTATCTCGGCATGTTGGTACCGGTGATCGGTCTGGTGCAGGTTGGCTGGCAGGCTGGAGCGGATCGCTACACCTATTGGCCCGTAATCGGTCTGGTTGCCGCAGTGGTGTTGCTGGTGAGCCAGTGGCTGGAGCAATGCCCGCGCCGAAAAGGGCCGGTAGTTGGCGGCGGGGTCATCGCCTTGCTCGCCTGTGTGTGGCTCACGACAATGCAACTGCCCTATTGGCGGAATGCTGAGACGCTGGGAGCGCGGGCAATTGAAGTGACCAAGACGAACATCGTCGCGCATCAGATCCGGGGGAAATTTTACTACGACCAAGGCCGGCGGAGCGATGCGTTATTGGAGTTTCGCCAGGCTTTGCAGATCGGGGAGAATCATGCGCCGACCGCCACGCTCGCCACCAATAATCTGGCCTTTCGGCTCGTACTCGCGGCGGACTTCCAACAACAGGGACAATTGACGGAAGCCCTGGCGGAATATGAGCGGGTTTTATCCCTGTTGCCCGGCAGCGCGCCGGCGCATAATGATCTGGGAAACTTGCTTTCTGATATGGGGCATAAGGCTGAAGCCCTGGTCCATTATCAAGCGGCCATCAAGTTAGCGCCCCGTGCCGTCGAATCGTACAACAATATGGCAATTACCTTGGCCGAACTGGGGCGTTTTTCGGAAGCGCTCGCTGCGCACACCAAAGCCATTGAATTGGCCCCAGGCGCGGCCCGCTCCTATTATCTGACTGGGAAAACACATTTGCGGATGGGGCAAGATGCGGAGGCCATTCATTATTTTCGTCAGGCGCTGACTATCGCCCCGCAGGATTACCAATCACTGACGATGCTGGCGCGGATTCTGGCTTCAGCGCCGGAGGCTTCGTTGCGCAACGGAGCGGAAGCGGTTGCCTTGGCCCAACGGGCGGCAGAACTGACCGGGCAGCAGCAACCCCTGGTCTTGGATGTTCTGGCCATGGCTCAGGCGGAGCAGGGCAACTTTGCCGCCGCGCAACAAACCATCGCCCAAGCCATCACACTCGCGTCCGAGGCCCAGGCGACCAATCTCATCGCAGAGCTTCAAATCCACGCCGCGGCCTTCGTCGGACAACAACCTTGGCGGCACACGAATGCCGCGCCGGTACAAGCGCAACCCTGACGTCAGCCTTTGAGCTTCCGCTCCAGGATTTCGCCGACGAGTGCCGGGTTCGCTTTGCCCTTGGAGAGTTTCATCACCTGGCCTTTGAGGGAATTGAGCGCGGCAACTTTGCCCGCTTTGTAGTCAGCCACGGGATTCGGATTCGCGGCGATGGCTTCGTCGCAGAATTTCTCGATGGCGGCAGTGTCACTGACCTGGGCCAGACCTTTTTCCTGCACGATGACGGCGGGGGCTTTGCCAGTCTCGAACATCTCGGCGAACACCTGTTGCGCGGCGGAACTGCTGATGGTCTTGGCTTCGACGAGCCCGACGAGTTCGAGCAACGCTTCCGGCTTGAACTTGAGGTTGGCCAACCCCTCACCCGGCCTGTCGGCCACCCTCTCCCCATCCGATGGGGAGAGGGACGGGGTGAGGGGCTCATCGAATGCTCGTTCGGTAGCTTTCTTCTCGTTGGCTTCGGTAAGCTTGGCCTGCAGGTTGTTGATGACCCAGTTGGCGACGGCTTTTGGGTTCTTCGCCTGCTTGGCGAGGTTCTCGAAATAATTGCCCAACTCAGGATTGCTGCGGAATACTTCGGCATCGCCAGCGGGCAGGCCGTAATCGCGCATCAAGCGCTGCTTGCGCGTGAGCGGCAATTCGGTGACGCGCGACTTTACTTCGGTCAGCCATTCATCTGTCGGCGCGAGCGGCATGAGATCGGGATCGGGGAAGTAGCGGTAATCGTGCGCGTCTTCCTTCGTGCGCATCTGTTCGGTAATGCCGGTCACGTCATCCCAGCGCCGCGTGGATTGGATGAGCTTCTCGCCACGCTTCACGGCATCGATCTGGCGCGCGATCTCATATTCCGCCGCGCGGCGTACGCCGGAAAAGCTGTTCATGTTCTTGATTTCAATCTTCGCGCCGAGTTCCTTCGAGCCAACGGGGCGCACGCTGATGTTCACATCGCAGCGCACCATGCCCTTTTCCATGTCGCAATCGCTCACGCCACCTTGATGCAAAATCTCCGTGAGCGTATTCAGATACGCGTAGGCCATGTCCGCGCTGGTGAGGTCCGGCTCGGAAACGATCTCCATGAGCGGCACGCCGGCGCGATTGAAATCCACGCCGCTGTGGCGCTCGAAATGCGTGCTCTTGCCAACGTCTTCCTCCAGATGCGCGCGGGTGATACGCACCCGGGACAAGCCCCCGTTGAACTCGAACTCCACGAAACCGTTTGCCGTACTGGGCTTGTCGTATTGCGTGAGTTGGTAATTCTTCGGCATGTCCGGATAGAAATAGCTCTTCCGGTCGAACTTGGCGTAGCGGGGAATCTCGCAGTTGAGCAGGTAACCGGTCAGCACGGTGAGGCGCAGGGCCTCCTCATTCGGCACGGGCAACACGCCTGGCATCCCGAGGCAGACGGGGCAGACGTTTGTGTTCGGCTCCGAGCCAAACGCGTTGGCGCACCCGCACCACATCTTCGACTTCGTCTTGAGTTGGACGTGGGTTTCCAGACCGATGACCGCTTCGTATTCCATAATGGCGGGGAGAGTTTAACCAAGCCGGTCGCGGAGTCACGTCAGCTTTCCGAGACGTTGCAATTCCAAAAGAAATTCGATGTCGCCCTGATCCTGCGGGCGGGCCGCGGCCTGCTTGGCGGCCAGCAGGAGCAGACCGGAAAGGCATTTTACCGGAGTGCCATGCTCGGTCTTACGGATTACGCTGGCTTGTTCAGCGGCATCAAAACGCGGTACGCCAGGAATGCCGAGATGAAATTGTAGCACCCCAAAACGGGTCTGATAGGTTTGGATGAAGTTTTCCCCATGCGGCCCGAGTGGTTCCAATGGTGAATCCAGATCAGCTTCCAGCACCCCGTTCAGTTTCGAAAAATTCTCCGCATCGCGCGACGGGATCAGAAAATCCCAATCCATCGAGAAGCGTGGCATACCGAACAGCCGCATCGCTTGTCCGCCGATCAGTAGATAGCGAATCTCGGCGGCAGCAAAGGTTTTGAACAGCTCATCCATGGGCCGGGGTCATCCGGGCTGCCTCGCGGAGAAGATTGCGTTTCCACGCATTCATTTCCACATGCGAAGAAAACTTGCGGCTGCCAAATTGTGGCAGGCGGGGGGGCTTGGGCGCGGCAATGACCTGCTGGCTGGCGGCCCATAACTGGTATTTGGCCTTGTAATTGTCCGAGATTTTCATGCGCGCAATGCAGCGAACCAAAGCAAAGTATCCATCATTGTTGGGAAAGGCAACTGGGCCGCTCAAACAATCTTGATCTTCGACAGGTCCTCTTTCGGCTTGGGCCACTTGGGTTTCAGTTTTTCCAGCGCGACCCATCACGCGGCGGTTTACGCATGAATGATCAGCGTGGTGCGCGTCAATTCCACAAAGCGGTGCTGTGTCAGGGCGGCTTCGATGGCGGCGAAGTTGGCGCGAAACAGTCGCAGCAACTCGTCATTGGAGATGTTGCCGGTCGAGACCAGCAATAATTTCCGCGGGCGGGAATTGAGCAGGAAGGAATTCACAAAATCGCTGTCCTTGGTCACAACCACCTGGTTCGCCCGATCAGCGGTGGCAGAAATGTCCGAGTCTGGAGTGCGGTTACCGGTAGCGAGATCGAAAGTGTGAACGGCATCGTGCCCCGCCCCGGTCAATGCCAGCGCGAGGCGCCGGGGCAATTGGGCATCCACCAGAAATTTCACGCGGCCAGAGGTTCAACGCGTTGCACCCGGCTCAACCGCGCACCGTAAGCGCAGGCCGCCCGGAGGTCGTCGGCTTCCAAATCGGGATAATCCGCCAGAATGTCCGCGACCGTCATGTTGCTGCTGAGAAGCTCCAAAAGCATTTCGACCGGGTAACGCAACCCACGGACGCAAGGCTTGCCGTGGCAGATGTTGGGATCCACCGTGATGCGCGTCAACAGTTGCTCGTTCGACATGATTGCACTCTACACGCGGTTGGAAGGCCTGCCAAGTCAGACAATCTTGATCTTCGACAGGTCCTCTTTCGGCTTGGGCCACTTGAGTTTCAGTTTCTCCAGCGCTTCCACGATGACTTGGGCGATGAGATAGTCGCGATACCATTTCCGGTTGGCGGGGATGATGTGCCACGGCGCCCACGGCGTGCTGCATTTGTTGAGGGCGATCTCGTAGGCTTCCATGAACTCCTTCCAGTTCTCGCGCATCGCCAGGTCGGCGGACTCGAACTTCCATTGCTTGCGCGGATTTTCCAGCCGGGATTGCAGGCGCTCGGCCTGTTCCTCCTTGCTGATGTGCAGGAAAAACTTCAGCAGATGAATGTTGTTCTCGGTCAGATATTTTTCGAAGGCGTTGATCTGGTCGTAGCGCGGCGCCCACACCTCCTTGGGCGCGAGATTCTTGACGCGCACGACCAGCACGTCCTCGTAATGCGAACGGTTGAACACGCCGATGCGGCCGTAACGCGGCACGGCCTTGTGGATGCGCCAGAGAAAATCATGCGCCAGTTCCTCGCGCGACGGGGATTTGAAGTCCGCCACCTGCACGCCCGCCGGGTCCACGAACTCCAGCACACGGCGCACGGTGCCGTCCTTGCCGCTGGTGTCCATGCCTTGCAGCAGGATGATGAGGGAGTGCTTCGCATTGGCGTTGAGCAATTCTTCCTGCTCGCCGATGCGCTGGCAGAGTTTGGTGGTCTCGACGCGCGTGGCTTCCTTTTCCATGCCGTTGCAGAATCCCGGGTCGAAATCTTTGAGGCGAATGTCGGGTTCGACTTTGATGGGCTGTTTCATGCCGCGCAGATTCAACCACGGATGGACACGGATGAACACGGATTTTTTTGTGGAGCGCGGACGGTCTCCGTCCGCAGCGCGTGAATATGCGGGAGGCCTTCGAATTGCCCGGAGCTTGCTGGGTTGGCGGCGCGCTGCGGGCGAGGGACCGCCCGCGCTCCGGTCATGGCGTGCGGTCGGCGAACTCGATCTTCACGGTCTTATCAAGATGCGACGAACCGAGTGGCTTTGGTTTTTGCACGCCCGCGAGGGATTTGCGGTGAGTGGCCCACCAGGCCGAACGTTGCTCGGCGCTCCAGTGTTGCGTGAGATCGCAGGCGGCGAGTTGCTCGGCGAGTTCATGGGCGGAGGCCGGGCGTTTGGCGGGATCTTTCTCCAGGCAGCGCATCAGCAGCGATTCAAACTGCGCATCGAGAGATTTGCCGAGGCGTTGACTTGGCGGAACTGGAATTTCGTCGAGATGCTTGCGACAAAGTTCGGCGATGGTCTGGCCCTCGAAAATCTCGCGCCCGGTCAGCAGGAAATAGCCGAGCACACCGACGGAGTAAAGATCGCTGCGCGCGTCGCCGTGGTTCGGATCGCGGATCGCCTCGGGCGCGATGAAGTTGGGTGTGCCGACGATGCCGTCTTCTCCGGCAACTTCGCGGAGTTGCACGGCATCCGGCGCGCTGGAGAGGTGTTTCACCAAACCGAAGTCCAGCACCTTCACGCTGTCGGGCACGCCGCCGCGATCGGTGATGAACACATTGGCGGGTTTCACGTCGCGGTGGATCAAGCCCAGCGCGTGAGCCTCGGCGAGCGATTCGCAGATGTGTTTCAGGATATGCGCGACGCGGGCTTCGGGTTGCGCGCCGTAGCGGTGGATGAGTTCGTACAGGTTCAACCCATCGAGATATTCCATCGCGTAGTAGAAAATGCCGTCGGGCGTGTGACCGTAATCGTAAACCTGGATCGTATTCGGATGCGTGAGGCGACAGGTCAATTGCACTTCGCGCTCAAAGCGTTCGAGCGACGCTTTATCGGCCTTCTCAGGCGGCAGAAGTTTGAGCGCAGTTTCGCGGCGGAGCAGCGAGTGGTGCGCCTTGTAAACGATGCCCATGCCGCCTTCGCCAATCTTCTCGATGAGTTTGTACTGGCCCAGTTGGCGGGCTTTGAGTTCCGCTTCGGTGAGACGACGTTTCCAGATGACCTGCCGATAGGTGAACCCAAGCACGATGAGCGCCGCGAGGATGAGCAGCAGGAACAAGATCAGGAATACCCGCCGCACGACGCGCAGAGATTCAAAGGCTTCGCGCGCGTCAATCTTCGTGCCGACACCGAAGCCATATTTCGGCAGCCAGCGCCACGCACCGACGACGGTTACGCCGCGATAGTCGCGGAAGGGTTCGATCTCCACGCCCGCCTCGCCCTCGATGGCGCGCTCGACCATGAGGATGAGCGGTTGCGTCGTGTTCGTGTTGGCGATGAAGCCTTGCGTAAGGTCGCCGCCGGGATCGCGCAACGACAACGTGAGCGCGGAGGTGGCATTGGTTTCGTTACTGAGCAGGCCGAACCGTTGCAATTCCGTGTCGAAGCGACTGGCCGAGATCAAGGTGCCGGCGGCATCGAAGGCGAACGTTTCGCCCGAATCGCCGGAGCGTGCGACGGAAAGTATCTTGGTGAACTCCGCGTCCGGATCAATGATCAAGGCGAGGGCACCGCGGGTTTCGCCGGTGGGGGCCTTGATGGGTGCGGCGACCTGCATCACGGTCAGGTCGCGGGTGGGTGGCGGCTCGTTTGGAGGCGGGCCGTCGAAGGGTGGAGCGAAATTGTTCGTGCCAAAGTTGGGTCGCGGCCCGAACAGCTCGCGCGGCGGGCGGGCTTCATTGTCCGTCCGGTTCGGGCGATTGCCGCCACGCTGGGCCATCTGCGGTGGCTTGAGTTTGAACGGTGTGATGATGATCGCTTCGCCGCTGGCGAACAGCTCGGTGTATTTCGGCTGCAACTCCTCGGGGATCTTGTTGCCCTGCCGGCTGCGGCGGCGGCCCACGTCGGAAACCACCAGCAGGTTGGTGTTGACCAGATGCGCCATGCCGTAGCCAAGGGCGCGGACGCGTTCCTGCAATCGCTCGCTGGTGATGAGTTCGCGGGAGAGTTCCCCGAAGGCGGCCCGGTTGGTGGCGGTGTCGGTGGGTTGGTCAAGTAATTTGAGTGCGACAATTTTGAGGCGCGGCTCGTCGGCGAGCGCGGTGGCGATGCGCTTCTGGTTTGTCATCCAGATTTCGAGTGCGGTCACATTGGCGTCGAGCGTGGAACTGAGATCGGCGCGGAGTTCGCGGTGGATGGTCTGGCGCAATTGCCGGTCAGCCCACCCGCCCACGCTGGCGACCAGCAGGGCGAGGAGCAGCGGGACGAGCCAGATGTGTTTCCCACGCGTCATGCGCGAATCATACGCCAATCCCAGACGCGGGCGGGAAGAAAAAGTTTCAACAGATTCGTGGCGGCACTGTCGTTAAAGCATGGGACGCGGTCGCACGTTTGTGTAATTGACCCCGAATAGTGCGTCGTTATCGTGCGTCCAGTCAGCCAGCAACATTTTATGCAAAACAAACCGACTGAAACTTCCGCTCCGGCGTCGCGCCGCGAGTTCATCAAGAAAACTGCCACGGTGGCTGCGGCGCTGGCCGCCACGCCGCTGTTGCGTCCGACGGTTTATGGGCAGGCGCCAAGTCCGGGCAGGGTGCTCGGAGCGAATGACCGCATCAATGTCGGTTTCATCGGTGTGGGCGGGCAGGGGTTCAATGCGCACGTCAACATCTCCAGCAAGAACGCGGCAGCGAACAATGTTTCACTCGCCGCCGTGTGCGATGTGTGGTCGAAGCGCACCGCGAACGCGAAGGCGTTCATCGAGAAGGCCGGCACGGGCGCGAACGTCGCGACGTATGGGGATTATCGCCAGTTGCTCGAACGGAAGGATATTGATGCCGTGGTCATCTCGACGCACGACCCGATTCACGCCGCCGCGAGCATCGGCGCGATGGAATCCGGCAAGCATGTTTACTGCGAGAAGCCGCTGACGCGTTATCTCGGCGAGGCGTTCGAGGTGCAGGATGTGGTGAAGAAGACCGGGAAGATTTTGCAGGTGGGTTCGCAGGGGACTTCCGCGGCCGCGTGGCACAAGGCGGCGGAGATGATCAATGCCGGCGAAATCGGACAACTCGTCTGGGCGCAAGGCTACTATTGCCGCAACAACCCCAAGGGCGAATGGAATTATCCGATTGATTCCGAGGCCACGGCGGCAACGATTGATTGGGAAAAGTGGCTGGGTCCGGTGAAAAAGCGGGTGAAATTCGACGCCGATCACTATTTCCGCTGGCGTAAATACTATCCTTACTGCGCCGGGTTGCTCGGCGACCTGATGCCGCACCGGTTGCATCCGTTGATGCTGGCGATGGGCAAGCTGGAGTTCCCCTCGCGTGTGGTAAGCATCGGCACGAAGAACGTCGGCACGGACAAGAAGACGCCGGGCACGTACGAGCGCGATGTGCCGGAACACGTCGAACTGCTGGCGGAATTCCCGAGCGGCGTCTCGCTGATGCTGGCGTGCAGTACGGTGAACGCGCGCAGCCCCGGCTTCGCGCTTTACGGGCATCATGCCACGTTGGAAGTCGGTTCGTCGGGCGAACGTATCGAACTCAAGCCGGAGCGCGAGTTCGCCGACGAGATCGAGCCGAAGACGTTGGACGGGCTCAAGCCGACGGAAGACATCGGCGCGCACCACGCCAACTGGTTCGACAGCATCCGCAACAACAAGCAGCCGAACTGCGGCATTGATCTGGCCGTGCGCGTGCAGACGGTCATCACATTGGCGGAGATGTCGCAACGCCTCGGCATCGCGTGCAACTTCGACGCGAAGACGCGCAAGGTGACGACCGGCGACGGCAGGGAAGTGAAGCCGATCACGTATGGCACGCTGGAGTTATCGTAAGAGCCGGTTTGAAAACTCCGCGCTGGAAACCCGGAGCAGGGATGCTCCGGGCACCCGCGGGCAGGATGCCCGCGCTACGATGTAACGCAGGCATCCTGCCTGCGGGTTCGGGCGGCATCCCTGCCGCCAGTTCCGGGTTTTCAAACCGGCTCTAAGCGGTTCGGCTGGTTTGCAACGGCGGCGGGTGAACTTCGCCCGCCGTTTTCCTTTTGCAGGCTTGCTGCGTCCCGTCCGCATCCCTACTCTCCGCCGCGCCAATTGATGAACAAGACTCAAATCATCTCATTTCAGAACCCGGACGAGCTCGCCCGCATTGTTGCGGCAGCATGGCTCAAGGAAATTACTGCCGCGAACCAAGCGGGCCAGGCGCATCATGTCGCGCTCTCCGGCGGACGCATCACGCTGAAATTTTTTGCAACCGTCATCGAGATGGCGCGGGTGCAAAATGTCTCCTTGGCCAACGTGCATTTCTTCTGGGCGGACGAACGCTGTGTGCCGCCGGACGATAAGGAAAGCAGCTTCGGCGCGGCAAATGAAGCGTTCTTCCGTCCGCTCGGCATTGCGGCGGACAAGATTCACCGCGTGCTGGGCGAGGAATCACCGGAGCGCGCGGTGGAGCAGGCTAATGCGGAAATCAAACGCCGCGTGCCGCTGAACGCCGCCGGCCAACCGGTCTTAGATCTGGTTTTTCTCGGCCTGGGTGAAGACGCCCACGTGGCTTCGCTCTTTCCGCGCGAGACCGAAGCGGAGCGGGCCAATCCGGCCGTGTATCGCATCATCACCGATTCACCCAAGCCACCGCCAATCCGTGTGACGCTGGGTTATCCCGCGATTGCGGCAGCGAAGGCGGTCTGGGTGCTCGCCTCCGGTTTTGGCAAGGAAACGGCGCTGCGAGATTCGCTGGCGGTGGGTAGCAAGACGCCGCTTGGGCGCGTATTGCAGATGCGGGTTGGGACCAGAATTTTCACCGATATCGCCCGGGCGTGAGGTTGGGGATTGGGGCGCGGCGCGAAGGGCGGCAGCCTACTTTGACGGTACGATGTAAATGCCGCTCCCGTCCACGCCGTTCAGGATCATTTCCGTCGTCCGCTCAATCGCTCCGAGATTCTGGCGCACCACGGCGAGTCCATTACGACCTATTTGTTCGCGGCGGGCGGGATTCTTGAGCAATAGCGTCAGCACAATTTCCAGTTCTTTCGCATCGGCCACCTGCATCACGGCGTCCTGTGCGCGGAACTGGCTGACCACATCGGCGAAGTTCTGCATGTTCGGACCGAAGACGGTGGCTTTGCCGAGGGCGCAAGGTTCGATGGGATTCTGGCCGCCTTCGGCCGTGAGACTCTTGCCGACGAACACGACCGTGGCGTGTTCATAGAAGAACTTCAATTCACCGGTCGTATTCACCACGAGACAATCCGCTGGAGCGGACGGGGCGGCCTCAGCGGTGTCGGCAGGCAGATTCATCCGCAAGACGTATTTGACGCCCTTCGCTTGGAGGTCGCGCTCGACTTCGCGGGTGCGTTCAAAGTGGCGCGGCACGATGACGAGGAACAGATCGGGGATCTGGCGACGCAGGCGGAGGAAAATCTCACCGAGCAAGGCTTCTTCGCCATCATGCGTGCTGCCGCAGACGAGCACGGGCGCCCCCGGCTTCGCCCCGGCTTGCTGGAGCAGGGCGGAGACGTTGAGGGTGCGTTGGTTGGGGGCAAGCGCGGCGTCGAATTTCATGCTGCCGACCACCCGCACCACTTCCGGGCGACAGCCAATCTCGCGGAGCCGCTTGGCATCGGCTTCCGTTTGGGCGCCAACGCCATCAAACGCCGCAAACAACGGGCGGAAGAGGAACCCGAACCGTTTGTAGCCGCGATAGGAGCGGGCCGAGATGCGGGCATTGACGAGAAAAAGCGGGATACGTTGCGACTTCGCGCGCCAGATGAAGTTCGGCCAGATCTCCGCTTCGACGAGTACGATGGCCAAAGGATGCACGACCGCCTGGGCGCGGGCGACGTAGCTGCGGCGATCAATCGGGTAATAGATTTTGCTGACGTGGTTCGGCAGGCGTTTCTTCAGTTCGCCCATGCCGGTGGTCGTGGTGGTGGAGACGACGATCTTGGCGTTGGGCAGGCGCGGCTCCAGCGCCTTGATGAGCGGGGAGCACAGGCC
>CAZQNQ010000022.1:0-98269 GCA_964594985.1 uncultured Bifidobacterium sp.
CGGCGCGCAGGGACTGACGCGCCCTACCAGCAACGGTCATTTTGTTACGCGCTCTAAGAAAAAGATTAAGATCAAGAATGAGGGAAGCAGGAGAACGAATTGATTATGAACAAATCGTCTGTGGTGAAATGGGGTGGGAACGGAATGGCGGTGGCGACCGGGCTGGCGATGACGCTGGTTGCGGCTGGGGTTTGCGCCCAGACGACGGTGACGGTGCAGCCGCCGCCGGGCTTCGAAGTCATGGTGGGCGAGGTTGTTTTACCGCCTGGAGCGCAGTTGCCCCCAGATGTCCAACCACCGAATGCACCGGCCAAACCCGGTGGCACGAATAACGTCGCCAAGGCCGAATCGCCGGAGGAAAAACGGTTGCAGGCTTTGTTGAAGCTGAAGTTTGATCGCTCGCCGAATGCGATCCTGAAAGGGTTGTCCGCGCAGTTCGATGCGAAGACCGCCAGCACGAATGAGGTTGAGCAATTCAAACAGATGGTGGTGCTTGGGGATTGGAAAAAGACCGGCGACTATCTGGCCAAGCTGCCGCCGGATCATGGCAAGCAAGTCTATCGCTACCTCCTCAAGGAACTCGCCAGTTCCGCCCGCCCGGCTAATCAGCCCGACGGCGAGATGCAGCCGCAGGTGATGGAAGACGGACAGGTGGTCATGGTGAACTCGGGGCAGCAAGGCCCGGCCAATAATGCCGCGCCGACGTTGCTGATGACGGACGTGCTCGCGCTGGCGGAGATCGCGCCGCACGACTTGACGGATGGCGATGCCAAATCGCTCGGGCAATTGCTGGGAAAACTTTTCCCCCGCGGCGATGCGATCGAGCCGTTCGTGGCGGAATTGGAAAAGGGTGTGAAGCGACTGGGTGGACCGGAGCCGGAGAATCGGCGGCGCGCGGCGGAATTGTTGCTCGGGGCGAACCGATTGGCCGAGGCAGTGGCGTTCTTTCCAGCGCTCGACGTTGCCAAAGAGAAGCTGGATTGGCGCGCGTTGGATCAGCACGCCCGTGAGCTGGCTGCCCGCGGCAAGCGCGAGAAGGACAGCAAGCTGCTCGTGCAGGCGTGGGACTTGAACCAGTTCATCATCGGCAATACGAATGCCGCCGTGACGAATCGTGACCCGGCGCTGCAACGTTGCATGGAATTATTGCCACAGATTTCACGCGACGTCGGCACGAACTGGTTGCGCGAGCGTTTTCAAGCCGATGCGGCGCAGGGGCTGGGGATTTTCGCGGTGGTGAATCAGTCGGTACAGAAGGGCTTCACGGATCGCAATGCCGATTCCCGCCGCAAGAATCTCGAACTGCAGAAACAGGTCGTGGGAATTTTTCTGAGTGTGGGCGATCCGACGCAGGCGCACTGGCACGTGGCATTGCAACTCATGGCGCAGGGCTGGTTGCAGGAGGCGAACTGGGCCAAGCAACGCTATCGTCCGCCGCAGAATTACGGCGCGCAGTACGATCAGTTCGGCAACATGGTCAGTTACGAGAACTACCCGCAGAATTATTACGATGGGAATCAAGTCCCACCGCTCGCGCCGGATCAGGCGCTGGCCGTCGCCCCCGGCGACGCATGGTTGATGCAACTGGACTCGGGTTTGCGCGTCGCAGTGCTGCGGGTGATGGCGGACTTGTATTCCAAGACGGAAACGCCCGACAAGGCGTTGCCGTTCATCGAAGTCGTGGCGAAAGTCCAACCCCGCGCGGCAACCGATCTGGCGAACTCCTTCTTGCGCGCGTGGGCCGAGGCGCGGAATCCAAATCGGAATTTGCAGAACCAAAGCCGCTATTACATGAACGGTGTGATGTATTACGGCAACCCGTACGGAGGGCAGCAACGCGGTGGCATCTCGCTCACGCGCGCCATGCAAGTGCGCAATATCAAGGAACTTTCCGGATTGCTAAAGCGGTTCGAGGTCGTGTCGCTGGCAAAACTGGATGACGACGCGTTGGTGGCGGCGTTCGCGGCGGCGCACAGCCCGGCGGAGGTGTTCAAGGTGGAGGACATCGAAGCCGTCTTCGGTGACCGCGCCAAGATCAAGGCCGACACGCTGGCCGGACTCGCGCAAGCAATGCGCGAACGGCTCGCCCAACAATGGCGGCAGCCGCGCGTGCAGCAGGAGGCCAAGACGCAGCGCACGGACAAGCAGATCGAGGCGGAAGTGTTGCGTGGCTACGAAGTGGTGCTCGGGCTGGTGGCGGATGCGTTGCAGGTCGAGGCATCCAACTGGCGGCTGCATGTGGCGCGGGCTTCGACGTTGTTCGACCTCGCGGAGTTTCAATACGGCAAGAAGGTGGATCTCGCGATCTATGTCGAGAAGCGCGATGAGAGCTTCAAGGAATTTGAACTGGCCGCGCGGCTTTACGCGGAGTCGCTCGCGACCCTCGAAGAGAAGGACGAAACGCCGCTCGTGTATCAGCAATGGTTCAACGCGAATCTCGGCGCGAGCGATCTCGCTTATGTGACGCGGCAGCAGGAGCCGGAGACGAATCAACTGGCGCGTGTCAGGAACGCCATCCTTGCGTTGCCGGGCGCGGCGGCCGACCGGCATCTGGCCGCGTTCGCGAAACAACTCAACCAGAGCGCGAATCAGTTGCGGCCGGAACTCAAGCCGCGTTATCTCCGCGCCGGTCTGGACATCGCGGGTAATCGCCCCGAAGCCGAGGAGGCGCGCAAGCTGGTCGCGTATTACGATGACTTGTTGCTGGAGCTGGAGTTGGTCGTGCGGGTGGACGGTGACGCGACGGTCGGGCACGGGCAGCCGTTTGGCGTGTTCGTTTCATTGCGGCACACGGCGGACATCGAACGTGAAGCCGGCGGGTTCGGGCGTTACCTGCGGAACACAAAGAATTCCAGCAGTTATTACTACAATCCCTACGGCGGCCAGCAGCGCAATTTTCCGGAGGAATTCGAGAAGCAAGTGCGCGAGAAACTCGCGGACCATTACGAGGTCAAGACCGTCACGTTCCTCGATGAGAAGGTGAAGTCGCGTGGTTACGGGCGCGCGGGTTGGCGCGAAACGCCGCTGGCCTATCTGCTCGTGCAGGCCAAGGATGGCTCCGTGGATCAACTGCCGGCGTTCCACATGGACCTGGATTTCTCGGATACGCGCGGACAGGTGGTGCTGCCGGTGAAATCGCCCGTGGTGCTGTTGGACGCCCGGCCCGAGCGTGTGCCCGCCCGTCCGCTCGAAAAACTGGAGATCGTGCAGACGCTCGATGACCGCGAGATTGCGCAGGGTCGCGTGACGTTGGAGATCAAAGCCAGCGCCAATGGGTTGGTGCCCGGCTTGAATGAATTGGTGCGCACGAACTTCGCGCACTTGCAGGTGGAGGATTTCAGCGATCGCGGCGTGGCCTTGAACCGGATTGACGCCGAAGCCGACGTGCTCGCGCCGGTGAGCGAGCGGAACTGGTCGCTCAAGTTCACCGTGGCGAAGGATGCACCGGCGGCGTTGGAATTCAAGTTCCCCGAGCCGCTGGTAAACGACGCGAAGCTGACTTACAAGCGCTACGCCGACGCGGACCTCGTGGAAGTGAAACCGATGCTGGCGCTGGCGGGAGTTTCGTTGCGACCACGGCCGTGGTGGCATTGGGCAGTCGGCGGGGTGGTGGGTGTTGGTTTGATTGTCACGGCGGGATGGCTGTTGCGGCGAAAGGTTCACCTGACGGAAACCGCCGCTCCGGCTTACAGCCTGCCATCGCAGTTGACGCCGTTCGCGGTCATTGAACTGTTGCGGCGGATGAAGGTGGATGAAGCGTTGCGCCTCGATGAATCCCATCGGACTGAACTCAGCGAGACACTTCGCGAACTGGAGGAACATTATTTTGCCCGGCGCAACAACGGTCACTCCGACCCGGATCTCGCCGGCATCGGCCGGCAATGGGTGAGCCGCGCGACAAATGGGAAATAGCCATGAGTCGGGGCACCCGGTAATCTTCCGACATGGTTGCTGATGAGTCATTGTGTTTGCGCTGCGCTCCCGAACCGCGGCGCGTTTCGTTTTGGTTGCTGTTGCTGGCGTTGTTGCTCGCGGGAGGGTTTTCCGCCCGGGCGCAGTTTGGCGGGCCGGGTTCGACCGGCGTCAGCGCCTCGCTGATCCGCTTGTTCGGCACGAACAACACCTTCATCGCCCAGGCGGAGGTGCAAGTGCTCGATGTCAAAAACAAGGAGCTGATCGGCACGCCCATGAATTTTGCGCTGGCCGACAATAAGATCCGCGTCGAGGTGGACCTGAACCGGATGCGCAACAAAATGGAGCCGGACGCGCTCGCCAAGGTCAAGCCGTTGGGCATGGATAGCGTCGTCAGCATCATCCGCCCGGAACAAAAAGCGGCGTTGATCGTTTTCCCCAAACTCAACGCGTTCGTGAAACTGGAGATGCCCCCGACCGAGGCGGAGGCGTTTTTGACGCGCGCCAAGATCGAGCGCACCACGCTGGGCAAGGAGAAGATGGAAGGGCGTTCCTGTGTGAAACAGCGCGTGGTCATCACGGATGATGCGGGGAAAAAATCCGAAGCCACCGTCTGGATCGCGCCGGATTTGCGCAATTTCCCGGTCTGTGTCGCCACCCGGGAGAAGGAAGGCACGGTGACGGTCCGGTTCCGGCAGATCCAGTTCACGCGCGCCGAGGCGACGAAGTTCGAGCCGCCGGCTGGATTTGTTGAATGCGGTGACATTCAGGTACTCATGGCCGGGCCGGTGGTGAAATACATGAAGGAAAAGGGCACGGCGATCAAGTCAACCAACAAAACCCAACCCGCAACTACCAGTCCCGCCAAACCCGCCGCGACCAAATCTGCGCCGGCAACGACTAAGAAGAAGTAGCGACTTCGGGGCCGCGATTTTGGTAGCGCAAAATCTTGAACTCCGGCGTGTCGCGGATTTCTTCCGCCAACTCGAACCGGTCCTCAAACTTGGGAAAGAAAGCATCGCCGACCACTTCGCGCTTCACCAGCGTGAGAAATAATTCCGAGCACAGCGGGAGCGTCTGTTCGTAAATCTGCGCGCCGCCGCAGATGAAGACCTGGCGTTGGTCGGGCGATCCCCTCACCCCGGCCCTCTCCCCATCGGATGGGGCGAGGGTGGCCGCCAGGCCGGGAGCGGGGGTTTCCATCCAGGCGAGCAGTTCGCTCAAACCTCGCATTGTCCGCACTCCCGGATGCGACCACGCGGCCCGGCTCAGGACGATGGTCTCGCGATTGGGCAAGGGCTTGCCGATGGACTCAAAAGTTTTCCGCCCCATCACGATGACGTGCCCGCTGGTGGTGGCTTTGAACCACTGGAAATCCTCGGGCAGATGCCACGGGATCTGGTTGCCGTTGCCGATGACGCGATTGCGCGACATGGCGGCGATGGCTTTGAAAGGTTGCACAGAAACAATGCTGTCGGCTTCCAATGGCGACGTCAACGAATGGCTTCCAGCACCGGTCAGGATAAGCAAGCAGCGGAACACGCTGAGGGAGATGCTCCGCTGCTATCCGCCTGGCTTACTGTGAAACTTGCATCGGCCTGCGCCCGTCTGCCCTGATTTCCTGGCTGCCAGATTTACTGCTCACCGTTCCATCACAATACAGAATGTTTCCCTCCACAGGACAGACGGCGAGGATGGTTTTAGGATTGGCATCGCTGATATTTGTACCGGAGCGCAAGCGGTAGGTGGCGTTGGCGGCGGTGAGCAGCCCGAAATCAACAGCCGGTTTTCGCGTTTTGTCGTCCGGGCAAACCAAAATCTTGGGCGTACTCAGTTCATTGGATGCAACTTGGAAATGAAACATGGCGTTGCGGTCAAACCCCTCCGCGTCCACCGCACAATGTTCCAGCGTTCCGCCGGCATTGGTGGTGAGATTGAAGGGATAGTGATCGTCGTGGTCGCCAGCCCAAATTCTGAAACCCAGCCCGATCTGTTTCAGATTGTTGACGCAACTGAGGCGTTGGGCTTTCGGCTCACAACCGTGCCCGCAACGATGCTGCGGATCGGAATCACAGGCCACCAAGCCCAAGCTCACAGTGAGGAGGAGGAACGGCTTCATGTTGCCAGACGCAGAATCAAAAAAATGGATCTCTTACGTAGTTTACCAGTTTACCGGCGGCGTTGAACACCATTGATATTTTGTAGTTCAACCCATTGTTTGGGTCTTTGCCAGCCGGGAGAATGTCCACAAATGCCCCGCCGTTCAGCGTGCACGAGGCCGCAGTTGGTTTGATAAGAATTTCATGCGGCGTAAATTCCACTCCGGCATCAGCTTTAACCATGCGGATCACCTCCTCCCGCGTCACCGGCACCGTCAAATTCGGCACAAAGCCCGGCTTCGGCAGCGAGTTCATTTGCACGGCCTCCTGACGTGTCATCAAGTAAGAAACTTTCAGTCCTAATTTGGGTGAGTCCTGAATGGTAAAGGTCGTATCTCCAATCATAAACGTGTACATGTAACCGCCCAGACAAGAATGAAATGTTTCCAACTTGAAATCATCCAGATCAAAAGGCAGGCGTCCTTCGTAGGCCGCAAACCACTTCCGCGCGAGCGGCAGATATTTTTCCTGATAATTTCTGGCTAATTTCTCTCGCTGGTCAGGACTCATTTCCTCCCGTCGAATGACCGCCGGCGGCGGATTAGTGATGACCTTAAAGCCACTTTGCGAAAGCTGCTGCGCCAACTTTATTTTTTCATTGGCATGCGCTTCGTCATGCTGGCGTTCGAGTTTCAACCACGGAAGGACCTTCTCCATTTCCCGGCGTTCGACGATTCGCACCCAGATTAGGCCTCCAACTATGGCGCCAACGACCACAAGCCACAGCCCCACTCGCAACCAGTTTTCGTTTAAGCGTCTCATCAATTCTCTTTCACATGCGACCAATCAAGCCGCATAAGTTCGTCATCATAAACGCTGGAATAAATCATTTTGAGACAGCCAAAAACTCTCGGTTCTGCACTGCCGTTAACATTCATTTCTGGATACTTGCCCAAAGTCGCTGCAACAGCCCATTGGAATGAATAGGTTGGATCACAAGCTCCCGGCCATTGGTTTTTACCACAGACCCACGCTTGTTCTAAAAATTGTGCGGCCTGCGCGGTAACGACGAGTTCATTCTCTGTCACCCAGGCCTGCGGAAGCGCACCACCGAAGAACAAGCCGCAATTTTTCTGCATGTAAGAATATTCTTGCTGGGCAGGTGGACGTATCCCACAAGCTTGTGCAAAACTAAAATCTCCGGTTTCGTGCGGTGTCACACCACTATAACAAGTCCAAAATGCCGCCCGGCGCAGCCGCCAATTAGGGTTGGGATAGCTTTGCAACCAACTTTGGAGTTCGTAAGTATTGAACTTGTTCAGCAAAAAAGGTCCGCCGCCAACCGTGAATCCATTGCCGTGTGCTTGGGCGACAGTAAACTCTGAATAGTTCGCATTGGATAAGGCCGGGCGTAAAAATGCCGCCCATTCCAAATTGTCAGGCCCGAGCGAAACACAATCTGAATGGTTGCGCCCAGAGCCCACCTGTGATGTCGTGTATTGTGTAAGCGACAGGGATTTGTACAAATCCCGATAAAGCTGCTTTAAGGTTTGTTTTACCCACGTTTCCGCCCGCTCATTGAGAAGCAAACTGGTCAACCCATAACCTGGGTCAAATGGATCCTCTTCTTGGTATGTCAGATAACATCCCGCCGCAGTTCTGACTCCATTTCGATCAATCCGGTTGGTAAAATCCAATGTCGTAGGGTTCGAGGTTTGGAAATGCACCGCGTAGGTGCTATTTGTGTAAGGCGTCACGCCATCAGCTTCTGTAAAGTCCCAATCTAAGACGATAGTTGCCGCATAAGGAACGTACCCGCCGAAAGCCACCAAAGTCTGGCCACTTGTCGGATCAATGATTGATGCTGTGATTGTCTGCGGCTTGTCTGTCACAAAATAGAAATAGTTGGTGCCAATATCGGGAGATGCGTAATCACTGCCAAACAACAAGTACGTATCATTCTCAAAATCCAACGGGAGCGCAGCCAGACTCTCAAAGCTTATTTTCGCATCAGCGGGTTTATTGGTTAGATTGCAAACCAATGCACGGCAAACGGTTCGCAAGTAAACATTCACTGGGCCTTCTGGATTATACTTGGTATTCAGCGTGACGGTATTGTTCGTGCCCAAGCTGTAACGCGCCGGCAACCCGTCCACCGTGACTTCAAACAGTTCATTGGTGATGCCACTTAGATCTTGAATGGCGACTGCCAACGAAATGGTGTTGCTGACCACATCATAAGGCTGCGGGGAAATAAAGCTGATCTCCGCGCCGCGATACGGAATCGCCCGGAAAAACGCGTTGCAATCCCGCGCAATGCCCGTGATTTGAAAATACATCGGGTCCGTCACCTTCCAGTTTGGCACCGTGCCCTGCACCAGCCAGCCGTCCTGACTGTCGGCGGCCCCGAGAAAATCAATCGCCTTCCAGACTGGGGTTTCCGCCTTATCACAAACCAGCAACGCAAAGTCCCGCTCAGTTTCAGCGCTGTAATCGAAGTGATTGGCTTTGATGAGCAGCGTGTCTGTTCCATAAAGAAGCACCTGCAAGTGCGGCTCCGCGTTGGTGGATTCGGGAAAGGCCAACAGCGCGGCGAAGAGATTTGTGGCCGTGGCCGCAGTCTGATTTGTGTCCATCAGGGTAAAAACATGGTCCTGATATTTCACATAGTTCCGATTGGTGTTGGGCAGGATAGGCGGACAATTGGTGCAGCCTCCGCCTCCCCCACCCGGTATTGGCGGGAAGATGATTTGAGCTTGGAGGTTTGCTGTCAGAGCGAGGGTGAGAACACAACCCAGAATATGCCGTCCGAGGATTCCCTTAATGGCTTTCATGGTTTTCTGATTTTTTGGTTAATCCGAGCTTATTTGCCCGGACTCGAACCTCCAAACAGACCATCAGGGAGAATGCGCGCCCAGCGCACTCTCCCCTAGGCCACGACCAAGCGGCCCGTTAGCAAAGCACACCGGGACGCGCGAGGGGTCGCGCGTCGAGTGAATTGCTAACTTGTCAAACATTGGTCGTGTTTAGGGGAGATTCGAGTCCTCGCAACGCAAAGACTCTATGCCGAAAGCACACCGTCGCTTCCGGCTTTGGTAAAGAACTGCGTCCGATGTAACACAGGACAAACCGAACACAAGATTTTTATCCGGCGGTGGGGCAGTATTGGTCGCCTACAGACTGCAAATGCCCTGCACTTATCAAACACCGCGAAGGGTTGCCGTGGTTTTGCCCCGGATTGCGCCTTCCTTGCCCAAAATCGCGCCAGTCCTGGCTCGGATCGCTCCGGTCTTGCGACAGATCGCCAAAGCCAAAACCTCCCTCCAAGACGAACAAGTGGCGGCGCTGGATTTGCTCCTCACGCAACTGGCCAACTATGTCGAAAACGCCAGCGGCGGGGACAAGGCCAAGATCGAAAGCGCCGGCTTCATGCCGGAATACAAAAATGCCGAGCGACTCAGGACGATAGTCTCGCGATTGGGCAAGGGCTTGCCGATGGACTCAAACGTTTTGCGGCCCATCACGATGACGTGGCCGCTGGTGGTGGCTTTGAACCACTGGAAATCCTCGGGCAGATGCCACGGGATCTGGTTGCCGTTGCCGATGACGCGATTGCGCGACATGGCGGCGATGGCTTTGAAAGGTTGCATGTTACAGGTTGAACGTTGCAGGTTGCGAACCGGCGCGCAGTTAAGCGGAAGCGGGAATTGAAAGCAAACTGCAAGCGAAACTCGGTCGGGATTCAAACATCCAACCCCCCAACAACCAACATCGAACAACCAATGCACTTGCTCCCGGTCAACGCCACTTTGGGTGTTGGGCGTTGGATGTTCGATGTTGCCTCTTCCCCCTTACCGATACTCCTCCCACTCCGGCTCGCTGTTGAAAATCCAGCGATAGTATTCTTTCTCCTTCAACTTGGTTGCAGCGGCTTCGTCCACGATGACGGTGGCTTTGGGATGCAGTTGCAGCGCGCTGGCGGTCACCATGCTGGTGATCGGACCTTCGACGGCTTGGGCGATGATTTCGGCCTTGGCTTCGCCGGTCGCCAATAGCAGGCAGCGGCGCGCGTCGAGAATCGTGCCGACGCCCATCGTGAGGGCGCGGCGCGGCATTTTATCTTCGCCACCGAAGAATGGGGCGTTTTGTTTGATGGTCGTGGGCGTCAGCGCCTTTTCGCGCGTGCGCGACTTCAGGGCCGAGAGCGGTTCGTTGAAACCGATGTGGCCGGATTTGCCGATGCCGAGCAGTTGCAGATCTATGCCCCCCGCATCCGCGATGAGTTGTTCGTAGTGGCGACATTCCGCGCCGAGATCGGCGGCGCGACCGTTGGGCAGATGCGTATTCTCCAGTTTGATATTCACCTGCTTGAACAGGTGTGCGTTCATGAAGTGGCGGTAGGAATTCGGATCATCGGGGGCGAGGCCGACGTATTCATCCAGGTTGAAGGTGCGGACACCGGAGAAATCCAGCCCGGCTTCGCGATGCATCCGCACGAGGTGGGCATAGACCGCTTCCATCGTGCTGCCGGTGGCGAGGCCGAGGACGGCGCGGGGGTGGGCGCGGATTTCGTTGGCGACGATCCGGGCCACGAGCAACGCGGCGGCTTCCTTGTCGCGCTGGATGATGAGTTCCATGCGGGGAGTTAAGCAAATCGGCCCGAGGCAGGACACTAAGAATTGCAGCCGCGCCGCTCACACGTTAATGTGCGGGCATGTTCAGCGGACGAAACCGGGGTCAACGCGCAGCCGAGGCAGCCTGCGCCGCAACTTTTTGTCCGGCCCGTTGTTCCAGTTGCCCAAGAGATTGCCGATGAATTCACCTTCCGCCCACGACATCCTCCGGAACATCGCCGCCAACATCAGCAACGTGATGCAAGGCCAGGCCGGCCCGACGCGCAAATTGCTCGCGGCGCTGGGCAGCGGCGGGCACGTGTTGCTGGAGGATTTTCCCGGCACGGGCAAGACCACGCTCGCCAAGGCACTGGCGCGCTCGATTGACGCGCGATTCAAGCGCGTGCAGTTCACGCCGGACCTGTTGCCGTCGGATATTCTGGGCGTTTCCATTTTCAGCCAGCGCGATCAACTGTTCCATTTCCACGAGGGACCGATCTTCACGAACATCCTGCTCGCGGACGAAATCAACCGCGCCTCGCCGCGCACGCAATCGGCGTTGCTCGAGGCGATGGGCGAGAACCAGGTGAGCGTGGACGGCGAACGCCGCAATCTCGCCGACATGTTTTTTGTCATCGCGACGCAAAACCCCGTCGAGTTCCGCGGCACGTATCCGCTGCCCGAGGCGCAGATGGACCGGTTCGCGATGCAATTCACGCTCGGCTACGTGCAGCCGAAGGACGAAGTGGCGGTGCTGACGGCGCAGGCCACGAACCATCCGCTCGAGACGCTGGCGAGTTGTGCGGCGCTGGCGGACATCACGGCGGTGAAGCGCGCCGCGCAGCAGATCCGCATCAGCGACGAACTCAAGCGCTACGTGGTGGACCTGGTCGGGGCCACGCGTTCCGCCAACGGCGTGCAACTCGGGGCCAGTCCGCGCGCTTCGATCGCGTTGATGAAGGCCGCGCAGGCGTTGGCGTTGTTCGACGGCCAGGAATTCGTCACGCCGGAACAGATCCAGGAACTGGCCGTGCCCGTTATCGCGCACCGGCTCGTGATGCAACCGCAGGCGCGGTTCTCGGGTTTGACCGCGCGCGGGGTCGTGGATGAAGTGGTGAAAAAAATCAAAGTGCCGGCGTGAGCCGGCGCGCGTTCGCTCATGCCGCAAATCCTGAAACAGCCGCGGTGGTCGTTCTGGAAATTCCGGGAGGTCTATCAGGTGGAGGCGACCGGCGACCTGGTCCGGGTGCGGGAAAGCACGGCGGATTTTTTCCGCGGCACCGCGCCGGAGGATTTTCAGTTCACGGCGGACGGTTTCCAATTGCAGCGCAGTCGCGGCTGGCGCGGCCTGGTCAGCATTTCGGAGTTGAAGCTGCGACATGAAGTCATCGCCACCTTCCGGGCGACCGGAGCAACGGTTTTGGTCACACTCGCCTATCGCGTCAAATATCCCGCGCCGTTGCCCAATGTGCATTTTCGGCCCAGCCACTTTTATCTGGAAGCCAGGGCGCTGGAGACCAAGTTGAATCAAAACCGGGGCTATCGCAGCGCGGCCCCCGCCGGCCCGGAGGCGACTCCCATCCGCCAGTTCCGCCGGTTCTCCCCGGTGAACATCGCCTTGTGGCTGTTCTATCGCGGTTATCGGGTGGCGACCTGGGCCACGTATTGGACGAAGCGTCGCTTCACGGTCATCGGGCAGGCCGTGGCGGGGGCGACGCTGGTGGCGATGTTCGCGTCGCTCGATGCGGACAGCGCGGTGGGCTATCAGGCTTTCATTCCGTTGCTGGTGATCCTGTTGGTGGCTTTCCTGTTCCGGTTCGGCTTCCGCCCGAACTTTCAGGTGGAACGGCGGCTGCCGCGACTGGCCACGGTGGGACATCCGCTCACCTATTCCGTGGTGGTGAAAAATCTGAGCCGGCAGCGGCAGGCGGGATTGACGTTGATTGACGACTTCATGGACCCGCGCCCCCGGTTCAAGCAATGGCGCGAATACAAGCTGGACGAAGACCGTCACGTCCGGCCCTTCCGCTTTGACAACCGGCGCTTTCGTTCGCCCTTCAAATTCGCGACCACCAAGGAAGTGGACCTGCCGGTGCTGAATCCGCAGCAGGATGGGGAAGTGCGGGTGGAATTGACGCCGATCCGGCGGGGTCTGGTGCAGTTTGCGGGCGTCACCTTTGCGCGGCCCGATCCGCTGGGGATTTATCGCGCGCTCCGCAGTCAGCCGGTGTCGCAATCGCTGTTGATCCTGCCGCGCCGTTATGAGATTCCGCCGGTCGCGTTGCCCGGCCAGATGAAGTACCAGCAAGGCGGCGTGGCGATGGCGTCGCATATCGGTCAGAGCGAGGAGTTCGTGGCGTTGCGCGAATACCGGCGCGGCGATCCGCCCCGGCACATCCACTGGCGCAGTTGGGCCAAGGCGGGCAAACCCATCGTGAAGGAATACGAGGATGAATTCTTCGTCCGGCACGCGCTGGTATTGGACACCTTCACGGCGCGGCCCTACAGCGATGCCTTTGAGGAAGCGGTGTCCGTGGCGGCGTCGTTCGCCTGCACGGTGCTCACGCAGGAATCGCTGCTGGACCTGCTGTTTGTCGGCGCGGAAGCGTATGCCTTCACGGCGGGCCGGGGTCTGGCCCACGCCGACCAGATGCTGGAAATTTTAGCCGCCGTGCAACCGTGCCGGAACCGGACCTTCGAGCAACTGGAAGGACTGGTGTTGGATCACGTGCAGAACGTCAGCGGCTGCATCTGTGTGTTGCTCGCGTGGGACGACGCGCGGCAGCAACTGGTGAAGAAACTCCGGCTGTTGGGTGTGCCGCTCCAGGTGCTGGTAATCCGGCCCGCGGGTGAAACCGAACGCCTGGCTCCCGGTCCAATGCATGATGCCCCCGGACAGTTCCACCAATTGGAACTCGGGCAGGTCGGGGAACAACTGGCGAATCTGAGATGAAACCGCCGCCATTACTGCTGGGCATGACGCTGCTCTTCTGGGGCTGGCAATCGGATTTGTTTCTGCCGGGCGCGTTGCTGGCGGTGTTGTTCGAGAGTTCGCGGGTGTTCACCGGGCGCTGGGATTTTTCCGACGAGGACTTCGGCCGGGTTTGGACGTTCTGTTGTCTGCTGTTGCTGGGCGCCTCGCTCTATGCGTTCACCAGCAATGAAGGGCCGGCGAGCGTGGGCTTCCTGCTTGGGCAGGACCTCAGCGGCAATCCCCAGGCCGCCACCGCCGCCAGCGCCAAGACCGCCGCCGCCGTGCTGCGCTGGTTGCCGATGATCTTTTTTCCATTCCTGCTGGCCCAGGCTTACAGCACGCGGGAGATGATTCCCTTGCTCACCATCTCCTTGATCATGCAACGCCGGTGGAAGCGGGCCAGGTTGCGCGGGCCAGCCCAGTTGGTCGGGCGCGGTTTCAACATCGGCTATCCCTACTTCTGCGCCACGCTGCTGGCCGCCAGTTTTCATCCGGCGGATGACAATTCCTATTTCTGGGGCTTCTGCGGGTTGATGGGCTGGGTGCTGTGGCTGCATCGTTCCCGGCGCTTCAGTCTCGTCGTGTGGGCGGCGATCCTCGTGGCGGTCGCGGCCGGCGGTTATTTCGGGCAACGCGGCATGGGGCAGTTGCAACAATATCTCACCAATCTGAACCCGCAGTGGTTCTCCCGGTTCCTGCGCCGGCAGGAGGACGCGCTCATCAGCCGCACCGCCCTGGGTTCGGTCGGCAATCTGAAAACTTCCGGACGGATCGTCGTCCGCCTCGAGCCCGCCAAACCCGATCAATTTCCGCCGTATCTCCGCGAAGCCAGCTACCGGATCTATCACCGGCAGAACTGGCTGGCCGGTTCATCGCGCGAGGATTTCCAGCAGGTGTCGGAAGATTCGCCCACGCATCTGCCGGGCCAATGGAGCATGATCTCCGAAAAGCGGACCAACACCACGGTGCAGATCGCCTGCTACCTGGAGGGCTATGATAATAATTCGCCGGCGGGACTGCTGCCGTTGCCCACCGGCACCACCCGGCTGGAAGGGCTCTTCGCGTTTCAAGTGGATAAGAACAGCGCCGGCGCGGTGATGGTGCATGGGCCCGGCCTGGTGATTTTCGATGCGCGTTACGGTCCGGGCGAAACCTTTGACATGCCGCCCGGCTATGGCTCGACCAACAATCAAGGCACGCAACGTCTGCTGGGGGAAGGCGCCGGAATCTATCCCGAACGCCAACGCGGGCGGGGCGGCGGGGGACGTTCCTGGGGGAGGCGTTTGAACCGGCAGGGCGAGACCAATTCATTTCCGCAGCCACCGCCAGCCGATGGCTCGGCTCGAGGAACAAACGCTCCCGGCGGTCCGCCGCCGTTCCTGCTGGTCAGCACCAATGAAGACCTGGCTGTGCCGCTGGTGGAACAGCCGGCGCTCAAGGCGGTCATCCAGGAATTGAACCTGACCAATCGTTCGCATCCCGAAGTGTTGCGCGCCGTATCCGGTTTCTTCAGCGACAAATTCACCTATCGCACCTGGCAGACCGCCAGCGGTATCGCGAACACGAATCAAACGCCGCTTGGGCGCTTCCTGCTGGAGACCCGCGCCGGGCACTGCGAGTATTTCGCCACCGCCACCGTGTTGCTGCTCCGGCAACTGGGCATCCCCGCGCGCTACGCCACCGGGTATGCCGTGAATGAAAAATCCGGCGCGGGCTACGTGGTCCGGCTCAGCGACGCGCATGCCTGGACCCTGGTGTGGGATGAGACCCAGAAACTCTGGCGCGATTTTGAGACCACGCCCGCTTCGTGGGTCGAAACCGAGCGGAAACGGCTCTCCGCCTTCCAATGGCTTTCCGATGTCTGGGCGCGGCTCGTGTTCGAGTTTTCCAAGTTCCGCAACGGCCAGAGCAAGCTGCAACAATACCTCGTCTGGGTCGTCGCGCCCGGCCTCATCCTGTTGCTGTATCAAGTGATCTTCCGGCGCGGGCGCCAACGCCGGGTGCAACGCAAAGAGGACGAAAGTTTCTTCGCCAACTGGCCGGGCCTCGACTCGGAGTTTTATCGCCTGGAAGAACGGCTGGCCGCGCGGGGCGTGCCGCGCGGGCCGGCGGAACCTTTGCAGGATTGGCTGCGCCGGGTGTTGACCCTGCCGGAACTCGCTGTCTTGCGCGCGCCGTTGGAGGAACTGCTCCGCCTTCATTACCGGCATCGCTTCGATCCCGTCGGATTGGATGCCGTCGGACGCGAAGCGTTGCAGCGTGAAACCGTCCGCTGCTTGGACAGTCTGGCGCAAATCCCCGCAGCGATTGAACCCGAACCCCGAAGTCGCCGGCAGCAAAACAGCGCGGGCGGAAAGTAGGGCAGGCTTTCCAGCCTGCCGGTGCCCCGGACTTTCCAGTCCGGGGTTTCGCGGAACGGGCGATTGGAAAGTCGCCCGCACTGGCGGGCTGGAAAGCCTGCCCTGCGATTATTGCTCCGTGCCAACTTCGGAGATTGAAGCCGCTTAAAACTTCAAGCTCTCCAGATACTTCAAGCTCTGCGGAATCTGCTCCAGCACCGTGGGTGATTCGTCCTCGATGAAATAATGCTTCACCCCGGCTTTCTGCGACGCCCGCAACAATGACGCCCAATCCGTCTGGCCCGTGCCGATCACCACGCCGTTCTTGGTGTCCGTGCCGCCGGACAACGATCCGGTCGCCACCCCCTTCTTCAGGTCTTTGATATGCATCAATGCCCAGCGGCCCGCGTGTTTCTCCATCAGCTTCGTCGGGTCCTGGCCGGGGAACACCACCCACATCACGTCCATCTCGAAATACACCAGCCCCGGCGTGGTTTCCTTCACGAGCAGATCGAAGAGCGTGCCCGCGTCGTGCGGCACGAACTCGTAGCCGTGGTTGTGGTAATAGAATTTGATCCCGTGCTTCGCCAGCACTTCGCCGGCGCGATTGAACACCTTTGCCGTCTCGCGCGCCCACTCCTCGGTGACCTGACCCTGGTGCGGCACCCACGCCGTGCCCGCCCATTCGAGGCCGAGCGCCTTTGCTTCCGTCGCCACGCCTTCGGGGTTGTCGCGGAACCGTTCAAAGCTGAAATGTCCCGCCACCGCCTTCAGCTTGTTCGTGGCGAGCAGGGCCGTGAATTCCTCCGGTGACTTTCCGTACGTGCCCGCGAGTTCCACCGTGCGGAAGCCGAAGTCATGCACCTTGGCCAGCGTGGCGGGCACGTCCTTCTTGAATTCATCGCGCAAGCTGTAGAGTTGCAGGCCAAGCGGGCCGTTGAAACTGGCGCCCGTGCCCGCAGCTTTGGGCGCACCGCAGCCACTGTTAAAAATGGAAATCGTTGCCATGATCGTTGCCATCGAGATTGCCGTGCTGGTTTTCATGCCGGGATTAAACACCCACGCCCACCAGTAACTCAAGACCAGACCCCTCCGAATATGTGTAGTCAGAATGTTTGACACCTCGGACGCGCGCCGGACAATGACTGGGTGCGTTTCCTCAAAATCATCGCTGCGTTTTGTTTTACGACTCTCGCTTTCGCGCCCGGCCATGCGGCGGAGAACCAATTCGACCCGCCCGCGCTCTATCTGCAATGGCAGCGCGATCCCACCACCACCATGACGATTCACTGGCACACGGTGGGGGAAGCGCCATCCGAACTTTCCTATCGCGCCAGCGGCAGCACGAACTGGCAACCCGCCCGCGGTACCGCCAGGCCCCTCGCCGGCACTGAACGTTGGGTGCATGTCGTGGAACTGACCGGTCTCACGCCGGCGAGCGATTACGAGTTTTGCTTCGAACGCGCAGGAAAGGTTTTCAAGTTCCGCACCATGCCCAGGGATTTGAACCAGCCCGTGCGCTTCGTGACCGGCGGCGATGTCTATCACCGGCGCGAGTGGATGGATCGCATGACCACGCTGGCAGCGCAAACTGATCCGGAGGAGGAGTTGCAGGTTCACGTCCACGATGCGCGCATCGCATGACCACGCTGGCAGCGCAAACTGATCCGGCCTTCATCGTGTTCGGCGGCGACCTCGCCTACGCGCACGGCGGCACGAACGAAGAGAAGATCACGCGCTGGTTTGATTATTTTGAGGTGTGGAAAAAATGCGCCGTCGCCCCGGATGGCCGGCTCATTCCCATGCTCGTGACGCTCGGCAATCACGAGGTCAAAGGCTCGTATCGGCAGCCGGTCGCAAAGGCGCAGAGTTTTTACACGCTGTTCTCCTCGCCCGGCCCGCAAGGCTACCAATGCCTCGACTTCGGCAAATACTTCAGCCTGCTGCTGCTCGACTCCGATCACACGCATACGATTGCCGGTGAACAAACTGACTGGCTCGCCAAGCAACTCGCCGCGCGCCGTGAAGTGCCGCATGTCATTCCGGTTTATCACACGCCCGCGTATCCCGGTTTTCGCGAAGACACCGGCACGCAAGCCAGGGAAGTCCGCACCCATTGGTGTCCGTTGTTCGACCAGTATGGCGTGAAGCTGGTGTTCGAGAATCACGACCATTGCTTCAAACGCTCGGTGCCGCTGCGCGCCGGCAAGGTTGATCCGCAGGGAACGATCTACCTCGGCGATGGCGCGTGGGGCGTCGAATTACGCAAGCCTGATCCCGCCAAGCCAAAGTGGTACATCGCCAGGAGCGGCGACATCCGCCACCTGTATGTCGTCACGCTGTATCCCGAAGCGCGGCACGTTCTGGCCGTCAACGAAGCCGGCCAGGTCTTCGACGAGGTTTATCAACGCGTGAAATGAAGTTCCCGCGGCGCGTCAGCGCCGGGCCGCCGCTTTGAGCAGTGCCACGACCTCGCCATCGTTGACTTGCGCGAACTCCTGGTAATAACACCCGACCGCCGTGAACCCCGCGTCCACCTCCAGCGCGATCACCTCGTCAGCCAGGGCCGCAATCCGCGTCATCGCGTTGGTGGACGCCACCGGCACGGCGACTTTCACCTGCCGCGCGCCGCGGTTCCGGGCGGCCCGGACGGCGGCTTCCATGGTCGCGCCGGTCGCCAGGCCATCGTCCACCAGCCAGACAATTTTCCCCGTCAACTCCGGCAGACCTGTCGGATGAAACAATTGCTGATAGTGCCGCAGCCGTTGGATTTCCTCCAACTCGACCGCCCGCAATTCAGCGGGACTCGGCGGATGCCAGAGCAACGATCCTTTGTCGTGCACCACCACGTCCGGCTCGGCGATGGCCCCCACGGCCAGTTCACGGTGATAAGGATGCCCGATCTTGCGCACGACCAGCGTGGCCAGCGGACAACCGAGACTGCGCGCCACTGCCGCGGCCACCACCACGCCGCCGCGCGGCAGCCCGAGCATCAGGTCCGCCGCCACTCCGATGGTCCGCAACCGTTCGCCGAGCCAGTGCCCGGCTTCAAGGCGCGAGTGGAATCTCATGCCTGTACGAATCCACCCTTTTGACGGAAATGCAACCGTGGTTCGGGTCCTAAATCACCGGAGCGCGGCTGTGTCGCAGACCAGCCGCAGCGTTTCTATACTCGCACTGCGGCGGACGCTTCGCGCACAGCCGCGCTCCGAAAACCGGCGCATTGACCACGCGTGGTTCGGCTTGCCTCGCGCGGCGGTTCGTGTTTTCTGGACGCATGAAATTTCTTTGCCTCCTGCTGATCGCCGGGTTTTGCCCGCTGGCCGCAACCGCCGCCGAACACCTGGTTTATTTCGGCACTTACACCAGCGGTAAAAGCAAGGGCATCTATGTTTCGCGGTTCAATGACACCACCGGCAGGTTGTCCGAACCCGAACTCGCCGCTGAAACCCGGAATCCCAGCTTTCTCGCTTTGAATCCAACGGGGAAATTCCTCTACGCGGTCGGCGAAGTGAACGACGCCTTGGGCCAACGCGCCGGCGCGGTGAATGCCTACGCGCTCGACGCCAGGACCGGCAAGCTCACCGCGCTCAACCAACAGACCTCCGGTGGCACCGGCCCGTGTCACGTCGTCGTGGACGCCACCGGCAAATGTGTGCTCGTCGCGAACTACGGCTCGGGCAGCATCGCCGCGTTGCCGATCCAAGCCGACGGCAGTCTGGGTGCGGCGACCACCACGATTCAGCACACGGGTTCGAGCGTGAATCCCAAGCGCCAAGCCGGACCACACGCACATTTCATCACGCCATCCCCCGACAACCGCTTCGCCCTCACCTGTGATCTCGGCCTCGACAAGGTTCTCGTCTATCAACTCGATGCTGCCACGGCGAAGTTGACGACGAACAATCCACCGCACGCCGTCGTGCCTCACGGCGCAGGGCCGCGGCATCTGGCATTTTCTCCCGACGGCAAGTTTGTTTACGTCATCAACGAAATGACGCTCACCATCACGACCTTCAGTTACGATGCCGCGCGCGGCACTTTGTTCGAGGAACAGAATGTTTCCACCGTCCCGGCGGGCTATGCCATCATGGAAAAGGATTCGGGCGCGGAGATCGCCGTGCATCCGAATGGCAGGTTCGTCTATGCCTCAAATCGCGGCTCCGACAGCATCGCGGTCTTCTCGGTGGAGGCCAAGACCGGCAAACTCACGCTGGTGCAAAATGAAGCCACCCAAGGCAAAACACCGCGTCACTTTGCACTCGATCCGAGTGGTCGCTGGTTGCTCGCAGAGAATCAAAACTCCGATTCCGTCGTCGTGTTTGCGGTTGATGCCGCGACCGGAAAACTGAAACCCACCGGCCAGACCCTCACCGTCGGTTCGCCCGTCTGCGCGGTGTTTGTGAAAGCGGAGTGACGGAGCGCGGCTGTGGTCGAAGACCCAGCCGCAGCACGCCGGCTTGCTATTGAGGCTGACATTGATTCGCCCTGGCTAAGCATGATCCGCACGCTGCGGCTAGTCCTGCGGACATAGCCGCGCTCCAGAAGCTTTTTTCGTGTGTTTCGTGTGTTTCGTGGTTAAAAATCCCGCCATGGCAAAACATCGCATCGGCATCATCGGCGGCAGCGGGCTTTACAACATCGAAGGCTTCATCAATCAGAAATGGGTGCAGGTCAAGACGCCGTTCGGTGCGCCGTCGGATGAATTGCTCACCGGCACGCTCGCCGGTCGCGAAGTCGTATTCCTCCCGCGCCACGCGCGCGGTCATCGCATCCTGCCGAGTGAACTGAATCATCGCGCCAACATCTGGGCGATGAAAAAGCTCGGCGTCGCGTGGATCATCAGCGTCAGTGCCGTCGGCTCGCTCCAGAAAGAATACAAACCCTGCGACATCGTGCTCGTGGATCAATTCTTGGACCGCACCAAGCGCGACTTTGAACACACGTTCTTCGGGCGCGGCATAGTCGGCCACGTGGCATTTGCCGATCCGATCTGCGAAGAGCTGCGCCAGATCTTGTTGAAAAGCGCGCGAGCGTTGGCATCTCGCCACCCGTCACCCGCCACCCATCACTCGATTCATGACGGCGGCACGTATGTGAACATGGAAGGCCCGGCCTTCAGCACCCGCGCCGAATCCACCACCAACCACAAGCTCGGCTACGATGTCATCGGCATGACCAACCTCGGCGAAGCCAAATGCGCCCGCGAAGCCGAGATCGCCTACGCCACGATGGCGATGATCACCGACTATGATTGTTGGAAGGTGGACGAAGCGCACGTGACGGTGCAGATGGTTGTCGCCAACGTGACGCAGAACGCCGCCACGGCGAAAGCCGTCATCGCCAAAGTCCTTCCGCAGATTCCCGCCGTGCCGACGTGGCCGTGCCACTCCGCCCTCGCCAACGCCATCATGACCGACCGCAAAGTCTGGCCGAAGCAAACCATCGCCGAGTTGAAGCCGCTGCTGGCAAAGTATCTGTGATCCTGAACTCTGACTATGGATTGATGGCGCTTCGCTGTTTTGCGCGGAGCGGCGATCTGATGGGATTGGGAGTTGGTGAAATGAATGGTATGACGCTCGCCCTCACCCCAACCCTCTCCCCCGGGGAGAGGGAACGACATTGGAACGCTTTGAAATCGTTTGTGAGCGCATCCGATCAATCCAGTCGCACGCATTTTCCAAGCGGCGGCGCGCGTTTCACCCTCTCCTGGGGGGAGAGGGCCGGGGTGAGGGCGGGCGTTCCCACCAACTTGATTGCCGGGTCATGATTCATTCCATCCATCGAAAATAGCGAAGAACCTGATTGATGAACCCACTTAGAACAGTTCGCAAAATGTTTGACGGATACAAAATCCCCTCACCCGGCCTAGCGGCCACCCTCTCCCCATCGGATGGGGAGAGGGACGGGGTGAGGGGCGGTTCCGCAGACCTCGTTGCCGACATTCTTTTTGCAGTACGCTTTATGAAACTCCTCGCCCTCGTCCTCGTCGTCGCTGGTGCCGTTGGGTTGCCGGCGCAGAATGTTTCCACCAATCCGCCTGTGAGTTCGCAACTCAGCTTGGCTGAGGCGCTGGAGCTTTACTCGGACCTGACGGAGCGCACGGTGCTCCGATACCCCGCTTTGCCCAACGCCAAACTGACCCTCAACCTGACCACCACGAATCGGGCGGAAATCGCCCGCGCGATTGAAACCGTCGCCGCTACGAATGGAATCACACTCGTTCCCGATGGCGAAAAGTTTGTGCTCGTTGCGCCGGAATCCGCCGCCAACCGGTTGAACCCACAAGCGGCTAAAATTCCGGCGGCTGGCACGAATGATCCCGCTGCCCGGATTTTTCCCAGACACTCGATCAATTGGACTGCGGTTCGCCTGACTCAAGCCCTGCCGATTTATGCGGAGATCCTCGGGCAGAAGCTTGATTCAAGCAGTCTGCCGCCGCAGGCCACTTATCTGGAAATCGTCTTTGTCAACCGCACGCCCCTCACCCGGGCGGAGCTATTGTACGCGCTGGAAACTTTGTTTGGATGGAATGGGGTTAAGTTAGTCCCCGCAGGTGATGGTTTCGTCAAAGTCGTACCGGTTGCGGCGGAACCCGCTAAACCGCCGGTGAAATAATCACTCCGGTACGGCCGATCAAATCATCGCATTTGCAACTTGTTCCAAGCAGAGTCCCGAACTGTTCTGAACAACTTCGCGCTAACGACTGGCTCGAGGGTGTGATTGGAACTGCCGCTCGCCGTGCCGGTTCTTAATCTTAATCCTAATCTTTTTCTTAATCCTTCGGGCCCGGAGATTAAGATTACGAAAAAGATTAAGATTAAGAGGCCGGAACGCGCGCATTTTGAATCACACCCCTGGCTCGATTCAGACATTGAACCCGTCGGAATTTCCCGCACACTCTGAGTCATGGGCAAATTGAAAATTCCCGCCACCGGCGAAGGTTATCTCGGCGAAATCCTCGTGCATCGGATCACCCGCGCCATCGGCGTGGTGGAATCGGTCAGCGAAGGCAAAGCGGGCTGGCCCCCGCAGGTCGCCGTGAAGCTGAAGGATGGTTCGGTCAAAAAGGGCAGGCTCAGCGATTTCCGCGATCCGAGCGGGACGGAACGGGAGAAGTTTTCCGCGGCATAAAGCCGGAACAATTCTTTTGAACCGGAGCGAACCGAGGCAACGGAGTTCGGAACAAAGAGTTGCCCGGCTGGAGAGCGATAGTGTCGGCACCCAGCAAATAGTGGTTCCGGGATTTTCCCCGCTCGCTGAAGCCAATCGCGTCCTACTTTCTCCGTTTCCTCTGCGTCCTCCTGTTCAATGGCATCGCTCCGGCCCAGCCCGCAGTCCTTGCCGTGCCCAAGCCGATGCTGGCGAAGCGGCTCCGCTGCGCGGCTGATTTTTTTCTCAAGAACAGTAGTGCGCGCTCCGGGTGGTTCTGGTAGAACCTGTGCCATTCAGGGCATGAAAACCACGCGGGCGTTTACCTTGATTGAACTGCTGCTCGTCATCGCGATCATCGCCATTCTGGCGGCGATGTTGTTGCCGTCCTTGAGCAAGGCGAAGGAAAAGGCCCACGCCGTCGCCTGCCTCAACAATCTCAAACAGTGGGGGCTGGCCACTCAACTCTATGCAACTGATTACAATGATTTTTTACCAAGAGATGGCACACCGAATCCTTTAGAAACCTATTTGGCCGATCCCGATAATCATGGTTGGTACATTGACCTGCCTTTAATGATAAGCGTGCAACGGTATGTTGATCTGCCTTGGCGCATGGATCCTGCCATTGCGCCGGAAAGGTCAGTTTGGGTATGCCCATCAAATAAGAGGCGTGCGAATATCGCCCCATCGGGTAACAGTCACAATTTGTTTCACTATTGCTTGAATCAAAATGTAAATGGCACGGGGACAAACAGTGTTCAGGTGAAAATCTCTTCGATCAGAAAGCCAACTGCGGTCATCTGGTTGTTTGATACAAAAAATGCACCAGCGGTTGGCGAGTGGAACTTCGTTCACACCAACATCCATGGGAACGGCGCGCAATTCACCTTTTTGGATGGCCATGCGCAACGCCACAGATTGGCTGATTATTGGGACGCTGCTACCGCTTCATGGCGGACGAACAATCCAAGCCTTGTTTGGATTCCTTGACGCGATTATTTGAGGGAATTGCCGTGGGTGAGGCGATTAAAGAATTCTGGAAGCATCCCTGCCATTTTTTCACGGGAAGGGAACATCAAAGAAACTTCCACGCGTAAAGCTTTGGCCAGACACGCCAATTCGAAGTCGGACACCCACCGCAATTGCGATTCGATTTTAGCCAGCGTTTCCCGGCTCACGCTCCATCCTGCCAAGGCACAACGCGCCACAAGCTGTGGCTGTGTCAGCCCCTGCTGATAGCGAAGCTTGCGTATTTGAGGACCAACCAAATTCCTCGGATTTTTCATCATCCAAATCGGAACTTGACGGTAGAGATGGAACCGATTTAATCGTTCGGTATTCAGAACGACTCGCCTCAAGTTGTTTCAGCGAGACGGCTGTTAAACATGATTGGGAATCAACAAGAAATTCGCCTTGATAAAACTATGAAAAGAACCGCACTTCTCGTCTGCCTGAGCGCATGTTGTTTATCTTGGAATATGTTTATTTTAGACGCCCTTGCTCAACCTTCGCTTCCTTGGCCTCCCGGCGGTGGCGGTGGCGGTGGCAATACAAACTCCATGCCCGCCATTCCGTCATTACCGCCGTACACCGCGCCCGGCTTGAAGATCACCATCCCCGTCATTGATGGAACCAATTTTTCCTTGAGCCTCTTGGAGGCCGATCCGGCGGGGACCTACGGCATCTATTTTGGTACCAACTTGATTTCCGGAATTTGGAGCAATGTTGTTGAAGGAACAATGGGGCAAACCAACTTTTCCCTGCCCATCCCAGCCGATGCGAGCGGTTACTTTCGGGCGGCCCGGATGGATGCGCCAGTTGCCAATGCCGGAAACATCTCCGTCTTTTTCCCCTATGAAGTTGTCGGGACCAATGTCGTTGCCGCGCTGGTGGAAGGAGGTCCCGCAATGAGCATGGCCATTACGACGAACTGTGCGGCCGTCAGTAATATTTTGTGGATGCCGTTCAGTGCGGTGCCGCTGGTGACCATTGGCACCAACGAAGGAACCTACGAAGTGTGTTTTGGTTTCAAGGGTGCCGATGGCATTGAGTATTGGTCGGCGGCAACAGTTACGTTGGACCTCACGCCCCCACTGATCGTCATTACCAATCCGGTCGCCGGCACGACTGAGCGCCCCATTATTCAAATCCAGGGTTACTCTCCGGAACGGTTGGCAAATCTTGATTTTGATGTGGTCAATGCCAGCGGCGCGTTGACCAATGAGCCGGGCTTCGTCGTCAGTCAGCTTTTCGATACCAACCAATTCCAGTCCACCACCAATTGGTTTCAATGTTTCGACATCGGCCTGACGAATGGCACCAACCTGATTACCATTCGGGCCACCGATCTCGCTGGCAACGTCACCGTCACGAACCTGATTTACACCCTCGACTTCTCAGGTGATACAAATCCGCCAGCACTTGCTTTGATTTGGCCGCTGGCTGGAATGCACATCAGCGGCGCAAATTTTACGGCGCGGGGCACGTTGGATGACGAAACCGCACAAATTATTGCTCAGATCGTGAGCGCAAACGGAACGACCAACCTTGTCGAAGGTCTGGTCGAACGAAATGGGCAATTTTGGATTGAGGAACTGCCGTTGTCTGACGGAACGAACGACTTGATTTTGACGGCAATGGATATCGCCGGGAATTTCACTACGATAAATCTCCCCTTGATAAGGAGCGCGGTCGAATTGGTGATTAACCCCATCGCCGAAGATCAACTTAACCAAAGTGCGGTGACGTTGAGCGGCACAGTAAGCGATGCGAACTCTGAAGTGTGGGTAAATGGAGTGCAGGCCGCGGTGGATGGTAGCGGCAACTGGACGGCAATTGATGTGCCTAGTTTGGGCGGCGGCACCGCAACTTTTGATGCGTACGCAGAATCAGCCAACAGTAATTCACCTCCTGTCGCACAGTCCTTAGTCGTCGAGCGACCGCCATTTTTGGCGGTGGTTGAATATCATGATAGCTGGGAGGAAGAATTGCACTTATGGAATGGAGTGGTCGATACTGCAACGTTTTCCAAAAATTGGAAAGGTGAGATTACTGAGGGTAAAGGACGCCCTTGGGAGTTGTTGTATCAAGGGGACTCGCACTACGAAACACTCGCGTACAGCTATGAAACACGCTGGAATAGACAATTTACTTGGTCCGACAGTAATTCGTTAGGTTTCTACGTGGAAATCGTAGAAGACCTGCCTCCAGATGTGCAGGCCTACTTTATATACACAAATGCAATGACAGGAGCGGGAAATTTATTTTGGGGCAACAGCATCCCTACCGACAGGCTTGACCTAATAACCGCTGGTCATGTCTTGCATTATTTTGCCAACATTAATTATGAGTGGCCGTATGGGAATAATGAGAGGCGAAAACGAGTTCAACGTGCGCGAACTTGTTTGGAGTTGCGAACTGGAGGAAAAGCCGGAGTCAACAGAAAGAATTTATTCAGAATCAATGTCAACGGTGTTAGATACGGACGTCCGTGGAACGCAGCAGAATTAGAATGGTTCGGGACGCCCGTAACAAATATTCCTCCCGCTTCGATTCAAGTGTTGGGGAAAAATGTTGGTAACGATGGCAACCTGTTTCTGATTCTCCCGGACAATGCAACGTTGGATGCAACGGCAACCGCTCCCGGCAGACACTACAACATCAATGTGAATGCCACGAAGCACAAACTTCGTATGACAGCCAATGGAATTCCGTTAGTTTCCGAGCGTATTACTCGCAATGCCAAGTTTTGTGTCGGGCAAAAAATAAATCTTGTTTCGTGGATGTCTCCGGCCATTGATGAATATGTTGAGGAGATTGATTATGAGTGGCTTTTGCAGTCCATTTTCGTCAACTACATTGAAAATTGGCCTGCTGAAGCGAAGAAGTATCTGATTGAGTGGGCGCTGACGTATCAGAAAGACACGCATGCGTGGTGGGTGACGGGTGGAGACAAACGGCTGGGTTCTGAATGGGACATCACGTTCAAAAACGGGCAGAAAGCAAAAGTGACAGGTTGGGGACAGATGAATATGCACAGGCCGGAAGTGGTTAGCTTTACCAACGGTGCGCCATATTTCCCGTGGATTACCAAAGACAAGGCGACATTGGGCAGGCCGTGGCTACAACTCGGCGGTGAGTATGCTTCCGAGGGCGGCGATATGGATTTTACAGCAGGGGTAAAATCTGATTTTCAAGGCACCATCCGATGGACCCAGTTGATCAATCAATATAGACATCGTGATGAGTATCCAACCGGCTCTTGGACGAAAACATCAGGCGGACAATTCTGGGCTGACGGTGGAGAATTTTACGCCCCGGATGTTCTTTCAACCGAACTTGCTCCCGGCGTTGCCAACCAACTCACTTTTGCAGACGGCCCGGGAAATCCGGTTGGCATTTCATTAACCGAATCGCACGATATTTTTAAGACATATCTTCGGTTCAAGCCAACTGGGGATGATAGTATTTGGGTTACGTTAGGACGGGTGGACTGGAGTTGGGAAGCGACTGCCATAAATCTGCTGGGGTATCCGTATCACAATATCCCAGAGAGCTGGAGCATCACAGACACAAACATTTTAGGCCCTGATTTCTTTGATGATACTACTTTTCCGTTTTGGCTCGATAAGACAACAAGTATTGACATCGGCTTTTGATTTAAGGAGTTGCACTCAATGCAAAAAGTTCAGCCAAGGCACAAGCTGTTTGTCCTGACGGCCTATTGGCTCATCCAGATCGTTGGTTGGTGGACGTGGAGTTTGGCTCCGATAGATTCATCGCCATTTTTTCAACCGTGGATTGGGCTGACGGCTGCTTTGGTCATTTGGAGTTTAATTTGGTTCAAGACGCATACCTTCCTGGCGCGTTTGGGTCTTTTTTCAGTTATAGCGATGTATGCTTTGAGAATCTATATGCCGTCGCAGTAACGATCGCTCATTGCAATCTCGATCGCCAATCAAAGCAGATGCCCCATCTTCTGCCGCTTGGTCTTGAGATATTTCGCGTTGTGCGGATTCGGCTTCACGCGGATGGGCACTTGCTCCACCACTTCCAAACCATAACCCGCCAACCCGACGAGCTTCTTGGGATTGTTCGTGAGCAGCCGGATCGTCTTTAAGCCGAGGTCGGCGAGGATCTGCGCGCCCAAGCCGTATTCCCGCAGGTCCATGCCGTAGCCGAGCTTCTGATTCGCTTCCACGGTGTCGTAGCCCTGCTCCTGCAATTTGTAAGCCTTGATCTTCGGCGCGAGGCCGATGCCGCGCCCTTCCTGTCGCATGTAAACGATGACGCCGTGTCCGGCGTCGGCCACCTGCCGCATCGCCTGCTGGAGTTGCGGGCCGCAATCGCAGCGCCGTGAACCGAACACATCGCCCGTCAGGCATTCGCTGTGGACGCGGACAAGCACGTTCTTACGTCCTGCTAAATCACCACGGATCAGCGCGAGGTGATGTTGCCCGTCAATCTTCGACCGATACAGCGCGAGATCAAAATCCCCATAGTCCGTCGGCATCTTGATCGTCTCGATATGCTCCACCAGCTTCTCCCGCGTGCGGCGATACTCAATCAAGTCCGCGATGGTGCACAGCTTGAGATGGTGTTTCTTCGCGAACTTTTGCAACGCCGGCAATCGCGCCATCGTGCCGTCGTCCTTCATGATCTCGCAGATCACGCCGATGGGCCGCGCGCCCGCGAGCGTGACGAGATCCACCGCCGCTTCCGTGTGGCCGGAACGTTGCAAGACGCCGCCCGGCTTGGCGCGCAACGGGAACACGTGTCCCGGCTGCACCAGATCATCCGGCGTGGCAGTGGGAGAGGCCATGATGTTGATGGTATTGGCCCGATCCAACGCGCTGATGCCGCTGCCAATCCCGTGCGCCGCGTCCACGCTCACCTGGAAATCCGTGCGGAACACCTCGCGATTCTGCTTCACCATGCGCTCGATGCCGAGCTGCTGGAGGCGTTCGCTGGTGGTGGGAACGCAGATCAAACCGCGCCCGTGTTTGGCCATGAAATTGATCGCCTGGGCGGAGACATGCTGCGCGGCCATGATGAGGTCGCCTTCGTTTTCGCGGTCGGCGTCGTCCACGACGATGACCATTTTCCCTTTGCGGATGTCGGCGATGACGGACTCGATGGAATCAAAACGGCTCTTCATAAAATGCCGCGCTCAAACTAGGGGAAGTGTGTGGGAAATCAAAGGCGCAAAACCGGTGCTGTAGCAAAGCTCAGGTTCAGCCAAGTCCAAGTTCGTCGGTATCCAAGTCATGAGTGCCTCATTGCGCACTTAAAAGCTTCAAGGTGTAAACTCTTTGAATCCTATCGCTAATAATTCTTTGCGTGCATCATCTAAGTTGGTGGCGGTCAGCAGCGATATAAGCTCATTCATCGCCGGTGCATTGTGGGTAGAAACCGAAGCCGCCTGATTCGTAAAGAATTCGGGCATCTCTGCACGAATACGAATTTCGCTAGCGAGATTTTGCGAAGCATTTCTGAACATGCCGCAAAAATGCCTCTCGCACTCGAACCAGCGCCCATCACTATCGTGCGCGATCGAGAGCGATTGAATTTGAAAGGCGTGCGTATCTCGGTATCGAATGGCAATCCATCCTCCATTCGTGGGAACAATCAATGCGCCAAGAGAGGTTACCGCTTTTTGCAACTCAACTGACGTCTTGGCTGCCGAGAGCAGTCTGATGGATTCACGTTTGATTTGGCCTGGCCACAAGAGTGGCTCGTAGTAATGGATGTATCCGAAGAAGCCAACACCTAACAGAACCACAACAAGGGCTGTAAACTTGAGGATGCGCATGGCGAATCTGCTTAAGAGTTACTTTAGCAAAACCTTGCTTGCCGCTTCGTAAATTTCTCGCAGCGGTACTTTCTTCTGCGCCGCCAGCTTTTTGCACGATTCAAACTCCGGCGCGGCTTGCACCACTTTGCCGTTCAGCTTGCCAAGTTTCACCGTCACCGGGCCGAACTTGGTTTTGACCGTCGTGAATTCCCGGCGCAGTTTCCGTCGCTCAGCGATGGTGCGGCGGACGCCGAACGCCGTCGTCTCGCGCAGCATCAGTTCGCTGAACTTGTCCGCGTCCGCCTCGGCGCACAACACCGAGAGCAGCACGCCGGGCCGGTTCTTCTTCATCTGAATCGGCGTGTGATAAACATCCAGCGCGCCCGCCGCCAAAGCCGATTCGACAAACGCGCCGAGGATCTCGCTGCTGACGTCATCCAGGTTGGTTTCGAGTATAGCGATGCGGTCGGTTTCCCAATCCAAGTGTGACGGGTGGCCGGTGGCGGGTGACGTGAAATTGGCACGCGGACGCTTCCCGTCACTCGTCACGCGCCCCACGTCACCCAAGACAGCCCGCAGCACGTTTGGCCGCGTCTTGTTGTCGCGGGTGCCGAGGCCGAAGCCGATTTTCTCCGCCACGATGCCGGTCATCGGTTCAAACTTCTCCACGAATTCGGCGAGCAAGGCCGCGCCCGTCGGTGTGATCAACTCGCCCGGCTCTTCGCATTGCGTGATGCCGACGCCGCACGCGCCAAGAATGGCGAGTGTGGCCGGCGCGGGGATCGGAAACCGTCCGTGCGCGCAACGAATCCAGCCCGTGCCCTCGACAGGCGGAGCGGCCAGGACACGCGGTTTGCCGAGCAGTTCCAGCCCGATGCACGCGCCCACGATGTCCACGATGGAATCCACCGCGCCGACTTCGTGAAAATGCACTTCACTCGCCGGTTTGCCATGAATCTTTCCCTCGGCGTCCGCGATGCGCTGGAACACTGCGATGGATTTCTGTTTCACCCACGGCGAGAGCTTGCTCTTGGTGATGAGCTTCTTGATCGCGGTGAAGTTGCGGCTGTCGTCATGCGAATGTTCGTGCGGTTCGTGTTCGTGATGGTGGTGATCGCCGTGGCTGTGCGCGTGGTCATGATGATCATGCTCGCCATGCTCATGATCGCAACCTTCCCCGTGTTCGTGATCGTGGTGATGATGGTGGTCATCCTCGAGATGGACATCAAACTTGATGCCCGCGATGCCGGACTTCTCGGCTTGGGCGACGTGCAGGTGGAAGCCGTCGAGCTTCAGCTTCTCCAGTTGATGCGCGAGTTTGTGGGCGTCCACGCCCAAATCCAGCAGTGCGCCGATGAACATATCACCGCTGATGCCGCTGAACGTGTCGAGATATAACGTTTTCATCTTACTCTTAATCTTAATCTTCATCTTAATCCCGCCTGAGCAGATTAAGAAAAAGATTAAGATTATGATTAAGAAAGGGAGGCCAAAGCATTGATCTGGCTCGCCGCGTAGCCGCCGCCGAAGCCGTTGTCAATGTTCACCACGGTCACACCGCTGCCGCAACTGTTCAACATGCCGAGCAGCGCCGCCACGCCGCCGAAACTCGCGCCGTAACCCACACTCGTCGGCACGGCGATGACCGGCTTGCTCACCAGTCCGGCGACAACGCTGGGCAATGCGCCTTCCATCCCGGCGACGACGACGAGCACGTTGGCCTGTTGCAAAACTTCGAGCTGCGAGAGAATCCGATGCAATCCCGCCACGCCCGCGTCGTGGATGCGGACGACGGTGTTGCCCATGATCTCCGCTGTCACCGCAGCTTCCTCGGCCACGGGCAGATCGCTCGTGCCGGCGCAGATGACGGCGACAGTTCCGGCGCGTTTGGGCAACGGCTTCTTCTCAATGGTTGCGCAACGGGCCAGTTCATGATGCTTGGCGTGTTTGAACTTCTTCTTCAGCGCGCGGGCGTGCTCGGCGGTGACGCGGGTGACGAGGACGTTTTGCTCCTGCTCCACCAGCTTGCCGGCGATGCCAACAACCTGTTCCGGTGTTTTGCCCGCACCAAAAATCACTTCGGGAAAACCTTTACGCAGGGCGCGATGCGTGTCCACCTGCGCGAAGCCGAGGTCGGCGGTGGGCGCGGCTTGAAACGCGTGCAGCACCTTGTCGCGCGAGGTTTTGCCCGCGCGGAATTCTTCCAGCAGTTGAATGGCTTGAGCCGTCGTCACGACGCCACAATGGCAGGAGAATCCCGCGTGGTCACGCCGGAAAACCGGCGGTGGCTTTCCCGGGAGCGCCAGCGTCTCGCTGGCGGGTTGTGGCTTTCGTTTTATCCCGGAACTTGCCGGCGGGACGCCGGCGCTCCCAGGGTTGCGCGCTCGACAATGCCGCCGACCCGGCCTAAAGTCCGATTGGTTACGCAACGCTATGGACCCGCTCATCATTCTCGTTTTCGTGCTCGCCGCCGGATTTTTTTTTGTGCTGCTCACCCGCTGGCAGCGGGGCGGTGACAAAAAGGAATTGGGCTGCGGTCATGACCATTCGGAATGCTGTGACCACGACCATGATCATTCCCACGATCACGGGCATCACCACCATCATCATGACCACAAGGATGGCGGTTGTTGCGGCGGCAAACACTGAGACGAGGGCCGAGGTCAGAAGTCAGAGGCCCGAATTTCCCGTCGCCTTTAGCCCTCGAGCGGGCTTCGTTCGCTTGAAATAAATTTCCCGGAGCATTCGTCAGCGCCTCCCGTCTGACGGAGCATGGATTCACCATTCACGTGCGTGAGGACCGACCGTTTTGCGTCGGGTTCACGCGGTTCAACCCTGCCGCAACACGAACTTCCTGCGGATCGGTCTAAAATTTCGTACGGCCCGCGCCATGCTAAAGGATTTTCAGAACCAAATCCGCATGACGGTGTTTCAACCATAACCCCGGAGCTACCATGAAAACACTAATGCAGTCGTTCCTGTTGTTCCTTGCCCTCCCGCTTCTCGCCGCCGAAAAACCTGTCCCTCCACCCACGCCTCCTGCGGAAATCGTGTTTCGCGAACTGCGCTACGACGGCAAGGTCTCCGACACTGAGGCCCGGTTTGCCGTCGAGATCGCCGTCGAAGCCAGCGGCAAAGGCGAGGCGAGCGCGGTGTTGTTCGATGGCGAAATCGCTCTCCTGCCGCCGAAACTGCCCGACGGCTTGCGGGTCGAGCGCGAGGGAAACGTTTATCGGCTGTTCATTCCGCGCGCGGGCAAATATCAGCTCAAGCTGGAAGTCGTCGCCAAAATCACCCGCGCTGAACCGTGGAATCATGTTTCCTTCAAAGGCCCGCTCGCGGCCATTGCCAGTGTGAGTGCGCAGGCGAATGGTGCGGACGTGGATTTGCAACTGCTCGCGGGCACGGTCGCCGAATCGGCCCAAGCCAACGGCGTTTCCCACGTGTGTGGGTTTCTCGGTGCGGAATCGCAACTTGCGTTGCGTTGGCAAAGCCGTGCCGCCGAAGTCGCCCGCAAGGCCGTGGTTGCCGCCGAATCCACCATTACCGCGCAGATCACGCCCACGGTCATCAAGTATTCCTCGCAGTTCCGGTATGACGTGATCCAGGGCAAATTGCCCAAGCTCACCATCGCCTTGCCGACCACCCACGCGTTGACGCGACTGGTCGGCGAGCAGATCCGCGATTGGTCGCTGGCGACGGAGGGCGACAAACAAATCCTCACCGTCGAGTTCATCAAGGCCATTGAGAAATCCTATCAACTCACCGTGCTGTCCGAGCAAACCGTGGAAACCACACCGGCCACCGTGTCGCTCACGCCGCCGCAGCCGCTGGATGCCGAGCGCGAATCCGGCGCGTTCACGCTCGCCGCCGAGGACATGCAGGCGGAGATTGATTCCGCGTCCGGCCTGCGGCAGATCAACGCCACCGCCGGTTCGCTCGCGGCCTATCGGTTTTCCGCGCGGCCGCTCGCGCTCACGCTCCGGCTCAAACGCATCGAGTCGGTCGTCACCGCGAGCGACCGCGTCACGACGCGCCTCGAAGAGACGCGGCTGCTCGCCAATCACGCGCTGACGCTGAACGTCGAGAAGGCCGGCATCTACCAGATCGAACTCCAGCCGCAGCCGGGTTTTGTCGTGGCCGACGTGCGCGGGGAAGGCGTGGATGATTGGAAGATGACCGAGGGCAAACTCCGCGTCAGTTTCGCGAACCGCGTGCTGGGCGCGCGCCGCATTGAAGTGCAACTTGAGCAGGCGCTGAAGAAATTTCCCGAGAGCTTCGCGATTGAACCCTTGCGCGTCGTCGGGGCGACCAAAGAAACGGCCCAGGTCGGCGCTGCGTCCGCCGCCGGCATCCAACTCAAGACGGCGGAACTGGTCGGGTTGCGGGAGATTCCGGTAAACCGCCTCCCGGCGCGCACCGATGAATTGCTCGCCTACACTGCCGATGCGGCGGATTGGAAATTATCCCTGAGCGCCGAGCGGCTTTCGGCGCGAGTCATTGCGGAGATTTTCAATCTCGTCACCGTGGGCGACGGACTCGTGGGCGGCAGCGCGACGATCCGTTATGGCCTCATCAATCAGGGCGTGCAGGAGTTTCGCGTGAAAGTTCCGGCGCACTGGAAAAATGTCGAGTTCACCGGCCCAAGCATCCGGCGCAAAGAACAGGGCGGCGATGTGTGGACCATCGGGTTGCAGGACAAGGCGTGGGGCGCTTACACGCTCGTGGTCACTTACGATTACCAATTCGATCCGCAAGGCGCGACGTTGCCCGTGGCGGGGATTCACACGCTGGATGTGGAGCAGGAGACGGGTTCGGTCGCGGTTACGACGGCCGCGAGTCTGAAGTTGAATGCGAAGGCCGTGGCCGAACCGCTTCGCCGCGTGGATGAGGCGGAGTTGTCGGGCGCGGATCGCGCGCTCATCACGCGTTCCGTGCTGCTCGCATATCAATACACCGGCGACACCTACGATCTTTCCGTGGACGTGAAGCGTTACGAGGCTTCGGCAGTTTTGTCGGCGGTGGCGGATCGCACGCAACTCACGAGTGTTCTAACTGAAGCGGGCGAGTTGCTCACGCAGGCGTCGTTCATGGTGAAGAACAACGACAAACAATTCCAACGCTTCCTACTGCCAACGAACGCGAGCTTCTGGAGTTGCTACGTGAACGGTCAGCCCGCCAAGCCGGAGCGCGACAAGGATTGGTTGCTCGTGCCGCTGCCGCGTGGCGCGAATCGCGACCAGGCTTTCGCGGTGGACATCGTTTATGCCGAGAAGAAAGCCGCGTTGCAGAGCGGGTCGCAAACCCTGCAACTTCACGCGCCGCAAACGGACGTGCCGAACACGTATGCCGAGTGGCAACTGTTCGTGCCGACAGCGAAACGGCTTTCCAGTTTTGGCGGCAGCATGAACGTGGCGCAAGGGACGGATTACGCCGTGCTCGACGCGTGGAAACAATTTCTCTCCTTCTACGGCAAGGTGCTGCGCGAGATCGGGCCGGGCTTGATCGTGTTCGGCCTGCTGGCGGTGTTGGTGGTCGCGCTCGTGGTCATCGCCGCGCGGCGCGGCGCGAGCGGTTTGCTCACGGCGCTGGTGGTGTTGGCGATCATGGCAATCCTTGGCGCGATGTTGTTGCCGGCGTTGAGCAAGGCGAAGTCCAAGGCCCAACGCATCAGCAGCGTGAACAACTTGAAACAGATCGGTCTGGCGGTGCGGATCTTTGCGGGCGACAACGATGACCGCTTGCCCGTGTCGTTTGAGGAGATGATGAACGAGCTGTCCACGGACAAGGTCACTTACGATATCGAATCCGGACAGCGGTTCACTTATCTCGGAGCGGGTTATCGCGACGGCGAAATCACGCCCGACTCCATCATCGCTTATTCGCCGATCATCAACGGGCATTGCAACGTCCTGATGGCGGACGGCAGCGTGCAGATGATCTCTGATCGCAAATTTTCCGAGTATGCACAACGCGGTTTCATCCAGCGCGTCCCGGCGCAAGAACTGGCGCGTGTGGAGCAGGAGCGCGCCATCCGTTCGCGGCAGTTTGGGGATAGGTTTGGGACTCCCGCCTCGGCGGCAGTTCCGGTGCGGATGGATGCGGCCGGGGCCATCGTGGAAAACTCCGGAGTCAATGGGCGTCCGGTCACGATGGCTGGCGGTCATGGTGGTGGTGGCGTTGGGAATCTGGGAGCTGTGATTACGGGTTCAAGCGGGATGCCAGCAGCCGGTGCGGTCCCGGGTTTGGCCGCGTTGACCCCGCCGCCCGCGAAGGCCGCCGGGCTGCGTTCCATCCGCATTGATATTCCGCGCACGGGCAATGCCTTCCTGTTCACCAAGGTGCTCAATGTGCGCGACGAGCCGTTGAGCGTGTCGGCGAGCATTATGTCGCTGCAAACGTTTCAACAACGCCAGATGATGGCGCAGGTCGCGGCGTTTCTCACGGGGTTGGTCGTCTGGTTCTGGCAATGGCGTGGCAGTCGCAACAGCTTCGTGCTGACGCTGGCGCTCGCGCTGATGTTCGGTTCGGTGGCGAGCCTGTTGATCGCATGGCGCGCGTTGCATGATGTGTTGATCGTCGGTTTTCCAATCATCCTGCTGACGGTGGTTTCATGGTTGGTCTGGAAATTCTGGGCGCGCCGCGCGCAGAACGAAGCGGACGTTGAAGTCTCCAGCGATCCGGATGAACCCGGCGCGTCGGAAATCCCGCCCGCCGTGGCGGGATTGATCATCGCGTTCCTGATGGCCTTGCCGCTGACGACGCAGGCCAGTGAAGCACCCGCGACGACGGCGAATGTTTCCGTGCTGTCGGCAAATTACACCGGCACGGTGAATGAACGCGTCGCGCAGCTCGAAGCCGTCGTCCGCGTCAACGCCGCGCAGGCGAACCAGAAGATCGCGCTCTTCGGCGAAGACGTGGCGGTGCAAAGCTTCAGCGCCAAGCCCAAGGACGCGAAGATCGTGCGGGAAGGGAAGACGGTTTCAGTGCTGCTGCCGCGCAAAGGGGAAGCGACGTTGCAACTCAAGCTGCTCGTCCGGCTCAGCGGCGACGTGGCGAAACGGCAGTTGGTGTTCGCGATTCCGGCGGCGCTGACGACCCGGCTGAACCTGACGATTGATCAGCCGGATGCGGACGTGGAATTTCCGGGCGCAATTTCCTTCCAACGGGTGACCGAAGCACAACACACCCGGCTCGATGCGTTGATGGGCGCGGGTGAACGCGTGTCGCTCGCGTGGACGCCGCGCGTGAAGCGGGCGGCGGAAGTGGCAGCGACGGTGATGTGTCAGAACGCAGCGCTGGTATCGTTCGGCGGTGGCGTGATGAACGTGCGTTCGGTGCTGGATTATCAGGTCACGCAGGGCGAGTTGCGCTCAGCGCGGGTGAAGCTTCCCGCCGGGCAACGTTTGCTGCGCGTGGAGGGCGATTCCATCCGCACCTGGACGACGAAGGAGGAGGGCGGGTCACAAATCCTCGTGGTGGATCTGCTCAAGGGCATGACGCCGAATTACCGGCTCACGGTCGAGACGGAGAAGGCGCTCGAGGCGTTGCCGATGACGGCAGCGGTCGAAACCCCGCACGCGCTCGATGTGAAGCGTGAGACGGGTTTGGTGGCGTTGCGCGCGGAGGACGAGCTGGAATTCTCCGTGGCGCGCACGGATGAATTACAGCGCGTGGACACCGCGGCGTTTGCCAGCAGCGGCGTGGGGCAGAATGCGTCGGGCGTGACGAGCGCGTTCCGGTTTCTCAAGCCGGAGTTCACGTTGGAAGCGCGCGTGACGGCGTTGCAGCCGCAGATCGAAGCCGTGGTGCGGAACAGCCTGCGCGTCGGCGACGAGCAGTTGAGCCTCGCGGCGACGATTGATTACGTCATTAAACGTGTTGGCGTGTTTGGGCTGAAGTTTACTGTGCCGGCGGAGTATCGCATCGAGTCCGTGACTGGCGCGAATGTGCTGCAATGGAATGAACGCAACGATGGCGGCGAACGGGTCGTGGAGGTGACACTCAAGGAACGCACGGCGGGCGCGTATTCGTTGCGGGTGGATTTGGTGAAGCCGGTCAAAGGTCTGGAGAAGGAACTGGCCTTCGCGGGCGTGCAACCACTGGGTACGCAGAAGTTGTCCGGGTTTGTTTCCGTTTCCGCCGAGCCGGGCGTGTCGGTCAAGACGGCGGCGTTCGACGGGTTGACGGAGATTCCCGTAGGGTTGTTGCCGGGCGGCAGTCCGCGCGGGAATGAAACGGGATTACTGGCTTACAAATTCATCGCAGCGGAATCCGGCGTGGCCGCGCCGTGGAAATTGACGGTGACGACGGAAACCGTCGCGCCGTGGGTGCGGGCGGAGGTGGCGAGCACGTTGACGGTGAGCGACACGCTGGTGAGCGGTCGCGCGCTGGTACGGTTCGACATCCAGAACGCGCCGGTGAAGGAATTGCGCCTGAAGATTCCGGCGGCGTTGAAGAATGTGGAAATTACCGGCGCGAACATCCGGCGGCGCGATCACACGGGCGAGGTGTGGCGGGTGGAATTGCAGAACAAGGTGCGCGGCAATTACACGCTGACTGTGACATGGGATCAGGCGCGCAGCACGTCAGCCGAGCGGGTTGATCTCGCGGAACTGAGCGTCGAAGGCGTGGAGCGCGAGACAGGCACGCTGGCGATCGTGGCGAAAGCGCCGCTGCAGATCACCGAGGCGAGCGCGGCAGAATTGCTGAAGCTCGACACACATGAATGGCCGGAGTGGGCCGGAGCGGCGGACGCGAACACGGCGCTGGCGTATCGGTATCTGCGGCCCGGCTACCAGCTCGCGGTGGACGTGAAGCGTTATTCGGAGGCGGAAGTTTTGCAGGCGTTGGCGGAAACCGTCCACTTGAGCACTGTCGTGGCGGAGGATGGACAGATGATGACGTCGCTCTCGGTCGCAGTGCGGAACAATGGACGGCAACATCTGGAAGTGGTATTGCCGCCCGGCACGCGGGTGTGGTCGGCGTTCGTGGCGGGACAGGCGGTGCGGCCAAGTTTGCGCGATGGGAAACTGCTGTTGCCATTGGAAAACGCCGGCAGCGATGACGCGGCGTTGACAGTGGAGTTGACCTACGTGAGCACGAATCAGAATCAATTCCCGCGCGGCAAAGGCGCGGTGAGTCTGGTGTCGCCGACGCTGGATGTGCCGTTGAAGAACGCGCGCTGGGAACTGTTTCTCCCGCCGGATTATCAATATGACGAGTTCAGCGGCACGATGACACGCGAAGCGGGCGTGACGGTGGCGACGATGACGGCGGATCTGCCGCCGATCAACGATGAGGCGAGTTTCTCGGTGCTGGATTATTCGCTGCGCGAATCCGCGGCGAAGCAGGAGGCGGCCAAGGGCGTGAAGACCGAACTCGACAACGTGAAGAAGAAGCTGGCCGAGGGAAATGTGAAGGATGCGGCGAATTATTACTCGCGCGCGCAGAACCGGAGCGGTGGCCGGGAAGATGACAGCGAGGCGAAGGAGGTTGAGTTGCAACTCCGCCGCGCCCAGGCGAGCAACATCGTGCAGGCGCAGCAGGAGTTTTTGACCCGCAACAACGGGATGTTCGAACAGACCGCCGGGATGAACGCGCCGGCGGGTGCCGATCAAAAGCAGGATGCCTATTTCAACAAGGCGGCCGAACAGCAATGGGAGAAGTTGCAGGCCGCGCAGGAAGTTGCGGTGGCCAAGGTGCGGCCGCTGCGGGTCAATCTGCCGACACGCGGGCTGCGGCATTCGTTCACGCAGGTCTTGCAGACCGAGCCGGGCAAGGCGATGACGGTGAGTTTTCACGCGGCGAACACCAAGAACGTGAACTGGCTGGGCCGCATCGCGGCGGGCGCGGTGGGATTTCTGGCGTTGTGGGTGGTGGTGGCAGTCGGGACAAGCCGGATGTCGCATCGCAACCAGCCGGCGTGAGTGTGGCGGGAGGATGGGCGCGCTCCGGGGAAAAGAGCGGGTTGATTCGGGCGATTCGGGTTGAATCAATCCTTCGGCAGCCTATCCTCCCGTCCGGCACGCCATGAAACATCAAGTCATCACGGTCGAACAATTCTTCAAAGAGTATCAGAAGCAACTGGAACTGGAGTTGATCGCCGGGGAAGGCGGGCTCAAGCGCGAGATCATCGAGCCGACGGTGAACCGCCCCGGGCTCGTGCTCGCCGGATTCACGAAATACTTCGCCTACAAACGCGTGCAAGCCTTGGGCAATGCCGAGATTTTCTTCCTGCGGTCGCTGACGGCGGCGGAGCGCGTCGGGTGTTACCGGCAACTGTTCAGTTTCAAGATTCCCTGCATGGTGTGCAGTCGCAGCTTGAAGCCGGACGAGCAGATGATTCAAGCCGCCAACGAGGCGCAGGTCCCCATCTTCCGCACGCCGCAGCTCACGATGAATTTCATCAATCTGGCGACACTGGCGTTGGAATCCATGTTCGCGCCGCGCGGCACGGAACTGGGCAGCATGGTGGACATCCTCGGCGTCGGTGTGATCATCAAGGGCGAAAGCGGCGTCGGCAAAAGCGAGAGCGTGCTCGCGCTCATTGAACGGGGTTACAGCCTCGTGGCGGACGACGTGGTGAAGGTCCATCTCGAAGACGGCAAGCACGTCATCGGCACCCCGGCGCCGTTGACCAAGGATCGCATGGAGGTGCGCGGCATTGGCATCATCAACGTGGCGGCGATGTTCGGCATCAAGAGCATCCGCTCCAACAAACGCGTGGACCTGGTGATTTCCCTGCGGCCGTGGAGCGATGTGCCGGATGTGGACCGGCTGGGCATGGAACAGCAGTTCATCGAGATCCTCGGCGTGCCAGTGCCCCACATGATCATCCCGATCCGGCCGGGACGCGATATTGCGCGGCTGATCGAAGTGGCCGCCATGCACACCAAGCTGACCATCACCGGCTACAATCCGGCGCAGGAGTTGAACGACCGGTTGATCGCGCAGATGGCGGCGGAAGCCGCGGCGAAACAGAAATGAATGGCGTGACGCCTGAATTCCGCTTAATAATAGGGCGATTTCAATGAGCGCAAAGAAGCTGACCAAAGAACTGACCGTGCAGAACAAGCTGGGCATCCATGCCCGGCCGGCCGCGATGTTCGTGAAGACTGCCAGCCGGTTCGCCTGTGAAATCATGGTGGAAAAGGACGGCGAAACGGTGAACGGCAAGAGCATCATGGGCCTGATGATGCTGGCGGCCGGCCCGGGCAGCAAATTGTCGCTCCACGCCAATGGCAACGATGCGCAGGAAGCCATTTCCGAGATCGAAGCGTTGCTCCAGCGCAAGTTTGACGAGGATTGAGGCGCGGCGGTCGGATGTAGTTGAAACTTGGAACTTCGCCCGGAACCCCCTAATTTCCCGCGCATGGCTGGAACTGATTTCGATGTCAAATACGTGGCGCACCTCGCCCGGCTCGCGCTCTCGCCCGGGGAGGAAAAGAAACTCGGCGCGCAACTCGGCAACATCATCGGCTTCGTCGAGCAACTGAAGTCCGTGGACGTGTCGCACGTCGAACCGACGGCGCACGCCGTTCCGACCGTCAATGTCACCCGCGCGGATGAAGTGAAACCTTCGCTACCGCACGAAGAAGCCCTGCGCAACGCGCCGAAAAAATTCGGAGGCTTGTTTGTCGTCCCCAAGATTGTGGAATAGAAGCCACAGATTAACACAGATGCACACAGATTCAGAATGTGACTTCCCCGCGCCGATGAATTTTTTCATCTGTGTTTATCTGTGTCCATCTGTGGCTGAATGACCATGCTGAACCAACTCACGATTTCCGAACTCACGGCCAAGATTGCCAAACGCGAAGTCTCGGCGCGCGAAGCCACGCAAGCCTGCCTCGATCGCGTCGCCAAGGTGGACGGGCAGATTCACGCGTTCATCAGCCACAATGCCGCCGACGCGCTGGCGCAGGCGGATGCGATTGATAAAGAGATTGCTCAAGGGGCCAGCGGTGCAACCCGTCCGTTGCTGGGCGCGCCCATCGGCATCAAGGACGTGCTGGCGGTGAAGAATCATCCGCTCAACTGCGGCTCGAAGATTCTCGGTAATTTTGTTTCGCCCTACGACGCTACGGTCATTGAAAAACTCAGGGCGGCAGGTGCGATCATTTTTGGGCGTCTGAACATGGACGAGTTCGCGATGGGAAGTTCGACGGAGAATTCCGCGTTCGGCCTCACGCGCAATCCGTGGGATACGACGCGCATCCCGGGCGGCTCGTCCGGCGGTTCGGCGGCAGCGGTCGCGGCGGACGAAGTCATCGCCACGCTCGGCACGGACACGGGTGGTTCGATCCGCCAACCCGCGGCGCTCTGCGGTTGTGTGGGTTTGAAGCCGACTTACGGGCGGGTTTCGCGTTACGGGTTGGTGGCGTTTGCGTCGTCGCTCGATCAGGTCGGGCCATTCAGCAAGGACGTGCGCGATACGGCCACATTGCTCAATGTCATCAGCGGTCACGACCAACGTGATTCAACGAGCGTGAACCAGCCCGTGCCGGATTACACCAAGGCGCTCGATGGAAACATCAAGGGCCTGCGGCTCGGCTTGCCGAAGGAATACATGATCGGCGGCCTCGATCCCGAAGTGAAAGCCGCCGTGGACGCCGCGGTGAAGCAATTGGAATCACTTGGCGCGACCGTGGAGGAAATTTCCTTGCCGCACACGGAATACGCGGCGGCGACGTATTACATCATCGCGCCCGCCGAAGCTTCGGCGAATCTGGCGCGGTTTGACGGCATCCGTTACTGCGCCCGGGTGGATGGGGCGGACCCGATTGAACTTTATCGCAACACGCGGGGCGCGGGCTTCGGCCCGGAAGTGAAGCGGCGCATCATTCTCGGCACGTATGTGCTGAGCAGCGGTTACTACGACGCCTATTATTTGCGGGCGCAAAAAGTCCGCACGCTCATCCGGCAGGATTTCTTGAAGGCTTTCGAGAAGGTGGATGCCATCGTGACGCCGACCGCGCCGACGGCGGCGTTCAAGATCGGCGAGAAGTCGGACGATCCGCTGCAGATGTATCTTTCGGACGTATTCACCATCTCTTGCAACCTCGCCGGCATTTGTGGCGTGAGCTTGCCGTGCGGCTTCACGAAGTCGCCCAAGCTGCCCATCGGCCTGCAATTGCTGGGCAAACCCTTTGGGGAGGAAGCGCTGCTCAAGATCGCCCACGCCTACGAGCAAAGCACGCCGTGGCACAAGGAACGCGCGCCATTGGCTTAGAACCTGTAACAGAACGAACTTGTTGCGGCGGCTGGCAGGGCGCGTCACTCCGTGCGCGCCGCACTTCGCCAGCCAGACGATGGCGCGCAGAGGACTGACGCGCCCTACCTAAAAGCCTCTTTTGTTATACGCTCTTAGTTAGACCTCAGTTAGATTATTCCGAACGGGTCGGGGGTTGTCAGGGTCAATTTATCCGACCGACGAACCAGGCATGAACATGAAAGCCGTTCTTTATCTCAGCCTTTGTAGTGCTGCCGTTTTGCTGGCGGGATGCAATTCCTCGCCCGGGCCGGAAAAGGTTTCTGCCTCGAAGTCGTCCCTCCCATCCACCACCACAAATATGAATCCCACCGTCATCAAATCCGACGAAGAGTGGAAAAAACAACTGACGCCCGAGCAATACGAGATCTTGCGTAAGAAGGGCACGGAACGCGCCTTCACCGGCGCGTATTGGAACACGAAGGACAAGGGAACTTACAAGTGTGCGGGCTGTGGGGAGTTGTTGTTCGTGTCCGACACCAAGTTCGATTCAGGCTGCGGTTGGCCGAGTTTTTATGCCCCGGCGGCTTCCAATGTCGTCGCCGAAGCGAAGGATGACAGTCATTTCATGACCCGCACGGAGGTGTTGTGTTCCAAGTGCGGCGGACATCTGGGGCATGTGTTCGATGACGGTCCGAATCCCACCGGGTTGCGTTATTGCATCAATTCCGGCGCAATCCAGTTCGAGGCCGAGGCCAAGGAGAAGAAGTAGGCTGAATTCCTCGCAGGTGGCCGACTGTTTTTTGGCGCGGCGGAAACTTTTTTCTGGTAAGGCTTTCGGGGGAGGCATAGGCTCGCCGCACCGTCGAACAACTTGTGGCCTATGGACATCATCTTCAATTGCCCGAAATGTGAGCAGGAACTTGCCGTGGACGCCAGCGGCGCCGGCTCGGAAATCAACTGTCCCTCCTGCTCGGAAAAAATTGTCATTCCGGCCGCGCCGCGCTCCAGCGCGCATCTGCCCGTGATTCCGCCTTCGAGTGGCGACCCCGCACATCCGATGTCATCCATCGCCTCGTCTGCGGCGGCCAAGGTGGAAATGCACTTGAAAGTTCCCGTGCATGCCCAGCCGACGGCCAGCTTGATCGCGAAAGCGGCCAAACCGCTCGAAGTGGCGGCCAAGGAATCAGATCGCAAGCTGCGCGTCAAAACCATCCGGCACACGGATTGTGTCGAGGTCGGCCACGACCGGTTCGATGAGATGGTCAGCGATTTTCTGCAAAAGATTGGCGAAACCCACATTGTCAGCGTCACCCCCCTGACCTACTCGCATCTGGACATCGGCTCACAAAAAATCATGAGCGAATACGCGGTGATGATCGTGTACAAAGGCTGAGGGTGGTGGGTGACTTCTGCCAGGGCGAGGGGCAGCCGGCAGTCCCGTTTCTTACTCTTAATCTTTTTCTTACTCTTAATCTCCCGGGCCTGAAGATTAAGAAAAAGATTACGATTAAGAGGCCCTTCCGGCTCCGAGGTTTGAGCCGTCGCTCTTCCGGCTGGGATTCTTGACTTGATTTGCGGGCGGCGGTACCGTCCGCACCATGACGCGTCGGTCCATTTTTCTCCTGGCCCTCATCACCTTGGTGATGTTGTGCGCCCATCGTTCGCCCGCTCCACTGGTGTACACGCCGGGCGAGGGCTGGACGTATGAAACCTACGGCAGTGGCGGCAAATGGCGGAAAGAGCAGGCCAAGGAGCAGTTGGCCGTGTCGCAGGAGGCGTTTGACAACCAGGATTATTCCCTCGCCGAGAAATCTTCCGCTTATCTGCTCAAGAAATGGCCGCTCTCGGATTACGCCCCCAGCGCCCAATACCTCCTGGCCCGCTGCCATGAAATTGATGGCAACGACGAGAAGGCGTTCAAGGAGTATCAGAAGATGTTCACCACGTATCCGAAGAGCGACAAGCTCACCGAGGCGTTGGAGCGGCAGTATGAGATCGGGCTGCGGTTTCTGGCCGGGCAACGCTTCCGGTTGTGGGGCTTCATCCCGTTCCTGCCCAGCATGGAGAAGACGGCGGGGTTGTTTGAAAAGATCGTGGCCAGCGGGCCCTACAGCGAGGTCGCGCCGAAGGCCCAGTTGCAGATCGGGGCGGCCTACGTCAAGGACAAGAATTATCCCGAAGCCGTGGTGGCGTATGAACGCGCTGCCGACCGTTATCATGACCGGCCGGCCATCGCGTCGGATGCGTTGTATTATGCCGGCATGGCGTACTATCGGCAGGCGCAGACGGCGGAATACGATCAGGGCACGGCGGGACAGGCGATCGCGACCTTCAACGATTTCATCGTGTTGTATCCGCAGGACCAACGGGTCGCCGAAGTGCAGGACATCATCGTGGCCTTGAAGAACGAACAGGCCCGCGGGAACTTCAAGATCGCGGAGTTCTACGCCAAGCAGAAGAAGTGGAACGGCGCGCTGGTGTATTACAACGAGGTGCTGTTGAACGGGGCGAATTCCCCGTATGCGAACACGGCGCGCGAGCGCATTGACGCGATCAAACAGCGGCTGCCGGCCCCGACGCCATGATATGCGCGGGTTTGTCATCATTTTTCTCCTCGTGTTGGCCGGTGGGTTGAGCGGGTGCGCCTATCGGCTGGGCCCGAGCAATGGGCAAAGCGCGGGCGATCGGAGCGTGCAAATTGTGCCGGTGGCGAACCGCACGCTCGAACCGCGTCTCGGCGACGCGACCACCAGTGCGTTGCGCAAGGAGATCCAACGCGAAGGCACCTTCCGCCTCGCCAACGATGAATATTCCGACCTGATCGTCACCTGTGAAATCAGGCAATACCAGCGCGGGGAAGTGACGTTTCTGTCCACGGATGTGATCACGGCGCGCGACTATCACTTGCGGATGTTTGCGCATGTGGTCGCCCGCGAACGGATCACCGGGAAAGTGGTGCTGGAGCGCGATCTGACGGGCAGCGCGTTGATGCGGGTGGGTTCGGATCTGCCCAGCGCGGAACGGCAGACGCTGCCGTTGCTGGGCGCGGATCTGGCCCGGCAAGTCGTCGCCGCGCTGGCGGACGGGACCTGGTAGATGCAAGTCGGCTCCGGGACAAGGCCAGTCCGAGATGACGGGTTTCGCGCTTATGACGCGGTTCAAAAAAGCAACCGGATCTCTCGATTCATTCAACTGCCAGTTTCTCCTCGTGAAGCGTCAAAGTAGATCTACAGCCAAAACTCCCCACCCGGAAAATCCGGGCGCGTGGTGGAAACAGGCCTTGATTCCCCGCCGGACCAGCTTGCTGGTTTCATTAAGACTTGCCGTTGGTCTGGTCGCCAATATCACTGTGGTCCTGTGGAGCGTTCCCAAACTCGCCGGTTCCAAGTGGAGTGCTTTGGATTTACTCCACATCGCCATCCCGCTTTTTGCCATCATCATCCTGATTCCGGTCATCTGCCTGGGGCGTGACGTGGCCCGACTCTTGGCTATCGGTCTTTGCGTGCTCCCGGTTTACATTTTTCTCCACATTTGCATGGCAATCATTGAACTATGGTTGAAATAGTCCATACGCCAAATCCGATGGCGTGGTTTTGAATCGGATTGCCGCCCTTGACCAAGATCATTCCTACCCTTGTTTGCGCCGTAATCCGTAAATACACACATCCAGCGGAACACGGCTTTCCCAGCGTGTTCCGTTGTTTTCTTTGATGCGGAAACGCGCCGCAAAACTTACCGGCGCCACCAACTGGTTTTGCTCTTGGGTTTGGGCTGGTCGGATTGGGCGTATTGCTGGATGAGCAACTGGCTGCGGGAGGCTTCCATTCCCATACGGAACTCGTCATAGCTGAGATAACGATCCGCCGGATTCTTCGAGAGCACCTTCACCAAAATGTCGCTGGTCATCGGGGTGATTTCCGGCAGGACCAGATTCGGCGGCGTCAATGGCGTGTGGACGTGCGCGGCCACGAGTTCCTCTACCGTGGGCGCGTCAAAAGGCGGATGACCGGTCAGCGCCTGATACAACGTGCAACCCAGGCTGTACATGTCCGAGAGAAAGGTTTCCTTCTCGCGTTTGATCTTTTCCGGGGCGACGTAATACGGCGTGCCATCGGTGACGGCGGCGGATTCCGGCTCGGCTTCCACGCTGCGGGCGAGGCCGAAGTCCACGAGCTTGGGGACGTTGTCGCTGTCGAAGAGGATGTTCCCGGGCTTGATGTCGCGATGCAGCAGATTGTGCTTCAAGGCAAGGTCCAGCGCGGACGAGATGGCGATGCCGATGTCCAACACGTGCAGTTCCGAGACACGGGTCTGTTTCTCGATGCGGCCATCGAGGCTGCCGTGATCGGCAAGTTCCATCACCAGGTAGGCCTGTCCGTCGTATTCATCAAAGCTGTAGATGTGGATGATGTTGGTGTGATTGAGCCGGGCGCAAGCACGGGCTTCGCGGAGGAAGCCTTCCATCGCCTCGGCATCCTGCATCTTCTCCTTTTTGACCAGCTTCACGGCGACCAGCCGTTCAAGAATGGTGTCGAAGGCGCGATAAACCGTGCCGTAACCACCGGAGGCGATGATGCTGCGCAGCTCGAATTGCCGGAGCATCATCGGCATCATGATGGGGTGGCCGCACTTGCTGCACGGCACGGTGGCCAGCGGGGCGAGGTCGCCGGGAATGAAGACTTTGGTCTCGCACCACCCGCAGGTGACCATGCGCAAAGGTTTGTCGTGAGCACTCATGGCATCAAGAATGTAACACTCCTCCCCTCCATCGCCAGCGGAGAACCGCTCCCGGCACCGGTCGGATTGAAGTGCTGCTGTGCTTGTAACTCTTTCTCTCCGTGGCGTCAATCTGCGCTTGCGCAAGGCGCGGCGCGCATTGAAACTTTTCCTTCAAGCAGTCCGGCTTGCCGGGCGGTGACATGCAGAGCGACCAGCCAGCCAAACATTCGTGGGTGCGAACGATCATCATCGGGCGCAATCCGCGGCTCACGATGATCCGCATCAGCGTGCTCGTCGTCACGGCGGTGGTGGTGTTCAAGTTCGTTCTGCTGCCGGTGCGCGTGGACGGGCCGAGCATGTTGCCCACCTACAAACCCGGCGCGGTCAACTTCGTCAACCGCCTCGCCTATCTCAGTTCCGAACCCAAACGTGGGGACGTGGTGGCGGTGCGTTACAGCGGGCACAGCATCATGTTGATGAAGCGCGTCATCGGGATGCCGGGCGAGACGATTGAATTTGTGGGCGGGCGGTTGTCGGTGAACGGGCAGCTCTTTGACGAGCCCTACGTCAAGAACGCCTGCGACTGGAACGTGCGCCCGGAGCATTATCGGTTGCGCGATGACGAATATTACGTGGTGGGCGACAATCGCTCCATGCCGTTTGAGAATCATCAGCAGGGCGCGGCGCGGCGCGAGCGGATCATCGGGCGGATCATGTTATGAAATTATTTCTGCGGGTTTTTGTTTTCGGCGGGTTGATCGGGGCCGGAGTCTGGTTGTGGATTCATTTTCATCCCTCGCCCGAGGAGGCCATCCGGCGTCAACTCAATGAGCTGGCCGAAGCGGCCTCGTTTCAAGGGCCGGAAGGCCTGGTCGCCACCGGAGTCGCCGCCAGCAAGTTCGCCAGTTTCTTCGCTGCGGAAGTGCGCATGAACATCGAACCGCGCGGGTTCTTCGAGGAGGAAACCACCCGGGCGGACATCGCCCAGTTCTGTGCCGCTTTGCGCGCGAAGGCGGGCATCCGTTCCTTGAAGGTGAAGTTTTTTGATCCCGTCGTCACGCTGGCCGGAAACCGCGAGAGCGCCGTGGTCGAAGTGACCGTGAACGCCGAGTCGGCGGGCGAGCGCCACCTCATCGTGCAGGAATTGAAACTCACCCTGAAGCTGGTGGATAAAAAGTGGCTCATCGCCCGCGTGGAAACCGTGAAAACGCTGAACTAGGCGCGCAAATCCGAAGCTATCTTTCATCCCTCGTGTGAACACCGCCGCCCTCCAGCATCTGCAAAAGGCCGATCGCGTCCTCGCGCGAATCATCAAGCGGGTCGGGCCGTGTCCGCTCGCGCCGCGCCGGGGCGTCCAGCCGTGGCAGGCGCTGGTGCGTTCCGTGGCCTATCAACAACTCAACGGCACGGCCGCGCAAACCATCTTCAACCGTTTCCTCGCGTTGTTTCCCGAAACAAAATTCCCCACGCCGCAAGGGATCGTTGCCGCGCCGGACGAGCAGTTGCGCAGTGCCGGCTTGTCGCGGGCAAAGACCGCCGCGATCAAAGACATCGCCGCGAAAACCATCGCCGGAGTCGTCCCGGAACGCCGCGCCATCACAAAACTTTCCGACGCGGAGATCATCGAACGCCTGACCACGATTCGCGGCGTCGGCCCGTGGACCGTCGAGATGCTGCTCATGTTCACGCTCGGGCGACCGGATGTGTTGCCGGCGACGGATTACGGCGTGCGCAGCGGTTTTGCCTTGGTTTATGGTTTGAAGGAATTGCCGCAGCCCAAGGAAATCCTCGCCCACGGCGAACGCTGGCGACCGTATCGCACCGTGGCTTCCTGGTATATGTGGCGCGCGATTGATCTGGCGAAGGAAAAAGCGAAATGATCGCCGCTGCCGCCGCCAGCCTGCTCTTTGCCGTTTCGATCACCTGCGGCCATCGCGCCACCAAGATCATCGGGGGCGCGAGTGCAAACTTCTGGCGGCTCGTCATCGCGACCACGTTGCTCGGCCTCTGGTCGTTCACCTGCGGCGTTGGTCTGGGCGGCGCGGGGCTGACGTATTTCTTCATCAGCGGCCTGCTGGGTTTCGGCGTGGGCGACGTGGCATTGTACCAGGCGTTACCGCGCATCGGCTCGCGACTGGCGATGTTGTTCACGCAATGTCTCGCCGCGCCTTTTGCCGTCGTCATCGAACGTTTCTGGCTCGGAACGCAGCTCGCGTGGCCGCAAATCATTTCCATTGTCGTGATCCTCGTGGGCGTGGCCCTGGCGCTCGCGCCGCATGAATCGGTGAAACGCGACCCGCGCGAATGGCGCATCGGCGTGATGTATGGCGTGCTCTCGGGACTGGGCGGCGCGCTGGGCGCGGTGTTCAGCCGGCGCGCCTTCATGGCCATCCGCGATGCGAACCAAACGATTGACGGCGCAAACGCCGCGTTCCAACGCATCATCGGCGGCGTGATCGTGGCGGGGATTTTTCTGGCGTTCGTCCGGTGGCAGAAATCCCAATCGGCTGTCAATCTCATGACCGATGCGGGTGGCACGGGAGTAATCAAGGATTCGCCGCATCCCTGGTGGTGGGTGACGGCCAACGCGCTGGCCGGGCCGACCATCGGCGTGAGCTTCATGCAACTCGCGCTACGCACGACGCCGACCGGCATCGTGCTGGCGATCATCGCGCTGACACCGTTGCTGGTGATTCCGCTTGCGCGGATTTTTGAAGGCGAACGGCCCACGATCCACTCGCTGATCGGCAGCGTGGTGGCCGTGGCGGGAGTCATCGGGCTGGTGTTGACGAAGTAACTGGTAGCCGCCGAGGTAACGAGGCGGAGCCCTGCAGCTTTGGGATCACCGCTTCCGTACGGCGGCTACAAGGCAACAAAATCCAATCCGATGTCCACCGCGCGGGCGGAATGCGTAAGCGCGCCTACCGAAATGAAATCCACGCCGGTCTGCGCGATGCCGCGCACGGTCGTTAAATTCACGCCGCCGCTCGCTTCGGTCTTGGCGCGGCCGGCGACGAGTTTCACCGCCTGGCGCAATTTGGCGTTGCTCATGTTGTCGAACAGGATGATGTCCGCCCCGGCTTCCACTGCTTGCTTCACTTGCGCCAATGTGTCGGCTTCCACTTCGACTTTCAGCTTCGGAAATTTCGTGCGGGCTCGCTGCACGGCAGCAGCGATGGCGTTCGGTTTGGCGGCGCGCAGTGCGGCCAGGTGATTGTCCTTGATGAGCACCAGGTCAAACAGCCCGATGCGGTGATTGCGTCCGCCGCCGTACCTGACGGCGTATTTCTCGAAGCGCCGCCAGCCGGGCGTGGTCTTGCGGGTGTCGAGGATCTGCGCCCTTGTGCCTTTGACTTCCGCGACGAACCGGGCGGTAAGCGTGGCGACGCCGGACAAGCGCTGGACGAAATTCAGCGCCACGCGCTCGGCGGAAAGGAGGGCGCGGGCCGGGCCGGAAATCTTCAGCAACACCGCGCCAGCCTTGAGCTGCTGGCCATCGCGGGCGCAACGTTTGATGCGCACCTTGGAGGACAGGGAACGAAACGCGGTTTCCGCAAAGGCCAGACCGGCGACGACCATCGGTTCGCGCGTGCGCATGACCACGGAGAACGTCGCGCTCGCCGGCAGCGTGGCGAGCGACGTGACATCGCCGCTGCCGACATCCTCGGCAAGGGCGACGGTGACGGCGGCGCGGATTTCGGCGGCAGACAGTTTCACGCGGCCAAGATGAGTCGAAGCCGGGGAGGGCAAAAGTAAATTTTAACGCTTGTCTATGTGGTTTGAACATTTTTTTGCCGCGGCCGTCTAGTCCAGGCTGGGTCGGCGGTCATTTTATGACATCGCACGTTGCAAAAAATTCTTGTGTGTAACCGCCGGCCCGCGTAGCTAATCGTTATGTCTTCAACCTATCTAAGCCGTCGCCAATTCATTTCCACCACTGCGGCCGCCAGCGCGGCGTTGCTCGCCGGCTGCGCCACCGCCGGCCCGCGCCGGATCTCCGCCAATGAAAAACTCAACATCGGCGTCGTGGGTGCGAGTGGGAAAGGCCAGAGCGACACCGATCATTGTGCGACCGAAAACATCGTGGCGTTGTGTGACGCGGATTCATCCCGCGCCGCCGGGCAGTTGAAAAAGTATCCGGGCGCGAAGTTTTATCAGGATTGGCGCGTGATGCTGGAGAAGGAGAAAGGCCTCGACGCCGTCATCGTTTCCACGCCGGACCATACGCACGCGGTCATCGCCGCCGAGGCGATGCGGCTGGGCAAACACATCTATTGCCAGAAACCGCTCGTGCAGACGGTTTATGAAGCGCGCCTGTTGCGCAAGCTGGCGAAGGAGAATGGCATCATCACGCAGATGGGCAATCAAGGCAGCGCCGAGAACGGGTTGCGGCGCGCGGTGGAAGTGGTGCAAGCCGGCCTCCTCGGGGTGGTGCGCGAAGTGCATGTGTGGAGCAATCGTCCGGTTTGGCCGCAGGGCATGGATCGCCCGACGGGAAGCGACCCGGTACCTGATACGTTGAATTGGGATTTGTGGTTGGGGCCGGCGAAGTCCCGTCCGTACAAGGGCAATTGGACCCAAGACAACGGTGGGCGTGCCGAACGCAGCGGCGTTTATGCGCCGTTCAACTGGCGTGGCTGGCAGGATTTCGGCACGGGTGCCCTCGGTGACATGGCCTGCCACACGGCCAACATGCCGTTCCGCGCGCTCAAGCTGGGTTATCCGAGCGAGATCGAGGCGGAATCCTCCGGCATCAATCTGGAAAGCTATCCGCTCAAGTCGAAGATCCGCTTCCTGTTCCCGGAACGCGATGGGCTGCCGCCGGTGAACTTCCATTGGTATGACGGTGGCAATCCGCTGCCCGACAATCCGTTCCGGCACGACGGCAACAACAAGCCGAACAAGGACGTCACCGCCGACATCGAAGCCATGACGGGTGAAGTGCCCGGCAGCGGCTGTCTGCTTGTCGGCGACAAGGGCAAGCTGTTTTCGCCCGATGACTATGGCGCGAAGTTTTTCGTGCGCTTGAACGACGAGAAGGAGTTGATTAACGGCAACACGCATGAAGCTGTTAAGGCGATCCCGCAGGTCATCCCGCGCAATGCGTTCACGGGCGACACGGACTACCGGCATCATCAGGAATGGATCGCGGCGTGCAAGGGCGGACCGACGCCGTATTCGAACTTCGACATCGCGGCTTATCTCACCGAAATCATCCTGCTCGGCTGTGTGGCGTTGCGCACCGGCAAGAAACTGGAATGGGACGGCCCGAACATGCGCGCCACCAACGCGCCCGAGGCGATGCAGTTTGTAAAGCGCGAGAATCGCAAAGGTTGGGCGATCTGAACGCTAGTGAATTCCGCAGTTACCCCCCACTGCATGAGCATGTGTGGGGTTTCTGCTTTTCGGATTGGCGGTTTTCGGTAAGGTGACGTCATGACCATCCCCGTCATCAGCATTGCGCAGATGCGCGAGTGGGAAAAGGCCACCTGGGCCAGTGGCGAGACGGAAGCGCAGGTCATTCAACAAGTCGGCTTGTGCGTCGCACGTCGCGCCGAACAACTCACCGCCCCGGACGAACTCATTCTGTTGCTCGCCGGCAAAGGTCACAACGGCGATGACGTCCGCGCCGCGCATGAATTCGTCGCCGGGCGGCGCGTGGAACTGTTCGAGGTCAAATCGCCTGTCGAAGATCTGGCCCGGTTGGAGACCGCGCTGACCCGGAATCCCGCGCTGCTCGTGGATGGCTTGTTCGGCATCGGTTTGAACCGTCCGCTCGACGAAGCGTGGATCAAACTCATCACCCGCATCAACGAGGCGCAACTCCCGGTGCTGGCTGTGGATGTGCCTTCGGGGTTGAATGCGGACACCGGTGAAACCTTTGGCGCGGCGATCCAGGCGGCGGTCACGCTGACGGTCGGGGCGCCCAAGCAGGGAATGTTGCGGCGCAATGCGTGGCCCTTTGTGGGGCGGCTGGAAGTGGCGCCGGAGGTGGGGCTGTCGTCCTGCGTGCAGGAGTCGGACGTGCGCTGGACACTGCCGACCGCGTTCAACGGGTTTCCGCCGCCGCGACCTGTGGCCGGGCACAAGGGCACATTCGGCCATCTCGGCATCATCGCTGGCAGTTTGGGGTATCATGGCGCGGCAGTGCTGGCGACGCGGGGCGCGCAACGGGCGCAGCCGGGACTGGTGACGACGTTTCCCGTGCCACAGGCGTATCTGCAGGTGGCGGGACAGTTGCAGGCGGCCATGGTGAGTGCGTGGTCGCACGACCTCCATTTCACCGACGATTTCACCGCCTTGCTCATCGGCCCGGGCCTGGCCGCGAAGGATTTGCCGAAGGAGTTGATCGTCAGCGTGCGCAAACTCTGGCGGGATGCGCCGCAGCCCGTGGTGGTGGATGCGAGCGCGCTGGATTGGTTATCCATGGATCATGTGCCGCGCAACGCCATCCGCGTCATCACGCCGCATCCCGGGGAGGCGGCGCGGTTGTTGAAGACCACGCCGCAACAGGTGCAGCAGGATCGCGTGCAAGCCGTGCGCGAAATTTCACGGCGTTACGGCAACTGTTGGGTGGTGTTGAAAGGCCACCAGACCCTGATCGGTCGGAGCACCGGGGACGTTTTCGTGAACCCGTCGGGCAATCCGTATCTCGCGCAGGGCGGCAGCGGCGATGTGCTGGCGGGATTTCTCGCGGGCTTGCTGGCGCAACCGGCCTTGCAGGCGGACGTGAGTCGCACGGTGCGTTACGCCGTCTGGCAACACGGCGCGACGGCGGACAGCTTGCAGGCCCGGTGTCGCAACTGGCTGGTGGAGGATCTGGTCCGCGAGATCGGCAACGCGCGTTGAACCCGGATTCCGAAGTCGGCTTCACAGGAGGAAACCGAGCCAACGGAGCTTGAATGATTTACCCACACAACGCCGGTGAAGGCTTTGGTTCCGGTTGCACTTCGTTGAACTCCACCGCTGTTTCCTCGGTTTGCTCCTGTTCAAAATCAATTCTGGAGTTCGGGTTGAAAGTGGCGTGTGGCCGGCATTTTTTCTTCCTTTGCCGCCGGGCATCTGTTAGGAAACCAGCCGTGAAAGTTCCCAAAATTACCGGTTTGGTGCTCGGAATCTGCGCGTGGTTCGCCGCGAGCGCCGGCGCGGCGACAATCGAGTATGCCGACGGGTTGAAGTTTACAGGCGATATCGTCCAGAAGACCCCGGCCTACATCCAACTCCGGATTGAAGGAGCTTACACCAATCTGGATTGGTCCAAGATTTCCCAGGACTCGCTGAAGGAATTGCAGACGCTGGCGGCGACCAGCAGGGACGCGAAGCTGGCGGAGTACGTCGCGCCCTACATCGAAGTTCCCGAGGACGAAATCATCAAGAAGACGCAGGTAGAGATCAAACCCGCGCCGCGCCTGGAGCGCCCGGAGAAAGGCTCGTTGATCGGGGCGATGTTCAAATCTTCGGTTGGCCTGGTGTGCCTGCTCCTGCTCTTTGCGGCGAACATTTACGCGGCCTACGAGATCGCCACCATCCGGGCATACCCGCCGGCGATGGTTTGCGGCATCGCGGCGGTCGCGCCGATCATCGGGCCGATTATTTTCCTGTGCCTCAAGACCAAACTACCGTCGCGGGAAGGCGAGGCGGAGGAAGTGGAAGCCCCGGCGTCGCCAGCGGGTGCCGCCTTGCCTTCGGCCTCCCACGGTGACGCGGCAGTGCCCGCGGAACATGGCGCGGCGGATGGTCAAGCCGCCGCCGATCACGCGGCGGTGCCGGCCCTGCCCCAGACGCAGGTGTTCAAGCGCGGGCAGTTCACCTTCAACCGCCGGTTCATCGAGACGAAGTTTTCCGCCTTCTTCACCGCCATCCGCCGCGGGGATGACAAGGACATGGTGTTGGTGATCAAATCCGTCCGCGGCGAATTCGTGGCCACGCGCATCTCGCGGATCGCGGCCAACGACATGCACCTGGAAGTGCATAAGGGCGGCGCGTCACAGGAAGTGCAGATGCCGTTCCTGGAAATCCAGGAGATCCAGCTCAAGCACAAGGACGCCTAAACCGGCTCCGGACGCCATCAACCCGTCATGAAATACCAAACGATTTTGCTGTTTGGCGCGCCCGGCTCGGGCAAAGGCACGCAGGGCAAAATCCTCGGGACGATTCCGCACTTCTTCCATTGCGCCTGCGGGGACGTGTTCCGGTCCTTGAGCGCGTCGAATCCGCTCGCGAAGGTGTTCATCGAATACACCAGCCGCGGGCAGCTTGTGCCAGATCAACCGACCATCAAGCTCTGGCGCCGGTTCATCAAGAACAGTGAACGCGTCGGGCTGTTTCACCCCAAGGAAGACGTGCTGGTGCTCGACGGCATCCCCCGCAATGTGCATCAGGCGCAGATGCTCGATGCCACGCTCGACGTGAGGGCGATCTTTTATCTGCACTGCACCAACTTCAATGCGATCGTGCAGCGGTTGCAGCGGCGCGCTTTGAAAGAGAACCGGCTTGATGATGCGAACCTCGACGTCATCCGGCATCGCCTCAAAGTTTACGAATCCGAGACCAAACCAGTCTTGAGTTTCTACGGTCCGAAGCGGGTGCATCGCATTGATTCCACCCAGTCGCCCACCAAAGTCTTGTGCGACATCCTCGCGCGGGTGGACAAGGTGTTGAAATAACCGCGCCACCGGGTCGCAAGTTTTCATGGTTGCCTTGCGGATCATCTTCATGGGGACGCCGGCGCTGGCGGCGGCCAGCCTGGCGGCGTTGTTGCGCGAACCAACATTCCAGCTCGTCGCCGTGGTGACGCAGCCCGATCGCCCCAAAGGCCGCGACCTCAAATTGCAACCATCCCCGGTGAAGGAACTCGCCCTGCGCGCCAATCTGCCGGTGCTGCAGCCGCTCAAGGCGCGCGACGAAAAATTCATCGCCGAACTGCGCGCATTCCAACCGGAGTTGATTGCCGTGGCCGCCTTCGGTCAAATTCTGCCGCAAAGCATTCTGGACCTGCCGCGATTGGGTTGCCTGAATGTCCACACGTCGTTGCTGCCGAAATATCGCGGCGCCTCGCCGATCCAGTCCGCCATCCTCAACGGCGAATCCGAAACCGGTGTGACCATCATGAAGATGGATGTCGGTCTCGACACCGGCGACATCCTGACGCAGCGCCCCACTCCCATCCACGCCGGGGACAACGCGGCCACGCTGCATGACCGCCTCGCGCAACTCGGCGCTGAGTTGCTGGTCGAAACCATCCCGGCCTACGCCGCCGGAACGATTCAGCCGCAGCCGCAACCGCACGAACTCGCGACGCATGTCGCCAAGATCAAGAAGGAGGATGGGCGCATTGACTGGTCGCAATCCGCGCGGGCGATCTGGAATCGCATCCGCGCCTTCACGCCGTGGCCGGGGGCGTTCACGTATCTGCCCGGAGCCGCGCAGCCGGTGTTGCTTAAACTCTGGCAGGCGGAAGTCGGCGCCTCGAGCGGTCCGGCGGGCGAAGTGTTGGGCGCAGACAAAACCGGAATTCTCGTCGGTTGTGGCGAAGGTTCGCTGCGGATCACCGCGTTGCAACGTGAGGGCGGACGCCGGCTATCGGCGACAGAATTTCTGGCCGGCCATCCGATGAAGCCGGGATTGCGGCTGGGGTAGATTTCAAGCTGAATTCGTGGAGTTGCAATCCGACGGGAGAAACGCAGAGACGCAAAGGTCGCAGAGAAACGCTGAGAGGAGGAGAGTTGCGGCGAACACACTGCTGGGTGAGCGAATTCAGTAGAAACATTCTCTGCGCTGCTCTGCGTTCTTTGCGTCTCTGCGTTTATTATGCTTCCGGTCTGGGGAGGCGTACGAGGTTATACCTTGGGATGTCGGGATTGGGCTTTACTTGTCTGGCTTCCTGGGGCGAAGTATGAACCATCGTTGCTCAGAAGTGTAATCGCATCCAATGAATGTCCGCACCGCTTCGCGTTTGACGTTGCTTCGATTCTATCTGCTTCTGCCATTGGTGGCCGTGGCGCTCGTCGTGCCGGAGTGGATCATTCCGCATCCCACCGGGACACCTTACATCGCCACCGGCACCGGCAAGTGGTCCTATAGCCTCGCGCTCGCGCCGTATTATGCCCTGCTGTTGGGGCTGGCTTGGAGATATCAGGTGATTCTGCAATTTGCGACCTGGCGGGTATTCTTCTTTCTGTCGGTGGGCGTGTTTGTGTTGCTCGGGCTGATCTTCGAGTTGATGGCGGATGTGCTCCAGGTCTGGACGTTTCCCGAAGGGCGCGATCTGTTCCTGATCCGGGTGCCGATCTTCGGCTGGGTCACGGGGCACCAGATTCCGGTCTGTGAGTTTCTGTGGATTCTCGGGGTCGTGCCGCTGTTCTACTACCTGTACCTCTGGGCCACGCTGGGGTTCTACGACATCATCTACGTGGTGGACGAGCAGGGGCAGACCTACAAGAAAGAGGAACGTTGGGCGGGATTTCATGAGCCCACGCGGATTTTGATTCGTGATAAGGGCAAGAAGGGGCGCGAGAATGAAACCGAATTGCTCCGCCGCAAGCCCGGTTTCCTTGCGCGAAAAACCAAACGGTGGCTTGATGCTCGCAAAACTTAATCAACCATTGTGGCCGCAGAGCCGGTTTAGTCTCACGACCCCGCTGAGTCTCCTGCTGACGAGTCTCAGCGTCGGGGTCGGGGTGACGCTTTATCTGCGGGGTTACACTTATGAGGGCGCGACGCTGGCCTATATGGTGGGCGGGATTCTCTTTGCCTGGCCGTATTACTCCGCGCGGTTCACGTGGTGCATGACGTTTCTGGTGCTGGCCTGTTTCATCCCGATCAGCATCTGGGCGCAGAACAAAGCCGTCGAATCCGGCTCCTGGTATTATCGTCCGCCCGAGGGTTACCTGTTGTGGATCACGAAATCGGGCGAAGGTTGGGGACATTGGACGCGGCATCTGTGGTTGGGCAACGATATGCCCGCCATGGAATACTTTTTCTACCCGCTGTTCTGTTTGTTCCATGTCACGCTGTTTTCGCTCTTTTCCCATCTCCTGCCCGATCATTGGTTCGAGCAGAAGCACCCTAGATTGCGCTGGGTTTTCCCCATTGTCTTTGGCCTGACCTTCACGGCGTTCGTGGCGATCTATTTCATTTTTCCCAATCCCAACTGCACCGACTATCTCTATTGGCTGGCGGGCGTCGGGTTTGTCATCACGTTGGTCGCCTCGGCCATCAGCCCGAACTACCGGGCCTACACGCAATCGCCGGCCTTCTGGATCTGGGCGGTGGGCGTGGGCGGGATGTTCATGCCCTGCTGGGAGTTTTTTCACTGTTGCCTGAATCGCGATTGGATTTATGATCGCGCCAATACGTTCCCATTCTTTGTGACCTATCGCGGGGGCGGGATTCCGCTCAGCGAATTGCTGGGCTATCTCACCACCGCGACGACGTTTCAGGGGCTCATGTTGATGTTTATTCGGAAGTTCGGGAAGGTCGTAATCAAGAATTACTCGCTGGTTCCCTTTAGCCGGACGAGTTGAAACGTCGCCAGGGCAATCGGGGCATCAGAATTTCACGCTATGCGAAAACTTATCACGGGATGCATCTGGATCAGCACCGCCGCATCCCTGTTTGCGCAATCGGCCAAAACAGACCTCGCCGATCTGGAGCTGGAACAATTGACGCAAGTCCGCGTGACCTCCGTTTCCCGACATTCCGAGCCGCTCAGCGGAGCCGCGGCGGCCATCTACGTCGTGAGCGAGGAAGATATCCGCCGCCAGGGTTTCACCACCATCGCCGACTCGTTGCGCTACGTGCCGGGCCTGCAGGTGGCGCAGATCAATTCCCACGCCTGGGCGATCACGGCGCGCGGCTTCAACAATGAATATGCCAACAAGCTGCTCGTGCAGATGGATGGGCGGAGCGTTTATACGCCGCTGTTCGCGGGCGTCTATTGGGATGTGCAGGACACGATCCTGGAGGATCTGCAACAGATTGAAGTCATCCGCGGGCCGGGAGCGGCGCTATGGGGGGCCAACGCCGTCAACGGCGTCATCAACATTACTTCCAAGCTGGCGCAGGACACGCAAGGCTGGCTGGTGTCCGGCGGGGGCGGCACGGAGGAACGGGCGTTCGGCGGCGTCCGGTACGGCGGGAAGTTCGGTGGGGAAGGTTTCTTCCGCATCTATGGAAGTTACAAGAACAAGGACGACTCGGTTTATCCGACCGGGGCCGCTGGCGACGATGACTGGCAGGTGGGGCGCGGTGGGTTCCGGATTGATTGGGGTTCGCTGGACACCGACCTGTTCACGTTGCAGGGCGACCTGTATGCCGGCAAGGAAAGCTGGCAATTCAGTGAGGCCATCCCCGCGGCGCCGTTTGTTCAAACCAGCTCGGATGACTTCAGTATCTCCGGCGCGAATGTGCTGGGGCGTTGGACCAAGCAGCTCGCCAACGGGTCGGAGCTGAAGATCCAATCCTACTACGATCACACCGAACGCGAGAGCAACCTGCCGCAGGAACGCCGGGAAGTGTTCGACGTGGACGCGCAGCATCACTTTGAGCTGAACGCCTGGAACGACATCGTGTGGGGACTGGGATATCGGTTCACGACCGACGCGATTGAAAACAGTTACGCCAGCAGCTTCAACCCCACGCACCGCAGTTCCAGTCTGTTCAACATCTTTGCGCAGGACGAAATCATGTTGGTGGAAAATCAACTCCGCCTGACCCTGGGCGCGCGCCTGGAGCACAATGAGTTCACGGGCTTTGAATGTCAGCCCAGCGGCCGGCTGGCGTGGACGCCGACGGATGAAAGCACGGTCTGGACTTCGATCTCCCGCGCCGTGCGCACGCCGTCCCGCGCGGAAGAAGACATCCGCATCAACCGGCCTGCTGATACGGTTGGCAATGTCCTTTCAGTCCTCGGCAATCATGATAGCGAATCGGAAACGCTCATCGCGTATGAACTCGGCTATCGTTCCATGCTTGCGCCCCGGTTGTCCTGCGATGTCGTGGCCTTTTACCATGATTACAATGAATTGCGCAGTCTTGAACCCGGCGCTCCGCCTGCTGATCCACCCGTGCCCGTCGCCACGTTCTACACGGCGAACAAATTGAAAGGCGAGGCGTGGGGAGTGGAGCTGGCCTCCGACTGGCAGATGCTCGATTGCTGGCGCTGGCGCGGGGGCTATACGTATTACGAACTCAGCCTGGTGCCGACCGCCGGCAGCGCGGACTTCGCCACGGTGGCGCTCTTGGAAGGCAATGCCCCGCGGCATCAATTCTTCCTGCGTTCCCAGATGGATCTGACGGACAATGTTGATTTTGATATCGGCCTGCGATACGTGGACGAACTGGAAAATCCGCATGTTCCGGCCTACGCGACGATTGACGCGCGGATCGCCTGGCGACCGCAACCGAATCTGGAACTTTCCTTGGTGGGGCTGAACCTGATCGAGCCAGCGCATCCGGAGTTTGCCGCCACCCAGGTCATCACTGGACAACGGGAAGTCCAGCGGAGTGTCTATGGGAAAATAACGTGGCGCTTTTAGCACCAAAACCGAAATCACGCTTCACCGCAACTGGCGCAGGCTGGAGGATGTTCCTCCAGAGCTGTTATGTTTTCGCCCTGCTGTGGTGGCCGACCGCTTTTGTCCTGGGCCAGGAACTCCAGGCGCCGGAAAACAAGGTCAAGGCCGCCTTCCTTCTCAACTTCGCCAAACTGGTCGAATGGCCGACCAATGTGTTTGCCAACGACACGACTCCGGTGGTGCTGGGGGTGCTCGGCAAGGACCCGTTTGACAAGGCCCTCGACGAGATCGTGGCCGGACGGATGGTCAAGAATCGCCCGGTGCAGATCGTCCGGTTCACCTCGGTGGAACAGATCACCAACTGCCAGGTCCTGTTCATCAGCGAATCGGAACGGCGCAAACTGGATTCCATTTTCGACGCCTTGCGCGGCCGGCCCATCCTGACCGTTGGCGACCTGAAGGGCTTTGAATCGCGTGGGATGATCGCGCTGGTCAAATCCAACGCCAGCATCAATCTGCGGATCAATCTGGAAGCCACCAAGCAGGCCCGGTTGCAACTGAGTTCGCGTTTGATCCGCCTGGACAAAAGTCTGCGTCCACCTGACGACGCGCCGCCCGCCGTGCCACCGCAAAAAACTGATTGAACCGATGCCGCTGTCGAAATTTAATCGAATCAAGTGGCGGTTAAGCCTGGTCATTTTGGGCACCAGCTTTGTCGTGTTGTCGCTGGGCGCGGTGGCCGTCTGGGTTTACGACACGATCAATGCGAAGCAGAATCTCGTCGCCCAGATTGCTTCCATTGCCGAGGTCACCGCCGCCAACAGTTCCGTGGCGGTCGCCTTCCAGGATCTGCGCGACATTCAAGACCCGCTCAACGCGCTCAAAGCCCGCAGTGAGATTGATGGCGCGTACATCTTTTTTCACGATGGCAAGTTGCTGGGTTCGTTCAGTCGCGCGGGAGTGGCGAATAATTTCCCGCCGCAGTTCTCACGGAGCGAAGGTCATTCATTTGAGGCCAAGCGCCTGGCGCTGACCCGCAGAATCGAGCTGGACGGGGAAACTGTAGGCATCATTGTCTTGTATTCCAATCTGGAGCAGCAGGTCGCCCGGGCCAGAACCTTTCTGTTGATCGTGGTGTTGTTCCTGGTCGGTCTGGTTGGGGTTGCGGTGCTGCTGGCCGCCCGCCTGCAAGGCATGGTGTCCGACCCGATTGCCAAACTGGCCGCCGTTGCCCGGCAGATCACCCGGAACAAGGATTACAGCGTCCGGGTGCTCAATAAATCTTCCGACGAGATCGGCGACCTGGTGACGGCGTTCAATCAGATGTTGACTGAGATCGAAAGTCAGAACCGCAGTCTGAGTGAAGGCGAAAGCCGCCTGAAACTCGCGTTGAGCGCGGCCAGCATGTGCGTGTGGGAATGGCACATTGAAACCGACCGGGTGATCTGTTCCAGCGAGACCCGGCGGATTTTCGGGGATACGCCGCTGCCGCTGTCTTTGACGGTGTTCGCCAGATTCATCCATCCGGAGGATGCGGATTCCGTCTTGAGCACCATCCAACTGGCGCTGGAGCGGCGCAGTTCTCTGGCGATGGAATATCGGATGTGCGCGGCGGAAGGCCGGATCTTCTGGGTGGCGCATCACGGGCAGATCCGGTGCAATGCGAGTGACCAGCCAGTCGTCCTGGCCGGCATCATGCAGGACATCTCCGCCCGCAAACAGGCTGAAGCGGAGCGGCACAAGTTGACGGCCAAATTGCTCTATGCCGAAGAGGAGGAGCGCCGCCGCATCGCCCGGGAGTTGCACGACACCACGGCGCAACACCTCGCCGCCTTGAAAATGGGTTTCACCCGGATTCTCAACGATCGCGGGCACGATTCCCAATCCCTGCAACCGGAGACGCTGCTTCTGCTCGATCAAGCCATCCAGGAGATCCGCACCCTCACGTATGTCTTGCACCCGCCGCTGCTCGAGGAATTCGGATTGGTGGGCGCCTTGAAGGATTTCGCCGCCGGAGTCACCCGCCGGAGCGGCATCCAGGTCACCGCCGGCTTTGATGGGTATGAAGGCCGGTTGTCCCGTGAAATTGAACTGACCCTGTTCCGGGTGGTGCAGGAAAGCATCGCCAACGCCGTCCGCCATTCCGGCACCAAAGAGATTTCCGTCCGCCTCGCCCGGGACGAACATGAAGTGCGCGTGGAGATCCAGGATTTCGGCCGGGGCATGCCGACTCCTGGCAATGGGAACAACGCCCAACGCCCGCGAAATGCCGGGGTCGGTCTGGCTGCCATGCAGGAACGGCTCACCATGGTCGGGGGTCATCTCACCGTCGAGTCCGACCCGGAAGGCGTCACTGTACTCGCTTCCGTTCCTTTGTCAGCCACCACTCTGATTTCATCTCCAACCCAGCCCGACAACTCATGAAACCGCTTCGCATCATCATTGCTGACGACCATGGCCTTGTTCGCCAGGGCGTCAAGGCCGTCATCGAAAGCCAACGCTCGTGGGAACTATGCGGCGAAGCCGACAACGGTCGTACCGCGGTCGAACTCGCCCGCAAACACAAACCCGAGATCGCCGTGCTGGACATCACCATGCCGGAGTTGAACGGTCTGGACGTCACGCGCCAGATCAAGATCGCCTCGCCCAAAACCAAGGTGCTGATCCTGACCATGCACGACTCGGAAGCGTTGGCGGATGAAGTCCTGCTGGCGGGCGCCCGGGGTTATCTGCTCAAGAGTGATGCGGCTGAATTGCTGCCCAAGGCGATTGAAACCCTGGTGGCGGGAAAAAACTTTCTGACTCCCAAGATGACCGGCAATGACGTTCACAAACCGGTGACCACCGATTCGTCCGACGAGATCGTCCCCCGCTTTCGCCTGACGCCCCGGGAACGGCAGATCGTTCAGTTGCTGGCCGAAGGCAAGGCAAACAAGGAAGTCGCGCACGCCTTGGAGATCAGCCTCGACACCGTGGAAACCCACCGCAAAAACATCCTGAACAAACTCCACCTCCGCAGCACCGCCGATCTGGTCCGGTACGCCATCCGTAACAACCTGATCCAGCCCTGAGTTCCTGACGGACGATCAGGATTCAATCGTGAGGGTGCAGGAACTGCCGTTTGGGTTCGGTGCCACGGAGACCTTTTTCATCCCGGCGCGCAAACAGTCCTGCACCAGTGCGCCAACGCCATCCAGCGGCACAAACCGGAATACCTGCCGGATTGGCATCTGACTTTGGGTGACCGCCGCCATACAGGGCGGGGCCCGGCGCGTGGGAGATTCTGCTGGAGCATAAGAGTTCAGATGCATGATTTGATCTTTTGTGCGATTCCATTTGGTGTGGATTCGATCGCAATCCGGGTTTCCCGCGGTGTGATTTGGTTTGGCGTGGAATAAAAAAACTATCCCTGCAGACCCCTCAGCCAGCCCCTCTACAGAGATAGTGCGGTTAGACTAACAAAATTCATCGCGCTGCATATACCCACTAGTTGGTATGCCGGAGTACCGAGGCTGAAGCCGGATGAACGGACTGGTTGGTGCAAATTATGGCCGGAAAACCGCGCCCAAACGAGTTTTTAGGTGAAGTGGCCACCCCAACCGGTCATTCCAGTGGGGCAGCTTGGGCGACAATCATCTTGCCGCAGATTTTGATTCTGCCATAGTTATCGGCAAGTTGGCTTTGCCCGCGTGGCGGAATTGGCAGACGCGCTAGATTCAGGTTCTAGTGAGTAACATCGTACAGGTTCAAGTCCTGTCGCGGGCACCATTTAGTACTCCACCACTCGGAGTTATCTTGGAGGGACGGGTTGGCCAAAAGCGACTCGTTCAAATTCCCCAAGAAAGACGGGATAAAATCGTAAGGTTCGGAAAAAGAAAGCGAAACCGTTTTGCGCGAAATCAGGCGGTTCGTTCCAACTTTGTGAACAATTTCGGAGATTCCCTTCGCAGTCCTGTCGGACTGGGCTTTCGTGGCTAGAAAGCGATGTTTGCCAACGCGACATCGTTCTTTGGAGCGTTTAAGACTTTTGAGCTTATTCAAGGAGTCGTGTTTCACACTCGGCTCCGGTTCTGTCAGTCTGCTCCGATTTCGGCTGTCGTGGGAAGGGGTCCGCCAGAGGACAGACACTGCCAAGTTTTTGGCCGGCTAAACCCGTCACAACTCTTAATCTAGATCAGTTCCAGCTATCGGGGCGGGAGTTGATTTGCTTTTTGCCTGGCGACAATCGAAAACAAAAACATTCCCACTCCAAGTATCACTCCTGAAGTGGGTTCTGGTACGGTGTGGATTGTAAGATTATCTATCGCCATCCCCACTGCATCAGCCTGCAAGTAAATCAAATCGGTAAATGTTTCCGGGAAATAGAATGTTTGGAAGTCAACGATCGGACCAATCCCATCAAGAATGCCATCAAGCATAAATTCAACGGAGACAATTGATGAATCAGATCGAGTTCCAAAAAAAGTTACATTCCTAGGAAAGCCTGGAACCGTGGAGTATTCCGCTATATCAATCGAAGAAATCGAAAAAGTATAGTTGTTCGTATTTTGGATTGTCACAGGGCCTTGTCGAGGTCCGCCTGTGAACGTCATGAAGGTCGTTCCGTTATACGGTCTCTGAAAGCTCGTGTCGGAAAAGTAAAGCGTTACACCTGCTGGTGTCGTAAACAAATAATCAGATTCCAGCCAAGCCGAAGCACTGAAAACAGGAGGAACACCCGGAACACTCACATAAGAACCGGAGTCAAATGTAATGGTCGGCTGAGATTTTCCTACGTTGGTTACACAAAGAATTGCGAGCAATGCGCAAAGTTTAACTATTGAGAGCAATAAGCGACGCTGCGTCCCCTTTAAGGAAGCATTTGAGTTTTTGAACGACACAGGTCAATTAAAGCCCAGACTTCCGCATCATTCAAACAGAATTGGTTCGGGTCTTAACCTGACTGGCTTTTGTAAATCAACTAGCGTTCCCATGGCTTGAGCATCAATTTCTCTCTTTTTAACTCGTTCACAGTCGTATGAGCGATCACTGCAAGCAGGCACGGTGTTGTCTTTTTCGGAATACCGTGTCGGCTTGCTCGCTCAACCTGGTAGTTGAAGTCTTGGGATGTTTTGAGCCTGATCGGTGTCACAACGAGGGGGTAAGGGGGCGAGTGGATGACCCCGTCATGGCGAGAAAGCTCCTAAGTCTTCAATCGGCTACCCGTTGAACCCGTTCAACTCGTTAAAGGACATGTGTCCTTTAGTCGTCGTAAACCCGTGCGTGGGTGAACCCGTCGTGTCGCGTGAGCGACGAGGGAGGTTTTTGGCGAGCGCGGCCTCCACTGGCGTGAGCCACCTGCCGCGCGAGCCAATAAACCGACCGAAGTCAGGGGTGGAACAAAACTCTAAAAAAGGGATAAAACCCTTACGGGGATTGCGTAATTTAGATCAAGCACCCCTCCCCACTGCGGGGAAGGGTGTGGGGAAGGCCTCACGGGCCTTTGCCAAGGACGGATTTCTTGCTAAAATGGGTTCGTATATGGTCAATTAGAAAGCACCATCTCAGACCTTCTCCTGTTCCCAAGATTTTCCCCATAAATAAGAACGCCGCGACCGCGGTCGCTTACATCCCCATGATCTGATAACCGCCGTCCACGTAGATCACCTGACCCGTGATGGCCGCCGCACCGTCGCTGGCGAGGAAGACACCGGTGGCCCCGAGTTCTTCCGGCACGACGTTGCGCTTGAGCGGAGCGTGGGCTTCGTAGTGTTTGAGCATTTCACTGAAACCCGCGATGCCGCGCGCGGCGAGGGTATTCACCGGACCGGCGCTGATGCAGTTGACGCGAATTTTCTTCGGGCCAAGATCGTAGGCTAGATAACGGGTGCTGGCTTCGAGCGACGCCTTGGCCACGCCCATGACGTTGTAGTGCGGCACGACCTTCTCCGCACCATAATAACTCATAGCCATGATGCTGCCGCCATCGGTCATCAACGGCGCGGCCCCGCGCGCGAGCGCGACCAATGAATAAGCACTGATGTCGTGCGCCACCCGATAGGCTTCGCGGCTCGTGTTGATGAACAAGCCTTCGAGCGCTTCCTTGGGCGCATAGGCGACCGAGTGTAGGAGGAGATTAAGTTTGCCGAACTTCGCCCCGACCTCGCTGAACACGCGCGCGATGTCTTCGTCCTTGGTCACGTCGCAGGGCATCAACAAAGTGTCGCGGCCGAACGTGCCAGCCAGCTCCTCAACATTTTCTTTGAGGCGTTCGCCCTGGTAGGTGAAGGCGAGCTTCGCGCCCGCTTTGGCCCAAGCTTGGGCGATGGCCCAGGCGATGGAGCGTTTGTTGGCGACGCCGAAGACGATTCCGGTTTTTCCTGCGAGTAGTGACATGGTTTTAATGGGTTGGTTGGCAGCTTTTGAGCTTCAACGCCTGCTTAGAATGAACACGGGCCGGGCGGGAATCAAGTTTCACTTCCGGCTGCGCAACCACAGCAAGCCCCCTAATCCGACGGACAACAACCCGCTCACGGCCCACGTGCCGGCATTCGCGGCCTGCGAAGAAAAGGTCAGCGCCGCCGCGCCGACCGCCGGGCCGGCACAGATGCCGATGCCGATCGCCGCTTCATGCAAGCCGCCGTGTTCGCCTTTCGTCTCGCCGACATCCATCGAGTAGAAGAGCGACGAGTAATAGAGCAGCCCGATGGCGGCGCCGAAGATGATTTGGGCGAGCAGCACGAGCCAGAGTTGCGCGGCCAGCATCATCAGGGCGAACCCGGCGATCAGTCCGAGGAACGCCGCCAACAACCAGCGGAAGCGATAATGCCAGCCAGTCCATTGCCACAAACCCACAAAGGCCAGGGCCCGCACGAAGAACCACAAAGAGCAGAACACGCCGGATTGCGTCGGTGAGAGCTGGAACTTTTGCGCGAGCTGTGGGATGACCGCGCCGACGGTGTTGACGGCGACGTAAGCGAACGGATTCGCCAGCCACGCCATCTGGAGGAAACGTTGCGGTGGTAACGACTGGCGAAGCGCGGCGGCTTCGGGTTGATGCGCGGGTTCAACGTCCGGCTTCGCCGTGTGCGGCACTTGCTTCGCATATCGTTCGAGCCAGAGCGTGAAGAAGAATTGCCCGATCATCAGCGCGATGCAGATACCGTAGAGTCCGTGGCGGCCGAACTTGTCCCAGAGCCAGCCGCCGCTGAAAAACGCCACCGCGCTTGCCGCCGACCAGACGACGTTGTAGCAGCCGACCATTCGCGCTGTGCCGCGATAATCTTCGCCTTCGGTCACGAGCGCTTCGAGCGACGGCCAGATCAGACAGCACGGCAACGTCCAGCCGATCAGCGCGAGCACCTGTCCCAGCACGCCCGGCACCAGCAGGCCGAGCGACAATCCCACCGCCATGCCCGCGAAGCCAATTTTCAACGCCGTGAGATAGCCGACGCGTTGCGTGAAACGCCCGCCCTGCCATGACGCGAAGATGTAAAAGAAACCGTGCGTCGCCGTGAGCAGCAGATTGTCGCGCGTGCTGAAGCCGAACTCGGCGCTGGTCAGAAAGAAGAGATAGAACAAAAAGAAAGTGCCCGCGAAGCTATTGACGGCTTCGAGGGTGAAATAGCCCAGCTTGAGATGCTGCGAACGCACTGCGACAGAGTAGGGGAAGCGAAAACATTTGTCAGGTGCCGGGAGTTGTTTCTGTGACGAGTGCCGGGTGGCGCGTGACGAGATTTATCGCAGTGCTGGATCTTCACGTCACCCGTCACCCGTCACCCGTCACCCGTCACGCGTCACCCGGTTCACCGTCCGCTTGCTTCCAGTGCGCTTTGTCAGCAACCTGTGCGCCGCGTGCAGGACTTGATCAAGAAAATTCAGAGGGAAGCCGCGGAACGATTGACTTTGCCCCCGGGCCGGGAGGCGGGCCAGGAGTTGCCGCGCTTCCGGGCGTTCATCAAACACGCCAACCACTGGCTCAAGCACGCGCATCAAAACGGTCGCGGCGGACTCGAAGTCAGCCAGGCCCGGGCGGCGGCGATTGATTGCGTCATCCGCGCGCTCTGGAACGCGGCTTACGACAACCTCACGCCGAGCGCGAAGAATTCCTTTCCACCGCTGGCGCTCATCGCGCTGGGCGGCTACGGACGCGGCGAGTTAAATCCGCTGAGCGACATTGACCTCCTGTTTCTGCACGAAGGCCAGGTGTCGAGCGCGATGAAGCCGTTGCCGATCCTGGAGCGGATGATGAACGGTGTCTGGCTGGTGTTGTTCGATCTCGGCTTGAAGCCCGGTCACGCCGTCCGCACGGTGAGCGAATGTGTTTCCGCCGCGAACGACAAGAGTGACACGCGGCGCATCGAGACGCGCACCTCGCTCATCGAAGCGCGGTTGCTCGCGGGCGATGAGACGCTGTTCGCCAAGTTTCAGAAGGCCGTTTTGACCAAGTGCGTGCAGGGTTACGAGGACAAATACATCGCCGCGCGGCTCGAAGATCAGGCGGAGCGTCGCGCCAAGTACGGCAACTCGGCGTTCATGCAGGAGCCGAACATCAAGAACGGCTGCGGCGGCTTGCGCGATTATCAGAACCTCATCTGGATGGCGTTCTTCAAGTATCGCACGCGGTCGCTGGCGGATCTGCAGAAGCATGAACTCGTCATGCCGCGCGAACGCAAACAGCTCGAGGCGGCGTATGATTTCCTCCTGCGGGTGCGCAATCAATTGCATTATCTCGTGAACCGTCCGACCGACGCGCTCACGAAGAACGTCCAGCCGTCCGTGGCGTTGAACCTTGGTTACGGCGACCGCTCGCCGAGCAAACGCATTGAGAAGTTCATGCGCGATTTCTATTCGCACTCGCGCAACATCTTCATCATCACCCGCACGATCGAGCAGCGGCTGGCGTTCATCAAAGAGCCGCCGTCGCGCCTGTCGCTCCGGCGCTATCTTCCGAAAGGCAGGGAGGTCGAGCCGGTGGACGGATTCAAGTTCATCAACGGCGAAATCCACGCGACGAACAACCGCGTCTTCCGCGATCAACCACGTCGCCTCATGCGCGTCTTCCTGCACGCGCAACAACGCGGGTTGCGCTTGCATCCCGACCTCGCGCAACTCATCCGCAGCCAGATCGCGCTGGTGGACCGGGATTTTCTCCGCGACGAACATGTGGCGGAAACCTTCCTGACGATCCTCAACCAACGTGGGAACGTCGCGCCCATCCTGCGCGCGATGCACGAGGTGGATTTTCTCGGCAAATACATCCCCGAGTTCGGCAAGCTGACCTGTCTGGTGCAGCACGAGTTCTATCATCAATACGCCGCCGACGAACACACGCTTGTCTGTCTGGAACAGCTCGACCGGATCTGGGAGGCGAAGCAGGCACCCTATAGTAATTACGCGTCGCACTTTCAACAGATCGAGCGGCCGGCGCTGCTGTACCTCGCGTTGTTGTTGCATGACACCGGCAAACCGGAAGGGCATGGCAAGCACGCCGCCCTCGGCGCCAAGCTCGCCGCGCGCGTCGGCAAACGCATCAAGCTCGACGAGTCCGGCAAGCACACGCTTGGCCTGCTCATCGAGCATCATCTGTTGATGGCGGTCGTTTCGCAGCGCCACGACATGGACGACCCCTCCATCATCCGCAATTTTGCGCGGGCGATCGAGACGCCGGAAATACTGTTGCTGCTGACGTTGCTCACCTTCGTGGACGCGCTCGCCACCAGCGACAAGTTGTGGAACGGCTTCAAGGACCAGTTGCTCTGGCAGCTCTACAAACGCGCCATGCCGCTGCTGACCGGCGGGACGGAATTCGTCCGCGCGGAGGAAAAGCAGCGCGGTCTGCTGTTGGAAGAGGTGCGGGCGATCCTGCCGGCGATGTTTTCCACCGAGGAACTCATCGCGCACTTCGAGGCGTTGCCGCCGCGTTATTTCCAGATCCATTCCGCCCGGGAGATCCACGACGACCTGCTGCTCGCGCACCGGTTCATGCGGTTGCAGATCGCCGAAGAGGACAAGCCGCTCATCCCGGTCGTCAACCTGCACAACGCGCCGGATCGCGGTTACAGCGTCGTGCGCGTCTGTACGTGGGATCGCGCCGGATTGTTCGCCAAAATGGCTGGTTCGCTCAGCGCCGTGGGGCTGACGATCTTGAGCGCGCAGATTTTCACGCGGCAGGACGGCATCGCGCTCGACACCTTTTTCGTCACGGATGCCTACACCGGCAAGCTCGCCACCGTGGCCCAGCGCGATGAGTTCGAGAAATTGCTGGCGCGGGTGTTGGGCGGCGATGCCGGTGATCTGCATCAGTTGATCGCGCAGCAGAAGATTTCCCGCCCGCTCTATCAGGCCTACACCGGCGAACAGATCCCGACGCAGATCGTGTTCGACAACGAGATGTCCGACTCGCGCACCTTCATCGAGATCGAGACCGAGGACCGCATCGGCTTGCTCTACACCATCGCGAGCACGCTGGCGGAACTGGAGGTGGACATTTCCACGGCACGCATCCTGACAGAGAAAGGCGCGGCGATTGACAGCCTTTACGTCCGCGAGTTGGACGGCGGGAAAATTCTCGCTCCCGAACGGCAAAAAGCCATTCAGCGCCGCCTGCTCCATGCCATCAATTCTCTCGGCGTGTCGAGTTAGGTTTACTTCCGGCGTTTGCGACTTTGTTTGAAAGCCTTCAGCGACTCGGGGTTCTCCTCGAAGAACGCCGCCAGATCCGCCAGCATCGCCAGCGTGTCCGGACTGAGATGATGTTCGATGCCTTCGATGTCGGCGCGTTGCGTTTCGGCGTCGAGGCCGAAAAGCGAGAAGAAGCGGGACAACGTCTCGTGCCGGTGCTGGATCGTGAGAGCCACGGCGCGGCCTTCGTCGGTGAGGATGAGACCGCGATATTTTTCGTATTTCACGAAGCCGGCTCGGGCGAGCTTTTGCACCATGCTGGTGACGGACGCCTGGCGCACCTTGAGCGAGGACGCGATGTCCACCACGCGGGCATAGCCCTTGGCCTGGATCAACTCGTGGATGCGTTCGAGATAATCCTCGGCGCTCTGGCTCGGTGCGTTGGCTGCGGGCATGACGACTGGATTAAACAGGAATTTCCCGCTGAAGCAAGTCACGGCCTCGGTGGAGGTGGACTGGAACTGCCGCTCCCCGTGCCGGTTCTTAATCTTAATCCTAATCTTTTTCTTAATCCTTCCGGCCCGGAGATTAAGATTACGAAAAAGATTAAGATTAAGAGGCCGGAACGCGCGGCAGTTTGAATCACACCCCCTTCGGTGGAGGTGGACTGAAACTGCCGCGCAATTTTTGTTGGAGTTCAAGCTTCAGCTTGTGTCCCGGCCCAACCCCGCCCGACAAGCTGAAGCGCGAACTCCAATTCAGTGCCGGCATTTTGCCTTAGAAACTCGCCGGCGGGACGCCAGCGCTCCCGGGGTAACGCGAGGTTTTTGCTTGAATGTCCGCCCGTTTCCGCGTGAGTTGTGCGCGACATGGCCGCCAATTTCCCCAATGCCGCAATGGCGCGGATGCAGATGCTCAACACCGAGAGTCCGCTGCACGATCTGGCCGCCATCATCCGCTCGCGCACGCCGCTCATCGCCGTGGAGAGCAACGAGGAGCCGGAGATCGTCGCGCTCGTGCGACAGATTGCGGCGCACCAGCAGCTCCGTGCGTTCCGCTGGACGGTGACCGAAGGCCTACAGGCGTTTGATCCGAACGATCAGCCGATTCAATCAGTGCTGAAATCGCAGGAGGTGCTCACCCACATCCGCACCAATGCGAACAATTCAATCTTCGTGCTGCTGGATTTCCATCCGTATCTCGAGGACGCGGTTCACATCCGGCACTTGAAGGACATCGCGCTCACGTATCGGAAGCATTACTCCACGGTGATCATCGTCGGGCACGCCATCCGCATGCCGGAGGAATTGCGCCCGTTTACCGCGCCGTTCCGCCTGCCACTGCCCACGCCGAATGAACTGCGCAAAATCGTCTATGACGCCGCCGCCGATTGGGGCGCGGAAAATGGTCGGCGCGAAGTCAGCACCACAAACAAGGCGATTGAATTGCTCGTGCGCAATCTCACCGGTCTCACGGCCACCGATGCCCGCCGCCTCGCCATCAAAGCCATTGCCGATGACGGCGCCATCACTGAATCCGAGATGCCCGAGGTGATGCGGGCCAAATACGAATTGCTCGGCAACGAGTCCCCATTGTCGTTCGAGTACGAGACCGCGAAGTTTTCCGACATCGGCGGCATGAGCCGGCTGCGCCAATGGCTCGAGGTGCGCAAAAGTTTCTTCACCGATGCCGACCAACCGAAGCTTGATCCACCACGCGGCGTGTTGCTGCTCGGCGTGCAGGGTTGCGGCAAAAGTCTCGCGGCCAAAGCGGCGGCGGGAATCTTTGGTGTGGCCTTGCTGCGTTTGGATTTCGGCGTGCTCTACAACAAGTATTACGGCGAAACGGAGCGCAACCTTCGCAAAGCGCTGGAGACCGCCGAGGTCATGGCGCCGTGCGTGTTGTGGATGGATGAAATCGAGAAAGGCCTCGCCGTCGGCGACGAGGACGACGGTTTGTCGCGGCGGATTCTTGGCGCGTTACTCACCTGGTTGTCCGAGCGGAAGAAGCCCGTCTTTGTTGTGGCTACCGCCAACGACATCACGCGTTTGCCACCCGAGATGGTCCGCAAGGGGCGCTTCGACGAAATCTTCTTCGTGGATCTGCCGTCAGCACCAAATCGCCCGAACATCTTTGAGATTCACCTGCGCAAACGGTCGCTAAAGCCGGCGGACTTCCAACTCGCCGCGTTGGTGGAAGCGACCGATGGTTTCTCCGGTTCAGAAATCGAGCAGGCGATCGTGTCCTCGATGTACACCGCCCACGCCCAAGGCCGCACGGTTGCGCAGGAAGACTTGCTCGCTGAGATCAAACAGACGCGCCCGCTCTCGGTGGTGATGGCCGAGAAGGTCGGCGAAATCCGCGAGTGGGCGGCGGGGCGGACCGTGCCGTGCGATTGAAAGCTCGTGTGGTAGGGCGCGTCACTCCGTGCGCGCCGTCGTGGCAAGTCCCAGTGATCCCATTCCAATAGGCGGCGCGCACGGAGTGACGCGCCCTACCAGCTCAACTGATTATCGAAAACTGCTCGAGATCGCGAACGACTCTCCAGAAAACCCCCAAACAAAAAAGCTCCAAACAACCGCGAGCGCCGCGCGATGTTTGGAGTTTGAGGTTTCTTTGGATGTTGGCGCTTGGAATTTGGAGCTTTTACAGTGCCGTCACAATCGCATCACCCATCTGCGTCGTGCCGACCTTCTTTGCGGTCGTCTCGATGGGGTTGAAAATGTCGCCCGTGCGGTTGCCCGCGTTGATAGCTTTGGTGACCGCCGCCTCAATCGCCGCTGCCGCGTCGTTCAAGCCGAAGCTGTGGCGGAGCATGAGCGCGCTCGATAGGATTTGGGCGATCGGGTTCGCGAGGTTCTTGCCCGCGATGTCCGGTGCGGTGCCACCCGCGGGTTCGTAGAAACCGAAGGTGTTTCCGCCCGTCGTCGCGCCGAGGCTCGCGCTGGGCAACATGCCAAGCGAACCGCCGAGCGCGGCGGCTTCGTCGCTGAGGATGTCGCCGAACATGTTTTCGCAGAGCATCACGTCGAACTGCGTGGGCTTGAGCATGAGTTGCATCGCGCCGTTGTCCACGAACATGTGTTCGAGTGTCACGTCGGGATAATTCTTGCCGATGCGCGTCACGACTTCGCGCCAGAGGATGCCGTTTTCGAGCACGTTCGCCTTGTCAATGCTCGTGAGTTTTTTGCGGCGCAACAGCGCGGACTTGAACGCCACATGCGCGATGCGTTCGATTTCGGGCGTGGTGTAAACCATCGTGTCAATCGCACGCTGATTTCCGCCACCGAGGTCTTCCGTCTTTTTCGGCTGGCCGAAATACATGCCGCCGGTGAGTTCGCGTACGACGAGAATATCAATGCCATCGCCCTGACGTTCCTTCGCGAGTGGGCAGGCGTGGGACAAAACCTTGGGCAAAGAAACCGGGCGCAGGTTGGCGAACAGGCCGAACTCTTTGCGCAAGCGCAGCAACGCCGCGCGCTCGGGGCGTTCTTCCTTGGGAATCGTCGGATCGCGATCCGGCAGGCCGACCGAGCCGAAAAGAATCGAGTCCGAGGCTTTGCACAGCGCGAGCGTGGCGTCGGGCAACGCTTTGCCGGCGGCGTCAATGCCCGCCCAGCCGACGGGCGCTTCGGTGATCTGGAGGGTGAAGCCAAATTTCTTTTCGGTGGCGCGGAGGACTTTGATGGCCTCGCGCATGACTTCCGGGCCGATGCCGTCGCCTGCGAGCGCGGCGATCTTGAAATTCTTTGAACTCATAAGGGCGCGCAGAGTAGCAGGGCGCCGCGCCAAATTCCAAGCACCAACCGGCTAACAAGCCCTAAGGTGAAAACAGACAGAATTTACAGGATGGACAGGATTAAAGCGTATGCTGTAAATCTCGTTCGTTCGCGTAGGGATCAAATTCTATTGAATTGGCAGTTAGGATGACGATGAAACATCTAATACAAAGAGGGTTATTATTTGCCTTGTTGCTGGTCTTGGCGGGCTGCGCATCGACTACAACGACCACAACCAAAGATAAACTCGCCAGACACATCAGTGCTACCCATGCCAACAGCTTCATTTCAGAGCTTTTCTATTCTGGCAGCACCGACGAATACGATTACTTTGTTGAGCAGAATGGTCTTTTTGGGTTGCGATTCTTTCGCTTGAAGTCAGACGAAGTGCCGATCCCAAACCGAATGGCTAAGACACAAGATCGAGGTCTCTGGCGGCGGTGTGTTGTTGAGGCGGCATGGTGGACAAACTCTCCTACGAAGATAGTTGTGCCAGCCTTCATCATTGAGTTGCCCCCGATGTTGGATACACAGCTAAATCTGCCCCCGGGCTTTTTTAATTCTTTCAATGTGACAAACTGAATTGTCACCCTGAAAACATTGACTATTCGCACTCGGTCGCTATCCTGCGCGTTCGGTTTGGGGAACGGTTTCCCGCCCGAAAAACTTTTAACTTTTATGGCAAAGCTCACGGTCCGCGACCTCAATGTTCATGGCAAACGCGTTTTCATGCGCGTGGATTACAATGTGCCGCTCGACGAAAAGGATGGCCAGATGGTCATCACCGACGAGACACGCATCAAGGAAACCCTCCCGACGCTCCGGTTGCTCATCGAAAAGGGCGCTCGCCTCATCCTCGCCGCCCACATGGGTCGTCCGAAGGGCAAGCGCGAAGCCACCATGTCGCTGCGCCCCGTGGCCGCGCGGCTGGCGGAACTGCTCGGCTGCAAAGTGAATTTTGCGGACGATTGCATCGGTGAAAAAGTCGAGAAGCTCGCCAATGAACTTCCGCCCGGCGGCGTGTTGCTGCTCGAGAACGTCCGTTATTACAACGAAGAGGAAGCCAACGATCCCGTGTTCGCCGAGAAGCTTGCGAAGGTGGCCGATATTTACGTGAACGACGCGTTCGGCGCGGCACACCGTGCGCACGCTTCGACGGAAGGTGTCGCCCGCATCGTCACCAAGCGTGGCGGTCAGGCGGCGGCGGGTTTGTTGATGGAACGCGAACTTAAATTCCTCGGTGACGAATTGGAAAACCCGGCTCGTCCGTTCGTGGTCATCCTTGGCGGCGCGAAAGTTTCCGACAAGATCAAGGTCATTGATCGCCTGCTCGAAAAAGCCGACGCCATTCTCATCGGTGGCGCGATGGCTTACACGTTCAAACTGGCCCAAGGGTTCAAGATTGGTCATTCGCTCGTTGAGAAGGACAAGACCGATGTCGCTTTGGCGGCATTGGAAAAAGCCAAGAAACGCGGAGTGCAATTCCTCCTGCCCGTGGACAATACGATTGTTACCCCAGTCAAGACCGACAAACTCGACAAGAAAGGTCGGCCGGTGCTCGACCTGACGAACCCGCGCACCTGGGCGGAAAATGACATTCCCGACGCGGAAGAGGGTGTGGACATCGGTCCGGCCACCGCCGCGAAGTTTGGCGACGTGTTGCGCAGCGCCAAGACGGTGTTGTGGAACGGTCCGATGGGCATTTTTGAAGACAAGCGTTTCGCGATCGGCACGAACGCCGTGGCGCAAGCCGTGGTGGACGCCACGCAGAAGAACGGCGCGAAGACCATCATCGGTGGCGGCGACAGCGTGAAAGCCATCAACAAGGCCGGCATGGGCGACAAGGTCACGTTCATGAGCACCGGCGGCGGCGCGAGTCTGGAGTTTTTGGAAGGTAAAGAGCTGCCCGGCGTGGCGGTGTTGAGTAACAAGTAATTCAACTTGGAGATTTTGACATGAACAAAGAACGCAAACTGATCATTGCCGGCAACTGGAAGATGAACAAGACGGTCGCCGAGGCGCTGGCCCTCGTGAACGACCTCAAGCGCGATCTCGCGGCCGTGAAGGAAGTGGACATCGTCGTGTGCCCGCCTTACACCGCGCTGGAATCCGTCTCCAAGGCGATCCTCGACTCGAACCTCAAGCTCGGCGCGCAGAACATGAGCGAGAACGGCATGGGCGCGTTCACCGGCGAGATCGCCGCGGGCATGCTCAAGGAATTCTCCACCCGCTACGTCATCCTCGGCCACAGCGAACGTCGCCAATACCAGAAGGAAACCGACGCGTTGATCGCCAAGAAGGCGGCGGCGGTTCATGCCGCCAACTTGAAGCCGATCGTTTGCGTGGGCGAAACGCTCGCCGAGCGCGAAGGCAATCTGACCGAAAAGATTTTGGAAACCCAGGTCACCGGCAGCCTCGCGGGTTTAACCAAGGAACAGATGGTCGAAACCGTTTTGGCCTACGAACCCGTCTGGGCCATCGGCACGGGCAAGACCGCCACGACCCAGCAGGCGCAGGACGCCCACGCATTTATCCGTGGCGTGCTGGCGAAGATGTTCGATGACGCGACCGCCCGGAAGGTCCGCATCCAATATGGCGGCAGCGTGAAACCGAACAATGCCAAGGAGTTGATGGGCCAGCCGGACGTGGATGGCGCGCTGGTCGGCGGGGCTTCGCTGGAAGCGCGAAGTTTTGCTGACATCATCAAGAATTCCATCTAAACTTGGCGCTTATGACCTTATTCATCGGTTTACTGACGGCGGTTTTGGTTTTGGATTGTGTGCTGTTGATCCTGCTGGTTTTGGTGCAATTGCCCAAGAAGGAAGCGGGTGCGGGCCTGGCCTTCGGCGGCGGGGCGGCGGACGCGCTGTTCGGCGCGGGCGCGGGCAATCCCCTGACCAAGATCACCAAATACGCGGCGGTCACGTTCTTCAGCCTGCTGGTCATCATCTCGGTCCTCCAAAAGAGCAACCGCAGTGGCAAGTCCGATTCCTTCCGCAGCCTGGTGGAACAGGAAAACAAGCAGGTTGCCCCGGCGACCACTCCGGCTCCGGCCACGCCCCCAGTCAACCTGTTGACCTCCACAAACGTGTCGGCCCCCGCAGTTGACAGCACAAACGCCGCGCCGGAATAATCGCGGCGATGAACTTCGCCCACCGCGCCACCGGGAATCGCCCGCTGGCGCGGTTGTCTTTTTGGGCGGTCGGTCTTCTGACTTCCGCCGTCTGCCTGCTGACCTCCGGCTGTTTCCGTTCCGAGCCGCCCGCCGACATTACGATCTGCAACGCCAACGAACCCGAATCGCTCGATCCCCACATCGTCACCGGCATTTCGGAGATGCGCATCACCAAGGCGCTGTTCGACGGGTTGACGCGCCTCGATCCGACCAATGCCGCGCCGGGGCCGGCGTTGGCCGAGCGCTGGGAGGTTTCGCCGGATGGCCGCACCTATACGTTTTACCTCCGCACCAACGCGGTTTGGTCCACGGGCGAAGCCATCACCAGTGCGGAGGTCGAATGGTCGTGGTTCCGGGCGCTCGATCCGCTCACCGCCGGCGATTACGCGGGCCAGTTGTTTTACATCAAGGGCGCGGAGGATTGGTATAATCGCAAAACCAAATCGAAGGCCGACGTGGGCATTCGGGTGTTGGATGCCTACACGGTGCAGGTGGAATTGAATTCGCCCCTCGCCTTCTTTCTCGAGCTTTGCTCCTTTCCCACGCTCGCCATCGTGCCGCGACAGGTCATCGAGAAATACGGCGACCGCTGGCTGCACGCGAAGCCCTTGCCGACGTCCGGCGCATTCACGCTCGGCGCGTGGCGCGTGAACGACAAAGTCCGCCTGTTGCGCAACCCGCGTTACTGGGACGCGGCGAACACCGCCTCGGAGATCATTGACGTGTTGCCCACGGGTTCGCCCAACACCGCGCTCAATTTATACGAGACGGGTGTCGCCGACATCGTCTGGGACAAGGACCTCGTGCCCTCCGAATTGATGGACGTGCTCGGCAAGCGACCCGACTTTCACAGCTTCACGTATCTCGGCACGTACTTTTATCGCTTCAATGTCACGAAGCCACCGTTCAATGATGCCCGGGTGCGGCGGGCCTTCGCGTTGGCAACGGACAAGCCGCGCATCATCGCCAAACTCACCAAAGGCGCGGAAATTCCGGCCACGCATTTCGTGCCGGAAGGGGTCGCCAATTATTCGGCGGCCATCGCTCCCGGCCATGATCCCGAAGCGGCGCGAAAACTACTGGCGGAAGCCGGCTTTCCCGGCGGCAAAGGATTTCCCCGCGTGAACTACACCTTCTTTGGCGCGGCGGGCGGGGGTGCGAAACTTCACGGCAAGGTCGGCATCGAGCTCCAACAGATGTGGCGCGATGCGCTGGGCATCGAAGTGGAATTGCGCCAGATCGAGCGGAAGGTTTTTTACTCGTCGCAATCCAAGCTTGATTACGACATCTCGATGTCGAGCTGGATCGGGGATTACAACGATGCCAACACGTTTCTCGATCTGTTCACCAGCACGAGCGGCAACAACCGCACCGGCTGGGCCAATGCGCGTTACGACGCCTTGATCAAAGCCGCGAATCTCGAAACTGATCTCCAGAAGCGCGCGGAAATTTTTCGCCAGGCGGAAACACTGCTCATCGCCGAAGAAACACCCGTTGTGCCGATCTATTTCTATGCGGGCTTCAACTACTACAATGACGAAAAGATCGGCGGCATCTGGCAGAACATTCTGGATGAACATCCGATGCAGTATATTTACAAGAAAGGTCGAGGGGCGAAGGTCGAGAGTCGAGGGCCAGAAATAGGCGTGCGGGTGGCTTCGGAAAACCGCGCGGCCACAGACACAACCCGATAAATCAAAACCATGAGAACCCGATTTCGTTTCGAGAAGTTGGAGCGGCTCGCCAAGCGGATTGCATCATTAAACCCGAACTCCGCAGTTGAATTCGTGGTGCGGAACGAAGCGGGTGTGGGGCAGGCTTTCCAGCCTGCCGGTGCACCGGACTTTCCAGTCCGGTGTTTTGCGGAACGGGCGACTGGAAAGTCGCCCGCACCGGCAGACAAGAATGTCTGCCCTACACCCATTGCGCTGCCGCCCACTTCGGAATTCGGGTTAAATCGTTCCTTGGAGATTAAAACCTCCAAAACGCCGTTCACCCGGCGAACCGATAATTAGACTCTCGACGTTCGACCCTCGACCAAACATGTATTTCCTCAAACGCCTCCTCGCGCTGATCCCGCTGTTGCTGGTCATCAGCTTTCTGGCGTTTGTGCTGGTACGGCTCGCGCCGGGCGGACCGTTCGATCGGGAGCGCAAACCCGCGTCGCCGGAAATCGAACGGCAGCTCGCCGAGAAATACCACCTGAACGACCCCGTCTGGAAACAATACTTCCGCTACCTCGGCAATCTGGCGCACGGCGATTTCGGTCCTTCTCTAAAATATCGGAATCACACCGTCACCGATGTCATCGCGCAGGCGCTGCCGGTTTCGTTGCTGCTCGGCGCGCTGGCCTTTGGTTTCGCCTTGGGTGTGGGAATTCCCGTGGGCTACTACACCGCCGTGAAACGCGGGCGCTGGCAGGATTACGCCGGCAGCCTGTTCGCCATCCTGATGGTGTGCGTGCCGGGCTTTGTCATCGCGCCGTTGCTCGTCATCTTCTTTGCCATTCAAACGCGCGTGCTGCCCGTGGCGTTGTGGACTTCGCCGTGGCACGCGATCCTGCCGGTGATGGCGCTGGGATTGTTTTTCTCCGGACGGATCGCGCGGCTCATGCGGGAAGGGATGTTGAGCACGATGCAAGCCGAGTTCATCACCGCCGCCCGCGCCAAAGGACTGAGTGAACACACGCTGTTGCTCAAACACGCGTTCCGTCTCGCGGTGCTACCGGTGGTGTCGTATTCCGGCCCGTTGCTGGCGGACCTGCTCACCGGCTCGTTCGTCATCGAAACCATCTTCCAGATTCCCGGTATCGGGGTGTTCATCGTGAATGGTTCGCTGAACCGTGACTATACGATGGTCGTTGGTCTGGTCATTTTGTATGCGACGTTGCTGGTCGTGTTGAACCTGCTCGTGGACTTCCTCTACACGCTGCTTGATCCAAGGGTGAAGTATGAGTAACCGCCAAAGTGACTTGAGCTTGAAACCGCGCGAAGCGTCTGGACTGCGGTGGCTTCAGCACCGCTGTTTGGCGCGCAGTATTGCCCGGAGCAATGCGTGCCGATGGTGGTTCGAGAGCGGCGCTAAAGTCGCCGCAGTCCAGCCGCTCCGCGTTTCATCCAGTGTATGGCCATGACCAGTCTTTCGCCCAATCAACGCGCCTGGCGCCGCTTCCACCGCCATCGCCTGGCCCGTTTCAGCGCGTGGTTTCTGGCGGGAATCGTATTGCTGGTGATCGTCTGGCCGCTGGTTTCGCCGCACAATCCCGACGCGCTCTCCGAAGATCAATTTCAACCGCCGACCGCGAAGCACTGGTTCGGCACGGATGTGCATGGCCGCGATGTTTTCACGCGGGTGATGTATGGCGCGCAGATTTCACTGCTCGTCGGCGTTGTCGGCGCGGGCGTGAGTCTGGTCATCGGTGTGACGTGGGGGGCGGTCGCCGGTTACGTCGGCGGACGGCTCGACAGCGCGATGATGCGGTTGGTGGACATCCTTTATTCGCTGCCGTCCATCATCTTCGTCATCGTGTTGATCACGGCCTTGGAGAGCTTGCTGAAGAACTGGCTCGAAGCGATGGGTTCGCCGGTGCTCGCCAAATCCGCGCGGCTGCTCTTCCTGTTCGTCGGGTTGGGCGCAGTCTCCTGGCTGACGATGGCACGCATTGTCCGGGGGCAGGTGTTGTCCTTGCGCTCGCGGCAGTTCGTGGATGCCAGCCGGGTGCTGGGCGCCGGGCCGATCTGGATTCTGCGGCAACACATCATCCCGAACGTGCTCGGCGTCGTCATCGTCTATCTCACGTTGACCGTGCCGGCGATCATCTTGTACGAAAGCTTCCTGAGCTATCTCGGCCTCGGCATCCAGCCGCCGATGGCCAGTTGGGGTTCGCTCATCGCGGAAGGCGCGGAGCAGATCAATCCCATCCGCATCTACTGGTGGCTGATTGTGTTTCCGGGTGGCGTGCTGGTTTCGACGTTGCTGGCGCTGAATTTTCTCGGCGACGGATTGCGCGATGCCTGGGATGTCCGGGGCGGGAACTGAATTTGACCGGAGCGCGGCTGTGCTGAAAGCCAGCCGCAGCAGCGAACTTTGTGACAGCGGTGGGGATGAGCGGCGCAGGTCGCAGTTAACCTTGCTGCGGCTGGTCTGCGACACAGCCGCGCTCCGACGATGTGAATTTGACCCGACGGGCGGGCGCAGGATTGACAAGTTTGCGGGCGCGTCGCAGTCTCGACGCCGTTTATGAACCCCATTCAGAAATTTATTCCCCGGATGCGGATGGTGGGCTGCCTCTGGCTGGCGGCTCTGATGCTTTCTCCCCTCGCGATCACCGCTGCCGAGACGAACGCCGAGCCCGTGGCCAGTTCCAATGAAGCGTTGCGCTCCTATCTGCAATTGCAGGAGCAGTTGCGCGAGACGCAACTGGCGCTGGAGCGGAATCAGGCTCAGACCGCGACCAATGCCGCCTTGGTGGAAGCCAAACTCAAAGCATTGGAAGCCGCCATGAACCAGCAACGGCTGGAGGAATGGAATTCGATGCAGAAAACGGTGCAGGGCAACAACACCTTGATGTTGATCGTGGGCGGTTCGATTGCCGGGGTGGGATTCTTCGTGCTGTTGGTGACGGGGTATCTGCAATGGCGTTCCGTGAACCGGCTGGCGGAAGTTTCCGCGCAGGTGCAGGGCAGCCGGCTGGCGCTGCCGGCGGCGGGCAGTTCCAGCGCGGCACAATTGCTGGGCGAAGGCGAAACCGGACAGGCCAATGGCCGGATCTTCGGCGCGTTGACCCAATTGGAGAAGCGCATTCTGGAACTCGAACACACGGCGCGCGTCGCCGGTGAGGCCAAAATGTTGACGGTCAGCACCGGCACGAACGGCACCATCCAGCATGAACTGTCACCGCAGGCCGCGCACGATTCCGTCCTGCTGGCGAAGGGGCAGTCGCTGCTGGATCAGGACAAAGCGCAGGAAGCGCTTGGTTGTTTCGAGGAAATCCTGAAAGCCGAACCGCATCACGGCGAGGCGCTGGTGAAAAAAGGTCTCGCGCTGGAATCGTTGCAGCGGTCGGAAGAAGCGCTGGCTTGTTACGATCAGGCCATCGCGGCCAATGCCGATCTCACGATCGCTTATCTCCAGAAGGGCGGGTTGCTGAACCGGCTGGAGCGCTACGAAGAAGCGTTGCAGTGCTATGAACTGGCCTTGCACGCGCAGGAAAAAGCCCACGCGGTTTGATTTGTTGCGTAGTGTATGACTTGGCTAGGCGGCGTTCGTCATCACTTTGAATCCTCTTGAAGCCCGGTAAATTGAGTGGCGTGGCAGGTCATGTCGGCACCGGATCGGGCGCAGAACCTGAATCACCCTCCTCACCCGACTCTTTCGACAATTGCGCTCGCATGGACGCGGCAAGATCTACCATGCCCTCGGCATCAAATGCCTCAACAAGAAATGCCATTGCTTGCAATCGAACAAACGGATTGCTCATCGCTCGCTGAAGTTCCGGGATTGCTGCGTCATACTCACGACGCTTACACAACAAATCACCTAACTCAAAGCGATACCTCAACTCAGTCGGATACGTCGCAATGCGTTGGCGAATCTTCGTGAGTCCATCATCAGATGGTGTGTCCATAACTCAGCGCGCTTGCTGCCTAACAACCAGCTCAACGACCGCCGCCGGGAACGCCCGGTCGGTTGCAACTGTCGCTAACAAATTACCTGAACCGTCCGACTGCCCAAAGGGGCGGCGGTTAGGCGCTGCAGCGCTCTGGTTAGCCCACCCCAAGGATAGCTTTTTCAATCTCATCGTCGTCATCTTTGGAATCCCCGGAGGCCACGCGCCCAGCGGAAACATCAAAAGTCATCAACGGCCGATGCGGCATGTCCGCAGTGAGACGCGCCACCATCTCCCGGCCACGAAAATGGAACAGCAAACGGCAAAACTTGCGACGAGCCTCCTCGTAGTCCTCACAACGGAAGCTGGCGGGAATCTGACTGCGGGGGAATAGCCTCCATCCTGCGGGATGCACAGACTCCTCCAAAAGCGCCGCCAAAAGGAGAAACTCCAATGAGTCATGCGTGTCGTCGCCGCGCGTGTAAGATAGATTGTGACGGTCAGCGTCGAAGCTGATCCGGCTGAACCGTGCGAAATCCTTGTGAGCGCAAAAATAAATCCCGAGCGCCGCTGGAAGCTCTGGCGTTCGGGTTTGGTGATACATGACCGGCGCAAAAGCCAAACAACAGAACTGCGCTCCTCCTTCACCAGCATCGTTGAATGGTGGGATAATCATGGTGGGCGAACAGTTAGTTAAACTGCACATCCTTCGCCCGCTCGGCCTCGAGCTGCTTGCGCATCAGTTCGATCTTCGCGCGGATCAACTCGCGGTTCTCTTCACCTTTGGCGGCGAGCGCTTTTTCCAGATCGGCGATGCGGCCTTCGTAGGCGCGCAAGCGGTCCTGCAACGGCGCGTGCAGTTCGTTCAGGCGCTTCTCCAGTTCCGCCATCTCCACGGCGGCGGCTTGCTGGGCTTCCAGCATGTCGGTGCGTTGCGCGGCGAGGCTGCTGACGGCTTTGTCCTTCAACTGCGCCATCACGCCGGAGCGGATCGCCTCGTGCGCCTTGGCGACCTGCTGTTCGGCAGCGAGGGCGCGTTGTTGCCATTCGGCTTCGACCGAGGGAGCGGGATTGCCGCCGGGCGGAACCACGGCGGGCAGCATTGATTCCGGGGCTTTGCGCCGGAAGGCAAGCCACGCCAGCGCGCCGCACAACAGCGTGGCCACCCCGATCAAGCCCGCGATCAGCAGCCGATTGCTCTCGCGGATTTGGGCGACCTGCCCCTGCTGCTGGGCAACCTGTTCTTGCAATCGTCCAGCCACGGTCTTTTCCTGCAACTGGCTGAACGCTGCCATGATCTTGCGATCCACCAACTGGCCCTGGCGCGCGATGACCTGGCCGGCTTGATAATTGTCCGCGACGAACAACGCCTCCGTGTGGCGGGTGCGGGCGGCGAGTGTGAGTTCGGTTTCCACGAAACAATTCTCCACGAGACAGCGCGCGGCGAAGGTGGCGGCGTCCGCCTCTTCACCGCTGAATTTCTCCCGGAGCGCCAGGCGGGCGCGGCTCATCGTCAGCAGATTGGTCTTGGCGATGGATTGGCCCCGCGCAACGTCGTCGAGGCCGATTTTCTCGTCCAGATTCCTGACCGGAATCAGGGTGACGCGGCTGCCGATCTTGGGGGCGTTGGTCAGGTTGTCGTAGCGGATGGGTTGCTCCATCGCCTGCCGGATGCGGGCGCTCACCTTGATCTGTTCGGCGAGGCCGTCGCGGCCCAAGGCCCATTCCGCCGCCAGTTGATCGGTGAGCGGAAAGATTTTATCCCGCTTCTTGAACGAGGCGATGAGCTTGTCGAATTGTTCCGTGGCAATCTGGTTTTCTTCGAGCCGCGTGTGATGAAAGCTGCTGTGCATCAGGAAGAGGAAATTGCTGCGGGCCAGCGAATACTTCTCGCGCAGGTCGGCCTCCACGTTGATGGCGGCGGATTTGTCGAAGCGGAACAACACCGGGATGCGTTGCGCCTCCTTTTCCTTCAACGCCTCGGTCGCCGCCGGGTCCACCACCATCAAGGGCAGCGGCGTGACGACGTCGGCGTCAATGCGGTCGCCGATACGATAGTCCGGGAGTTCCTTGGCGGAAGTCGAAAGCAGGGTGGTGAGCAATAAGGCCGCCGGGAGCAGCCGCGGGAAAGGTTTCACCATAGAAAAGATTTTTGTTCGCTGAGCATTTCGTCTCCGGCCCACAATGTGACGCGCCACGCGGTGATCTCGCCGAAGTCCTTGTATTGTTCCCCGTCCAGCTTGAGCGCCGACCAGTGGCTGCCGCTGGTGAGGGTGAAGAAGTTTTCGAGTCTTATTTCGCTGGGGAGCTTGTTCTTGGCCGTGCCGCGCAGTTCCACGCGCAATACCGCCGGCGCCTTGGTCTTGGCCTCGGCCTTCCATTGGATGTCGAAGCGGACGCCGGAAACCTTCGTCAGGTCCTTGCGCAGCTCGGCTTGATACGCGTCGCGGTCGTAGAGGCTGGGCGAGCGGGTGTGCCGGCCCTGCGCATCCATCAGATGCGGCAATACCTTGAGCACTTTGCCCGTGGGCCAATCCGAGGCAAAAGCCGCGACGCACACGAAAAGCGACAGGATAAAACAGCACGAACGGCGCATGTCGCGACGATAACGACTGGCGCGGCTGACTCAAGCGAAAGTTTACGCCGCTTTCGCGGCCTGGATGAACGCGCGGACTTTGGCGGAATCTTTTTTGCCGGGCGCGGATTCAACGCCGCTGGAGATATCCACGCCGAAGGGCTGCACCTTGCGCACGGCTTCACCGACGTTTTCCGGCGTCAAGCCGCCGGCAAGGAAGATGGGTTTGCCGTGCTGTTTCGCTTCGATGGCCAAGTCCCAGTTGAACTTCGCGCCCGTGCCGCCGTGGGCGTCAGGAGAATACGCGTCGAGCAGGTAGGCGTCGGTCGGGTAGTTGGGCAGCGCGAGCAGCGACGCGGCATCACGGACGCGGAAGGCTTTCATGCTCATCGCGCCGAACTGGGTGCAGAACTCGGGCGTTTCCTCGCCGTGAAATTGCAGCAGACTCACGCCACAGTCGCCGATGGCGCGCATGACGGTGTCCTCGTCGGGATTCACGAACACGCCGACCTTCACGATGAACGGCGACAAGGCGCGGGAAATCTCGGTGGCAGTCGCGAACGAGATGTGCCGCGGGCTGCGTTCGTAAAACATCAGCCCGATCATGTCCGCGCCGGCCTCGGCGGCAGCGACGCCGTCCGCAACGCTGGTGATACCGCAGATTTTGACTTTGACGCTCATCGGGAGAGAGTTTAACCGCAAACGTAACGGGAGGGAAATCCAACCTATTTCCGCATTTCAAACAAGCTCGGAGCGACGCGCTGGGCGAGGGCGGTGCTGCGGGCGAGGATTTCCGTGGCGGATTCGCATTCGAGGGCGAACGCCGCGAGTTCCTGCGTATCGGCAAGTTTCAGCCGGCGGATGAGATACTTGAGTTGCGGCAGGACGGCGGGTGCGGCGCTCAATTCATCCACGCCCAGCCCGATCAACAGCGGCGTGAGCGTGGGATCGCCGGCCATTTCACCGCAGACGCTGACCCAGACATTGTGCTTTTGCGCCGCCACGACCGTCTGCTTGATCAGGCGTACGATGGCCGGATGCGTTGGTTCGTAGAGATGCGCGATTTTCTCGTTCATCCGGTCCACGGCGAGCGTGTATTGGATGAGATCGTTCGTGCCGAGGCTGAAAAATTGCACCCGTTTGCTCAACGCGTCGGCGATGATCGCGGCGGACGGCGTCTCGATCATCGCGCCGAGTTCGATCTTTTCGTCGAAGGGAATGCCCTCCTTGCGCAACTGCTCCTTGGCCTGCGCGACGAAGGCGTTGGCCTGGTTCAACTCGTCCAGACCGGAGATCATCGGATACATGATCTTCACGTTGCCCTCGGCGCTGGCGCGAAGAATGGCGCGGAGTTGCGCGTGGAAAACGTCTTCCTGCTGGAGGCAATACCGGATCGCGCGCCAGCCGAGGAAGGGATTCATCTCCTGCGGAATGGCGAGGGATGAAAGCAGCTTGTCCCCGCCAAGATCCAGCGTGCGGATGACGACGGGGTTGGGCTTCAACGCTGCGGCCACCTGACGATAGGCCTGATATTGCTCCTCTTCCGTCGGAGGTTGCGCCCGGTTGATATAGAGATATTCGGTGCGGAATAATCCGACACCTTCCGCGCCGCTGTTGTGGACGGATTCGGTGTCGCCGGCCTGCTCGATATTCGCCGAGATGAAGATGCGGTGGTTGTCGAGTGTGACGGCGTGTTGATTCAGCGCATCGCGCAGTTTTTCTTCGAGCGAAACCTGCTTGCGCACCAATTGGCCGTATTCAAAGAGCGTCTGATCGGTCGGGTTGACGACGATGTTGCCGTTGTAACCGTCGAGCAGCGCGTATTCGCCATTCGCCAGCGTTTCGCTCGCGGTCTTCAGCCCGACGATCGCCGGGATGCGCAACGACCGCGCCATGATGGCGGTGTGCGACGTGCGACTGCCGATGTCCGTCGCAAAGCCGAGCACGAACTTGCGGTCCATCTGCGCGGTCTTCGAAGGTGTGAGATCGTGCGCGATGATGATGCACGGCTCCGTTAGTTTGCTGAGATCCACCTGCTCATGGACGCCGAGCAGATTGTTCATCACGCGGCCGCTGACATCGCGCATGTCCGTGGCGCGTTCCCGCAAGAATTCATCCTCCACCTTGGCCAGCGCGCCGATGTAGCGGTCGGTGACCTGATGGAACGCGAACTCAGCGTTGAGCTTGTCCTGTTGGATGACGCGGACAACTTCATCAATCACCGAGGGATCTTCGAGCACGAGCAGGTGCGCGTCAAAGATGCTGGCCTGGCCGGCGCCGAGACTTTGCGCGAGCTGCCGCTGGACTTCCTGGAGTTGCTCCCGCGTTTTGAGGAGCGCCTGTTGGAGGCGGTTCAATTCGTCGGGGATGTCGGCTTCCGCGAGTTCGCGTTTCTCGATTCCTTGGCGCGGCTTGTCGAGCACGAGAAGTTTTCCGCGGCAGACGCCGGCAGACACCGGGATGCCCCGAAGAATTTTCTCACCTGTGTGCAACCGCTCGGCCATGTGACAGGATTAACGGGCGACCCCGGATTTGAAAAGCAATTCTTCCAAGTTCATGCGAAAAAAGTGGTTCTAATCAATGGATAAAAGTCCACCAGCCTCGATCTGTGCGTCTGGTTCGTACTGAAACATGCGGACGATGGCATCGCTCCGTCACGCTCGCGGCACCGACTTGCACTGTCGGAGTGAAGTCGGGGAAACAATTCGCTCGTGCTGGCGCAGCACTTCGGTTTTCAGCCAGCCTTGGAAAGGTCTGGCTGAGGCTGGGCTTAAAGGCGGCGCGCCCGGCCTCGGGTCAGGAGATGGAGGGCGCCACCACATCCCAGCAATGACAGGAGGGTGGGCTCGGGAACAATTATCGGTGCGGACCATGTGAGCTGTACGTCTTCGCTATCGGGGGGATTGGATCCCGTGCTCGTGAACAGCGTGAGTTCATAGATGCTGGCGGTGTTCAGAAACGTATCAACGCTGACATGGGCGGCGTGTTGGTTGAAGCCCACATACGTCCATGAAATCGGGTTGAGAAACGTTGTGCCCGCCGGGAGCAGTAGTGGCAACACGGTTGAACCGCCGCCTAGACCACCATACCCGTAGCTCCAGAGATCCGTTCCCAAGGTCAGATCCCGCAACCCGATGAACTGTTGGCTATAATAGTACTCGGCCTTGCCGATCAGCTCGAAGTCAAAGGTCGCCAGTCCAGCGGTCGCTGACGAGAAGGTCACCTGTGTCGCGGCCGCGGCACCCGAAACCACGCCCCCGATGCGGACGCTTCTGGTGTAACTGCGCACCTGAAACAAGTCGGCCTCGGCCTGGGCTTCGAGCCAAAGCGGTCCCGAGTAATCATGTGCGTCCGGATTCCAAGTGGGACTCCAGATGCTGTCGTTGATCGGAAGCGGTGATGTGATTCGGTTTGATACAATGATAAATTCGGACGGAGTGATGCTCCTGCGGGAATAGGTGTACGTAGCGAATTGTTGGTCCAGCACTTGGATCTGCAGCGGTGTGGCGTGGCCCAGCGTTCCCGTCAACAGCAAGCCCAGCAAACTGCTGACCGTTATTGTGGATCGGTGTAATAGCCCTCCTGAACTGCTCGAGAATTTCAGTCCGAATAAGTTCACCTCTTGAAACTATTTTGCCGGCTGACAGAGTCAAACCCGGATTGGTTAGATTTCCGCTGAGACATTACGGGCACCGTTCCAGATTCCACCGGGGCAGCGGGCGTGGTGATTGTCTTCTGCAAACTGTTTCTCACCGGCCCAAATTGTCCGGCGGCAGCGCATCATGGCAGCGAGCCGTGTTCGGGAAACGTTTCCGGTACGGGTGGCAGGATGGCTTGATGCGGGCGGCCCTTGCGGGTTTGCAGGTGAAACCGCCACGCCAAGCCGATGGCGGCGGCGCTCAGCCCGGAAGCCAGCCCGATCCACATTCCGACTGCGCCGAGTTTCGCGCGAAAGGCCAGCCCGTAACCCACCGGCAATGCTACAAACCAATACGCCACTACGGCGATCACCGCCGGCACGCGCACATCGGATAGCCCACGCAAGGCGGATAACGCCGTGACTTGCACGCCGTCGGCGATCTGAAACACCGCCGCCACGATGAGCAATTGCGCCGTGAGCGCGATGACCGTCGGCGATTCGATGAACAAGCCCGCAATCGGTTTTCCCGCCAGAGCGAACATCACCCCGAACGCGGCCATCAATGTTGCCGCCAGCGTCACCGCGCTGAAGCCGATGCGGCGGGTGCGCAGGAATTGCCGCGCCCCGTAAGCATGCCCCACGCGGATGCACGCCGCCGCCCCGATGCCCAGCGCCGACATGAAGGTCATCGCCGCGCACGAGATCGCGATCTGATGCGCCGCAATCGCGTCCGCGCTGATCCAGCCCATCATCACCGCGCCGGCCGCGAACGCGCTGACCTCGAAGAAATGCTGCACGCCCACCGGCCAGCCAACGTGGAACATCTGGCGAAACCGTTCGCCGCTGAATGCCGTTCGCCAGCGCGGCGGATGGAATGCGCGCATCGCTGGAGCACGCAGCACGTAAACGATCATCACCAGCGCCATGACCGTCCGCGCGATCAACGTCGCCCAGCCGGCACCTTCGAGTCCAAGAGCGGGCGCGCCCCAATTGCCGTAGATCAGAATCCAGTTCAGGAAGACGTTCAACAACACGCCACCGAGCATCACGAACGTCGGCCACCACGGATGGTTCAGCGAATCGCTGAATTGCTTGCCGCCATGTGCGAGGAGCGCCGGTAGCAATGAAGCTCCGAAGATGAGCAGGTATTTGCCCGCCGCCGCGACGACTTCAGGTGGTTGCCCCAGGCGATCCAGAAACGGATGCAGCGCGAACATCGAGAGCACGGCCAGTAAACCCATCGCCGCCGACATCAGCAAGCCGTGCCGCAACACCTCTCCGGCTTCGGCGGGTTTGCGGGCGCCGTACGCCTGCGAGGTCAATACGGCGATGCACGAGAGCAGGCCCATGCCGAACACGAGCGGTAGATGCCCGACGGCATTGACGAATGATGCCGCGGCCAGCGGCACCACGCCGACGCGCCCGACCATGATGGTGTCCGCCAGCCCCATCAACATCTGACTCACCATGCCCGCCATGATCGGCAACGCGAGCGCGAGCGTGGGCCGCACCTCATGTCGCCACAGGCGGAGTGTCTGGAGGATTTGCAAACGCATGATGGTTTACTCAATGCGATTGCCCCTCACCCCGTCCCTCTCCCCATCCGATGGGGAGAGGGTGGCCGACAGGCCGGATGAGGGGAATTGCGCGAAGTCCCGGGCTGGAGTGGTCGGGGCGGCAATTGCCTGTGGCTTTGTCGCCCCACCGCGCAACACCAGCACCACCGCCACGATGATCAATCCGCCCGCCAGATAAATGATGGGTTCGAACGCCTCCCGTCCCAACGTGCAGCCGAGCAGCACGGCGATGAGCGGATTCACGTACGCGTACGTCGCCACGCGGGCTGGAGTGGTGTTGTGCAGCAACCAGACGTAAGCCGTGTACGCCACGAGCGATCCCGCGATGGTCAGGTAAAACCACGACCAGAACGACAACGCCGTCACGCGCGCGAAGGAAAATTGTTTCATCTCGCCTTGCAGCGCGGACAAGCCCAACAGGATCGCGCCACCGGCGATCATTTGCATGGAGACGCCGAGAAATGACGACTCGGGTTTGCGCGCGGTGCGATTGAACACCGAGCCTAGCGCCCAACAGATCGAAGCCGCCAACAACGCCGCCACGCCCCAGCCGTACGTAGAGCTGGTGCCGGTCATTTGTTTGCGCGCGAGCAAAACCACGCCCGCCAAGCCGACGATGAGCCCAAGCCCCACCAGTGCGCGCGGGCGGATGCCGCCGGGGCGCGCCCAGTCAATCAACACCATCCACACCGGCGTCAATGCCACGAGCAACGCCGCGATGCCCGACGGGATCATCTGTTCCGCCCACGTCACGCCGCCGTTGCCGATCACGAGCATCAGCGTGCCGGCGATGGCCGCATCGCGCCATTGCGTGAGCGACGGGGCATTCGCTCCCTTCCATCGGGCATAGGTGAACAGCAGCAGTCCCGCCGCGAGATGCCGCGTGGCCGCCATGAGAAACGGCGGGATGGATTCCACGGCGTAGCGGATGCCGAGATACGTCGAGCCCCAGATCACATACACGACGGCAAACGCGGCGATGACGAGTCCCAGCGGCGCGCGGTGCTGTGAATGGCTTGGTTCAGTTTTCATGTTTTGTTTTTGTCGGCGCGGCGGCAGGCGACAAAAAACCCACCGCCGGAAGCCGACGGTGGGTTTGCGAAATCTGGTTGCTCGACTACGGACCGAACCTCCCACCATCAACAAGGTGCGCCTTGGCTACCGGGCGCAGCCATGCGGCGCGCTTCGGCATCCAATTCGATTTGTTGATGATGATGTTCATCGTTCGAGACGCGACGACTCTAGCCCAACCAGCTATCGGGTCAATGGGTATTTCGGTCCATCGGGACTCTCGATTCCGACAAAACACTTGAGCCGCGCGGAGCAATGGCAACACTGCGCGCGTGAAGTTGCCCTACAAAGTCGCCACGTTGCTGTATTGCTTTAATGAGCGGGACGAAATCCTCCTGCTTGAACGCGCGCAGGAGCCGAATCGGGGCTTCTGGAGTCCGTGCGGCGGCAAGCTCCACACGGAGGAAGGCGAATCACCCTACGCCTGCGCGGCGCGGGAAGCGCACGAGGAACTCGGCCAGAAATTTCTCCCGACGGACTTTCATCTTACCGGCCTCATCAGCGAACACGGTTTCCAAGGACAGACCCACTGGCTGATGTTTTTGTTTGAGTTGAAACCGAAGCTTAAAGACCTCCCGCCGCCGATGAGCGAAGGTCGCTTTCAATTCTTCCCGCGCGCCGCGCTGGACGACTTGCACATTCCGCAGACCGACCGCGAACGCATCTGGCCGTGGTTCTGGCAACATCGCGGCGGCTTCTTCGCCGCGCATTGCCATTGCCATCCGGAAGGGCGGAATGAGTGGGAGTTGGAGGACAGCAGGCCGGGTAGTGCCCAACGATAAGTTTGCGAATGGCGGCTCTCTCTCTGGTCGCAAAACAGCTTGTTCCCAAGTTGGGGTGCTCATAAATTCAGCCGCAATGCAATTCCTCGCACAAATGACTCCTCAAACAACGCAGGCGGTTGCCGGTGGTGGGTTGGGGCTTGGGGCGGTGATCGCGGTGGTTTGTTCCTGGGAGCGCAATCGTTCCATTCGGTGGGCGATTCTCGCCGGCCTGCTTTCATGGCTGTACGTGCTCTACTTTGCCAACACCCGCACACCCGGTGAGCGGAAATAGTTTCTTTGGCTGATGATTGCCTTGGGTGGCTGCCGCCCCGTTGATAAGTTGGCGGACTAAAAAACCGGGAACAACCAACCTCCAACGCTCAACATCGAACATCCAATGGCGCATGTTTACGGTGCAGCATGGAGTGTTGCGCGTTCGATGTTGGTTGTTGGATGTTACTTTTCCCACTAATCTTGCGCGCATGAACGCCCCGATCATTGACCTGCAAAGCGACCATTACTTCATGGGCGAAGCGTTGCGGCAGGCGGCCAAGGCTTACGAGGCGGAGGAAGTGCCCGTGGGCGCGGTCGTCGTGCGCGAGGGGCGCATCATCGCGCGGGCCAGCAATCAGGTGGAACTGCTCAAGGACGCCACCGCGCACGCCGAGATGCTCGCCATCACGCAAGCCGAGGAAGCCGTCGGCGATTGGCGGCTCAATGATTGCACGCTCTACGTCACGAAAGAGCCCTGCCCGATGTGCGCCGGGGCAATTGTCCATGTACGCTTCGGTCGGGTGGTTTTCGGCGTGGGCGATCCCAAAGGTGGCGCGGCGGGCGGAGCGATGAATTTGCTCCAGTTCCCAACCCTGAATCATCGGTGTGAAATCACAAGCGGCGTGCGTGAAGAGGAATGCCGGCAACTGCTCCTCACGTTTTTCGCTGAACAACGCGCTAAGAACGAGAAGGCGCGGAAGCAGTCGCAAGCGAATTGACTCGCGGCCGGAGCCGGGCGGCTGCCAGTCGCGAGTTGTGGTCGCCAGACATTGGCCCCCCCACCTACTCCTTGGCTGACTAGAGCGGTTTAAGTTTGGGGCTGTCCTAGATAACTAGGTTAAGGATTGCTGAATCCCTTGATTTAACTGCTTCAATTGGATTTGTGGGTTTGGGTTGTTAAACCGCCACTCACATTCCTTCAAGAACAGGGGGAAATGCGCTTTGGGCACACCGTTAAATTTCCGCCGGTGGCGCTTGGCTTGATTCCAGAAGTTCTCGCTGCCGTTGATGTGATTTTTCCAGCGGCAAAGCCCTTGGAGTGATTGATCCGCAGATGTCGGCAGCCGGAAACATCCAGGGTATTGTCGCTGGGGAGCGCATCACTATAGCCGATGGAATCCGGCACGATCCGTTCTTTCAAGCTGGGTAGGAGCGTTACCGCTTTGGCATCCGCCACCGCCCGGGAGATCAACTCCCGCCGCCGGTGAAAATAATAGGCTGCCGGCGTCTTGGTGCCGCCCACTAATTCCCCGGCCGTTCGCGCCGGCGCCCCAGCCACAAAATATTCCACCAACTTCAACTGCTTGCTTTTACGGATGCGACTCTTTCTCATGCTCCCTTTGATAACACATTCTTTGCGTTATCTGGGACAGCCCCTAAGATAATGGCTCCAGAGGAAGGACTCGAACCGACTCCCTCTAGTTTCCCTAACAAACTAAGCTCATTTTAATAGGGCTTTTGCACTAATCAACTAAATCCAACCCTAATTACGATAACTGAATTTTACTGATTTGGTGTCAGTTCTAGTGTCAATTGTGCAGGACAGCAATTGCAGTATCGTACGCGCGGCCTACCAAGCTCAGTGCCTCTAGACTCCCAAAAATGCGGACACCCTGTCGAGTTATAACAGTTAGGCTCCATTCCTGGATGCTTCGGCCAATGTGTACTCACGATAATGATCTGACAACTTCTCCAATGCCTGATGATCAATACCTACGATGCCCACCATGACGCGGCTGCTCGCCGCACCGAGATCCACCGCCAGATAAACTTTCTTTGCCATCGTGTTCTCTGATGGATTCTGGATCAGTGCCCGACGATACCTTTCAGACCGACAATACCTTCCGTCTTGCTGAGCCGCGACCAGAGGAATCCATAACCCGCAATGAAGAGGAAGCATGCGAGCGGCATCCAAAAGCTCACGGACATGTTATAGACGTCACCGAGATGGCCCATGAGCTTCGGCATGAGTGCGCCGCCTGTGATGGACATGACGATGAACGCAGAAGCTTTTTTTTTCGATTGGGCGCCCAAGCCGTGAATGCCCAGGGCAAATATAGTTGGGAACATCACCGACATGAAGAAGAAGCTCAGGAACACAGCAGCCACTGAAAGCCAGCCGACCTTCATGACCACAACGCCGCAGAGCAGGACGTTGAGGAAGGCATAAGTGCCCAGCACGCGATGCGCCGGGAATTTGTTGATGACCAGCGAGCCAACGAACCGACCGGCGCAGAACAAAACGAATCCCACATAACCCAGCAGCCGCGTTGCGCCCTTTTCATTCACGAACCAAGCACCATCACGCAGCACCGCGTTGCCCCCGATCAACCAACCCTCGGCAAACTCCTTGGAAACGGGCGGCATCTCCGCAATAACGTAGTTTATGAAGAAGCTGAAGATGCCCGCCTGCGCGGCCACGTAAAAAAATTGCGCCAGCGTGGCGGACGAAAAATGCGGATGCGCCCAGATACTGTGGGAGGAAAGCTTTTTGGTAGCAGGTATCAGCGCCAATGCCGCTAGTCCAAGCAGCCCACCGACCAGCAGCGGCACAAGCCGATTGGTTTGGACCATGCTCACGTTGCACGCAGGCAGGATCAACTCTAGGATCATGTACGCGGCAAACGCCAGCACCGCAACGTTGAACACCATCAACACATAGTTAAGTACCGGATTCACTTTGCGCTCGGCGGGCGAGGTCGGGGCTTCCTTCATTTTATCATCAGTGTGATAGACGTCTTCAACGTTGATGTCGGGCACTTTGGCAAAGAAAAAGATGACTGCGATGACCAATACGACCACCCCGGTGGCGACGTAAGGAATGTACAACTGGCCGTGGGCGACTTCGACGCCGCCTTCAGAGTAAAAATAGTAACCGCCAACAATTGGACCAAGAATCCAGCCAATGCCGTTGAAGGATTGCGCCAAATTGATGCGGGTCGGGCCGCGCTCCTTTGGGCCCAGCACCGTGGTGTAGGGATTGGCGACAGTTTCCAATACGGTCAATCCCATCGCGATGAGGCATACACCCAAGAGGAATGCCCAGAACTGGGAAATCCTGGTCGCCGGCAGAAACCAGAATCCGCCCACGGCTACGAGCAGCAGGCCAAGGATTATGCCATACTTGTAGCCCAGCCGCCGCGTGAGCAATCCCGCAGGCAAGGCCATGATGGTGTAGCCCATGTAGTGCGCGAATTGCACCCAAGCCGATTGCGCCTTGGTAAGGTGCAATTGGTCCTGAAAGTGTTTATCCATCACATCGATCATCCCGTTGCAGAAGCCCCAAAGCAGAAACAGCAAGGTGACGAGAATAAAGGTGAAGGTCATATTTTTGCCGTCATCGGTGACGAACAAACTTTTCCTGGAATTTATCATGGCTTGGGCGTTGGGATTCTGGTTGCGGAAATCAAATCATGCCCTGTCGTAGAGCGGTCCGTAATTCGTACATGCGCGCGAATCAGCGCCTTCCAAGTCTACAGTGCCGGGAGCAGATCAATCGCGCCAAGATGCGGCTGCACAAGCATTTTGCTGATGCCAGACGTAACTGCGAAGTTGCCCTGGAACAACGGATGAGCGTCAAAGCGATTTGCACCGTCCCTCCGCCTCGTGAACCGCCCTTGGGCGGAGTCAATTGTATCGTCAGCAATCGGTAGGCGCATTCTACATCCAACGCACGCGATTATAGATTAGTTTTCCAGCCGAGCCCACGGCCTCGCCGGGCCCGTGGGAAAACTCCACACCCTTCTTCACCTTGGCCGCGCAGAAAATTCGGCGCACACCGCTCACTTCGAGACGAGCAAGGCCATTACTCTTATTCCATGGAGACAGCACTGCATCGGCCCTTTATTGTTGGAGCATGTAGACGGCA
>CAZQNQ010000023.1:0-22397 GCA_964594985.1 uncultured Bifidobacterium sp.
GAAGGCGTTGCTGCGCTGGAGCGCGACGGAGCGCGAGGCGTGGCTGGACGCGGTGATAAACGACCCGCTGCTGCCGGGCCGGATACTGCCGTCGGATTATCTGGGGCAACAAGGGCGGTGGCCGCCTGCCAAGGCCGACGGCGGGTGGAAGTGCTCCGGGCCGCCCACCGGCAACTACGCACGTTCAAACCCGAATAATTGCCCTGCAAACCTTTGTTGCATATGCAACAAAGGTTTGCCATGGGCGCAACCGCGTTGAGGTTGACCCAAGCTCCGGCAATCAGTGAGCGGATAACTGGCGAAATTTTTCCCACGAAATTCTCTCAATCGAAAATCCTTTGAGTCGTCGCTTGTGCCGGATTGCTTTGTTCACAATTTCCTTCGTCACACCCAAAACTTTCGCGGCTGCTGCCCCTGACTCGAACAACTGTCCATCTGAAAGTCTGAGCGGCTTCTTCCGTGCTTCCATGTAACAGTCATCGCATTGGCGTCCTTGAAGAATGGAGCGAGGCGTTTTGGGAATAACGTGACCGTGCGAACACCGAACCGACAAAGGCTTGTCTGCGCCAAGAAATACCTTGGTCAAAATCTCAAGACCCATTGCGTGCGCCTTCTCCTTAACCTCTCGCCAGTAAACTTCACTTTCATTCACCACCGGCAAATTGGTCAGATCGATTTCCGCAAATCCGTGCGGGATTGGTCGCTCGTCTTGTGAAAGAGCAGCGTGAATCTGTTTTCGCATTTCTTCGACAGTCGTTCGCTTCCCCAATTCGCGAACCTCAATCAGAAGAATGCCATTCGTTTTGCAGAAATGCCGCCGTGTCCGGTCGTTTAACTGCTGAAGACGGAAGCCCTCGACGCCATTCCAGTTCTCCTGTGGCTCGTAGTGGTGCGCTCCGTGATGTTCCACCGCCAGCTTCAAGTCCTCGCTGTAAATATCCAACTCCAGTGGCACGCCTTTGCTTGAAGTCATGCCTCGCATTCGCACTCGGCGGAATGTTCGTCCGAAGAGTCGTTCGACAATCGTCCGGCAAAGCATTTCCGCATAAGACCCGGAGCAATCGGTGCAGAAAGTTCCCAGATTACGAATTGAAAGCAGGGAGCGATGGAATACATGGCCCAAGCAACATTGCCATAGCGAGTGCAAGCTGCCGTTTCTCGCCTTTTCCAACAACTTGCCACCGTGCTTCTGCTCTGCCTCCAGATAATCTTCTTCCGTGAAGCGCGCGTTCGGTGCGCATTGTGGACAACAATCGCCTCGCTGTAACTGATTCCATGTGGACGTGTCCTCGTGACCGCAAGCATTGAACCGGACTCGGATGGCTGATTGGGACTTGGAGTAATCAGAAAGCAGAGTGACGCCCATCTCCTTCAAGGCTTGGCGGACCTGTTCTGTCGAATACGTTCGCCGTTTGGCTCGCTCCCGAAGCATGCAGCGGCGGCAGCTTGTCTTCAGCAACTCACCGGCTTTCGCTTCCCAAACTTTACAACAGCCAGTGCAACGAATTTCAATTCGCGAACCAGAATACGCGCAGTCTTGAGACAAGACCTCAATCCCACGCTCAAGCAACTTGGCTTTCAACTCAGGGAAGTTGATTCGGTATCTTTCAAAACGCCTTTTGATTCCGCATTTCCTGCAACCCACTCCTTTGGCGAGCACGTCGTTCAATCGAAGTTTGTCTTCGTGCCCACATGCTTTGCAGCGATAGCACAGAGGCGATTTGCCGCTCTTGTATTCGTTTGCTAGAAGCTCGAGCCCAACAGACGAGAATGCTTGGGAAGCTTCGGCTAACGAATATTTTCGCTTTCGCATCACGGAGCGATCCTTGGTGGAAACTGGACTACGTATTGCCTCCAAAAAGCTTTTCCATCTTCGCTTTCACCGCGGCATCCATCTTGATGAGCGGCGGCCAGGGGCGTTTGAAGCCTTCACCCGGCAATTTCTTCGTCGCATCAATGCCGAGTTTGCTGCCGCTGGCGGCATTCATTTCTTCTTCACCCCGCGTTTCATGGTTTGCGTTGCGGCGAGCGCGTCGCGAAGGACGGGAATGGTTAGTTTGTCCTTGGCGCGGTTTGCGGCGATTTTGCTGGCGAGAATCCGTTCGAGGGAAAGCACCTTGAGCTTTTGTCGGCCCAGGGAAATTTCGACGCAATTTTTGATTTCGTCAGCAAACGTTCCAAGGCCATCCATGCGCAGGACGATGTCGAACAGTTCCGCGCCTGCGCCCGCGAGCATCGGCGGATTGAAGTTGCTGGGTGGCACATACGCCGCGCCGACTTCCTGCAACGCTTGGGAGATTTTGGGTTCGCCGAGGTTTTCAAACCAAAGGTCAACGTCCTGCGTGACAACGGGCGCACCCTGCAACGTGGCGGCGGAAAGCCCGACAACCATGAAACGCACCTTGCGCTTCAACAAAATCTGTAGCAACCGAAGCTCACTTTCGGAGAATGGCAGTGGCGCGGCCACGGATTAAGCTCCTTTGCAGGCGTTCCAACGGCGGTTGCTCCAGCAAAATCAAGGTGTGCCGGACGTTGTCGGGATTGGCTTGCGGATGCGCGGCCAGAACTTTGCCGACGCGCATCGTCAACCGATGCGCCCAGCGACGGGCCTTGGCGGCATCAATTGGTTGAACGCGGTTTTTCACTCGAGCAATGTGAGTTTAAGCTTTTTATCAAGGCTTGTCACCGGCATTTCCAAACAAGGAATTAATTTTATTCTTCACCGCGGCATCCATTTTGATCAGCGGCGGCCAGGGGCGTTTGAAGCCTTCGCCCGGCAATTTCTTCGTCGCGTCAATGCCCAGTTTGCTGCCGCTGGCGCTTTCGCTGGTGGCGTGGTCGAGCACGTCGGACGGGCCTTTGGTGAAGATGCTGTCGCGTTGCGGGTCGGTGTTGGCGCAAAGGCGGAAGAGGACTTCGCTCGTGTTGTGCACGTCCACGTCGGCGTCCACCACGATGAGGTATTTGGTGAACATCATCTGCCCCATGCCCCAGAGGCCGTGCATGATTTTGTAGGCCTGCATCGGGTAGGTCTTCTTGATGCTCACGAAGACGAGGTTGTGGAAGACGCCTTCCGCCGGCAGCGCGATGTCCACGATCTCGGGGAAGTTCATCTTGAAGATGGGCAGAAAGAGTTTCACGGACGCACCGCCAATATAAAAATCTTCCATCGGCGGGATGCCGACGATGGTGGCGGGATAAACGGCATCTTTGCGATGCGTGATGGCGGTGACGTGGAAAACGGGATACGGCTCGGGCAACGTGTAATAGCCGGTGTGGTCGCCGAACGGGCCTTCGTCGCGCAACGGCTCGGTCGGGTCAACGTAGCCTTCGATGACGAAGTCGGAATTTGCGGGAACTTCCAGATCGTTCGTCTCGCACTTCACGAGTTCGACGGATTTCTTGCGGAGATAACCGGCGAGGAGAAATTCATCCAAGCCATCTGGCAGCGGCGCGGTGGCGGCAAAGGGGAACATCGGGTCGCCGCCGAGGAAAATGCTGACGGGCATGCGCGTGCCGGTTTCGTAGTAGCGCCGACCGTGGCGCGCGCCGACCTTCTGCAACTGCCAGTGCATGCCCGTGGTGCGGTCGTCGTAGATCTGAATGCGATACATGCCGACGTTGCGTTCGCCGGTGTCGGGGTCGCGCGTCACCACGCAAGGAAGTGTGATAAATCTACCTCCGTCCAATGGCCAACACTTCATGATGGGCAAATTCAACAAGGTCGGCGACGCAGTCTTGGGTCTTAAGTCTTGAGTCTTGAGCCCGCCCTCACCCCGACCCTCTCCCCCGGGAGAGGGGGAAACTTTCGCGGTCGCGGGTGAGTTTGAAGCGTTGATGTCTGGCGCCGCTGGCCAAAGTTCTTTGCGGGTAGCCGGAGCGTCGAACTTGTGAACGACTTCCTTGCACGCACCGTCCTTCACGACCTTCGGTTTCGCATGGCGGAGATCCAAGGCGAGCGAGAGCAGCTTGATGGTTTCTTTGAAGCTCGTGGGCGGCTTGGCTTTCATCAACGCGCCGAGTTCCTTGGCGACTTCGTCCACGGTTTCCGCGCCCATACTGAGAGCCATGCGTTTGTGCGAGCCGAGCGTATTGATGGCGACGGGGAAGGGCGAAACCACGCCGTTGACCGTTGGTTTCTCGAACAGCAACGCCTTGCCGCCGCCGGGCGATTTCATTTCGCGGTCGGCGATCTCGGTGATCTCCAGTTCCGTGGCGACGGGCTGGGAGATGCGTTTGAGTTCGCCCGCCTTGTCGAGCTGGTTGACGAAGTCACGGTAAGAATCGAAAGCCATGCGCGGAAGTTAGCAAAGGAATCGCGAGCCGAAACTCAAAAACTCGGAAACAAATGCGGGTTGAAGTTGGAACTCGGGAACGCAGGAATGGAAACAGCATCTCAAGCCCCGGGTCCGCCTCCTCACGTCGGCGGCTACAAATCGCCCCAGAGTTGCTTGATGTGGGCGACGCCTTGCTTGAGCGCTTCCACCGGCATGCCCGGGCCAAACTCGAATACTTTGATGTGCTCTGGTTTCACAACCGGCTTGAGCGCGGCGAAATTCACCGTGCCGCTTCCGGGCGCGCAGTGGTCGCGCGTGAAGTTTTGCACGTCGTGAATGTGAAAACCAGCGAGGCGATCCGCGTAAGTGCGGAGGTGAATCTCGTGTTCAATGAAGCCGAGATGCTCCTTGATCTGCGCGTGACCGGTGTCGTGCCAATAGGTCAGCGCCGGACTTTTGATCTCGTGGAACAGCGCGCCGAAGTCGTCTTCAAAGGGAGTTTCCTCCACGGCTTCGCGATTTTCGCAGCCGAGTTTGATGCCGCGCGATTCCGCCTCGGGCACAATCTTGCGCAGGGAATCGTAGAGCCGCTCGAGAAACCCCTTCTTCTTCGCCTCGCGCTTCTCGATGGCCTCAGCTTTAAGCTTCTCGTATTTGCTCGAACCCTTTTCGCCGCGCTCAACGAGTTCCTTAAGTTTGCCGGTGTAATCCTTGAGGTCCACACTGCCGAGGTGCAACACCACGAGCGGCGCTTTGACGCGCGTGGCGAACTCCAATGTCTTGAGCGTGTGCTTGAGGGCGGATTCGCGTTCGCGCGGGGAATCGGCGGTGAACTGATAGAGGTTCGGCGCGGAATTATTCACGCCCATCGGCAGCGGACAGAAATTATGCAACGTGGAGATCTTCAGCTCGCCTGCGGCGACGGCGTCGAGGATGCCCGGCATGAGACTGATGCGGGTGCCATGGCTGAGTTCGGCGTATTCAAAGCCGAGGTCGCGGATTTCGCGCAGCATGGCGCGGCCATCCGTGTGGCGATGAGAATTCCAACAAGTTGAGAACGAATACATCCCTTTGCCTCCAGAAACCAGAAACTAAAAGACCGGGCGCAGTCGCTGATGCGGCTCCGCCCGGTCAGAGTATAACGATCAAGGATTACAGATCGGCATAGCGCGCCGCCAGCATGGCGGAGAACCGCGCGACTTTCTCTTTGCGACGGCGTTTTTCGCTGGGCTTCTCGAAAGTCCGGCGCATGCGCACATTGCGCAGGGTGCCTTCGCGGTCAATTTTCTTCTTCAGGCGGCGCAGGGCTTTATCCACTGGCTCGCCTTTTTTCAGTTTAATCTCGGTCAATCCAATTCACTTCCTCTCCGGGGAGCGGTCGGCGGTCAGCCGGGCGCTCAAAATAGGGTTGCTAGGCTAGAATTGTTCCGGCGGCGGGTCAATCTTCAAAAACCGGCCAATTTGGATGGAGCGCGGCTGTATCCCGCCTAGCGGGATCAGCCGCAGCACGCCACTTCGGAGTAAAACGGCGCATGATTCTTAATCGCACATTGCTGCGGCTGGTCTGCGACACAGCCGCGCTCCTGAAAAGTGGTGAGCGTGTATACAGTTGCGCTGCAGGTCGTCCCGAAAAGCAAACGAGGCAACGGACGTTTCCATCCGTTGCCTCGCTGAAGGATTTAGCCGCTTACTTGCCGAGCAGGGCCAGCGCGGCTTCCGCCATCTTGGGGGCGGTGAGGCCGTGCTTCACGTAGAGTTCTTCCGCGAGATAGGCGGATTGACCAAACTCGTTCTGGATGCCGAGCGATTTCAGCGTGTGCGCGATGCCCGCATTCGACAATGCGTGCGACACCTGCGCGCCCATGCCGCCGAGGACTTGATGGTCTTCAATGGTCACAACCTTGCCGCAAGCTTTCACCGCCGCGCCGATGGTTTCGAGGTCCACCTGGTTCACGAACGGATTGCTGATGACGGTGGCTTTGACACCCTTGGCCGCGAGCAGCTTGCCGGCTTCAATCGCCTTGTTCACCAACACCCCACAACCGATGAGGACGACGTCGCTGCCCTGCGAGAGGACCTGTGCTTTGCCCCACGGATATTGCGCGCCTTCGACCCATGTGAGCGGATAATTTTCGCGACCCACGAAGAAGATGTAACTGTTGCCATCCTTGCCCGCGGCGCGGTCGGCGGCGAATTGCTTGATGGCTTGATACATCAACGACTCGGCTTCGTCCGAACAGCTTGGTGCGATGACGACTGTGTGCGGGATGGCGCTCGTCGCGGCGAAATAGGTGGTCGCTTGGTGCGACGCACCGTCCGCAGCGTCCTGGAAGCCGACGTGCGAGAACATCGCGATCACGGGTGATTGCGAGAGCGCGGCCATCGTGAGCGGGAGGTTGCCCTTGGTCACGCCGAACTGGCCGAACGTATCCACGATCGGAATAAACCCGGCCTTCGAGAAACCCGCGCCGACGCTGACCATGTTGGCTTCAGCAATGCCGACTTCGATATAGCGGTCGGGGAAACTTTTCTGGAACAGGCTGATGCCGGTCGAACCCTGCACGTCCGACGAGATCGAGTAAACCGGCAGGCCTTCCTGCGCGGCGCGAACTGCGGCCTTCGCCAAGCCGGCTTGGACTTTATCGGTCTTCGGCTTCGCGGGAGCAGGTGTGCCGGAAGCGGCAGCGGCTTCCGCTTTGGCTTTCTTGTCGGCTTCCTTCTTTTCCCAATCCGCGCGGAGCGACTTGGCCCAATCCATCAAATCGGCGGGAACGGTGTCGCCTTTGAACAATTCCGTCATCCAGTCCACGATCTTTTCGCCGTTGGCGAGCGGGAAGCCGTGGCCGCCGGCAGAATTATCTTCCGTGGCTTTGATGCCGTAGCCTTTGACCGTCTTGCAAATCACGGCGACTGGCTGCTTTGGATTCGCTTTCGCCGCAGCGATGACTTTTTCGATCGCCACGTAAACTTCCGCCAGATTGTTACCGTTCGGCACGGAAACGACATTCCAGCCGAGAGCACTCATGGCAGCAAACGACGGTTGCATCGAGAAGGAATCCTTCGTGATGCGACCGGACAGCTTTGTGTCGTTGTCCGAGATGAGCAGGACGAACGGGTTCACGCGATCCTTCGCGGCGAGGCCGGGAATCGCGGCGAACGCTTCCTTCGCTTCGCCTTCCATGCTCGCGCCGTCGGAAACGACGCAGAGGGTGACGCGGTCACGCTTGGCGACTTTGTCCGCGATGGCGAGGCCTTGCGCCTGCGGGAGCGACGAACCGAGCGGACCGTTGCTCATCAACACGCCCTCGGGATTCAGGTGCGATTCACCGTGGCCGGTCAACTTGCTCTTGATGCTGCGGAAGCCCTTGAGCGTGTCGAACGTCATGCCGTCAAAACCGTAGAGCGCACGGAGCGCGTAAACGCCGTTTTCAGCGTGGCCGGCATCATTGATGTAATTGAACGCTTCGTGCCATTGCCGGCCTTGCACGCCGAACATGACGCCGTGGATGGCCGCGTTCATTTCCGCGAAGGCAGCCGGGCCGCCCCAGTGACAGGCCGCGCCACCGACGACAGCGTGAACGTCCATCAACGCGACGAGCGCGCGGGTGGCGCGCGGATCGGCGAGGGTGACTTCTGCGCCAGCACCGTTTTTGATCTTCACCGAGTATTTCGGCGCGGCCTTGGGCGTGGGGGCGAGGCGGGATTTGAGATTGAGCGGCGCGAGCGGCGGCGCTTCGACGGGTTTAACGACGGACGTATCTGCGGCCATAATTCAGTATCGGGGATGGTTGGTTTTCGTGTTCAATACAAGGGCTGGAATCTATGAAAACGCGCCGGAAATGAAAGCCTGAAATCAAATCTAATCGGTCATGCTGCGCATGACCCCCGCGAATATGGAGGCGAAAATTAGAAAGCGCACTTGAGTCCAGTGACGTGGCTTAAGCGTTCGAGATAGGCCACCCGGGGAATTTCGATGGCCCCGAGCTGCTGCGTCGTGTCGGTCACCATTTGAATGTCGAACAGCGCAAACGCTTTCGCGCGTAAATGCGTGACGAGATGATGCAGGGCGACTTTGGACGCGTTATCCGCGCGATGGAACATGGATTCCCCGGCGAACAGACCACCGATCGCGACACCATAGATGCCGCCGACCAACTCATTGCCGCGCCAGCACTCCACACTGTGCGCGTGGCCTTGTTGATGCAGCAGAGTGTAGGCGGCGATGAACTTCGGCGTGATCCAACTCTTGCCCCGGCGTTCGTCGGAAACGGCGCAACCTTCCATCACGGCGCGAAAGGCGCGGTCCACGGTGATGGTGTAAGGGTTCTTGCGCAGAAACTTTTCCAGACTGCGCGGGACGTGGAAGTGGTCCAGTTCAAAAATCCCACGCGGATCAGGCGACCACCAGGAGATGGGCGCATCGGTCCATGGAAAGATTCCGCTGCGATAGGCGAGCAACAGGCGCTCGGGCGAAAAATCCCCGCCGATGGCTACCAACCCGTCCGCCATCGCAGTGCGCGGATCGGGAAAGCGCAGCCGTTCGTCCAGCAATCTCTCGGATGGAATCGGGCGTGCCATGCGAAGTCAGGTTTCGCCCAGCCATTCGGGCGATTCGGTCTCTCCAAACGCAGCCAGCAGCGCGGATTGGAACATGCCGCAGACCTCCATGGCAAAGCCGTAGCGAACGTTTTCCGGAGTGATCGTCGGTGGTTTGTCTTCGTCCGGCTCGCCCAACTTGAGCCAACAGCCGACGCGAATGTCATTGAAGATTTGAAGCAACCAGTCCAGCTCCGAGGCTTTGAGCCGAAGCTTAAAATTCTTGCCGACCTTCTTGAAACGGACCGGGTCGTTGAGCAGAGCATCCAGCTCTTTGCGATTCTCGGCGCGCTGCTGGGCCAATGATTCCTCCAGCAACCGTTGGTTTTCTTCCGACTGCGTCGCGGCGGCTTTGCTCAAGCGATGATGCGTGGCCGGAACGAGCGGATAAAGCTGGAGCGTCTCCAACAGGACTTCCCGCTCCGGCTCGTTCATCTCGAACACCAGACTCGTTTTGCCGGTGCGCTTGAGATTCATGATTCGCGCTCCATCGTGGCGTGCAACGTGTATTTCTGGAGTTCGTGGACGAAATGTTCCGCCTTCTCCAGCGTCGTGCGGACGAGCAGGCTTTTGCCCTGCCGATGCACTTCGAGCATGTGTTTCTCCGCCTTCTGCCGCGTCCAACCGAAGACCTTTTGGAACACATGACTCACATAGGTCATCAGATTGACGGGATCATTCCAACAGACCACCAGCCACGCGGGTTCGAGATCGGATTTGGAATCCGTCTTTCCCTCGCGCTCAATTTCCGGCAACACCTCGGTCTCAGCCATGCGGAAAGCTAGGCGGAGCGGCGGTCCGTGTCGAGTGAGGCGCCGAGTGGGGGGTGACTGGAACTGCCGTGCCGCTTAGGCTCTTACTCTTAATCTTTTTCTTAATCTTAATCTCCCGAGCCGGGAGATTAAGAAAATGATTAAGATTACGATTAAGAACCGCGGCCGTAAGCGGCAGTTTCAGTCGCACCCTCGAATGGGGCTGGAACTGCCATACGGCGCGGCCTGGGAACGCCAGCATCTTGCTGGCGAGTTTAACTCGCCGGCGGGACGCCGGCGCTCCCGGGGTGCGCGGTCAAAACAAAACCGGCGCGAGCTGCCTCGCGCCGGTGGGAAAATCATTTCCGATTCCGCCCGATTATTTCTTGGGCTGTTCCTTTTGGAGCTTTTCGACTTCCTCGGCCTTGATGGTCTCGATCTTCGCACCCTTCTTCATCTCTTCGAGCGACGGGACTTTGATGATGTCGCTGGTCAAGGGCGCGGCGGGCGGAGCGGGCGGGGGCGGCGGGTTGAAAGAGACGAGTTCCACATCAAACAAGAGCGTGCTGTTCGGGGCGATGTTGCGATTGCCAGCTTCGCCGTAGGCCAGGTCGGACGGGATGAACAACTGCCACTTCGCGCCGGGCTTCATGTGGGTGAGCGCTTCGGTCCAACCTTTGATCACGCGGTTGGCGGGGAAAGTGGCCGAGCCTTCGGGCTGGCGCTCGGAGTTGTCGAACTCCGTGCCGTCAATGAGTGTGCCGCGATATTTCACGACGCAGGAATCTTCGGGCTTGGGCGATTCGCCGCTGCCTTCGGCGAGGACTTTATATTGGAGGCCGCTCTCGAAAGCTTTGACGCCGGGTTTGGTCTTGTTGGCGGCGAGGAACGCTTCGCCCTCGGCTTTGTTCTTTGCCCCGATGGCGGTGCGCCGGTCGGCCTGATATTTGCGGATGGCTTCGCCCGCTTCCTGTTGCGTCATGCCTTGCTTGCCGACGAGGGCGTCTTTCATGCCCGCATCAAACGCGGCGGAATCGTACTCCAGATTCCCTTGTTTGAAATTGCTGCCCACGTTCAGCCCGATGGCGTAGTTGGCTTTTTCCTTGTCGTCCTTGAAAGTTTTGGCGTCTTCCGCGCGCGCGACGGTCAGGCTCGCGGCGGTCAACAGCGTTGCAACTAGTAATCGTGTGTTCATGGGTGGGGAATATTGGGAATCCCGCTCCCAAATACAATCTGAAACTGACTTCCACCCGCCATCCGGCTAATCATTGACCGACTTAACCTTATGGCAATTCTCGCTTTACTTTGGAACGGAAGCCGCCTTCTCTTGTCCTCCAACTCAATGAAAACTTCTTTCCTCCCCTTGGTGGCGGTTTCACTCGGGCTATTGGTCAACGGCTGTGGCAAGGCGGACAAAGCTGCAGCACCAGCGTCCAGCAGCAGCAACGGCCTGCCGGCCGGCGAATTCCCTCCGGCGCGGCAAACTTCATTCGCCGAAGTCACCGGGCAACTTGATCCCGGCGGCAATGTTTACGGCTACATGGCCACGGATCAATGGCTCGCCGGGCTGGCGACCAATGTGGCCAACGTGCGCGAGTTCGCGCTCGGCCTGCCGGATGTTTCCGCCAAGGATCGCGAGAACATCACCCGCGTTTTCGACATCCTCGACGATACATTGGTCAAGACGGGCTTGGAGGACCTGACCGGCGTCGGCCTCAGCGGTGTGCAGATCGGACCGGACCTCTTTCGCACCAAAGCCATCTTCCATCACCAACGCGGGCAGGGCGAAGGGTTGCTGTGGAATATCACGGGCAAACAGGCGCATGATCTGGACGGGCTGGATCTGTTGCCTACGACCACCGCTGTGGCAGCTTTCGGCGACCTGGACGTGAAGGCGGTCTGGAAAGCCATCGCGGACGGCGTCAAAAAATCTGAAGTGCCGGAACTGGTGGAAGGACTCAAGCAGTGGGAAGCAGAATTTGAGAAAGGCACCAAGTTGGCGTGGGCAGACGTGCTCGGCTCACTTGGCGGCGAGGCGGGCGTGGTGTTCATGCTGGATCAGGCGAACATGATTGATATCCCGTTCGTGGAAGGCGTGCAGCTTCCCGAGCCGGGCTTCCTGTTCGCGGTGAAGGTGAAGAACAACCTGCTTTATGACCACATCAGCTCCGAGCTGAAGAAGAACTCAATGGTGCAGCTCACCGATGAAAAGGGTTTGAAGATGTGCGCAATGCCCATTCCGCTGCCGTTGCCGGTGCAGTTGGAGATCACGGTGGCACGCGCGGGCGATTATCTGTTTTTCGCCACCGCCACCAAACACGTGCGCAATGCCCTCGCGGTGCGCGACGGCAAACAACCCGGGCTGCGGAAGTCGCCGGAGTTTGCGGAACTGCTGAAACATCTGCCCGCGCAAGGCAACCATTTCCTCTACGTGGACCAGCGTTTCTCCGGCACACTCATCGGCCTGCAGCAACAGTTGCTGGAATCCGGCAAGTTGCCGCCGAAGCAAGCCGACTTGGTGCGCAGCCTTTGGAGCAAACAGAAACCGACGTATGGCCTGGCCATCGGTTCGCGCACGCCGACCGGCTGGCAATTTGTTTCCGTGGGCAACCAGGATTCTGCCAAAGCCGTCGTCGTGGCCGCCACGGCGTTCCCGATCGGCGTTATCGCAGCCATCGCCGCGCCGAACTTTGTCAAAGCGCGCGGAACGGCCCAGCAGAACACCTGTATCAGCAATCTCCGGGTGATTGATAACGCGAAGCAACAGTGGGCGCTGGAAAACAACAAACCCGAGAACGCCACACCGCTCACCCGCGATCTCACGGCTTACTTTCCCGGTAACCAGATGCCCACCTGTCCCAAGGGCGGCCGTTACACGGTTGGCAAATTGAGCGTTCCGCCGAAGTGTTCGCAGCCCGGTCATCAATTGCCACAATGAACCCGTCGCCTCACCGACCAACATTTTCCCGACCTCAAACTGACATCATGAAAACCAAAATCTCCCTCCTGCTCGCCTGCGTCACGAGCGCGTTCCTTGTGGGTTGCGATTCCAAACCCGGCGGTGGTGGCGGTGCCGGCACCGCCACCACGCCGGTCACGCCCGCGCGGCAGACCTCCTTTGCCGCGGTGACCAGCCAGTTGGATCCGGGCGGCACGGTCTATGGCTACCTCTCGACCGAGCAATGGCTGGCCGGGTTGTCCACCAACATTACCGAACTGCAGGAATTGATCGTGGGTCTGCCGGAGGTTTCGCGCCAGGACGCCAAGAACATCGGCCTCGTGTTCGACTTCCTGTCCAAATGCGCCGCCAAGAGCGGGATTGAAAACCTGAACGGCGTCGGCCTCAGCGCCGTGCAACTCACGCCCGAATTGTTCCGCACCAAACTGGTTCTCAATCACGGCGCGGGCCCGCTCTGGGATTTGTTCGGCGCTAAACCGCATGCCTTGACCGGGCTTGATCTACTCCCGGCCAACACCGCCATAGCCGGCTTCGGCGACATGGACCTCGCGGCGTTGTGGAGCACGGTGGAAGACGATTTGCGTGAGGCGGGCGTGCCGGAATTGCGTGAGGCGCTCGAACAGTGGCCGGTGGAGTTTGAAAAGAACACCGGCCTGGCGTGGACGGACCTGCTCGGTTCACTGGGCAACGAAGCGGGCTTTGTGCTGACGCTGGATGATGCGCATCGCATCAGCATCCCGATCGAAAAACAGAGCCTCGAAATTCCCGCCCCGGGCTTGATGCTGGTGATCAAGGTGAACAACGACCTCCTGTTCGACCGCTTGAGCCAGGAGTTGAAGAAGAACGAGCAGACCAAGTTCACCGACGCCGAGGGCCTGCGGATGTACGTGATGCCGCTGATGATCCCGCTGCCGGCGGAATTGCAGATCACCCTGGCGCGCGCGGGCGAATACCTGTTCGTGGCCACGACGCCGACGCTCGTGACCGACGCGCTGGCTGTGCGCGCCGGCAAATTGCCTGGCCTCAAACAGTCGGCGGGTTTCCAGGCGCTGCAAAAATTTGCGCCCTCGACCGGCAACAGTTTTTCCTACGTGGATCAGCGGCTTTCCCAGCTCATCATGGACGTGCAGAAGCAGGTTATCACCGCGAACGCGAAGTTGAAGCCGGGCCAGATGGAGCTGTTCGAGAAACTCCTGTGGGGTCGCCCGCCGGGGTTCGGCTTCTCCGTCAGCAGCCACCAGCCGACCGGCTGGCAGACTGTCTCCGTCGGCAATCAGGATTCCTCGGCGTCGCTGGTGGCGGCCCCGGTCGCCGGCGCGGCCATCGGCGCGGCAATGGTTCTGCCCGCGCTGGCCAAAGCGAAGGAGAAGGCGCAGTCCATTTCCTGCGTGAACAACATGAAGCAAATCGGTCTCGCCGCCCGGATCTGGGCGGCGGATCACGGCGACAAGTTTCCGTTCCTCGTCAGCAAAGCCCAGGGCGGGACGCTGGAATCCTGCGAGCGCGATGGCGACGGATACGACCGCAACGCCGCGCAACACTTCAAGGTCCTGGCCCGGGAACTGGCGAATCCTGCCGTGTTCGTCTGTCCGGGCGACAAGTCGAAGCAGGCCGCTGGCGATACCGCCAGTCTCGATTCGTGGAACGTGAGTTACCAATTACGCACCGGCAGCGAGGTCAACACCGCAAACCCGGAGGAGGTTTTGCTCTATTGCCCCATCCATCATCACACCGGCCGAACCGACGGTTCGGTGCGGCAGGGCCAGAAGCCGGGCAAGACGGGGATTTGATTTAGCCCGAACTCCGAAGTTGGCGCGCGGCCATAACCGTCGGGCAGGCTTTCCAGCCTGCCAGTGCGGGCGACTTTCCAGTCGCCCGTTCCTCGAAACACCGGACTGGAAAGTCCGGTGCACCGGCAGGCTGGAAAGCCTGCCCGACGGGCGCAAAGGCGCTCCGGTTCCCTTCAGCTTCGGAGTTTGGGTTCAACGCTCGCCGCCGGAGATTTTCTCCGTCGCCTCAAAGGCGGCGGGGCGGGGCGTTTGGTTAGAACTGGAACTGCATGTCCACACCAGCAGACCAGCCGTTAAATCCGTTACCCCAGTAATACGTCGCGCCCAACCCCACCCACTTCACCACCCAGACCTTTCCAAAAATATCCGCCACCAGACGCACATTGGCCGTATGGATGTAATCAGACTTCAATCCCTCCGCAATGCCGCCATACAGTTCGGCGCGACCGATGAATCCGCCGGTCCGCAATTCTTGTCCCAGCAGTTTGATCCCGAGCGGGATGTCCAGATCCAGCCGGTTGTCCCACGCGTGGGAATTGCCGTCCACTTCCACCAATGGCGAGGTGCTGTTGAAACTTTCCGTATGATAAAACGCGTACCGCGACTGCAACGTGAAAAGCGTCCGGCCCCAGAACCATTCGTAACGCACCTCGGGAGCCGGAACCACCGTCCAAGTCTCCACCTCCCAGTTCACCAACGTCCCGTCCGCCGCCGTGTTGATCGCATCGCCGACGGCATTGCGGGAGACAAAATTATTCTTCGTATGCCCGTAGATGCCGCTAAGCGTAAACGCCGTGCTGAAATGATCCGTAAAATAAACCCGCGCCCCAGCCCCGGCCTGGATGCCATAAGTGTCGAAATTCATCCCGTTGCCGGCGAGATAACCGCTCTCAAACCGGTTTTCGGCGTTCATGTTGCCGATGTTGCCCAACAGGATCGGCGCCCACTGAAACTTTTCCCCGAGCGGCATCAGCGCCATGACTTCGCCGCCGCCGCCGATCTTGCTGACCCCCAGTTCCGCCACACTGCCGCCGCGAAAGGTGTAGATGCCGCTGGCGGCCGATTGATCACCACCCAGTACCGTGCCTGTTTCCACCCGCGCGCTGATCACGGACTTGAGTTGGGCCACGGCTTCCGGCGGCACCTGGGCCCGCGCCAGCGGCAGCGGGCCGAGCAAGAACACGACGAGATAAATTAAGCGCCACCGAAGCCTCATGTGAATTGTGCCACGTTCTGGATCTGTTCCGGGCGGACAGGTTTTACGGGGCTGTCCGCACCGGCGGCGTCAGACTACGATTGCCGCCGGGGTGCGCCAATTCAATTCTCGGCCCGCGCGATTGGCACCCCGCCAGCGGCGGCGAACCGAACTCCAACGGAAATCTGCGCAAGTAACGCGGCCGGAGCGCGGCTGTGCCCGCAGGGTCAGCCGCCGCGGGTGGAAAGTTCGGAAGCGGCCGGATTAAACAGCTTGCTGCGGCTGGGCTGCGACACAGCCGCGCTCCGATTCATTTTCCGCAGGAAACGAGGTGACGAGTCGCAAATTAAAGAAAAGCTAGAGCCTCCTCACGTCGTCTCCTGCGAGGTGGTTGCTCCCCATAAAATGCCGCAGCAGTCAACACACAGTGCAGGACAGGCAATGAGGGGTGTGATTCAAACTGCCGCGCGTTCCGGCCTCTTAATCTTAATCTTTTTCGTAATCTTAATCTCCGGGCCAGAAGGATTAAGAAAAAGATTAAGATTACGATTAAGAACCGGCATGGGGAGCGGCAGTTCCAATCACACCCGGCAATAAGACATGCCTTTGCAGAATCCAATCAGTCTCTTCAGTCGTGGTATTCTCTCAAAACGAAAGCAACGCCGGTTTCAGGATCAAAGTAAGCACAAAGACTGGCTCGTTCGCGTTTGCTCTCATCCAGAAAAGAACGTTTGTACCATGATCCCTTTTGCAGATTCACCTGAAAGCCTGCGGAAACTCTGTTTGTCAGCCAATGAAAATTATCACTGGGTGCGGCCTGAAGTCCGGCCTCGGTTGCAAACTCTTGAAAATCTGTTGAACCGATCTTGAACCTGGCAATCCACAGGCCGCTGAGAAAACCAGAGTAGCCAGACACTTGTATGTCACGGGCAGACCGTGGGGCAAATCCCCGACCAACAAATGCGAGCCTGTTCTTCGGCAGGCTTTGAATTACACCGGCAATCAAAAGCAGTAACAAGCAAATCATGGTTGGCAACAGCCATGTAACGGCGACGCGAAAGGCCGGGCGGCGGCGTTTAATGATGCTTTTGGCCACGAAGAAAATGATCGTCCCGACTCCAGTTGCTAACAGACCTATTGGGATTGTGGCTATGATTCCCATATACATGGCCAGGCCAAAGTATTCGAGCGTGCCAAACTGATTGGTAAAGAAAAGAAACAGGCCGAAGCTAACGAGGCTTTGACTCAAAAGCCACAGCCGCCAGTAGGGAATTTTAGCTGGTTCTGACATCGCGCACCTTTCTTCTCCCTCGCCGATCTCCGCAAACCGATCTTGCCTGCCGCCTGCGCCACATCTTTGCCGCTCTGCGTGGGATTGAGCTGAAATGCTTCACGCGCCCGGCGGCAGGATTTCCAGCCCGAACTTCTTCGCAATCTCCAGCACGCGCGGGATGTCCTGCTGTTGCTGCGGACTCAGCGCGCCGATCTCCTCGAAGAAGCCCTCGAAACCCGACGGCGTGATGGTGCACATGAGTCGCCCCGGCGTCTGCCCAAGGTACCGGTAGGTGTGCGCCACGCCGCGCGGCGCAAACAACGTCGTGCCAGGTTTGGCGAGGCTGGTCTTGCCGCCAACCATGAATTCGTAGTCGCCTTCAAGAATCTGAAACGTCTCGTCCTCGCGATGATGAATGTGCGGGGGCGGCCCGCCGCCGGGCACGTCGTGCGATTCAACCACGCTGACAATGCCGCCCGTGTCGCGGCCATGGATGCGTATGAGCATCGGGATGCCGAGGATGTTTACTTGTTTGCCGCCGCTGTTGGGTACTTGGATCGGGTTCATGGGGGCTTGGGGTTATGACTGTTTGTTGAAAACCCGGTGCGCCACGCGATCGCCCTTGCGGCGGTCCTGCCAGCCGGCACGCTTCTCGGCTTCGCGGAGGTAGCTCACTTCGCGCTGGAGTTTGACGAAGCTGTCGTAGCGCTCGCGCGGCAGCGTCCCGGCGGTGAGTGCGGTGAGCACGGCGCAGTCCTTTTCCTTCGTATGCGTGCAATCGCGGAAGTGACAGCCCGCCGCGAGCGCTTCGATTTCAGGAAAAGTTTCTTTCGTCCCTTCGCCGCCGGCCCAGAGGTGGAACTCGCGCATGCCCGGGGTGTCAATGACCACGCCGCCCTTGGGCAGAAAAATCATCTCGCGCCACGAAGTCGCGTGCCGGCCTTTGGCGTCGCTTTCGCGCACTTCCAATGTCGGCGCGATCTCTTCGCCATAGAGCCGGTTGATGAGGCTCGACTTGCCGACGCCCGATGTGCCGATGAACACCACGGTGTCGCCGGGTTTGATCAAGCCCGCCAGCTTTTTCACCCCGCGCCCGGTCAACGCACAGGCTGCGTGCACTAAAACATCGCCCGCCACGCGGGTGGCTTCCGCGCGCTTGGCATCGAGTTCCGCGCACAGATCAATCTTGTTGAGAACGATCACGGGCCGCGCGCCGCTGTCCCGCGCCATCACCAGCATCCGCTCCAGCCGCGCAGCGTTGAAGCTCGCGTCGGCAGCGGTCACGAGGAACACCGTCTCGATATTCGTGGCCAGGATTTGCGCCGCCGTTTCGCGCCCGCTCGTTTTGCGGGTGATCTGGGTGCGCCGCGGCAGGATGGCGTGGATGGTGGCCTTCTCCTCGTTGGGCACGAGTTTCACGGCGACCCAATCCCCGACCTTGGGCAACGTGGCGGGATCCCGGCGCGATTCGTGGATGAACTTTCCGGTGACCTGGGCGGAGAGTTCCGCGTCCGCAGTCCAGACGCGGTAAAAGTGTTTGTCCTCCACCGCGACGCGAGCAGGCACGAGTCCCTTGGCCAGGTGCGGCGCGAACTGTTCGTCGCGCTCGGCATTCCAACCCAGCTTGGTCAGCTCCATAACATCGTGGCGGATTGAATCATTCGTTTCTTCACACCAAAAACCCAATCTTGGTCGCAGGGTCGCTCGGCTTCGCTGCATCGTAGCGACCCCCTGGCGTTCCAGCAACGTGCGAATGGCCGTTAGAACAGTTCTCAAAAAGAATGTCGGCAACGAAATCCCCGCACCCGGCCTAGCGGCCACCCTCTCCCCCATCCGATGGGGAGAGGGCTGGGGTGAGGGGGTTCACATGGCGGCGGGTTTCAACCTTCGTTTTGGGGGGGGTACGCTCTACACCGCGCGCAAACTGGAAATACCATAGAATGGGCTTGGATGCGTCCGCAGAATCATGGCATATTTTTGAATCATTAAGCCACACATGCAAATGCCCGGATATATTTGGCTGGCTGCCGTGCTTTGGCTCGGTGGATCGTGGGCCTGTTTTGCTGCGGATTCCGCCGAAACTTCGCCGCCCGGCCTGCCATCCGCCGCCGTGCGTCCGGTGGATTTTGTGAAGGATCTCGAACCCTTGTTCGCCGAACGCTGTTACGACTGTCACGGCGAGAAGAAGCAAGAATCCGGACTCCGTGCGGACAGCCGGGATGCTTTGCTCAAGGGGGGTGATAACGGCCCATCCCTCGTCGTGGGCAAGAGCGCCGAAAGCATTCTCGTGCAAGTCCTCGCCGACACTCACGCCGACATCGTCGCGATGCCAAAGAAGAAGGAAAAGTTCACCGCAGAACAGATCGGGCTGGTCCGCGCGTGGATTGATCAAGGCGCAAAATGGGAAGGCAGCGCCGCCAAATCCTATTCTTACAACACCAACCACTGGGCCTTCAAAGCTCCGGAACATCCCACTGCTCCTGTCGTCAGCAACAAGAAATGGCCGCGCACGCCAATTGACAACTTCATCCTCGCCAAACTCGACGCGGAAAAACTCAGGCCTTCGCCTGAGGCCGACAAGATCACGTTGCTCCGCCGCCTCTCGCTCGATCTCATCGGCCTGCCGCCCACGCCGGAACAGGTGGACGCCTTCCTCGCCGATAAATCTCCAGACGCCTACGCAAAACAAGTCGAGCGCTTGCTCGCTTCGCCGCATTACGGCGAAAAGTGGGGCCGCTTCTGGCTCGACGCCGCGCGTTATGCGGACTCCGACGGCTTCGAGAAAGACAAGACGCGCAACGTCTGGTTCTATCGCGATTGGGTGGTGCAGGCGTTCAACGCCGACCTGCCCTACGACCAGTTCGTCACCAAGCAACTTGCTGGTGATCTCCTTCCCGACGCCACGCAAGATGACATTGTCGCCACCGGCTTCCTCCGCAATTCCATGATCAACGAGGAAGGCGGCATTGATCCCGAGCAGTTCCGCATGGAAGCGATGTTCGATCGCATGGACGCCATCGGCAAAAGCGTGCTCGGCCTGACGATCCAGTGCGCGCAGTGCCACGATCACAAGTTCGATCCCATCTCGCAGCAGGAATACTTCAGCCTGTTCGCCTTCCTCAACAACGACCACGAGGCGAAGCGCATCGTTTACCCGCCGGATCAACAGATGCGCGTCGCCAACATCAGCCGCGAGATCAGCGACCTCGAAGCCGGCCTGCGCCATCGCTCGCCGGATTGGGAGGAACGCATGGCGCGCTGGGAGGAATCCGTCACGACCAATCAACCTACGTGGACGGTGATTCGCCCCGTTGTCGAAGACATCACCACTGGCGGCCAAAAATTCCTGCCGCAACCGGACGGCTCGTTTCTCGCGCAAGGTTACGCCGTCGGCAAATCCGGCCCGCACTTCTGGCTCACGAACGAACTACAAAACATCACCGCGTTCCGCTTCGAGTTGCTCACCGACCCCAATCTCCCGTGCAACGGGCCGGGCCGTTCCCTCAAAGGCATTGGCGCGCTCACGGAGTTCACCGTGGACGTCACACCCCTCGACTCGACGAACAAGACGCGCGTGAAGTTCAGCAACGCCACGGCGGATTTCAGCATGCCCAAATCGCTGCTTACGCCGGAACATTTCGACAAAGCCATGTCCAATCGCGTCGTCGGCCCGGTCACTTTTGCGAACGACAACGACGAAAGCACCGCGTGGGGCATTGATGCCGGGCCGGGCCGCCGCAACACCGATCGTGTGGCCGTGTTTGAATGCGAGAAGCCAGCCGGCTTTGCGGGCGGAACGGTCTGGGACTTCCGCGTCATCCAACGCCACGGCGGTCCGATCAATGACGCGCACCAGAATTACAACCTCGGCCGCTTCCGCATCAGTGTGACGACCAATGCCGGAACAATCGTCGCCGACTCCGTGCCCAGGCGCGTGCGCGGCATCCTCGCCATCCCACGCGAGAAACGTTCGCCGCAACAAGTCGCCGCCGTGTTCAGCTATTGGCGCACGCTGCAACCTGAGTTTGCTGAGACGAACGAGAAGATCGAAACCCTCTGGGCACAATGGCCTGAAGGCGAAACACAATTAACTCTCATGGCCCGCGATGAACCGCGCGAAACCCGCCTGCTCAAGCGCGGCGATTTCCTCAAACCCGGCAATCCCGTTCAAGCCGGCACGCCCGCGTTTCTCCATCCACTTCCCGCCAATGCCGACGGCTCACGCCTCACACTCGCGAGGTGGCTCACTGACAAAAAATCTCCGACGACCGCGCGCTCCCTCGTGAACCGCGTCTGGCAATCCTACTTCGGCACGGGCTTGCTGGAAGCGTCCGAGGACTTCGGCACACGCGCGGAGTTGCCGTCACATCCCGAATTGCTCGACTGGCTGGCGTGCGAGTTCATGCAGCCGACAATCACAGACGAACCCCGCACCCAGCCTGGCGGCCACCCTCTCCCCGTCGGACGGGGAGAGAGCCGGGGTGAGGGGCTTTCATCTATTCAACCGTGGTCAATAAAACACCTCCACCGCCTCATCGTAAATTCCGCGACCTATCGCCAGTCCTCCCGCGTCACGCCGGAGCTTTACGCGCGCGATCCGTTCAATCGCCTGCTTGCTCGTGGTCCACGATTCCGCGTTGAAGGTGAAATTGTCCGCGACATCGCGCTCGCGAGCAGCGGGCTGCTGAATCCCGCGCTCGGCGGACACAGCGTGTTCCCGCCCGCGCCGGAATTTTTGTTCCTACCTCCCGTGAGCTACGGTCCCAAAGATTGGCCCGTCTCTACCGGCCCGGATCGCTATCGGCGCAGTCTTTATATTTTCCGCTTCCGCTCCGTGCCGTATCCGTTGCTGCAAACCTTTGACGCGCCCAACGGCGATTTCTCCTGCGTCCGCCGGGGTCGTTCCAACACCCCGCTGCAAGCGCTCGTCTCGCTGAACGAAGCCACCTTCATGGAATGCGCCCAAGCCCTCGCCCGCAAAACTCTCGCCGAAGGCGGCCAGAGCGACGCGGACAAGATCAACTTCGCCTTCCGCCGCGCGCTCTCGCGTCCGCCAACCGATACTGAACGCAAAGAATTGCTCGCGCTGTTAGACAAGCAGAAGGATTACATCAGCGAAGGCTGGGTGAATGCAGCCGAACTCGCCACCGGAAAAAGCGTGGCGTCGGACAAACTTCCGCAAGGCGCAACCCCGACGCAACTCGCCGCCTACACCGTCGTCTCGCGCGTGTTGTTGAACCTGGACGAAACCATCACGAAGGAATGACATGAATGGTTTGACGCCCGCCCTCACCCCGGCCCTCTCCCCCAGGAGCGGGAACAGTAATCGCGCGTCGCTCGAAAACCTGGACGCGTCCATGCCTGTCGCCGCGTCTTTACAATTCGCGCCAGATGCCGGCCGAACAAACGATGCGGCCCGCTTGCCCTTGCCGCCGCGCGCGTTTCCCCCTCTCCCCGGGGGAGAGGGCCGGGGTGAGGGCGAGCGTCCACACAAACTTTTCCCGCCCTTCATCATTCAACCTTCTTCCTTCTGCATTTCCCCATGAGCTGTCACG
>CAZQNQ010000023.1:22497-94679 GCA_964594985.1 uncultured Bifidobacterium sp.
CCCGCCCTTCATCATTCAACCTTCTTCCTTCTGCATTTCCCCATGAGCTGTCACGACCATTTGTATCGCGGCAAAAGCCCGCAGGAAATTTCCCGCCGCTGGTTCTTCCAACAATGCGGTGTCGGCCTCGGCGCCATTGCGCTCGGCTCGTTGTTCCGCGAGAACGGCTGGGCAGCTTCCGCACTCGCCGGACCGCTCGCGCCAAAAGAGCCGCACTTCGCGCCCAAGGCCAAGCGCGTCATCTTCCTGTTCATGGCGGGCGCGCCGAGTCATCTGGAGTTGTTCGACAACAAGCCGCAACTCGCCAAGTTCGACGGCACCGTGCCGCCGGCGGAGTTGATCAAAGATTATCGCGCCGCGTTCATCAGTCCGTCGGCGAAGTTGATGGGGCCGAAGTTCAAGTTCGCCAGACACGGCAAGTGTGGCGCGGAACTCTCCGAGTTGTTGCCGCACCTCGCGACCGTTGTGGACGACATCGCCATCGTGAAGTCCATGCACACCGACGCGTTCAATCACGCGCCCGGCCAGCTCCTGATGAGCACCGGCTCGCAACAGTTCGGGCGCCCCAGCATGGGCGCGTGGTGCAGTTACGGGCTGGGCACGGAGGCGCAGGATCTGCCGGCGTTCGTCGTGTTCAGCACCGGCAAGAAAGGTCCGAGCGCGGGCGCGGGCAATTGGGGGCCGGGCTTCCTGCCGTCCGTGCATCAAGGCACGATGTTCCGCAGCGTCGGCGATCCCGTGCTCTATCTCTCAAACCCGCCCGGCGTGGACGAAACCATCCAGCGCGCCACGCTCGATTCCATCAAACGTCTCAACCAACAACACCTCGACGTGGTCGGCGATCCCGAAATCGCCACGCGCATCAACTCGTTTGAACTCGCGTCGCGCATGCAGACTTCCGCGCCGGAGTTGATGGATATTTCCAAAGAGCCAAAGGAAGTCCTCGAAATGTACGGCGCCGAACCCGGCAAAGGTTCATTCGCCAACGCCTGTCTGCTCGCGCGGCGTATGGCGGAGAAGGGCGTGCGCTTCATTGAAATTTTCCACGAAGCGTGGGATCAACACGGCAATCTCAAGAAAGACATCGTGCAGAACTGCCAGGACACCGACCGCGCCGCCGCCGCGCTCATCAAGGACCTCAAGCAACGCGGGATGTTGGACGACACGCTCGTCGTCTGGGGCGGCGAATTCGGACGCACGCCAATGGTCGAGGGCGCGGGCGACGACGGCCGCGATCATCATCCGAATTGTTTCACGATGTGGCTCGCGGGCGGCGGCGTGAAACCCGGCCTCACGCTCGGCGCCAGCGACGAACTCGGCTTCAACGTGACGGAGGACAAAGTCCACGTCCACGACCTGCACGCGACGATTCTCCACCTGCTCGGCTTCGATCACACAAAGCTCACGTATCGTTTCCAAGGCCGCGACTTCCGCCTGACGGATGTGCATGGGGAACTGGTGAAGAAGTTGTTGGCGTAGCGTAATTCTTGGAAGAGATTTCCGAACCGAGCAGGATGGTAGGGCGCGTCACTCCGTGCGCGCCGTCGTGGTAAACCCGAGTGCTTCCGGTTGCAAGTGACGCCCGGCGCGCACGGAGTGACGCGCCCTACCCAAGCTGCGGTGGCAACCGGTCGTTGGGGCGATAAACCCACGGCCAATCCTCTGCGCGTTCACACAATCCTTGCCGCACCGGATTCATCAGGATGTAACTCGTTTTCTCCTGCAACTCTTGATCGTTACGCAACCGATGATCGAAAAAATCGCGCTGCCAATCCACCCCCTGCCTGCCCGCCACGAATTTCTTCCAGTTCTTCATCGTGGTTTCCATGCCCGGTTCAGGCGGAAATGCGAAGATGCCGTGAAGATGATCCGGCATCAGCAACGCCAACCGGCAATGCCAGACGAGCTTGTTGTGATTGTGTGCCAGTGCCGCAATGACGGCGTCGCCGGTTTCTGCCTGGCAAAGCTGATTCTTGCCTTGGGGCACGCATTTGATCGTAATGAAAAACCAACTACCGTCTGGCACCCACTGCGGGACAGCGTGGGGAAGCTTTTTGCGGACGGGCAAGTCCATGTCATTTTTCTACCAAAGCCCTCCGGAAAAGCAAAGCCAAGGTAGGGCGCGTCACTCCGTGCGCGCCGTGGTTCGCCAGCCAGACGACGGCGGCGTGCTGCGGACGGGGACCGTCCGCGCTCCGACCAAGGTAGGGCTCGCAGTCCCCTGCGAGCCGCCGCCTGACACGAAAACGTCCTGCTCTACCACGACGGCGCGCACGGAGTGACGCGCCCTACCATCACAGGTTCACTCATCGTCTTGGACTGCGGCGGGAAGCGAAGCGCCACGCCGCTTTCGCACGCCCGACAGCTTTCTCTAACTTGGTTGCGCTTGGCCCGTCCGAAAGCGCCGCCGCCGCTGCGCTCTGCCGGCGCAGTCCAAAAACGCGCTCATACAAAGCTGACGTATCGTTTCCAAGGCCGCGACTTCCGACTCACGGACGCGCATGGGGAACTGGTGAAGAAGTTGTTGGCGTAAGTCCCGGACCGCGAACCGTCCCGGTTCGCAGCGCATGGCCAGCGAGAGACGTTTGAAAAGCTCCGATGCTTTCGGCTTCGACGGCGTGCTGCGGACGGGGACCGTCCGCGCTCCGACCAAGGTAGGGCTCGCAGTCCCCTGCGAGCCGCCGCCTGACACGAGAGCGTCCTGTTTAACCACGACGGCGCGCACGGAGTGACGCGCCCTACCATCATAGGCTCACTCATGCGCCCGAGCGTGTCATGGCCGCCTCTTCCAGCTAGACAGTTCTTGCACATCGAATACCGTGACAGCCAAGAAGCGGATACAACATGACTACGAATGAGCTTGATGAACTATTGAAGAAAATCGGCAAGCGGATTTTCGTTCAGTATTTTCATGAGTTTGGCGATCAGGGTCTCTCCCACCAAGATGTTGTTGTCTTGTTAGAGAACGGAGAATCATTCCAAACACAGGCGTCTGCCACCAGGGTTGCTAACGCTCGGCGCATTTTCAGTGATAACATGGAGACTGAAGCGTTATCCATAATTGCGGAGTCGAAGCGTTTAGAACGGAAGGTCACAGATGAAGCGCGCGCATTACTGACGCAGCTTCGCAGGCGTCCAGCTTAGGCGGCACTTTATGAAAAAACTAACGGCTTTACTCGTGGCTCTTCTCTTGGTTGGTTGTGCTGCGCCATTGCAGGTCAGTAAATTGAATGATTTCAATCCCCAATCGGATCGGTTAATTCTGCTCTCAAAAAGTCGGTGGGATATAGATTTGAGATTAGCGCTCACCAAAAAGCAATTCACCGTGCTCAAGTTCGCGTCGCAGGCGACTGTAATCAAAGACAGCGACGACAAGACGGCGACCGAGATTTTTAACAGAGCGGAAGCTAGATACGCCATTACCGCTTATTACCAACAGATTGATGAGATGATGGTCAGCGACAAGAAGAAGCTCAACATCACGCTCGAAGTTAGCGACATCAAATCCAATGAAGTCGTTTTGGTCATTAAGAAAGGTGGGTGGTCTGACCGAGTATTTGACGAATTGGCCTCTGAATTGAGGAAGAATTGGAAGTAGTTCTGGTGGCTCTCCTTGACCCAAGCAACCAAAGCCGATAGACCTTGCGCCACATTTTATGGCCACCAAGCAAATCATCAAACCCGCGAAATCCCCCGCTGCCGCCGGCCCGTATAACCATGCCGTGCGCGTCGGCGATCTGCTGTTCTGCGCGGGCCAAATCCCGCTCAATCCCGCCGACGGCAGCCTCATCACCGGCGACATCAAAGCCCAGACCAAGCGCGTGCTCGAAAACGTGAAGGCCATCCTCGACGACCAGAAACTCACGTTCGCCAACGTGGTGAAGTCCACCGTGTTCTTGACCAACCTCGCCGACTTTGCCGGGATGAACGAAGTTTACGCGAAGTATTTCACCAGCGATTTCCCGGCGCGTTCCACGGTGCAGGTCGCCGCGTTGCCCAAAGGCGCGAATGTGGAGATCGAGATTGTGGCGCATTTTTAATTCCGTAGCTGCACTCGTGAGAGTGCGGCTGACTGCCATTGAATGGCCGCGTTCTCACGAACGCAGCTACACGCGATGAAAAAGAAAAAATCCTGGCGCGAAAAACTTGCTGATGACAAGGGCCTGCCGAAAGTCGGCCCGGTCACCGGCAAGCTGTCGCAACGCTGGGGCGTGGGCATCATGGTCATTCCCGCGCCGCGCGAAGTGGACGCCTTGATGCGCCAAGTTCCCAAAGGTCGCCTCGTCACCATCAACGAACTCCGCGCTGCGCTGACCAAGAAACACAAAGCCGGGTTCGCCTGCCCCATCACGACCGGAATTTTTTCCTGGATCGCCGCACACGCCGCTGCCGAGGCAGAGGCCGAAGGCGCAAAACGCATCACGCCCTACTGGCGCACGCTCAAGACGGGCGGCGAGGTGAATCCAAAGTATCCGGGCGGCGCGGCGGCCGTCGCCAAGCGCCTTCGCGCTGAAGGCCACAAGCTCATCACCAAAGGCAAACGCGTGCTCGTGGCGGATTACGAGCAGAAGCTGTTTGGCAAATTGCGCTGAGATGAAAACCGGGCCACGCTTTCCCCTCACCCTGACCCTCTCCCTCGGGGAGAGGGGACAGCTTCGAGTGCTTAACTATTGCTCGCATACTCACTCCGCGAATCCAGTCACCGGTATTTTCAAAAGCGTGGCGCGCGTTTCCCCCTCTCCTTGGGGAGAGGGCCGGGGTGAGGGAGTGCCAAACCACTAATTCATACCATGCCTCTCGGCTTACAACTTTTTCTCGCGTTCCTCATCGGCGGCGGCCTCGGCTGGCTCATCGGCACGCTGATGGCGCGCGGAAAACAGCCGGTCGCGCCATCAGACCGGCGGCTGGAAGACGAACTTCGGCAACAGCTTCAACAACGCGACGGCGAACTCACCCAGCTTCGCAGCGAGGTGGTTTCCATTAAAACTTCGCTGGCCACGGCGCAGGCCAACCAAGCGGGCGCGGAAAAGTTGTTGGCTGAACAGAAATCCCTGCATGACCGCGCGTTGACGGAAGCGAAAGAGTCACAGGCGAAGGCGCTGGCAGATTTGCGTGAAGCATTCAAGGCGTTGAGTGCTGACGCGCTGAAACAGACCGCGCCGGAGTTCTTACGGTTGGCGGAACAATCTTTCGGCAAGTTTCAAGAGACGGCTAAGGGCGATCTCGCGCAGCGGCAGGAAGCCATCAAAGGTCTGGTCGAGCCGCTCAAGCAGCAGTTGGACACGTATCAAAAGCGGTTGCAGCAGAATGAAACCGCCCAAGCGGGAGTCCTGGGCGAGGTAAAGAAACAATTGGAAACCCTGGCAACTTCCAATCAGTCGCTCGCCGCGGAGACGGCGCAATTCCGCTCCGTGCTCAAGTCGAATCAAGCGCGCGGGCGCTGGGGTGAGGAGACATTGCGTCGCGTCGTGGAAGCCGCTGGCATGAGCGCGCATTGCGATTTCACCGAGCAGGCGCAGTCCGACGATAAGAAGCCGGACCTCATCGTAAAGCTGCCCGGCGACCGCTTTATCATTGTGGATGCAAAAGTGCCGGAGCTGGATTTCCTCAGCGCGCTGGAAGTCGCCGATCCAACCAAACGCGCCGAATCCCTCGCCGCACACGCGGGAAAACTCAAGACCACGATCAAGGCGTTGGCAGATCGCGATTATCCGAGCCAGTTTCCGAACGCACTGGATTACGTGGTGTTGTTTCTGCCGGCGGAATCATTGTTCAGCGCGGCGCTCGAGGGCGATCATGACTTGATCATCTGGGCGGCCAACAAGCGTATCATGCTGGCGACGCCGGCGTCGTTGATTGCGCTGCTGCGTTCGGTGAGCGTGAGCTGGCAACAACACGCGCAGACCGAGAACGCGCAGAAAATTGCGGAGGCAGCGCAGGACTTCTACGCGCGGGTGGTGACGTTCACCGAACACTTCGACGACATCAGTGCCGGGTTGGAGAAAGCCAACAATGCTTACAACAAGGCGGCCGCGAGCTTCCAATCCCGCGTCCGTCCGGCGGGCGAGCGTTTGGCGGAATTAGGTGGCGGACAGGAAGGCAAAAAACTCGCGGCTGTAGCGGCGCTGGAATCCACGCCGCAAAAACTCCTGTGAAGGCGACGGCGCACAACTGGCTTTCCCTGTTTGCGGCCATCTTTGCGCTGTTCCATTCCTCTCTGTGTGCTGGCGAGCCGAACGCTGGCGACGTCATCACAAAACTCGACGCGGCCAGGGAGGCGATTGCCGCGGAACTCACCGCGCGCTTGAGCACCAATGTCGTGCGCGGCAGTTACACGACGGTGTGGCGGCAGTACGAGGATCTGGCGATTGAGGCGCTAAAAGAAATTTTGCCGAAACACATTCCCGGACTTAGCGCGAAGAATTTCGACGGCGGCCAATCCGGTCGCGAAAAGAACCGGCTGGCGGACTTCGCCATAATCTGCGGCACGAATACGATCGAAGTTTCCATCAAGGCGGCGCGCAACTCGGGTCAGCCAGAGAATGACATGGGCACGTTCCGCGATCATGAGAATCGCAAGAAGCTGTTTGCGGCTTCGTTCACGGTCTGGGTGCGTTACGAGGACAAGGCCGGAGCGATGCGTGCGGAGCGGGTGTTCTTTGATCGAACGTGGCGGTTTGTCGGCAAGTCCACGTTGGTGGACGGGGTGAAGTATCGGAAGAAGGATGGCAACATGCGCCCAAAGTCGTGGGCGATGTTTGATTCCGGCCAGGCGGTCTGGAAATCCGAGGCAGAGTTCGAGGCGGCGGTGAAACGCTCCGAAACCTTTCGCGCCAACGAACTGGTGAAGGAACATCTCAGCGATCTGAGCGAGGACGACCAAAAGCTTTTGCACGACCGGCTGCACGAGAAGTTTGCCGAGCCGGCCAAGCCGTGATTTCGGCGCTGAAACATTGTGTTCACGCGGCAGTGGCGTGACTTCCTTGTGGTTGCGCCCGGGAGCGCCAGCATCTTGCTGGCGAGTTGCGCTGCCTTTCGACCCGGAAACTCGCCGGCGGGACGCCAGCGCTCCCAGGATGGCGCGGCAGTTCCAGTCACACCCGCGCGCCTCTTGAAGCTTGGAATTTTATGCGCCGGCCAATAGCTTTCGCTCATGTTCAAACCTGCCGACCTGTTTGATTTGAGCCAGACCGAACACGCCGCCCTCTTCGACGGTTGCACCTACGCGTGGGAGGCGCTCAAGAAGATCAAGGCTTACGTCGAAGCGAACGCCAAGGCGGATTTGAAGAACAAGTGTGAAGGCCGCGCATTCATCGGCGATCTGGTGTTCATCGGCGCAGGCACAGTGGTGGAGGATGGGGCGATGATCAAAGGCCCGGCCATCATCGGCAAGAACTGCCAGATCCGCCACAACGCCTACATCCGCGAGCACGTCATTGTTGGCGACGGTTGTGTGGTAGGCAATTCCAGCGAGCTGAAGAACGTGCTGCTATTCAACGGCTGTCAGGTGCCGCATTTCAATTATCTCGGCGACTCGATCCTCGGTCATAAGGCGCATGTCGGCGCGGGGGTCATCGCGTCCAATCTCAAATCGCTTTCCGGCAATGTGACGGTGGAAATGGACGGCGTGCCGTTTGACACGGGATTACGGAAGTTCGGCGCACTCGTGGGCGACGGCGCGGAAGTCGGCTGCAACAGTGTGTTAAACCCCGGCAGCATCGTCGGTCGTGGCGCGGTGATTTATCCCGGCGTGAACTGGCGCGGTTTCCTGCCCGCGAACAACATCGCGAAGAACCGCCAGCCGGTGGAGGTTGTGGTGCGCAGGCCGCGCGAAGTGTAGCCGCCGAGGTCACGAGGCGGATTAGAGTGATTCTCAAAATAATTTCCGGATCGAAGGCCGCGAACTCCTCACCTGGCCTTCGGCCACCCTCTCCCCATCCGATGGGGAGAGGGACGGGGTGAGGGGCCGTTCGGAAATCAATTCTGAGAACCGGTCTAACTTGAAAATAGCCGCGGTCCGCCTCCTCACGTCGGCGGCTACAACATCACTTCCGCAACTCAGCCCGTATCTGCATCCAGATGTCGTAGTAACGCCAGGCGGCGGGCGCATTGGGTTCTTGATGGTGGTCAGGCTTGAGGATCAAGTCGCCGGTCGCGAGCAAAACCTTCTGCACTTCGGGGTTCTGTCGGGCTTTCTCCCGCATTGCAGCGACGATGAGGCGGTAATGTTCGCCCGGTTTCGCGGGGCGATATTCCATCTTTTTACCTTCGAAGGAAACCCACGTGATGCCGAGTTGCATCAGGTTCTTTTCCGCGAGATCGCCCGCGCGCTTGGCCTCGAAGGCCGTCATCTGCGCAACCTGCTCGCGCGTGTAGCGCCACGTGACGCCGGGCGAGTTGGTGCGCGGGTCGTTCACGCCTTCGGGATACTTCATCATCTGCCAGAAGCCTTCGAGGCTCGCGTAGCGTTGGCCGCGAAACGTGAACGGCGTCGGCGCGAAGTTGGAGAGCAAACCGAGTTCGTTGCGCTTGGAAAGAATCACCTCACCCGGCCCGGCGGCTTGCGGAAGGATTTCCCACGCGGGCACGCCGTTGGTGGGAATGGGTGTCCACCAGTGCGCGGGATAGTTGGTTCGCGCCGCGAGGAGTTCGGCGGTGGGGCGCGGCTGGACTTGCGGCGTGCGACAGCCGCAAAGCACGGCCAGCGTCACGAGCCAACCCAGCAGCCCGATTCGGACTGACAGAAACAGTTTCATCAGCGCAAGCGGAAGCCGCCTTTGAAAATCACTTCAGCAGCGACCACGACGAAGAATACCGCGCTCACCAAGGCGTTCAACCGGAAGAAGGCGACATTGATCCAGTTCAAGCTGCGACGGCGCGCGATCCAATGTTCCAGCACCAGGCAGCCGACGATGAGCATCCAGCCGATGATGTAAACAACGCGGAAACGGCACAGCATCCCAAACCCAAACAGCAAGCCGCACGTGACCATGTGCGCGAGGAAGGCCGCCGCCAGCGCGTTCTTTGGTCCCCACGCCACGACGAGCGAGCGCAGGCCGTTTGATTTGTCGAACTCGTAATCTTGCAACGCGTAGATGATGTCGAAGCCGACGAGCCAGAAGATGACGGCAAACGCCAGGACGATCGGTTGAAACCCTGTCGCCGCTGACTGGAGCCACGCTATGAACTGAAACTCTCCGCCTTGGTGCAGTTCGGCAGAAGACAGAGGCAGGAAACCAAATTCTCCTTTTACTGCCAGCCACGACCCAATCGGTGCGAGCGCGAGCGCGATGCCAAGAAAGACGTGGGTATAATCGGTGAACCGCTTCGTCAGCGAGTAAAAACAGATCACCACGAGCGCCACGGGCGAAAGCCAGAAGCACAGCGGATTCAGGAAATAGCTCGCCGCCATCAATCCTGCCGCCGAGAGCACACATAGCGTCAGCGCGCTCGGGAGCGAGATCGTTCCCGCCGGCAGATGGCGATTGGCGGTGCGCGGGTTCTTCGCGTCGAACTTCCGGTCCACGATGCGATTGAAGGCCATCGCGCAGGTGCGCGCGCAAACCATCGCGGCGAGGATCAAGCCGAACACGCGCCAGCCGGGCCAGCCGCGGTTATCGCGTGCGGCAACGCACATTGCCGCCAGTGCGAAGGGCAGCGCGAAGATCGTGTGCGAGAAGCGCACGAACGAACCCCACTTTGAAATTGTCGAAAACATTTTAACCACGGATGAACACAGATGGACACGGATACTGAAAAGAGTTGGCACGAAATGAGCGAATTGACGCAAACGTGATTTGTGCTGATTCGCGCGGTGCGGCAGGGAAAAATCCGTGTTTATCAGTGTCCATCCGTGGTTATTCCTTTTCCTCCGCCCAACGCGGCGCGAGTTGGTTCGCAATGCCCATGTGGTCCAGCACGCGCGATACGACGGTGTCCACGAGTTCGGTGACGGTCTTGGCTCCGGCGTAGAAACTGGGGTTGGCGGGAATCAACGTCGCGCCCGTGAGCAGGAGCAGTTCAAAGTTTTTCACGTGAACGAGGCTCAACGGCGTTTCGCGCGGGACAAGGATGAGTTTGCGCTTCTCTTTCAACACCACGTCGGCGGCGCGGAGCAGCACGTCCTCGCTGTAACCATGCGCGATGCGACCGAGTGTGCCCATCGTGCACGGGATCACCACCATTACGTCCGGCGGGTTCGAGCCGCTGGCGAAGGGGGCGTTCATGCTTTTGAGACCGTGCGGCTTCACGCCTGCCGGCAAGCGCAGGCCGTCCGGCAGCTCCGTCGCGATGACCTGCTGCGCGTAGTTGCTCAGCACGACGTGGATTTCGTGCGCGGCGGGATCGAGATTGTCGAGCAGGCGTTGCGCGTAAAGCGCGCCGCTGGCTCCGGTGATGGCGACAAGGATTTTCAAAAAATTTCGTTGCATGAGAATATGGGGAAGAAGATTTTAGGGAACAAGTTTGTTTCCCGTCCGCGCCACCGCGGAAAAAACAAAAGGGAGATTCCAATGATAAACCGATGGGCCTATCTCATCTGGCTTTTGCTGGTCGCGCCGGGTTGTGCCGTGCTGTCGCCGGAAGAGACCGCCGATGGGCCGGAAGGCTGTCCGGGCCGGGCGACAGCAAAATGGGTGGCGCTGGATAACTGGAGTCGCACGAATGGATTCGGGCCGGTGGAACGACTGACTTTGGCGCCGCAAGCAACGGTCCCGCTGACCAACGGATTCCGGCGCGGCAATCTCGATCTTAAAGCGCGCCTGGCCTTGATTCCCCTGCCGGCCTTTGCGGTCCACACCCCGGAAGGCGAGTGGACGGTGCAAAGCGGGACCCGCATTGCGCATTGGAACGGCGTCGCGTTTCAACTGGGGTTCATTCCGCAGTTGCTGCAAGGGCAACTGTTTCTCCATCCGTTGGATTTGCAGAAAAATGTCGAGCCTTTGCTGCGCAAGCCGCGCCTCGTTCCATCTTCCGACCGCGTGATTGTTTTGGACCCGGCCTTCGGCGGCACGATCCGGGGGGGCAGCAATTCCTTCAATGGCCGCTGGGAAAAGGATCTGACGCTGGATTGGGCCCTTCGGTTGGAGCAGTTGCTGGCCTCGCACGGCTGGCGCGTGTTCTTGACCAGAACCAACGATCAAGATTTATCGCTGGAAGCCCGGGCCGCAACGGCGGAGCAACACCGCGCCATGCTCTTTCTGGGGTTGCGCTTCAGCCCGCTGGGGACGGACGAAATTCCGCAAGGAGTGAAAACCTATTGCCTGACGCCGACCGGATTAAATTCCACCTCCCGGCAAAATTATTTCAGCGAAGATCAATGGGTTTCCTATCCGAACAATAATTTTGACGCCGAAAATTGGTACCTGGCCTTCCAGATGCAACGCGCGTTGTTGCAAACGAGCCACGTTCAGACCGGGCGGCTGCGCCGGACGCGACAGGCGACAGAATTGCACCCCCAGAATCGTCCCGCCCTGTTGGTCGCAGGTGGGAATCTGGAGATTCCAGACGAAGCCCGCCAGATTGCCCGCGACGAGTATCGCCAGGAACTGGCGCGGGTCATGGCGGAGGTGCTTGATACCGCCTTCGTGGCATCTGTTGCTCCAGCCGGACAATGAAAGAGATTGTGTCCCGTGGCAAAACTCCTTGAGTCTGCGGGGTTCATTCGCACAATGGCCGCGTGTTAAAATCCTGGTTCTTGTTCGTGACGGCAGCACTCGTCTTGACGGGTTGTGTGTCTGCTCCGATGTACCGAGCCGACCCTGAGCCGCTGCCACCGAATTGGGATTCCGACCTTGGCCCGGCCCACGAAATCGAGAACGGCACGAGCGCGCGTCCGACCAACAACGTGATGGTTGCGCCCGCGCCGACGAACCCGCCCCCGGTCCGGCCTACGCCGCCGCTGGCGAAAATCGGCACCGACACCGGCATGGTGTCGCTCAGCCGCTGGGCGGCCCAAAACGGCGTGGGCCCGGTGCGCGCCTACAACATCCCGCCCAGCGTCGCGCATTCGATCAAGACGCCCTACGGCAATTTCACCGTGCGCCCCGGCAGCTTGAATGCGTATTGGGATCGCATCGAAGTCCGTCTCGGTTTCCGCCCGGAGCTCATCGGCGGCCAGATGTTTCTCCACGCGTTGGACATCAAAAAAATGCTCGAACCCCTTTCGCACGGCACGGCGGTGGTCACGCCCGTCAACCGGCTCGTGGTCATTGATCCGGGGCACGGCGGCGGCAACACCGGCACCCGCAATGTCGTCACCGGCCGGTATGAAAAGGATTACACCCTCGACTGGGCCCGCCGCTTGAAGCCGTTGCTGGAGCAAAGCGGCTGGCGCGTGGTGCTGACGCGCACCAACGATGTGGAGATGAAACTGGCCGACCGGGTGGCCTTTGCCGAGGCGCAGCACGCGCATTTGTTTGTCAGCCTGCACTTCAACGCCACCGGCGACGGCAGCAACGGCCCGGCCGGGTTGGAAACCTATTGCCTCACGCCGGCGGGCATGCCGTCGTCGTTGACGCGCGGCTACGCGGACGATGCGCGCCAGGTCTTCCCGAACAATGCTTTCGACGATTCGAATTTGCGCTACGCCCTCCGTCTGCATCGCGCGTTGCTTCAGATCAACGGCCGCAACGACCGGGGCATCCGGCACGCGCGGTTCCTAGATGTGTTGAAGGGCCAGAATCGCCCGGCGGTGTTGATCGAGGGCGGCTATCTCTCCAACCCGACCGAAGCCAAACAGGTCGCCGATCCGGCGTACCGGCAGAAACTGGCGGAAGCCGTGGCGAAAGCGCTTGAATGAGCACCAGCAAACACATCCTTGTCACCGGCGGCGCGGGCTTCATCGGCGGACACCTGGTGGAGCGATTGCTGACTGACGGACATGCTGTGGTCGTGCTGGACGATCTTTCGACCGGCAGTCGCGACAATCTGGCTGCGGTCGCGAACCATCCCCGGTTACGCGTCATCGAAGCGAAGATTTCCGCGTGCGCCGCCTTGCCGGAATTGGTCGCGGCCGCCGAAACCATTTACCATCTCGCTGCTGCGGTCGGCGTGGATCTGGTCGTCAAAGCGCCCATTCACGTGCTGGCCACCAATCAGCACGAAACCGAAGTCCTGCTCGCCGCCGCCGCCAAGCATGGCGTGCCGACCCTCGTCGCCTCCACGTCGGAGGTTTATGGCAAAAGCGAGAAGACCGCGTTCAGCGAAGAAGACGATCTGCTGATCGGCCCGCCGCATCATTCGCGGTGGGGCTACGCGTGCTCGAAGTTGATGGATGAATTCCTCGCGCTGGCCTACGCGCGCGAATACGAACTGCCGGTCGTCATCGCCCGCATGTTCAACACCGTCGGGCCGCGCCAGACCGGACGGTTCGGCATGGTGCTGCCCCGCTTCATCGCGTCCGCCCAAAAAAACGAGCCGGTGAAAGTCTTTGGCGACGGCCAGCAAACCCGGTGTTTCTGTTACGTGCTCGACACGGTGGAAGCCCTGCTGCGATTGATGAAAACGCCGGCGGCGCGCGGGCAGATCTTCAACATCGGCAATACTGAGGAAGTGACCATCCTGGAACTTGCCCAGCGCGTCATCGAGACGCTCGGCTCGAAGTCCCAAGTGGAATTTCTCCCGTACGACCAAGCCTACGCGCCCGGCTTCGACGACATGCGCCGCCGCAAACCGCTGGTGGAAAAACTAGTGCGCACGATCGGTTTCCGGCCACAAACGTCGCTGCGCGAGATCATCCAGCGCACGGCGGAGAAGATTTGACCGGAGCGCCGATCACCGGATCGGCTCGACTGGCAACCCGAGATTTCAACCCGCCGAGGCGGTGCTCGGCGCTCCCATCAGCGCATCGCTTTCACGAGCGCGGCAACGCGTTTCGCTTCCACCGGATTCGCCAGCTTGCCGTCTTTCTTGAGCGAAGAACCCACGATGACACCGTCAGCAAAGCGCAGATAGTCCTTCACGTTCTTCGCATTCACACCGCTGCCAAGCAGCAGCTTGGTGTGCGGGCACGCGCGACGGACGCGTTCCACATCCGCCATGTCGGCGGCTTGACCGGTGCCGACACCGGAAACGATGAGTGCGTCGGCAAGCCCGCGTTCGACGGTATCATGCGCGCTGTCTTCGATGCTCCAGTTGCCCAAAGGTTGCGCGTGCTTCACATGGACGTCAGCGAAGATTTCCGCACCGGGGCGGATCCGATCGCGATAACGGACGGTGTTGAACGCATCGCCCTCAATTAAACCCTGGTCGGTGAGCATCGCGCCGGTGTGGACATTGACGCGGATAAAATCTCCGTCGCACGCAGCGCAAAGCGCCAGCGCGGCCTGGGCGTCGTTGCGCAGCACATTGAAACCGATCGGCAGCTTCACCGCCGCGCGGATCGCACAGCCCGCCGCCGTCATCGCGGCAATGGTTTCCGGCCCAACGTTTGATTTGGTGAACGGCACGTCGCCAAAATTTTCTACGAAGATGGCGTGCGCACCGCCGCGTTCGTAGGCACGGGCATCGGCCACGGCGAAATCAATCAAGGTTCTAAGATTGCCGCCCCAGCGCGGCGAACCGGGCAACGGCTTGAGGTGAACCACACCAATGAGGGCTTTGGTCTTGTTTAAGAACGAGGTTTTCATGCGGACAAATTTTCGGCGCGGAGTTTGTTCAGCGCATTCAACGCGGCCTCGCTCTCGGCGGCCTTCTTGCTTTTGCCCGAACCGCGGGCGAGCTCCACGCCGCCGTGATGCACGGTGCATTCGAAAACGCGGTCGTGATCCGGGCCGGTGGTCGAGGCCACCAGATATTTGGGCGCGTCGGGCGATTTGGCCTGCAGCAATTCCTGCAGTTCGCCCTTGGGATTTTCGAGCGACGGCGGCGCGCCCATTTCGCAGAGCGTTGGACTGAATTCCCGCAGAATGAATTCCCGCGCGGCGTCATAACCACCATCGAGAAAGATCGCGCCGATGACCGACTCAAAGACATCGGCCAAGGCGGAGGACCGTTCGCGTCCGCCGTGGGATTCCTCGCCACGGCTGAGGATAAGATTTTCACCGAGCGTGAGCGCGCGGCCATGAATGGCGAGCGTGCGGCGGTTCACCAGTTTGGCGCGGGCCTTGGTCAGCGGGCCTTCGTCGAAGGCGGGAAATTTTTCGTAGAGTTCGCGGGTCAATGCAAGTTGCAGCACGGCGTCGCCGAGAAATTCGAGGCGCTGGTTGTGCTCGATGGCCGTGCCCTTTTCGTGGGCGACGGACGGGTGGGTCAGCGCGATGCGCAACAGGCTCTCCTGGCGAAAGGCGTATCCAAGGCGGGCTTGGAGAGCGGCGAGATCGGACACGATGGAAACGCTCAGTTGGTGGTGGTCGGTTCGGCGGCGGCGGCGGCGGCAAGCTCGCCCTCACCCCGGCCCGCTCCCCCGGGAGAGGGAGAAACTGTTTCCGCATCACTCGTAATTGACGCCTCTGGATTGGTAACGGTGGCGGCAGCCGATTCCGTCGTGGGGCTCGGATTTAATCCATGTTCGAGCAGATGCGCCACGTCGCGTTGCACGTCTTCGAGTTGATTCAAGTGCAGGTCGGGATCGGTGATGGTGAAGACATCGCCGGTCTTGGGCTGCTCGTAGATGAAGGTGCGTTTGCCGTCGCGGACGATCTGTTCCTTCACCTTGAGGATGCGTTTGCGTTCGAGCATCACCGCGAGGATGTAGCCTGCCGGGATGTAACGCGGGTCGTTCAACTCGATCAACTTCTTGAGCAGCGTTTCGGCGTTTTCCTTCTGGATGACTTCCGCGACCGGCGCGGGGGCTTCATAAGTTCCCTGCCAGCGCGAGATCAGGCCCTTCTGGATGGCGGCATCCGCGAACTGCTTTTGCCAGCAGGTTTCGCAAACGTCCGAGCGGCGCAAATCCGGCGCGTCATCAAAGAGCAGCGTGTGATAGGCCTGTTTGTCGGCAAAAGGCTGCTGGCACGCCTCGCAGGCGTGGGCGCGGGACTGAATGTTCCACTCGTTCATGAAAACAACGGGTCGGTTGTGGACAGAGTATTCGCGGAGGCGGCGGCAAGTTCAATCCTCAATTCCAACCGCTCAATATTAACCGTGAAAGACACCAAATCCGCCGCCAGCCCGGCTGCACTGGCAGAGGAATGAACGGCAGGGGAATGAAACCGAAGCTAGTCAGGGGAATGTTTGTCAGAGGAATGAACCGCAAAAGCGTCAAAACCGGAAGCCCATTCCCCTGACCTCCATTCCTCTGACTAAACCCCGCTCAAGTAAACCAGCAGGCCTGCTCCGGTGATTAGCCGCAAGAGAACGCAAAGACCGCAAGGAATATTCTCTGTGCTCTCTGCGTTCTTTCGCGGCAAGAAATCAGTAAACCAGCACCAACACCGCCGCCTGCTCCGCGACGAAACCCCTCACCCGACCTTCGGCCACCCTCTCCCCGTCCGACGGGGAGAGGGACGGGGTGAGGGGATCAATACACGAGCACCAATACGGCAGCTTGTTCGGCTTCTTTGACGACCTCCTCAAACTTCTTTTCCTTGGCCGACGGTTCTTTCAGTTTGCTCGCCACGTCCGGCACGGATTCTAGAAAGCTCAGGAGATAACTGCTCTTCACCGCGTAATTCACATTCTCCGGGAGCGTGCCGCTCATGGCCAATGCTGTCGAAGCATTCAGTTTTGCGGAAACCACGCCCACCACGTTCCCGCGTTCATCCACCAACGCCCCGCCCGAATTGCCCGGCTGCACCGGCACGCTGATCTGGAAATACCGCGCGTCATCCCCCGCGCCGGACAGCGACGCGATCTCCCCCTTGGCCAGCTTGGGCGCGAACCCTTGCAACCCGATGTTGGGAAAACCCACCGTGGCCACCGTCCCGCCCAACTTCACCCCGCGACTTGGGGCTAATGGCAGCGGTGCAAACCGCCCTTCTGCTTTGAGCAATGCCAGATCATTCGCCGCATCCACCTTCACCACCTTGGCGGAAATCAAACCCGCGCTCGTAACGAGACGAACTTGCACAGCGTCCCTGACTACATGTTCGTTCGTGACCAGAAATCCATGATCAGTAATGAAGAAGCCTGAGCCACTACCTGCGGGACGGGAATCTATAATACGATCAAGCTTGGCGTACGTCCCGACTCCTGGCGCTTTACGAGGTTTGAATTCGCGTGCTATTTGCTGCGCTTCGGCGACTTGCTGCCTCGTCATCAGGGTTTCAACAAAGGAAACGGAATTCTTGGCGTCCTGATCGCCTTGAGCTGAGGCGAGATTAAGCCAAATATGTGCTTTGACGTAGTCTCGGGGCACGCCATCGCCAACCAAGTAGCAAGCCCCAAGATTTTGTTGTGCGGTTGCACAGCCACTTTCAGCCGCTCTACGAAACCACTTAGCCGCCTCCACCGTGTTCTTACTGACACCTTCGCCGCGGTAGTAGCATGCGCCGAGGTTGGATTGAGCCTCTGATTCGCCTTGTTCAGCCGCCTTGCGATACCAATTAGCGGCCTCAACAAGGTTACTGGCAACACCGTCGCCATAGGCGTAGCAGATTGCGAGATTGAATTGAGCTTTGGCCAGCCCTTGGTCTGCCGCTTTGTGAAACCACTTCGCGGCTTCAACCAAGTCTTTGGCTGTGCCATCCCCGTTGTAGAAGCGCCCACCCAGATGGCATTGTGCCGCAGCATTTCCTTTTTCAGCGTCAGCCTTGACCTGCTCGAATGATTGGTAGTCAAGCCACGGACCCAATTCTCCCGTGTTATCATGCGTTGCAGCGCTTGAAACACTCCCAAGATTATTCGTGGCGACCGAGGTGTCACTCGTCGCGTTGATCGGTGAATTTGGCTCAGTGCTGTCTTTCGCCGACTGCGGAGTGCAACCAACAAAGTTGAGCAACAAGATTATTGTCGCCAACCATCCAATCTTCATGTTGGTAGATTAGTGGGTGCCAATTGGCTGGCAAGCACCGGATGCTTGCTTGGCGAGCAACAGCATTCTACTTCTTCCCTTGTTCGGCGGGGTATGGCTTGGGATATTTTGACTCATCGGCGCCGTCGAACGGGCAACTGAAGATTTGTGGCTCTTTGCTCCATCCTTTGTGAAGCGGGCGTTCCTCAAACTCGGAAATGAAAGGATGCAACTTAGTGAGCGTGTTGAAAAACTCGAATTGAGAGTGGAACAGAGTTCGACTTGCCATTGTTGATGGTGCAATGAAGAGCAGCATCGCCGACTCAATGTGCGTCCAAGTTTCGGTGGCAGTAATTGTCGGAGCCTTGGCCACATCATAATGGACAAGGGTGTCCCGGAGGGCCACGACTTGCTCTCCTCTTTGCCAAATTCGACTTCCGCGATCAAACTCTAGATTGCAACCGTATTTGAGCAGAAGCCAAAAACGATCCAAAACGGGTCTGCGGTCTGGCCGTCGTGTAATCTGGCCGTTCTTTTCGACAGTATTCTTTACTTCAAGGAGCGCGTCCTTCACTGGATTTGGAATCCCGGCCACGACCTTCACGAGAATCTCAGACTGAATCCTCACCCATGATTCAAATGCAGCCCAGACCGTAATCACAATCGGAGGATAAAACCGATACCATCCATTTCTCGGCTGCTTGCCGTGATAGGTAATCAAGCCTTGTCCAAAAAGTTCAAGTGCCGCTGTCAGCAAACTCGGCGGGACGCTGATACTCTGAAGTATGTCAAAAAGAGGATCGTTCTCGTTCTCAAGCAGGCGCTCAAATTTCCTATCGCCCTGCCTGTCCATGGGCCCTTTGAAATATGAGGTGTCCAATCCATAGTCCCTACCCAGCCGTGGGTGGGGAAACTCGCAACGAAAAAAGCTGTCAGCATCCGCCTCGGGATGAAGTATTCCGTCAATCTCATATTCGAGATCGGCCACGCTCATTTGCTGTAATTTATCCATCTGCTTGTGCCGATATTATGCGACTGGGTGTCCTCCGCCAAGCCAACCTTGCCCGGTGTTGTGGTATGTTTGGTTCATGAAAAACATCGAACTCGTTAAACACTTGAAGGGACTAGCGGAAACCGCAGAAGTCTGTATGGATGACGGGCAAGGCGGCCTGCTGCCGATTACTCTTCCTCACATGGCATCTGCAAAAGAAAAGCTCGATGCTGGCCGCGACGCAAACGATCTCATCGTCGTTATCCCGGCTAAAACAGCATTGGAAGAGTAGGAAAGAATTAAAGACAAATTCAACGCCAAGTCGCCATCCGCCTTCATCTGATTTCGGCGAGACAAGTCGGCGTGACCGGTGGCGTGACCGGTGGCGTGGCCAACCGCCAGCTCGGTCCGGGGAATCATTGGCAGCGGAATGAACGGCACGGGGATCAAACCGGAATCCATTCCAACATTGAGATCAGAATCATGGGGTCAAAATGATGACCGCAAAAGCGGCATGATTCTGATCCCATCATTCTGACCTTGTCTCCTGATCCTCATTCCTCTGACGAATGCGTGCCATCCCAAAGCGGTGCTAAAGCCACGCGCACTCCAGGCGCTTCGCGCAGTTGGTAGGGCTCGCAGTCCTCTGCGAGCCGCCAGTTGGAACGAGAGCGTCCTGCTTTACCACGACGGCGCGCACGGAGTGACGCGCCCTACCATTCGCCGGTCGCCAGCAAACCGCGCGGAGCGTCTGGACTGCGGCGCGTTCACCGCCGCTTTTCCCAGCGCCAGCGGCGCGACATGTTTATAGAAACCCGGCTCGCAAGAATCCCAAGCTCCGTCGGAGCGGCATCTTCCCATCGGGCCAGCCGATGATGTCGCTCCTAACGGAGCTTGGTTGGTTGGTGCTCGCGAAACTACAAATATGTCAGCCCTAACGGGCTTTTCCTGCACCTTCCACCACTATCTGATTCCGGCGCGACAAGTCGGCGCGACCGGTGGCGTGGCCAACCGCCAGCTCGGTCAGGGGAATCATTGGCAGCGGAATAAAGTCCGAGGCGTTCCTGAATTGAATTGCCGCAACAGAACGCAAAGAGCGCAAAGGGAGGGGAGGCAAACTGATTTGCCGGGAACAATCTGACGGCATCCTCCTTTCAGGCTTGGCCCGTCCCGCTTTGTGTTCTCTGCGTTCTCTCGCGGCCCACTTCGGTTTTTGGGATAAAGTCCGAGGCGTTCCTGCAAAGAGTCATTCCCCTGACCCTCATTCCGCTGACGAATGCGTGCCATCCCAAAGCGGTGCTAAAGCCACCCGCACTCCAGACGCTTCGCGCAGTTGGTAGGGCTCGCAGTCCTCTGCGAGCCGCCTGTTGGAACGAACGCGTCCTGATTCACCACGATGGCGCGCACGGAGTGACGCGCCCTACCATTTGCCGGGCGTCTGCAAATCTCGCGGAACGTCTGGACTGCGACGCGTTCATCGCCACTTTTCCCAGCGCGTTCAAGAATGTTTGACGACCTCCCTCCCCAACCCTCTCCCCACGGAGAGGGAGAACCGTTCACCGCGGCTTTGAAAAATCACACGCTGAATTGGTCGCAGGTTCATCCGAACCACCGAAAGCGTGCCAGGTCACATCCTCTCCCCGGGGGAGAGGACACAGGTGAGGGCGAGCGTTAAAACCACCTGATCTTGTTTCATTTCTACGCTCAACGCTGCTCCAGCGCCAGCGGCGCGACCTGTTTATAGAAACCCGGCCCGCACGAACCCCAAGCTCCGTCGGAGCGGCATATTTCTCACGGTGCGAGTTTCAGCCGTAAACAGGCGGCTTCCTGATCGTTGCGCACCAGCAACAGATCGCCGGAGAGGGCGATGGGATTCCAAGTCTTGGAATTGAAGACCCGAAACCGGGCCAGTTCATTCGCAGCTTCGGGCGTGGGGCGCAAGAGGACGAGTTCGCCGGATTCGGCCATGAGCAGATAGAGTTCATCCACGAGCAAACCCTGGCCGTGGCCGTAACGACCTTCCTTCCAGCGCTGGGAACCGTCGGCCAGATTCACGCAGGCGAAGATGCCGTCGTCGAGGCCGTAGAGGTTGCCAGCGCGGGTGTAGAGATGCGCGAACTTGGCTTTCATGCGGATGGATTTCCAGACAAGGCGCGCAGCAAGGCGATTCGTGCCGACCGGTGAAATCTCCAAAAGTTCCGCGCCGACGCCGTAGCCGCTGGAAAACAGGACTTGGTTCGAGCTGACCACTACGGGCGAAGCACAAACGACGTTACCGTTGCCCCACGGTTTTTCCCAAAGCGTTGCGCCGGTCGTCGGGCTATGCGCCGAGACGCTGCCGTCGTTAAAGGAGAGGATTTGCGGGACGCCTGCCAGCGTGGCGAAGCGCGGCGCAGAATAACTCGGCGCATTCATGTCTCCGGACCAGACGCGCTGGCCGGTTTCGACATCGAAGGCCAGGAGTGATTGGGAAACTTCTTCACCACCGTGGACGATGACAAGATTTTCCACGACGAGCGGCGAACAGGTGTAGCCCCATTGCGGGACTTTCCCGCCCGACTCGGCGATGAGGTCGCGCGACCAAAGCCGCTGGCCGGTCGCGAGGTCCAAGCAGTTCAGCAGGCCCGCACCGCCGCAGGTGAAGACGCGATGGCTGACAACGGTCGGGGTGGCGCGCGGCCCTTCCCCGGCGATGACGGTGTTGTAGCGAACCTTGTCCGCGTGTTGCCAGACGGGTTTGCCCGTGAGCAATTCGTAGGCAATGACACACTCCTCGTCGCCGCGTTGTTCTTGGGTGATGGCCAGATCGCCAACGATGATGAAACCCGACCAGCCGGGGCCGACTTTTTGACGCCACAACACTTCCGGTGGGTGTGCCAGCCAATTTGTATCGGGCTTGGGTCCGGCAAGAACCCCATCGCGATTCGGGCCGAGGTATTGCGGGAAGCTGGGCCGCGCGGCAATTTCAGCCGTGACAAGGTTCGTGCTTCCAACCGGTGGCGTTTGAAACTCCGGTTGCCTGGCCCAGCGAAATTCGATGATCGGGCGCAGGTCGCCACTCATGCCGCGGATGCGGAACAACACGCCGCAAACAACCGCCAATCCGACCATGCCAAACGTGACGCCGAGACGCAGCCGGTTCGGCACGCGGGAGAAGAACGTCCACCAGACCAGCAAAAGAATGCCGCCGATGATGACGACCTGGGCGACGGCGAGATTGCGTTGCTGAAACGGCCAATCGTCCTGTGCCTGCACCCACGCACCGGCAAGGAACATGGCCAGAACGAGCAGGATTCCCGGCCACCAGCGGATGGGTTTCTGTGGTGAGATTGTTTTGATCACTGATCACTCCGCCCGGTGAAATCCGCGAGCAGCACGATGACTTTGTCCAGTTCAGCACGGGCGCTGAACTCCGCTGAAGGAGCAGAGTAGCGATTCAACATCAGACAAAACGCCAGCTTCTCACCCGCCGCAGTAGTCATGTAACCCGAAGTGGAATTCGCCCAGCGCAACGTGCCGGTCTTGGCGTGGACATTGCCTTCGGCGCGCGTGCCTTTCAGGCGATTGCGCAAGGTGCCGTCTTTGCCCGCGATGGGCAGCGCGTCGTGGTAGCTCTTCGCTTCGGCGTGCTTGCTCATGAATTCGAGCAGCGCGATGGTGGCGTTCGGCGTGACCAGATTGTTGCGCGACAGGCCCGAGCCTTCCTCGAACTTAACGTCGCCGCGTTTCACGCCAGCTTTGGCGAGGAACTTGTCGAGTTCGCGCACACCGTAATCTTCGGAGGAAATCGTGCCGACGACGGTTTCGAGCGGGGCGTTGGTGTTGCGCGCGGTGCGTTCGGCCAACACGCGCTCCCGTTCCAGCGAGCCGACATGCGCGAGCATGAGGTCGGTGTAAAGATTCTGTGAGGGCTTTTGTACCGCGACATTGATTTCGCGCATCGGCTTGGATTCCACCGCGCCTAATTCGACAAGCTTGCCGGGGTCGAGCGGAACACCCTGGCGATCCAGCCACGTCATCAGGCGCGTTTGGCCGGAAACTTTGATACCATTGCGCGCGAGCGCTTCCTTGAACAACTCGACGAACAATCCCGCCGGGCGGCTCAACGTCACATCGTCGGTGTGATTGGTCTGGTCCAACGGCATCTGGCCGGACACGTAGATGACGTTCTGGCCAAGCGGCCGGTAGAAATTGATTTCCTTGCGCCCTTTGGCCGCGACGGTTTGCGTGCGATTGCTCAACACGACATAGCCGGTGGCCGGCGAGATGCTGAGTTGACAGGGCGCACCCACCTTCGCGCCGGGTTTGACGGAAACCTGCAGCGTATTGTCGTTGATGGTCAGGGCGGAGATTTCCGCGCCGTAATAATAATTCATGTCGTCCCACACCCAGCCCGAGCCGAACGGCGAACCAACAATAAAGCTATCGTCGCCGATCAAATCGCCCGAGATGCGGCGAACGCCGGCGTTGGTCAAGGCAGCGACGAGCGGTTGCAACGCGCGGAAGATGTCGCCGCCGCCGGCCTTGAGGTTGAACCCGGGATCGCCGCGCCCGTAAAGGATGAGGTCGCCCTTGAGATGGCCCTGCTGGTCCGGCTTGGTTTCGGCGTAGAGCGAAGTCTTGATGCGATAATCGCCGCCGAGTTTGTCGAGCACCATCGCCATCGTGTAGATCTTGCAGTTGGAGGCGGGGCTGAGAAGTTTGGTGGCGTCGTTCTCGAACAAGGTCTTGCCGGTGTCGAGCGAAACGACCTTCACGCCGAACGTACCGGCGGCGAAGCGTGGTTGCGTGACGAGATTGGTGAGGCGTTGCTGGAGTTCAGCGAGGGTCGCCGGGGCATTGGTTTGTTGGGCGAAGTTTGTATCACCCAAGCTCAACAGCAAACAGAGACTCAACAGGTAACTCTTGGCAGAACTCATATTGGGAGATTCTTTACGGCGGGTCGGCTGTTTGGCTAGACACATATTATTTCATGACCGCGCCAAGGAGTCCGCCGCGCTCGCTTGGAGTGAAGGTTAGAACAGTTCTCAAAAAAATGTTGACCCCGAAATCCCCGCACCCGGCCTAGCGGCCACCCTCTCCCCATCCGATGGGGAGAAGGCCGGGGTGAGGGCGGTTCGCCTCGCGGCGGGTTTCAACCTTCATTTTGGGGTCCGCTCTAAATGCTTACCCGGCTTCAGGCCGCCTCGCCACCGTCTGACCCCAGCTTCTTCTCCAGCGCCTTCACGCGGAGCAGCAACGCCGGCAGCCGTTGCAACGCGAGCACCTGGCGCTTGGCCTGGCGATCGGGTCGCGCCGGGTTGCCGAGCACGGTCTGGCCGTCAGGGATATCGTTCATCACGCCGGATTGCCCGGCAATGGTGACCTTGTTCCCGATCTGCATATGCCCGGCGATGCCCGCCTGGCCGGCGAGAATCACATAGTTGCCCAGCTTGCTGCTGCCGGCGATGCCGGCTTGGGAAATGATGAGGCAATGTTCTCCAATGCGGACGTTGTGCGCGATCTGGACGAGATTATCAATCTTCGTGCCCTTGCCGATGATTGTCGGCCCGAGCGCACCGCGATCGATCGTCACATTCGCGCCGATCTCGACGTCATCGCCCACGATGACGTTGCCGATCTGTGGCACCTTGCGATGAAAGCCGCCGTCCTGCACATAGCCGTAGCCGTCCGAGCCGATGACCGAACCGGCATGAATGCGAACGCGTTGCCCAAGTTCAGTGCGCGGATACAGCACGGCGTTGGGGAACAACACACACGCCGGGCCAAGCTTGCAATCGTCCCCCACGCAGTTACCGGCGTGCAAAACCGTACCGCCTCCGATCTGGACGCGCTCGCCGATGACGCAATGCGGGCCAATGTGCGCGCTGGGATCAACCTGCGCCGAGCGCGCCACCACCGCAGTCGGATGAATCCCTGCGGCGATGGGCGGGTCGGGGAAAAATAACGCCAGCGCCTTGGCGAAAGCCACGCGCGCATCGCCCACACGGATCAGGACCTTGCCGGTGCTGGTGGTGCGGCTGCCACTGACGATGATGGCCGACGCGGCGGATTGCTCCGCGTGGGCGAAGAACGCCTCATTTTCCGCAAAAGTCAGGTCGCCAACTTGGGCGCGGTCGGCGGGCGCAAAGCCCTTTAGCTGTGTCTGGCCATCTCCAAGCACTTCACCTTGAAGCTGTTCAGCAACCGACGCGGCGGTGAGAATCATAAGTCTGGGGCTAAGTCACACGTTGACTTGAAAAATTTTCGCCACTATAAAGACGCCCAACAGCAATTCAACCTCTACTTTATATGGCCAAAACTCTGCGCGTCGGGATGATCGGTTACCGCTTCATGGGCAAGGCGCACTCGAACGCGTGGCGGCAAGCGCCGAGATTTTTTCCGCTCAAGGCGCACGTTGAATTGCACACCATCTGTGGTCGTAATGCCGCCGCCGTACAGACCGCCCGCGTGCAGCTTGGCTGGCAAAATGCCGCCACCAACTGGCGTGATGTGGTGGAGAATCCGCTCATTGACATCGTGGACATCAACACGCCGAACGATTCCCACGCGGAGATTGCCATCGCCGCCGCGCAAAACGGCAAACATGTCCTCTGCGAGAAACCGCTCGCGCTGACGGTCAAGCAGTCCGAGCAGATGCTCGCCGCCGTACAGAAGGCGAAAGTGGTGCACATGGTCTGTCACAATTATCGCCGCATCCCGGCCATCGCTCAGGCCAAGAAGATGATTACCGAAGGCGCGCTCGGGAAAATTTATCACTACCGCGCCCGTTACGCGCAGGACTGGCCGGCGGACCCGGAATTCCCGCTCGTGTGGCGCTTGCAAAAAGGCGTCAGCGGCACCGGCGCGCACGGCGACATCAACGCGCACATCATTGATCTGGCCCGTTACTTGGTGGGGGAATTTACCGAAGTCAACGGCCTCCTGCACACGTTCATCCCGGAGCGTCCGTTGCCCGACGAAACCGGCAAAGGTCAGGGCCTTGGCGCCAAAGCCGCGCGGAAAATGGGCAAAGTCACCGTGGACGACGCGTCGTTATTCATCGGGCGATTTGAAAATGGCGCGGTGGCGAATCTCGAAGCCACGCGCATGGCATTGGGCCGCAAGAATCACATCGAACTCGAAATCAATGGCAGCAAAGGCTCGCTCTACTTCGATTTCGAGGACATGAACCGGCTCAAGTTCTTCAACAACGACGATCCGAAAGACCGGCAGGGTTTCCGTGATATTCTCGTCACCAAAGGCAGCGCGCATCCGTACTTTGGTAGTTGGTGGCCGGAGGGGCACATCGTTGGCTACGAACACACTTTCATCCACACCGTCGTGGACTTTGTGAACGCGTGCGTGGACGGCAAACCAGTGCAACCGACATTTGACGACGGCGTCAAGAATCAGCGCGTGCTGGAAGCGGTCGAGAATTCGGCCAAAACGGGCAAGTGGGTGAAGATCGTGAATAAATAATCACGCGTGGTGGTCGGTGCTTCCGCGCGGGCTCGAAGCCCCTGATTCGGCGCAGGCGCCGCGGTTTTAATTTTACACCAATAATTGCCAGGCCCGGCCTGCCTTGGCAGGATTCCTTTCCCGCGTTTGTATCATCAGGCTCGGGGGGTCTCGACAAAATTTATGAAAACCATCAAGGCAGGAATCATCGGCACTGGATTTATCGGTCCGGCGCACGTGGAAGCCGCGCGTCGCGTCGGCTTCGTGGAAATGATCGCGCTCTGTGAAGCGAACGACGATCTCGCCCACACCAAGGCCGCCGCGCTCGGCATTCCCAAATCCTACGGCAGCGTGGACGCATTGCTGAAAGACAAGGAAGTCGAGGTCATCCATAACTGCACCCCGAACCACGTTCACTTCGAGATCAGCAAGAAAATCATGGCGGCGGGCAAGCACGTCATTTCGGAAAAACCGCTCGCGATGACCACCAAGGAATCCGCCGAACTCGTGAAACTGGCGAAGAAGTCCGGCGTGGTGAACGCGATTGATTTCAACTACCGCTATTATCCGCTCGTGCAGGAAGCCAAGGCGATGGTCGCTTCCGGCAAGCTCGGCGACGTCTTTCACGCCACCGGCTCTTATACGCAAGACTGGCTCTTTCTCGCGACCGATTGGAACTGGCGGCTCGTTCCGCAGTTCAGCGGCAAGTCGCGCGCCGTCGCTGACATCGGTTCACATTGGTGCGATTGCATCCAGTTCATCACCGGCTTGAAGATCAAGAAAGTCTGTGCCGACTTCTCGACGGTGCATAAACATCGCATGAAGCCCAAGAAACAGGTCGAAACCTACTCGGGCAAAATGTTGCAACCGTCCGACTACGAAGCCATGCCGATCAACACGGAAGACTTCGCGAGTGTGCTGTTTGAATTCAACAACGGCGCGCGGGGTTCGTTCTCCGTGTCGCAAGTGTTCGCGGGACGCAAGAATCGGTTGTTCTTTGAACTCGCCGGCTCGAAGAGTTCCGTCGTGTGGGATCAGGAACGTCCGAACGAAATGTGGATCGGCCATCGCGAACGTCCGAATGAGTTGCTGATGAAAGATCCGTCGTTGCTCAGCCCCGAAGCGCGGCCTTACGCACATTATCCCGGCGGTCATCCCGAGGCGTATCCGGACGGATTGAAGAATTTCCTCATCCGCGTTTATTCGCATCTGGCGGGCAAGGAGAAGCCTGCGTTCAGTACTTTTCAGGACGGCCACGACGAACTCGCGATTTGCGAGGCCATCCTCGCCAGCGCCAAGTCGAAGAAGTGGGAACCGGTGCGTTACTGAGACAGCCTCCGTAGAAAATAAATGGGGTTAACCCGAAACGGCCCGCATGACATGAACATGCGGGCCGTTTTGCGTACTAAACTCTTGTCAGAAACTGATTTCGCGCGGATAACCGAGTCGAGTTGTAACTCAGTTGTAACCTCTAAATCCAAGACGTATATGAAAAAACTTCCGTTGTTCTCCCTCTCCCTCTGCTGCGCGGCGCTCGCGCTGACTGGAAAAGCATACAGTCAGACTGTGTATTCCGAAAATTTTGATCTTGATGCCACCGCCAACTGGACGGTGAACAACAATGGCAACGGCGTGAATGCCGCGAATTTTTTCTTCGACTACAGCGCGCTGGGGATCTCCGCCGCGCCTCATTCCACCGGCGGCAGCACCATCGGTTTGAAACTAAGCGCCAACATCAGCGGCACCGGTCCCGCCAGCGGCGTGTTGCCGGGCCTCAGTGTTTCACCCACCGGCCAAGGCTTTACGGGAAATTATACGCTGCGCTTTGATTGGTGGCACAACTGGCTGGGCGCAGCCAGCGGCGGGATTGGGGCCTCTGCCGGCGGCTCCGGCTCCACTCAGCTTTCCACTTTTGGCCTCCTCACCTCCGGCACTTCCGCCAACTACGCCGGGGCTTCGGACTCGGTCTTTTTTGCCGCCACCGGCGATGGCGCATCAGCCGCGGATTTCCGCGCCTACTCTGCAGCCAAGCAGTCCGGCTACGCGCCCAGTGACGCTGGGATCACCTACGCCGCCGGTAGCCAGAACAACACCGCCTCTCTTTACACCACACTGTTCCCGGCTGGCGCGACCGCTCCAGCGGCGCAAACGGCCATCGCTTCAACTCAAAGCGGTTTGACCTTGGCGGGCACCGCTGGTTTCCGCTGGCACGATGTGGAAATTACCAAGATGGACAACCTCATCACTTGGACCATCAACGGAACATTGGTCGCCACGCTGGATGCAACCGGGCTCACCACCGGTGGCGACAACATCCTCTTCGGCATGGCGGACACGAGCCTCGGCGCGGGCACCCCGGCCAGCTTGTTTTCGCAATTGGATTTCACGCTGATTGACAATGTGACGGTCTCCTTGATTCCCGAACCTTCCAGCCTGGCTTTGGTCGGGCTGGGCGGCTTGGCCCTGCTGGCACGCCGGCGGAAATAAAAGCCGGAAGTTTTGCCACGAACGCCGCCCATTGCCGGGCGGCGTTTTTTTATTTGGCGGCGATCAATTCCTGCGCCTTGGCCTTGATGTCGCCAGTGCGCATCAAGCTTTCGCCCACCAAGATCGCGCCCGCGCCACAGGCTTTGAGTCTTGTGACGTCCGCACGGGTAAAGATGCCGCTTTCAGCCACGAGCAAGGGTGGCGTTTGTGGGGAGGGGAAAAGTTTTGCCGCGAGTTGCTCGGTGATCGCGAGGTCCACCTTGAAGGTCTTCAGATCACGGTTGTTCACGCCAATCAGCTTGGCGCCAATGGCGCCCGCGCGGGCCAACTCCGCGGCATCATGAACTTCCACCAGCACGGCCAAGCCGGCCTCGACGGCCAGGTCATGAAACTTCTTCAGCCGGGCGTCATCCAAGATGGCGACGATGAGTAGGATCGCATCCGCGCCCCATTCGATGGCTTCAAGGATTTGCCGCTCATCAATGATGAAATCCTTCCGCAACACCGGCAGCTTGACCGCCGCACGAATTTCCCGGAGATAATCCAGCGATCCTTGGAAGAACTTTTCATCCGTCAGCACCGACAAGCAACTCGCCCCCGCCGCTTCGTATTCCTTGGCGATGCGCACCGGATCGAAGTTTTCGCAGATGATCCCTTTGGATGGCGAGGCTTTCTTCACCTCGGCGATCAAGGCGATGTCGCCCACGCGCGGTTTGCGGAGTGCCGCCAGAAAATCCCGTCGCTCGCCGTGTTCCAGCATCGCATCGCGCAAATCGCCCGCCGCGATGATCCGCTCCGGCAGTTTCGCTACTTCGAGCTTTTTCTGCTCAACGATGGTGTCGAGAATGTTCATTTAATCATCAGCCACAAAAGAACTCAAAGACCGCAAAGAAGAAAACCCTTTGCGTTCTCTGTGTTCTTTCGCGGCTATTCGTCTTCATCTTTCACGCCCTGCATCCGCTTCAACGGACAGCCCGCGCGCAACCAGCCGTTCACGAACGCATCCAGATCGCCGTCCATCACCGCCTGAACATTGCTCGTTTCCACGCCCGTACGCAAATCCTTCACCATGCGATAGGGCTGGAACACGTAGCTGCGGATCTGGTTGCCCCATGAAACACTGCCCTTGTCGCCGTAGAACCGCTCCATCTCCGCCTTCGCCTCATCCTGGCGTTGCGCAAAAATGCGGGACAACAACAGATTCATCGCCGTGGCGCGGTTCTGATGTTGGGAACGTTGCGCCTGCGATGCCACCACCAAGCCGGTCGGGATGTGCGTGATGCGGACGGCGGTTTCCACCTTGTTCACGTTCTGCCCGCCCTTGCCGCCGGAGCGGAACGTGTCCACGCGAAATTCATTCGGCGGAATCACGATCTCGGACGACGCCTCCTCCAGTTCCGCAATCGTATCCACGCTCGCAAAACTGGTGTGCCTCCGTTTGTTTGAGTCGAATGGCGAGATGCGCACCAGCCGATGCACGCCGCGCTCCGCCTTGGCAAAGCCGTAGGCATTTTCGCCGCGCAGAATCATCGTCACGCTCTTGATGCCCGCGCCTTCGCCGGGGAGTGTGTCTTCCACGTCCACTTCCCAGCCACGTTGTTCGGCCCAGCGCTGATACATGCGCATCAGCATCCCCGCCCAATCGCACGCCTCCGTGCCGCCCGCGCCGGAGTTGATGCTCAGGATGCAATTGCTCTTGTCGTGCGGACCGTTGAGATAAACCTTCAGTTCGAGCGCATCCAACATCTTGATCAGCCTCGCGACGTCCGCTTCCAATTCCTTTTCAATCCTGGCCTGCGACTCGGGGGCTTCGGCCTCGCCGAGTTCGATCATGACGCGGAAATCGTCCAATTGCTTGCCCGCGTTGAGCAGCGGGTCCAGCTTGTTGCGGATGACGTTGGCCTCGTCAACGAGCTTCTGGGCCTGCTCGCGATTGTTCCAAAACGTCTCGCCCGCCATCAACGAATCGAGTTCGCTCTGGCGCTTTTGCAAGTTGGCGACGTCAAAGAAACCTCCGCAGGTGCGTGAGTTTCTGGGCCACGGCTTCAATGGATGTTTTGACGATTTCGAACATGGGCGCGCAGAATACCCGGCGGCCAAATCATAATCCAGCGTGGAAAACGCCGGAGGTGTGCCTGAATCCGCCGTTCACTGGCGGCGGGCGCCAAGTTGGAGTTCAAGCTTTAGCTTGTCCAGCGGGGGTGGCGGGCGAAAACAAGCTAAAGCTTGAACTCCAACAAAAATTGCGCGGCAGTTTCTGTCACGCACAAACGCCGGAGTTTTGCTGTTCTTTCCCGGGTTTTCCGACCACTCTGGACAGGTTGTTGTCCGCCACATGAAAGCGTCTTACATCGCCGCGAAAGAATTTGGGGCTGCCAAAATGGCTGGTAAAGCCAAGCTTCCGGTGCATTCCAAAGAACGGCTGCGGCCCGGTTTTAGCAGCAAAACCGCCGGTTACTGACCATGCCCAGCACGATTTACTTTGATTACAACGCCACCACGCCGCTGGACCCGGCGGTGCGCGACGCGATGCTGCCTTATCTCGGCGAAGTTTGGGGCAATCCTTCGAGTGTGCATCACGTTGGTCAGCAAGCGCGGGCGGCTTTGGATGATTTCCGCGACCGGGCGGCTAAACTTCTCAAAGCCAAGCCCAGCGAAATCATCTTCACCAGCGGCGGAACGGAGTCCAACAACCTCGCCATCTTCGGCACGGCACGATTTTTATCAGCTAAAGGCAAACATCTCATCACTTCCGCCATCGAACATCATGCCGTGCTGCATTGCTTCGACTATCTGGAAGCCAAGGAAGGGTTCACCGTCACGCGTCTGCCGGTGGATTCTTCCGGTCGCGTTTCGCCGAACGATTTGCGCAAGGCGATTCGCCCTGATACGACGCTGGTTTCGGTCATGGCAGCCAACAACGAAATCGGCACAATTCAACCGGTCGCCGAACTTGGCGCACTCTGTCGTGAATGCGGCATCATTTTTCACACTGACGCGGTTCAATGGTTTGGCAAAGAGCCGGTTTCCAACATCGAACAGTTCAATGCTGACCTCGTTTCCATCTGCGCGCACAAGTTTTACGGTCCAAAAGGTGCCGGGTTGCTCTACGTCCGTTCACCGCTGCATCCCGATCCGATTTTCTTCGGTGGCGGCCATGAAAATGAACGTCGCGCCGGCACGGAAAACCTCGCTGGCATTGCTGGTTTGGTCGAGGCGTTGGAGCGGTTCATTCCTCATCCGGTCTTCGATAAAACCAAGCTCACAACACTTTCCGCCAGTCTCATCGCGGCAATAGATGCCATTCCCGGCTTGCATCTGGTAGGCTCGCTTGACCAGCGGCTTACCAACACGGTTTCGTTTGTGGTCGAAGGCGCGGACAGCATTGCCTTGATGGCTTGCCTGGACTTGGAAGGTCTTTGCGCGAGCAGCGGCTCGGCGTGTTCGGCGGGTTCGTTGGAACCTTCGCACGTGGTTGCTGCGCTCGGCGTGGCTAAAAACCTGGCCAACTCACTGGTTCGTTTCTCGCTGGGCCGCGATTCCACAACCAAGGAAGTGGAACAGGTCATCCGCATTTTGCCGGAAGTGGTGCGGCGGGCAAAAGGTGCCAAGTGACCCGGAAATGGTTGTGAACTGTCTGCCGGTAATGTGAACAACGTGGACAACTTCCTGTTTTTTAACTGGCGTCACCATTTTGTTTCCGGTTTCATGCTCGCGCGTCACATCGGAAAAGCACGCGATTTGAAGTCTGTTGGCCTTATTCACAGGCTTTAATAAGAATACTTTTTTGAGAAAAAGAATCATCTATAATAGGCCCGCATGAACCTGACCATCACCAAAGAGCAGTTGCTCAACGGACTCCAAGCCGTGCAGAACGTCGTCAGCTCGCGCACGACCTTGCCGATCCTGTCCAACGTTCTCGTCCGCGCCGAAGGCAATCGCGTGGAATTCACCGCCACTGATTTGGATGTCACCGTGTCTTGCGCGGTGGAAGCCAGCGTGAAGAAAGGCGGCTCGACCACGATTCCCGTAAAAAAACTGTTCAGCATCACGCGCGAATTGAATGGCGGCGAGATTGATCTGGAAGTGGACGAGAAAAATGTTTGCAGCGTGCGGTCCGGTTCGTCCTTCTACAAGATTCACGGCCTCGCCGCAGAGGAATTTCCGCCCATCAACAAGTTCAAGGACGATAAAAAAGTCACCGTCGCTCAGGAAAAGTTGAAGGCGATGATGAAGAAAACGTCCTTCGCCATCTCGACCGACGAAGCGCGCTACGTGTTGAACGGCATTTTCATCAGCCTCAAGGAACACAAGATGACCATCGTGGCAACGGATGGTCGCCGTCTCGCGTTGACCGACGAGGAAGTGGACATTTCCGAGAAGAGCCAGGGCGAATTCATCATTCCGGCCAAGGCCGTGAATGAATTGAACCGCCTGCTGCAAGACAAAGGCGAAGTCACCATCAAATACGCCGACAATCAGGCCGAATTCAGCCTTGCGGACGAAAAGGGATTTTCCGTCATCATTGTGACCAAGCTGATTGAAGGCAATTATCCGAATTATCGGCAGGTGATTCCCGGCGAAGCCAAGGAACGCATCAGCCTGCCGCGCGAAGAATTCCTGCATGCGCTCAAGCGCGCGGAAATCATGACCAGCGAGAAGGCCAACTCGGTCAAGCTGACGTTCGGCAAGAACAACCTCGCCATCACGGCCAACAGCCCGGAAGTGGGCGAAGCCCGCGAAAGCATGGCGGTGAATTACAAAGGCAAGGAAATGGCCATCGCGTTCAATCCGAAATACATGATTGATCCGCTGAACGCGCTGACCAACGACGAGGTGTTCATCGAGTTGATTGATGAATTGAGTCCCGGCGTGCTCAAGATCAACGGCCCGTTCCTCTACGTTGTGATGCCGATGCGGTTGAGCTAATCAGCGAAGGGTTCAAAGACTTCAGAGAATGCGGGGCGAAAGCGCCGCGTTCTTACTTTAGAGCCAGATTGAAGGCGGCGGAGTCGCGGAAAACTTGGAAGGTTGCGAGGCAAACTTCAGCCTGTGACGGATCGTTCAGAGCAACGAACCCTTCCCGGATTCTGGCATTGGGCGAACCTTCGAGGCGGACGGGAAAAGCTTCCTGTTGCTTTGCGGCAAAACTCTTGAAGTCGGCATGGCCTGTTGTTTTGAGCGAGGCGCGATTCATCAACCGGTATAGCCCATAGCTGCCGGGACAGACGCGCTTCATCAGTTCAACAGTCAGACGCCCCATCGTATAGCGCGGGTTGATCTCCACCACCGGCTTGAGTTTCATGTCGCCGGTTGCGTCGCGGTAAACAAAGCAATCAATCCCCAGCGGCCCGACGAAACCCATGGCGTTCAACTCCAGTTCCAAAGCTTGGAACAAGTCGCCGAAGAAAATCTGGATTTCATTCCCAGCGCGCGGCGTGACTTGGAGCGAAGTCAGCACCGCCGCAGGGAAAGCCTTTTCGTGCCTGGGTTCGGCCCAGTTGGCTTGAAATTGGCCGCGCGCGTCGTTGCTCAAGCCGGTATAGCCGCAGAGTTTCAAGCCAGTGCCAGTCATCTCCAGTTGCGCTGAAAAGTCCAGCACGCGCTCCAGCCAGGGTTCGACCACGATTTCGCGACCGGAATCAATCACGTTGGCGATCCAACGGCGTTGTGTTTCGAGAAGTTCCGGCTCAAACAGGCGCAGCGCATTGCTGCCGGCGACACCGATGGATTGCTTGAGAACAACTTTGTGATGGCCGCGTTCCCGGATGGCTGCGATGGCTTCCAGCGCCGCCGCAACCGAGTTAACCGCCACGCCAACTTCTGCGGCAGAGCAAAGCCACGACAGGTAGGGCGCGTCACTCCGTGCGCGCCGAGGTGTGGCAGGAGAGGAATCCTCAGCTTGCTGGGAAGCGGCGGGCAGAGGACTGCCCGCCCTACCTTGTCGTAGAAATTTTTTTAGAAAGTTTGCACTCCACGCTTTCGAGTAAAGCGTCGCGATGCGAGGGTTGAAACATTCCGCAGCAGTGCGTTTTTGTTCCGTAAGATTGGAGAACAAGGGTTCAAACAGTTCCACACTGTCCGGCCCCCAGGCCCACGGACGCAATGCGCCCAGCTTTCGTTCCACTAACGGAGCAACCGACTCGGCGAACTCCGGCAGCGTGAAGCCGGCTTCCTTCAAGCCACTGAGGAAATGCACGGAAGGTTTTCGTTCCACCAGCACAATGTTGTCTTGGCGACACAGGAACATTGGCAGGGTTGTGAGATCACGGGTGAGTTGCTTCTGATGTTTGTTGGGCGAAAAACCTTTGCCGCCCGCGATGCGGGCCTCGGCGAGCGGATTGAACACAAACACCGTCGGCGTGCGGCCTTTGGATTGCGAGAAGACATTCAAGTTTTCGATGAAATCCACTGGCAGTCCGGCGGCTTTGCGACCTTCGACATTGATGGAAAAACCCTTGGCCCGCGCGGGAGACAGCGGAAATTTTAACTGTCGGCAGAATGCCGCCCAATCGCTTTCGCTCGGATTCTTCCAGCGGCGAAACCACTTTAGCCCGTAAGCCACGTGCCCGATTTCGTCGCGATAAATCTTCTGGAGCAGCTTGGCGGAGTCCGCGTCGCCCACTTCACCGAAGCACGTCGAGAAGTGGCGGGCGAAGTCCAAGTTCGCCTGCTCGAACGTCAGGCTCAGCCCGGCGACGTAATCCATCGGGCTTTCCATGCCGGACACCGCGCGCCAGAAATAGCCGCTCACCGGGATCGCGCCGAACTCGAGGCCGCAGGCTTTCATGCGCTCCATGTAGAGCCGGGTGTGTTCCTGTTCGTCCTTGAGCGTTTCGAGCACGCCCTTGCGGAAGGCGGCGGGGGCATCGGGAAATTTCAAGAGCACGAGCGCCATCAGTTCCGTGGCGAGCAGTTCGTGATTGGCAAAAAAGTGCAGCAAGCGACCGCGTTCGTGATCTTGTTCGAGGTGTCGTGTGCCGGGAAACTCGCCGCGCGCCGTGCCGGTGGGTTTGAAGACCAATCCGCGCGGGCGGCCTGGGGCGGCGGGCGTGACCAGAGCCGAACCGGGTTGCTCGTCCGTGATGACGTCGGGCGGCTGGAGCTTTTCCTCCAGTGACGACGAAAACAAAACGCGTTCGGCAAATTCCCGCAGTTCCATCAGGGCAAAGATAACAACGAACGCTGATGGAAGCGAGAAGCGTGAGGAGTGGTTTGGGCCGACAGGCAGCCCAAACGGAACATTTTAAGTATTGGCAACGGCGTCCGGCTTCGTATCGTGTGCGTCGCTTTAATTTTTTAACCGAACAACATTATGGCCAGAACCGAACGCGCTCATATCCCGAACCGTGAAGAAGTCGCCGACATGCCCGATTGGATGAAGGACAAGCATTGTCCCTCCAAAAAGAAATACATGGCGGGCAAACGCATCCAACCGAAGAATCTCACCGGCAAGGAAAAGCTGACCTACATCATCGACGAATGTTTCCTCGCCTACAACTCGGCGCGTTTGAAGGAAGCCTGCCAGTTGTTCACGGACAAGATGCTTGAGAAGGACGTGACCATCGGCATGACACTCACCGGCGCGCTCACGCCGGCGGGGCTGGGTTGCTCCAGTGTGATTCCGCTCATCAAGGCGGGCTTCGTAGATTGGATCGTGTCCACCGGCGCGAACCTGTATCACGACATGCACTTCGCGTTGAATTATCCGGTTCACTCCGGCAGCTTCCGCTTCGACGACGTGGATCTCCGTAACAACGACCTCGTCCGCATTTACGACGTCGTGATTCCTTACTCGGACGGCTTGATGGCCACCGACGAACTGCTCCGCGACATGCTGATCCAGCCCGAGTTCCAGAAAGAAATGGGCACGGCGGAATTGCACTACAAGCTCGGCAAGTATTGCGCCGAATGGGAGCGCAAACACAAGCTCAAGGACGTGTCCGTCCTCGCCGCCGCGTATCGCGCGGGAGTGCCGTGCTATACCAGCTCCCCGGGCGACTCCACCATCGGCATGAACTTCGCCGGCGTGGAATTGCGCGGGAACAAGCTGCGCGTGAATCCGTCCATTGACGTGAATGAAACCACGGCCATCGTGCTCGCGGCCAAGCGCGCGGGCGGCAAGACCGGCGTGTTGCTCTGGGGCGGCGGCAGTCCGAAGAATTTCATGCTGCAGACCGAGCCGCAGATTCAGGAAGTGCTCCGCATCAATGAAGTCGGCCAGGATTATTTCATTCAGGTCACGGATGCGCGGCCCGACACAGGAGGTCTGTCTGGCGCGACGCCCGGCGAAGCCGTGAGTTGGGGCAAGGTGGACCCGACCAAGTTGCCCGACGCGGTGGTTTGCTACACGGACACGACCATTGCGATGCCGCTGCTCGCGCACTATGCGCTGGCCAAGCACAAGCCACGCAAGCTCAAGCGCCTCTACGATCAACGAGACAAGAGCATGACGTTGCTCAAGAAAGAGTATTTCAAGCACAACAAGGTGAAGATGCTCGACGGCAGCGATCCGGTGTTCTGAGCGAAACAAATAACGCGAAAGGCCGGCTTCATTACGAAGCCGGCCATTTTCGTGGAATGATTTGGTGGTGTCGAGCCGTTACAGGATGTTCGCGGCGAGTTCCGCCAGCTCTGAGCGTTCGCCCTTTTGCAATTCGACGTGTGCCGCGACGGCTTCCGGGCGGAACTTGCTGACGATGTAGTTGAACCCGTTTGAGGAGCCGTCCACATAGGGGTTGTCAATCTGGTAGGGGTCGCCGGTGAAGACGATCTTGGTGCCATTGCCGACGCGCGTGACGATGGTCTTCACTTCGAGCGGCGTCAGGTTCTGCGCCTCGTCAATGATCATAAACTGATTCGCAATGCTGCGCCCGCGGATGTAGCTCAAGGCTTCCACCACGATGCTGCCACTGCGCATCAGATCGCCGCTGCGGCGATGATCGTGGCCCATGTTGAGGTCGCTCAACATCTCGAGCGCGTCGTGAATCGGCTGCATCCACGGCGCAAGTTTTTCTTCGAGTGAACCCGGCAGGAAGCCGAGTTCCTTGCCCATCGAAATCGTCGGCCGCGCCACGACCACACGGCGGAATTCACGGTCGAGCACGGTGCGTTTCAGCCCGGCGGCCATCGCCATGAGCGTCTTGCCGGTGCCGGCCTTGCCCATCAGCGTGACGAGTTTGACGCGGTCATCGAGCAGCGCGTCGAAAGCGTAGTGTTGCTCGCGGTTGCGCGGCTTGATGCCCCAGACGCCATCGCGCACGTCCATGATGGGAACGAGTTTTTTGCCAGAGGCATCCACTTTGGTGAGCGCGCACTTCTTGGGATTCGTTTCGTCAATCAGTGTGCAGTACTCGTTGGGAAAATAGGTCTTGCCACCATTGACTTCGAGTTCGCCGTTGGCGCGGAAGTCCGCGAGCTTTTGCGGGCTGACCAGGATTTCGATCATGCCCGTGTAGAGGTCCTTGATATGGACGCGGTCCGTCTCGTAATCCTCGGCATCGAGGCCGATGGCGTCGGCTTTGATGCGGAGGTTGATGTCTTTGGAGACGAGGATCGTGCCGTTCTTCGGATCGGCCTTCTGGATATCTTTGGCGACGAGGAGAATCTTGTTGTCCACGCTGGTGGACTTGGCGTGGTTGTGGCCTTTGCCGTTCCCATTCCCACTGCCGTTGGTGAGACTCTCCTTCTGGACGGTGATGCGGAGCTTGCCGCCGTTGGGCAGTTTGACGCCGTCGCTCAGGCTGCCTTTGCCACGAAAGGCGTCGAGCATCCGGGAAACAGTGCGGGCATTCTGGCCGAGTTCGGTGGACTCGCGTTTGAACCGGTCAATTTCCTCGATGACTTCGATGGGAAGGAGGACATTGTTGTCCTCAAAATTGAGCAGGGAGTTGGGGTCGTGGAGTAAAACGTTGGTGTCGAGGATGTAGTTCTTCACGTTGCGAATTGAGAAAGCTTGGCGGAGGCCATCTGGCGATGCCACTTGACGAGTTGCGGCCGGGAGGCCGGAAGTTTGTAGTGCCCGGAGTACAGGAAATTTTCCAGCATGCCGAACAGGTTGAAATCCAGGAAGCGCGGGCAATTGCCCAGCAGGAAGGGGCGATACGTCAGCATTTCCTCGAACGGCAGCAAGCGGTCGGCGAGTTGCGCTTGCATGGATTTTTGCAAGGCCTGCCATTCGGCAATGCAGCCGCGACCGAACTTGCGTTCCTTGTGGCGGATGAAGGGGAGCTGATCCTGGCGTGCCACAAATTCACGAAAATAAATGTCGTTGAGCTTGAATGTCAGGCCCTCGATGTCGTTCTCGATGTAACGCCAGAGCAGGGATTGTTCGCCTTCGAGTTCAGCGGGGAACAGGCCGAGCTTCAGTTTCTGGTCGAGATACTTGCCGATGACCTGGGAATTTTCATCCGTCTCAAAAATCACGCTGCGGCCGTCGCGGATGATGGGCACGCCGTAATAGCGTTCCTTGGTCAGTTTCCAGATCCGCGAGCGATCGTGGGTCTGCTTGAGGTTGTGGTTTTTGAATCGGACGCCGGAAAAGCGAAGAATATGCCGTTGCACGAGGCAGAACGGGCTCCACGGAAACTGAATCAATTCGATCATTTCAAAACAACGTGGCGACGATTACGGGAGTGATGTTGGGGTGAGTGCGGCGCGGTGACAAGAGCAACTTTTGGTTAGTTTGAGTCAGATTCCGCGTTGACCCCCGCGCCGCCATCATTACCATGCGGACGCTGGTCTTTGACCGGTTATCACCTGAACTGAACAAGAAATTATGGCAGTGAAAGTCGCAATCAATGGGTTCGGCCGTATTGGCCGCCTGGTTTTCCGGGCGTTGGTCGAACAAGGTCTCGTAGGCAAAGACATCGAAGTTGTCGCCGTCGGTGACATCGTTCCCGCCGACAACCTCGCGTATCTCGTCAAATACGATTCTACCCAGGGTCGCTTCAAAGGCGAAGTCAGCTCCAAGAAATCCGCCGCCGACAAGGCCGAAGACGATGTCCTCATCGTCAATGGCAAGGAAATCAAAGTCGTCAGCGCCAAGTCGCCGGCCGAATTGCCGTGGAAAGCCCTCGGCGTGGACCTCGTCATCGAATCCACCGGTCTTTTCACCGATGTCGAAAAGGCGCAGGGCCACATCACTGCCGGCGCCAAAAAAGTCATCATCTCCGCTCCGGCCAAAGGCGATTGCCTCACGGTCGTCATGGGCGTGAACGATGACAAATACGATGCCTCCAAGCATCACATCGTTTCCAATGCCTCCTGCACCACGAACTGCCTGGCCCCGGTGGTTCACGTGCTGCTCAAGGAAGGTTTCGGCGTGGCCGAAGGTTTGATGACCACCATCCACGCTTACACCGCCACGCAGAAAACCGTGGATGGTCCGAGCAAGAAGGATTGGAAAGGTGGCCGCACTGCCGCGCAGAACATCATCCCGTCCAGCACCGGCGCGGCGAAAGCTGTCGGCCTCGTGATTCCGGAAGTCAAAGGCAAGCTCACCGGCATGGCGTTTCGGGTTCCGACCCCGACCGTCTCCGTGGTGGACCTCACGGTCAAGACCGTGAAGGATACCAGCTATGCCGAAATCAGCGCTGCGATGAAGAAAGCCAGCGAAACCTATCTCAAGGGCATCCTTGGCTACACCAGCGATGAAGTTGCCAGCACGGATTTCATCCACTGCGAACTGTCCTCCATCTTCGACGCCGGCTCTGGCATCGAGCTGAACAAGAACTTCTTCAAGCTCGTGAGCTGGTATGACAACGAATGGGGTTATAGCTGCCGCGTCGGCGACCTCATCAAGCTGATGCTCCAGAAGGGCATCTAAGCTCAAAAACAGAATTGACGAACGGCGATCCGGCAACGGATCGCCGGTTTTTTATTTCACTACCGGTGTGGCCGGCGGTTGACGGCCAGCGAAGCCAAAGGGGTGTAACTGAAACTGCCGCGCATCGCCGCAGTTCTTAATCGTAATCTTAATCTTGTTCTTAATCTTCAGACCCGGGAGATTAAGATTAAGAAAAAGATTAAGAGTAAGTCGCACCCAAGCCAAAGATTCCGATTTGTTGCGCTGGCAGTCGCTAGGTATGCTGGCGGCATGCGCGTTTTGGATCTGCAACACATCGGCAGTGAACTGGCCGTCCGTTGGGAGAATGGGGAGGAAAGTTTTATCCCACTCGAAAAACTCCGCCGCGCGTGTCCTTGTGCCGGCTGCCACGGCGAGATGGACATTCTGGGGAATGTTTACAAGAACCCGGATCGGAAGCTGCCCGCAACCGCGTTCCAACTACAGAGGTTTGTTCCGGTGGGGGGCTACGCCATCCAATTGTTCTGGGCGGACGGCCACAACAGTGGGCTTTACGCGTTTGACTATCTACGGCGCTTGGCAGCCGATTGACTTGCGGGCGACATCGCGCCAAAAGAAATCACCGGCCTGAAACCAGGCCGGTGATGGTGTCAATCGTAGAAGCTATTTTATCAGTCTGTGAACTGGTTTTGTTTCTTTTCCTTGCGGATTTCGCCAGCCGACTTGCCGCTATCCCAAGCGGACCAGTCTTCCAAGACCTTATCTTTGTCCGTCGTCTTCAGATAGGTGGTTTCGGTCGGTTGGAAATCCGTATCTTTGACCACGGTCGGCGTGATGAAGACCGTCAGGTTACCCCGTTCCAACTCTTTCGTGGAATGGCGGAAGAAGAAACCCAGGAAGGGGATGTCGCCCAAGATCGGCACCTTGGTGCTGCCATTGCGCGTTTGGTCTTGAATCAGACCGCCCAGAACCAAGGTGTTGCCGCTGGGGATCAACACCGTGGTGTCGAGTTTACGGGTTTGGAAGGAATCCACCAAGTTTTCTTGATCGGCCACCAGGCTGGGGACTTTGTTACCAAGGCGCATAACGCCTTGTTGGACCTTCAACTCGATGAAGTTGTTGGCCGCAATGCGAGGCGTTACGTCGAGATTGACAGTCAGGTTGCTGTACGAAATTGACGAGCCGCCGGTTGTGTTGGCGGTGCCAGCGGTGACGTTCACAATGGGATACAAGAGGCCGACATCAATGGTGGCCTTCTGGTTATCCAGCGTGACCATGCGCGGTTCGGAAACCACCTTGGTGTCGCCCGATTCATTCAAGAACGAGAGCGCCACACTCAAGCCATCCGCATTCAGGAACGCGGTAGAAGGCGACATTCCGCCAGCCGTGCTCATTCCAAAGCCGGGAACCAGCCCCCCAATTGCGGAATTCAACTGTTCGCTGTAGGTGTTTACAGGCGTTAATCCAGCATTTGCCGGGTCTGATGGGTTTAAGACGGACGAGCCACCAGAGCTGCCCACGGTTGTTGACGATGGGTCTGTGTTGCCGTGCGTGCGGGTGATGTTTCCTGTGGTGATGCCGTTACCAAAGCGAATGTTCTGGTTTCGAAGCGTGCCAGCCCAGTTAACACCTTTCGCAGTTTTGGGATTCAGTTGGGTTTCCAGAATCTTGGCTTCGATCAAGACTTGTTTGGTCTGGGTATCCAGCCGCTCAATCAACTGGTCCACCGCTTCTAGTTCTTTCTCCGTGGCGGAGACGACCAATTGGCTGGTGCGGATGTCAGCAATCACTTTGCTGCGCTTCGGATCAATGATGGTTTGCACAGCGGCCACCGTGTTGCTCGGGGAGGCAAATTTCAATTGAATCACCTTGGTGATCAAGGGTTCGGCGGCCGTCGGGTCCTTCACCGTCACCCGCGAAATGCCGGTTTTGTTATCGGAGACAAGTTGGAGGCCATACGTGCCAATCAAAGCGTTCAGCGCCTGTTCCGCAGTGAGGTTTTCCCACCGGATGGAAATGTTGGGTTGGGCTTTGATCTGGCCGCGCTCATCGGGTTGGCCGAAGCCGACCTTGGGGTCCAAGATGTAATTGATGGACGCCTGCCGGGCCAAGTTGTCAATCGCGGTGGTCAAGGGCACATCCTGAAACTGGATGAGTGGGATGGTGGGGGCGGCCGTTGGGGCCGGGGTTGTCGCCAGCGTTGCCACCTCAACGGGAACATCGGTTGTTGCGGGTGCTGCAACCTCGACGGGAGCGTCCGTCGCTGGGGAGGTTTCTGCGGGCTGGGATGCCGCCGGTTCGGTTTGGGCAATGGCCAAGGTATAGGCGCCCAGCCCAACCAAGGTCATGATGACAAGTTTCGCTTTCATTTGATCTATTTTGTTTGTTCTCTCTCCGTTGAGCTTCTACGAGTTGTTATGTGTACAGCCGCTCAACATCCGAACCATTTTTAGCAGAGGCGATGCCACGTCGCTGTTTGGGTTGTTTTCCGCATGTTTTGTGGCAGAAAAGCAGGGGTAAAAAAAATCTTGTCCACCAAGTGGACAAGATTGTTTGTGCGCCTTGGGCGATTGCCCAAAATCGAAACCAGCCACTTTATTTTTGCCCCAGCCGGAGTTCCCGTCGCTCGGAGCCGACCTGCAGCAACACGGTGCCGGCGGACATGTTGATCTCCACGCATTGAATGCGCATCCGCCCGTTCTTGAGAATGACCTCATTGGATTCACCCGCCGTGAAGGTGGTGGAGTTGATGATGGCCAACGGTTGTTCGGTCGTGCCGGAGATGCCTTTCAAAACCAGATCGGCCACGACAGTCGGCGCACGATTTGTGGCGGTGCTTTCCCCATAGACCCGGCTGGAGTTTGGGAAGAACGGATCGCGACCTTCGGTGACTTTCCGGGGCACGGCAAACGTCGAGAGCGGGAGCGCAGGAGCTTCGGTTGAGGCCGGAGTTGCGGCGGCGGGGGTTGCTGTGCGGGCGTGGGCTACCAGCGGTTGGGCTGTTTCCGCCGCCTGGATTGAAACCAAGGCAACGCACAAAAGCCCCAAGGATTGGATGCCGCAAGTGATAAGATTCAATGACTTCATAACAGCAATGAGGATCAGGTTTTGTTGGGCTTCACCAGCGTGATAATGTCCATCTTGAACGCGAGTTTATCCCGCTCCGCAGATGTGGGCGTGGGGCTCAGGTCCAGATTCAGGTTCATGACGCGCATCAACGGAAAGGTATTTTCAAAGTCGGCGATGAACCGCCCCAAGTCGTGATAATATCCCGTGCCAGCAACGGTTAGTGACGCCTGTTTGTATGGAAAGGAGGCGAGGCAATTCACATTTTCGGGCGTGCTAACGGTGCCGATCTGCGGGATGTCCACGTTGTAATTACGTTGGAACCGGCGCAGGCTGCCCTGCATCCAGGAGTATAAATCGCCGGTGGCCATGCCGGTTTCTTTTTCCGCCAGCGCGTCGGAAGCCTGTTGGAAAGAGGCCTCGATTTCTCTGGTGCGTTGCACCGTCCGCTGCATTTGTTCCAGTTTTTCCGTGGCGGTCTTCCTTTTCTGCCCCAAGGCGGACAACTTATCATAGCCGCCTTTGATCAAAAAATAACCCAGCAGTCCGAGGATGGCGGCGGTACCCACCACCACCAGGACCAGGTGTTGACGTTTTTCTTTGGAGAGTTTGCTGAATTTCATCGGGTTTTTTCAGGGTAACGGCATTCCAGGGTGAATAGGACGATGGCTTTTCCAGTGTCGGGTGAGATCTGCGGCGCGGAAGAATTCTTCCAAGCGACCGGATTGGCGCGATCCAGATTCTCCTTGAAGTACGAGAACTGACTCAAGGTGTCTTTCATGCGCAGGACCTGATCACCCGGATTGAGCGAGCAGTCATGCCCATCCAAGGTAAGGATCGTCTTCTCGGTAACCATGGCGGGTTTGCCTGGAATCACCGAGAGGCCGTTGGTGCGAGGTTTGGTTCCCTCAGTCAACGCGTAGGTTTGGTCCAGTTTCAAATGGATCAGTTGCACGTCTTCAACGGTGGTGTGCTGCAGGGCGTTGAGCAGGGTGCCGGCCAGGAAGCGGTTCGAGGACAGGGTTGCCAAGGCGGCAAGTTTCTGGGTCATTTGCCCGGTCTGTTTTTGCATTTCGGTCACGCGGGCAAACTCGTTGGTGCTTTGGTTGATCTGGGCTTGAACGGAGCCGAGATCCTTGTTGGCCACGATCGCTTTGAGTTGCAGTGTGCTGGCCCAACCCAGAATCACGGCGATGAGCAGGGCCGACACATAGATGGCGCGCTTGACCGGGTCTTTGCGCCGCATTTCTTCGGCGGCCTGGGCTTCGGCGAGCAAATTGAGACGGATAGGCATAGGCTTTGGGATTGGTTTTTAGAGAGCGGCGATTCCCGCCCCGATGGCGACGGCGAGTTGGGGCGCGACTTGTTCGAGTTCCGCCGCCTGTTGGGGCGGCAATTCCAGCTTCAGGAACGCCGTGGGATTCCAGGTATTGGTTTCGATCAACAGTTCTTGTTGCAGTGATTGCACGATAAATTCGGAACGGGTCGAGCCGCCGGTCAGATAGGCCACGGCTACTGGACGGTCCTGTTGATGTTCAAAAAAGTCGATTGAGGCGCGTAGTTCCCGGCCCAGCGGCAACAGCACGGATTCCAGTGCTGACTGAACCTCGCTGGCCATGCCCACCTTGATGCCCTCGGCTTCGGCGTAGCTGATGTCCATGGATTCCGCCACGGCCGCAGTGAGGCGATGGCCGCCCAAATTCACCACCCGACTCAGCACCAGTTCGCCTTGTTGAAGGATGCAGATGGACGAGGAGCGGAACCCGACATCCACGAGGGCGACGACATCATTGGAGAACGGTTCCGGCATCGCCATTTCAAAGGCGTTCACCGGACCGACCAGACCAGGGACGATGTGATCCGCCACCAAGCCGGCGTTTTTGGCGCCAGCGACATACTCGTCAATCAACTCCTGTTTGCCGCCAGCCACGATCACCTTTTGCTTGGGGATCGGCCCACCGGCTTTGGTGGCTTCGGTGGCCCCGGAGGGTAGCAGGTGACAATCGAAGGCGTGATTGGCCAGGTCTTGTTGCAGATAATTCCGGGAATTGTGCTTCAGAATCATGCGCATATCGTCCAAGGGAATGCGCGGCAGCTCCACATGGCGTACCACGGCATCATTCACACCGGTCGTCAAGCTCACCAGTTTGGTTTTGGCTTCCAGCGCCTGACTCACTGTCCGCAGATGCTCGGTCAACATCTCGGCGGTCATGTTTTTTTCGAAGATGGGGGCATCAAGGAGGGCAAAACGCGAAAGGGCGAAGGAATCCCCGCGGCGCTGAAGGTGAATAGCTTTCGTGGTGCGACTACCGAGATCAATGGCGACAATTTGATCCCGCTTGCGTTTGGATCCGCTGATTAACATTGGCAGGGCCATGTGCGTTACTTCCTATTATGTTGATTGTTGCTGCTGTCTTTCTTTTGCGCGGCAAAAGGCAACGCAAGAGAACGGCATCCGACGCTTGGAATTAGCAAGACGTTTGCCACTTACCCGGGGGGATTACTAGGCCGCCGCCGGGGAAGGCGCTTGATGACCAAGACCGTGTGTGTGGCTGCGTTTGATTCACAATGACAAATTTGAATTTGAAAGGCCGGATGGTAGTGCCGGGGCGAAGCATCTGTCGCAAAGGCAGGACAATCATTGTCTTGAAAGTGTCTCTGTTTGAGCCGTCCTGAGCCGCTGCGGGGAAAAGGAGGATAAGAAAGACGATCACGGATATTTAGAGCCGATCACGTAATCAAATTTGCCGTTGCTCCCGGTGCGAAAAGTGAGCGCAATCAAGTTGAGCTGCGCCAGGCCGGCGTCAAACTGGTCCGGACTGGTGCTGATGGTGAATTCCATCAAACCGCTGCTGGTGGAAAAGAAGGCCGTGCGCGCCGCCCGGGTGATGCCGCTTTCCGTCTTCCAAACATAGTCGAGTGCGGGGGCGGTTTCCCCATTGGCGCAAACGGTCTGACCGGATTTGATGGTGGCGTCGGCATGTTGGGCTAGGACATGTGCTTGGAGCGCTTCCGCATCCATTTTGGCGCTAGCATTGCCACTGTTTGGGGAGAAGCCCAATATAATCAGGCTGGAGTAGTCCGGGCTGGCCAGCTTGATTTTAAGTGGATCGGAGGTATCCAGGCGATACCCTTCCGGGACGAGAAAGGTGTATTTTTCCTTCCCAATGGAAATAAACGCATACCGGTAGGGGATGTCAGATCCGGCCACGCCGCGCCGTACATCCACAGCAATTGGCGGCGTGTTGGTGGCAGCGGTGGGATCTTCGGTGGCGGCCTGGTTCAAGCCGGTGACCGGGCTGGCGCACAAAGCCCACCAAAAAAGTTTAGCGATACCAGCCGAATATGATTTAGGGGCCATTGTAGGTGACGGTGTTGATGGGGGTGGTGGTCCACTTGTAGCGGGAGATCACAGACACGGTTGGTGTGCCTGGGGGGAGCTTGGTTTCAACGAGGTAGTTGGTGTTGAAATTAAAATTACGGGTTGGGGCGTTGTAGTAGGCGCCGGGGTTTTGGAACTGATTATAGGCCCGAACGCTGTTATACAGATTCACCAGTGAACTATTCAGCGTCAGGGTGCGACTACCCCAGTTTTCCAACAGACGCGTCAAATTGACGACCCCGCCGCTGAAGTTGCCCACGCCGCCGTTTAAAGAAGTATAAACCGAACCGGCGATGATGGCGGCATTTACAGTTGTATTAGCCGCAGTGCGTGAACTTAAGGCAAGCCCGTTGCCGTAGGTGTTATCCTTCCAGTTTTCTGAAAGGATGGTGATGGCGTCACCCACCAGCGCGGCTGGAAACGTCGCGCTGACGTTTTCCGTTCCCTGATGGCCGGTGTTTGGAGTATTGTAGTGACCCCAGACGTAGATGGGATTGATGGTGGCCAAGGTGAAGCCTTGTGCTTGGGCGTGAGTTGGCCCATTCGTAGGGATGATGCTTCCATTCATCACGCGGACGGCATGCAGGTTAGTCACGGTGCGAAAATCTCCCACATACATGATGGTAGGATAGGTGCCAGAGCCGACCGGAAATTTGTTGGTCACGGCAGTATTGGTAACCAGCCAGTTCTTCAGGATGGCCATGTTGATATCGATCGGCATGACCCACTTGCCTTCACGATAATCTTGAAAACGATTGGTCAAGTTGAGGAAGGGGACATAGGTAGCCAGATTCGTTCGTTGATAAAAGATGTTAGAGGCAGTGAAAACGGAAGAATAGGCACTGCTGTTCGAGAAGGACGAAAAGGTGTAGTTAGAGATGATGCCGGTGGTGGCGTCAGCCCAGGGGATTTTCACATTGACCGTCACAGTGGAATTGCTGATCAGCAACACTACGCCGGCCTTGTTGAAAAAGCGTTGTTCCGACAAGTTCGCGGAGTCGCCAGCCGCTGGGAGGCCGATGATTTCACGCACTGCGGCAGCAGAATTGTTGGTGCCGATGGGCAGTTGGAGTGTGGGCTGTTCCGTCTTTTTTCCCGGGCTGGGGGCTCCGTTATAAACCGGCGTCGTAAAGGAGGTGTAACCACCCAGATTTGAATTCGCAATCCACGAGGTTGACGTCACCAAGCCGTTAAAGGTGAGGGTATTTCCACTAGCTGCTCCCAAACAGACTGGCCCATTCGCATGGGTCCTTCCCCGCACCGTCAGCGTGGCGCACCCGGAAAATTCCAATTGGCTGTTATAGAAGATGGCAAACTGGAAGGCTGGAATGGTATCCAAGGCAATCTCTTGTTGGACCCCAGCAGGCACTGGCTGGTAGCCGGTCAAGGGACGAGCGTTGGAGATAACGCGATAAATACCCCGCCAGCCATTCAACCCAGCATAGTTTCCGTCCAACACTTGGTACGTCCGGTTTGATGTGAGTTGTACGTATGTATTGTTGATGTTGCCCTGCGCATCCGAGAATTCGTAATTCGCCCAGTGTGCATTTTCGCCAGTGGTGGGATAATTGGTCCGATACATTGTCAGGTTATTGGAAATCGCCGCATGGCCTCCGGTCAGGTAGTCATAACGAAAGCGGGCATAGACCTTTTCGACCGCCGCCTCGGCGGCGTACATTGAGCCTTGGTATTGTTTCGCCCGCTGGTTGAGGGACGAGACGGTGTAAGTGCGGCTCATAGTAGAGCCGGCCGTCAGTGCGGCGAGTCCAACCATCGCGATGACCATCAACAAAGCATAACCGTGACGGCGGGTAAATTTTAGTCTCATAACACTTCTTCAATCCTTTTACGGCAACGCGGGGCAATGCGGAGACACCTTGTACTCGAGCTTGTAGTAATCGTAGAGCCGACCCGGCCCAACTTGTGTCATAGGATACTGGTATTGAGCGAACTCCAGGATTACGCGGATACAGTTTCGCCAGAGACCTGTTCCGGCGGTTTGCACATTACCGCGGTAATCTTCGGCCTGAAACGCCATGCTGTTGGTGAGATCCTGCGCCACCGTGGCCACGCCCGCCACGCCCGTTTGCAATCGAAGCAAGGTGCGCGCGTTGGTGTTGAAATAATATTGGATGTAGGAATTAGTCGTGGTGCCGGGATAGATACGAATGCCAGTCCCGCGTTGCGGTTGCCCATTGGCGACTTCCACAAAATTGCTCCCGGAGATATTTCCCACTTCCCACATTTTGGCGGAACGGATCTCCCAACCCATCTTTTCGAGTAATTTCCGGGATTGATCACTTGCGCCAAGCTTGCTTTCCACCAACTGATCCTGGCGCAGACCAAACAATTGTAAACTGATGAAACCAGCCATCACCATGGAGAAAATGGCTATTGTGGTCAGCATTTCCACCAGGGTGAAGGCCGGTTGGGAACGGCGTGCCACGCCACGCCGCGCGCCAGAAAGAGGAGGGTTTGTGTTCATTGATCCGCTGCGTAGTAGTTCACCATCTTGTTCGTAAAAAGCTTGGTCTTAAACATCCAGACCGTAGCTACTTCAACCGATTGAATCGCAACCGGGGGCGTGACTGACAGCGTGATGTTTGAAACAATCACGAAATTGGTTGCGCGCATGTAATTGGTGCCCGAATAGGGAATATCAATATTGGTCCAAGAATAACCCCGCCACGCATTGGCGGAAAAGGTCCAGTTGATCAAGTTCAGGTTGGTGATTTGATTTACGACGGCACTCGACGAAATATCCCAGACCGCCGCCCGCGCCTGTTCGAGTTGCTGGATGCCATAAGCTTGGGAGGCCAAGGAATAGCCCGACCATTCCGCCCGTTTGGCGGACTGGACGTAGCCCATGAGTATGCCTGAAAAGACCAGGCACATCACGGCGACGGAAATGACCACCTCCGCCAAAGTGAAGCCGGTGCGCCGTGTGCGGCCAGCGAGCCTGGTCCGCGAATCCCAACCGGTAAATCCTTCATTTGTTTGAATCCTCATAGCGCGTATCAAGCCGACTGTCGCAAGCAGCCTATATGCCTGCCGTTGTTTGGGGTGCAATTCCTCCATCATTCGTCTTAACGGCATGAGTGTGTCAGTCTTGAATCAAGACAGACCTGTCCTGATTCAATTCTGGGGCACCGGACTCAAGAATGCGGCAGGTCTGGCTGTAGCGCTGCCGAAGGCAAAACCATCACCATTAGTAAATACTGCTCAGATTCAAGGAAGGAGTATGACCGGAATGGCGCTTAGATAAGGAACGTGATCGTGCGTTTTGCCTGGGATTTCGCGAGGAAATCTGCCGAGTGCCCACCTTAACTTAGCGCCATTCGAGTATGACCGGGCTAGCGCACCAATCCGCCGCATAGACCACAGGTCCACAAGTGGACAGAAATCCCGACTCCGCCCGCTGCCTCCATTCGGCAGAGCGTTGCCGCTGGCCTGTCAAGCAGCAGCCTTAACGGGAACGTGAAGCGTGAAATAATTCTGTCCAATCGCGCCGGGCAAAGGAACAATTCCGGCGTGACACTCAAAGAAGCCCAGCCGCGCCACGCACAACTAGCCGTCGAAATCCGCCGGCACGACCAGGCCTATTACGTCCTCGGCAAGCCGGACCTCACCGACTACGAATACGACCAGTTGTTCAAGCAGTTGCAGGATTTGGAAAAAGAATTTCCGCAGCTCGTCACGCCGGAATCGCCCACGCAACGCGTCGGTGGTGCGCCCGCGGAGGGTTTCGCCCGGGTGAAACATCTGCAACCAATGCTTTCACTCGAAAAGATTGAAGCGTCGGAAAGCCCGTCCAAGGACGAAGAGCCGAACCGCGGTAAACGGAATCGTCGGCAGGACGAAAACACCCTCGCGGCGCTGGAATCTTTCAACACGACGATCTGCAAACAGCTTGGTCGCCCGCACGTCGAATACGTGATGGAGCCAAAGGTGGACGGGGTTTCGATCAGCGTGCATTACCGCCGCGGCAAACTGGCGTTGGGCGTCACGCGCGGCGATGGCACGTTCGGCGATGACATCACCGCCAATCTCCGCACCGTGCGCGCGATTCCGCTGGAGTTGAATCTCCAGAACCCGCCCGAACTGCTTGAAGTGCGCGGCGAAGCGTACATGGCGAACGATGAGTTCGCCAAACTCAACGCCAGGCTCGCCGCCGCCGGCGAAAAAACTTTGCCCAACGCCCGCAACGCCACCGCCGGCACGCTCAAACAGCTTGATCCTCGCATCGTGGCCGAACGTCCGATCAACGCCGTGTTTTACGCGATTGGCGCGTATCGTAGCGGCGACGCCTCGTCGCCCGATGGTGGCAGCGACGCCCCCGCCGCGATTTCCCCGGCTGGCGACGAGGCGTCGCCGCCACCCCGCCTGCGACGGGGCGTCGCCGCCACGCCGTTCGAATCGCACGCCGAGATGTTGAAGGCGCTCGCCGGGTTCGGCCTGCCCACGCAGAAGAAATGGTGGCTGTGCCAGGACATCGCCGAGGTGCTGAGGGTTTATCGCAAGGAAATCGTCGCCGACTACGACGAAGACCGTGACCTGCGCCGGCAGTTGCCCTACGAGATTGACGGCCTCGTGCTGAAGGTGAATCGCTTCGATGATTGCGCAAAAATTCCGGGCAAAACCCGTGCGCCCGGCTACGCCATCGTCCACAAACCCATTCCGTGGATCACGCCAGCGGAAACCATTTTGCGCGCCATCACCGTGCAAGTCGGTCGCACCGGCGTGCTCACGCCCGTGGCGGAACTTGAACCGGTCTTTGTGCAAGGCTCGACCATCTCGCGCGCCACATTACACAACGAAGATGAAATCCGTCGCAAGGACATCCGCATCGGCGACACCGTGGTCATCCGCAAAGCGGGCATGGTGATTCCTGAAGTGCTGGAGGTGTTGAAATCCAAACGCCCGGTGGGTGCGAAGGAGTTTGATTTGTTCCAATTTGTCGGCGGCAAATGTCCCGCGTGCGGTGGACCGATTGCGAAGGATAGGATCAAGACGCAAGCCGGGGCCGAGCGTCCCCTCACCCCGGCCCTCTCCCCATCCGATGGGGAGAGGGTGGCCGCAGACCGGGTGAGAGGCCGTCCCGCAGACCCGTTGGCTGCCGAAGAAGAGGAAGTCGCCTGGCGTTGCCAGAACGTGGCCGGTTGTCCCGCGCAGCTCATGCGGCGCGTCGAATACTTCGCGCAACGCAAGGCGTTGGATATCGAATCGCTCGGCGGCATTGTGGCGGAAAAGCTCGTCGAGCGCGGTCTGGTGAAAGAGCCGCTCGATTTATTCGACCTGAAGCTCGAACCACTCGCCAAGTTGAATCTCGGCACGGATGAAGAGCCGCGCACGTTCGGCGAAAAGAATGCGACGAAGATTCTCGAAGCGCTCCAGCGGGCCAAAACCGCACCGTTGCATCGCTGGATTCATGCGCTGGCCATTGCTGATGTGGGTGAGACGACGGCGAAACAACTCGCCGCCACGCACGAAACGCTCGAAGCCTTGGCCGACTCCGCCGTGCTTCGCGACATTCTTGCGCTCGGCACGAAGGAAGCCGAACGTTCCGAGATCAGCCCGCGCTCACGCAAAAACCCGCCCAAAAACGAAGCTGAGAAAGCCACGCGTGAAAAGCGCGACGCCGAACTCAAAACGGAGATTGCCGAGATTGAAGCGCGCTTGGAAACGGGTGGATTAAAAGCGCGGTTGCCCGAGGTTGGTCCGGTCGCCGCTGCGAGCGTATTGAATTATTTTGCCTCCGAAGCAGGTCAGAAAGTTCTCGCGCGAATCCGGGAGTTGGACATTAGGCCGGAGAACGCTTTGCCCGCCGCCACCGCGGCTGCGGCTGCCGGTCCGTTCGCAGGAAAAACTGTTGTGCTTACCGGCACATTGCCCACGCTCACCCGCGAGCAGGCCGCCGCGATGGTTGAAGCCGCCGGAGGCAAAACCAGCAGCAGTGTGAGCAAGAAAACGGATTTCGTTCTCGCGGGTTCTGAAGCGGGTTCAAAACTCACCAAGGCGCAGGAATTGGGTATGAAGATTTTGGATGAAGCGGAGTTTCGGAAAATGTTGGGCGCATAAACAAGCGGGGCTGAAGCGACCGCAGTCCAGGCGCTTCGCGCCATTTGAGGGTCGCATCGCAAGCGCAGCGCGTCTGGACTGCGGCGCGTTTACCGCCGCTTGTTCCAGCGCCAGCGGCGCGACATGTTTATAGAAACGAGACCGGCATAACCAAGCTCCATTGGAGCGGCACATTTCCGAATGTCGCTCCTGAGGGAGCTTCGATATTTTATCCGGCGACAACTATAAATATGTCAGCCCTGGCGGGCTTGGAAACGGGACGCCTGGAGCAATGCGATCTTCCAGCCAAACCATGTTCAAAACACTCGGCAATATCTTGGGTAAGTTGATGACGACGCATGTGGAGCTGCACGCGTCAGAGACCTGTCCCGATTGTGGCTCGCAACTGGCGCGTGATGCCGGTGACACGCAGTTGAATGCAATCTGGCGTTGCCCGAATCCCGATTGCCCGCCGCAGGTGTTGAAGCGCGTCGCGCTCTGGGCTTCTCCGGAAGCGATGGACATTCACGGCTGCGATGCGGCGTTGGTGGCGCAACTGGTGCAGCGCGGCTTGGTGCGCGATGCGGCGGAGTTTTATCGGTTACGCCACTCGGAGATCGCCTCGCTGGAGGGAATGGACGAAGCCAGGACGCGGGCCCTGTGGGATGCGATCGCGGCGAGCAAGCAGCGTGAGGTGTGGCGGGTGTTGTTCGGGCTGGGCATTCCAAACGTCGGCGCGGCCGAGGCACAGACGCTTTGCAAACATTTTGCGTCACTGGACGATTTGTTTGCGGCGGGGCGAGAGCATCTGGTGACTTTGGACGGCGTCACGGAAGTTCTGGCACGCAGTCTCACCCATTGGTACGGCGATCCGGTGAATCGCAAGCTGGTGCGGCGACTCGCGAAGGCGGGCGTGAATTTCAAGATCAACCGCACTTGATCCGCGCTGGTGCGGTAGGAGTGGAAAAACCTGCGCCCGCAATGGCACATTCATGTGTGTGGTACATCCTTGTTGCGGCAGGGTGAAAAACTCACATTGTTTCAGAAATGAAACTCAGCTTTTGGCGGGAGCAGTTGCAGCTCGCCAACACATGGACCATCGCCCGGGGCAGCACGAATCTCTTTCAGGTCGTTCTGGTGCAGCTCGTCTCACCCAACGGCGTGACCGGCATCGGCGAAGCCAGCCCCATCACCCGCTACCACGAATCCCCCGCGACAGTCGAAGCGTTCTTCCAGCGCGTGGACGCCCGCCGCCTCTCGTTTGCCGATGTGGACGCGAGCATGGCTTATCTCAATTCCCTTTCCCCCGGCGACATGTCGGCCAAGTGCGCGTTGAACATCGCGCTGCTCGATGGTGCGGGTAAACTCGCGGACAAACCCATCTACGATCTGCTCGGCTTGGGGTTTCGCGAGCAACATCATGTCACGTCGTTCAGCATCGGGATTGATAAGCCGGAGGTGATCCGGAAAAAGGTTCTTGCGGCGGAACAGTATCCGGTTTTGAAACTGAAGATCGGCGTGCCGGGCGACCGAGAGATTCTTGCCGCGCTTCGCGAAGTCGCGCCGAAGAAGGCCATCCGCGTGGATGCCAATGAAGGTTGGAAGACCAAGGAAGAGGCGCTCGACCGGATCGAATGGCTCGCAAGCGATGGGCACATCCAGTTTATCGAGCAACCGATGCCGCAGGCGACCGCGCCCCGCGATCTCACCTGGCTCAAGGAACGTTCCCCACTGCCGTTGCTGGCTGATGAGTCGTATCACAACGCTGGTGACATCGCGCATTGCGCGGAATGTTTCCATGGCGTGAACGTGAAGCTGGTGAAGACCGGCGGCGTGAGCGCCGGTTTCGCGGCGTTGAGCAGCGCCCGGAAAGCCGGCTTGAAGACGATGATCGGTTGCATGATCGAGACCAGCGTCTTGATCAGCGCCGCCGCGCATCTCGCCGAGCTGTGTGACTATCTCGACATTGATGGAAACTTGCTGACGACAAATGATCCGTACGCGGGCGTCACAGCCAGACGCGGCATTCTGTCATTCAAGGATGCGAAGGAAGCAGTCGGTTTGCGGGTGAATCGCGTCGCGCCCGTGGTGGCTCCGGCTACGGTGGTGGCTGTGGAGAACGTTTAGAGTATAATTTCCGGATCAAATATTGAAAACCACGCTAGACCGGCCTGCCCCTCACAGCGTTTCCAGCGCGTCTGCCAGAAACTCGTAGTCAGCTGGAGAATTGTAAATCTGCGCCGAGACACGCAACCAGCGTTGCGTCGGTTTTCCGAAGCGCGACAGCGGCACTTCGATGCCGAAGCGGTCGTAAAGCGCGAGTTGTTCTCGATCAATCTTCCCGGAGGCTTTGCGATTCTGAAATCGTTTTGGCAATGGGATGGTCGCCATTGAACCAAGCAGTTCTTCCGGACATGGCGGCTCAACGTCAAATCCCCCGCAGAGAAGTTTCCGGGCTTTGACTATGAGCCGATGATTTCGCTCGCGCAACTCGCGCCAGCCACCCGGCAGCAACTCGCCCATCCAGCGGATCGCCTCCGGTGCGCACAGCCAAGCGGTCGGATCAAATGTGCCGCACCAATCGAAGCGATCTTGAAACGGCGTGAAGCCGGGTCGGGTCCGATTGTTGCCGTGGCTGATCACCGCGGGCTGGATATTCGCCTGCCGGTCTTTGCGCACGTAAAGGAACGCCGCACCTTTCGGCGCACAAACCCACTTGTGCAGGTTGGCGGTGTAATAGGTCGGGCGCAGGTCGCGCAGATTAAGCGGTAGCATGCCGGGCGCGTGCGCGCCGTCCACCAGCGTCTCCACCCCGCGCGCCTCCAACGCTTGGATGATCTGGCGCAGCGGCATGATCATCGCGGTGTTGCTCGTCACGTGATCGAGCAATGCCAGCCGTGTGCGGGGTGTCACGGCTTTGAGAATCGCTGGCACGATCTCTTCCGCTGATTGCAGCGGAAAGGGAATCTCCGCCACGACAATCTTTGCGCCCATCTGCCGCGCGACCGCGTTCAACACATTCCGGCAGGCATTGTAATCCACGCTCGTAGTAAGCAGCTCATCGCCTCGCTTTAGTTTCAGCGAACGGAGGACGGAATTGACGCCGGTTGTGGCGTTGGTGACGAAAACAAGATCGCGTGAATCAGCACCAAGAAACTTGGCGACCGCGCGCCGCGCTGGCTCCAATCGCTCCTCATATCGCCGCCAGAGAAACTGCACCGGCTCGGCTTCCAGCTCGCGGCGTAGTTTGGCCTGGAGATCGAGAACTGCTTTCGGACATGCGCCGAACGAACCGTGATTCAAGAACACCGTGCCGAGTTTGAGTTCCCAGAAACGGCGGAAGCGATTTGGTTTCGGCGGCAAAAGTTTTTGCGGCATGGCGGGAACACCTTAGCGGGGTCGCACGCAAAAGACGATACGCAGTAGGTGGAGGTCGGTGCGCTCCGGTTTGCTACGAACTGCCGCCGCATTTTCACTCCCTTTGCGGTTACGGCTTCTCTTTTTCGTACTCGGGATGGTAAGGGCCGTACAGAATCCCCCGACCTTTGAGCTCGAGCAGATTCGCGTTCGCGCTCCGGGACACATCATGAGCGGTGTCCGCGCTGGAGTTCACGACCTGCGTGACGGCGGCGGCGACGAGGTCGGCAATGATGTTACCGGAACCGCTGGAATCCTGTCGGGCCACGCCCGTGCCCTCCCACAACGTGATCCCGGTCCTCGTGTCCACGAGCTTCCCTTTGACGTTCACTTCGGTCTTGCTGTTGAGCAACTGGTATCTCGTTCCGTACTCCACCAACGTGGTATACAAAACGGCATCCGCACCGATGATTTCGTGGACCTTGTTCAGCGGGATCTGATGCATCTCGCCCGCGGTCGGCATGCCGTTCTCCTTGAGAAATTGATCCACCACGGCGACCGGGAAGACATAATATCCCATTTCCGCCAGCGGGAACGTGATGGTGGAGAGGTACCCATAGGTGGCTTCCACCGTTGTGCTTTGGTTGATCGGCGGCAACACCAGGATGGAGCGGGGCCGGTGCGCGCGGAAATTTGTATAATCGGGCGGCGGCGGCGCAGCACAGCCAGCGACGATCAACGCCAGCGTCAGACAGCACCAGCCCCGGAGGTTGAGGAATCGGGTACTCATGGCTTGTTCAGGCTGGCCAGCAACCGGTCCATGAACACGGCCGATTCCGGGAAATTGGCCTTCTCGGTTTCAAACTGCTGGCGGGCCTGGTCAAATTTACCGAGTTGATAATAAAGATGGCCGAGATGCGCGTGGAATCCGGGCGGGACGGGTTTGTTCTTGGACCGGGCCTTTTGAAAATCTTCCTCCAACGCGATCACCTGCACCTCCGGCGTGGCTTTGCCCGGTTGCGCGTACATGGTGTAAACCAGCGGCTCATAATGGCCCCACGAATAGATGGTTGGCGTCCCGCAACCGGTGAGCAGCGCGGCCAGCGCCAACAGTAAACCCAAAGCCCTCATCACTATTCCTTGATCGGTTTCCACTTTCCTTCTTCCAGTCCTTCCACCAGGCGATTGACCGCTTCGCGCACCGCCAGATCCAGCACCTTCCCATTCAACGTCGAATCGTAGCTGGCGGTACTGCCGAAGCCGACCACCTCGCGATTGTTCAACGCATACTCGCCCGCGCCCTGCACAGAATAAATCACCTCCGACGTGAGAACATCCACCACGTTCAAGGTCACTTTGGCGTAAGCGACCTGCTTTTTGCCGCTGCCCAGAATGCCGAACAACTGAACATCGCCGACCTCCTTGCGACCGAATTCCGTCACATCGCCCGTCACGGTGATATCCGCGCCTTTGAGCTGCTGTTCCTGGCCCTTGAGCTTCGCCTCGCGCGCGATCTCCTCCATGTTGTCGCGGTCCACCACCTTGAACCGGCCGGTTTGCTGGAGGTGACTGATGAGAATTGTTTTGGCCTGGCCACCCAACCGGTCCACGCCGTCGGAGAACAGCCCGCGCATGTAGCTGGAGCGATTGTCAAACTTGCCCACCATCAGAGTGCTCCTCGCCCCGGTATAAGTCGTGGCCGCAGACGGCACTTGATGAACTTGAACGGCTTGATGTGATTCCGTCGCGCAGCCGACCAGACCGATAGCGATGACGACTGCGAGAAGCGCTGACTTTGTGGAATGCAATGCCTTCATAAGAATCTTCCCCCTTCCAGCTTGGCTGGAATCGACGATTGTAGAATTTCGTCTCACGCGCCGACGGTATCGCGCCGACGTTCCGCTGTAAAGTATGGCTTGGGCCGTTGCGGGCAGGTAGGGCGGGCAGTCCCCTGCCCGCCGCTGTTGGAACGGACGCGATCGGATTTACCGCGACGGCGCGTTGAGGACATCGCGCCCCACCTAGTAGCGGCGCTGTGTCAGCACCGATTCATCGGTCACAGACCGACGCTACAACTGGTAGGGACGCGCTGCGGCGCGTCCTTGGCCGACCAGCAGGTCGGCCCTACCGTTCGGCGCGCGGCTGTGTCGCAGACCAGCCGCAGCGCGTGGCGGACGCGAAGGTCGTGGAGAAGTTGAGAATGCTGCGGCTGGTCCGTTGGACACAGCCGCGCTCCGTTACTTTCGCGATTCCGCCGGCGTAATCTCCAGCGACAACTTCTCTGTGCTGCGGATCACTGTGAGCAGCGAACGCACGCCGACCTTCGCCCCTGTGAGTTGTTTGTGCAAATCGTCAATAGTGGCAATGGCGCAGCCATCGAACTCCACCACGATATCGCCCTCGCGCAAACCAGCGCGACTCGCCGGGCTGCCGGGTTCGACGCCGAGCACGAGCATGCCGGTTTCGTTCGGCAGATTAAAATGCCGCACCACGCGCCGATGGATCTTCGCCGTCTGGCCGCCCACGCCGATGTAACTGCACCGCACCGCGCCGTCCTTGATCAACCAGCCCGCGATGTATTTCGCGGTGTTGATGCCGATGGCGAAGCACAACCCTTGCGCCGGCAGGATCACCATGGTGTTCACGCCGATGACTTCGCCGCGCGAATTGACCAGCGGCCCGCCGGAATTGCCCGGGTTCAACGCCGCGTCCGTCTGGATGAGATTGTCCATCAGCCGGCCCGATTGCGCGCGGAACGACCGGCCCAACGCGCTCACCACGCCCGCCGTCACCGAGTATTGGAAGCCGTAGGGATTGCCGATGGCGATGGCGAGTTGGCCGATGCGCAACTGGTTGGAATCCCCGAGCCGCACCGGCTTCAAGTTCGGCGCATAAATGCGGAGGACCGCCAGGTCTGTGTCCGGGTCCGTGCCCACGAGATGCGCATCGGGCCGGCGACCGTCGGCGAGCGTGACTTCAATCCGCTCCGCGCCCTGCACCACGTGACTGTTCGTGAGAATAAAACCATCCGGCGTGATGATGAAACCCGAGCCGCTGCCAGTGCCTTCTTGCTGACCCCGTCGTCCGGCTCTTTTGAATACATCAATCTTCACCACCGACGGACTGACCGCCTCCGCCGCCGTGGTGACCGCATTGGAATACGCGTCCAGTAACAGCCCGTCTCCGCCCGTGGGTGCCGCGCTTGGCGACGCAGCCTGATTGCTCCACGCTTCCGCTTCGTTCAACACCGGCAACACCGACAAATCTTTCTCGGGTGTTTTCATAATTCAAAAACCGCTTCAACAGCAGAAGCAACAGAGAGTGAGAAAGGGAGTATGTCAAATTGAGTGCGAGCGGAAGAAAAGCGCAGCCAGCCGACCAGGCCGCTCAACTTTCGCCAGCGATTTGGAGAACTTGTTTCCGCAACGATTCAGAAAGCCAGAAACCAGCGTCACGTTGCAACGCATCCAGAATCGGTTTCACCGCGGGCAGCGCTCCGACGGATTTAGCCCGCAGCAGGATGCCAAGAATCCCGATCGTGCGCAGGCCCAGTTGCACGGCCACTTCGTAACCACGCCGCTCATCAATCAGCACTGCGTCCGCGTGAATCTCCACTGCCAGCGATAACGCCGCTGCTTCGCCGGAATCCAATCCCGTAGCGTCACGTACGGCGGTCGGCTGGCGAGTAGGCGACTGTTGTTTGATCTCGGGCGGAAGTTTCAGGGCGGCAAAGCGCGCGGTTTTACCCACCAAACGGTCAAATTCCGCCTGCTGAAACAAGCCGCCTTGCCCGACCCGGCAGAGATTGATGAGCACCGAGGTGTCCGCGACGACGATCACTTGGGAAAGGATTCGTTGAGCGACTGGAGGTCTGACGTGAGCATCTGCTGGGTGTAGAGCGGCACGCCGCGTTCACTCAACGCGCGCTGAAAGGTGAAGAAGTCCACGCCCGCCATTTCCGTGGCCGTGACTTTGCCGATCCGCCCGCGCGCATACAACGCACAGGCCAGTTCCAACCGAATCTCCTCGGTGGTCAACCGTTCGCCGGGGGGAACGTCTGGCAGTTCAATCGTCACGCTAGTCTTTTACTCCTCCAAGCCGGCCGAGTCAAACGCCGCGCTCCGTGCAGCCGAGGCAACAGAACGAGAATGGAAAGCTGTCAAATGATCGGTGCCTGCCAACCTCAACAAAATCAAGCCGCCGAAGTGAAAACCGCAACCTTGTCTAACCAATCAGTGTAAATGCGCTCAATCTCCCAATCTTTCAGATCACACAGTGCCTTGTCCTTTTCTGATAGTAACTGGGCAGCCGCGAGAGCCGTTTCCGCACGAGGAGGAGAAATCATCTTCCACTTTATGGCCGCGCGCATGTAACAAACATACGCCATCCTAAAATCCCGCCGTTTTTCAAGGGATTGTCCCAACCAAAGTCCGGCATAGCCTTGGTTCGGCAGCACTATTTCGTTTCTCTCCTTTTCCAACAGAAGGGCAGATTTGATGAGGCAGAGTTGTGCGTTCTCGAAATCACCTTTGAAGTAAAGACACCTTCCGATGTTTCCGTAGTATGATCCACCCCTGCTGGATATAATCTCCTTTTTATTCAGCACCACATCGAGAGTTAATCCATGAAGGAAGTGCTTCAGGGCTTCATCGATTTCGCCTGAATCTCGCCGCGCCAAAGCCAGATTGTGCGCACAATCATGGCGAGTATCGAGCTGGCTCTTGGTTTTGAATTCTACGCCACGTTTGCCCCATTCTTTGGCTAAATCGTACTTGCCCTGTGTCCAATATAAATAAGTCCGCATGTCGCATACGGCCACATGACGTGCTGTAGCTCCAGAGACCGTTTCTTCAAATTTTTTGATATAATTATCAGAATCCTCGAAGCGTCCGAGTTGGGTCAATGTTTCAACAAAATCCATGTAAACATCATCGTACGTCTTGGAATCAGCAATAAGCGCTTCATTCCACTCCAAGACCCCAAAGAGCGCGGTTGCCAATCTAACAAATTCTTCGGCGTATCCATTTCTGAGTAACGGTCGTTTCGCCTCCTCCAATACAGCCAACGCCTGAAGATATTGCCCTCCGTTAACTAAAAGTTCTGCCTTCGCTGTCCAGTTTTGAAGAACAGAATACGAAACTTCAGTCGCAAGAACCGGTCTAAACTTTACGATCAGACGTTCCAAGGTCACCACGATGGCCGTGATGTATTGACTGCGTTCGGAAACCGAGAACTGGCGACGAACGAACTCTCGAACCAAAGGATGTAATTCCATCGTGTCTGGGCCGCTAGTGGGAGACTTTACGACCACCAAATCCAGAGCGCGAAGCTGGCGCAGAGATTTAGCGAATTGGTTGTGCTTCAGTTCCTGCGACACGAACTGTTCAAGATTGCTCTCTGTTTCAGGGCGAACTGTTTCGGCAAGGTATCTTAGAAGCTTTTGGTGCTTCGGTTTTAGTGTTCGCCAGATTTCCTGCAAAGTTACGTGTGGCAAGCCCGCGTCCTTTCCGCTTCTAATGCGAGCCGTGAATTGGTGGAGATCCACCTGATTAGTCAAAACCTGTGTTGCAATCAGGCTCAGCCAGAGAGGATGCCCTTGGGTTAGTCCATGAAGTTCATCAATGTGCTTTACGTCAACATTTACACCTCGCGCACGAAAGAGTTGTCTGGCCTCCGCTACAGTCAGTCCATGCAACTCAATTTGAAGAAATGCTGAGTGTTCATATTTCAACCTCGGTCTGCACGTAAATACAAATCTCGCGACGCCTCTGCTCCGCAATGCGCCTTCAATCAACAGGTGCATTGAGTCGACCGCTCGCGACTCAACTACATCAACATATTGATCTATGTTGTCGAAAACAAAAACGCCATCAATCGCTGCGGTTATGTTTAAGAAGAGCTTGATGACGGATGCGGTGCTTTCACCCGATATATCTGCTGCACGTCTCTCCCCATTCGTGATGCGTTCGATGATTCGCACAATTTGGGTGTGCAGAGTGTTGCTCTCCTCTTTGCAGTCACGCCAATCCTTAAAACCATTTGCGGTCGTCTTGTCGGCTAAAAATTTTGCGGCTAGGGTTGATTTACCCTGACCCCCGATGCCTGTAATCGCAATCACCTTCGTTCCGGGGTGGTCCATCAACAATAGTTCCTCGCTACGTCCGACCCATGTCGTAGTTGGTGGAGGCGTATCGCACTCGTTGTCAAAAGCATCTTCAACGGGAATCCGAATTGCTTGGGAGGGCCTAGCTTCGATTGGTGAAAATTGGTCTATTGCTGGAGCCTGAGGCGGCTCCACGCTCGCTTGTTCATTACCTTTTGTGGAGAGTGTTTGCCGTTCTCCGGTTTGAACAATGATGCTAGAACCCGGTTGAGCAACGAACACGTTTGCACCAGTCCCGACTTGACCTATTTCCGTAGTGCCGCCACTCACTTTTTCTGTGGAAGTCGGAGACGTTTCTGTGGGCGAAGTAATGTAAGGTATGTTTTCCCCTTCGGCACTGACCTCTCCCAGTTTTGTTTTGATTGCGAATTTGCCTCGCTGGCGAAAGACTGCAAAAAAGGCGAGGACAACCAAGGCCATGATGCCAAGCGCAATCAATATTACCGTAGTTGGTTCCATTGTCGGAGCTAGGGTTTACTGGTTTCTAAATGAACAGGCGAGCTTTTCTAAGGCCAAAGCAATTCGTAAAACAGCTCGCACTGCTGCACGGTCTGCGCGCTATCCCTACCCAAATTGCGACGTGCCCGCCTTGACGGCCATTGTGACGCGCCTCTAACCTCGCCGCATCCTATGAATTCCCGCTCTCTTGTCGGCATCCTCGCGCTCGTGGTTGCGTTCTCGTTTCACGTCGGCGGGCAGGCGCCGCTTGCGGCAGAGCCGGACATCCCCAAGGGTGAGGTACTCAAGTTCAGTTTTGCGGACTCAAAGATTTTTCCGGGCACGCAGCGGGATTACAGGGTCTATGTGCCGGCACAATATTCGCCGGACCAGCCCGCCTGCGTTTACGTGAATCAGGACGGCATCCAATGGCAGGCGCCCAAGGTGTTCGACCAGCTCATTCACGCGAAGGAAATGCCGGTGACCATCGGTGTGTTCGTCATGCACGGGCGCGTGCGCGCGGCGGACCCGAACAGCGCGCTGGACCGGTTCAATCGGAGTTTTGAATACGATGGCTTGGGCGACAATTACGCGCGCTTCCTGCTGGAAGAATTGTTGCCGGACGTGGAATCGCGCAAAACTTCCGATGGCCGCGCGATCCGGCTTTCCACCAATGCGACGGATCGGGCCATCGGCGGTTCGAGCAGCGGTGCGATCTGCGCCTTCACGGCGGCGTGGGAACGGCCCGAGGCGTTCAGCCGCGTGTTCAGCGCCATCGGCACGTATGTCGGGCTGCGCGGCGGGGATCGTTATCCCACGCTCATCCGCAAGACCGAGCCGCGCGCGATCCGCGTTTTTCTGCAGGACGGCTCGAATGACTTGAACATCTACGGCGGCGATTGGTGGATGGCGAATCAAACGATGGAACGCGCGCTGACGTTCGCCGGCTATGAGGTGCAACATGTCTGGGGCACGAACGGTCACAACGGGCAGGACGGCACGAAGGTTTTCCCGGAGGCGATGCGGTGGTTGTGGAAGGATTGGCCCCAGCCGGTCGGCAAAGGCGCGGGTTCGCCGCAGCTCAAGGACATCCTGATTCCCGGTGAGGAATGGGAATTGGTGGCCGAAGGTTATCGGCTCACGGAAGGGCCGGTGGCCAACGCACAGGGCGAGGTGTTCTTCACGGACATTCCCGCGAGCAAGAGTTATCGCATCGGGCTCGACGGCAAGGTCAGTGAGTTCATCGGGGATACGAAGCGCGCCAATGGCCAGGCGTTCGGGCCGGATGGAAAACTTTATTCCGTGGCGACGGGCGAGCAAAAGATTCTCGCTTACGATGCCGACGGAAAAGCGACGGTCATCGCCGAGGGGATTGCGGGCAATGACGTCGTGGTGGCGCACAACGGCAACATCTACGTCACGCATCCTCCCGCGAACAATCGTTCACCCAGTCGCGTGTGGCTCATCCGGCCCGGTGGCGAGAAAGTGGAAGTGGACAGCGGCCTGCGTTATGCGAACGGCGTGATGCTGTCGCCGGATCAGACGTTGCTCTACGTGGCGGACTATTGGTCACACTGGGTTTACAGCTACCAGATTCAACCCGACGGCACACTGGGCGCGAAGCAGCGTTACTATTGGCTGCATTGTCCCGACGCGGCGGATGACAGTTCCGCCGATGGGTTGCGCGTGGATCGGGATGGTCGGCTTTACGTCGCCACAAGCCTCGGCATCCAGGTGTGCGATCAGGCGGGTCGCGTGAATTGCATTATCCCGACGCCCAACAAGCGCATCACGAATCTGTGCTTCGGCGGCGAGAAGTTCGATACGCTGTTCGCGACGTGCGTGGACAAGGTGTATAAGCGCAAGGTCAAGACTCAGGGAGTTCACGCGTGGGCCGCGCCCGTGAAGCCGGCGGCGCCGCGGTTATAGCTCCTGGAATGATTTTGAGAAATAGTTTCCGAACTGCCCCTCACCCCGGCCCTCTCCCCATCCGATGGGGAGAGGGTGGCCGAAGGCCCGGAGAGGAGTTCTTATCACTCCAACCATTCGTGCCTAACAGAAGTGTTTAGCCGCGCTGTTTGTCATGTGTTTTTGCGATTAGCCAAGGGCGGCGCGGGTGGTAATATCGCACCCTCCTATGAAAACGCTGAAGATCACTTTGCTGGTCGGGTTGCTGGCGTTGCTGTTGGGCCACGGTGACCGGGCGCAGGCGCAAACCAATTCCACTTCGGACGCGTTTACGTTGAATCAACGGCTCGGGCGCGGGGTGAACATCCTCGGCTACGATCCGATCTGGCGGGCGCGCGAGCAGGCGCGGTTCAAGGCGGAGTATTTCCAGAAGCTCAAGGAAGCAGGCTTTAATTCCGTGCGGCTCAACCTGCATCCGTTCCGATTCATGGACGCGACGAATGGTTGGGCGCTGAGGCCGTCCTGGCTGGCGACGCTGGATTGGGCCGTGACCGAGGCGCAACGGCAAGGCTTGGCGGTGATCCTAGACCTGCACGAATTTCATGCGCTCGGCAAGGACCCGGCCGGAAACAAAGAAAAGCTCCTCGCGTTCTGGCGGCAGATGGCGCCGCGTTTTCAAGCCGCGCCGGACAGCGTTTGCTTTGAGGTGCTGAACGAACCGTTCGACAACCTCACGCCGGAGTTGTGGAACGAATACTTTGCCGAAGCGCTCAGGCTCATCCGGCAGACGAATCCGACGCGCGCGGTGATCGTCGGGCCGGGGCATTGGAATGCGATCAGTCATCTGGAAAAATTGAAGCTGCCGGAGAACGATCGCCACCTGATCGTCACGGTGCATTTCTACGAGCCGTTCGACTTCACACATCAGGGCGCGAGTTGGACGAACCAAAAGGACAAACTGGGGTTTGAGTGGAAAGGAACGCCGGAGGAAGTGGCGGCATTAAATCGGACTTTCGACAAGGCGGACGCATGGTGCAAGACGAACCAACGCCCGTTGTTGCTCGGCGAATTCGGCGCGTACGATCGTGCGCCGATGGAATCGCGCGCGCGCTGGACCGACGCCGTGACCCGGGCCGCCGAAGCGCGCGGCTGGAGCTGGGCGTACTGGCAGTTCGACAGCGATTTCATCCTCTACGACGTGAAGCGCGAGGCGTGGGTCGAACCGATCCGGGATGCGTTGATCCCGAAGGTGACGGCGGCACGATAACATTTTGCCAGACGGGTGAGGCGCAAGGTTGCTTGAGCGTTGCGCATCTGGGCTTGTAGTTTTGGCTGGCGCTACTTAGCCTGCGGCATCATGCAGCGACCTACTTCCGCAACGGTATTCGGCATCCTCAACATGGTGTTCGCCGCCTTTGGTTTGTTTGGAATCATCGCCTCCATCGGCTTGTTGATGATGGCGGCGCACTCGGACAATCCGGTCATCAAGGTGATGCAGGACAGCCCCGGGTATGCGCTCTGGTTCAAGATTTGCATTCCGCTGGGACTGTTGAGTTGCGGCGTGTTGCTGGCAGGCGGGATCGGTTTGATGCTGGTCAAACCGTGGGGCCGGCTGCTCTCCATTGGTTATGCCATCTACGCCATTGTTTTTGGCTTCGCCGGCATGATCGTCAATTTCCTGTTCCTCGTCCGGCCCATGCTGGAGCAAGCCAGGGAAAAGGGCGGGCCGGAAGCGGCCGGGGCCATCGGTGGCGCGATCGGCGGCAGCATCGGCGGATGTTTCGGGATGATTTACCCGATCCTGCTGCTCGTCTTCATGTTTCGTCCCGTGATAGTGGCCGCGTTTCGTCCTCCGGCGCCGCCACAGGTTTAGGGCGTGTAACAATATGAGATTTGAGGCAGGGCGCGTCACTCCGTGCGCGCCGGTTTTCGTCGGCTAGACGGCGGCGTGCAGGGGACTGACGCGCCCTACCCCCCCGCCACAAAAAGCTCATTCTGTTACTGGCTCGTAAGCGTTTTTCCGGACGGTTTCGCTCAAGCCGGATTGAGTTTCTGCAAGACGGCGCACAATGCTTCGAGACGCGGAGTGGCCACATTTGCCTGCTGGGCCTGGCGCAACGGTTCGACGAAGAGACTTTCCAATTCCAGCGGCTGGCCGCGTTCGAAATCCAGCAGCGTTGACGCTTTGTATGCGCCCATGGTGCGGGTGCGTTCGATCATCTTGTCCGCAAGCGCGCGGTCCAGCTTGTGACCGGGGGTGTTGGCGGCGGCGATGACTTCAAGCATCAGTTCGCGGACAAGCGCTTCCCATTTGCCGCTGTCGAGAAGCTGGTTCGTAGTGAGACAGGGCTGGCGCGGCACTGAAAGAACGGACGAAGGATTGAGCAAGGCTTCATAACCCGCCGCGCTCGCCACGCCGAGACCGTTGAATGGAATGTTCCACACAAGCTTTTCCCAATGCGCGGCGGCAAGGTCGTCGGAAACCTTGCACACCACGCCGGTGTGTTTGATCATGCTGGCGATGTCGTGCGTGCGCGGCTCGGGCCAGCGTTGGAACTCGCCGAGCATGACGAGGCCGTGATCGAGGTGCTGGATTACGCCGGGTGCGATGCGGTTCAAGCACACGAAGCACAGGCCGCCGAGGATTTGCGCGGGCGGAAAAAGTTTTGCGAGCGCCTCTTCGTTGCCGAGGCCGTTCTGCAAGGTGAGCACGGCGGTGTGCGGACCGACGAGCGGCGGCAGCAGTTTTGGGAATTCACTGTTGGCGGTGGTCTTGAGCGCGATGATGACCAGATCACAAATGCCAATCTCCCCCGGCGTGCGGGCGGCGCGAGGGCGGGCGTTGAAATCGCCTTTCGGGCTGTGGATGGTCACCCCGTTGCGACGGACGACGTCGTAGTCCGAGCGCAGCAAGAAATGCACGTCCTGCCCGGCGCGACTGAGCATCGCACCGTAGTAACTCCCGACCGCGCCACAACCGACGACCGCAATTTTCATCGCCGCTCAAGAAACCGGGTTGCGATGTCCTCGGCAATCGAAATCCGTCTGCGTTTCAATCACCGGCGAGTTGTTTCTGGATCTGCTCCAAGGGAACGCCCTTGGTCTCCGGCACCATCATTTTTACCCAGATCAATTGCAGCACCATCATGCCCCCGAAGAACAGGAACACGTAGCCGGGGGCAAATGCGGTAACCATCTTGGGAAAGAAGGTCGTGAGAAGCGCGGCAAAAATCCAATGCGTAAAGCTGCCCAGCGCCTGCCCTTCAGCCCGATGACGATTCGGGAAGATCTCGGCGATGAACACCCAGATGACGGCGCCCTGGCCGATCGCATGGGCCGCAATGAAGGCGAAAATGCAAACGGGCACGATGCTGAAATGTTCGGTAAAGAAGGCCCATGCGACGAGGCCCAACGAAACGATATAACCGAACGAACCCACGTAAAGCAGGGTGCGCCGCCCCAGCCGGTCAATCAGCCACAAGCCCACCAAGGTGAAGACCAGATTGGTGAGACCGATGCCGACGGATTGCAGCAGCGCGGCCTGAGCCCCAAGGCCGGTCAATTCAAAGATGCGCGGCGCAAAGTAGAGGATGGCGTTGATGCCGGAAAGTTGATTGAAAAACGCAATCAAGATGGCAAGCAAGATCGGGCGTCGGAGTTTTAGTGACCAGAAACCACCCGTCGCCACCTGCGCCGCGGAAGCCGCCAGGATTTCGTCGGCCTTGGCTGCGATCTCGGCCGGGGCCGCATGGGGCTCGATCTTTTGCAACACGGCGATGCCGGCCGGCCGATCATTCTTCCGACTGAGCAACCAGCGCGGACTTTCGGGAATGCCGAAACACATGAGGGTGTAGAGCAACGCGGGAGCGGCTTCGACCCCGAGCATCCACCGCCACGCGTGCGGCCCGGCGTTGGCCAGCAGGGCATTGGAAAGAAAGGCGATCAGGATGCCAAAGACGATGTTGAATTGAAACATGCCCGCCAGCCGGCCGCGTTGGGCGGGAGGAGAAATTTCCGAGATATAAAGCGGCGCGGCGATCGTCGAGATCCCCACTCCGAGCCCGCCGATGAAGCGGGCGACAATGAACGAGTAAACGTCGGTGGCCAGCCCCGACCACACGGCGGAGACAAAATAGAGCCCGCCAATCCAAAGCAACGTGGCGCGGCGACCGAACCGGTCGGTCGGCCAGCCGCCAATCAGCGAGCCGATCACCGTCCCATAAAGTGCGGCAGCCATCGCAATCCCGTGCAGGCCGGCACTCAGATTCCAGAGCGATTGGATGGTTTGCTCCGCCCCGGAAATGACGACCGTATCGAAGCCGAACAAAAAACCGGCCAAAGCCGAGGTAAGCGACCAATAATAGACGCGGTGTTTCATGTGTGGCGGGGGCTTTGATTTACGATGGCCGGGATTCTCTTGAGTGTCGGCCCGGATTTCAAATGGATTTGTTCCCAACCGGCTTCCTTTTCTGCCGAGCTGATCATTGAATTTCCTTGGCTTATCGAAGCCCAGCCGGGCAATTTGCCATCGCAATGAAGATCGCCATCGCATCGGATCACGCGGGGTTTGCTTACAAGGAACCGATCAAGACTTTGCTTGCGAGCCTCGGGCATGAAGTCCGCGACTTCGGCACGAACAGCGCGGCGCCGGTGGATTATCCGACGTTCATCCGCCCGGCAGCGGAAACGGTGGCGCGTGGCAAATGTGAGCGCGGCATCGTGCTGGGTGGTTCCGGCAATGGCGAAGCCATCGTGGCGAACAAGGTGCGCGGGGTGCGTTGCGCCTTGTGCTGGAGCCTGGATACGGCCCGCTGGGCGCGCGAACACAACGACGCCAATGTGCTGGCCATCGGCGCGCGGACGATTCCGGTGGAACTCGCGCTGGAGATCGTGCGGGTCTGGTTGACGACGGAGTTTACGGGCGGTCGCCATGCCGCGCGGGTCAAGGCGATCGAAGGGTGAAGTTGGTTGCCGAAGGGTTTGCTTCAGCGCATTCGCGGCAGGCAGGGGATTGCCCGTCCTGCCAGCATTACATCGCGCACTTCGCGACGTCCCGATCCCAATTGTTCTTAACGTGGTTGCCCACCAGGATGGTCTCGCGCCAGAGCAGAATCGTCTGGTGCAATTTGCCGAGCCACGGGAGCGCGTGGTTTTCGAGCGCATTGGACAACAGGGCCGGGTCGGCGGACCAGCAGGCTTCGTCCACTTCCTTCATGATGACGGCGAGCTGCTGGAGCTGCCATTTGCGCATCTGCAAGAGCGACGCGCTGCCGGTGGGGGTTTGATAAACCGTTTCGGGCAACAGACTCAGGGTGAGCAGCGGCTCTTTGAGTTGGCGCGTCAGATTCCACCAGAGTTCCCGGGCGACGACGCCATTGTTGATGAGCACGAGCGTGACGGCTTTCTGCACGGCGATGCGGGCCTGGGCCGTCTCGGTCAAGGCCGTCTCCAGCATGCGCTGCGGAATTTCGGTCAGGCCCACCGTGGTGCCTTCGACCCGGGAAAAGGCAGTTTTTTCCGAATTGAGACACGCCTGGGACATTTTTTCCGGACGCCCATCCACACTGAAAGCGCACAACATCCGCTCGCTCTCCAACGCGAGCGTCTCGAGGTAAGTCCGTATCGCGCTGAGGGAACGGCGTTCGGCGGGGAGCTTTATGGGGTGACCATCGAGCAACACTTCGAGGGTCTTCGGAGCGGGCTGTTCGTTCATATCCAAGGGTGTTAAGCAGGACGTACACCGAAGGCCGAAAACCGGGCGGGCGAGTTGCGGAATATTAACCACGCTTGTTTACCCGGGCGTTCCCCGGGCCGTGGTTCAAAATCCGTAAATTGATTGCTTCAGGCGCGATGCGACGGTTCAATGGGCCGCGATGATGGCGAAACGTGTCATTCCCTGCCTCGACGTTCACGACGGCAAAGTCACCCGCGGCGTGCAGTTCGGTGTCGCCGAAAAGGGCGGCCTGCGCAATGTCGGCGATCCCGTCGAGCTTGCGCTGCGCTACAACGAACAGGGCGCGGACGAAATGGTGTTCTTCGACATCACGGCTACCGCGCACGGGCGCGGCACGATGGTGGACGTGATTGAACGCGCGGCGGACCAATGCTTCATGCCGCTCACCGTCGGCGGCGGTATCAAGTCCGTGGATGACATGTACACGATGTTGCGCGCGGGCGCGGACAAGATCAGCATCAATTCCAGCGCGCTCGCCAATCCCGAACTCATCCGGCAGGGTGCGGAAAAATTTGGCAGCCAGTGCATCGTGGTCTCGATTGACGCCAAACGCCTCGCGCCCGGCGTGGACCAATGGGGCGTGTTCTCCCACGGCGGTCGCAAAGACACCGGCCTCGATGCGGTGGATTGGGCGAAAAAGGCGGTTTCGCTCGGCGCGGGCGAGATCGTGTTGAACTCGATTGACGCCGATGGCACGAAAGCGGGATTTGACCTTGTCATCACGCGGCGCATCAGCGAATCCGTCGGCGTCCCCGTGGTGGCCAGCGGTGGCGCGGGCAAATTAGAACACATGGCGGAAGTCTTACTTGCAGGCAAAGCTGATGCCGTGCTCGCCGCGAGCATTTTCCACTTCGGAACTTACACGGTGGGGGATGTAAAACAGTTTTTGGCGAAGCAGAAGATTCCGGTGCGGCTCTGAAGTTATGGACGCCCTAAGCCGGAACGATTCAGATGAAATGGGGAACGGCTCACGCAAAGAGCGCAAAGGCCGCAAAGGAGCTGGGAATTTTCATGGTGACGAGCACCCCCCGAATGGGGAACCGTTCTGAATCCCAACAAGATCAAGGCTGGGTTTGCCTTCGCGCCCTTCGCGTCCTCTGCGTGAGTATCCCGCTGCATCGTTCCGGCTAAGAATCAAAGCGGCGCTGGCTGACATCACAGCGGAGCAAGCCCCGACGCTTAAAAGTCTGGCGCGTACGCCTTTCGCCGGGTGCAGGGACCTTACGGAGAAGTGTTAGCGATGAAGCAGGACTGACGCATCCCCCTCTCATTAGCACCGGGCTTCAGCCCGGTGGGTGGTGGGGGGCGACGGGAAAAGCGGTTTCAACCGCTTTTCGGGGGGACGGAAAAGCCGCTCAAGCGGCTCGCGAGCCTTTTCGCGCTGCGGACCCCTGGCTGAAGCCAGGGGCTAGAGCGTATTAAATAAAACTATAGCCGCATGAGGCGAACCAATTCATGGCATC
>CAZQNQ010000024.1:0-88796 GCA_964594985.1 uncultured Bifidobacterium sp.
CCCCCCGGCGGGCGAACGTGGGGTGACCTGATGGGCCCCATGGCGCGGATTCCCAGTCAGAGCGCCGGACTGTCCGCGGCCTCAGCGCAGCTGCGTGGGTTCGGCGTCCCATTCACTAAGGGCTGCGATGTGGAGGCTCGCGATGGTTTGCGTCCAGTTAGGCGTCCGGGTTGACCCGCGCCAGGGTCAGAGTGTTTCGTGGTCAGTTGGGTGACCAGCCGTTCGGGATCAAAGGCGGTGCCGGTGCGCAGCATGTAATAGACGGCCCGGGCCAGTTTGATGGCCAGCACGGTGTTGGCTTTGAATTTGTTCCCGTTCATTTTGGCTTCCAAGCGTTGCGCCAGCGGCCCGATGACGAGGGGATCGCGCTTGGCGATGACGGCGGCTTCGCCGAAGGCCCAGCGGAGATACGGGTTGCCGAGTTTGGCGCCGCGCAGGCCCTTGATCTTGCCGGCGGAAGCGACGGTGCCTTTGACGAGGCGACCGTAAGAGAGGAAATCTTTGACGGTGGGAAAACGCGCGATGTCCCCGATCTCGTAGAGCAGCGTGGCGCCGAGGTGTTGGCCGATGCCGGGGATGGTTTGCAACAAGGCGTAATCGCGCGCCGCCACCTTTTTGGTGAGCTGGTTGAGTTGGGTTTCCAGGGCGCGAATCTGCTCGTCAAAATGGCTGACGAGAGCGAGTTGATTTTGGAGGGCGAACTGATAGACGGGATCGGGTTCGCTGGTGGCGAGTTGCTTCACCCACGGCTCGCGATTGTTGCGGGTGGCCCCGGTGAGGGTGGGGCGGTTGTGGGCGAGTTGATGGGACTGGAGGCGGGCGAGCAGATCGGCGCGTTGCCAGACGAAGTAAGTGCGTTGGCGCAGGAGCCCGCGCAGCGGCCGCAACGCGGCGGGATACACGTAGCCGGGCGGGATCAGGTTGGTGCGCAGGAGCTGGGCGAGTTGTTCGGAATCAATGCGGTCGTTCTTGTTCTTGCCGCCATGAATGGCGCGCAGATAGAGGGCGTGGGCCAGGACGAACTTGAGGTTGGCGGCGTGACAGGCATCGGCGAGCCAATACCAGCCGAACATGCACTCGCAGACGACGGTCAGGTCGTGGCGATACGGGGCGATGAGTTTGAGGAAGAAGTTGAAGTCGTTGTTCCGGATGTTGGTGTGGACGAGTTTTTTGCCGGAGCGATCCAGGACGCAGACATACATCTGGTGGGCGTGGAGATCGATTCCGCAGTTGAATTCCGTGGTGGAGGTATAATACTTCATACGAACCTTTCGAGATGGGGTCGCAAGACTCTGGGTTAATAACGATGGGTTTCGCGGGGAAGTGCATGAACACTTCCTCGCCCATTTTTCGCCCGTGATGATAACACAAACCACCCAGGGCTTAGCTGAGTGTCAAGGCGTTACAGCGAATCCGGTATGACGCCCCAGCGCCATCGGACGAAGCCGTTTCCGTTTCGTCACCAGAAAATTCTTGTCTAGGGCACGCGGCGAAACTATTTCTCTGCCCAGCCACCTGTGGCAGCGATGGCGGATCTCCCGATCCGTAGCTGCAAACACCAAACAACCTCGTCGTCGGTCCGAGTTGACGACCGGCATTGTCGCAAGACAAACCAAAACGAAAGGTTCAGGTCCGTTATGGCTAAATACTCAGTGAAATTGTTTCTCACAGGCATCGCCCTGCTTTCCACTCCGCTCCTGGCGCAAGCGCATCCCGGCCCCGGCAGCGGCGGACTCGCATCCGGCTTCACGCATCCGCTGCTCGGCTGGGATCATCTCTTGGTGATGCTGGCGGTCGGGATCTGGGCGGCGCAAAAGTTCGGCGCGGCGTGCTGGCAGATTCCGGCGGCGTTCGTCAGCGCGATGGTGCTGGGCGGCATCGCGGGCGCGCTCGGCTTCAATGTGCCCGGCGTGGAATTCCTCATCATGCTCTCCGTGCCGGTCATCGGATGGATTCTGATCGAACGGGTGAAGTTGAAAAACTCCACGAGCGCCGCGCTCGCAGCATTCTTCGCCTTCTTCCACGGCCTGGCGCACGGCGCGGAAATGCCCGCCTCGGCCAGCGCGGTTTCGTTCGTCATCGGTTTTGCCGGGGCGACGGTGCTGTTGCAAGGGTTGGGATTCATGCTCGCGCGGGTGGCGGTGGCCTGGTTCGCCCTGGCAAGCGGAGGAAAAGTTTTCGCGCATGGTGAAACTAATAGTTTGCCTGTCGTCGCAACTTCCGAACCCGGAGCAGGGATGCTCCGTGAACCCGCGGGCAAGGATGCCCGCGCTACACTGCCTGCGCTGTTCGCCGTAGCGCAGGCATCCGTGCCTGCGGGTTCTGGCGGCATCCTGCCGCCAGTTTCTAATCCGCAAACCAACGCGCCTTCATCGGACCCCGAGGGTGTCGCTGCCACACGCTTGAGTGAAATCGTCGTGGAAGGTCGCGCCGATAGTTTGATCGGCATCGCGGATTCGGCGACACAAGGCACGGTCGGCGCGGCGCAATTAGCCGAGCGCCCGACGCTCCGCCCCGGCGAAGTGTTGGAGACGGTGCCCGGCGTCATCATCACGCAACACGCGGGCGGCGGCAAAGCGAACCAGTATTTTCTGCGCGGCTTCAATCTCGATCACGGCACGGACTTCGCCACCTTCCTCGACGACATGCCGCTGAATCTCCCGACGCATGGCCACGGCCAGGGTTACTCGGACATGAACATCGTCATCCCCGAACTCGTGCAGCGCGTGAATTATCAGAAGGGCGTTTATTACGTGGAGAACGGCGACTTCTCCTCGGCAGGCGCGGCGCATCTGGAGTTTTTCAAGGTGTTGCCCCAAAGCATCGCCACCATCGAAGGCGGCATGTTTAACTACGGGCGCGTGATGTTTGCGGCGTCGCCGAAGGTCGGCGCGGGCCATCTGCTTTACGCGGGTGAATATCTCCACAACGACGGTCCGTGGGACAAGCCGGACAATTACAATAAGTTCAACGGCCAGCTTACTTACAGCGAAGGCGACGAGGCGAACGGTTTCAGCCTAACCGCCCGCGCTTATTACGGCGTATGGGATTCGAGCGATCAAGTCGCCGAAAGCGCCGTGGCGAACGGTTTGATTTCCCGCTTCGGCTCGCTCGACAGCACGACGGGCGGCGATTCGCAGCGTTACAGCCTGCAAGGCGAATGGCATCGCGCCGACGGCGAATCCGCCACCAAGGTGATGGCTTACACGTTCTATTACGACATGGATCTGTTCAGCGACTTCACCTATTTCCTGACGGACAACGCGCTGGGGGATCAATTTGAGCAGGCGGACCGCCGTTGGACTTCGGGCCTGGACGCGCGGCACACGCTCTTCGGCCAACTGGGCGAACGCGAGATGGAAAACATCTTCGGCACGCAGGTGCGAAATGATGTGATCCGCAACGGGCTTTATCAGACGCAAGGGCGCGTCCGCGTGGACAAGTTCGATGTTATCAACGCCCGACCGCTCTCCGCAGTGACGCGACAGGACGACATTGTGCAAACCAGTCTTGGCGCGTTCTGGGAGAACAAAATCCAGTGGGCGGAAAAAGTCCGCAGCACGGTCGGCTTGCGCGGCGACGTGTATCGCTACGACGTGGACAGCACGCTCGCGGCGAACTCCGACACGCGTTACGATGGCATCGCCAGCCCGAAGGCGACGCTGGTGTTCGGCCCGTGGGCGAAAACGGAGGTTTACGTGCAAGGCGGCCTCGGCTTCCACAGCAACGACGGCCGCGGCGCGACGACGACGATTGATCCGGTGGATGGTGCGACGCCCGTGCAACGCGCTGATCCGCTGGTGCAGACGTATGGCGCGGAAGTCGGCATCCGCACGTTGGCGGTGGATGGCCTGCAAAGCACGCTGTCAGTCTGGTGGCTGGATATTGATTCAGAATTGCTCTTCGTCGGCGACGCTGGCTCGACCGAAGCCAGCCGCCCGAGCCGCCGCTATGGCGTCGAGTGGGCGAACTTTTACAACCTCACGAAAAATTGGACGCTTGATGCGGACTTCTCGTTCTCGCACACGGAGTTCCGTGACAATCCGATTGATCCGGGCACAGGGCTGCCGGTGGGGCAACATATCCCCGGCTCGATTGAGAGCGTTGTGTCCGCCGGCATCACGTATCGCGCCGACAACGGATTTTTTGGCAGTGTGCGGTTGCGTTACTTTGGCCCGCGCCCGTTGATCGAAGACAACAGCGTGCGCTCGTCCGAAACCATCATGGTGAATGCGCAAGTCGGTTATCACTTCAACCAGACCTGGACCGCGACGGTGGAGGTGCTGAACCTGCTTGACCGCAAAGATCACGACATTGATTACTACTACGAATCACAAACCACGCCCGCCGGAACACCGAACGAGGAAATCCACTTCCATCCGGTCGAGCCGATCCAGGTACGTGCGGCGTTGACCGCGAGGTTTTGATTCAAGGGGGCGCGGCTGTGTCGCAGACCAGCCGCAGCGATGTTCGCACTGCTGCGGCTGGTCTGCGACACAGCCGCGCTCCAAGCGTTTGATTGACGCCGCGAAAACTCGGGGCAATCTAAAAACATTGTGAGTCTCGGCCCGCTCAAGTTCAGCCTCGGCATTTCGGTGCTGGTGCATGGCATCGCCATCGGTGGCGCGATGTGGTGGGGGAAATTCCATCGCACCGCACCGGTCGTGGTGGTTGGAAATGCGACGACGCTGGAATTGATCGCCGCGCCGGCGAGTGCGCTGGCGCACCCGGTCGCAGCGGTGGTCGCGACGGCACTGCCCGTTCCTGCTCCGCCACCGCCGGAGTCAATCACGCCAGCAAACGTGCTCCCACCCCTTGCGGTTGCAGAAGCGATTTTTCCCATGCCCGCGCCACCGGTTACAGCGGTATCCGAACCCATTTCCGTTGCCACACCAGCCGTTCCCTTGACCGTGACCGCCGTGAACAATCCAACCGCCACCACGACTACAGGCGACAACAGCTCGCCCATGCCAGGGAAAGATTTCACCTCGGCAACCGGCAGCCCGACCGCCACCGCAAAACCGGATTACTTGAAAAATCCCGAGCCGGAATACCCGCTCGCGGCGCGACGGCGCGGGCAGCAAGGGGTGGTCATCTTGAATGTCACCGTCAGCCCGCTTGGTCATGCCAAAGAAGTTTCGATCAAGGAATCATCGGGCTATGAGTTGTTGGATCAGGCCGCGCTCCGGGCGGTGAAAACGTGGGAGTTTGAACCGGCGCGGATTGGCTCAATCGGCGTGGAGTCCCGGATCGAAGTGCCGGTCCGGTTCAAACTGGCGAATTGATTCCAGCAGCCACCGCCATATCGGTTGATTATGTCTTTGCAAATCTTGACATGGCCGCACTGCTGTTGCCTAATGATGCCACTGTGGTGAAAAAGTTCGGCCATCTCTTCCTGATCCTCGCGCTGCTCGGCGCGACGGGCGGACATTGGGCCGTGTTGCAGACCATCGCGTGGGCCGACATGCTCGCCACGAATCTCCAAACGGAATCCGTCAGTGATGCGATCACCAAGACGTTCGACGGCGCGCATCCCTGCAAGCTGTGCAAACAGATTTCCGCCGGCAAAAAGGAAGAGAAGAAGTCCGAACTGCCCTTCCAACTCAAGAAGCTGGAGTTTGTTTCCGTGCGTCCGTCGTGGCTCGTTCTAGCGCCGCAAGATTTTCATACCGTGCCGGAATCCGCTTTCACCTTTGAAAGCCTTCCGCATCGCCCTTCCGTTCCTCCGCCCCGTTCTTTCGCCGCCTGACCTCGTGTCGTTTCGTTGTACCGTGGCCGGATTCTGTCCGGCGGGCGGTGAGTTTCCCTGAATTGTTGGCGTCCATTGGGACGCAAAGCCTGTGCATGAATGCGCAGATGAAAAGCAAAGCCTTTACGTTGATCGAGCTGCTGGTGGTCATCGCCATCATTGCGATTCTGGCGGCGTTGTTGTTGCCGGCCCTGAGCCGCGCCAAGCAACGCGCCTGGGGCACGGCGTGTCTCAGTCAAGTGAAGCAGATCGGTCTGGCGAGCCGCATGTATGCGGACGACAACGCCGATGCCTTGCCGCGCTCGGCGCATGAGGGAGCATCGTGGGTGTCAACCTTGCAGCCGTATTGTGCCGGAACGAATCTGTGGCGTTGTCCCCGCGACGCACAACTGACGCGGCGTTACAGTTTCGCACTGAACGACTATCTGCTGCCGTTCACCACTGCGAGCGAGACTGATTATTCCAAGACCACGCAAGTTCCCACGCCCACCGACACCTTCTGGCTCGGTGAGTGCGAAAACAAATATATCAACAGCGACCATTTCCACCTCAGTCCGGCCAACGATGGCAATTACACGGTGGCGAATTTCGCCGGGCAGATCGCCACCACCCGGCATCTGGCCGGGGCGAACTACCTTTTTGTGGATGGTCACGCCCAATTCCTTAAGTGGAGCTTTGTCCAAATTGAATTAACCCGGACCGGTTCGCGTTTTGTGAATCCCGCCGGCACGCCTTAACCCTTTGCTTCCAGCCATAAGAAATGAAAAAAATTCTCGCCGGTTTGTCCCTGTTCGTTTCCGTTTCCATCAATGCCCAAGACCACAGCCACCTGAACATCGGCGCGGCCGGGGTGGCGCAGAATGATCCGCTCATCTTTGCCAACCGTGATGTTTTTGAAACCGCGGCGGATTATGTGAAGACCTTGACCTTCACGAACGGCGGCCCGTACGCCGGATATTATCAGGGCAACATCACGTTGACCGGCCTCGCCGTCACCGAAGCGCACGCCGGCCCGGAAGATTTTGCCGCCGCGCCCGGCACGCAAATCCACGCGCAACTCGTCGCCGTGACCGGCCCGGCGGGTGGCGTGTTTTCGTTCTGGGAAGCCGGCGCAATAAGTCCGACCATCAGCCTTACCAGTGGCACGACGGGCACGAACACCTTCCGTATCAGCGAAAACGATGGTTCGCCGGGCAGCGATCCGTATGGACATATCCACGGACGCCGTTTCACCGCCACCAAACCGGGCATTTACACCGTGAGCTTTCGCGCCTTCGATTTTTCCACGAACGGCGTGGGTGGAGGGCCGATTCACACGCCATCGAGCGTGGTGCAGATTTATTTCCAGGCGGGCGTGAATCTCAAGGCCATCGAGCCGGACGTGGATCGCACGCGTGTCACTTTCTCCGCGCCCATCGGCAAAAGCTGGGTGGTGGAAGCCAGCGACAGCGTGGCGACCAACGCCATCTGGAGCGCCATCAGCGCACCCGTTGTCGGCGATGATTACTTCCACGAAATCACGGACGAAACGCCCGTGGCAGGAAAGCGGTTTTACCGCACCCGTGGTTTCTGAAGTGCCGCAGTCCGGGTTGCAGCGGCTGTGGGGTGTGATTGAAACTGCCGCGCCCGCCGCGGTTCTTAATCTCCAGGCCCGGGAGATTAAGATTAAGAAAAAGATTAAGAGTAAGAACATAAATTGCGCGGCAGTTTCAGACCGCGACTCGGACTGGCGGAGTGAGCCATTCCATGACAACATCAACCAGTCTGAATATGAAACTGAAACTAGTCACGATCACAGCGCTCGCGAGTGCGGCGCTGACAACCTTGGCGGCGGATAAACCCGCGCTCACCGCAAACGCCACCAATCAATTCGCCATCACCGGCATGCATTGCGACGGTTGCGCGGGCGGGCTTACGGCGGAATTGAAGGCGACGCGCGGCGTCGTCAGCGCGCAAGTGACGTTCTCGAACAAGCTGGCCGTGGTGACGATTGACACCAACAAAGTCAGCGCCGCGCAGTTGACCAAGGTCATCAAGGAGGCGGGCTTTGCGGCCAAGGAAGTCAAACCGTGAGCAGTGCCTCCGCTCCAGTCACGCCCCCGCCAGCCGTTGTTGCGGACAAAACACCGCTCGACTTGAAACTGTTTTACGGTTTCGTGGTGGTGTTGGTCGTGGGCATGATCGGGCTGTTGGTGTTCGGTCGGCCCGCCAAACAGGCCGCGCCTTTGGAGCCGAATCCCCCCCGCCGCCTGGAGGCCTTCACGTTGACGGATCAAGCTGGGCGAACCGTGACGCAGGCGGACGTCGCCGGAAAATTGCTGGTGGTCAATTTTGTCCACACCGGCTGCTCGATCTCCTGCCTGCAAGTGAACCAGCGGATGGCTGAAGTCCAGCGCCTCACCACCGGTCGGGACGACGTGCGGCTGTTGTCGCTGACGGTTGATCCGCGCACCGATACGCCGCCGGTGCTGGCCGAATTCGGCGCGAAGTTCGGCGCGGATTCCAATCGCTGGCAACTGCTGACCGGCGACAAGGCCGCGCTCTACGAGTTGATTGAAACCAGCTTTCTCAAACGCGAGGCGCAGGCGCAAGCCTCGCCGATGCCCGGCGGCTTCCACGACGTGGACTACATCGCGGTCGTGGATCGCGCGGGAAATGTGCGGCGTTATTTCGACGGCATGAGGGCCACCACGCCGGCCGCCATCGTCAAGTTCCTGGATCAAATGCGCATGGAATCGAAGTGATATGAAAATTCTGCCCCCCGTCCTCAGTTTGAGTTTTGCCGCGTTGCTGGTCGGTTGTGACCAGCCTGCGCCGCCGCCAGCTCCAGTCGCCACCAGCACCAATGTGGCGACGCAAATCTACGAAACGCGCGGGGTGGTGCGCTCCGTTCCTGAAGGCGGTATCACGCTCATCGTGCGGCACGAGGAGATTCCCGGTTACATGCCAAAGATGACGATGGAGTTGAACGTCCGCAATACGAACGAAATCGCCGGACTCGAACGCAACGATGAGATCACCTTTGAACTTGTCGCCACCACGGACACGCATTGGATCCAGAAGATCAAGCGCGTGGGCAAGATAGCCGAGACAGAAACGCCTGCCGCCGAATCCCCCGCTTTCTCGCTGACGAAAGAACTGGAGCCGGGCGACGCCGTCCCGGATTATGAATTGGTGGCGGAAGACGGACGCACCGTTCGGTTCTCGGATTTTCGCGGCCAGGCCGTGGCGTTCACGTTCATCTTCTCGCGCTGCCCGCTGCCGGATTTTTGCCCGCGCATGGGCAACAATTTCGCCGCCACCCGCGATTTGATCCGGACCAACACCGCGGCGGGCACAAACTGGCAGTTCCTTTCCATTTCGTTCGACCCGGAGTATGACAAACCCGAAGTGCTGCGCGTTTACGCCCGCTCTTATCGGCATGACAACCCCGACCGCTGGCTGTTCGTAACGGCCTCGCAACAGGTCCTGCGCACCTTCGCCCCCGAACTGGACCTGATGCTGGCCAAGGAAGAAGGCGGCAGCATCTCGCACAACTTGCGCACCGTGGTGCTCGATCCGCTGGGACGAATCCACAAGTTGTTCAACGGAAATCGCTGGACCCCCGAGGAACTGGCCGAAGCGATTCAAGAAGCAGCAAAGATCAAGTAGGGTTTACCAAGTAATGCTCGTTGCGAACGCATGGTTTCCGTCTTGAACCGTTGCGCATCTTCCCACAGTCTTGCGGCGTATAAATTGAGTTCGCGCATGAGAAACCTTTTACTCCTTGGCTCGCTGGCCCTTGCCGCGGGCATCGCCGTGGCATCTGACAGCAAACCGGTTTCAGCCACCAATCAGATTGCGCAACCCATCGAGATTCCCGGCGTACATAACGCCTTTCGGGCGACCGAAAAGATTTATTCCGGTTCGCAACCCGAGGGCGACGAAGCCTTCGCCGCCCTTGCGAAACTCGGCGTCAAAACCATCATCAGCGTGGACGGCGGAAAACCCGACGTGGCCGCCGCCCGCAAACATGGCCTGCGCTACATCCACCTGCCCTATGGTTACGACGGCGTCCCGACCAATCGCGTCGCCGAACTGGCCAAAGTTACGACAACGGAGGCCGGGCCGTTCTTTGTGCATTGTCATCACGGCAAACATCGCGGCCCGGCGGCAGTCGCCGTGATGTGCGAAGCGAACGCTAGCTGGACACCGGGTCAGGCCGAAGCGTGGCTGCGCGAAGCCGGCACGTCGGCCGATTACCCCGGACTTTATCGCGCCGCGCGGGAGTTCAAAATGCCCAACCCCGCCGAACTGGCAGCGATCAAGGAATTGCCCGAGGTCGCGAAGTCATCTTCGCTCGTGGAGGCCATGGTGGCGATTGATGCGCATCTTGAGGCTTTGAAGCTTTCACAGAAGGCCGGATGGAAAACGCCGCCCGGACACGCGGACATTGCTCCGGCCCACGAAGCCACATTGCTGTGGGAGCAATTCCGGGAAATGGCCCGCACCGAGGACACCGCCAGACAAACCGCGGATTACCGGGCGAAACTGAGCGAAGCCGAGCAATTGGCGGATTCTTTGCGCAAACTGTTAAGCGCCCCGCAAGATCAGGTCGCCCTGGATGCCACCTTGAAACAAGTCGGACAGAACTGCGCGGCCTGCCATAAAAAGTATCGGAACCAGTAATTCCCTCTTGCGTTGGTGATTTCGTCCGGCATCATGTCACTCCCTTGTCGCGGGGTGGAGCAGCCCGGTAGCTCGTCAGGCTCATAACCTGAAGGTCCTAGGTTCAAATCCTAGCCCCGCAACCAATTTACGGCCTTAAAACGCAAGTTTTAAGGCCGTTTTTATTGGTTAAACTACACTTTCCCATTTTCGATCCAAAAAATGCTACAAGGCGAACAACCCTGAGAAAAGCCGGTCAACCCCCCACATATCCTACTACACATTTTCCCGCAGCCGCACCCAAGCTGCTTGCCACAGTTGAAGCGTCGATTGCCTCGCAGGGGAGTGCCCCGCAAGTTCCAGGTCCTTGACGACCGGCGGATTCTGACAATCAGGAAAACCGGACGCCACTAAATCAGGGGGGTATGTTGACGACTCGCTCTTTGGTAAGGTATTTGCAAACCTTGGCTACAAATGACAACTAATCCACAAACCGTAATCCAAAAGTTGCAAGCCGGAGCGCTTGCCATCTTCCTGGTTGGTGTGGTCATGACTACTGCTGCCGCCGGAACGATCACGCCCGTACCGGAAAAAATCCCCTGCACGATTACGGATCGGCAAGATTTCCAGATTCCGGATCGGGTGCACTTGACCGGATGGGTGGGTGCCCGCATTACCGCCAACGAAAGCAATCGCCTGGTTCAGCTGGATCCGGCGCGCTTGCTGGAAGGTTATCGCAAACGTCCAGGCCGGCAGACTTGGGACGGCGAGCATGTTGGCAAATGGCTCCATGCCGCCACTCTGGCGTGGGTTTACTCGGGCGATCCAGCATTGCGCGCCAAGCTCGATGCCACCGCGGCAGGACTTTGCCAGTGTCAACTGAAGGACGGTTACCTTGGCACTTACCTCGAGAAGGATCGCTGGACTGAATGGGATGTGTGGGCGCACAAATACAACCTCATCGGTCTGATCACCTACATGCGCTACACGGGAAACATGACGCCACTGCCCACCTGCCGGCGCATGGCGGATCTCCTGTGCCAGACCTTTGGTGACCAGCCGGGCCAGCGCGACATCATCAAGGCCGGCCATCATATCGGCATGGCGCCCACCAGCGTGCTTGAGCCGATGGTGTTGCTCTATCGTCTCACCGGCGAGCCCCGTTATCTGGATTTCTGCAATTACATCGTCCGCTCCTGGGAACAACCAAACGGTCCGCACATCGTCTCGCGTTTACTGGACGGCAAGGGCGTCAATGAAGTCGGCAACGGCAAGGCTTACGAGATGCTTTCCTGCCTGAACGGCGCTCTGGAGCTTTATCGCACAACCGGGGACCGCAAGTTTCTTGCCGCATGTCAGAACGCGTGGCAGGACATCGTGGATCATCGCCTCTACCTGACGGGAGCGGCCAGCTATTGCGAGATGTTTCACGATGAATTCGATTTGCCAAACATCAATAACGTCGGCGAGACCTGTGTCACGGTCACCTGGCTGCAATTCAACGCACAACTGTTGCGACTGACCGGCGAGGCGCGTTACGCGGAGCAGCTTGAACACGTCGTGCTCAACCAATTGCTTGGCGCGCAGCAGCCCGATGGCGCGGGTTGGGGTTATTACGTGCAGATGGAAGGCAAGAAACCTTACAGCGCCTCACTCGACGGTCATTGCTGTCTTTCCAGCGGTCCGCGCGGCATTGCCCTGCTGCCGACGTTCGCCATCACCACGGATCGGGACGGGGCTGTTATCAATCTCTACGAGGCGGGCACGGCACACCTCACTTTGCGTGACGGCGCAAAAGTGAAGTTGAAAATGGAAACGCGGTATCCTACCGACGGCCACATTCGTATCACGGTCGAGCTGGATGAGCCAAAAGAGTTCTCCATCAAGCTGCGCTTGCCGGCGTGGTGCCAGGATAGTTCCATCAAGCCTTCCGGGGCCCGGCTCGGTGACGATGGCTACACCGTATTGCGCCGGAAATGGAAAGCTGACGATACGATTGAACTGAACTTGAAACTCGAACCGCGCATCGTGGTCGGCGATCACTTGAATCAGGGCAAAGCCGCCATCCTTTACGGCCCGCTCGTCCTCGCTCTGGATGAAGGGTTGCTGGCCAACACCAATCAACCGCTCCAGTCCATCGCCCTTCCCAAAGCCGATCTGGCAGCGCTTGCGATCAAGATCGAAACCGTTGGCAACGGACCGAAGACGTGGCCCGGTATGCAAGTTTTCCGGATCAACGCCACCGCGCAGGGCAGCAGCGCGCCGTTTTCTGCGCAGCTCGTTCCGTTCGCCGATGCCGGCATCACCGGCCAGCGCTACAAGGTCTGGCTTCCGCTTGCCGGCCAACCGAACGGCAACGCCCTGCTCGACGGGGCTGAAAGCCGGTCGCGCCCGGGCAATTTGGACGGTTCGATCAACGACGAAAATCTCCAGAGCTTGGTCGTGACCTTCGATGGCAAACGCGCGCCGGAAGATTGGTTTGCCGTGACCGTACAAAAGCCGGTCACAGCGCGCCGGATTATTTTCACGCACGGAAAGAATTTTCATGACGGCGGCTGGTTTGACACGAGCGCCGGAAAACCGCGCGTGCAAATCCAACGCACTGCGGACAGCTCCTGGGAAACGATTGGTGAACTGAGTGACTATCCAGCAACCACGGCGACGAATGGTTATCACGAGCGACTCACATGGTCCAACCGCTCGTTCACCTTGAAGCTGGCCAAGCCGGTGACCTTCGCCGCGGTGCGAGTCGTCGGTGTCCCCGCCAGTGGAGACAATCCACAACAGGCGTTTTCATCGTGCGCAGAGTTGCAGGCGTTCAGCAATTGAGATGTGATACGCGCTGCAAGCTCTCACAAAACCATGAGCAAGAAGTCCATTGTCGTCGTTGGCAGTTCGAACACGGACATGATTGTCCGGGTAAGGCGCATACCGCGGCCAGGCGAAACGATCCTGGGCGGCGAATTCTCCAGCGCGGCTGGCGGCAAAGGGGCGAATCAGGCCGTTGGCGCGACGCGCGCGGGCGGAAACGTCACACTGGTCGCCCGCGTAGGGGCGGACGTATTTGGCAAACAAACCCTCGCCAGCTTCCTCCGCAACGGCATTAACGTGCAGTGTGTGTTCCACGACAAGACCGCGCCTTCGGGTGTGGCCCTCATCCTTGTGGCCGAAGATGGCGAGAACTGCATCGCTGTCGCGAGTGGAGCGAACGCGAGGCTCACGTCTTCGGACGTGAGGAAGGTCGCCAAAGTGATCCGCTCCGCCGCCATCCTGGTTGTGCAACTCGAAACGCCGATCGAGACGGTGCAAACCGCCGTTACGATCGCTGCCAAGGCGGGAGTACGCGTCATCCTCAATCCCGCCCCGGCACGGCCTTTACCCGACTCGTTGTTACAGCGCATCTCAATCCTCACGCCCAATGAAACCGAGGCGGAACTGCTCACTGGCGTAAAGGTGACAAATGAAGCCGCCGCCGCCCGCGCAACTCGCAAGTTGCGGGCTCGCGGCGTCCAGACGGTCATCCTCACGCTGGGTTCGCGGGGCGCGTTCCTTGCCGGCGATGGCCACGAGCAGCTCGTGCCAGGTTACAAGGTTAAGGCCGTGGACACGACTGCCGCCGGGGACATCTTCAACGGCGCACTCGCCGTCGCACTCGCCGAAGGATCTTCGTTGTTGGAAGCCGTGCGGTTTGCCAATGCGGCGGCGGCCATCTCCGTGACGCGCTTAGGGGCACAACCCTCTGCCCCGACGCGCCGGGAAATCGACACCGTAATCGCGACTGGAAAAGTTCCTCGCGTGTCGAAAGCGCGTCTTGCAAAATAAGTTCGCCCTGCCCTGTTATGAAAAGAAATCTGTCCTTCCATTCGATTGCGACTCTGACGCTCGCTTTGTCCCTCTGTTCACTCGCCATGATGAACGGTGGCTGTAGCAAGCCTTCCAATACCGGCGCCGACAAATCCGTGCCCAGCAAGCCAAAGATCGCGCTGGTTATGAAATCGCTGGCAAATGAATTTTTCAGCACCATGGCGGAAGGCGCAAGGAAGCATCAGGCTGACAACGCCGGCCGATACGATCTCATCGTCAACGGCATCAAGAATGAGACCGACCTTGCCGAGCAGGTGAATCTCGTCGAGCAGATGATCGCGCAACAGGTAAACGCGATTGTCATCGCGCCTGCGGATTCAAAAGCGTTGGTGACGGTTCTCAAACGCGCCACGCAGGCGGGCGTCCTCGTGGTGAACATTGACAACAAGCTCGATGCCGAGGTGCTCAAGCAGGCGGGTCTTCAGGTGCCGTTCGTCGGACCGGACAACCACGCAGGGGCCCGCAAGGTGGGTGAAGAACTCGCGAAACATCTTAAACCGGGCGACAAGGTGGCCATTATCGAGGGCATCCCGACTGCCTTCAATGGCCAGCAACGCCGGCTGGGATTTGAGGACGCCATGAAAGCTACGGGGGTGAACATCGTGAGTGTCCAGAGCGGCCGGTGGGAAATGGAGACGGCCAACAACGTGGCTGCCGCAATGCTCAATGAACACGCGGACCTCAAGGCCATTTTGTGTGCGAACGACAACATGGCGCTCGGCGCGGTGTCCGCCATTCAGGCAGCAGGCAGGACCGGAAAGGTTTTGGTGGTGGGCTTCGACAGTATCAGCGCGATGCGTCCGTTGCTGGAAAAGGGCCAGGTGGTGGCGACGGCAGACCAGCACGGAGACAAGTTGGCGGTGTTCGGCATCGAAGCCGCGTTGAAGATATTGAAAGGCGAAGCTCCGCCCGCCGACCAGACCACGGCGGTGGATATCGTCACCCAATGATTAAGTTCCAGCCGAAGAAAGTCGCAGAATACGCGGCCATGCTCGGGATCTGGCTCGGGCTGATCCTGCTCTTCGGTTTATGGAGCGACAATTTTCTCAGCACGCGCACCTTCGTCACGCTGGCCAATCGCATTCCGGCGCTCGCGGTGATCGCGGCCGGCATGACGTTCGTTCTCATCATCGGCGGGATTGATCTTTCGGTCGGCTCGGTGCTCGGCCTTTGCGGAGCGGTAATGGGACTGGCTTTTGTCGATTTTCATCTGTCGCTCTGGGTGTCAATCCTTCTCAGTCTCGGAATCGGTCTTGTCGCCGGTACGTTGAATGGGCTGGTCAGCGTGTGTCTTGGTATTCCCTCGTTCATCGTCACGCTGGGCATGTTGGAGATCGCGCGCGGCCTCGCGTATCTCACCACGCACTCGCAGACAAAATACATCGGCAGCGCGGTGGAGGGGCTGGCAGCGCCGGTCGCCGCGCTTGCGGTTTCGCCGGCGTTCCTTATTGCCGGGTTCGTGATTGTGGCCGGCCAGATCATGCTCACGCGTTCGGTGTTCGGTCGCTACATCCTCGCAATCGGTGCGAACGAACAGGCGGTGCGTTTTGCGGGCATCAACCCCAAGCCGTTCAAGATCGCGGTCTTCGCGCTGCTGGGCCTGCTCAGCGGGCTGGGTGGCGTGTTCTACACGTCGCGGCTGGGCTCGTCCGACCCAAACGCAGGCGTGGGCTTGGAACTCTCGGCCATTGCGGCGGTGGTGATCGGCGGCACGAGTCTCATGGGCGGGCGCGGTTCGGTGGTGAATACGTTTTTCGGCGTGCTCATCATCGCCACGCTGGAGGCCGGGCTGGCGCAAATCGGCGCGTCCGAGCCGACCAAGCGAGTCATCACCGGCGTGGTCATTGTCAGCGCTGTCGTCCTGGATGCCTGGCGACATCACCTCGCGGGCAGGAGATTTACGCTGTTGAATAGATTATTTTCCAGCGCTGAACGGTAAACAGCGCGAAGCCGGCAACAATGCCGGCGGACAACTGGTAAAGAAAGTTCCGCGCACCGTGGATCACGGCACGCTTAGGTGATCGGTGTTGCGGATGCGGTACCAGCACATCAAGTCCTTCGCGGAGGGAATGGCCGGGCCCTGGCCGTCCGGCTGGTCCAGATAGAGATACGCGACTGACGAAAAGCAAAACGGCTTCAACCGATCGGGCGACCACGGATTTTCAAAGGCGAATTTCAGGCGTTCCTTGAAGTGGATGACATCGTTCTCGTGAATGCGATACATCGCGACGCAGGCGTTGAGCGTATCCTTGATGGGCACGCCGTGATACGGCCCAGCAAGGGTGCCTTCACGGAAATACCAGCCGCCGAGAAAATAATCCTCCAGGCCCGTGCCCGCGATGCGCGGCGTTTCCCAGTCGTTATCCACGTAAACATACTCCGGCGCTTCCAGGAAACTAAGATAGTTGCGATCTTCGCCCTGCATATAGAGCTGGCACCCGGCGTAATGACCACGGCCCTTCGCTTCGGCTATTTGCACCGGCGCCGGTCCTTTGTTGAAACCGGTGTTAAATTGCGCATGAAAATAACCGACCCCGGCGGGGAGAGGCGCGAGTTGATAGAGGACGTTGCAGAAAACGTCGGTGTCAATTTCGGCGTCCAGGTTTTCGATCTCCACCCGGAAGCTTTTGCGGAACGGCATCGGCCATTTGCAGAAAAAACCACCGCTGGAAGTTCCAAAATAAAGCGATTCAAAACTCGCGACCTCACACAAACCCGCGCCGAAGAAATCGCCCACGGGTGACGCGACCGCCGGTTGTTCAGCGCCGTCGAAGTAAATGCGCAGGATGAGTGTCTTGAGGATGGACTGGTTGACGGGGGCTTTGGTGTTCCAATGTTGCCAGAACCAACCGGGGAACGTCAGCCAGAATTGCGCAATGTAGCCCTCGCCCCTGACCTCGCCGATCGTCACACGCTTGCCGCGTCGGATGGGAATGGTTTTGCTCTTTTGCTTGAGATTAAAGGTGGTGAGCTGGCGGGTGGTTTCATCGCGCAACGCCGCCATGCGCAAGGCGGCATCCAGGTTGGGCTGACCGCCACCGACCGCGTTTGCGGTGGAGCTTTCTGCTGCCGACGCGATTCCCGGCAGCGCGGCGGTGGCGCCCAGCGCGGCGAGTGACGTGACAAAGCTGCGGCGATCCACAGGAGGATGGCCGGACGGGGTTGTTTTTGCAGGCGGATTCATGTCGTGTGGTTGATGCGGTGATATTCTCTGCCGATTACTTTGAGGCGGGCAAGATGTTTGTCGGCTCGTTGTCCAAACCGTCGTTCCACTTCAGTGGGGCGAGGCGCAACGGACCACCAGTCCAGCCGGCGTGACTGATGTACCATTTGCCGTCAGTATCGCGAACGATCTCCGAGGCGTGCGCCAGGATGCGGGTGTTCTTCCTGCTGAAATCCCAGTGGAACGGATCGTGAGAGAGATAGACATCAATCCATTCGTTGTCGCAGACGAACAGGTAGTAATTGTCGCCGCGGCGGACGACGAACGGGGATTCGGTCGGCCCGCCGAAGCTCCCGGCGCGCGGGTGCGTGAAGACAACCCTGCGATTGCTCCAGTGGGTCAGATCCTTGCTCGTCACGCAGGCGACGATGTGATTGCCGCATTCGGGGGTGGAGTTGGCGGTGTAGTAGAGAACCCATTCATCGCCCACGCGCATGACGAACGGGTCGCGTCCGTCGAAACCGTCCACCACCATCGGATTGGCCGGGCTGCGCGTCCATTCCTTGAGATCGGTTGAAGTCAGAAGATGGATGGGGTAACGGTGCGTGCTCTTGTCGCCAACACAAACGAACATGTAGTAAGTCCCGTTGTGCTGCACGACGTATGGCGCCCAGAGCAGATACTCGTGATATTTTTCCCACTCTCGTTTGACGGCAAACGGCTGGGCATCCCAGGGAGATTGCAGCAGATTCGTGGCGGTGGCGTGGGCGAGTTGATGGCCGGGGTCTTTCTCCCACGAGAGTGGTTTGGGATGCGTGATGCCAAACATATGCCACGTCTTGTCCGGGCCCTGCACAAACGTGTGATCGTTCACACACCACGGTTCTTGCGCAGCATAGATCGTCGTGAACTCGCCCGCTTCAACCAAAGGTTTTTCAGCAGCTTGGGGCCGAGCGGGCTTCCGAGGCTCTTTTGCTTCCAGTTCGAGCCGTGAAGTTTTGGCAATGACATCGTCCTCCCGTTGATCGCCGCGGCGGCGTTCCACGCGCAGGAGGCGATATGTGCCGGCGACATCCGCAGAAAATGGAACGGACCACTCGTCCTTGCCCAAATAAATCGGAAAGGCCCATTCATGTTTGCCGTCGGGTCGCTCGATTTCGGCCCAGTGCTCAAAACCGGGGTAGTCGAACTTTACGCCTTCCAGGCGAATGGTGAAGGCGGTCTCTGGTTCCCCGGCTGCGTTGAGATGCGCAGCGGATGTCAGCAGGGTTAAAAGCATCAAATATTGCGTAAGCAGTTTCATGTTGGTGTTGGCGTGTATTGGTAGCGTGTCCGAGATGGATAGCCAAGGTCAATGACATGAATTGGGGGCACGTAAGGTTGCGATTCGGCCTGTCATTTTAGAGTGGCCGGCGAAAATCACCAGATGCTCAAGCCACGTCTCACTCATTTTGCTACGAGCAGCCCGATATTTTCTCCGGGCCATACGAGAACACCCGTGACGCGATGGTGATGAAATGGGGCGGCCTTTATTACTACTACTACACAGGACGCAAGTCCGAAACGAAATATCAGTCGGCCATTTTCTGCCGCACTTCCCACGATCTGGAACACTGGGGCGAGCCGATGATGGTTTCCGCCGGAGGAGCACCAGCGAAACTGGGAGACTGGTTCGGGGCGGATGCAGAATGTCCGTTTGTCGTGCAAAGGGAGGGGATGCGCTATTTGTTCCGCAACCAATTCTACGGACGAGGCAATCTCAGCACACAGTATGCCTCACCCAATCCGCTGGACTTCGGTGTTGGCGACAATCGTTGCCGTATCGGCTACTGGCTGTGGCTGCACCTGAAACCATCTTCTCCGACGGACAATGGTATATCGTCGCGCTCAATCCCGGACTGAACGTCACCCGCATCACGCGGCTTGAATGGTAATAATAATCCCAACCTCACCGTCCAAGATGCGTCCAAGCATCGTGGTATTGGCAACCCAAACGTGGCATTGGCAGACGCCGGCGAGCGGCCTACAGTCGGCACTCGATCAACAGCACCGCTACATCAATAAACGACATGCTCAAAAGAAATCTCTCCGTCATTTGGATTCTCGCAGCCACCTGCTTGTCGGTTTTCGCAGCCCCTGCTCACAAAACTGAAAACATATTTCTGATCACCGTTGATGGCTTGCGATGGCAGGAGGTTTTCACCGGAATGGAAGAACAATTGGCGACGAGGGAATTTGGCGTGTGGGACACGAACCGGTTGCGCTCATGGTTTTGGCGTGAAACCCCGGAAGGACGCCGCCAGGCGTTGATGCCGTTCTTTTGGAATACCATTGGCAGTCAGGGGCAAATTTTCGGCAATGGAAACAAGGGCAGTGTTTCGATGGTAACCAATGGGAAAAAATTTACGTATCCCGGCTTTAATGAGATTTTCACCGGCGCACCGGACGACCGCATTGACAAGAACGAGAAGCGCTACAACCCGAACGTCTCCGTATTGGAATGGCTCAACCGCAAGCCTGAGTTCAAAGGGCGGGTAGTGGGTTTCGCCAATTGGGAGGTGCATCCTTACATCCTCAACACGCAACGTAGTGGCATCCCCGTCTGGACGGGCTTTGATACAAACTTTCCCGGCGCACCCGGTTCACGGCTCGAACTCATTCAGCAGATTCATAAGGATACGATTCAAATCTGGTACGACATGTCTTTCGATTCGTTTTATTTCCACGCGGCCAAGGAATACATCAAGGAGAAGCAGCCTCGATTGGTCTGGGTGGCGTTGAGCGAGACGGATGAATGGGCGCACGGGGGTAATTATGAACATTACCTGCAAGCGGCGAATAATGCGGATCGTTACATCGGCAAGCTTTGGGACACTGTTCAATCACTGCCGGCGTACAAGGGCAAAACGACTTTCATAATCGCATGCGATCACGGCCGGGGCAGCGGTGCGGAGTGGAAAAATCACGGCGAGAGCGTGGCTGGGGCGGAAAAAACCTGGCTCGCGGTCATTGGGCCGGACACGCGCCCACTCGGCGAGCGAACGAATATTTCACAGGTTACGCATAGCCAGATCGCTGCCACGCTCGCGGCGCTGCTGGGTGAAGATTATCACGCCGCCGTACCGAAGTCGGGTCCGCCGATTCAGGACTTGCTACCCGCGGCCGCGACGAAGTAGTAACAACGGATGTCATTGCCGAACGCTGCCGAACCGAACTCCGTCGGCAGTCGTGCGTTGGACAAATTTCTTCGCCGCCTCGGTAGCAATCCTGTTTACGAACGCTGGCGGTGGCAGACCTTCGCCATTACTTGGCTGGCGTACGCGGGATTTAATCTCACCCGCATGTCATTCGCGGTTTCCAAAGTCGGCATCGAGAGTGATACCCACATTCAATTGACCCAGCCGCAGATGGCGTGGATCGACGGTACGTTTCTCGCGGCGTATGCAATCGGCCAGTTTTTCTGGGGCATGGCGGGCGACCGGTTTGGAACGCGCAAGGTTGTTCTCATTGGGATGCTGTGCGCGGTGATCGCAGGTTTCGCAATGGGTGCTTGCTCAACCGTGACGATGTACGTTGCGCTCTTCTTCATTCAGGGCCTGGGTCAATCCAGCGGCTGGGCGCCGCTCGTGAAGAATGTTGGGAATTTTTTCTCCCGGCGCGAACGCGGCTTTGTGCTGGGATTGTGGTGCACCAATTACGCCGTGGGCGGTTTGATCGCCTCCGTGCTGGCAAGCTTTGTGGCTGAGCGGTTCGGTTGGCGTTATGCGTTCTATCTCCCCGCAGTGGCGCTGCTGGGCATCTGGTTCTTGTTCTATCGGTTTCAACGGGATCGTCCGGAAGATGTGGGCCTTTCATCGGTTGAGGCTTATCACCACGAGCCGACTTCCGTGACGAAAGCGGGGGAATCGCCGGAAGATGAACCGGAAGGGTCGTGGAAAGTGATCCGGGAAGTTGCGACCAATCCGATGGTGCTTCTGCTGGGATTGGTCTATTTCTGCCTAAAGCCAACGCGCTACGCCATTTTGTTTTGGGGGCCGAAATACGTTTACGACCGGCTCGGCTCAGGTATGGCGGAGGCGGGCTTTCTGAGCGCAATGTTCGAATTGGCCGGGCCGATCAGCATCTTGCTGATGGGTTTCGTGTCCGACCGGGTGTTTGGTGCGCGACGCATGCCGGCGTCCATCATCTGCCTTCTGCTGTTGGGCGTGCTATTGCTTCTGCTGGACCATCTCCCAGCCACGCGCTGGGCGTTGGGGACGAGTTTATTTCTACTGGGATTCCTGGCCTTCGCGCCCGACTCGATGGTTGCGGGCGTGACCGTTGTGGACTTCGGCACGAAAAAAGGCGCCTCAACCGCAGCGGGATTGGTCAATGGCATGGGCTCACTCGGCGCGCTCGTCGGCGGCGTAATTCCGGGATTACTGCAAGAGAATTGGGGCTGGCAACGGGTATTCACCTGTCTGGCCATCGCCGCGTTCGCGGCGGCGCTGCTGCTGTTGCCGAAATGGAATGCCATCCCGCCAACAAGCGAGGGTTAGTTGCGCTGGCGGGTCCAGACGAACTACTTTTGCAAAAACTTCACCACAGCTTCGGTGCGGGTATGGACATTCAGTTTCTCGAAGATGCTTTTCACATGACCGTGCACCGTCCAGATGCTGATGCCGAGTGAGTCGGCAATTTCCTTTGCGAGGTCGCCCTTGGCCAGGAGGGAAAGAATTTCATGCTCGCGCGGTGTCAGTTTGGCCATATCCAAAGCGGACAGGCCGGAGGGCATGGCAGCGATGAGTCGCTGAAAATATTCGCGGATCTTCGCTGCGATGATCTCGCCCGTGAGCAGGCCGGTGGTTTCGGCAAGGGGATCAAAGAGTCGGTGCGCGGGCGTGCGCTTCAACATGTAGCCCGCCGCACCGCCGGGAGTGGATTTGAAAAGCTGGTCGCTGTCTCCAAACACAGAATAGAGCAGGCCGACCATGCCTGGTTTCACTTTCAGCAATGCTTCGAGACAGGCAGACCCCGGTTGATCCTGAAGGATGTAATTGGTGAGGACGAAGTCAATCCGTTGCCGGGTGACTTCGCGCAAGGCCTCGGCAACATTTGGGTATGTTGCAACGCACTGAAATCCCTCCTGACCGTTAGCGCCGGCCGCTAAAGCCAAACGGATTCCCGTGTCTGGCTCAACGATGGCAACGTTGCGCGTGGTCGGTTTGGAACCGGGTTCTGCGAGGGAAGGCATCGGATCTCCGCTGATCCACGTATGCAAGGTCGTGTAAGTCCAGGCCAGCGGGTCATCCAGCCAATGCAGCGCCAAAGTCAATTCGCGGGTGAACTTTTGATTGGCAATGCCCCAGCCCTGGCCCAAGAGAATCTGATGGATTCGTGTCGCCTCGGCGGCAGCCTTGTCTTCGTCATGCGTTCCCAGTGGGAAGTAACGGCTTACGCCAACGTGTTCAAGACGTACGGAGAATTCCGGGTTGTTCGGCGGAACGGCTCGCCCAGAATGCTTGCGATGGATGAGCCGGCGTTTCCAATATTCCGCATCCAATTCAACTATCACCGGGCAAGCTTCATCTGCTTTCGGTGCGTAAGGCTGAAAGCTGGCCCGGCCTCGGCGTTGCCCGACAGCATCCCATCCCTGGGTGTTGATGGTCTGGTAAATCTGACATGCCTCAGCGGCAGCCTGTTCGCGGTTGCTTGAACTTAGCGAAAAGGTTTTTCGTTTGCCGAAGAGTTGAATCTTCACAGACCATCCGTTGACTCTCCTGCTCTGCCCCTTGTAGGTAAACGTGTTCTTGAACAGCCGTTGTTGCCAATAAACAGTCTCCATTTTCGAAGGCAATTGGACAGCGGCCAAGTCCTCGGAATACTGCTTTTTTGGTCTTGGACGTTTCTTGAACACACCAACTTCATACGCTACAAAGGCGTCAATCTCAAGCTCTAGAATAGTCTGCTGAAGGTTCGACCAGAGTTTTCTTCCAAGGTGGTCACTGCTTCAAATACCGTCACGTTTGAGGCGGTCGGTGAGGGTATATGGCCGAAGTTAGCATTATTTTCATCTCTCCCTAGTTCAGTCCCCACCGGTGACGACTCCTTCAACTATATGGGTTCTGCCGCGAGCTGCAGCTACCACCTCCCTGTTCTCGCCCGGGACTTTTTGGGACTGGATTCCCCTTGGTGAAGCAATCCCCCCAGAATGAGTCGTTTGCCCAAGCTGGAGAGTCGGGTAATGTTTCGCCAACCAAAACACCGAGACTTCAACATGCTATTGTGCCGAAAACACAGTCACCCACCCAACGCCTTTACATTGATAGAGCTGCTGGTGGTGATTGCCATCATTGCGATTCTTGCGGCCATGCTGCTTCCGGCACTGAGCAAAGCCAATGAGCGAGGAAAGCGCATCAGTTGTCTGAACAACGTGAAACAACTGACATTGGGTTCGATCATGTATTCTGACGACAATGCCAAAGGTCAGTTTGCCCCTACAAAAGATCCTTCGGATGACGATCAAACCTGGCTTTATAAGACTTACATTCCCGGCATGAATTCGTTTGTTTGTCCCAGCACACAGAATTTCATTCGGGATAGCTGGGTGCCGAATCCCCCGCCGGCGGGGCCAATGGTCCTGCGTGATTTACGCACCTACGCCGGCAATAAAACCTACACCCCCGGCACGAGTTATGAATTGTTTGCCTGGTGGGGTGATCAAGGAAAACCGATGCCCGTGCCGGCAGCGAAGACCCAGTCCAATGTACAATCGTGGACTTATCAATTCACTTCAATCTTCCCTTACAACGCGGGCTATAAAGGAACGACCGCTGGGTCGGCCCGCGCCTGCCTTTTCTTGGATGGAGATTCGGGTTATTTGGGGACCCGCACTGACGTCAGCAACTTCCCTGACCCAATTGATAATCACGGGGCCGATGGGAGCAACGTGTCATTCTGTGATGGACATGCTGAGTTTATATCGGCCCGTCCAGATACAAAATACATCACGACAATTTATCTTGGAACTGATGCAGACCCTTGATCCAGTCACGGCCATTGCGAGCAACTGGCCCGTCGTGCGAGACTTCGTCATCGAATTGAAGCTCATCCGCGTCAGCCTGCTGCTGTTTTTGGGAATGCTTTTGCTTCTCACTTCCGGTTGTTCCAAAGACTCCAGTGCGAAGGCGATTGAGACCGACGCCAACGGTTACTTTTGCCTGAAGTGCCGCGCGAAATGCTATACTGATCGCAAAGTCTTTTTGGAGAAATGTCCAAAGTGCAATCAGGACGCACTTGCAAACGTTGTCGGCTACTTGTGCGAAAAGGATCATCACGCAACACTCCGCCCCAAGGTTTCCGGCCCCGAAGGAGCATCCGTCTGTGAACAGTGTGGCTTGCCATTGAAGAACGCCATGTTCCAACCACACAAGAAAGATTTGGCAGCGTGGGGCGCCACCAAGGCCGGGCCGTAGCAAGCATGTTAGACGAATTCGCTGCCAGACGGAAACTGAGACCTCTAACTGAAAAGATTCACCGAAACACCAAACTGGAAATATGAATACCACGAAATGTTCAACCATGGCAGGCAACGCCCTTTGTCTGGCTGGTGCTGCAATCTGTCAGCGACAGGAAATCAAATCAGAGAAAACAAAAATAAAGGTTATTCTATTTTCGCTAGCCTTAGTGGTTGCAGGTAACGTCTCTGCTGCGAATGTCCCCTCCGGTGTGACCGGGCTGTGGCGCTTTCAGAACAGTGCGGACAAGTTGAAGGCAACGATCGGCACAGATCTGGTAAATAGCAATCCAGACAACGGCATGTGGTGGTCGGGGCCCTGGACTGACATCGGTGTGGAATCTTGGCACACAAAATACAGCGATGGCGGTATTATTCAGGATCGGAGTTTCGATTACCTTACGGTTTATCATGGCATTGGCGCGGAAGGCAAAGGCGCTGGCACTTATATCAACAAATATACCATTGCCGTTGATTTCTTTGCCGGTGCCAACTTGAACAGCTTATACCAGACGGCGTTTAATGGTAATGCCAATGACGGTGACCTATGGGTTGATGCCACAACGCCAACCAGTGCCGTCATCGGGGTTTCTGGCATTGGTTATTCTGCAGCGACTTTTGATGCAACTAAATGGCATCGCATCGTATGGTCCGTTGACAATGGAAATTTCTTCCGGGTTTATGTGGACGGAACGTTGTTCCTCGATGGTGCCGGTCAGGATATTGATGGCAGATGGTCCTTGGAACTGGATCGATTCCATCTTTTCGCGGACGACAGTTGGGAAGACGCCTGGTGTTTTGCCGGTACCGTAGCCGTATGGAATCGTCCGTTGACAGATGTTGAAATCGCCGAAATGGGTGGCTGGATTGGTAGCGCCGCTTCTCCGACGCCACTGCTTTTTGCCAGCCAAGCCCCCGCACTTACCTCCGTGTCGCCAGCAAATGGCGAGACCAACGTTGCGCCGAATTTTTCCTATCAGGCCACCATCTTGGATCCGGATGGGGCGATAGACACCAACTCCATCCAATTGCTGCTCGATGGTGTCCCGGTGACTCCCGTCGTCACGGTCACAGCGACAAAGGTTATCAAGTTTTCCAGCGGCGGTTTGCTCCGCAGCGGATCAACGCACACATATACGCTGATTGCCGGGGCAGATGGTATCTATTCTACAAATGAAGTAACCTTCAAGGTCCAGAACTACACGGCCTACGAGTGGCGTTTTACCCAAGGCGACCTCGGGGCCGCGCTCGGAAGCGGCGTCATGGATTACGCTGATCCCGGCAACGCTGGGCTCACGTCTTTCGGAACGACCGATGGCAGCACCGTTCCGCATATTGCTGGCACGCCAGCCAAATACATGCACGTCCCGGCCTTCACCTCAGACACCGACGGCTATTATTTGAGCTTGGTTGACAGTGGCCCAAATACTGGCACCAATGCCCAGATCAATCGTTATACCATTCTCTTTGACATGATGGAGCCGGGCCCACTGGACTGGACGGCGTTCTTCAATACCGATCCATACAATCTTAACGACGCCGACTTTTATCTTGCTGCGGACGGCTCAGTCGGAATTGGCGGCGGCGGTTATTCTGCCGCCGGTCTTGTTACTCCAGGCAGTTGGAATCGCATTGCCCTCGTTGCCGACCTTGAAGCCAACACGCTCACCTATTTCGTCAATGGCGCGAACGTCAAAACGCGCGCCGCCGATGGCCTTGCGGGGCGCTGGGCGCTCTACTCTAATCAGGACTTCGGCCCTGATTTGCTTCTGTTCAACGAAGGTGACAGTGGGGGCACTTACACTCATGAACTGTACGTGAGCAGCGTGGCCTTGACGGATCGCGTGTTGAGCGCATCAGAGATCGCCGGACTTGGTTCGGCCAAGGCGACCGGTATTTTTGTTCCCAGCCTTGCGCCCAAGCCCACACTTTCCATTCAGGCATCCAGCGCCGGTGCGATGGTTTCCTGGCCGACAAATTACGTTGGCTACGCACTGGAGCAAACGGACAGCCTTGTCGCCCCGCAGTGGAAGCCTGTGGCTGGTGTTACCAATAATGCCGCAACTGTTTCCGGGACTGGATCCAGCAAGTTCTATCGCCTTGCCCAGTAATCCGGAAAACGCCAAGCTTTGGCCGGACATAAGGCTCGCCAAAACTTGCGTTTTTTAAGCGGTCGGCCTCAAATCAACCCAAGCAACCGAACATGAAAACTTTCCCCCTGGCACTTGTCGCGATACTTTTGCTGAAAACCACGAGTGCGTTCGCGCAAGATTCCCTCGGCAATCCGCTGGGCGGTCTGGAGAAGTTGAAAAACTTTGAAACCAAGCGGGCGTCCTCATCCGACCCAAATTGGAAGAACGGCAACGCCGACCTGCGCCCGATCAAGCCCGGCGGCACGCTGACACTGGCTGAACTCGACGGCCCCGGAAAGATCGTTCACATTTGGTGTACGATTGCCCAGAGCGATCCCTTCTACTCGGCCAAGCTGACCTTGCGAATATATTGGGACGGTGAGGAACATCCGAGCGTGGAATGTCCGATCGGTGATTTTTTCGGCATCGGCTTCGGCGTGGACAAGCCGTTCACTTCGATTCCAATTCGCATCACCTCCGAGGGCAAGGGCCGCAATTGCTATTGGCCGATGCCGTTCCGCAAGAAAGCGCGCATCACTGTCACCAACGAAAGCGACAAACGCTGTGACTGTTTCTATTACTACATTGACTGGCAAAAGCATCCTTCGCTGCCGGAGGATACTGCCTATTTTCACGCCATGTATCGCCAGGAGTTTCCATGCGTGATGGGGACAAATTATTTGATCGCCGACCTCGAAGGACGCGGCCACTACGTCGGCACAATCAAAAGCGTCTATCATGTTTCGCCGGGCTGGTATGGTGAAGGCGACGATTTCTTTTTCATTGATGGTGAAAAAGAACCCAGCCTGCGCGGCACGGGCACGGAGGATTATTTTTGTGACGGCTGGGGCTTTCGCGAGCAAGCCGGGCCGTTTTATGGAACACCGCTGTGGGAAGGTTTCAACACCGGCGATCGCGGCACGGCTTATCGGTTTCATGTTCCGGATCCAGTCACCTTTCAAAAATCTCTGCGCCTCGAGATTGAACACAAGGGCTATCAGAAATTCCCCGATGGCAAGAGTGACGGCTGTATCGAACGCGATGATTTGTTCTCCAGCGTTGCGATCTGGTATCAAACTGAACCCCATAAACCCTGGCCTGCCCTGCCTGCGGGAATCGATCGCATCCCGTTCCATGAACGGTTGCTGCTGAAAGGTCATGAAGCTGTCGCAAGCGCGAAACATTCTGATGATGCACTCGAAGTTCAGGAACTAGGCGGCGTCACCGACAACAAACAACTCTGGCTCAAGCCGACCAACGACCAAGGTTGGGTGGAAGTTTCATTTAAGACCGACAAAGATCAACCGCTCGGTCTCACCTGCAAAGTCATTCACTCTTGGGATTACGGCATGTACCGCGTGAAACTCGACGGCAAGGAAGTCGGTCAGTTCGATCTCTATGCTCCTGCGTTCACGCCCGCTGAACATAAACTCGGCACGCATCAACTTGCCGTCGGCACCCACACGATCCGCTTCGAATGCGTGGGCAAATCTGAAAAGTCCGCCGGATACTTTCTGGGTTTCGACGCGCTTCTGGCGCGCACCCCAGTTTACAGTCGCGCGCCCAGCGTGGACTTGCGCACCCTGCAAAAGCAATGACGGAACCGCCAGCTTTTCGAAGAACCCGATGGACAAGCCGCCCGCGCGTTAAGAGAATCATCGCATTATCCGCATGAGCGACACGCCGACGATCAAATACAAGCGAATCCAGGAAACCTTTGCGAGCCCTGCCGCGCGGGCGCTCATTGCCCTCGCATTGGTGATAGTCTTAGGAACAATCTTCAACGCCGACGGCGCGTTCTTCAAGTTTGGCACACATCGCGACGCCCTCCGGCAGGCGTCGGTTTACGGGATTCTGGCCTGCGGGCTCACGCTGGTGATTCTTTCCGGAGGAATTGATCTGGCGGTTGGAAGTGTGCTGGCACTGACGGCAGTTTGCGGATCAACGATGGCGATTCATTGGGGCTGGTCGGGTTGGCTGGTATTTCCGGTGTGTCTTCTCATCGGGGGCATCAGCGGTGGCCTGTCCGGACTGGTAACGGCTCGATTGCGCGTGCAGCCATTCATCGCGACCCTCGCCATGATGGTGCTGGCGCGCGGAGCTGCCAAATATGCTTCCGGCGGAATGAAGGTTTCCACCGCCGTCAAAGGTGCCGATGGCAGTTACAACTATGTTGAAGTTCCGGCGCTGTTCCGCGGAATTGATACGCGTATTTTCGGCGGCAATGTATCCGTGGTTATGGTGATTTTTCTGTTGTGCGTGGCCATGGCGTGGTTCGTTCTCTCCCGCCATATCTGGGGACGTTACCTTTACGCCATCGGCAACAATGAACAGGCGACGCGTTACTCCGGAGTGCCGGTCACGCTGGCCAAGGGTTGCGCCTACGTGGCCTCCGGCATGTTTGCAGCTGTCGCGGGACTTTGTCAGGCGGCGCAGGAACAGCAAGGCGATCCTGAAGCGGGCATGGGTTACGAATTGATCGCAATCGCGATGGTCGTGATTGGCGGTACGAGTTTGAATGGCGGACGCGGCGGAATCGGGCTCACGCTGCTCGGAGTGCTGACCATCGGCTACATGGACAAAATTCTCAGCATCAACGCGGTGCCGGAAGCGGGACGGTTGATGCTCACCGGAGTCATAATCGTGGCTGCGGTGCTTACCCAGCGTCGTCGGCAAAATTGAATTCAACCAATCACCAAACACAAACCAACATGCGAAAACAACTCACCCAATCCCTATCGGCGGTCGCTCTTGCTCTGGCGGTTGTATTTTTCAATGGCTGTTCTGATTCTTCCAAGCCAGCCAGCAACGACAAAAACAGTGACACCAAGGACCGTGTTTACACCATCGGCATGTCGCAGTGCAATCTCGGCGAGCCGTGGCGGGTACAAATGAACGAGGACATCAAGAACGCCGCCGAAAAACATTCCAACCTGAAGGTCGTCTTCAAGGACGCGCAAAACGACACCCTGAAGCAGCGGGCGCATGTTGAGGAATTCGTCAGTTCCAAGGTGGACCTGATCATCATCAGCCCCAAGGAGGCTCAGCCGATCACGGAACCGGTTGCCAAAGCCATGGAAGCGGGCGTGCCCGTCATCGTTCTGGATCGGGCGCTGCTCGGGGACAAGTTCACCTGTTTCATTGGAGCCAACAACAAGAAGATCGGCAAGGCGGCGGGTGAATGGATCGTCAAGACCCTTGCCGGCAAAGGGAACGTGGTGGAATTGATGGGTCTGCAAACCTCGACGCCCGGCCAGGACCGGCACAGCGGTTTTGTGGAAGGCATTGCCGGCTCGGACATCAAGGTCATCTTCAGTGCTGACACGAAATGGCTCGAACCGGACGCTCGCAAGGAAATGGAATCGGCCCTCGCCCGTTTCGACAAAATTGATCTTGTCTATGGACACAACGATCCCGCCGCCCACGGCGCTTACCTCGCCGCCAAGGCAGCAGGCCGGGAGGGCATCAAGTTCGTGGGCATTGACGCCCTGCCCCAGGAAGGTGTGGCTTACGTCAGTCAGGGAATCCTCGACGCGACATTTCAGTATCCCACCGGCGGTGGCGAGGCGATTGATACCGCGTTAAAGATTTTGAAGGGCGAACAAGTGCCAAAGGAAATCGTTCTGGGCACGCGTTTGTTCGACAAAAGCAACGTGGCCCAGGGCGGGGTGGAGTTGAAATAATTGACGCGGGCGACTGGGCCGGCTTCGAAGCCCCAGTTGCCGTCCTTGCATCACTGATTGTCGCGCATCAATTCCTTCAATCGTGCCGGCCCATGTATTCGCGCCGCAGATTCATCCAGACCAGTGTGGCTCTTGGCGTTGGTGCTGCGTTCCCATTGGAAATCGTCGCGGCGATTGAAGGCGATCCCCAATTCGAGCCGGAAAAACCCCTGATTGCCGCGCCGCGCGAACCCGCCGCCTGGCCGGAGTTCAGGAAACGACTCACGGCGTGGCGCGAGGAGAAGCGACGGCACCTGAATTACTCGGGCGCACTCTACGAGCGTCCGGAGTTCGAGTGGGTGAAGATCTGTTTCTCCTGCTGTTTCCTGATGCTGTGCGATGAAACGTTTTATGACCCGGCCCGCGGCGAATTCACCGTCGAAACGGTTCTGGAACATGGCCGGCGCGAATTCGGCGGTTACGATGCAGTCGTGTTGTGGCATGCGTATCCGCGCATCGGCTTTGACGAGCGCAATCAATTCGATTTTTACCGGGACATGCCTGGCGGTTTGTCCGGATTGCGCAAAGTGGTCCGCACCCTGCACACGCGCGGTGTGAAAGCGTTCATTAATTACAACCCGTGGGATACCGGCACCCGCCGCGAGGACCGAAGCGATCTGGACGCACTTGCAGAGATCGTCCGCAGCATTGAGGCGGACGGCATATTCCTCGACACGATGGATCATGGAACGGCGGAGTTTCGCGCCAAACTGGATGCCGCGAGACCTGGAGTGGGGTTGGAAAGCGAAGGCGCGTTACCACTCGATCGCGTCAGCGATCATCACTTAAGCTGGGCACAATGGTTTACTGACAGTGAAGCGCCCGGAGTCCTGCGCAACAAATGGTTCGAGCGCCGCCACCTCCAACATCAGGTCAGACGCTGGGATCGCGACCACAGCGGCGAGTTGCAAACCGCTTGGATGAATGGCAGTGGAATGATGATCTGGGAAAACGTTTTCGGCACGTGGGTCGGTTGGAACGCGCGCGATCGTTCAATCCTTCGCGCCATGCTGCCGATCCAACGCCGATTCGCGGATATTTTCGCGGGCGAGAACTGGACGCCGCTCGTCCCCACCGAACAGGCGGATGTCTATGCCAGCGAATGGGGCGACGACAACTTCCGCCTGTGGACGCTGGTGAACCGCTCGGAGAAACGCATTGATGGTGGCTTGTTGAAAGTTGCAACAACCGGAGAACGCTTCTTCGACCTCATCGCCGGAGAAGAAGTAACGCCAGTTTTCAATAATGGTTCTGCCGGGTTGGGCGGGCATATTCTGCCGCGCGGCGTCGGATGTTACGCTGCCCTTGGGCCGAGTGCTGCGTCCGGCGCAAGCTGGCGCGCCTTCCTCGCCAACCAACGGACTTTGAACCGGCGCGCGGACTGGAGCACACGCTTCCCCGAGCGCCGACCGATCCTGTTGAAATCGACTGCCACAAAAAAAATGCCGCACGCGCCCAAGGGCATGGTTGAGATTCCTGCCGCTGGATTCATGATGACTGTGGAGTTCCGCATTCGTGAGTGCGGCTTCTATGAATCGTCGGAGGAACAGGGCTTCGTCGGACCGGACTTGTACAAAAACAGGGAATTTAGCAGTAAGGTCAGCCTGACTCGTTATGCGATGGATGAAACACCTGTGACCAACGCCCAGTATTTCGAGTTCTTAAAATCTTCGCGGTACCGGCCCCGTCACCCGGAAAATTTCCTGCGGCATTGGGCCAATGGCACGCCGCCGCCGGGAAAGGACGCGCATCCGGTGGTTTATGTGGATCTCGAAGACGCCCGCGCTTACGCCCGCTGGGCCGGCAAACGATTACCAACCGAAGCAGAGTGGCAATATGCCGCCGAAGGCCCCGAGCATCTTCGTTATCCTTGGGGTGATGCGATGCGTACGAACGTTTGCAATGACGGCCAGACAGGCCAGACCACAGCAGTAAAGAGTTTTCCGGCGGGGCGCTCCGCATTTGGGTGTTACGACCTGTGCGGGAACGTCTGGCACTGGACGGAAAGCGAGCACAGTGACGGGCGCACCCGTTTTTGCATACTCAAGGGTGGAAGTTGGTTTAAGGCACAGGGTTCGATCTGGTATGCCGACGGCGGTCCCCTGCCCTGTCATTTTGCCGCGAAGTTCCTGCTGATCTGGCCCGGTTTGGATCGTTGCTCCACCGTCGGTTTTCGCTGCGCCGCCGATTTGATCCAGAGCTAAGCCGGCATAAAAAACACACCCGCCCAATCAGCCCAAGGATTTCTCCAAGATCGCCACGGGCTCACTTGAACCTTCTTGCACCTGTCGCCGGAATCGTCCAGGAGTAACACCAACTTTCAGCCGAAAGATCGCGTTAAAATACTCGGAGTGTTTGAAGCCGGATCGTTCGGCAATCTCCGACAACGAGAGGTCGGTTTCACCGAGCAGTTGCCGGGCGCGATCCAGTTGCACTCGCATGATCTCGGCTTTGGGCGAGCGGCCGACCAAGCCCGCAAACCGGCGTTCCAATACCGTGCGCGACAACGCCGCCACACGTACCAGGTCCGGCACCTGGATGCCCTCGCAGGCGTGCTCGCGGATGAACCGTAGCACCGAGGCCACCGCGCGATCCGGGATGGCGAGCACATCGGTGGACTTGCGCGTAATCACGCCCAATGGCGGCACGAATTGAGCGCGCTTCGGCGGCTTATGCCCATGCATCATGCGGTCCAGCAACGCGGCGGCTTCGTAACCGATGCGCATGGTGTTCGGCTCAACACTCGTCAGCGGTGGGTCGGAGAGTTCGCACAACACTTCGTCGTTGTCCACACCCACCACCGCAACTTCGTCGGGCACGAGCAGACCGAGGACGCGGCAGGCTTTCATGACTTGCTGGCCGCGAATGTCGTTACAAGCCATGATACCAACCGGCTTGGGCAATTTAGCGAGCCAGCGCATCAGGTCGGCCTCGAAGTTGATTTCCCGTTGTTCGAGCGCGATCGTGCCGGCAGCGCGCACCGACCCGGGCGGGTGATAAGCCTGACAGGTGCCGCCGAGCTGTGCAACCCGTTCGGCAAACCAGCGTGAGCGTTCGTCCGAGTAGTTCGCACCGACGAATCCACAGAAGGCATAGTGTCGAAAGCCCCGCTCCTGCAAATGTTCGGCGGCGAGCGCGGCGACGCTCCTTTCGTCCGTGTCAATGAGGGGAAAACTGAGACCCGGCACGGACCCTCGCAGATCAACCACCGGCAGGGCCATCCGGCTAACCGCCTTGGCCACGGCGCGAGTTTCAATCCGCGCGATAATCCCCTCACCCTCCCAATCCGCCAGCCAGGCCGCTTGCGTCCAACTCCACTCTTCAAACGAGATGGCCCACCTTTCGTGCTCGCGAACGTATTTGGAGATGCCGCGCAACAGCCCGCGACCATAGGCGCGGGACGACTCAATCAAGAGCGCGACACGACGGCGCTGGGTGGTTCGGGGGGCGGTACGGCGCGGCATAAGGATGCTCTGGCCAGCTCAGACGACGAGATTGGTGAGGTGGAAAAACCTCAATCCCGGCCACCGACTCCCTTGGTTGGATGCGGCAGCCTCAAGCAAGTGGGCATGCTTAACGGTTCGAGAATATGTGGCGTTACCCATTTTGGAGGCCAAGTCTTTACCGGGCGCGGGCAAAACCTCAACAAAAAAACGAAAACCCTCAATGACATCCGGCCATAACTTTACTATTCAAGAGCCATCTGAACCTTCAAACTGAACTTCTGGCATCGTTGGCAACCGTTGGTTGCCAATCGTGTATTTCCTTCCGTCGCACCGCCCGCCCCCTCGGCATTTTGGTTTCCGCTTTGTGGGTGCCGCTGTTGGTCGCCGCACTACCCGCCTCGGCTGCCACTGATTTTGCCGCCATAACCACCGCATCATTGATTGATGATATGACCGATCTGGCGGGCATGGCGGAGTTTCCAAAACCCGCTTATACCTGCAAACAATTCTCCTCGTACGATCGCACATCGAAGTCACCGGCCAACCAAGGCGCATGGTTTGCCAACGGGGACCACGGCCAGTACCTCCGAGTGGAGGAACGCGCCGGTCGCAAGGAATACGTGATGATGGACGCCACCGGTCCCGGCGCCGTGGTGCGCATCTGGTCCGCAAACCCGGAAGGCACGATACGCATTTATCTGGATGGCTCGGAGATTCCGATAATCGAGACTCCGATGACAGATCTGCTTGGCGGGAAGTTCGTCGGCTTGCCCCCGCCAATCAGCGGTGAATACAGTAAAGGTTGGAATCTCTATTTTCCCATCCCGTACGCCAAAAGCTGCAAGATCACGAGCGACGCCGGCAAGTTCTACTACCACGTCAACTACCGGACATACGAGGCCGGCACCAAAGTGGAATCGTTTAAACTGGAGCAACCCAAGACACTCGCCGCCCAGATTGAAAAACTCAAAGTGCGGCTGGACGATCCGCGGGGCCAGGCGGCGGAGTTCGGTGGCCAGGTGGTGGAATATGAGATGACACTGGCGCCGGGTGAGAGCTACAGCCGCGATTTCCCCGGCCCGCTGGCTTTTACACGTTCGGTTTTGCGCGTGAAAGCGCAGAATGGTGAGGCTGCGTTGCGTGGTGTTATCGTGAAGATTAACTTCGACGGCGAAACCTGCGTCGAAGCGCCGTTGGGCGATTTTTATGGCAGTGGTCCGGGCCACAACATCTTCGCCGCATTGCCGGTGGGAATGACGCCTGAAGGCGAGATGTATTGCCACTGGTTCATGCCCTTCCAGAATTCCGCCACGATTGAACTGGTGAACCGCACCCAGGAAGAGGTTACGCTCGCTGGCGAGATCGCCTTGAAGGAATACGCCTGGACAGAGCGCTCGATGCATTTCCATGCGAAGTGGCGCGTGCAATGGGATGTGCCAACGCGGCCGATGATTGATTGGAACTACCTGACGGCGCAGGGCCAAGGCGTGTTTGCCGGCGTGTCGTTCACCATTGATAATCCGGTCAAGGAATGGTGGGGCGAGGGCGACGAGAAGATTTATGTGGATGGCGAGAAATTCCCCAGCCATTTCGGCACGGGCACGGAAGATTACTACGGCTACGCCTGGTGTTGGCCGGGACTTTTCACGCACGCCTACCACTCCCAGTCGCGCTGCGACGGGCCCGCCAATTTCGGCCGCACCAGTGTGAACCGTTTTCACATACTCGATCGCATTCCGTTCGCCAGGGACTTCAAGTTCGACATGGAACTCTGGCACTGGAACAAGACGTGCAAAGTGAACTTGGGTGTGGTGGCGTACTGGTATGCGCGACCTGGCGCGCGCGACACCTTCCAGCCGATCCGCGCGGAAGACGCGGTGGTTCGACCGATGGCGGCCTATATTGCGCCGCGTGTTGCCGGCGCCCTCGAAGGTGAGGGTATGAAGATTCTCAAGGTGACCGGCCGAGCCGAGCCTCAAGATTGGACCGGCTTGAGCAACGATCGTCACCTCTGGTGGCACACTGGAATGAAGCCGGGAGATACTCTGACCGTCGCGTTTTCGGCACCGAAGGCGGGCAGGTATCGTGTGTTCGGCCATTTCCTCCAGGCCCGCGATTACGGCATTCATCAATTTGTGATCAATGGCAAATCGGCGGGCAAGCCGATTGATTTTTACCAACCCGAAGTGATCCCAACCAAGGAACTGCTCCTGGGTGAGTTTGAACTGAAAGCCGGCGACAACGAGTTTTCCACCACAGTCGTAGGCGCGAACGACAAAGCGGAAAAGTCCTATATGTTCGGGCTCGACTATCTGCTTCTGAAACCAGTGGAGTAATCAGGGCGCCCGGAGGCGATAGAAACTTTGGTTGGCACCTTGGACTGGTAGGATGACCTGCCATAGGTTGGTGGAAGCTGATACGTATTGGCTCAACGGAAGATTCGCACTACCGACCTGAAGGTTCATGTTCCACGCGCCGTTGGTCGGGATGGCACTCCATTTCAGGCGCAGGTGGATGGCGGGATTCGTGCCCGGGCGCAAATAATTGAGGGAATTGCCGCTGATTTTGAAGAACACATTCCACCAGCCGCCGGGAGAATTGACGGAATCCAGGACGAGGGCTTGAACGCCACTGAGATTCTTCACCGGCCCCGTTCCACTCACATTGCTCACGGAGGCACCGCTGCCCTGGTAGATTGCCGCCCCCCAGCCACCCCAACTCCCAGGATTCTGATAAGGATTGAAATACTGCACTGACGCCAACGGCAACTGTGTGGCCTCAATTTGCCCCTGATTGAATGCGAGCCAGAACACAGCGAACCAGAGAATAAGCCTGTATTTCGAGACGCTCCACGGAGAGATCCTGCAACGAAAAGGAAGCATAATCATGCTAGAACAGTTCTCAAAATGTTTGTCGGAAACGAATTCCCCTCACCCGGCCTAGCGGCCACCCTCTCCCCATCGGATGGGGAGAGGGCCGGGGTGAGGGGCGTTTCGCCAACACCTCGTTTCCGACATTCTTTTTGCAGTACGCTCTATGTGCCGCGCCTGCACGATCGCAAGATGGTGCAGGTATGAACTTACTCAAACGCACGTTGAATTTGTAGTCCCAACGAATACGGCAAACACATGCTATTCACGTCGGTCGATGCTTGTCGTGGCTGTCGGGGGGCATCGCAGTCTGGAGTTCGACTCTCTTTTGAACCTGGCTTTTCTTCCAAGGCCGCTTGCTTCGCTAGTTGGGAATGTCCGGCGTACACGAAAACGGAGCGCACACCTGCGCTCCGTTTTAGTAAAAGCCTGCTCTTACTTGCGGTTACGCCTGGCCAAGGCATACAGACCACCAATGGCCAAAAGCGACATTGAGGTCGGTTCCGGCACCAGCGGGGTCGGCTCCGCAGCGTTGCCAATCCAACCACCCATTCCAGCAACTTCGTCACCGGTCAACGGACGGTTCCACACGGCTACGGTACCGGCCATGCACCAAGCATCCTCCCAACTATCATCCGCAAAAAGATTAAACCTATCGAGCTCCAAAGCCCACCTGCCGTCAACAGCCTGACCCGCGCCATCGAGGAGAAGAGCCCCATCAACATAAACCCTGAAGAAATTGCCGTTATCAACGGACCATACGATGCGATGCCATTTTGTCGCGTCAAAAGTCGTGGCTGAATAACCGATGTCACCCACGCCAATGGTCGCGGCTGTCGTGGTTGCCGCATTAACCCACAGGTCGCCGTCATTCGCGTTGCCATTCCATGCAGTCTGGTACAGGCTGTTCCAAGCATTTCCTCCAGCATAAAAATCAACTAGGATTGAATACTTATTGATATAATCGCCAGTGCCTTTGCCTTCCGCGCCGATGCCGTGATAAACCGAAAGGTAATCCCAGCTCATATCCTGAATGACGCCACCATCACTGCCCAAAGGCGCGGCGATTTGAGTATAAGGACCCGTCAGCCAATTGGGGTTGCTTGGATTGCTGGTTACCAGGTCGGCGCCAATGGTCGCCTTCAATTTATCGGCAGCGGTTTGGAACCGCCACAGCCCCGTCATCCCTGCCGGGATATTCTGAGCATATACACTCCCCGCCGTCATGAGAACGGCCAAGGCTAAATGAGTCTTCTTCATAATTTGGTTGTTTGTTAGTTTGGTTGTTTCTGTCTGATTAGGAATCTGCCCCCCAACATGGCATGACCGCCATGCCGGAACAATCCCCTAAAATTGAGTACGAAGCGATTCACGCCCCGCGTTGTCTACAGCTTTTCGCCAGCAAGCCCAATGTTAGCCACAGGGCTTGCTGTATGTTTGTGCAGCATAAAAATCAGCGGTCGCCAGCTCGTTTCAGCGGATCCCAGTATCGCGAATTGATCAACCCCTTGGGATCACCGCTGCTGGGGTCAACCGGCGGGTTAATCATTGCATCCTTGCGGGATTCAGCATGGGAATCGGTAAAGACAACCACCCCATTGTCCCGATGACGAAGTACGTCAATGCCTTCGAAATCCCCGCTAACGCTTCTTTTCCTGTCCATACAAGCGCGTGGCCAGTATAGACTGCAACTAAACGAGCCATCCTTTTTCGGCATGCCGTCACCGATGATCAAATTGTCTGACGGGCTTTTCACCGACGTGCGTTTGAACCAAGGTTTCGAGTCAAATGTGAATCCACCAAGTGACATGCTGCCCCCGGTGAGGGGCCACAGACTGTTGAAGTAAGTATTGATTCCATAACCCACATTGTTGCAGTCGAAAGCCCACTCCCAAGCCACCCCGTTATCCACGCGGGGCCCTTTCAAGGCGGGGCAATGAAACAAGTTCGATTGGTTGTTCGCATAACCAATGATGGCCGTCCCCCACCAGTTGGTGAGAGCGGCAGTGGGGTTATCACTTTGGTTTTGGTTGCGATGGGCCGGGAAAACATCCTGATTTTCATCGGTATAAAATTGCAGGAACAACCCGATCTGTTTCAGGTTGTTCAGACAGGCAATGCGGCTGGCCTTCTCCTTGGCCCTGGCCAAAGCGGGCAGCAACATCGCCGCGAGGATGGCAATGATGGCGATGACCACCAGCAACTCAATAAGGGTGAACGCCCGGCGGGAAGATTTTCCCCGCCGGATGGACCCAATCCAAAAACGTCTGGTGGTGTTCACTTTTTAAGCCGGAAGAACCGCGCGCCGTTGGACGTAGCCAACGTGACTTGGTTGTTAACCACACCTGCCACTGGCGACCACGAGACAGCGGGCAGGCTCGTGGCGGATTCCAAGGTGTAGCCCACCAACTCTGTCGGCCAGGAGAGCGTGATCTGATTGCCGACCAACGAGTAGCTCAACGATGGCTGAGGACTGACCATTGCCAGATAGTGATTCAAGACCGTTTCAGAACTAAGGGCGTCGCTATAAAACGCCACTTCGTCGAGGTTGCCCAACCATCCCTCGGAGGTTGTTCCTGGAGCAGATGAGCCGATCTGAGTGGTTTTGGTTAGGAACGAATTGATGGATTGGAAAAAGCTTCCCTGCGGTTTGCCATCCCAATACATCGAAACCGTGCCCGCGTTGAATACAATCGCATAGTGATGCCAGCCGTTGCCATTGGGAAGCGCGAGCGCCTGATAGCCGGAGCTGAAATTGCCGGTCTCAACTTTCCAGCGGCTCATGTGAACGCTCCAGACGCTGCCCCCATCGCGATCCGCAAAAAATGTGGGATCGTATGGTGCGGGATTATCCCAATTTGCCTGAACCCAGCCTTCCACCGTGCCCGTGCCGTCGGCAAAATCAAAGTCCGCTACCTGGCCGAGATCAATATGGCCGGTGCCGTCCAACACAAGGGATGCATTGGTCACGCCACCGGGGCCAGTTCCGTAGGCCACGACATTGGCAACCGTGCCTGGGTGCGCATTCTTGGTGTCCTGAGCATCGCCAGCATCAAAGGTGTAATAGGAAATCAGGCTGCTCGCGGCCTGCACTGTGGCTTGATAGTTGGCGATATCATTACCGACCTGCACGATGGCAACAGCGCTAGTCACACTGCCGGAAATATTAGTCACAATCACATGATAAAGGCCGGAATTGGCCGCGGTAGCTGTGAAAGACCCAATAGCTGCGTTTGTCGCCTCCGGAATGAGAACCCCGTCCTTGTACCACTGATAAGCCAATTGCGCGCCACTGACACCGACCGACAATTGCCCGACTTGGCCCGAGAGGATATTTGCATTCTGCGGCTGACTGGTGATCACCGGGGGAACACCAGCAACGAAGGAATTGTAGTGGGCTTGAATTGAGGAAGCCGGCAGGGCCGCAGAATAGAATGCGATTTCATCAAGCATCCCAACCCAGCCCCGGAACGTCGAACTGGAATTCCAGGATTCGCCAATTTGAGTGGTCGTGGGAGTTCCTGTGCCCATAGGAAACGCCGCATTCAGCGGTGAAAGGGCAACACCATCCAAATAAAAATTGACCGTCGCGTTGGTGAATACCGCGGCAAAATGGTGCCAATTCGTACTGGCCCCGGCTGGATACGCGTAGGTAATGGTGCTGGGGCCATTGTAAGCGAGGGGGCCGGTTTTGGCAGGGTTCAGGTACAGACCCCAGACCGTGGGACCATTGTTACGATTGGCGACCAAGCTGGCGTTATACCCGAGGCTCGTCCAATCCGCCCGGAACCAGCCCTCGACTGTGCCAACTCCGGAGGCAAAATTAAAAGCCGGCACTGAGCCCAAGTCCACATGCCCCGAACCATCAAGTTTCAAACCTTGCGCAGAACCTCCCCCATAGCTCACGTCCCAACCGGCAGTCCCAGACATCGTCCCCGCGTTCGATCCAAATACGTCTTCCGGCAAGAGCCGGTCAAAGGTGTAGAAGGAAATCAAACTCGTTTCATTTGAAACCGCCGTCTGGTAGCTGACCACCCTTGCGGGCAAGGCCGCCAACGCAACCACGGCGTTACTGCTTGTCACCGTTGTCGTCGCATTGCTCACAATGACCGAATAGCTTCCGGCATCACTTGCGCTCAGGCTTGCAAAGGAAAGCGTGTTGGTGGTTTCTCCCGGCAACGCCGTCGCGTCTTTGTACCATTGATAACTCAAGCCGGGACCTGTTGCCGTGACGCTGAGGGTTGGCGCCGCACCGGCTATGAAGCTCCCACCCACGGGCTGCTTGGTGATCACCGGCGGATTGCCGAACAAGAACGCGTCATAATGAGCCTGAACCGCCGCGGGCGACAGCGCGTCAGCGTAGATGGCGACTTCGTCAATCTTCCCAATCCAGTTTTCATTGTTGGAGAAATACGGTGAGACCGAACCAATTTGTGTGGACTTGGTGAAGTCGGTGAAGCCCAAAGGTTGCGAAATAGTGCCAACCGGCGCACCATCCCAATACACCGTCAAATAGGCGTCCCCATAAACAGCCACGATATGATGCCAGTTCGTTGATGCGTTAGGAATTGCTATCGTCAAAAAAGAGCCCCCATTCCAAGAGCCGATCGAGAGCTTGTTCTGCGTCATATTCACCTGCCATCGGGAATATCCATCCCGGTTCGCAAAAATACAGCCTGCTCCGGTCAGATTTCCGGCCTGCACCCATGCCTCAACCGCGCCGTTATCATCGTTGGCAAAAGCGAAATCTTCCACCACGCCGAGATTCACCCAGTTGGTGCCGTTAAGCACCACAGCTTTGCCATAACCGCCTGTGCCTGTAGCAAACGAGGGTGAACCGATGAGCGTGCCGCTGTTTGTCCCACGCCCGTCCGCAGCATCGTCTTGATCGAAAGTGTAATACGAAATCAGGCTCGATTCATTGGTGACGGCGGTTTGATACTCAGCCAGCAATGCCTTGGCTGGTAAGCCGCAGGCTAGTGCGGCTGCCGCCACGGAAAGCGCGACGACCCTGGCGATCAAGCTGCCATAGTTGAAGCCCCTTTGAGTTGGTTTGCTAAGGGCAACGGATTGCGTGGTGTGACGATTCATGGTGTGAATAATTGGGTATAATGCTGTGGCTAGGATTGTATGCGAGGCTGGATTTGCTGTCATTGAGGTTTCACGTTTTAAAGCTTAGGTTTTGCGCCGCACTGCGGAACGCAATTAGTCGAGTAATCTTAAACCCAACGCCGCCGGGCAGACCGGCAGCACTTTAAATTCGCCCGCAGCCAGAGCAGCTTCGGGTTGTCGCGCCCGACTTGATTCAGCCAGCGCAATGATTCTTCCTGTTGCGATATGGGCACGCTGTCCGAGCGATCCAGCGCGAAGAAAACATTTATTCCTTCGATGGGACGTTGCCATTGAATCCCGGCCAGTGCCAGCACGGTGGCTGTGACAATCATCAAGCACGCTGCACAGGCAACCCATCGTCACAAAGGGCTGACTTGCACGTCGGAAGTTCGTGTAAGCCAGCAAATCCAACCCCAGGCCGGCAACAGCAGCCACAACCAATGTGGATGAGAGAACTGGAAATTCACGCTTTCGGCGGCTGGCGCGTGATTACGAGCGGCTCGCCCAGACCCTGGCCGGTTATCACTGGCTCGCCTTCGCGCTGCTCTTGCTCAAATATCTTTCTTCGCCAAAAGTGCATGACAGGCTCTAGGTTCAAATCCTGGCCCCGCAACCAATTTTCAAGCCCCGCCAGCGGGGCTTTTCTTTGGGCCACTAAGCCCTGCCCCGGCGCGACAATAGTCCCCCCCGGTGGTTTCACACTCGCATTCCTTGCCAAGTCGGCGTTCCAAATCTATTGTCACTCACGTTCTACGGTGTTGTGATGCTATGAAACAAAGATTGATGTACGGGATTGTCATTGTGGCCCTGGCGCTCAATCTGGCGCTGGGCGCGCAGGTCTATTTCTCCAGCGCCGCCGCCGGACAGAAAGATTCCCCCTACCCGAACCTGGAATTGTTCTCCTTCGTCATGGAGAAGGTCCGCCGCGATTATGTGGACGGCACAAACCTCACCTATCAACAGCTCGTTTACGGCGCGCTCCGAGGCATGGTGGATACACTCGATCCCCACAGCGAATTTCTTGATCCCGAGCGGTTCAAGGAACTGCAAAGCGACACGCAAGGGCAATTTGGCGGACTCGGCATCGTGATCCAAAGCCGCGATGGTTACGTCACCGTCGTTACGCCCATCGAGGACACGCCCGGATTTCAAGCCGGGATTCTGGCCGGGGATCGGTTGCTGAAAATTGACGGCAAGAGCGCCGAGAGAATGTCCGTGGAGGAGGCCGTCAAACAGTTGCGGGGCGAACCCAATACTGAAGTCACCCTGACCATGCAGCGTCCGGCTTCAGGCGAAACCAAGGATTACAATCTGACCCGCGCCATCATCAAAGTGGACATGGCCAAGGACGCAACCGGCAAAAAGGAATTCACCCTGCTCGACAACAAAATCGGCTACGTCCGCCTCACGCAATTTGGCGAGCGGACCAGCATCGAACTTGATGCGGCCCTGAAGAAGATGAAAGCCCAAGGCATGCAGGCCATGATTCTCGATCTGCGCGGCAACCCCGGTGGCCTCCTTGATCAAGCCGTGGAAGTTTGCGAACGTTTTCTCCCGCGGGGACAACTCGTCGTCACCACCGAAGGCCGCAACGACAAGAAGGATCGCAAGGTCACGAATCGCAGCGGCGAATTCCGCGACCTGCCCCTTGTGGTCATGGTGAATTACGGCAGCGCCAGCGCGTCGGAAATTGTTTCCGGCTGCCTACAGGACTATGCGGCGCTCGGCAAATGCAAAGCCATCATCATCGGTGAAAAAACATTCGGCAAAGGTTCGGTGCAGGAAATCCTCCCACTCGAAGGCGGCGCGGCATTGCGACTCACCACGTCCAAATACTACACGCCCAGCCACAAGGTCATCCACGAGCACGGCATCACGCCTGACATCGTCGTGCCGATGTCGGATGAAGAAGAGCGCCTCGCCCGGCTGAGGATCACGCCCGGCGGCATTGAATCCGTCGAGGAATCCGAGCGCGACGCCGTCCGCTCCGCTCGCGATCCGCAACTCGAACGCGCCATGGACGTGCTCAAGGGCATCATGGTTTTCACCGAACGCTCTCCCGTTCCGGGCAGCAAAGCCAAGTCCGGCAAAATCGCCGCGCGCAACGAACGGAATTGATTCCAACGCGTCGCCCTCTACCCTGAAGGCGTGTTGTTATTGGCGCTTGAAACCTCCTGCGATGAAACCAGCGCGGCCGTGATCAGCAACGGTTGCGTGCGCGCGACGGTGGTTTCCTCCCAGATCAAACTCCACGCCGAATACGGCGGGGTCGTCCCCGAACTTGCCGCCCGCGAACATCTGCGAAATTTTCTGCCCGTCACGACGGCGGCCTTGCGCGAAGCGGGCGTAACCGCGGACCAACTGGACGCCATCGCCGCCACACAAGGCCCGGGCCTGCCGACCGCATTGCTCGTCGGTTTCAAGGCCGGGCAATCCATCGCCTACGCACTGCGAAAACCGTTTCTCGGCATCCATCATCACGAAGCGCATCTCTATTCACCGTGGATTGCGGGAACTCCACCGCGCGCCGAGTTTGAACAGTTTGAACCCAATGTCTCGCTCATCGTGAGCGGCGGGCACACCATGCTGGTTTACGTCAAATCCGAACTGAAACATCGCGTCCTCGGCGGCACGATTGACGACGCCGCCGGTGAATGTTTTGACAAGGCTGGAAAACTGATGGGCCTCCCCTACCCGGCCGGCCCGGTGATTGACCGGCTCGCGGAGCAAGGCAACCCGAAGGCCTTCGACTTCCCGCGCCCGTTGCTCAACGACGCCAACGACGATTTCAGCTTCAGCGGCCTCAAGACTTCCATCCGCTATTTTCTGCGCGATCATCCGACGTTGCTGGAGAACGAGCAATCCCTGCGCGACCTCTGCGCCAGCGTGCAAAACGCCATCGTGGAAGTGCTCGTGAAAAAAACCCTGCGCGCCGCCAAACGGCTCGGGGTAAAATGCGTCACGGCCTCGGGCGGCGTTTCCTGTAATCGCAGTCTGCGCACCGAACTGGCCCGAGCCTGCGAGCGGCAGCGACTCAAACTTCGTCTCGCGGAAAAATCCCTCTGCACGGACAACGCCGCCATGGTCGGAATTCTTGCCGAGCGAAAACTTCTCGCCGGTCAACCTGCTACCAGTTGCGACGACGAAATCGCTCCCGGCCTCCAACTCGCGTGAAAGTTTCCGCCGCCAAATCCGCCGAGGCCATCGCCAAGCTTTGCCCTGCCTGCGGCCTGTGCTGCAACGGCGTGTTGTTTGGCGACGTCGAACTCCAGCGTGGCGACGACGCAAAACGCCTCGGCAAACTCGGGGTGGAATTCTTCCGCAAGGGGCGCAAGACCGCCTTCGCCCAACCCTGCGCCTGTCTCGTCAACGGGCTGTGTCGCATCTACGCGGATCGCCCGCAACGATGCGCGGCGTTTGACTGTGGTTTGTTGAAGCGCGTCCAAACCGGGAAAACGACGCCCAACGCAGCGTTGAAGAAGATCGCCGAGGCCAGACGTCGCGCTGACGAAGTGCTCAAGCTCGTCCGTCAACTCGGCAACACCGACGAGGCCCTCCCCCTCAACCAGCGCTACTCCGCCGTCATCGCCGAGCCGATTGACATGTCCGCCGACGAAGCCGACATCGAACGCCGCGGCGAACTGATGATGGCCGTCGCCAGACTGGTCGAGACGCTGGAGCGGGATTTTCTGCGCTAACCTCGAAACCAAAGTTGACGGCAGCGGGCGAGCCGCAAGCCGTAGGGCAGACATTCTTGTCTGCCGGTGCGGGCGACTTTCCAGTCGCCCGTTCCTCGAAACACCGGACTGGAAAGTCCGGCGCACCGGCAGGCTGGAAAGCCTGCCCTACCTCCCCGGCACTCGCCGTCACGGCTCTTGTTCCAACCGATAGAAGAACATGCCGCTGTCTTGTCCAAGCGGCCAACGCACGAGCACGTTGGTCTGGTTGAAACTGGTGACCGGTTGCCAGTTGATCGGCGGGATGACATTCGTCGCGACGTGCAATTGATAATTTGTTCCCGGGCGACCATAGATCACCAACTGCCGCGTCTGGTTGGCCAACACAAAACCTTCCAACAACGGATATTCCTGCACCACGACGACGCGGCCGCCACCGGCCACGTTGTTGCTGTAAGTGATGCCGCCTGGCTTGAGACCAGCGAGGTCGGCCACCTGCAATGGGAGGAATTGCGAGAGCGAATTGGTCGTAGCGGTGAACTCCAGGCGCGACACCTGTTGCGTGCCCTGGATGAGCTGGCCGGGCACGGTTTCCAGATTGATCGTGAACGCGGACGCCTCCGTCAGCAACGTCGCCGTCGCCAGTTGGGCGGATTCCGACACCAGCGTCCAGTTCGTCAGCACCCCGAACGGCACAGCCACGCGGAACTGCACATTGCTCACGCCTTCACTGGAGGAAATCACCACCGGCAAGGTTGCCGTCTCACCGCCCAGGAGATTGGTGTGGCCGAGGGTCACGTCGAGATAATCCAGCACCGTGACCGCAAAGGTGTTGCTTGTACTCATCGGCGGGTTGCCATTGTCCGTCACGACGACGGTGAAGTCGCGCGTGGTGGAGGCATTGGCCCGGGTGGGCCGCCAGCGGAACAAGCCATTTGTCGCCACGATGATTGCGTTGGTCGGAGTGTCAGCCCCAAGACTATAGGTCAATTCATCGCCATCCGGATCAAACGCTTCGACGCGATAAACTATCCCGCCGTCTGGCGTCACGACCATGTTGGTGATCGGCGTGAGGATCGGTGGCTGGTTCAACGTGTCGCGCAGCCAGGTCATCGTCAGGACATTCGTGGCGGTGTTGCCCGCGTAATCCGCCACGCCGTTCAGATTGGCGGTCACCTGGTACGTGCCCAAGTCTTCCGTGAGCGCGCTCAGGCCGTTGAGTTGCGCAATGTTGCTGGTGACCAAGCTGAAGCTCGGCGTCAACGCATTAGTGCCGTCACGGGTCAGCACGAAGTTGGCGCTGGAAATCGTCGCCGGATTGATGCCTTCGGTGAAGGTGATCGTGACGCTGTTGATACCGGCGTAAATCGGCGTGAGCACCTGGCCGATGCTGGCCGAGGGGCGCACCTGATCCCAAACCACCTGTTTGTAGGCCGCAGCGGAGACGTTGCCCGCGCCGTCAATCGCCGTGACCTTGAGCCGATGCGTCCCGGAGGCCGCGAACAGCAGCGCCGCGCTGAAATTCGTCCCGTTCATGGAGGCCAGGCCCAGATCCGTCGCCGTGCTTTCATCGTAAACACGAACCGTCAGATTCGTTCCCGCCACCGAGCCGAGGAGCGTGACCAGATTCGTGCTGGTCAAGCCATCGCTGGCTGAAATGCCCAGGTCCGGCGTGATGACCAGATTGGTGGGGGTTGGCGGAGTATCGAGCACCATCTGCCAACTGATGTTCGTGCTGCCGACACCCGCATTGCCGGCCAAGTCCTGGACGCCAGCGGCGTTCACCGTGAAGACATAAGCGCCCGCACTGCCCTGCACCCAACTGATTTCGCTGATGCGATAATCCGTCGGGCTCAACGCCGTCACAATCACGTTCGAGCCGATGAGGTTCGGCCCGCCATTTCGCGTCAACGTGAGATCGGCGAAGTTGAACGTCGCCGGATTGATCGGATGCGAGAAGGTGACATCGAGGTTTTGCACCACGATGTTGCGCGGGTTGGTGTTCACCGGCGGCAAGGCCGTGATGTGCGGCGCGCTCGTGATCATCGCCCACGCCACCGCTTGCGACCCCTGCCCGGTCGTGCCAACGCCATCGGATACAGAGGCGGCATTGACGGTGAAAATGTAGCCGCCTTCCGCACCGGTCAATCCACCCAAGCCGGAGACAGCGAAGGTGGTGTTGTCGGCGGTCGTGATAGTGACGCCCGCCCCGATCAGATCGCTTCCGCCATCCAACGTCAGCGCAATGTCATCCAGCGTGAAGCTCGCCGGATTGATCGCCTTCGAGAACGTGACCAGCAGCGAAGCGACCGGCGTGTTGCGCGGGTTCGGTGAAATCGTCGTGATGCTTTCGACCACGGGCGCGGCATTGCCCTTGGCCCAGGAAATCGAGGCGGAAACATCTCCCACGTTGTTGCCCCACACATCGAAAAGGTCCTCGCCATTGACGGTCAGGGTGTAATTGCCGTCCACACCCGTGAGTCCCGCGAGTCCGTTGATGGTGTAGCTGTTGCCGCCGGCCGCAGCAACAGTGACGCCGCTGGCCGCTGTGATCAGATTCGTGCCACCATTCAGTCTCAAGCTCAGCGCCGTGTAGTTGAACGTGGCAAGATTCATCTGTTCCGAGAAGATGATTGTCGCCGTGGCCACCGCGCCGGTCTGCGTGAACGGCGTCACCGGCACGAACTGCACGATGGAGGGCGTCGCCGTGTTGGTGGAACGATAGGTCAACGTATATTGACCCGGACCCGCCCAATCGAAGAGATGCACGAGGTTCTCCTTGATCGCGCCGGGACTGGACGACGGGAACGTGCGGTCGGTCGTCCACGCATTGTTCGTCAGCGCCAGCGGCTTGCCATCCGAGCGGACGACGCTCGCGAGCAGATACCCCGGGCCGGGATCAGGCAGGCGGAAATAATTCCAGCCATCGCTGACGGTCGTGGTGAGTTGCACCTGCAGATGTCCCGGGCCGGCCGGACCGTCAAAGCTGCCATTGGTCACGACGTTCACCGGCTCGATCGCACCCGTGTTCAGGTAGAGCAAATCCGGCAGGTTCTGCGGATCGGCAAAATCGTTCACGAGGAAGTCCACGATGCCATCGTCAGTCACGCGATTGGCGCGCACCGCGTGAGTCAGCTCATGCGTCTCGATGCTGTTGATGAGCGACAGGTTCGTATGCCCCAGGCCGTCCACGTGCTCGAACGACGCCTCGAACGAGATGAACTTGCCTTGCAACGACGAGATCAAATCCCACGTGACCACCTTGGCGGCGCCCGCGGTGATGCTGCCGAGCTTGGCGGTCAGCGACGGCGAGATGGCGTTGCTGCCGACGCGCGTGCCGATGATGCTGAAGTCAATCAGCAGGCCTTTTTCGTTTTCGATGATCTGCGGCTGGCCAGAGGTGATTTCAAAGTTCTTCGCGTCACCCGCGCCGATGTTCTTCACGATCAAACCGAGCGTGTACGGCTCGGACGGCTCGACTGGCAACGTGAACGGATCGTCGCCGTAAACATCACGTTGCTGGAAATAAACGAGATCCAGTTTCGCCTCGGGATAAACCGTGATGGGCGCGGAAAGCAACGGCACGACGACTTCCTGGCCGTCATCAATGTACCGCAACGTGCCACCGATCTGATACGTGTAAGGACGATCCGGCGCAGCCTCCGACGTGGGGATGAAGGTATAAACCGCCGCCCCGGTCGCGCCGCCCGCCAGTTCGCCCGAGCCGTTCACCGCTGTCAAACTGCTCAACACCGGACCTTCGGTGACAAACTTCGTCGCCGCATTCGTCCCGCCGCCATCGCGGAAGTCCAACGTGACCTGCACGCCCGTGATGGATGAGAGTCCGCCGTTCTCGATCTCCAGCGTCCCGACGAACGCGCTGCGTGTCATGACCACTTCCTGATTGATGCGAAGGCGCACCCGGGCACACACCCCGGACGAGGCATTCGCCTTGGCCGGGGCCGCCAGCCGCAGGGCGGAAGCAGGATTATAGCCGGACGACGACACGCTCGCGGCAGCCGTCGGGGCCGCCGATGCGCCGCCGCAGTTGCCGCCGGGAATGTAGATGTAAGTCACGACAGGATTCCCAGCCGCGTAGTAGCCGCCGGTCGGAAAGATCGGCAGCAACCCGCCACCAGTCGGCGGCGGCGGCGATGAGCCGCCACCAAAGGACGGGAACGGGATGTCATCCAGATGCGAGCAGAGACATTCGAGCGCCCCTCCCGCACCGGCCCCCGCCGCGCCAGCAATCCCACCCAAAGCCGCACCGCACGCGGTAGAAATGGCGGCTTGCTGACAGGGCGTAAGGTTGGCCCCCGCGCACGCGAGGAAGGCGTTGATGGCATTGCAGCCGACGCTGAGCAGATTGCCCGAAGCCAGCAACTCAGCCAGATTCTCGTAACATTCCTGCGCATCCAACCCGGCACAGATGACGGAGAGGTCCAGCGAGCGGCTTTGTGAAACATTGTTACCACCGCACGGATAAGAATAACGCGCGCGCAAGGGAATCTTCGGCAGACACGCGTTGATGTCTTCCAACGAGCAACCACCACCATCCGCCGCCAGCGGACCATCGCCCGCCCCCCGCGCCGCCGCGATCGCCCCGCCGCTTGCAGTGGAACGGAATTGCACCGTCACCGGGATCGTCACGGAACTCTTCGCGGGAATCCTGCCGACGTTCTGCACGAGCGGCGTGATGAGATAAGTCGGGTGATACGGAGCATCCACCGCCACATCCTCAGCCGCGATCAACCCGTGGTTTGTCAGTTTCATCTCGAACTGCGAGATCTTGCCCTCCGCCACCACGACCATGACCTGCGGTTCTTCAATGACCACGTTGGGCACGGGCACTTCGGTCTCGAACACCGATTCGAGCACGATCTTGTATTTGTCCTCGATCTCCGTCGGCACCACCGACCATTGATACGTCACGAGCTGGCGCGGCAGGAAGGCTTCGAGCGTATTCGTGGTGCCGGCGGCAATCGTGGCCGTGCCGCGGAACTGGTTATGTTTGTCCGCGGCGACGTCCACGGTGTAACTGCCCTCGGTCAGATCACTGAATTGCGCCACCCCGGTCGGCCCGGAATTGGTCTGCGCCACGATGCTGCCGGTGAACGGATCACGCAGGACGACCGTGGCGTTCGTCACCTTGGGTTCGCCCGCGACGTAGTAGGTGTAATCATCCGTCACGTTCACGATCAGATCGCCGATGCCGGACGACACGGCGCGGAACTGGTACGGGATGGTCACGCCGACGTTCTGGTTGAACACGGCGATGTTTCCGTTGTAAAGGCCGAGCGTCAGGTCGGCGGCCGGATTCAACAACAACGTCACCACGGTATTGCTGCCAGCCGGGAGGGAGGGAATATTCGTCGTCGAACCGTAACTCAACCACGGCAAACTCGGGATCTGCACGGTCAAATCACCGCTGGCCGTGCCGCCGGTGTTGGCGATGGTGAACGACACCACGGTCTGCTCGCCGCGGACCATGCCGCGTTGCAGATAAGCGGGGGTGGCGACGAGTTGCGCGAGCGTCGGGACGAGTTTGATGTACATCCCCACGGCGCGGGTCGCGCCTTCGGTCGAAGTCACCGTCGCGGGAAAGTTCATTTGCGCGGCACGGGTCAGCGGCGATTCCAACGTGTAGTCCACGCCAATCACGCCATTGGGCGGCAAGGTGGTATTGGTGAAGGTGAATTGCGCCGTCAGATTCGTGCCCAAGTCCGGCGTCGTGAAGGCCAGCCCGCTCAAGGCGTGGCTCGACAGGTTGGTCAGGAGCAACGTGCCGCTGACCGGCGCGTTGGGCAGGAGTTGCAGCGAGATATTCGCCGGATCAGCGGCCAAGCCCAGCAACGTGAACGCGACCTGCGCCGCCGGATCAGTCAGGCTCGGATGATCGGCAGTGGCGGTGTAATCACCCGCTTCGTTCGCCAGCGGCTGGAAGGTGTAGGAGAAATTGCCGCTCGCATCGGAATTGACCGGGAACACGCGCCGCGTCTCGTTCACCAGCACCCGCACCGTGGCGGAGCGATTCGGCATCGGCGCGTTGTTGGTCGGGTTAAACGTCCGGCCTTGCAACACGACCGGCGTTCCGGACGCCGCGAGCGTGGGATTGGCGTTCAGCAACTCGGCGCGATACGCCGCGTTCGCCACCAGGGGCACGCCGGAAAAGACCGAGTTGTTCGAGGTCTTGAGTTCGGTAAGGGTGCGATTGCCATTCGCCTCGACGATGATCCAGAAATTGCCCGGCAATGCCGACAGGTAGAAGCTCGCCGAGTTCGTGTAGCTCTCCCCCACGGCCAGCGCTTGCACGCGCGGCTTGGCAGCAAACAAAGCCTGACCGCCGCCCAGTCCGTCGGTCGCCAGATACACGTAGTCGAACCAGTTCTGATTCGTCGTCGCGCCGAGGCCGAGGTTCGTCACCTGCCACGTCACGGTGATCTGTTGCTCGGTGTAGGCATTGGTCGGCATGCTGACGAACGCGGGCACGAGGTCCGGCAGATAAATGTCTGAAACGGTGAGCGACCGGGCGGCGGAATTGAAACCTGCCGCCGCAGCGGTCAGCGTCGTATCGCGATTGCCGGTCTGCAAACCATCCAACACGCCGGTGACCGTGAACGTCACGCTGGTTTGCCCCAAGGCGAAGTCCACCGTGGGCGGGAAGGAAATCACGTTCGTCGGCGCGGCCGAGAGCGCGACGGTGAGTATGTTCGTGGCCGGGGTGTTGCGCGTCAGCGTCGCCAGCGTGTTGCTGCCTTTGGAGATCACCGGGGCGGCCAGTTGCAGATTCAGGCTCGGCCCGTTGGTGTCGAGCACCTGCAACTGAACCTCCGCCTCACCGATGGTTTCCGGCACGTTGGATTGATTGAGCGGATTGGCAACGATGAAAGCCTGCTGCGCGCCGGTGACCAACCCATCGGTCGCGACGCCGACATTGAAGTTCACGGATGCGGTGTTCGCCGGAATCGTCACCTGATTCGGCACGCTCACGAGCGGACTGCCGACCCGGGTGAGCTGGACTTTTTGCGCCAGCGGCGTGACGACCCCACGGGTCACGGTACCGAGCGTGGCGTTGTTGCCCGCGCCTTCGCTGACGACGGAATCCGCGAGCGCGAGACTGAGTTGCACGGTATCGGTGTTCAACACATCCACCGCCGTCGAAACGGAGGAGAAACCAGACGCGGTTGCGGTGACGCGGGCGCGGCGGGCGCTCGCCAGCAGACCGTCCGGCACGGGCGTGAGCTGGAAGATGGCGGCGGCGTTCCCGGCGGGAATCGTCACCGAGGCCGGCGCGAGCAAGACATCCGGCCGGTCGCTCGCCAGCGAAACGACGAGCGGATTGGCGAGGCTGGTGTTGCGCGTGATCAAGCCGGCGACGGCATTCGTCCCGGCGTCCTCGGCGATTTCACCCACGCTCAAGGACAGCGTCAGCGCGGCGACGTCGTTGTCCGTGATGGTCAGGTTGGCAAATGGCGCGGCAAAGCCGCTGGCCGACGCGATCACCTGGCCGACCACCGTGTCGCCGGAGAAATTGTTGTCCGCGATGCTGAGATAAAGGTTGGTCGAACTCACCCCGGCCGGGATGACGACGCTGGCGGGCAAATACACATTGGTCAACGTGCTGCTCAAGTTCACGGTGAGCGGCGCGGTCAACACGCCGTTGCGCGAGATGCTCAGGAGCACCGAATTGCTGCCGGCAGATTCGGAGATGGTGTTGGGCGACAAGGTCAGTTGCAGCGACGAATCCAGCACGGTGGCATTGGTGGCGATGGCGGCATTGTTCGTCAGGCTGCCCTCATAAAACGCCGCGGCGACGTTGGCCTTGACGATGAGCCAGTTCGTGCCGGAAACGAACGGCGGCAGCGTGACGTTCTGCGTGAGCGTGAGGGATTGCCCGGCGGTCAACCCGTTGGTGACGCTGAACGTGGCGAGCAGTTGTCCGCCGCCGATGCCATTACTGCTGGTGAGAAACACCTGGTCAAACCACGCATTCGTCGCCGGGGCGCTGCCTTGGTTCAAATCCGACCAGATCAATTGGATCGTCTGGCCCGCGATGGCGGTCAGCGGCGTGATGACGTTGGTGACGATCAAATCGGGATACGGCGCGAGGGCGGCGACGGCGGGGATGGCGTTGGTGTTGTTGGATTCGCCCGTGCCGCCCAGATTAAACTCGTAGATCGTATTCTGTGCGTCAGCCACGACCGTAATGAGCAGTTCACCCGCCCCCGCCGGGCCATCGGGCAGCGTGAAGGCGAACTGGCGCGCGACTGAACCACCGCCCGCAACGCCGTCCGAATACGGCAGCAACGTGTTCACAAGCGTCTGGTTGTTGGTGACGTTCACGACGATAACGCGATCCGAGAACGCATTGCTCACCGCGCCCGCGCCAGCGTTACTGTCCAGCCACGTCAACCCCACCACTCCGCCGGATTGGATCGCGGCATTGGTCACCGTCAGCCCGGTGATCTGCAGATCGGGATAAGCCGCCAGCACGCTGGCAACATTGGCCGTCGCGCGGTTGTTGTTCTCCGCCGTGCCGCCGGCGTTGAACTCGTATTGATTGTTGTAAACATCAGCGATGACGGTGATCTGCAGATTACCGACCCCGGCCGAGCCGTTGGGCAGGGTGAAATTCACCGAGCGAACTTGCGCGGCCCCCGCCGCGATGGGACCACTGACGGTGGGATTGTAGTAAAGCACCGTGTTCAGCAATTGCGCGCCGGTGGTGAGATTGGAAACGATGATCTGGTCATACCAATACGCATAGGTTGCGGCCGGACCGGCGTTGGTGTCCGCCCAGGAAATCGTGAGATTGCCGCCGGAGACAAGATCGCCCGTGACGTTGAGGTTCGTGGCCAGCAAATCCGGCGCGGCGAGCGTGGTAAAGGTCGCATCAGCAGAGACGGTGGTGTTCCCCGCCACGTCGGCGGAGCGCACGCGATAATGATACGTGGTCGCGGCGGTGAGATTGTAGAGGGTTATGTTGTGATTAGTCACAGACGAACCGCCGTAGCTCGTCGCCCCATACGCTGTTGTGAGACCATATTCCACGCTGCCGGCGGTCGGTTCGTCGGAATTCCATGTGACCGCGGCCGTCACCACCAGGGGCGTGGCGGACACGTTGCTCAAAACCGGGAACGTGGCGTCCACGACGAGACTCAAACCGTTCGTCAGGGCCAAGGTGTAACCATTCGTGTCCTGCGCCCCGGAGATGAACACCTGGTTGAGACCGTCCATGCCGGTGCCCAGTGTGATGCCGGGCGTGACATAGGTGTCGTTGAGCAAGGCGGTGCTGGTCCAGTGACCGTTGGTCCCGACCACCGGCTGGCTTCCGCCGCCCAGGTTCGTCAGAGAAACCAACGGAGGCACATTCGTTTGCATCGAACGATCAAAGCGGAATGTGAGCAGCAAATTGGTGGTCGCCGGCACCGGGTTGGGATAGTTCGCCACCGTGCTGTTCAACTGCGGCACGATGTTCAACGTGTCATAAACCGCGACGTAATGGAGCGCGGGATGATCCGTGGTGGCAAAGGTTTTGTTAAAGCTCGGGCTGCTGGAAATCAGATTGTTGCTCAAGGCGAATCTCTGGAACGTATAAAGGTAGGGCGGACTCAGCACGGTTGGCGGGGCGCTGAAACTGGCGGTCTGGCCATTCGTAAAAATCCCCGCGCCGGTCACCGGGGCGATGCCCCCGGGCGATGTCGCCGTGGTGACAACGTGGGACAGATTCGCTTCGACATAGTTGGCGACAATGAAGTGATTCGAGTAAATCACCGTGCTCAAGGTTGGGTTGGTGCCGATGACCACCCCGTTCTCCGTCCAGTTGGTGAACGCGTAACCGTAGCCGGCCTGCGCGGTCAAAACATTGGTGCTGGCAAAGAAATTAGTGCCCGCGCCACTCACTGTTCCCGCCGCCGGCGGGCTGTTGGAGGCGATGACGGTAAAGGCGGGCAGGGTGAAGTTGGCAACCAACTGACGGTTGCGTTGCGCCGGAAAAACATAGGTGCTGCTGGCGCTTTGGAAAACGCCGTTCTCCGTCCAACTGGAAAAATAATACGGCAAAGTGTTCGTGTTGGCCGCAGCGGTCACGATGACCGAACTGCCCTCCGCATATAACCCGTCGCCGCTGCTCGTGCCCGCGCCGGGGGGATGGACCGACGTGGCAATCGCATTCAAGACGCCGGTGTAAGGCGCCAAAACAAAGTTGATCGTCTGGTTGGCGTTGTTCACCACCGCGACCTGGTTCGTCACTGGATTGTAGCCCCGGGCGGGGAGGTTTTTCAGGCCGACGAACCATGTCCCGTTCGACACGGCCAGCGAATAATTGCCGCCCGCATCAGTGGTGGTGCTCAGGAAGATGGTGTTGTTCGCATTGGTCGTGAACGCGAAGACCGTGAGGTTGGTCACCGGGCTGCTGGTCTGATCCGTGACGTTGCCGACAATCTGGGCGGTGGTGGTCGCATTAGAAATGACCTGCAAGGAGACCCCGTTGGCGGCGTAAGCGACGCGCCAGCCCAGCCCAGTGCCCGCTGCCGGAAGATTCAGGGCCTGGAAGGAATTCGACAACGTGCCACAAGTGATGAGCGGGATGCTGTTGCCCGCAGTTGGCGTATAACCGTTCAGAAGGTTCGCGGTCAAAGTGCCGTCCAAGGCGAGATTGCCGTTCACAATCATCCGCGTCGCTCCACCCGGACCGGACAGCCCAAAGTTCAAAATTGCACCGCTTTGCACATAGTTGCCGCCAGCGTTGAAATTAATGGTGCCGGTCAAGAGACTCATGACGCCGGCGTTGTTCAGGATGATTGAAACCGTGGTCGTGCCTGCGGTGGTGGATTTTTGCAGCGTGCCGTGGTTGCGGAAGGAGGCACTCGTCCCCCCAAAATAAGAGGCCAGACTCTGGTCACACCGGATGTCCCACAACCCCCCGGTTAGATTTTCAATCACTCCCGCATACGTCGGCGTCCCGTTGTTCATCACATAGACCGTCCCGCCCGTCCACGTCACCAACCCAGCGTTGGTCAATCCGTTCTGCACATACTTCGTCCCGCCTCCGCTCAATGTCAGCACCCCGTTGCTCGCTATGGTCACCGGCCCAAGCGCCGTCCCGCCACTCCAATTCACCAATCCGCCGGCGGCGACATTCAGACTGCTGGTGATGTTGCCCCCGTTCCAGTTCAACACGCCATCATTGGTCACCAATAAGTTGCCGTTCAGGGTCGCCCCGGCCAGCGTCAGATTGGTAATCACACCACCCTGGAAGTTTGGCCCCAGCGTCACCACCCCGCCCGTCAGTTGCAGATTCGGGATCACGTCGCTCCCCAACGTCAGCGTCCCCCCGCTAAACAAAAACGCCCCCGCTCCGCTCAACAACGGCGGCGTGCTATAGCTAAACGCCCCACCCGAAAAATTCACCACCGCCCCGGCCCCAGCCACATAGTTGCCCTCCACCGTCCCACCGTTGCTCAAGTTCAACGTCCCCTGCGACACCGTCACCAATCCCCCATTATGCAGCGGCACCGTCACCGACGTCGTCCCCGCAGTGGTGGATTTTTGCAGCGTCCCTTGGTTGCGGAAGTAAGCGTTCGTCCCCCCAAAATACGCCGCCAGACTCTGATCGCACCGGATGTCCCACAACCCCCCGGTCAGATTCTCAATCGCCCCAGCATACGTCGGCGTCCCGTTGTTCATCACATAGACCGTCCCACCCGTCCACGTCACCACACCCGCGTTGGTCAATCCGTTCTGAATATACTTCGTCCCGCCTCCGCTCATCGTCAGCGCCGCGCCAGCCTCAATCATCACCGACCCAAGCGCCGTCCCCCCACTCCATTCCACCAACCCGCCGGCGGCGACTTTCAGACTGCTGCTGATCGTGCCCCCGTTCCAGTTCAACACGCCATCGTTGGTCACCATTAAGTTGCCGTTCAGGGTCGCCCCGGCCAGCGTCAGATTGGTAATCACACCACCCTGGAAGTTTGGCCCCAGCGTCACCACCCCGCCCGTCAGTTGCAGATTCGGGATCACGTCGCTCCCCAACGTCAGCGTCCCCCCGCTAAACAAAAACGCCCCCGCTCCGCTCAACAACGGCGGCGTGCTATAGCTAAACGCCCCACCCGAAAAATTCACCACCGCCCCGGCCCCAGCCACATAGTTGCCCTCCACCGTCCCGCCATTGCTCAAGTTCAACGTCCCCTGCTGCACCGTCACCAACCCCGCATTGTGCAGCGGCACCGTCACCGATGTCGTCCCCGCAGTGGTGGATTTTTGCAGCGTCCCTTGATTGCGGAAGTAAGCGTTCGTCCCCCCAAAATACGCCGCCAGACTCTGGTCGCACCGGATGTCCCACAACCCCCCGGCTAGGTTCTCAATCACCCCCGCATACGTCGCCGTCCCGTTGTTCATCACATAGACCGTCCCACCAGTCCACGTCACCACACCCGCGTTGGTCAATCCGTTCTGCACATACTTCGTCCCGCCTCCGCTCACCGTCAGCACCCCGTTGCTCGCAATGCTCACCGGCCCAACCACCGTCCCCCCACTCCAATTCACCAATCCGCCCGCCTGCACTTGCGAGTTCCCCGCCAAATTGCCCCCGCTCCAGTTCACCACCACGCCATTGGTGATTTGCAGACCGCTGCTGATCGTCCCGCCGCTCCAGTTCAACACCGCGCCGCTCAACAACTCCAACCCTCCCGTCACGCCGTTCCCCAACGTCAAGATTCCCGCCACCACATAATTTCCATTCAATGTTCCGCCAAAATTCAGATTGGTAATCACACCACCTTGGAAGTTTGGCCCCAGCGTCACCACCCCGCCCGTCAGTTGCAGATTCGGGATCACGTCGCTCCCCAACGTCAGCGTCCCCCCGCTAAACAAAAACGCCCCCGCTCCGCTCAACAACGGCGGCGTGCTATAGCTAAACGCCCCACCCGAAAAATTCACCACCGCCCCGGCCCCAGCCACATAGTTGCCCTCCAGTGTCCCGCCGTTGCTCAGGTTCAACGTCCCCTGCAACACCGTCACCAAACCCCCATTATGCAGCGGCACCGTCACCGATGTCGTCCCCGCAGCAGTGGACTTTTGCAGCGTGCCGTGGTTGCGGAAGTATGCGTTCGTCCCCCCAAAATACGCCGCCAGACTCTGGTCGCACCGGATGTCCCACAACCCTCCGGTCAGATTTTCAATCACCCCCGCATACGTCGCCGACCCGTTGTTCATCACATACACCGTCCCACCAGTCCACGTCACCAACCCAGCGTTAGTCAATCCGTTCTGCACATACTTCGTCCCCCCACCGTTCAGCGTCAACGCCGCGCCAGCCTCAATGGTCACCGGCCCAAGCGCCGTCCCCCCACTCCAATCCATCAACCCGCCCGCCTGCACTTGCGAGTTCCCCGCCAAATTGCCCCCGCTCCAGTGCACCACCGCGCCATTGGTGATTTGCAGGCCGCTGCTGATCGTGCCCCCGCTCCAGTTCAATACCGCGCCGCTCAACAACTCCAACCCTCCCGTCACGCCGTTCCCCAACGTCAAAGTCCCCGCCACCACATAATTTCCATTCAACGTTCCGCCAAAATTCAGATTGGTGATCACACCACCCTGGAAGTTTGGCCCCAGCGTCACCACCCCGCCCGTCAGTTGCAGATTCGGGATCACGTCGCTCCCCAACGTCAGCGTCCCCCCGCTAAACAAAAACGCCCCCGCTCCGCTCAACAACGGCGGCGTGCTATAGCTAAACGCCCCACCCGAAAAATTCACCACCGCCCCGGCCAACGCCACATAGTTGCCCTCCACCGTCCCGCCATTGCTCAAGTTCAACGTCCCCTGCGACACCGTCACCAACCCCCCATTATGCAGCGGCACCGTCACCGATGTCGTCCCCGCAGTGGTGGATTTTTGCAGCGTCCCTTGATTGCGGAAGTAAGCGTTCGTCCCCCCAAAATACGCCGCCAGACTCTGGTCACACCGGATGTCCCACAACCCTCCGGTCAGATTTTCAATCACCCCCGCATACGTCGGCGTCCCGTTGTTCATCACATAGACCGTCCCACCAGTCCACGTCACCAACCCAGCGTTGGTCAATCCATTCTGCACATACTTCGTCCCGCCTCCGCTCACCGTCAGCTCGCCGTTGCTCGCAATGCTCACCGGCCCAAGCGCCGTCCCCCCACTCCAATTCACCAATCCGCCGGCGGCGACATTCAGACTGCTGCTGATCGTGCCCCCGCTCCAGTTCAACACGGCGCCGTTGGTCACCAACAAGCTGCCCGATACCCCGCCGCCAGCGTTGAATGTCCCACTAAGCGTGTAGTTGCCGTTCAGGGTCGCCCCGGCCAGCGTCAGATTGGTAATCACACCACCCTGGAAGTTTGGCCCCAGCGTCACCACCCCGCCCGTCAGTTGCAGATTCGGGATCACGTCGCTCCCCAACGTCAGCGTCCCCCCGCTAAACAAAAACGCCCCCGCTCCGCTCAACAACGGCGGCGTGCTATAGCTAAACGCCCCACCCGAAAAATTCACCACCGCCCCGGCCAACGCCACATAGTTGCCCTCCACCGTCCCACCGTTGTTCACGCTCAACGTCCCCTGCGACACCGTCACCAATCCCCCATTATGCAGCGGCACCGTCACCGACGTCGTCCCCGCAGTGGTGGACTTTTGCAGCGTCCCTTGATTGCGGAAGTATGCGTTCGTCCCCCCAAAATACGCCGCCAGACTCTGGTCACACCGGATGTCCCACAACCCCCCGGCTAGGTTCTCAATCACCCCCGCATACGTCGCCGTCCCGTTGTTCATCACATAGACCGTCCCACCAGTCCACGTCACCACACCCGCGTTGGTCAATCCGTTCTGCACATACTTCGTCCCGCCTCCGCTCACCGTCAGCTCGCCGTTGGGCGCAATGGTCAGTCCATTACCGCTCAAAGTTCCGCTCGCCCAATTGAACTGGCCATTGTGGGTGACCGGGGCGGTCAGATTAATCGTGCCGTTGGTGAAGTTAATGTTGTCGTTGGTGGCGGGGACGCCCGAGGGAATCCAGTTCGTCGGATTGAACCAATCGGAGTTGTTCGAGCCATTCCAAGTCTTGGTGGTTTGCCCTGAGGCGACGGTCGCAACCAACACCAGAAAGATACAAACCAACCCGGAATGAAACGCTGCTTGGGATTTCATACACGACAGATAGATAGAGTTAGGAGCCGATTTGAGATCGCCTGACAGTGACCATCGCACCAGTGGGAACCTTCGCCGGGGTCACTGGTGATGTTAAACGTAATGATTTCTAACAGGAGCAAACTCAGATTGCACTCATTTTCCCAAAAAATTACCGGGCGACAGTGTTTTAAGCTTTTATCCTGTTAAGACTTCCGCTGCCAGTCGAGTCAGGGCTAAACATCACACCCCGCAACGCCTCCCAGCCGCCGCGATAGCAATGCCAACACGGCGACGGGCGGAGTGAACTCTATTCTCCTCCAGTCGCCGTCAGCGACTGAAACCTTTGCAAAAGTTCTCGATGCGGGCCAGCCCCTTCTCGATGTTCGCCATGCTGGTCGCATAACTGAGCCGGATGTAGTCATCCGCGCCGAACGCGATACCCGGGACAGCGGCGACTTTTTCCTGCTCCAGCAACTTCGCACAGAAGTCGGCGGACTTGAGACCGGTCTTGGAAATGTTGGGGAACAGATAGAACGCGCCCTTGGCATTCACGCAGGTGATGCCAGGGATGGAATTCAGCTTCTGCCATGCAAAGGTACGACGCTTGGCAAACTCCGCCAGCCACTTGGGCAAATGATCTTGCGGGCCGTTCAACGCGGCAACCGCACCCTTTTGGGCGAAGCTGGTCGGGTTGCTCGTGCTGTGGCTTTGCACGGCATCAATGGCTTTGGCAATCGGCTCGGGCGCGGCACACCAACCCAAACGCCAGCCCGTCATACTCCACGCCTTTGCGAAACCGTGAACGATGATCGTGTGGTCATAATGCGCCTGCGAGAAACTCGCCACGCTCTTGACGGTCGCACCATCATAAAGCAGGTGCTCGTAAATCTCGTCGCTCATGATGAGCACGCCCTTTTCGACGCAAATGTCGCCGAGAGCTTTGATCTCGTCCGGCGTGTAAACCGAGCCGGTTGGATTACTCGGCGAGTTCAACACGAACAACCGGGTGCGCGGCGTGATGGCAGCGCGAAGCTGTTCGGGCGTGACTTTGAATTCCGTTTTGTCGGTCGTCTCAAGGATGACCGGCTTCGCGCCCGCAAGCTTCACCATCTCGGGATAGCTCAACCAATACGGCGCGGGGATGATGACTTCGTCGCCTTCCTGACACGTCGCGAGGATGACATTGTAACAGGAATGTTTGCCGCCGCACGAAACGATGATCTGGCTCGGCTTGTAAGTGAGACCGTTCTCGCGTTTGTGTTTGTCCGCGATGGCCTGGCGCAATTCGGGAATGCCCGCCGCCGGAGTGTATTTGGTGAAACCATCGGCAAGCGCCTTGGCGCAGGCGTCCTTGATGTGCTGCGGCGTGTCGAAGTCAGGTTCACCCGCGCCAAAGCCGACGACATCCTCGCCCGCAGCCTTCATGGCCTTGGCCTTGGAATCAATGACGAGTGTGAGCGAGGGCGACAACGACGCGGCGCGTTGCGAAATGCGATAATTCATAAAGCGGCGGAAAGGATTGGAAAGTGCGGCGGCTTGCGCAAGTCAAACTCTGAGCCAATCGCTCGACATCAAGAATGTGAATCTCCTTCGTTAGCCGCTCTGGCAACAGGATCAAATCGCGTCGAAGTAATTTCAAAATTCGTAGCCGCCGAGGTAACGAGGCGGAAAGCTTCGTTGGTGTTGGGTTTTCCGCCTCCTTACGTCGTCGGCTACGCGCCAAATGGAATGTTGAAACCAGTTCCAGCGAAAAGCTACTTTGCTGGTTTTGAAGGCTCTTTATGGGCTTGCTTGATTATTTTGGCCAAATCCACATCCATTGCTCTTGCCACCCGCAAGACCGTTTCCAGCGATGGGATTCTCTGCCCCTCCTCCATGTACCCAATCGCCTGCTGGGATAAGCCGGAGATTTGCGCCACCGCATACTTTGACAGGCCAAGCCGCTCGCGCTCTTCTTTCAAGAGGCGAATGATTCGTACACACTCAGCTTGACTGGCTTTGGCCAATGACACAAAGCACAGTTTGCGAGAAAACCATTTCGCTTTCGGTAACACCTGTTTGCCATGCAAGAACTTGTTCAAATTACCGCGCAGTATTCCAACGCCGTGTTGGTTGCCATCATACCTTATATTTCCGATTTTGCCGGAAAACTGAATCTGCCGCTCACGCTTCCGGTGGAGCCAGCCCATGTGGCTTCCTTTCGGTGCGACCCGCGCAAGGATCACGTCGGCGGCATGGTGACGCTGACCAACGATTTCCAGTTCACGTTTCTGGACGGGCGGGTCTGTGTGTATCGCTCGCCGGACAGTTATTTTTCATTGCAAAACATTGAGGCCGTTCCCGAATTTTATGGCCGCGTTTCGGTGAAGGAAAAAGAAGCCTTGGCCTTGACGCGAAAAGCCATTGATTCGCTGGGTTACACCGACCTTGTCCCGGAGTTGAAGCAAAAGCCGCTGGTGACGTTGCCGGAGCGAATCGGCACCAACCAGATTGCCCGCTATCGCTTTCGTTGGATTGACGCGCGCTTTGCCGCCAACAGTTCCCGCCACCCCAATTTCATGCCCGTCGTGCTGGACGTGGAAGTAAATGCTTCGCAACCCCGCATTGAAATGTTCTCAATGGTTGCTCCACGAACGAGCCGGTCTGCGCCAAAAGTGGATATCGTTCCGCCCTTGTTGCATCCGAAGCCGGAAGCCACCTCGCCGGAAGATGGCCCGCGCCTGAAATGGCCCACCAACGCTTTTACGGAATCGCTTCTACAAACGCTGCTGCCGGAAATGTCCGACTATGTTGCCAAAGCGCGCCTGAACCTTTCGCTTCCCCTCACCATCCACGACGTGGATTTGTCCCAATCCTTGTGCGTGACCAATGACGGCGACATCCATGTCCAACTATATTTGCAAAACGGCGACCGCTTTAACTACAGTTTCGGTCATATCCGGGCGTTCTATTCCCACGATGCCTTTTACAAATTCCCGTACATGGGTGACCCGGAAAAGTTTCTTGGCAAGGTCAACATGACGACCAACCAAGCCATCAAGCTGGCGAAGGAAATCGTCAAAAACCTGGGGTGCCGGGAGAAGATGGATTTGACCTTTGCTTCACCGACCTACATTCCGCAGCGTGATTTCACTCGGTTCTTCATTCAATTCAACGCTGTGAAGAATGGTGCCGAGCTGACCACTTTGGAAATGGACTTGGTGAAAAAAACCGCTGCCTCAATTTACATTTGCGACCCGGCCTTGAATCGCAAATCGCCGTATCTCTTGCTTCTGGAGCAGGCTCAGACTCCGCCTGCCACCTTTGATAAAAAGCCCTGAGCGCCGCCCGTTGCCCTGTCCGCACCCGGCGGAAATTCAAGCTGTTTTCCATCCCGCCATCAAACCAACTGCGGCTGAATCTTCTCGGGATCAACGCCCAGTTCCTTGATCGCCTTGGCGCAAGCGTCCTTGATGTGTTGCGGTGTGTCGAAGTCAGATTCCCCCGCGCCAAAGCCGACGACATCCTCGCCCGCGGCCTTCATGGCCTTGGCCTTGGAATCAATGACGAGTGTGAGCGACGGCGACAGCGACGCGGCGCGTTGCGAAATGCGATAATTCATAAAGCGGCGGAAAGGATTGGAAAGTGCGGCGGCTTGCGCAAGTCAAACTCTGGCGGCTGTTTGGTTAAAACTTTTTGTTATATTCCTCATGCGAACCGATCCACTCCCAAATAAAAACGGCACCGGAAAATTTACCGATGGCCCGGTGACGATCACCAATCCGAACTGACCAGTTGGGCTTACCGATGGATTTGAAATGCAGTGATGGATGCAACGCGTTGGCGGACCAGAGGCGATAATTCTTTTGCGCGAGCATCCGCACCTCGCGCGGCAAAGCGCGGTAGAGTTTCCAGAATTCAGGCGTGCCGTGGCTGGGAATGGTCACGACAGCCGGTGAATGTTATCCAGCGGGTCGGTCTGGCGAGCGGTGTAAGCAGCATCCGCCGCATCATTCAGAATGGCAAACTTGCCCGCAGTGGCGTCAGTTTTCATCTGCCGATCCCAATCATCATCCGCCCAGCCGCAGAGTTCGGCGAGCAGTTCGGCACGCTCCTCCAACGACAGCTTGCTGATCGCGGTTTTAATTTCTGCGACGCTCATGGCCTTAATTACGCCCGCCCGTCAGGTTAATTCAAGCTGTTTTCCAAACCATTCAAACCAACTGCGGCTGGATCTTCTCGGGATCAACCCCAAGTTCCTTGATGGCCTTGGCGACGACTTCACGTTCGATTTCGCCCTTGAGCGCGAGCGCGTAGAGCGTGCCGATGACGGTGGACTCGGCATCCACTTGGAAGAACCGCCGCAGCCGCTTGCGCGTGTCGCTGCGACCAAATCCGTCCGTGCCCAGCGTGAACAATCCGCCCGGCACCCACGGTGCGATCTGATCGGCCACGATGCGGAGGTTGTCGGAGACGGAAACGAATGTGCCCTTTTCCTTCGCGAGAATTTTTTCCACGTAAGACTGCTGCGGTTTTTCCGTCGGATGCAGCATGTTCCAACGCTGGCAACGGATCGCATCAGTGCGAAGCAGTTTGTAACTGGTCGCGCTCCACACGTCGGCGCTAACGCCATACTTCTCGAGCATCTCCTGCGCTTTGAGCGCGGACTGGATGATCGGGCCACTGCCGAAGATATGCGCTTTGACTTTCTTGCCCGTCGCGCCGGCCTTGAATTTATACAAGCCCTTCAGAATGCCTTCTTCCACGCCTTCCGGCATCGGCGGCATCACATGATTGTCATTGTAGAGCGCGAGATAATAGAAAATCTCCTCGCCCTCGGCATACATGCGGCGCAAACCATCGGCGACAATCGTCGCGATCTCGAAACCGAACGCCGGATCGTAAACCATCGTCGTCGGCACCGTGCTCATGTGCAGCAGGCTGTGACCATCTTGATGCTGCAACCCTTCGCCATTGAGCGAAGTGCGGCCCGACGTTGCGCCGCAGAGGAAACCCTTGGCCTTGATGTCGCCCGCAAGCCACACGAGGTCACCAATACGTTGCGGACCAAACATCGAGTAATACGTGTAGAACGGCACCATCTCGACACCATGCGTGGCGTAGCTCGTGCCCGCTGCGATGAACGACGACATCGCGCCCGCTTCGGTGATGCCCTCTTCGAGAATCTGGCCGTCCTTCGCTTCGTGATAGTAGAGCAACGACTTCTTGTCCACCGGCTCGTAAAGCTGGCCTTTGCTGGAATAGATGCCGATTTCCCGGAACAATGAATCCATGCCGAACGTGCGCGCTTCGTCAGGAATGATCGGCACGATGCTCTTGCCGATGCCTTTGTGCCGCAGCAAAACGGTCAGCAAGCGCACAAACGCCATCGTGGTGGACGCTTCGCTGTTGCCCGAGCCTTTGAAGAATTCCTTGAAGAAATCTATTTTTGGCACATCCAGTTTCGGCGCTTTGGTCTGACGCGCCGGCAGAAAACTTCCAAGTGCCTTGCGGCGTTCGAGCAAATACTTGATCTCAGGACTGTCCACCGGCGGACGATAGAACGGCATGTCCGCGATGACGTCGTCGCTCATCGGGATGTCGAAGCGCGCGCGGAACTCGCGGAGTTCCTTCTCGTTCATCTTTTTCTGCTGGTGCGAAATGTTGCGCCCTTCGCCCGCTTCGCCGAGACCGTAACCTTTCACCGTCTTCGCGAGAATGACCGTCGGCTGGCCTTTGTGCTCCATCGCCGCTTTGTAGGCCGCGTAAACCTTGCGCGTGTCGTGACCGCCGCGCATGAGTTTGTGAAGTTGTTCGTCCGTCAAATGCGTGACGAGCTGGAGCAACTCGGGATATTTGCCAAAGAAATGTTTGCGAACGTAACTGCCGGGTTCGACGACGTATTTCTGATAATCGCCGTCCACCGCTTCTTCCATGCGTTTGAGCAGCAAGCCGCTCTTGTCGCGCGCGAGCAAATCATCCCAATCCGAACCCCAGATGACCTTGATGACATTCCACCCCGCGCCACGGAACGCGGCTTCGAGTTCCTGGATGATCTTGCCATTGCCGCGCACCGGACCGTCGAGCCGCTGCAAGTTGCAGTTCACGACCCAGATCAGGTTGTCGAGGTTTTCGCGTGACGCGAGCGTGGACGCGCCGAGCGTTTCGGGTTCGTCGCTTTCGCCGTCGCCGATGAAGCACCAGACCTTGGGTTCATTCTCGGTGTTGACAAATTTGCGCGCTTGCAGGTAGCGATTGAACCGCGCCTGATAGATGGACATGATCGGGCCGAGGCCCATCGAAACCGTCGGGAACTGCCAGAAATCCGGCATCAAGTAGGGATGCGGATATGAGGACAAACCACCGCCCTCCGCGAGTTCCTGCCGGAAGTTGTGCAAGTTCTTCTCCGTAATCCGACCCTCCAGAAACGCGCGGGCATAAACGCCCGGCGCCGCGTGACCTTGAAAATAAACCGAGTCGCCCGTGAAGTTTTCTGTGCGCCCACGGAAGAAATGATTGAACGCCACTTCGTAAAGCGTTGCCGACGACGCGTAACTCGCGATGTGCCCGCCGACATTCGTGGTAGAGTTCGCCTTGACGACCATCGCCATCGCGTTCCAGCGCATCAAGCTCTTGAGGCGGACTTCCGTCTTCCAATCGCCGGGATACTTTGGCTGGGCATCCACCGGAATGGTGTTCACGTACGGCGTGTTGAAACCGCGCGGCAATTCGTGTTGTTGGGCGCGCAGCTTGTCGGCGAGTTGTTCCAGCAATTTCGCCGTACGCTCCGGGCCTTGCGTTTCGAGCGCGAGTTCCACGACGGACTGCATGGAATCCGAGAGTTTGCTGCCGTTGGTGCGAGTGGCGGTGGCGGTGGGCCGCGAACCGAGGACTTCTTTTTTGGTTTTGATTGTGGTACTCACTTCAAAAATGTTTTGCCGGAGTAAACTTAGTGGCTGGTTGCGCCCCCGGCAAGAGCGCCAGATTAAAGCTAAAATGCCCCCGGTACGCCAGCGAAATTAGCACGTCCGATACGACGAATGAAGCAACTTGACCTCACCCTGCCCTCACCCGCCGAGAATCTGGCGCTGGAGGAAACCCTGCTGGATGCCGCCGAAACCGGCCAGTCCGGCGAGGTGCTGCGTTTCTGGGAGTCACCAACCCTCTTTGTCGTCGTCGGCTACGCCAACAAAGTCGCCAGCGAGGTGAACGTCGCCGCGTGCGAGGCGAAGGAAATCCCCATCCTGCGCCGCTGCTCCGGCGGTGGCACGGTCGTGCAAGGCCCGGGCTGCCTGAACTACGCCGTCATCCTCCGCATCACCGAGGCCGGTCCGACCCGCAGCATCAGCGCCGCGAACGAATACATCATGGAGCGCACCCGCCGCGCCATTGCCTCTATCCACCATCCACCATCCACCATCCACTTGTCCGTCCGCGGTCACACCGACCTCGCCCTCGGCAACTTGAAATTCTCCGGCAACGCCCAGCGACGGCGCAAAAACTTCCTGCTCTTCCACGGCACATTGTTACTGAACTTTGACCTTCCGCTCATCAGCCAAGTGCTGAACATGCCGTCGCTCCAGCCCGACTACCGCGACGGCCGCGCTCACGAGCAATTCATCATGAATCTGGATTTGCCTGCCGAACCCGTGAAGCGCGCCCTCGCCACCGAGTGGCAGGCGACAACGAGCTTAACTCCTCCCCTCGTCATCCCATCGGACCTGTTGCAGAAATACAATTCGGCGGAGTGGAACAGCAAGTTCTGATAATTTCACGCCCTTACAGGTTTGTAATCGTCACCATCGGCCAGACCCAATCTTTCCAATCCCAGAATTCACCGCCATTTGCTGGAGTCACCGGCCCGGCTTGACCGCCATCATCAATGCCATCGGCTCCAACTGAGTACAACACAAAGCCGAACTCGGAATCCATCCGATAGCCCAATGATTTGCCATTCATCGGGTCAATCGGCACTGCGGAGAGGTAATCAGGGACAAGCGTTGCCAGCGTCGGCGGGTGGCCATGATTTTTAAGCTCGTAACGCTTGAGGGCGATGGCCACAACCGTCAATCGCCGCATTGTTTCTTGACGCACTGTAGTCAGAGCGGCTTTATGCGTGCTGGGAATGATGACGGAACTCAGCACATACCGCATTCCCGCGAGCGGACCACTTAAGGTATGATCCAAGGTTTTATGATGCCCATTCAACTCTTGAGCAACCGCCGGCCAATCACCTCCTTGGTTCAATTGGCGGATGGAATCGAGACAGTTTTGCTCATGTCGAAGCGCCAGCAATTCATCCGCATCCAAGTTGGCCTGCCAAATCGGCATCGCTACCAAGATCTGCCAGTAGTACCCGAAACTCTTGCTACCCATATTTGCCCCGCCGAACAAGCCGTTCATGTAATTTACTCGGGCCGTCGAATCACTTACGGTTCGAACCTGATTGAAGATGGCATGCAAAAACAATCGCTCACTCAGAAGCCCCTTCTCGAGACTGGCAAATAGATTGATCCGTTCCCAGCCGTGTTGCAGTTCTGCCAACTTCGGTTCATGCCACCCGGGACTTTGCAAAGCCTCCCAGGTATCCGCCAGCGCCAGACCGGTAATAGCCACCCGGATCATCTGACTCACCAACGTATGATCATCCTCATGCAAATGGACCAACTGCTGAAGCGCCCACAGATTCTCCTGCGCCCGTTCCAACTCTTGCTGATGTAACGCGAAGATCGTATCTGCCGACAACCACTGCGCCGCATTGCGTTGCTCAACGAAATGAAACTGGGGGCGCACGGACAAATTCGTTGGGTCGTTCACTACATACTTGGGCGGATTACTCAAGGCCTGACGGATCTTCACCAGCGCGGCGCGGGCCGACTCCATCTCGACCCGAAATTCATCCCACGAAAGGTTAGCCATCGTCTTATCCGTCAGAAGCAACTCATCCTTGGCCCAACCCGGCTGGATGTTGGTTGCCGACGACAGGTCCATCAGTTTGATCTTGCCCGGGGAAAAGCCTTGATTCCCGAGAGTCCCCACCGCTTGCACCAATCTTGGCAAGCAATCATTGGATTCCACGACCCGCGGATAGCCCCATTCCTCCCATGTCAGTTTCTCCCCCTGCGCCTTGAGCTTGGCTTTGTAGTCGTTCAACGCCCGCCGCGTCCCGGCCTTACCCACCGAGGTAATCACGCTGATGATGGCCACGATCATGACCAAGGCAATCAACAGAAAAATCAGCATCCGTTTCATCGCTCGTTTCTATCTGGGCCGAGGGCAGCCGAAGATTGAACATCCGCAGCGCCTGAAAGTTTCGCTCCACCCAACTTGTTTAGCTTGGCGTGCGCGAGCACATCCAGACCGATCTTCAGAACAATCAACAGCGTCAACCCAATCACCGGCATTCCCATCAACATCACCAGAAAGCCTCCGCCAAGAATCGCCAGATGCAGCACCACGACGCGACCGTAGGGTTGCATCATGAGCACCGGGGCGATGGCGGTGCGATACGCGCCGTTCAGCACATAGTTCGTCACGAAGGAAAATCCGTGACTGACCACCAATCCCAACACCGCCCAGCCGAGATGTTGTTGCGTCACCAAATCCTGCACCCGATCAAAGCTCGGAAATGGGCCGCTGCCAAAGCCACTGCCGCGCCAGTCCGCGCCGAATATCGCGAACACAAAGACGCCATGCACCAGCGTAAAAATCCCGTAATGCACCGTGAAGAATGGCACGAGGAAAAGCTTCACCCCGAAATGTGAACCCGGGCCGCGCGCGAGCAGCAACTTCGCCACGTTGAAAACGCCCACCACCACGTTCTCCAACCAGAACAAGAACATGATGGGAAACACCTGCCAGCCGAAGCACAGCACGCCGCCCAGCGGGATCAAGTTCGCCGCCACGAGCATGAGCACCGAGGGCGACCGCCACACGACTGGATTCTTGAGAAGTTCGATCAGACTCATAACGCCGCCTGCAACGCTTCCGATAATTCCTCCGCACTAAGCCCGACCGGATTCGCCTTCATGCTGCTAGCCTTCGCGGCTTTGGCAACCAATTCCGGCACCTGCGCCGCACCGAGGCCATACGCGCTCAACTTGGGAATGTTCAACTCCCGCACCAGTTCACTGACCCAAAGCACGCCATCGGCAGCAGTGGCGGATGAATGGCCTGTGAGAATGCGGGCGACTTCGTCGTAGCGCTCTCGTGAACATGCTTTTTGCTTCAGCGCGCGGATGTTCATCGCCATCACATGCGGCAACAATGCCGCGCAAACCGCTCCATGCGGCGCATTGAACATCCCGCCGATCGGGGCGGCAAAACCATGTGCCGCTCCCAGACCTGCATTCGCCAGCGCCAAGCCGCCGAACATTCCCGCCAGCGCCATGTCTTCGCGCGCCACTGCATTGCCGCCGTTGTGGAACGCCGCCCGCAGCGACCGCGCCACGCGCATCATCCCCGCGCGACAAATCGCATCGGTAAGGGGATTCGCCCGATTGCACGTGAACGGCTCGATGAGTTGCGTCAACGCATCCAAGCCCGTGCTCGCCGTCAGCGCGGGTGGCAAATCATAGGTGAGTTCAGGATCAACCAGCGCCACCGTCGGCAGCATCAGCGCGCTGCGCAAGCTGACCTTCACGCGCTGCTCGGGCGACGCCAGCACGGCGTTGCGGGTCACTTCCGCGCCGGTGCCGGCAGTGGTGGGAATCGCGATGAAAGGCCGCGAAGGTTTGCTCAAACCTTGCCCATGCCCGATGACCTCGACGTAATCCAACAGTTCCCCCTCGTTCGCGAGCATGGCGGCGAGGGCTTTGCCGGCATCAATCACACTGCCGCCGCCGATGGCAATGACGAAATCACACCCCGCCTCGCGCGTGAACTTTGTCCCCTGCTCGATCAACGCCACGGTCGGCTCGGCGGCGACCACAAAGCGCGTCGCCGGGACATCGGCTTTCCGCAACAAGACAGCGACCCGCTCGGCGGCGGCAGGCCGGGAACCAGAAACGATCAGCGCCCGCCGACCAAGTCCGCGGGTGATATGTCCCAGTTCCGCAAGCTTTCCCGCGCCAAAGATGATGCGCGTCGCAGTGGCAAATTCAAAGTTCATCACACGCTCAGTTCAAAAGAAGATGCCCCCGTCCCGGTGGGTCAAGACTGCCGTAACTCGTAGCGCGACTATTCCTCGCCGTCGTAGTAATCCGCCGGCTGCACCCGCACGGGGCGCGGCTGCCCGGGCAGACTCCATTTGTCGCTGTCGGGATAGTAGCAGGCGTCGGACTCGGGATTGTCCGTGATCAGATGATAAACCAGGTCGGTCGCGCCGGTGTTCAGCAACTGATGCGCCTCGCCCGGCGGGTGCATGATGCAATCGCCCTCGCGCACCTCCACCTTGCCGGCGGGAGTGCGCACCATCCCACGCCCGGTGATGATCTGATAATAAACCCAGCGCGCGGAATGCGAACGATACGGGCCGTTCGCCGCGCGCGGCGGCAGGCTGACGAGTTTGATGTCGAACGGAAACCGCACGTTCGTCATGCGATCACCGTTGGTCTGCCGCATCGCCGTGAGCAGGTCCTGGCTGAAATGGCGGAACCGCCCCTTGGGCGAATGCGACTCTTGCACGGGTACGGCAGCCAGATTGATCTTTTTCATGCAGGACAAAATCCAGGCGTTCGGTCACGAAACCGGCAATTGCAGAAACTCCGCCAACATCCGCTCCACCGCGGCGACATCGGCCTCCTCGTTCTTGCGCGAGACGAACACCCCCAGGATGACGCCATCCGCCCGCTGCGCACAATGCAACGTGGTCTTTGCATGCACCCAGGTCAACCGCGTCGGCGGCAGCCGCTGGGCGCGCAGAACTTGAAAGGCATCCGCGATGATGCGCCAGCACTGTTCCAGGGCGGTGGTCGGAAACTCGCGCGCGTCCACATCGCTGAAAAAAGTCTCGTCGGCAAAGCGGAGTCCGCGCACCAAAACACCGCGCGCCACCGCGGTGGCCCGCAGCCATCGCAGGATTTGTTCTTTGCTTGTTTCGCTCATCCCGTTGTGTGTTGCCGGTTAAACCGCCTCGCGCCGGGTTTTGACCAGCACCCCTTGATCGTTGGAAACCATCACCACGACCCGCGCGCCCCCGCTCTGGATGTCCAGCCGGTCGAACTCGCCCAGCGGCAGGATCTGTGCGAGGCGCTGACCGCGCTGCGACGCGAATTCAAAAAAGTTCACCCAGACATCCACGTTGCTGCACTGCCATTCATAGATCACATCGCCTTGCTGGGACAGGATCAACATCTCGTCCACCTTGGGCCGCCACGAAACCCCGGCCGGCACCACGGGCACCAGCTCGTAACTCGACACCGCATCAGCCGGCGGGGCGAACCGCGTTGCGGTGTCAGATTCCAGTTGGGCTACTTCCGCCGCGATGTTCGCACCCTCGACCACCGGCGGCTCGGCCGCGTGCGCTTCCCTGGCTTCATCGCTTTTGCGCGCCGCCTCCATCAGCAGGAACTCCCACTGACCGGAAACGGATCGGGCGGACGGTTCGCTGAACGGCTTCAGGGCGAATTGGCCGCCGCGCAACGCCAGCAACTGGTTGAACGCATCCTCCCCGGAAATGATGCCCACCTGCGCGTGGACGATCTGCCCGGTCTCGATGAAAATCTTTCCGTCCACCTGCCCGTTGGAAACTTCCAACACGGACGAACTGCGCGCCAGACATTCCATCTGGATGACGTCCTGCAAACCCACCCGGCGCAACACGCCGCGGAATCCCTCCTCGGGCCGCAGCTTGATGAGTTCGTTCAGGACCCCGTAAAGGCCCTGCCACCCGGATGGCGTGGTGGGTTTTTCCAGGAACAACTCCGCGCCGTTGCTCAGGCAGGCCGCCCGGTATTTCTCGCTGACGTGCCCGGTGAGCACGGCTTTTTGCACGTTGGGATAACCCCGGTTCAACAGCGACAACATCTGGATGCCGTCCATCACCCCCATCTGCACATCCACCACGACGAGATCAATCGGCTGCGCCTGCAGAATGCCGAACGCCTGACTCGGGCTCAACGCCGTCAACACCTCCCAATGCCCGTTGCTCACCACGCTCATCAGCTCGCGCACCGTTTCGATGAATACGGCGTCGTCATCCACGAACAACACGCGCCGCAGCACGGCGGACGGGGCGGTGGTCTTGGCAGATTCACTCATTGTGTTACGACTCCAGTTGCGAACTTCCGACATTCAGAAGCAGAAGCGGGGAAAAGTGAAGTGAATTTCTCCCCGGGGGACGGTAAAAATCCCGCCCGCCCCGATCATTTTCCGCTGGTGATGGCGAGCAATCCCTGGTCCGCCGCCTGTTTGACCCAGCGATTCTGGTCGTTCAACGCCCCCTGCAATGCGGGCACACTGGCCGGGATTTTCATCCGCACGATGGCTTCAATCGCAGCGAGCCGGACCTCGGCATCCGGGTCGCGGAGCAGATTCTGCAGGATGTCAAAGGCCTGATTGCCCGTCCGACCAAAAATCTCCGTGCCGGGTGTTACCGCAGTCTCCAGCCCGGTGCGTCCCGTCAGCCGCCGCAACAAACCTGACGCCGCGAATTGCACCCCGGAATCATGGTGTCGCATCGCCTGCTGCAACTGGGGAATCAGCGCGCGGGCCTTGGGATTCCGTTCCCAATACGGATCCAACGATGACAACGCCCGCGCCGCCGCCTGCCGCACTCCCATGTGTTCATCCACCATCGCGAACACGAGGGTTTCCATCGCGCCCTCGTCGCCAAGGCGACCCGCGGCATCCGCCGCATTCTGCCGCACTTCCTCGTCGCGATCTTGCAAAAGCCCCATCACCGTTGGCAGCGCGCTCTTGTCCCCCAACCGGCCCAACGCCTCGGCCAGCACCGCGCGCACCTCCCAATCCCGATCCTTCACCATGGCCTGCAGTGCGTTGACCGCTTGCTTATCCCCCAATTGGCCCAACGTGGAAATCACCGCCACCCGGACCTTGCGTTCCCGGTCGCGCAGCGCCGCCACCAAACCTGGCACCGCCTGAACATCACCCAGCCGCGCCAGCCCATGGGCCGCCGCCGAACGCACGAGCGCTTCCGGGTCCTTCAAGGCGACGAGGAGGGGTTTCAACACTCCCGCCTCGCCGATCTCGGCCAGCGCCTGCGCCGCCGCCACCCGGCGCTCATAACTGCCGCCGCGCAACACGGCCGCCAGCACGCTCACCGCCGCCGCACCGAACGTCGTGACCAGTTTGAAATCACCGCACGCCACATAAAACGGGAGCTGTTCCTCCGGCTTCCGCGGGCTCCAGCCCAACGCCCGCAGCGTCTGCGCCGTATGATATTGCACCCCGGGCGTGCCGCGCAACAACACCCCGACGAGCGGCTCGATCACCGATGCGTCGCCGATCTTCTTGAGCACCTGCGCCGCGATTTCCTGCACGGTATCGCTGTGATCGCGCAAGGCGGCAAGGACCGGCTTGAGCACGCGGCGATCCTCGATGTCACCGAGCGCCGCAACGACTTCCACCCGTACGCCTGCCTCCGGATCTTGCATTGCCCCGGCGAGTACCGCGATGGCGTCCGGGTCTTTCAGCGCCCGGATCCGTTGCACCGCTTCCAGCCGCTTCTGCGCTGAATCCGAATTCAGTCCGCGTTGCGCCATCCATAGTTTCGTATTAAGCATGATGACAACTTAGCGATCTACTTCACCCAAGACGATATCCACGCTACCGAGGATGACCACGACGTCGGCAACGGTTTGTCCCAGGCACATGTCTTCGAGAATGGTCAGGTTGATGAAACTCGGCGGCCGCACGCGATAGCGATACGGATTCGGGCTACCGTCGCTGATAAGGTAAAAGCCCAGCTCGCCCTTCGGTGCTTCAATGCGACCATACGCCTCACCAATCTTCGGACGAAACCCACGCAACCTCGCCTTCGGATCAATGATCGGTCCGTCCGGAATCGTCGCCAGCGCCTGCTCCAAAATCTTCACCGACTCGCGCATCTCCAACACGCGGACGTAATAACGATCATACGTGTCACCGTGATCGCCGAGCGGCACTTTGAACTGGAAACGATCATAGATGCCGTATTGGTCCACCTTGCGGAGGTCGTAATTGACGCCCGCCGCGCGCAGCATCGGCCCGGTCACGCCGACGTTCACCGCGAGAGCACCGGACAACTTGCCGATGCCCTGCGTGCGCGCCATGAGGATTTCGTTCCCGGCGAGCAAGGTTTCAAACTCGTCAATGAACCGCGGCGCATCGGCCACGACCCTCTTTGCCTGCTCCAGCCAACCTACGGGCAGATCACAGCGACAGCCGCCGAAGCGCATGTAGTTGCACATCATTCGCGCGCCGGTCAGCGCCTCAAACAGATCCAGAATCTTCTCGCGCTCGCGAAACGCATACATCAACGGCGTGCCGCTCGCCCCCATGTCCTGCGTCAGAAAGCCCGCGAGGCAGGCGTGATTTTGCAGCCGCGTCAATTCCGCCGTAATGACGCGGATGTACTCGGCACGCTCCGGCACTTGCAATCCGGCGAGCTTCTCCACCGCCAGCGCGTACGCCCAGTTGTTCGTCAGCGAGCAGAAGTAATCAAGCCGGTCCGTGTATGGCATCGAGGACAGATACGTCGTGCCCTCGGCGATTTTTTCGTGATTGCGGTGCAGATAGCCGAACACCGGCTTCAGTTTCACCACACGCTCGCCGTCCAGCACCACGTCCATGCGAAACACGCCGTGCGTGGACGGATGATGCGGCCCCATGGCGACTTCCAGATACTCGCCATCGCCTTCCTTGGGCAATAACTCGAATTTCTTTTCCGTAATTGGCTCAGTCAGTTGCATCTTTTTGATAAAGTCTCATTGGGTTTTGAATTCTTTCGTGTTGTGACTTTACGCAACAACTTCACCACATCACTGTGCCCTTTATCTTTAGCTTGTTGAATAGCATTTTGCCCGCCGCGATGACCGAAAACTGAACCAATTCGAATATCCACCCTTGCGCCTGCCTGCAGGAGCAACTCAACAACACCTTTGTGTCCTTGCCGGGCAGCTAACATCAATGGAGTAATATTTGTTCCAATGTTTTCGCGACCTGCGAGGTTTGGATCAGCTCCCGCAGCCAATAGCAATTGAATCAAATCGGAATGTCCTGCTCGCGCAGCGCGCATGAGGGGAGTGTAACTGACACCACGGCGCTCCACTAGAGCATTGACATCTGCTCCACTGGCAAGTGCTTCTTGTGCTTTCTCCGCATCGCCTGATGCTGCCGCATTGTAAAGTTGGTGGACAGGGCTGCCTTCCATTCCCGACTCTGCCGCACCGCGAGACCGCAGGCATTCTTCAGCCGCCTTGAATTTGGACCGGATCGACCAAGCCAACGGCGAAAGCCCATCGCCATCCGTCGCATCAACATCCGCCCCGCTTTCAACAAGCAATTGAACCATCTTCAGATTCTCTTGTCGGATTGCAATGATGAGCGGTGTGGCATCGCGAGCAACAGCCGGAGTGTGAATAATCAGATCACCGCGTCGCTCCCCGCCGGCCACACGCGCCTCCTGAAATGTTCCAATGCTGACAGTAGCGCGCCCGTTCAAGTTGGCCTTCGCTGCGATGAGCGCTTTAGTAATCGGCACATGGCTGTTTGCAACCGCCACGTTGATGCACGGACCCTTCATGGGAACTTGTGAATCAGGATTTGCTCCTGCCTGTAGCAATTCTGTCGCAGACTTCTCCTGACCATTATCAACGGCTGAAGCTAGCGCAGCATCAATCGCTCGCTTGCCAGTCTCCTTGTCTGAAGCTTTGTGTGGTTCATCCCCAAGATCGTGTTGCAACAGCAATCGGAGCATCTTGAGGTCGCCAACAGCAGCGGCAGTGACCAAACAATCTGGCGATGGCTTGGAGCCCTTTGCCAGAAGCTTGGGGACTAGAGCCTGAGCCGCTTGCTCTTCTTCGTCACTATTCAAGCGCCGCCACGAAAGCGTAACCGCTTTGGTAGCCACATTCACCGTCTCATCTCCTGCCTGAAAGCCAACGTCGGCACCCCGATCCACCAAAAGCTGGGCTACCAGCGGCTTTTTACATTCCAACGCCACATTCAAAGCGTCGGTCTTTGCACCCCAATCCGGATGCCGCAAAACGACGCTGGGGTTTGCCCCGCTATCCAGCAATGCTTGGGTAGCTTGCAAATCTCCGTTCATTACTGCGGAGATTAAGGCCAATCCGTCTTGTCGTTCACGCCTCGTCACTTCGTCACACTTTGATTGTGGGCCTTCGCCTTCTCTAAAACGTCGTCGTGCGGCGTGGGCTCATATTCGTAGTCGTCGGGCGCAACGTAATCCCGGCGCATCGGAAAATCTTTGAATCCTTCCCACATCAGGATGCGGCGCAAATCGGGATGACCATCGAACACAATCCCGAACAGGTCAAAGGCTTCGCGCTCCTGAAATTCACAGCCCCGCCACACCGGCGTGAGCGACGGCAGATGATTCTTCTCGCCGCGATCTTCCGTGCGCAAACGCAGGATGACCGGCCCATGCTTCTTCTCCATCGAATAAAGATGATAGACCGCTTCGAGGTAGGCGGGCCGCTGCGTCTTCTTCACTTCCTCGACCTCCTTCTCCACGCCGTCCACGAGCTTCTTGACCTTGATCTTCTCGGTCAACTCGGCAGCGGGCCAGTCCACGCCGGTCATGTTCGAGCAGTAGTCGAGACGCAACTCCGCGTCAGCGCACAGAAATTTCGCCACGGCCAGCGCGTGTTCGCGATCCAGCAACAACGACCGCTGCGCCGAAGGTGATTCGTTGGCGATGATCTCGATCTTCGCACCGGACACGGCGGCTTCAATGCGAGCTTTGATTTGTTCCAAGGTTTCCATGTCAGCGGGTGGCGGCGGGAACCTTCCAAACGGCCGGATTGTTCGGCGGCACAAGATCGTGCTCACCGAATTGCGGCACGGGAAATTCACTCGGCGCATCAGCCTGGAGATGCCGCGGGCGGTTGACGCCGGTCAATTCCTGGTTTGCAATCTTTTGCTGCAAGGTCATGAACGCATGCAGCAACGCTTCGGGCCGCGGCGGACAGCCGGGGATGTGGACGTCCACCGGAATAAAACGGTCAATGCCCTTGAGCACGTTGTAGCCCTGCTTGAAGGGCCCGCCGGAAATCGCGCACGCGCCCATCGCGATGACGTATTTCGGCTCGGCCATCTGATTGTAGAGCCGCACGACTTGCGGCGCCATTTTCTTGGTAACGGTGCCGGCGACGATCATCAGATCCGCCTGCCGCGGCGAAGGCCGGAACACTTCCGCACCGAAGCGCGCAAGGTCATAACGCGCCATGGAGGTGGCGATCATTTCAATCGCACAACAGGCCAGACCGAATTGCAGCGGCCAGACCGAGTTCTGGCGGCCCCAATTGTAGATGCCTTCCAAGGTCGTCGTGAAGACGCCCTGCTTCTGCAATTCGTTTTTAAGTCCTTCGTCCATCTTCAAAATCTTAATCTTAATCTTAATCTTTTTCTTAATCTAAATCCGCGCTCCAGCCACCCGGAGATTAAGATAAAAAAACAGATTGCGATTAAGAGGGAAAAATCACCGCCACGTCAGCACGCCTTTCTTCCAGGCCCAGACCAGTCCGGCCACGAGCAGGAACAGGAAGACCATCAGCGAAAGGAACGCCCCGGCCCCAAGCCCGGTGAAGGCCACCGCGAACGGCAGCAGGAAAACTGTCTCCACATCAAAGATCAGGAAGATGATGGCGTAGAGGTAGTATTCGGATTTGAACTGCACCCAGGCGTCACCCTTGGATTCGAGGCCACACTCGTAGGTGGCGTTCTTGTCCGGTCCGGGTTTGTTCGGAGAAAAAAAGATCGCCCACAAACGTGCGAGCAAAAGCGGCGTGAAGGCGAACAGCACCGCCGCCGCCATCAAGATCAGGATGGTCAGATACGAATGATCGGTGGCAGGAGTCGGCATGGTTCAATTCTTTTCCGGCGCGTGCCGTTTCAGGCCGACCTCGTTGGCGATGTCGTCAAACTCCTCGCGGCTCACTTCTTCAAGTTGTTTGCCGCGCGACTTGAGCTTCTCATTGATCTTGATGGCCTTCTCGGTCATCTGCTCGTGGGTATCCTTGGAGCCACCCACGAGTGCAAAGTTCGCGCCTTGAGTCACGCGCTTGTGGCCATCGGAATCAAGTCCGACGCCTAACAACACTGCTTTACGTTTGGCGGGTTTACCGCTGTTCGCCATGGACGAAGGCTAGATTGCAAGCTACAGGCGGTCAAGCGTCAGGGTTCCGATGGATTGCTCAATCTTGCCTTTTGCCGATGGTTTTTTGCGATTCATCCACGAAAATAAAAAAGGCCCTCTGTTTTCACAGAGGGCCTCACGAAATCAACTAGTGATTACTTGGAGCCGAGAATCGCGTCTTTGCAGGCTTTCGCGACGCGGAACTTCACAACGCGCTTGGCCGGGATCTGGATCTGCGCGCCAGTGGCCGGATTACGACCGATGCGGGCCTTGCGGTTCACCAACACGAGCTTGCCGATGCCAGGCAAGGTGAAAGTGTTCTTGGCGTTCTTGTACGCGAGCGCGGCGATGATCTCGAGGATCTCAGCCGCTTGCTTCTTTTTGAGGCCGGCCTTCTCAGCGATTTCGGCGGCGACTTGGGACTTGGACAATGCTTTTGCCATATAATCTGTGATGTTTAATTTTGGTTTAGTTGTGTGTTAAAGTCACTCGACTTGCAGCGAATTAAAGGGTTTCGGCACAATCTCGCAAGAACAATTTGCAATTATTTCCTGTAAACAATGGGGTTTTAACTCGCCTTGCGATTTGCTTCCCCCCTGCTTTCTTTCACATCCAACTTTTTCTTCGCCTTAACGCCGACCGCGCCCAACAGTTTTGTGACGAATGAAGTGTCGCCGCTTGATTTGGATTTGTCGGCGGAGCCGGCGGCCAGTTTCTTCAACTTCCGCACCCCGTTCAGCGGGCAGTGCTTGGCGGTCGGCCGCCCGAGATAAGGATCGAGCTTGGCCACCAGTTTCACCACCAGCGGGTCGCTTTTGTAAGTGAAGACGTCCGGCAGGCCCAGACACACGATGGGTTTTCCGAGCGCCTCCTTGCCAAAGGTCTGTTCGATGAAATCCAACTGGGAGTCATCGAATACGAACACCACCTCGGCCCATTCCAGCAATTCCCGGGTGAACTGGTTCTTCGCAAAATTGGCCGTGCCGCATGATTTGACCTCCAGATCCGGGCGCACATGATACAAATGTTCCGCCGTCAGGCTGCGCACCTTGTTCTGTGTGCAGACGAACAACACCCGCATCTTTTGCTCCGACTCACTCATCCTTGGCAGCATATTTAAGCCACGAAATCCGACCAAGCGAAAGTTTTCGTCCATTTTCCGATACGCGCCGGGTTTCACCAACGTATGAGCCCGACATCGCAGGTGAGAAGCAGCCGGCGGACATGGATACATGGGAAAGAATAAACGTATCAGCCGAAGCCCCAAGACTGAGCGCCTCACTGGCGATTGTACCGCCGAGATTCTGAGCAAATAAATGGACCCGGTTGGATGGGAGCCGGATTTGAAGCTGGGTCATGTAAGCCTGAAGCGCAAAGACTGGCCTTACTGGTCATGCTTTGCCTTCATCATTCATAGATCGCTGGCTTGGGCTGAACAGCGGGATCATATTCCAAATTGCGCGAGCCGGAGGGATTCAGGAAAGATTCGATTTTCAATGAGCCGTTGTACGGCATCAAATCAATATGAACCCGTGCATATTTCCCATCGGTAAATTTGAGAAAATACTGCCGATCCAACCGCCCGATCCACTTTTCCGGCAATGACACTGGCATATCAATCAACTCCGCAGCTTGGTACCCAGTCTCCGGGGCCACAAAATCAAATTCTCGATTTGCTGCGACCAATTCGCCATTGCGCGGTGTAATTCGCAAACTCCAATCAAAAACATGGCGATTCGTTGTTTGCGCCAAAGGTGTTCGAACAAATTCAAGAAGCAAGTCGCCTTGCCCAACAGTTGTTATCTGCCCTGTTTTCAAATTTAGTTCCAAAGGTTTGCCGCTGATGGAAATTGGAATCGTTTTACCAAACACGATCAGTGGTTCAGCATTTCCTTTTTTATGCAAGCGAAACACGATTGGATTGTTGGCGTCAGGAACAAAATTTTCATTTCGCCCGGCATAAAAAAAACCTTCGCCCTGTGGTTTGTATTCATAGAAGCCTTTTTTGCTAACCTTAACGGATAAAAACTTGCCTTGCTCACCTTGCAATGAAAAAAGACCTTGCGAATCGCTTTGACCTTCACGGCTTAGACTGCCGCTCAGATTATTCCACCCGAACGCTACCTTCGCATCTTCAATAGGATTTCCAGTTTCATCCACAACCCGGCCATAAAACTCGATAGGTGCTCGCCATTCATTATTCGCCCTGTCCTCTGCTTGTTTCATCTCCTTTTCCCGTTGAGCAAAAAAATCTTCTGCTTCAGTTACCGTATTGCTTGATTGCGGGGCTATGGATGCATGCTGCTTTGCTTCATTTAATGGGTTTGTCATGCCAGCCATCAAAGTGGGTTCAGCATCTGTTTTCTCAATTGGATTAGCTGGCTTGTGACGAAACAGCCAAAACAATCCAAAAACGAAAACAGTAGCCAACAAAATGATCAGGCCTTTTTTCTTCATGGCGTTGGTAGATTGATTGCGCTCAAAATCGCATCGTAATACCCCTTGGCATTTTGGATGCGCCTAGTGAATTGGGCACTGTGCTCTTCTCGCGTGCGGTCAAAACCAAATGATGTTTGCAAGTTGACCGAATTGGTCGCGTTAATAGATCCACTAACCCCAGCTTGTGCTCCAATGGCTGCTGTTCTCGTCCGGGCCACCACCCCCATGATTTCATGCGGGTCGGTCACGATGTTGCTGGTGATGCCGCTAAAACCGCCGCCGGAAATCCGCCAGCTCTGGGCGGACGCAGGAAGGTACACATAGCTGACACTGGTAAATCCGGCGAAGTTCTCCGGCTTGCGTTGAATGTGATTGGCTTCCCAATTGGCTTCAAAAATTCCAAGCTTCTTTCCCGTGGCCAGCGCGTAATCTTGCGGATTGAAAAAGTTGATCAAGTTACCCGTAATCCCTGTAAAGTAACCATGATAGCCACCATTCGTTGAGTACAATGGCGTAGGTCTGCTGGCCTCCTCATCAAGGAACTTTTGTAGAAATAGCACATTGGTGGATATGTCGTAGCAATGGGCTGGCACAGCCGCTTGCGAAAGGATGCAATTATCAAAAGGTGCGCCCAGCTTGATGGCTTCACTCGCCACGATGCTTCCCTGACTATGGGCCAGAATGTTAATCTGGTAATCCGTCAGCCGGTTGGTCAGATATTGAAGGTACAGCTTGAAGGCATTCGCAGACTTCCACGCGTAGAATTCTCCTTTGTTGAAATTAAGGGCTTTCAAGTAATCGGCTGGATTCACCGCATCGTCATCGGGCAGATACGCACACGGCCACCGGAAACCGGCAACTTTACCTTGATAGCCCGACCAATAAAGTCGTTTGAAGGTCGTCTCGATGGAACGCCGATAAGCAAACTCAGAGTTGTTGATGCCATGCACAAAAATCGTAATCTGCTTGGTTTCACCGGGCACAGCCCCAACGGAACCGTCCACCACAAGGTCGCTCACCCAGGAACTCGGCGGCAAGCCAGCAGTCACATTGATCGTATGGGCTTGCTCGATCATGTTTTGAATGTGGATCAAATCCATAAACACGGAAGTTTCGGCGAGGGTGTTCGTTCCTTGGTTTATTGTAAGCACCAATTCTCCATAACCAATTCCCACCGCTTCAAATAGAAAATGTTTGCGCCCGAAAGTCAGGAAGTAATCAGCCGGGAAAGTGACGGTGGTGTTAGGCGCACTGGTTGCCATACATGCACCCGGGCCGGTGAGGACTCCGGCATTATTGACATACTGAATTTGATCGAATGCCGTGTTCGTGTCTTGCAAATAACCAACACCACCATCGGCCTCGTAAGCCGGATACAATTTGATGGTCGGATTGCCGGTGTAGTTACGCCAATGCAGGGTCACAGAATAGCTGTTTGTCGCTGGGAGCGAGGGCAAGCCTGAAATCCACAACCGCGCAAAGTCCTCCAAGTCCCGCGGGTGTCCGATGATGTTATCATTTGAATCGCGGCGCCAACCACCTTTGGCCTCATACTCTTCACCGTTATAGCTGTCATTGTCATCACTGATCCAAAACCGAAAGGGCCGATTGGCGGAAGTCTGGTCGGGGCCAAAGAACGTGCGATCCATCATGCCGTCGTGGTTGGCGTCCAGATTCATGGACACCACATATACGGTGGCCGTGCCGCGTTCGCCAGTCTCGAGGTCCGGCAGCGTCACCAACGCCGTGCGACCCGGTTCGGTCGGGAAGAACTCACCATACGGCGTGAGCATCCCCGTTTCATTCGTTGTCACCACACCGTTGGTGGTTCAGTGTAAATACTCCGGATTGCCCCGTTTCTGTGCGGTCACCACTATGGTTCATTCCTATCATTTTTCGCCCAAGCATTGGTCTTACCCCGAAATGCCATGACCGCTATCGATACGACCAGCGTCAAATAGCAGGCCTTTCCCAATTCCAAACCGTGCATTCGGAGAACGATTGGATTGTAGGTTGCAATGAAGTAGCAAGCGATCGCGATCGGACACGTGAACACCACTCCACACAGTGCTCCTAGCCGTCCGCCTACAACACGCGAGGTGAATGCCATGGTGATTAACCCTAACATTGACAGACCAAAAATCGGGATGAAGAAGCTTTTTGGACCTGCCATCTCCCCGAGGTAAAGCAATGGGGATATTCCTGCGAGAGTTGCAGCGATGCCGAGACCCCAAATAAAAGAAATGATGATGGCAAGCCAAGCTTGCCGGGAAAACAGGCAGCTCATTTCAAAAAATCAGGCTCTAAATTTTGCGAGCCGGAGGGATTTATAGATGCTTTCACTTTGATGCCAGTATCGGGGCGTTTTGAACTGGTTGAAATCTCAACCTGCATCAAGCCATATTGCCCTTGGGCATTCCTGATATAAAAACTTCGCCCGAACTCTGCTTGCCACGGAATACTGTTGGAACTCATGGTGGTTTCAAAAAATGTTTGATAGCCGCCTTCCTTCGCTTGATATGGATACAAATCCTCCTCTTCAATGATGCCTCCATTCACGATAGCGATTTTCACTTGCCAGTTATAAGGACGCATCAAGCCTGGAGCGATCTGGCGTGGTTGCCGTGAGAGGGAAACTTGAAGCTCACCACTGCCATCAGGAGTTTTCCCTCCGGTTTGCAAATCAAAACTCACCGAAGTTCCATCGTATGGGATGCGAGATTCAAAACTTATATGTTTCAGTGGCTCAGTCCCTTTTAGTTTCCACATCACAAATTTTAGTGGGCTATTCGGGTTGGGAATGTAGTCCTCCGGCCTTGCTGATGGCAGTTTTGGATCGTAGTAATACCCCTCCTTTTTCGGCCTGATCCCAATTTTCACCCCATGCACTCCAAGAAATTTGAAGCGTCCTTGCTCATCTGTTTCCGTAAAGTGTGTTTCACCACCGCTGCTTACAAAGCTGATATTTAGAAGTATGCTGCCTTCAACTTTAGCCCTAACTACTGGTTGCCCCTCTTGGTCAACTACCACTCCGTACAAATCAAGAGGACGTTTGTTTTGTTCTTCTAGCGTAGCTTGTACTATTTGCTCATGGCTCTGCGAAACATTTGGTTTGTCGCGATTCGCTTCGAGTCGGTTAGTATCTACAACCTCCGGTTGATTCGGCAAAGATGAGGCTGGCAGCGTAGAATCGGCCTCATTACTAGCTGGATTAACAGGTTGGTTGGAAGCAATTGGTCGCGCTTGCTTCCAAATCAAGACGATCAAAATTGCCGCAATTATGACGACCGCAAAATAGAGCCTTTTCATTTTATCGCAGATCAAGACCTTGTTGACCTAAAAGGGCGCTCCAAAACAATTTTTGTTTCATGTTGGTTGAACGGAACTGAGCACTATGCCAAACATGCGCGCTATAATTTTGTCCCGGGTGAGTGTCGGTCGGCCAAACGCTCACCAAGTTTAGTTGAGAAAAGCCCGCAACATTTGGCTGGGTTCCCAGCGGGTAACAGCGGGCTTCAACGCAAAGCGCATAAATCTCGTAAGTGTCCGCCGGGAAGGTCAGTTCGGTAAACAGCCGGAAAAACTTGTCCGTGCTTGAACTGTAACTGTAGCCAGCACTGCTTGCCGGTTTGAGATTCTGATCCAACTGCCACGCACTCGTTGAAAAAGCGTAGTCGTTCGTATTGTAAAAGTTCACATAATTTGCCGCACCCGCCACGCCATCAAAATAGCACGGGCTGTTGCTCTGCCAGTAATTTGCATAACGGTTGGGCGTGTGATCATCTGCCGCAAACGGAATTGCACGCGTGGGTGCAGTCGCATCGTAAGTATGCGACTGCACGGCGGCTTCCATCGCCACATAAGTATTGACCAGTGTGACGTTCGTGCGCAATGCCTCGCCGGCCACAATGTTCCCCATACTGTGGGCGGTAAGATAAAGCTGGCCGGGATGCTTGGCGTTCAAATCCACGAGTAATTTGCGCAACGGCACGCCGGACTTCCAAGCAGTAAACTCGCTTTTGTCGTAGTGGTTTGGATTGGTCAAAGGATTCCATGGACTTTCCCAAGGAGCACCAAATCGGTTATCGGTCGGCCATCGCAAAATGCCAAAATGCCCTTGATACCCCTGCCAATAGAGCCGTTTGAACATGGTTTCGCCAAACCGATCTTTCTCCCACGTTTCCATGTTCCAGCCGTGGACATGCAAAATGTAAGGAGTATTGGTGGCCACTGCTGGCTCGTAGCTAAAGGCAGACGCTCCTGGAGCCAAGCCGTCTGTCGCTAAAATCGGAGTCGGGAATGGTTCCAATGCGCCGACATCGCCAAGCGTCCACCGCTCATACATCTGTTTGATGTCCCTGAGTTCAACCCAAGCGGAGGTTTCAGCCAATAAGTTTGTTCCTTGCTTAATTTGAAGCACCAATTCGCCAGTCCCGGCTTGGGCACCGCAGAAGATGAAATGTTCGTTCGTTGCGTTGCCCAGCACAAACAGGTTGTTCAGAATCAACTTTTTGGTCGGACTGACTCGCGCAAAATAACCGAGCAACGCGGGAGCAATCTGCTGGTCCGCTATGGCTTCCTCCGTCAGATACTGCGTGCCGCCGTCGGCTTCAATCGCTTGGAAGATGTTTATCGCTGGCCCTTCGGTGGAACTACTGCGGATGCTTAACTCAAAAACCAAGTTTGAATCGGCGGCGTAAAGTGACGCGACGCCTGACAGCCACAGGCGCGCATAGTCCTCCAAGTCACGCTTCGAAGGAATGCCTAAAACGCCTGCACCGGTCCGAAAGTCACAATCCGCAGTAAAGCTTTGAGACGGGTCCGCACCCTTCGCTGCCGGATCAAACATATCCACATCGTCTTCCTCGCTATCGCAACTCCCGAAGGGAATACAATCCACTTCATGCCAGCGGTCACAGTCATTGTTCACCCAAAACCGGAACGGTTTGGCGGCGGTTGTTTGGTCGGGGCCAAAGAACGTGCGATCCATCGTGCCGTCGTGGTTGGCGTCCAGATTCATGGACACCACATATACGGTGGCCGTGCCGCGTTCGCCAGTCTCGAGGTCCGGCAGGGTCACCAACGCCATGCGACCTGGTTCGGTGGGGAAGAACTCGCCATACGGCGTGAGCATACCCGTTTCATTCGTTGTCACCACACCGTTGGTCGTCAGGAACGCTTGGTCGAAGTATTGCCCGAGAAAGCCGTAAACGCCGGGATAACCATTGGACACCGCCAGTTTGGCGTAACCCGCCACGCGGAAACCCACCTGCCCGATGCCGGCAATCAACAAGGAACTGGTGTTGGTGGGCGAAAACGTCGGATGGCCGGGCAGTTTGGGCGCGTCAAGACGGCCATACCAGGTGCCATACTGCCGGGCGAAATAGTAGTCCACCGTTTGCAATACCGGTTGGGCGGTTTGGGGATAAATGTAACCCCAAGGCGAATCGTTGGGCGTGCCGGGATTGAGCAAGGATATCCCATTAGTGTCGGCCACGACAAAAGACAGATAAGGCAAGCCATACAAATTCCGCGCCCCAGCGGTCATGCTGTAAACAGGATTCAAAGCCACCGACAAATTCATCGAAACGCCGACACTGTGGTTTGTCAGATAAGCCAGCGTTGGATGGTGGTCGCACCAAGTGGTCCAGGTTGTCTCTGCCGGCGTGAGTAACGAAGCAATGTTGCTGACACCAGACTGCGGCTGAAACTTGAATACTCTGGGATCACTCACCCCCAAGAAGGATTGCCACCAATACATTCCAGTCGCCAGTGCCCCATACTCATCAAGATAATCAGGATCAAACACCAAATTCCGGTAATCATAATTGTCCTCAAAGGGTGAGAACTCATCCACTACCGCAGTAGGTGTGCCGTAGCTGGATAGGGCCAAAAAACTGACGCAAGCATAATCCGCTGGCATGAAAACCGTTGTGGAGGAAGACCCGTTGTGTCGGGTAAAACCAAAACTATTGGTTGGCGTCGCCACGCGCAGTAGAAACCGCAGGTTGTCTTTGAGTTGCGCCCGCCCGTCGTGGAATTGTGGCGGTGACGACCACGGTAAACTGACATAAAAATTTGCCGCACTAG
>CAZQNQ010000025.1:0-82573 GCA_964594985.1 uncultured Bifidobacterium sp.
CCAAGCCTGCCACACCTCAGACAATACGGCTATAGTTTTATTTAATATGCTCTAAGGATGTCGTTATACATGTTATTTTTTGGTTTTAATTAACTGCAAGCCGCAGAACATCACTCGCCAGGCCTGTCAACAACTTTCCTGAAAGTCTTGAAGTTTCTGGTTTTGTGCAGACGTCTGCACGCTGCTTACGTGGGAGCGGCTGCGGCTTATCGCTTGGAATCACTTGTTTGCAATGGGTCTTGTGATGATTTTGCTGTTTGAAAATTTATGACAATTGTCGTCTTTCGATCTCACTGCTGATTGTTTTAATACCTTGCGGCCGCCTTGCCGGGTGAGCGTTTCAACTTCCCGCGCCCCTTTTGTTGTGGGAAAATGTTGAGCGGTTGCTTAGGTGATGCCTTGGTAAATCTGTTCTTCATAAAATCAGAGCAATGGTAGTGACGTTTTGCCGGTTTCGGGAAACGCCTAATTGGCCAGCCGAGTTATGTTAAAAACATCTGAATCTATTGGTGTTTCTCGTGATTCCAGTTTTTGTATCTGCTTGAAAGTTGGCTGTCGTTGTTCAGTTTTAATTCCATTCTTCACCGGTTTATCATCGGCGGGTCGGACTGCCGGGTGAGCGTCCCGTTATTCCTGAAAAAATCTCCGCGCCTCATCGTTTGTGTGGAAATGTCCTGCGGCAATTTGGGTTGACCGGATTCGTTGGTTGACCAAGTCGTTCATGACGCTATCAACCTTAAGGCCGGAAGCCCGCGCAGGGTGGGACGCCTAGTTCAGGCTTACAAAACAGGGATACTTACTGGTCAATCGTCACGGTTTTAATCCTGCCTACGGCCATGTTGGTGTGGTTGATTAAAGATAATCTCGTCGCTGCCTACGCTTGGAGAGATCGGATCGCACGCGACTACGAGTTGGATGGGTTGGATGAAATTGGAAATGTGCTCCCAGCTTAAGGAATCAGCCAGCGCGAGTGACACGAAGCGTGCTACCGCTGCGACCTCACGAGAGGGCATGGTTCTCCTGAATCATCCCACCCATCCAACCATGTTCTTCTCTTCTCTCTTCTTTTTTGATTTAAAAGAGAGGAATAACAATAACAAACAAGCAGGCTGGCTTGTGTCATTCGAGGATTCGCTTGGGCTGGATGTGCGGCCGAGCAGTTCCAAGCCTTCCAACCCGCGCCCGTGCCCTTTCATCTTTAAACCCTCCCACGCAGCCAGCTGCCAGCTTGAGCTGGCAGCTGGCTGACGTCCCTCGGCCAATTTAAGACGTTCCAAAATGTCAGGTATCTGACATTTCAAGCCGGTGTTCCACTGGATCGCAATAAAGTGCGCGTGTATTCAGCACCTCACTACCCTTTCTGAAAAACGGCAAATTTCCGTATAATTCATACCCCCCATTAGGGCGGTATGCTCGGATTTTACCAGCATCTCAGGAGGCTTAATAAAGCCTTTATTCACAGGGCAATCGAAGGGGTCGCGTGGTGTAAAAAAGTCTGTGTGCGCAGGTGCTCACTTTCGCATTATGCCCACTATTTAGCACCACGCGGACTCGGCGTGCAAATGTGCCGGCACAATGCTGGCAAACCCAGCCGCGATAGAAAGACAGCGACATGATCCAAAGAGCGAACACAAACATCCAAAGTTTAAAGAATGAACCACCCGGGGCGCGGGGCGCGGGTGAATTGGTATCCGTGGGGGCAGCATTGACGGCAGCAGGAATCACTCAAGCAATCACTATTGCACCCCGCGTGCCGGTGGAAGCCATGACTATCAAGCAAGCGTTGGCGAGTAGTGAACCAGCAGCGGGGCCGTTGCTGCTTGAAGCGCAAGGACAGATGGACATGGCACTGGCTCGCGCCTGTATGCGCAAGCTGGTGGCACGGATGGCAGCGGACGGGCGGCCTGTATCGGATACCACCCAAGCCGATGCGGTGGCAGCAGGTTGTCTCGCTCTGGTGCAATGGCGGCAGCGCGGCGACATCAGCGAACGGCTCGCGGCGCGGGTGGCATGGCGAGCGGTGGTGGATGAGATTTGCCCTATCACAAACCGCACTTGGAAGACCGTTTTGAGGCCGAAGCCTGGGCCCGGGTTGGCGCCGCACGGTTGATTAAGGAGGGGTATCAAGCCCAGGTCGCACATCTCCCCGATGAGTGGCGCAATGAACAAGGCAAAGTGGATTGGGATTCGGCTCTGGCGGCCTTGTTGAAGGCAGGCAAATCCCGCCTTGAAATCGCTGCACTCTTTGAAAGTGTGTTGGAGAATGCGCAAACGCCGGCGGCGCTCGCACAGGCCGAATTCTTTGGTGCGGAAGCAGAACGCAGCATTGGCAATCGCGTCGCAGTACGCACCTATGAACCTGCGCTGCCTTGGGGTGGTGCAGCAGAACGCCGGCTGGCTAAACATTTGCGGCGACTGGCAAACACTGTTCTGCCTGAGTGGAAGGCGCGGATTCTGATGCTGGCGGAAGCTTACGAGCAGGCGGACGGATGGTACTACGAATTAAAGATTTCCGAGCAGCAGAGGGAAAAGCTCCACCACGAACTGGTCCAGCCCACGAACAGCCAGGAACAGATCAAGTTTCTCAAATTAGCTCAAAAGGGAACACCCAGCCTGATCGCGTCCTTCCGGCTCATTCCTTGTTATGTCTTGGTCAAACCGGACGGCACCCGCGTGCGGTTGGTCAAGCTGCGGAACATCCGGGGTGAATATACCGGGTTGATCGCCTTGGATAGCAAGTCGCTCACGGCGCCACGGGAGTTTCGGCTATGGCTTTCGGATAAGGGCAACTTTGGTTGGGAGGCGGGCGAGCGCTCATTACAGGCCCTGCAACGCGACCTGAATTTTGCCCTCGCCTATCGCAACGTCATTCAACTCGTCTGTTACGGCTGCGAGCGTGTCGATGGATTGTGGTTCACCGACGACTGTGCCTTCGCACCTGATGGGATGCAGATTCTCCCCGACCGCGATGGCATCTTTTGGTATTGCGGCAAGGGTTACAAATTCCTGCGCAATTCTGAAAACATTCCGGTGTGCGAAGAAGAGCAGGAATTCCGCATGAAGGCGTTACCTCGAATGCGTCCCGACTTCGGACTGGGCTTTGATGCCAAAGGCGCACTTTGTCTGAATCCAAACGCTCCAGACGACCCCGTCGCGCTCCAAGAACTGCTCGGCAATTTCGTCCTGAATCTCAATGCTTCGTACGGTAGGCATGATGGCCCCATGCTGATTGGCGGCACAGCCGCGTTCTTCGCAGGTCCTGACTTGTTCGCTGAATATCACCAGTTTCCAGGTCTGTGGATCACCGGGGAAAAGGACTCCGGAAAGACCTATACCGCTCGTTGGTTGATGGGGTTGCATGGCGCCACCGGCATCGCTTCGGGGCTCAGTTTCAAAACCTCGACTGCCGTCGGCATGCAGATCGCCTTAGGACAACTCGGCAATATTCCGCTCTGGGCCGATGAGTTCCGCGAAAGCGAGCTCAGGGATGATAGCGTCGTCGGCGTGGTACATGGCGGCTTTAACCGCGAAGTAGCCTCGAAGTGGTCGGCCGATGGTCGCATTCGCACCATTCGTACCAGCCTCCTGATTACTGGCGAAAGTTCCTGCGTGAATGCTGCGACCATGAGCCGGTTCATCACGGTCATTGCGGCCAAGGAAAAACGCCAAGGGAAACCAGAAGAACAACGGGAGCGGTTGGCTTGGTTACAGCATCACCAGCAGTTCTTTTTCACCATCGGCCGGATGATTCTAAGGAATCGCGCCACGTTTGTGGCCAGCGTGAAACAACACCTGCAGAACTGGCAGGAAGCTTCCGAATTGGTGATGGTCGATCCGCGCGCCCGCTTCACCTTCGGAGTCAGTTACGCCAGCTTCATGGCGCTCAATGAATTGATTCCGGTTTATGATTCCAAGCGTTGTGCCGAGTTCCGGCTCGGGTTGATCCACAAGACCATCGCTGCGGCAACGGAACTCGCCAGTCGGACCGATGTGGTTCGGTTTTTCGAAATTCTAATAAATGCCGTCCAGGCCAGTGTCTTCGGACGTAACGCGGCGGAGATTCGCCGATACTTCAAATGGGTATTGAATCCGAAAAGCAACCCGCCTTTGAGCGCCCGACAATTGCATGATGGCGCAGAACATCCTTATCGGAGTTGGAAAAGTGGCATCCTTTATTTTGTCCCTGGCGCGGTCATCGATATGCTCCGCAGATGGCTGCATAACCAGGGCATCGCTTTTCCGTTGGATCAAAAGGACCTGCTCGCACAACTGCAATCCAAAGGCTATCTCGTAAAATCACCTTCCCGACATGGGCATCAGCAGAAATTTGAAAAGGGAGCCATCAAAAACCAATATTGCTGGGCCATCGACCTAGACAAGTTTCCGGAACTCGGGTTGCTGTTGGTTTCGGACGAAGTCTGGGAAGCCAGTCTCCATGCCGACGGTGATACGTCCCGCCTCAGAATCGCCCCTTCGGATTGGAGCGATCCCCGGCGTGGTCCAATGTTCGCCGTTGTCGATGCGCTGGAGGACAAGGAGCAATCGTGAATCCAGAGCGCAAAGACTTCCTAAGTATCACGGGCGTGATACCAGCACGATTAGATTCCAAAGAGACTGCTTGGTTTCTGGGATTTAATGCTCACGACATCCCCATCTTGATTCAGGCAGGACTGTTGAAACCGCTGGGACACCCACTGCCAAATGGAGTGAAATACTTTTCAACCTCTACACTCGCCCGTTTACGCGATGATCCGCAATGGCTGTCACGCACCACCGATGCTGTGACCAAACATTGGCGAAACAAGAACACGCCCAAAATTGGCCACCACGACGACACAGTTATCGCACAATAGGAAAAATGGAAATTTCGTGGGAATCAGATCATGCTGCCAAGCTATCATTCAACTGTTCGGTCTCAGAACCCTTGCGGGAACAATTCCTTGAACCGTCTTCGTATTCTTCAAGTGAAGGACAGACGGCAACGCCACCTTTTGCATAACTAAGATGCACCGCACGAGAATTGTGCCCTAAAGCATTTTGAGCCCAACGAATTGGATAGCCGTTTGCTCGGGCGCGTTGCGCCCAAGCATACCGATAGCTGTGTAAGCTTACTCCGAATACTTTTGCCACTTTGCAACGACGCCAAAAATCTCCAGAACGCTCCCCGGCGGTCCCTTGACTGATTTTCGGGAATAACGCCCCCTGACTTGGCAACCTCCGGAGCAGTTCCTCCAATCGCTTTCCGATTTGGATGCTGGCCCACTCGCCTGTTTTTTGCCGCTGATACGTCAGAACCCGATTCCCCCAATCAATATTCTTTGTGGTCAGGATGGCTCCGTCACTCTGAGACGAACCAATCTCCCAAAGCAGTTGGTAGAAATTCCGCCGCTCCAGATTCTTTTCCGAGGCAATTATCATTTCATGTTCTTGCAACGTAATAGCTCGCCGCTCTTTTCGTTTGGGTTGCGGCCAGAGCTTGGGCGGAATAATTGCGGCTGGAATCCATCCCATCCCCAATGCCAGGTTGTGCAAACACCTCAGAAAATGATTAACTGAAGTTCCGCCCGAAGCCATTGCCTGCCGCAAGTCATCGGCGGTAGTTTCGACGAGTTTTTTGGGTTTTAGCGCCACAAGCGAAGCCGATCGCATGGCACGTTTGCGCCGAGCCCACGTTTGCTCTTTGCCCCGCTGGCAGAATTCATCCATCACAAATTGCCAGGTGCGCAGCACCATATTGGGATCGTTGGCACCGAGGTAGGTCCGACCAATCAAGAGGTTAAGATTGGTTTGTTGCGCGGCTTCGTTTTTTGCCACCAGCAAACGCTTTGCGACTCGCAGGCTGTCGGTACCTAAACTTTCACGGATCTGGGTATTGCGATCAACTGCGTAATAACGATTGCTGCGACGAATCAAACGGTAACGGTCTTTCATGACATTTCAGAACTTTAACATTCCGAGTCGTGACCATCCTAACGAGCAGTGGCAGAGTTATCTTGAGCTTATTCAAGTTCACTAGAGCGACACATTTTGGTGTCAATTCTGGTGTCAATTGCCGCTTGGAAACCGATGGTAAGAGCCAAAACCTCAGAAAATCTGAGGAAAAGATAATGGCTCCAGAGGAAGGACTCGAACCTTCAACCACACGGTTAACAGCCGCGTGCTCTACCATTGAGCTACTCTGGAACCCAATTTGTAAGGGCGCGAACTCTACAAGTCGAAGTCCGCACCGTCAATCAATTTTCCCGGCATTTCCGGTTGAATCCAACTGAAATGGTCCGCCTCGCGGGCCAGCACGCTTGAATCCCCCGATTTCGGCGCGGAACCCGGGATTGTCCCGGTGGCCGTCCTTCCACTAACTTCTGCGCCCATGAACCACGAGCAACCTTCATCCCGGCCCGGCAGCTACGCTTGGATCGTCGTCGCGTTGCTCGTGCCAGTCGCGTTGCTCAACTATCTCGACCGGCAGATGCTCGCCACCATGAAGTCGTCCATGGTCGGCGACATCCCCAGCATCGCCAACAAGGCGGATTGGGGACTGATCCTTGGCTGCTTCAAGTGGACGTATGCCTTGTTGAGTCCGTTCGGCGGGTTCATCGCCGATCGCTTCAGTCGGCGTCATGTCATCTGCGCCAGTCTCTTCATCTGGTCATGTGTAACATGGTGGACGGGTCACGTCTCAAGCTTTCACGAACTCATGGCCGCCCGGGCGATGATGGGTGTGAGCGAGGCGTTTTACATTCCGGCGGCGCTGGCGTTGATTGCCGATTATCATCCGGGCCTGACCCGTTCGCGCGCGATCGGCACGCATCAGGTGGGAATTTACATCGGGCAAATCCTCGGCGGCTACGCCGGCTACATCGCGGATTCGCCCGATCACGGGTGGCGTTGGGCGTTTTCCATGTGCGGCATGATCGGGATCATCTACGCCCTGCCACTGCTGGCGACGCTGCGCAATCCTGTGAAGCCCGCACCCGCCGCCAACAGTCCGACCACGGCCCGCGGCGGCATCCGCGAACTTCTGACCAATCGCAACTTCATCCTGCTCGTGCTTTACTTCACGCTGCCCGCCATCGCCGGCTGGGTGGTGCGTGATTGGATGCCGGACATCCTCAAGGAGAAATTCGGTCTCGGCCAGGGCAAGGCCGGCGTGAAAGCCATCGTCTATGTGCAGGTCGCTTCACTCATCGGTGCGGTCATCGGAGGAATCCTGGCCGACCGCTGGATGCGCAAGACCAATCGTGGGCGCATCTTTACCAGCGCCATCGGCATGGCGTTGTTTCTGCCCGCGTTGTTCAGTGTGGGCAACGCCGGGACGCTTTCCATCGCCGTGGTGGGCTTGATCATCTTCGGTCTCGGCTGGGGATTTTTTGACTGCAACAACATGCCCATCCTCTGCCAGATCGTGCGACCGGAATGGCGCGCGACCGGCTATGGCATCATGAATCTCGTGAGCATCAGTTGCGGCGGGTTCGGCGATTGGGCCTTCGGCGCGTTGCGCGACCGGCATGTGCCGCTCAACGTCATCTTCGGAGCATTCGCAGGCGTGGCGTTGCTGTCAGTGCTGCTTGTGTTGTTGATCAAGCCGCAAACAACTGAAGCCTCGAAGTAACTCACCGCTCCAGCTTCGCCACCTCGCGCTGCGACAGAATTTTCTGCGACGGCACAAAATGCGCGATGAACTCGCGATAGAAATCCGCGAACGTCCCCGCCGCCAATGCTGCACGCACATCAGCCATCAGCTTCACGTACATGTAGGAGTTGTGCAGGCTGACCATGCGCAGGCCGAGAATCTCGTTCACGTTCAGCAAGTGTCGCAGATAGGCACGCGTAAATTTTTTGCACGCGAAACATTCGCAACCTTCCTCGATGGGCCGGAAGTCCGCCTTGTACGCGCCGCCTTTCAAGCCATACTGACCCTTGCGGGTGAACGCCGTGCCGTTGCGCGCCACGCGCGTCGGTAACACGCAATCGAACATGTCCACGCCGCGCGCAACCAATTCCACCATCTGCGCGGGCGTGCCAAGACCCATCGCGTAACGCGCCTTGTGCGCAGGCAAGTGCGGCTCGGCGAGTTCCACCGCCTTCATCATCTCCGGTTCGGGTTCGCCCACGCTCACGCCACCGATGGCGTAACCGTCAAATTCCATCGCCACCAGCGCCTTCGCGCATTGCTCGCGCAGTTCGGGATTGCTGCCTCCCTGACAGATGCCGAACACGAGCTGCCCTTCCGCGCGCGGCTGTTCGCGACATTCCTTCGCCCAACGGATCGTGCGCTCGACAGCGTTACGCTGCTCGCGTGCGGGAGCGTCGTGTGCCGGGCATTCGTCGAAAACCATCGCGACATCCGAGCCGAGCGTGCGTTGGATTTCCATCGCCTCCTTCGGCCCGAGGAACAACGGCGAGCCATCCAGATGCGAACGGAACTCCACGCCGTGAGTCTTGACCTTGCGGATCTTCGCGAGGCTGAACACCTGGAAACCGCCGCTGTCCGTGAGGATGGGTTTCTGCCAGTTGATGAAATTGTGCAGGCCGCCCGCCGCGCGGATGATGTCCATGCCGGGGCGGATGTTGAGATGATACGTGTTGCCGAGAATGATCTGCGTGCCCATCTCGTCGAGTTCCCGTGGATCGAGCGCCTTCACACTGCCCTGCGTGCCGACGGACATGAACACCGGCGTATCCACCACGCCATGCTTCGTCGTCAACCGACCCGACCGCGCCTTCGTCAGCGCGTCCGTCTTCAGAAGTTCAAACATTCGGGCAGGGTTTTAACGCAAAGGGGCGGAGAGGCAAAGGATGGAATCAATGCCAGCGGTTTGGCATTTTTGAACTGCGAAATACTCGAACTTCACGAAATGATTGTGAGACGTAGCGGTCTGAGCAGGTTGAAAATGGTGTTTTTGGCTCGCCCTCACCTGTGTCCTCTCCCCCGAGGAGAGGATTTTACCAATCGCATTTCTTGGTGATTTGGTTGATCGTCCGGCAAATCCAGTCGCGGGTTTTTCTGTGAGACGGCGAATGTTTCACCCTCTCCTTGGGGGAGAGGGCCGGGGTGAGGGCGAGCGTTACAACCATTGTTCCAACTCTTGAACTTCCATCTCAATGTCCCGGAGAATCTTGTTCAACAAACCGGGACCGATGATTTCACCGGCATGGACCGGCACCACGGTCCGCCGACCGTCGGGATGCTGGAGAAAATGATGACTGCCTTTGATGCGTAAAACGACGAAGCCCGCGCGTCGCAACGCTGCGATCAGTTCCCTTCCACGCAGTCGAGGCAGCCGCGGCATACTCAGACGGTGACCCGTTGCACGCCAATGAATGCCGTCCGCCGGGGCAACTCGCGCTCGACTTCCAGGCACAATTCAATGGCTTCCCGGATTCGTTCAATGAGTTTGTCGAGCGAGCGAGCTTGGGTATGACAACCGGGCAGCTCGGGAACACTGGCCACATAATAGCCTTCCGTGTCCTGCTCGACGATGACACTGAACTCGCGCTTGCTGGCTTTTCGCATGGTCAGACTATGCTGGAAAACCAGTCAGGGCGCAAGCGACGGAGCCGCAGTGGCAACCGACCCGACCGCGCCTTCGTCAGCGCGTCCGTCTTCAGAAGTTCAAACATTCGGGCAGGGTTTTAACGCAAAGGGGCGGAGAGGCAAAGGATGGAATCAATGCCAGCGGTTTGGCATTTTTGAACTGCGAAATACTCGAACTTCACGAAATGATTGTGAGACGTAGCGGTCTGAGCAGGTTGAAAATGGTGTTTTTGGCTCGCCCTCACCTGTGTCCTCTCCCCCGAGGAGAGGATTTTACCAATCGCATTTCTTGGTGATTTGGTTGATCGTCCGGCAAATCCAGTCGCGGGTTTTTTGGTGAGACGGCGAATGTTTTCTCCCTCTCCCCGGGGGAGAGGGCCGGGGTGAGGGCGAGCGTCTCAACAAACTTCTCACAGCTTCTTGCCGGTCAGCTTCTCGTAAGCTTCCAGATACTTCGCCTGCGTCTTGGCGACGACTTCGGGCGGGAGCGCGGGGGCGGGCGGGGTTTTGTCCCACGTCAGAGTTTCGAGGTAGTCGCGGACGAATTGCTTGTCGAAGCTGGGCTGGCCTTTGCCGGGCGCGTATTCGTTGGCGGGCCAGAAGCGCGAGGAGTCGGGCGTGAGCACTTCGTCAATCAGGATCAAACGTCCCGCGTTCGGCGACGAGGCGTCGCCGCCACTCAGGCCGAACTCGAACTTCGTGTCCGCGATGATGATGCCGCGTTGCCGGGCATAATCACGGGCGAACTTGTAAATCTTCAGGCTCAGGTCGCGCGCTTGGTTCGCGATGTCGTCGCCGAGAATCTTCTTCGCTTCGTCGAAGGAGATGTTTTCGTCGTGGCCGGTCTCGGCCTTGGTGGACGGCGTGAAGATCGGCTCGGGCAACTCGGAAGATTCCTGCAAACCGGCGGGCAAGGGGCTGCCGCAGACAGTCTGCAATTTCTTGTATTCCTTCCAACCCGAACCGGCGAGGTAGCCGCGCACGATGCACTCGACGGCGAGCGGCTGGGCTTTCTTGACGATCATCGCGCGTTTGGCGAGCGCGGCTTTCGTCTCCGCCGGGATGTGCGCGAGCACAGGAACGTTGAACGATTCGCCCGCCTTCACGAGGCGATGATTCGGCACAAGCGTCTCGGTCTGGTCGAACCAGAAGTGCGAAATCTGCGTGAGCACCTCGCCTTTGCGGGGGATGCCATTGGGCATGACGCAATCGAACGCGGAGATGCGGTCGCTCGCGACAAACAGGAACGCGTCGCCGAGATCGAAGATTTCGCGGACCTTGCCGCTTTTGAGTTTCTTGATGCCGGGCAGTTCGAGATTCAACAGGGTATCATTCGCCATACGGGCGCGAATGATGATGTTTTGAGGGCGAGGTTCAATCCTAAAAGTTTCAAATGCACCCCTCACCCCGTCCCTCTCCCCATCGGATGGGGAGAGGGTGTCCGGCAGGACGGGTGAGGGGAATTCGGTTGCCACTTCCGCCCGCCTCGCCTGTAATAATCCGCGCATGGACAAAGAACGCGTGGCGGAAATCCTGGTCAAGATCGGCACTCTACTGGAACTCAAGGGCGAGAACCCGTTCAAGACCCGCGCCTACCAGAACGGCGCGCGCATCATCGAAGGTTTGAACGAGCCGTTGCAAAAACTCGTGGCGGAGGAACGTCTCGGCGAACTCAAGGGCATCGGCGATGCGCTCCAGCAAAAGATCACCGAACTCGTCACCACCGGGAAGCTCAAGTATTACGACGAACTCAAAGCCTCCGTGCCTGCCGGTCTGGTCGCCATGCTGGAGATTCCCAGTCTCGGGCCGAAGAAGATCATCGCACTCAACAAGCATCTCGGCGTGGATTCCATCGAAAAGCTCGAAGCCGCGTGCAAGTCGGGCAAAGTCGCCGAACTCGATGGCTTCGGTGAAAAGACGCAGACGAAGCTGCTCGAAGGCATCGCGCATCGCCGGCTTTACGCCCAGCGCACGCGCATTGACGACGCGCTGGCCGCAGCCGAGCCCGTGCTCGACAGCTTGCGGCAGCATCCCGACGTGATCCGTTGCAGCACGGCGGGCAGTTTGCGGCGCTGGCGCGAGACGATCGGCGACGTTGATTTCCTCGTCTCGTCCAAGCAGCCCGCGAACATCATCGAGTATTTCGTCGCCCAACCGGGCATCATCAGCGTCAGCGCCAAGGGCGACACGAAGGCGAGCGTGATTTTGCAAGGCGGCATTCAAGCAGACTTGCGTGTGGTGACGGATGAAGAATTTCCGTTCGCGCTTGCTTACTTCACCGGCAGTAAGGAGCACAACATCGTGATGCGCCAACGTGCCATCGCGCGCGGCCTGCGGCTCAACGAATACGGGCTGTTCAAGTCCAAGGAGGAAACCCGCGACCCGAAGCTCCGCGTCGCCTGCGCCACCGAGGACGACATTTTTGCCGCGCTCGACCTCGCCTATGTGCCGCCGGAGATGCGCGAGGATCACGGCGAATTTGACGCGGCGGAGAAAGGCAAACTCCCGCGCCTGCTCGAATGGACTGACCTGAAAGGCGCGTTGCACAACCACACGACCTGGAGCGACGGTCACAACACGCTCGAAGAAACCGCTGTGCATATCGAGGAACTCGGCCTGCAATACTGGGCCGTCACCGATCACTCGCGCGCGGCGTTTCAGGCGAAAGGTCTCGACGAGAAACGCCTGCGCGAGCAGATCAAAGCCATCGGCGCGTTGAACAAGAAGCTGGCGAATGACGGCAGTGATTTCCGCCTGCTCACCGGCAGCGAAGTGGATGTGTTGAAGGACAAGCTGGATTTTGATGACGACCTGCTGGCCGAGTTGGAGGTCGTGGTCGCAAGTTTGCATGTTCCGTCGAACAATGAAGCGGACAACACCAAGCGCCTGATCCGCGCAGCGGAAAACAAATACGTCCATATCCTCGGCCACCTGACGGGGCGCCTGCTGCTCGAACGCGAGGCGTATCCGGTGAATCAAGAAGCGGTGATTGATGCGTGCGCCGAAACGGGCACGTGGATCGAATTCAACTGCAACCCGTGGCGGCTTGATCTCGACTGGCGTAAATGGTTTTACGCGCGGAGCAAAGGCGTGAAGTGTGTCATCAATCCCGACGCACACCGCAACGGCGACGCCGGCTATCTCCGCCTCGGCGCGGGCATCATGCGCAAGGCGTGGCTGACGAAAGCGGATGTCGTCAATACGCTGCCGCTGGAAAAGCTGCGGAAGGAGCTAGCGAAGAAGCGGGGGAAGTAGAAAAGTGCAACTGGAACAGCACGAACTACAAATCTTCCAACTATAGTTCTTCTGGAAAGTGCAGAATTCCAGTTCTGAACAAGAACAGTAGGAAAATCAACACAAGGCAAAAGCTGGCAGCGCCTTAATTTGGATTTCCACGTTTACAGTGAAAGGGTTCGCATGAACTTCAACGCATGTATGTATTATTACTTGCGCGCCTCGGGTGGTGGAATCAATTCCACAACGTCGTTTGTGCTGCTAAACCATAGCCAAAACACGGCAAACCGTTTTGCTGCATTCTTGGCTTCAATCTCCATCTTAAACATTAAAAATCTATGCTCGAACTCTTTGGCGTTAAGAAATGTTAAGTCCGGCAACCCCCGGCCACGGTTTGCGCCGATTGTTGGTAACTCCAAAGTGGCAAATGCGAGATTTGAAATGTTCGGGGAGAAAGATTTTTTCCACTGCAAATCACCAACGTCAGTTTGTCCACACAACAGTCCGTCTGGTGTTATCGCTGTTATCTGCACTAATTCAGCAGGAACATTCGATGACAAATTTGAAACGAACAGATTTAGTTGTGCTGTGGTGTTTGCCTTTAATGGCAGCCTCAGCACAGCAAGTGAGTATTCGTTAGTATTGCTTGAAATGAGCTTTCCTAAAAAAAGGAAATCGTTTGTGAGGAATATCTCCTTTTTGCCCCAACCTTCAAAAACTGAAAACGAAAGCTCTGGTTTTGGGGTTGGCTCAGGTTTTTGGGGCCACCACACAAGACAGGAAATCGCAAAGGTAATCAGGCAGGATGGAAAAAACCAACACAGCCAAACCCGCCGAAGTTTTCTTTCAGTTTCTATCTCTGGAGTGAGCTCATGCCAGATAGCGAAAACTCCAGCCACAAGACAGCACATACCAATCCAATGAAAGAAAAGCTTTCTATATCCACTAAGGTCGCTGGCGATGGTCGTAACCATGACCCCAAAGGCCGCGAGAACCCCAAAGATAATCTTGGAACGCATGGAAGTTTTGGATTGGTCTCCATTAATCATCTACATCGCGGCAGACGCTAACGCGGCGTTTCGCACCCGTCCAGCAAGGAAGTCGTGATCGAAATTTGGCAGGGCAGTCCTCTGCCCGCCGCCTATTGAAACGGACGCGTCCTGATTCACCACGCCGGCGCGCACGGAGTGACGCGCCCTACCACCGCGTCGCAATTCCGAACGCGTCTTGGACTGCGGCGGGAAGCGAAGCGCCACGCCGCTTTTCGTGCGCCCGATGGCTTTTTTGTTTGATCGTTCTCCGCCCGCTCGAAAGCGCCGTCGCCGCCATGCTCTGCCGGCGCAGTCCAAGAAGATCGCCGGGGATGAAAATCCCGTTCCCATTCACGCGAGCAGATTTTTGAAGATTGATTTACGCTCGCCCTCACCCCGGCCCTCTCCCCCGGGGAGAGGGAGAATTTGTTTCCGCGTTCAGTCGCATTCCGTGCGGTTGGATTTAATCCGCTGCCATTCGATAGTCGAAGAGTATTGCTACGCTCCCCCTCTCCTGGGGGGAGAGGGCCGGGGTGAGGGCGAGCGTCACACCATTCCATTCCGTCAACCCAGGCCAACGCCAAAAAACCAAGGCGCATTCGTTGCCGAATGCGCCTTGCCTTGAAAACAATTTTCGGTTTTACGCCGTCGGTTCGGTTGGGGTTGCGGTTTCAGCCGGAGCGGCCGGCGGTGCGGGTGGAATGTAAGCCTCGATCTTCTCGATGCGATGGCGGTGTTTCACGCCGTCCACTTCACCTTCCACCTCGTCCCCGACCTTGCGATTGAGCAACGCCTGCCCGACCGGCGTGAGATAGCTGATGATGCCTTTCTCGGCATCGAAATCCCACGCGCCGAGCACGGTGAATTTCTCCGCCTTGCCGGAGTTGAGATCCGTGGCATGAACGACCGTGCCGATGCTGACCACATCGGTCTTGGCGTTGCTGAAGTCCGTGCCACGGGCGCGATTCAACAACGCGTCCATCTCGTCTTTGCGGCGCATCAGGACCTTCTGCATCTCCTTGGCGGCCTTGAACTCGTGGTTCTCGCGCAAGTCGCCGTAACTGCGGGCGATGGCGATCTCCTTGGAATTAGCAGGAATCTGCTTTTGCACCAGGTCGGTGTATTCGGCCCGGCGCCGTTCGAGGCTTTCCCACGAGACGTAGATGGCCGAATCCTGCTTGCTGCTCTGGTCGCCCGTGATGAGCGATTGCACCGACGGATGCCGTTTTACGATGCGCGCGAGCATCGAGCGCTTGTCCATGTCCTCGAACACGGGCGAGAACTGCAACGCGCGGGTGAGGTCCTTGACGACTTCGATGTCCGCCGTGCCGGTGAGGTCGGCGATCAATTCCTGGTCGGACAACATGAAATCGCGGAGGCGATTCGAGCGTTTCTCGTTGAACTGGTCGCGTTCCATCGCGGTGAGCATGGCGCGGAACACTTCCGGGCCGAGGATGTCGGCGAAATCATCGCTGCGTTCCTTGCCGAGCCAGAGGAGCAATTCGCTGCTGGCCCCGTGCTGGCTGATGAGGCGGGCGAGCGTTTCTTTGAGTTCGTTCAACTTGCCGTTCTGCGCGAGGATGCTGGCGAACTCCTTGCAAAGCTTGGCGGAAACATGATTCAACGCCGCGCGCAAAGTTTCGATCCAGCGATCCGGTTGCGCGGCCTTGAAAGATTCCAACGTGCGCCGATGCTTCGCGGCGGGGATGGCTTCCATCAACGCGCCGAACTTCACGCCGTCCTGATTCCAGAGCTGCACGGCGGTGATTTCTTCGGGCGCAGGCTGGATGTTTGCGATGGCCGCAACGTCTTCCCGGGCAAAAATGGCTTCCAGCGCCACCGCGGTTTGCGTGCGGGTGTGCGAGGGGATGTCCGCGTTCAATCCCGCGATGACTTCCTTGGCCGCCGCTTCCTTGTTGGCCAGATCCGCCGCGCTCTTCACGAACTCCGTCGCGACCGTAAGCTTGGCCTTCAGACCCTTCGCCGCGCGGAAATCCGCGAGCAAGCGATCCTGCAAAGACGTTTCCTGCGCCGTGTAAACAATCGGCTCGGTTTTCTTGGTCGGGATGACGAAGTGACCGTCCTTCTTCATTTCCGCACGGGCGGCTTCCCACCACTTCTTCCAATCATCCGCGATGACGTCGGGCACGAGGACTTGTTGGATTTGATCGAGCGTCGCTTTGCCGCCGTAGCTGTTGAGAACAACTTTGATGAGATCGAGATGATGGAGCGCCGCGGTTTTCTGCAATCCTTCGAGGTCAACGGATTTCCGCGCGAGAATGTGATCCTTGGGGATCGGCTTGAGTGATTCCGCCGCGAACGAAAGGTCCATCGTGTGACCGGGCTTGCCGGGAAAATCAATCGTGAACCGGGCGAACACCGTGTCCACCGTCTTGATGCGGCCAAACCCCCAGCTCCGATGCGAACAAAAGCCGCTGTTGGTCAGTTGGACGAGGGGTTCAACCTGACGTCCCTCGATCTTTCCGGCCGCGGCCAGCTTCTCAAATTCTTCTTTCATAAAATGTAATGCTTATTCCTCGCGTCACCCTACGCAGCTTGCCAACATTAAACGAAGTGAACGGTCAAAAACCAAGAGAAATTGCGGCTCGCGTGCTCGGCAAGCGCCGCGACAGCGACGAATACACCGAGACTTTGCTCGAACGTTCGCTGCTGCCCACGAAGCTTTCGCCCGCTGATCGCGGGCTGACGCAGGAACTTGTCTTTGGCGTCATCCGCTGGCAGTTGACGCTCGACTGGCTCATTGAGCGCAAGACACAGGGCCGCACGCAAAAACCGGGCCTCCAGGATCTGCTGCGGCTCGGCCTCTACCAGATTTTCTGGCTGGACCGCATCCCCGACCACGCTGCCGTCCACGAAACCGTCGAGCAAGCCAAACGCGGCGGTTACGGCGCGCAAGCAGGCTTCATCAATGCCGTGCTGCGTGGTTATCTGCGGGAAGCAGAGGAAACAAGACGCCTGCTCGCGGAGCTGAAAAATACCGAACCAGCGGTCGGTTATTCGCATCCGGAATGGTTGGTGGTGCGCTGGCAAAAACAATTTGGATCAGAAAAAACCTGCCAGTTACTCGAATCCAACAACACGCCGCCGAAAACTTTTGCCCGCCTCAACACGCTGAATTTCGGCAAACCCGCCGCCGCTGCGGACGAACGCCGCGTCCGCCGGGGCGTACCGGAAAAAATTCAGGAAGCCGGCGACTTCCTCACCTTCTGGCGCGATGAAGGCGTGGAATACGATTTCTTCACCCGCGACTGGACCGGCGACGGCCTCGTCTTCGAGCTGAAGTCGCATCCCTCGCTCGCCACGCTGGAGAGCTTTCAGAAAGGTTGGTTTTACATCCAGGACCCCAGCACGTTGCTCGCGGTGCGCGAGCTTGATCCCCGCCCTGGTGAAACCGTCCTCGACCTCTGCGCCGCACCCGGCGGCAAGTCCACGTTCATCGCGCAACTGATGAACAACACCGGTCGCATCGTCGCCCACGACAATGTGCCCGACCGCTTGAAATTGGTTGAAGAGAACTGCAAACGGCTCGGCATCACCTGTGTGGAGTTGGCGTCGCCTTCAACCTTCAACCTTCAACCTTCAACCTTTAACAAAGTGTTGATTGACGCGCCCTGCTCCAACACCGGCGTGCTCCGGCGTCGCGTGGACTTGCGTTGGCGCATCCAGCCGACCGAACTTGAACGCCTCCGCGCGACGCAACTTGACCTGTTGCAAAAATCCGCCGCCCGCCTGAAACCCGGCGGCACGTTGGTTTATAGCACCTGCAGCCTTGAACCCGAGGAAAACACCGAGCTGGTGAAAGAATTTCTCGGCACGCAACCCGACTTCAAGTTGGAACGCGAGCGGCAACTGCTCCCCTTTGCCGACGGCGTGGACGGGGCGTACGTGACACGGCTTGCCAAAGGATAAACCAAAAAATGGCGTCCAAGTGAACGCCCTCTTCATTTAAAAACCGGGAAGCAGTTCGTGCTAGAAGGAGAATTTTAGCGACGCCCCAATAAAATGGGTGTTGACCGAGCCACCGCTGAGTCCTTCGAATGACGGATCGGTCAAAAGCCCAAAACGATATGCGAAACCCGCTGAACAATTATCAGTCAGTTTGTATTCGATGCCGGTTCTTAATTGCACATTGAACGCCGTAGCGTCTTCGGAAAGGGCGGTGATGAAAGCCACGCCAAGGCCAAGGCCGAATTTTACAGATAACTTTTCCGTCAGTGCGCCGTTACCTTCTATGAAGGCAAGCATTGGAACGATGGTTACATCTTCACCTGAGATCGGGGCGGTGACTCCACCCACAGTTACTCCATTTAGCGGCAATTCGGTGTAACCGGTACTCAAACCCACTGAGAGTTCTTCCGTAATTTTAGCCCCAAAATCCAAGTTAAAGCCATAGCCAGTACCTAAATCAAACTTGACCTTTGTCCCGGTTGTCCCGGCCGGAAAAATTCCTAGCGGCTGCGTTAGAGTGGGCTCGTAATCACTCGCGAAAGTAGCGCCTCCTGAGGCATCAATATAGAATTCAGCTGCTGATGCGTTCAATACCAAGGAGAAAATCACCGCCGCGAGAAGTTTTCCGGTGGCCGGCCTTTTTTGCTGAAACCCTTCCGCTCGCCATAACGAGCGCGCTACGTGGGGAGTTGGTAAGATTGTAAATGAATGGCTGGTTATCTTGTTGGTTGCTTTCATAATTCCAAGTTTGTTCCCCGAGCTTTTTGCCCGGACTCGGATTTCCTGTCACAACCTAAAAAGAAGGCGCGCCCAGCGCACCTTCCATCACGGCCACGACCAAGTAGCCTTCCAAGAAAGCACACCGGGACGCGCGATTGAACGCGCGTCGAGGTGGATTTCTTGGAAACTATTTGGTCGTGTTTTGATGGAAATCCGAGTCCTCGCAAACGCAAAGACTCTATAACTGAATTTGGTAAAGAACTGTGGACGGTTTATCACAAGATTGTTTGAAAACAAGAGATTTGTATCGACAACACCCTGTTACAGCACGTGCAGCCTTGAACCCGAGGAAAACACCGGGCTGGTGCAGCAATTCCTCGCCGCGCAACCCGGCTTCAAACTCGAACGCGAGCGGCAATTGCTCCCCTTAGCCGACGGCGTGGACGGCGCGTATGTGGCGCGATTGACCAAGACCGCGTGACGGAGCGCGGCTGTGTCGCAGACCAGCCGCAGCATTCCGCCAGCAAGAAGGCATCCTTAAACTCCCAAGATCCAGTTCCGCTGGAGTGCTGCGACTGGTCTTTCAGACACAGTCGCGCTCCGTTGACTTGCTCCGAGGCGTTCCATTTGTTATCCGAATCAGCGTGATTAAATCAGAACCGGCCAACGTCTGAACCCCATGGCAGATTTGTTCGCCAAGCGTCCGCGCGTCACCGTGGACGGAAAATTTTTTCGTCGCGGCGCTGAGAAACTGTATCTCAAGGGCGTTTCCTATGGTCCGTTCGCCCCCGGAAAAGACGGACAACCCTTCGCTTCGCAGGAACAGACCGCTACCGATTTCGCGCTTATCCGGGAACTCGGCGCAAATCTCATCCGGGTTTACTACGTCCCGCCGCGCTGGTTTCTCGATCTCGCCGCGCAACAGAACCTGCTCGTCCTGATTGATATTCCGTGGAACAAGCACCTCGTCTTCCTCGACGACCCCGTGCGCCGCGCCGAAGCCCGCCAGGCCGTCTGCCACGCGGTGCTGGCCTGCGCGCATCATCCGGCGGTGCTGGCTTACAGCGTCGCGAACGAAATCCCGCCCGACGTCGTCCGCTGGAGCGGCGCGGCGCGGATGGCGGAATTCATTGACGAACTGGTGACCGAGGCCAAGCGCATTGATCCCGAATGCCTCTGCACCTACGCGAATTATCCCTCCACGGAATTTCTCCACCCGCAAACGCTCGATTTCGTCAGCTTCAACGTCTATCTGCATCAACCCGCCGCGTTCAAAAGCTATCTCGCGCGCCTGCAGATGCTCGCGGACACAAAGCCGCTTGTGTTGAGCGAGTTTGGCATTGATTCCCGGCGCGAAGGCGAAACCGCGAAATGCAAAATGCTCTCGTGGCAGATCGAACTCGCGTTTCGCGGCGGGTTGGCGGGCGCGGTCGTGTTCAGTTTCACCGATGACTGGCATCGCGGCGGCGAACAGGTCGCGGACTGGCAGATGGGTTTGACCACGGCGACGCGGGAGAAGAAGCTGTCATTTGCTGCCGTCCAGGAAGCCTTCAGTATCGCGCCGAAATTTCCGCTCGCACGCAAACCAAAAGTCTCCGTCGTCGTCGCCAGCTACAACGGTGCAAGCACGCTCAAAGCCTGCCTCGAATCGCTCCGCAACCTGAATTACTCGGACTACGAGGTCATCCTCGTGGACGACGGCTCGACCGACGCCACGCCGCAGATCGCGCCGTTGTTTCCGAGCATCCGCTACTTCCGACACCACAAGAACCTCGGCCTGTCCGTCGCGCGCAACACCGGCATCGCCGCCGCCACGGGCGAGATCGTGGCGTTCACCGACGCGGACTGTCGCGCGGATGAGGATTGGTTGTATTACCTCGTCGCCGATTTGATCACGGGCGAATTCGCCGGTGTGGGCGGACACAATCTGTTGCCGCCCGACGATTCGCCGACCGCGAGCGCCGTGATGGTTTCGCCCGGCGGCCCGGCCCACGTGATGTTGACCGACCGCGAGGCGGAGCACATTCCCGGGTGCAACATGGCGTTCCTCAAGAGCGCGCTCGACGCCATCGGCGGCTTCGATCCGATCTTTTGGAAAGCCGGCGACGACGTGGACCTGTGCTGGCGGTTGCAACAGGCCGGTTACAAGATCGGCTTCAACGCGGCGGCCTTCGTGTGGCACTATCGGCGTTCGACCATCGGCGCGTACCTGAAACAACAACGCGGCTACGGCGAAGCGGAAGCCTTGCTCGTGCGCAAGCATCCCGAGTATTTCAACACCTTCGGCAACAGCATGTGGCGCGGCCGGATCTACGCGCCGGCCCAATACGGCCTCGTACTGAAACGCGAACCCATCATCTATCACGGCGTGTTCGGCAGCGCGCCGTTTCAAACGCTCTACACCGCGCAGCCCGTACTGACGTTGATGCTGCCAACGACGCTCGAGTACCATCTCTTCATCACACTGCCATTGTGGGTGTTGACGGTGACCTTCCCGTGGTTGCTGCCGGTCGCCAGCGCCAGTTTGTTGATCTCCATGGGATTCTGCGCCGCCGCCGGAACGCAGGCGACGTTGCAAAAGAGCAAACGCCGCTGGTGGTCGCGCCCGCTCGTGGCGCTGTTGTTCTTCCTGCAACCCATCGTGCGCGGCTGGGAACGCCACCAAAGCCGCCTCGCTTTGCGCCTCGCCGGTGAAGAGGCCCGCGAAACTCTCGATTCCGTCTCGCTGCGCGACAGCGGCGAACTGCTTGATGAAGTCCGTTACTGGGCGGAAACCCGCCTTGAACGCGTGGATTTCGTCGCCAAAATTTTACGCGCCCTCGAACAACGTAGTTGGCCGCATCGCTCCGACATCGGCTGGAGCGAGTTCGACGCAGAAATCTTCGGCAACCGCTGGAGCAGCGTCCAACTCATCACCGCCGCCGAAGATCATCCGCGTGGTCGCCAGCTCATCCGTTGCCGCCTGCGCGCCCGCTGGTCCATGCAAGCCAAGACCGCGATGTGGCTGCTGCTGGCATTGGAAGTCATCATCGTCGGTTTCTTCGGAGGCTGGTTGTGGGCGCTGGGTGCGGTTGCAGTGACGTTGCCGGCTTTCGCGTATTTCCTTTCCCGTCAGAAACGAAAGATTCAGAGCCAGTTGATCACCTTCCTCGACGTCCTGGCCAAGGAACTGAAGCTGATAAGAATCCCCAGCAGTCAGAACGTCGAACCACCCGCCCCGACATCTGCGCCCGAGCCGGCGCCGAAAACCAAACCCGCCCCGATGCGCGTGGAACTGTCGAAGCCGTCGGAAGCTGTGACGCCTGCCGAGAACCAATCGCCCGCAGTTTGATGGTTGGGCGCGACACTCCGTGCGCGCCGTCAGCTTAAACCAAGACGCGCACATTCCAACCAGCGGCGGGCAAGGGCCTGCCCGCCCCACCTTGACGCCACGTTTTGCCCGCTGTTTTGTGAATAATTCTTTAGTGTGTTTCGGGTGTTTCGTGGTTCAATTTCCCCCGGCATGATTCAGTATCTCGATCTGCTCCGCCACGTCAGGGAGCACGGCAAGTTCAAGTCCGACCGCACCGGCACGGGCACGTATTCCCTGTTCGGCGCGCAATCCCGTTATCCGCTGGCCGCTGGTTTTCCGCTCGTCACCACCAAGAAGGTTCACACCAAGTCCATCATCCACGAGCTGCTCTGGTTTTTGAAGGGCGACACGAACATCAAATATCTCAAAGACAACGGCGTGAGCATTTGGGACGAATGGGCCGATGAGAACGGTGATCTCGGTCGCGTCTATGGCGCGCAATGGTGCGACTGGCGCACCGCCGACGGCCGCAGCATCAACCAGATTGACGACGTCATCGCGCAGATCAAAAAAAATCCCGACAGCCGCCGCCTCCTCGTCAGCGCGTGGAATCCCGGCGAAATCCAGGGCATGGCGCTGCCGCCGTGTCACTCGCTCTTTCAATTTTACGTCAGCGAAGGCGAACTCAGTTGCCAGCTTTACCAGCGCAGCGCGGATATTTTCCTCGGCGTGCCGTTCAACATCGCCAGCTATGCGTTGCTTACGTTGATGGTCGCGCAGGTCTGCGACCTGAAGCCCGGCGATTTCGTCCACACCTTCGGCGACCTGCACCTTTACTCGAATCACGTCGAGCAGGCGAAATTACAGCTCACCCGCGAGCCGCGTCCGTTGCCGCAGCTCAAGCTGAACCCCGCCATCAAGAACATCCACGACTTCAAGTTCGAGGATATTGAACTCGTGGGCTACGACCCGCACCCGGCCATCAAAGCGCCGGTGGCAGTCTGATTTCCCCATGAAGAATCGCCTCAAACGAATCCGGCGGTGGTTGCTGGTGATGGCGATTCTGGTTGGCGTCGGAGTTCTGGCGGTCGTTGGTGCGGACATCGCCTGTCGCTCGGCGGCATCGGGCAAAATCTATCGGACCACGGAATCTGTTCCCGGAAATGCCGTCGCCCTTGTCCTCGGCACGTCGAAGAAAACCGCCCGCGGCAATCCCAATCTCCACTTCACCCAGCGCATTGAGGCGGCGGCGGCATTGTTCAAGTCCGGCAAGGTGCGCCACCTGATTGTCAGCGGCGACAACTCCGTAGCGACCTATGACGAACCCACCGATATGCGCGACGCGCTCGTCATCGTCGGCGTGCCGACCAACGCCATCACCTGTGATTACGCGGGCTTTCGGACTTTGGATTCGGTCGTGCGCGCCAAGACGGTTTTCGGCCTGACAAACTTCACCATCGTCACCGAGGAGTTTCATTGTCCGCGCGCGGTGTGGATTGCGCAGCGCCATGATTTGAACGTGGTGGCATTCGCCGCGCCGGACTTGAGCGCCCGCTGGTCGGCCCGGGTGAAGATGCGCGAGGCGTTGGCGCGCACATTGTGTGCGCTGGACCTGTATGTCCTGAACCGCCAGCCGAAGTTTTCCGGCCCGCCGGAAAAACTGACCCTGGCTGGAAACTAGACCCGTTGCCAGAATTCACTTCCAACAACTGCGATCACGGAAGCGGGATGATGTATTTCTTCCGGTCAACATCGCTGACCGCCCACAAGTTTTCTGGATACACTTCCTTGCCGTAGCGTATTGCTCTTACGCTCCCATCGGCAAAACCATAGTTGGAGCTTCCGGATTTGCTGGTCGTGCCGGCGCGCTGGGTGCTGTGACAACCACGCTCTACGCGATCGGCGTCATTGCCCAATCCTTCGAGCAAATCCATGAAGTAGTCGGTGGATATGGAAATCCCTTCCGACGTCTGCAGATTCTTCTTTTCTCCAAAGACCACTGTATCTGACGGTTTACGCACCGCATTCTCCTTGATGGAGGCACGTTCGTACACTCCTCTCATATACTTGTCCCAAAAATCCGTAGCGGACAACGTCCCCTCAAAGTAATCATTCCACCCATTGATAAGATAACTACGCGGGGAGCGATCTGCCAATGTCGGCGCGCCTGTATCAGTCAGGGGCACGCCTCGCGCGGCATCGGTTGGACAGATCAACAGATTCAGGTTCTGATATGAGTCTTGGAGTAACGTCGGCCAGCGATTCTGATTCGTGCGGGGCGGGAGAAATCCATCATTGTCGCCAGCATACATCGTGTTCGCCAAAGAAATCTGTTTGAGATTATTTACGCATTTAATGCTGTGCGCCTTACCCTTCGCACTGCTGAGCGCGGGCAACAACATGCTCGCCAGGATCGCGATGATGGCGATCACCACCAGCAGTTCGATCAACGTGAACGCGGTCGCCGCAGCGGTCCTGCCGGCACCGACATCTTTATGTAGATTCAAGCTTTTCATCACCTCAAGGATTCTTTACCACCGTTGCACCCGAATAATCAGCCGCAAGTTCTCGTCAACCTCCATCAGATGTCGAAAACGAAAATAATTTCCGTCGCGGTCCTGCTGCTCGGACTGATCGGTCTCAGTCTGTACCTGAACAGAGACTATTTCCGCACCGACGGTATTCAAATTACCCATCGTCTCAGTCCCTGGATGCAGGCCCGCCGTCCCAATGCCCGCGCCAACGACCTCGGCATGCCCGTGACGTTCATGCTGAATGGATTCTACAAGCTCACCAGCGTGCGCGTCTTTGAGTCCGCCAAAATCGAAACCAACAAATACGCCGTGCCCATCTGGCGGATCATCTCGGACTCCAACTCGGTGCCGACTTCTAGTTTCAATTACGGCAGCTACATCAAAGGCATGCGCCCGGAGGCCAAAGGCACGCGGCCCGAGCCGTTGCAACCCGGCGTGAAGTACCGGTTGACGGTGGTGACGGACAAAAATCTGGAAGGACACCACGACTTCCTGATCGCGACGAACAATTGAAATTGACGGTTTGGAAGCCGTCGAGGTTACAACGGAATGATGTCCTGCGGCGCGTTCCAACTCTTGAAGCAAGGAGCCAAATCCGCCGGCAAGTCGTGATACCGCGCCCACCCTTCCCGCACACCGCGCGCCGCAAAAAATCCCACCCCGGGCGTTCCGCCCGCAGCGGACGCCGGTGCCGATCGCAACAGTTCCGTCGCCACCGGAGCCGCAAGGCTCGGATACAAGGCCGCCAGCGGTTCGGCGTGACCGGCGAGGCGGGGAATGATTCCGTTCCGTCCGCCGCTCTGCGTTATCAATTCCGCGAGCACCGCCACCGGCATCTGCGGCATGTCCACCGCCAGCACCAGCAGCAAGGGATTCCGGCATTTTTGCAAAGCGCTTTCGATCCCGGCCAGCGGCCCGGCTTGGGGAAAATTATCCGCGAGCACCGGGCAGCCGAACCTGGAGTAGTCCCGCCCCGCGCGACCGGAAATGAACACCTCCGCCGCTCCGGCGGCTTGCACGAGCTTGATCTGCCGCGCCAGCAGCGTCTCCCCGACCAGCTCCAGCGCCGCCTTGTCCCGGCCCATCCGCAAGGATTGACCGCCCGCCAGAATGACCGCGCTACAGTTCATGCATCCACCCGCAGCACGCCGTCGGTCAGAATCCGCGCGCGCAATCCGCCGCGCCCATGCAACGCCGCTTCCGCGCCCGGCGCGATGGCGTCATCCATCCAGTGACACGGACTGCATTCCGCCACGCCCTCGAACTCGATGCCTTGCACGACAAACTTTTTGCCGACGAGAGAATTCAGATCCACACCGCGCGTGATGATATTCCGCCGCGTCACGCCAGGGGATTTGTCGCGCACGCCGAATTGGCCACAAACGGCATCAAAGACCTCCGCCGAAAACAACGTGACCTGCCCCTTGTAGTTTTCCTTGAAGCCAAAAAAACGATCGCCGCACAAACCCTGGCCCGCGACGCATTCCACCTCATCCACTGAAATCGTCGGATGCGTCCCCGCCGGCTGCTCGTGATGCCCGAAAAAATTATGCCCCGGCGAAATGAAGAGGCCCACCACCCGCAACGCGGGCGTATCGGTCGCATCCGTCCCATTGGTCATATTGTCTTCCAGTCTAGCCTGCTGCTGTCGCCGCGCAATCCCGCCCGCTCACTCCGCGAACAACTCCTGTAACCTGCCGACTTCGTGCCGCGTGCTGAATTGCTGGAACGTCTCCGCCTTGCCGGTGCGATGCTTGAGATACATGCGCAACATCTTCTCAATCACGCCGGGCAGTTCCTGCGCGGTGACGCCGGAGAAAACCTGCCGCCCGACCGCCTGATTCTTCGCGAAACCGCCGCCCACAAAGACATGATACGCATCCTGGCTCTCACCGTTGATCTTGGTCTTCGTGCCGAGACAGCCGATGTCGCCCATGTAATGCTGGGCGCAAGAGTTCGGACAACCCGTGACGTGGATGTTCACCGGTTGATCAAGTTCGAGCCGCTTTTCCAACTGCTTGATGACTTCGAGCGCGTGACCCTTCGTGTTCGCCTGCGCGAACTTGCAGTAGGAATTTCCCGTGCAGGCGATGACGCCGCTCGCGAGATTCGATTGCTTCGTGGGCAATCCCGCTTTGTCCAACGCCTTCTTCAGCGTCGGCACGAAAGCGTCCGGCACGTTCGGGATGATGAAATTCTGCCAGACTGTCAGCCGCACCTCACCGCTGCCATAAAGGTCCGCGAGTTCGGCCACGCGCAACATCTGCTTCGGGGTGATGTGCCCAACCGGGCACGTCGCACCGACATAACTAAAACCCTTTTGCTTCTGCGGATAATCGCCGACATGCGAGTGTGCCAGCTCCTGCGAGGCCCAGCGCATCTGCGTCACGTCATACGGCGCACGCCGCAACGTCGTGCCAAGTTTCTTTTCCACGAGCGCGAGATATTCGTCGAACGACATTGTCTCGAGCAGATGCTTGAGGCGCGCGCGTTTGCGATTCGTGCGACAGCCGTGTTCGATGTAAACCCGCACCACTGCCGCAACAACCTTGGTGATCTCCGCCGGCGGAACCACCACGCCCAAGTCCCGCGCAAAAGATTTGTGCCCCGTCGCCCCACCCAGCGCGATGCGAAAATAAACGCCGGGCGGCAATGCGTCCGGAGCGCCGATCTCCCGATCGGCCAGTTTCGACAATCCATCGCAACGAGCCGATCGGGAGATCGGCGCTCCAATCATCACCGCCTTCACCCCAATATCATTCGTATCCTCAACTGACCCAATCAGCCCGCCGCCGTCGTAAGCGATGTTGAACTTGCGCGGCAGATCATAGAACGAGCGATTGTTGATGATGACCTGCGCGATCTGTTGCACGAACGGTTGCACATCAATCAACTCCACCGGATCAACGCCCGCCGTGGGATTCATCGTGAGATTGCGGATGTTGTCCGCGCCGCTGCCGCGCGTGTGCAACCCGATGGCCTGGATGCGCTGCAAAAATTCCGGCGCGTCCTTCGGCTGGATGAGGCGCATCTGGAGATTCGCCCGCGTCGTGACCTGCACGTAACCGCTCGTGAGTTCCTGGGCAATGCGGGCCAGTTCCCGAAGTTGATACGACTTCAACACCCCGCCCGGAATGCGCAACCGCGACATGAACGCGTCCTTCACCGGCGTCAGAAAAAACAGTCCGTGCCACTTGAAACGGAAGAGGTCTTCCTTATCCGGCGCTTTGTTGCCGATGGCGTTCTCGACGAGTTGCGCGTAGGCATCGAGCGGATGCAGCTCGCGCTTGATGCGTTCCTCCGCAATCTCATCTTCGCGAACTTTGGGAGCCGGTTCGACATCGGCAAACGCCTTGCCCCGCGCTGCGGCTCCAGCGAACAATCCGGTCAAATACTCCTTTTGCTCGGCATTAAAACCGGCACTGGCAATGGGTTCAGGTAAAACTACGTTACTCATAGACAAAAACTTTTCTCACGCAAAGAGCGCGAAGTCCGCAAAGGACGACGTTGCGCCGCAATCAGCCCGGAGGGCTGATAGAAATTAGCCGGGGGTTGAGCGAGTTGGCGAGCGATACCCCCGGCAAGCTGACGACGGCCACGACCCTGAAGGGGTCGCAGAATCTTTATTGCGACAACCCGTTCGGACATTTCTGGCACTCCTTCAGAGTGCCGGTTACTGGCGACGCCGTCCGGGGGTGTCACTCCGCTCAACCCCCGGCTAATTTCTGCCAAGCCTCCAGCTTGGAACTTTGCGTCCGTGGCGTCCTTTGCGTGAGTCATAATCAGGTTAATAAACATCCCGTTGATAGCGTTTGTCGGATTTCAATTTCGCCACGTAAGCCTTGGCTTCGTCCACGCTCTTGCCGCCGACAGTTTCCACAATCTTGTGCAACGCCGCGTCCACATCCTTCGCCATGCGACTCGCATCGCCGCAGACATAGAAGTGCCCGCCCGATTCGAGCCACGACCAGAGTTCGGCGGCGTTCTCCATCATGCGATCCTGCACGTAAATTTTCTTTTCCTGATCGCGTGAGAACGCGAGATCGAGGCGCGTGAGAAATCCAGACGTTTGCCAGCCCATGAGCAACTCATCGTAGAGAAAGTCTGTGTCCTTCTTCTGATCGCCGAAGAACAGCCAGTTTTTGCCCTTCGCGCCGGTGGCCTGACGTTCTTCGAGAAACGCCCGGAACGGCGCGATGCCCGTGCCCGGTCCGACCATGATCATCGGCGTGTCACCATTGGCCGGCGGTTTGAAGCCATGCGAGGGTTGCACGAAGACTTTCACAAACTCCGCATCGCCGACGCGATCCGCGAGGAACGTGGAAGCCACGCCTTTGCGGACGCGCCCGTGACTTTCGTATCGCACCGCGCCCACGGTCAGATGGACTTCACCCGGATGCGCCTTGGGCGACGAGGAAATTGAGTAAAGCCGCGGCGCGAGTCGCTTGAGCAACGGAATAAATTCCGCCACCGGCATTGGGGCGGGTAGCAGTTCCAACAAATCAATGACGTGCCGACCCCAGAGCCATTTCTTCAAGTCCTCGCGCTTCTCGGGTGCAAGCAACGCGGCAAGTTCCACCAACGGAGCGCCGATCTCCTGATCGGCTTGTTGCGAGCCGGCCCCAAGACTGGCCGATCGGGAGATCGGCGCTCCGGCGCGCTTTGCCACAGCGGCCAGCAGTTCCTGAGACGGCTTGTTAATGTCGAGGTGATGCGTCAATGCCTCGCGCAACGACATGATGTTGTCGCCGAACTTCACGTTCTCGTCCGGCTTGGCCTTGAGCGCGGCGAGGACATCGTCCACGAGTTCGGGGCAATTCACCGGCACAACACCGAGCGCATCGCCCGCTTCGTAAGTGAGCCCGCTGCCGTTGAGTGCGATCTCGTAATGGCGCACTTCCTTGCCCGAGCCGGGTTTGTTGAGCAACACGTTCTTGAGCAGCCTGGCTGGGAACGGATTGGCTTTGCCGTAGGCGGGCTTTGATTCGCCGGCGGCACTGGTAGGGCGCGTCACTCCGTGCGCGCCGTTCGTGCCATTTCCAGCAGCGGCGGGCAGAGGACTGCCCGCCCTACCTTCACCCAGCTTGTCCCACAAGCCATCAATCCAGCTTTTCGCCGGGCCTTCGTAATCCACATCGCACTCGCCACGCGGGGCGAGGCGTTTGGCACCAAGTGCAGCGAGACGTTCATCAAACTTCTTCGACGCGCCGCAAAAGTCGGAATAGTTTTTATCGCCAAGACCCAGCACGGCGAAATTCAAATTCTCCAAGCGTGGCGCGGCGTCGGCCTTGATCCAGTTCCAGAAATTCACCGCGTTGTCCGGCGGTTCACCGTCGCCCCAGGTGCTGGAGATGATGACCGCTTTGCCGGCCGCCGGCAGATTCGCCTGTTCGTAATCATTCAGGGCAAAAAGTTTTGGTGCGAAACCGCGCGACTCGGATTCTTTCGCCAGTTTTTTGGCAAGCCCCTCGGCGCTGCCGGTCTGCGAACCGAAGAGGACGATCAACGGTTCGCCGGCCTTCGGAGGAGTGGCGTTGAGTTGCGGGGCAGGTGCGCCACCGGGCACTTGCGAGAACAGGCCGGCAAGGAAGCCGTTGAGCCACGCGCGTTGTTCGGCGTTGAACGGAGCGGATTCGGGGATAAAAGGTATGTTCGTCATTGATCAGGGATTCGCTTTTTGCCAGCCGAGTTTCGGCGCATTGTAAATGGATAGGAACACGGCGTCGGCCGCGCTTTCGTTGATCGCCCCGTGAACTTCGTTCGGGCTGGCGACACCAATCTCGCCCGCGCGGATGACACGCCGTTGGCCGTTGCCGAGGTAGTAAGTCAGTTCCCCGCGCAACATCACCCAGGTGTCCTGGCCGTCGGGATGTGTGTGCGCCGGGACTTCCTGTTTCGGGCGCACCCCCCAGACGGCGATGCTCGAATGCGGCGTGACGGCGACCTCGGTCACGGTCGCCTTCTCCTCGGAGAAGCGGACGAGTCGTTCGGCGTTATAGATGCGATCGCTCATGCCGGAATCCTTTCGAGCCGCACGGCGCAATACTTGTAACTCGGCTGCCGCGAATGCGGATCGTATTCCGTTTGCGTCAGCTTGTTCGTCACGTCGTAGTGCATCGGAATGAAAATGTGTCCGGGCTGAACGCTCGGCGAAGCCACCGCAGCGCATTCAATCCGCCCCCGGCGCGAAAGCACCGCGACAGGTTTGTTCGCCACCAAGCCGAGTCGGGCGAGGTCAGACGGATGAATCTCGGCGTACGGATTCGCCGGATAAAGCGTGCGAAGCACGGCGGATTTCCCGGTGCGCGTATTCGTGTGCCACTGCGCGCTCGTACCGCGACCCGTGAGCATGACGAAGGGGAATTCTGCATCCGTCGGTTCAGCCACCGCGCGCGGCTGGTCGAACAGGAACTTGGCTTTGCCGTCCGCCGTGAAGAATTTGCCATCGGCGAACAGGCGGCGTTCGCTCACAGGTGACGGGTGACGGGTGACGGGTGACGTGAAGCCGTCGGTCTTTTCCCGCCACTCGTCACTTGTCACACGCCACTTTTCCGGAAGAGGCCACTGAATCCCGCCGCACTCATCAATGTGCTTGTAATCCGCGATGCCCGTGATGTCACACGGTTGACCGGCGGAGAGACGCTTGAGGATTTGGAACGCGGCTTCGGGGGAGGTCCATTCGGCAAACAGTTCGCCGCAGCCCCAGTAATGCGCGATGAGCTTGAAGATGTTGAAATCACTCAACGCCTGACCGGGCGCGCGGGAAACCTTCTTGGTCAGCCCGATGCGCCGTTCACTGTTGATGAACGTGCCTTCCTTCTCGCCCCAACCGGCAGCGGGCAACACGAGATCGGCGTGGCACGCCGTGTCCGTGGTGGTGAACATGTCTTGCACGACGAGGAATTCGAGGTTCGAGAGAATTTGATCGAGTGAATCGTTGCCGCGCCGCCCCTCACCCTGACCCTCTCCCCCGGGGAGAGGGGACAGCAGCTTAACACGCTTGGTTTGTTGTAAGTCATTCAAGCCGCTGCCCGTCGTCGCTTCGCCAAAAACCGGGGCGCGTTTCTCCCTCTCCCCGGGGGAGAGGGCCGGGGTGAGGGCGGGTGTCACATCATTCAATTTCGCGCTTCTTGCCGGGCCGAGGTTTTTTCCGCCGGGCTGGAAGCCCGGCTCTACGGCAGGCAGGATGCCTGCCGCTACTTTTGCGCCCCACGAGTGCGCCGGATTCGTCGCGATGACCCACAACGCTTTGATCTTTCCGTCACGGATGCCGTCAATGATCTGGTCATAAGCCCACGAATTTTTGGCCGGAATGTTTTCCGCCGGGATTTTCAGTGTGTGCGCAACGTGTTCGCGCTGCTCCAGCTTCATGAAATCACGGCCCCCGACGAGGCTCGTGACGTTCGCGTAGAGCCGCGAGCCCATCGCGTTGCACTGGCCGGTGATGCTGTTCGCGCCGGTGCCGGGCTTGCCGATGTTGCCAGTCATCAACGCAAGATTGATGATGGCCTGCGCGGTTCGCGTGCTCTCGTGGCTTTGATTCACGCCCATCGTCCACCAGAACGAAACCGCCTTGCCGCGATGAATGCTCTCCGCACAGCGATAAATTTCACCGACCGTCAAACCCGTTTCCGCCGCCACTTTGTCCGGCGTGAACTGGCGTACGAACTCGGCGAACTCCGCATATCCCGTGGTGCTTTGCGCGATGAACTCGCTGTTCACCCAGCCGTTTTGCACGAGCAGATTCGCGAGGCCGTAGAGCAACGTCAGATCCGACTTCGGTGCGAGCGGCAGATGTTGCGTGGCGTTCATCGCCGTCTCGGTGCGGCGCGGATCAATGACGATGATGTGCGGCTGGTTCTTATTCCGCAGCACGCGCTGCCACATGATCGGATGCGCGATGCACGGATTCGCCCCGATGAAAATCAACGTGTCACTCAACTCAAAATCCGCGTAGGTGAACGGCGGCGCATCGAAGCCAAAACTTTGCTTGTAGGCGACGTGCGCGGTGGCCATGCACTGGCGCGTGTTCGAATCGCAATGCAGCGCGCCCATGCCGAACTTCCACAAGCAGCCGAGCAGCGCCAGTTCCTCGGTGCAAATCTGGCCGGTGCTCAGGAACGCCACGCTCTCCGGCCCGTGCTGGTCCATGATCGCCTTGAACTTCAGCGTGAACACCTGCATCGCCTCGTCCCAATCGGTCGGTTCGAGCTTGCCGGTTTTCGGATTGCGCAAGAGCGGCGTGGTGGCGCGGTCGGGCGCGGACAAACAATTCAACGCTTCCCAACCTTTCGGACAAGCCATGCCAAGATTGACGGGATAATTTGTGTCAGCAGTAAGGTTTACTGCTTCGTTATTCTTGAGGTGAACATTCAAGCCGCAACCGGTGGAACAGAAACCGCAAACCGTGGTCGTCGTGCTGTCCGGTTTGAGGCGCGCGGGCACTTGACCCAACCCGAAATCGCCGGGATGCAACACCAGGTCCTGCGTGAGCGAGCCGTGCCATTGGCGGAGCAACGTGTTTTCCTTCGCCACACTCATGCGACAAAACCTCCCGGCATTTTTGCGGGCGCAACGGCCGTGAAGAACAGATAGCGCTCGAGCAATTCCCCGATGACGGCCAAAGCCAAAGCCCCAAACGCCAGTCCGGCGATGGAATGATTCACCGTGAACAACAACGGCAGGATGACGCCGCCAGCAATGCCACAGGCCACGCGCAGCCGGGCGGCCAGCCCCAGTTCATCGGTCAGCAGGCGCGCGGTTTTGTTCAAGGACGTGAGCGTGAACGTGTCGGTGTCCACGAGCTGATGAAAGATGCGGTTCTCGAAAGCGAGCTTTGCGACCGCGGTGATGACCAGCGCTGCGGTCAGCGGCCAGCTCACAAAGTTTGTGGCCGCCAAAACCGTGGCGACACCGAGCAGCAGAGTCGTGCCGAAGAATTTTCCGAAGGTTTGAGATGCGCGCCAGAATTCACGTTGCGTGTCCACGTAGATCATCGCCGAGCAAGCGACGCCGAGCAGACCGGTCGTGGCAGCGGCGAGCGCTAGCACTTTTTGGAACGGCACGAGCGGCGCAAACCAGAACGCGGCGGCATGAGTCATCGCCAGCGGCACATAACCGCCGAAGACAATGACTTCGCGGCTGAACCAGGATTTCCGCCAACCCAGGAAAGCGCGCCAGGCCTTGAGCGGTTTACCCAGGTGTAACGAGGCGATTCCCAATGCGCCCGCCCCGACAACGGCGGCAATCACCGCGAGCCATTTTGCTTCCGCCACAAATGCGGCGGCGACGCTGACGCCGACGGCGAGCTGGGTCAGGACCAGCATGAACACGAGCGGCAAGTGCGAGTGCGCCGGCGTCACGCGGGCGTGGTCGGCGGCAAGCAGACTGGCCGGGAGCGGCTGGGTGGATTTGTAGCGCGTGGTGGGCAACGTGATCTGCGGCGCGGGCGACGACGGCAAAAACAAGTTGGTCGTGACCGGCGACGGTTTTGCGGGCCGGAAATTATTTTTGATCACGTTCGTGTCAACGATGGTGATCTTGATGGCCTCGTGCGGACAGGCTTGCACACAGGCGGGAGCTTCTCCAACCGCGAGACGGTTTGCGCACATGTCGCACTTGCGGACGATGCCGCGCTGCTTCGAGTACTGCGGCACTTCGTAAGGACATTTCATCACGCAGTACTGGCAGCCGATGCATTGGTCATCGAGATGCCGCACGATGCCGGTGAGCGGGTCTTTGTCGTAGGCCAGCACCGGACAACCTTCGAGACAGCCGGGTTCGACGCAATGATGACACGCGGTGGTGATGGTTTTCTGCTGCGGCGCACGCCAATCCTCGTTGAATAACAAACCCACGCTGCGCCAGGTTTCGGTCTCATCCAGACCGTTGAGCGAATGACACGCCGTGACGCAGGCTTTGCAACCGCTGCACCGATCCACCTCGACTTCAAACGCGTATTGCTGGCCGGCCTGCGGTTTCGTGAGCGGGATCAGGTCGCGATAATACTTCGCCTGCGCGGGCAGGCCATTGCGGTCATGCAACCGCGAAAAACGCTCCACCGCCGTGAGCGAACGCTGCTCCGCCAACAGGTCATCAATCAGCGTGCGCTGATCGTGGTCTTTTGGATTGGAAGGGCGCTGGCTCATTTGCGGTTCAAGAGGAGCACGAGCAACACGAGGTTGATCACGAACAAGACGAAGAAACCGATCTTGAAAAACAACAGAGGGTTGCGTTCGATCAACCGGGCGTTCTTGCGATAGAACGGGCGCACGGTCTGGGGATGTTCCAGATCGTATTTCATCTCGGAATAATTCTGGTAGCGCGCCTCGGGATCGGCGGCGATGGCGCGCAGCAAAATGGCTTCGAGCCACGGCGGGATGTTTTGATTGAGCTTGGCCGGGGCTTGCGGCGCGTGAAATACCGGGGTTTGGAAGGGTTCGATTTCGCCGTAGGGATATTTGCCGGTGAGCGCTTCAAAGACGGTCACGCCGACCGCAAACACTTCGGTGCGCTCGGAGAGCGGCGCGGCGGCGAAGCGTTCCGGCGCGAGATAGCTCGGCGTTCCGGCGCGCGAGGTGACGGTGAATTCGCCCGCGATGCTGCCGAAATCAATCAGCTTGAAATCAATCTGGTCGTTGCGTTTGAAGACGAGAATGTTCTCCGGCTTCAAGTCGCCGTGGACGAGATCGTGGCTCAGGAGAAATTGTCCGGCGGCCAGCAAAAACTTTGCGAGCGTGACCGCTTCCGGAACATCGAGCGGCTTCGCGGCGAGGAAATGTTTGAGCGTCGGGACGGGATGATATTCCTGAACGTAGTAAAGGAATTGCTGGCCTTGCGGCACGAAGGCCCGGGCGAAGTAATCCGCCTGCAAACGCGCGGCGGTCCAGATTTCGCGGACAAACTGGCTGTGGATGGTGTCGTTGTCGCGGGCCTGGAGCGGCGCGAATTTCAGGACGAAGGACGCGCCGTTGCGCGTGGCGACCCACGTGCGGTTGTTGTGCTTGAAGGATTGCTTCAGCGTGAACCCGTCCACGACCTGACCCGCTTCGAGCTTCTCCGGAATCTCCAGGCGCGCATGGCCGCTGGCGCTGAACGGGTCAACGGCCTCAACCTCGATGACCACGGCGGACATGTCATCGAGTTGGTCGGCTTCCTTCACATGTTCGCGGGCGTGACTGATGAGCGTGCGGGCGGAACTGTGGGTGGCGAGTTGATCGCGAATCTGAACATCGCTCAACACACTCGTGATGCCGTCGGAGCAGAGCAACACGGTGTCGTCGGCGCGGACGTCGGTTTCAAAATAGTGCGGTGTCACTTCCGCCTCCATGCCCATGCTGCGCTGGAGCACGTGTTGGAAGCCGGGCTGCGTCTCGGCGTGATCTTCGGACAGTTGCGTGAGCTGGTCGCCGCGCAGGAGATAAACCCGCGAGTCGCCGACGTTCAGGCCATGTAAGCGATCACCTTCAATGACGGCAACGGCAACGGTGCAGAGCAATTCGACCCGCTCGAAGCGCGTCATGGACTCCTGATGCAACGAACGATTGATGAGCCGGGCAAATTCCTCCAGCGCCTTGCGGATGCTCCAGCCGCGCGGACGGGATTTGAAGTAGCTGATGAAGTTCGCGACGGTTTTCTCCGCGGCTTCACGGCCCAGTTCGGCGCGGCCCACGCCATCGGCAAGCGCGGCGATCACGATGTCGCGATGCGGCCGGCCATCGCAGGCGTCGGCCGAAGGTTGGTCCTTCTCGCGTCCGAGCGCGCAACTGGTGATGCGGGTCTTCAACCCCAGCAACGCCTCGGGCAACGGAGCGAACTCCGCGCCTTGAGGATTGTTGCCGGTCGGATTCATCCGCGCTTCAGTTGGTTGGTTTGCAACCATGAGTTCAAATGCGCGCGGCGGACAACGCGCCCCACGTGGTGCGCCACCGCGTCTTCACCTGCGTCAAACCGCCGAGCGCCAGCAGGCACAGTCCGGCGAAGATGAGCAGGCCGAACAGGTAATTGCCGAAATGTTGTTTGCTCTGCCCCATCATGTTCGCCAGCAGGAATCCGCCCAGACCGCCGCCGCAGCCGACGAGGCCGGTCATCAGGCCGAGTTCCTTGCCGAAGCGTTGCGGGAGCAATTGGAACACCGAGCCGTTGCCCATGCCGAACGCCGCGCACGCGATGAAGAACGCCGCGACGTTCAACCACATGCTGTTGATCACGCCACCGCAAATCAGGGCCACGCCGGCGACCGAGTAATAGACGTACAGCGAACGGATGCCGCCGATGCGATCGGAAATCGCGCCGCCAATCGGGCGACCGAGCGCGCCGACCGCCGTGCAGAGCGCGACCAGATCGCCCGCTTGTGACGGGCTGACCGCGAAACGATCCTTGAAATACATGCCCAGCGAGTAGGCCAGCCCGACAAAACCGCCGAACGAGACGGTGTAAAAGAAACAGAACCAATGAACGTCCTTGTCACGAAACATGCGGAAGTAATCGCCAATTTTTTTCGGCGCGGCAGCGACCGGAGGCTCTTTGGAAACGATGATGTAAACCGCCAGCACGATGACTGCTGGAATCAACGCAAACCCGAACACCGCCGGCCAGCCGTAGGCGGCCGCCAGCCGCGGGGCGAGCAACGCATCAATCACCACACCGATGTTGCCTGCACCAGCCAGACCCATGACCAGCCCTTGCATGTGCGGCGGATACCAGCGACCCGCTTGAGGAATGGCCACGGCAAAACTCGCGCCCGCGACACCCAGCACCACGCCCATCAATAGCGTGGCTTCGTAATTCTTCAACCCGAACTTCCAAGCGCACAGCAAACCGGTGATCACGATGAGTTGCGCGATGATGCCCGTGGTTTTCGCGCCGATGCGATCCACGAGCAGGCCCAGCACGAGCCGGAAGAATCCGCCGAACAGAATCGGCACCGACACCATGAAGAATCGTTGCTGCGTGGTGAGGTTAAGCGATTCCGGCGCGGCGATCTGGTTCGCGAGCACGCCCAGGAGCGTCCAGACCATGAAGCTGTAATCGAAGTAGAGAAAGGCACTGACGAGGGTCGGCCAATGACCGGCGGTGCGGAGTTGCGATGCTTTGCTGGTGCTCATTTCAGGTTGTTCGGCGAGTTCCCGAAACAGCGGAAGCCTCGCTCGCGCAACCCAATGCCAGACCCGTGCCAGCCCCATCCCGGACGAAAGAATTCCGGCTGCGCGAGTCTCATCCGCCACATGAGGACTGGTCATGGCATGATTTGCAGCCATTCAAACCGCACATATTAACCGCTATGGGCCAGATTCCCGGCCCGGCGATAAAAACCACTTTTCTGATCGGAGCCAACCGGGGTTCACCCAAAGCGCTGGCGCAATTTAACCACGATGCGCACGTTTGGTTTCACCGAGGACCGCCGGTTGTTTCGCTCACCTGCCACCGCCATCAATCAAAATTTCAGCGGTGCCGGGCTTGAACCCGCCGCCGCCCCGGAACTAAGTGGAGTTTCAGCAGTTCCAGCCCACGACGCACAACACACTAGCCTGGATATTTCACACTCTTGATTGCTCCTCTCATTAGCACCGGGCTTCAGCCCGGTGAACCAAGGGCCATGGCGCGTTTAACCGCTTCAGCGGTTTTCTCCCTCGGTGGGAAGCCGTTGAAACGGCTGCGAGCGCCTCCCCCGCTTGCCACCGGGCTGAAGCCCGGTGCTAATGAGAGGTTATGAAACCGCTCTAAAAGCGAACGACGGTCTGGATATAAAACCAATCCGCATCGGTCGAACCACCAACGTTCTGCCAGGTTTGATCAATGTAATTACCGGCGAAAAAGTGTCCGTAACCACCCTCGATCGAGGCGAATTTGGTGAGGGTGTAACCGACTACGAGATCAATTTCACCACCGAGAAAACTGTCATAATTCGGGTTGGTGGTGAAACCATTCCCAGCCCCGACGGCACCACCGGTGCGCGCCACGCCGCCTTTGTTGTAAAAATTGTCGCCGGTATCCGCGAGCCAGAAGAGGTGTCCTTCCAGCGCGACCGAAACACGCGGATGCGGCTTGATGCTGAAGATGGCGCGCGCGTCGTGGATGTTCTGCCAGGAAGCGATATCCATGTAACCCCAATGTCGGTGTCCGGTCGGATACAACTGGTCAAACGTCCCGTGCTTGCCATCGGTGGCACTGTCGTCGCCGGACCCAAATGCATACTCCAGCGCGAAACGTGGCGTCATGGCGCTTTCACCGAAGGTATAGCCGACGTTCGCCACCACCGCGTAGGCTTCGTGATCGAGTTTCGGCGAACCATTAGCCTGCTTCCAACTGCCGAATTGATACGCGGCCTCGACCGTGTAATCGAAAGCACCAAGTTCACCAGGGTTGGATTTCAAGCGGGTGCCGACCGTGTAGATGTCGCGCGCCGCCGGGGCCGCGGTTTGAAAAGGCAACACGGCCCCGGTATCGGCGGTCGCCGCGCCGATGTCTTCGTTCCGCGCAAAGAAATAAACTTCCGTCGTGTTCTTGGGAAGCTGCTTGGTCGTGACATGCAGGCCGGAGAACAACGAGTAATCATTCCAGACGTTATGATTGTTATCGTTCGGCAACACCAATTTGCTTCCGAAGGCTTCGGCGGCGAACCATTCGTGTTGCCAGCGCACTTTCGCGGCATCGAACACCCGACCGATGTTGTTCCATGCGAAGGCGCCGACCAGACGTTCATCACCGTAACTCAATTCCTGACGACCAATTTTGGCCGACACGGGAAATTCCTTGTGATTGCCGACCGTGACATAGGCCTGGTGCAAATCCACGAGGCCGTCCTGCTCGGGCCCGCCGCGTCCGCCCGGGCCCGGCACCGGGCCGGCACCGGTTTCGCTGCGGCTGTCACTCCACGTTTCGCTGCTGCGCGCCTGCACAAAGGCGCTCCACCATTTGTCGGTGTAACCGACGTTCGCCAAAACTTTGCTGCTGAAGTAGTCGTTGTCGTTGCGGGTGCCGGTGGTGGTGGTGGCGCGAAAGTCGTTGTTTCCCGGCAGGCCCAACGCACCTTCCTTCAGTTCATAACGCACTCGCACCGATCCGCCAATGTCCCAGACGGAGTAATACGGGTCTTTGGCGCGGAGATAGGAATTGAGGAAGCCGGGAAACGGCTGTAGTGGAGCGGGCGGGGTGTATTGCGCATAGACGCAGTTGGCAGCGGCGAGCACCATTGCGCTCGCGCTGATTACGGGAGTCAGTTTTGATTTCATTCAGTTAGTTTGGGTGTTTCTTCTGATGACGGCGTTGACTTGAATCAAGCGGGATTCAAAACGGTTTCCTTCGCCGGGACCGAGGGCGCGGCGATGGGCGCGGCCGGCGCGGCGGGTTTGGCGCTGGCGTGCTTGCGATGCGCATGAACCTCCAGGAATTCGATCAAGTGCTCGCGCAGCTTGTAATAATCGGGATGCTCCATCACGGCCTTGCGCTCGCGCGGGCGCGGGAAATTCACGGGCAGAATGTCGCCGACCTCGGCTTCCGGGCCGTCGGTCATGCACACGACGCGGTCGCTGAGGAACAAGGCTTCATCCACGTCATGCGTGACCATGAGCGCGGTGATGTTGTTCTTGGACCAGAGATCCACGAGCACCTGTTGCAACTCGTAGCGCGTGAGCGAGTCCAACATGCCGAACGGCTCGTCGAGCAACAGCATCTTGGGCTTGAGCGCGAAGGCGCGGGCGATGCCGACGCGTTGTCTCATGCCTTGCGAAAGTTCCGCGGGCTTCTTGTGCATCGCATCGCCGAGTCCAACCACCGTAAGGTAATACTCCACGATCTCGCGGCGCTCTTCCCGGCTCGCGGTGAAGAACACCTGGTCCACGCCGAGCATGACGTTCTCGAACGCCGTCAGCCACGGCAGCAGCGAGGGCGATTGAAACACCACGCCGCGATCCGGCCCGGCCCCGACCAGTTCCTTGCCGGCGAGAATGATGCCGCCGCCGGAAATGTCGTTCAGCCCGGCGAGCATCGAAAGCACGGTGGACTTGCCACAGCCCGAGTGGCCAATGAGCGTGACGAACTCGCCCTTCTGGATGTTGAGATTGAAATCCTTGACGATGACCGCCGGACCTTTGGGCGTCGGGTAAATCTTCGTCAGTTGGGATAATTCGACGTAATTGTTCATGGGAATTGCCTCACGCAAGGGCCGCGAAGGGCGCAAAGGTGAAGAAGAATTTGTTTTATTCTCCTTTGCGTCCTTCGCGGCCCTTGCGTGAGTATTGGGTTCATTCCACGGAAACGGTTTCTTCTTTGATTTCGCGTTTGCGAATCGGTTGCCGCCGCCAGTTCATCATGCCGCGCGGGAGGTTCAGGTTTTCGGGTTCGATGTCGGGCAGGACGAGTTTTTTCGTGATAGTTGTGTGCCGGTTGCTTTTGGAGTTCAACATGAATGAAATGACATCGCGGCGGACTTGTTTGAAATGATCGTCGTGATTGATGGCCTTGCGGTCACGCGGCCGCGGAATCTCCACCGGGAACGACGGCCCAAGCGTCGCGCCCGGCCCGGCGGTGAGCGGGATGATCCGGTCGGCGAGATAAATGCCTTCATCGGGATCGTTGGTGATGAGCACCACGGTTTTCTTGTCTGCCTGCCAAATGCGGGAGATTTCATCCTGCAACGTCGCGCGGGTCAACGCATCGAGCGCGGAGAGTGGTTCGTCGAGCAACAGGATTTGCGGGTCCATCGCCAGGGCGCGGGCCACGCTCACGCGTTGCCTCATGCCGCCGGAAAGTTCGCTGGGCTTCTTGTCGCGCGCGGGAGTGAGATTCACCATCGCGATGTATTTCTCGACGTGCTCGGTCTTCTTGGCGGTCGTCCAGTTGGGATTCACCTGGTCCACGGCGAGTTGGATGTTTTCAAACACCGAGAGCCACGGCAGCAGCGAGTAGTTCTGGAACACCACGCCGCGATCCGGGCCGGGTTCGGTGATTTCGAGATCGTTCAACTTGGCCGTGCCGGAGTCCGGCTTGAGCAAACCGGTGATCATGTTGATCAGCGTGGTCTTGCCCGCGCCGGAGAAGCCGACGATGGCGACGAACTCGCCTTTCTCGATGCTCAAGTTCACATCCTTGAGCACCGCAGTGCCGCCGAAACTTTTGCTGACGTTTTTAAGTTCTAAAAAGGCCATAACTTTTTATGCCTCACGCAAAGAGCGCAAAGGACGCAAAGGGGATTGTTGTTGAAATTCCTTTGCGGTCTTTGCGTCCTTGGCGTGAGGCTTTGCTTGAATTATTTACGAACCGCACACACGCTGAATGCCTATGCCAACCACGCCACTCACCGAAAACCAAATCTCCAAAATCATTCTCGACGCGGCTTTCAAAGTTCACACCCGAACCGGCCCGGGGTTGTTGGAAAGCGTTTACGAAGTCACCCTGGCGCATGAACTGCGCAAAGCCGGGTTGCAAGTCGAGCGCCAAGTTGCCATTCCGATTCGCTACGATGACTTGACGTTTGACGAAGGTTTCCGGGCTGATTTGTTGGTTGAGAACAAGGTCATTGTGGAGCTGAAATCTGTTGAACAACTGCTGAAAGTGCATAGCAAGCAACTGCTCACGCAATTGCGCCTTAGTGATCGCAGACTCGGATTGCTGATCAACTTCGGCGAGGTTCATCTGAAGAACGGCATCGAACGCGTCGTCAACGGATTGCCCGAGGAAGGCAGCCGTGGCTTGTCGGCAAAACTTCATTCCTTCTTTGCGTCCTTGGCGTTCTTTGCGTGAGGTTTTCATGCTCAAGCGGTTTTGAACCGGCGTTCCACCAGACTCATCAACCGGTCGAGGATGAAACCCACGACGCCAATCGTGATGATGCACAGAATGATGTGTTCGTAGATGAGCGCGTTGTATTCCTGCCACAGGAAGCCGCCCACGCCCGGACGACCAGTGAGCATTTCCGCCGCGACAATCACCAGCCACGCGATGCCCAGACTCAGCCGGAAACCGGTGAACATGTAAGGCAGCGTCGCGGGAATCAGCACCTTGAACAAAGTCTTCGTGCGCGACAGTTTCAGCACCTTGGCGACGTTGAGATAATCCTGCGGCACGGCGCGCACACCGACGGCGGTGTTCAGCACGGTCGGCCACATGGCGCAAACTGCGATGGTGAACAACGCGCCGAGTTCACTCGCCTGCTTGCCGGCCCCGAGAAACAGGACCAACCCCAACGGCAACCACGCCAGCGGCGAAACCGGGCGCAACACCTGGATGATCGGGTCGAAGGTTTTGGTGAACGTCTTGGACAACCCGAGGAAGAAGCCGATGGGCGTGCCGATGATCAACGCGAGCGCGTAACCTTTCGCCACCAGCACGAGCGAATACCACGTGAAACGCAGGATGCCTTGATCCATTTCGCCGCGCTTCTCAAAGGGCTTGAGAATGTAATCCTTGCTGCTCGCCCAGGTTTTTGCCGGCGAGGGAAGTTCCTTGGCCCAGGTGGAACAGGACAGTTGCCACAGTAACAGCACCACGCCCGCGCCGATCAGCGGCAGGATGAGCCAGTCAATTTTCTTCAACCAGTTTTCTTTCATGCTTTGATTTTCGGTTTCGGTTTTCTCACGCAAAGGACACGAAGGGCGCAAAGGTTTTTGGAGCGCGGGCTTCAGCCCGCTTCAACGTGCAAATGGATACAAGCATTCCGTCCGCCCGAAGCCGCTCCCTGAAGCGGCGGTAAAGCGGCGTGAACGCCGCGCTCCAAAAATCTTTGCGCCCTTTGCGTTCCTTTGCGTGAGGCATAAATTCGTTCAACCTTTCAGACTGTGAACCGGGAAACCTTTCGCATACGCCTCAAGATCGCCCTTCGGATCGAACTTCACGCCGTCGAACATTTCCCAGCCGCTGTCGTCCTGCGCGCGATCCGTGACGCCGATTTCCTTCAACGCCTCGGTGTAGATGTCACCGCGCATGACCTTGCTGGTGACGCCTTCGTAATCCGGCGCGCCGCTGACCATGCCCCAGCGACGGAACTGGGTGAGCCACCATTTCGCATAAGCCGGCTGCGGGTAATTGCAGTTCCGCTTGCTGAAGTGCATGTAGAATTCGTCCTGCATCGTGCGTCCGTCGCCGTAATCCATTTTGCCCTGCAACCGGCCGAGAATCGTATCCTTGTCGCAGTTGATGTAGTTCGGCTTGCTGACGATGGCGCATTGCTCGGGGCGATTATCCATATCGTCCAGCCACACGCTGGCTTCGTGCAACGCTTTCAACACGGCCTTGACCGTCTTGGGATTCTTGTCGGCAAATTCCGCCGTAAACGCGCAGACTTTCTCCGGGTGATCCTTCCAGATGTCCTGCGTGGTGACGCTGGTGAACCCGATCTTGTCCGAGATGGCCCGGGCGTTCCACGGTTCGCCGACACAAAAGCCGTCCATCTTGCCGATCTTCATGTTCGCCACCATCTGCGGCGGCGGGACGGTGATGAGCGAGACGTCTTTGTCAGGATTGATCCCACCGGCGGCAAGGTAATAGCGCATCCACATCGCGTGCGTTCCGGGCGGGAACGTCATCGCGAAGGTGAGCGGTTCGCCGAGTTTCTTGGCTTGATCCACGAACGGCTTGAGGCTTTTCGGGTCCGCGCCAACCTTGCCCTTCCATTCCGCCTTGAGCGTGATGGCCTGGCCGTTGCGGTTGAGCAACCACGGAATCACCATCGGCTTCTTCGGCGAACCGAGCAGGCCCATCGTGCTGGCAATCGGCATCCCGATGAGCATGTGCGTGAGTTGATTGTCGCCGGAGGAAAGCGAATCGCGGATCGCCGCCCAGTTCGCGCCTTTGGCGATCGTGACTTCGACGCCGTACTTCTTGAAGAAACCTTTTTCCGCCGCGATGACGAGCGGGGAATTGTCCGTCAGCGCGATGATGCCGCAGCGGAGTTTGGCGGTTTCGGGGGCATCACTGGCGTAAGCCGTGCCCATCCAGGCTTTGGGCAGTCCCGCAAAAAGCGCGGTAAGAACGGTGCCTTTGGCAGCGCGCCCCAGGAACTGGCGGCGGGTAAACTCAGTAGGTGGCGAGGTGGGTTTGGGAGTCATTGTTTTTTTCATGGTCGGGTTTGGAACTGATCTGAAGTTTTTGCGCCGCAGTAAAAATGTCCGGGCGGAAAACTTTCCGGCCAAGCGCGGCATTCAATTGCGGCGCGTCCTTGCCCAGGCCGCTGGAGCGCAGATTGCGGATCACCCAGCCAGCCTTGTCGGCGGAAGGCTCGTTCGCATCGTGGCGATGGAAGATGCAGAAGTCGGAAATGCTCCGGCTTTCGCCGCGGGTGAAATTGAATTCCCCACTCAAGCCGCAGCGCAACACGTCGGCCGGCACGTTCACAAACTCCGGTCGCGCGAGAATGGAGACGATGTGTTCGTGATGGGCCGGGCTGTCGCAATAAGCGCAGGCTTCCAGCAAGGCGGCGATCAGATGGGTATGCTCCTGGTCGCGTTGCTCGGCGAATTCGCGGCGCACCATCAGGACTTTTTCCGGATGATGCGGATCGAGTTCCGCGCTGACGGCGACCACCGAGCCTTCACCCGCGCGGATGGCAACGGAATTCCACGGCTCACCGACACAGAATCCATCAAGATGCCCGGCCTTCAGGTTCGACACCATTTGCGGCGGCGGGACCACGACGATGCGCACATCCTGGTCGGGTTGAATTCCCGCCGCCGTCAACCAGTTACGGAGCAGGTAATGGTGCGAGGAAAACGAATAGACGACGCCGAACGTAAAAGTCTTTTTGCCCCGCGTGCGCGCAATCTCCGCCCGCAACGTCGCGCCGTCGCGCACGCCACGATTCCACAAATCCTGCGAGAACGTGATGGCGTTGCCGTTGAGATTGAGCACGAGCGCGGTGAGACAGTCGCACGGAACGGAATTCAATCCGAGCGTGGCGGCCACCGGCATGCCCGCGACAGCGTGCGCGGCGTCGAGTTCGCCGTGAATGACTTTGTCGCGAATGGTGGCCCAGCCGAGTTCACGACTGAGCGCGACGCGCAGGCCATACTTTTTGAAGAGCCCCAACTCTTGCGCCATGACGAGCGGCGCACAGTCCGTCAACGGAACAAATCCCAGTCGCAGCATTCGGTGGTTTGTGGTCTTAGTGGTCTGATTCACGATTGCATCTTTTCGTTCACGTGCCGTTGGGTTTGGCTCTCGCTCCGTCCCCTTAGCGGCGGCGATGCCAACCAGACAAGACTGGCGTAATGAATGCTCCGCGTTGCGCCAATGGCAGCCATGACTGCCACTCATTTATGAACACACCACTCGACAGTCGGCAGGTGCGCGCGTTTTGCGTCTTGGCGCGCACGGGGAGTTTTACGCAGACGGCGCGCGAACTTCATCTCACGCAATCCGGCGTGAGCCATTCCATCAAGGCGCTGGAAACCGATATTGGCTGTCGGCTTTTGGACAGGTTGGGCAAAAAAGTCGTGCTGACACAGGCGGGCGAACAGTTTTTGCAGCACGCCACGAAAATTTTACACGAGATGGAGAGTGCCCGCGAATCGCTCGGGCAACTCGGCAAGTGGGGCCAAGGCCGCCTGCGTCTCGGCGTGAGCACGACCGCCTGCCAGCACTTGTTGCCGACGGTATTGCGCGAGTTCAAGGAAAGTTTTCCCGATCACAGCATCAGCATCGAGCCGGGCGACACGCCGGAACTGGTGAATGCGCTGTTGAATCATCGCGTGGACCTCGCCATGTGCCTCGACCCCGGCAATGATCCGCAACTTGAGACGCATCATCTGTTCACGGACGAACTGCAATTCATTGTTGGGGCGAGGCATCCGTGGGCGACGACGGGGAAGGTGGAACGCAGCGAAATTCCGCGCGCCAACTACATCCTCTACAGCAAAAACAGCGTCACGTTCCGTCTGGTACAGGATTATTTCCGGCAGGAACAAGTCGTCCTGAACACCGTGATCGAACTCGGCAGCATGGAGGCGACCAAGGAACTCGTGAAGCTCGGCCTCGGCGTCAGCATCCTCGCGCCATGGATCGCGCGGAAGGAGATCGAGGACGGCTCGCTCGTCACTCTGCCGCTGGGCCGTCGCAAGTTGCAACGGCGGTGGGGCATCCTGCAATGGCGCGGCAAACGCCTGACGCTGGCCGAGGAAACCTTCATCGGCCTGTGCAAATCCGCCAGCGCGGCCTTCATCAACTTCAAACCGGAGAACGGCTAAGAGCCGGTTTGAAAACGCCGCGCTGGGAACCCGGAGCAAGGATGCTCCGGGCACCCGCGGGCAGGATGCCCGCGCTACGCTGTAACGCCGGCATCCTGCCTGCGGGTTCGGGCGGCATCCCTGCCGCCAGTTCCGGGGTTTCTAACAAGCGCTAACACGATCGGCACGCAGCCCATTCATTAAAGCAAGGAGCGCCGCCCATCGTGAAACATTTTCATGCCGATGCGGAATCTGGTGTTCGACTTGCTAGAATCTCGACACCTGTCTGCGCCACGACCAAACCGCCGGCGCGAAGCGGGATTTAATCTTTGAACGTGTGCCGACGAGGCTTCGTTGGCGTTGGGATTGATGAGTATGCAAGAATTGCTGGATAGCCGTCAGTTGCGAACCTTTGTTTCGCTGGCCCGCACGGGCAGTTTTACCGCCACCGCCAAGGAGGTGTTCATCACGCAATCCGCCGTCAGCCACTCGATGCGGGCGTTGGAAAGCGAACTGGGCTGTCGCCTGCTCAATCGCGTCGGCAAGCGGACCACCCTCACGCTTGAAGGCGAACAACTGCTCCGCTACGCCAACCGCATCATCACGGACATGACCGCCGCCCGCGAGTCACTCGATCAGTTGGGCAAGTGGGGCGAAACGCGGCTGCGCGTCGGCGCGAGCATCTCCGCCTGCCAATATCTGCTGCCCAGCGTGCTGCGCGAATTCAAGAAGATGCACCCCAAGTGCCGCATCACGCTCGAGCCTGGCGACACCCCCGCGCTCATCGAGGCGGTGCGGGAACAGCGGCTGGACCTCGCCATCACCCTCGCGCCGCAGCGCGAACCGGCCCTCGAATTTCAACGCCTGTTCGCCGACGAACTCATGTTCATCGTTCCGCCGCAGCATCCGTGGGTCGAGGCCGGCGGTGTGGCGCGCCCGGAGATTTCCCGGCAGAGTTTCATTCTCTACAGCCGCACCAGCCATACGTTCCGCGCGGTGGAAAATTATTTCCGCGAGGAAGGCATCGCGTTGAACACGGCGATGGAACTCGGCAGCATTGATACCATCAAGGAACTCGTGAAGATCGGGATGGGCATCAGCGTGCTCGCCACGTGGATCGCGCGCGAGGAACTCAAGGCCGGCTTGCTCGTCGCCCTGCCGTTGGGACGCCGGAAGCTGCGGCGCGACTGGGGCATCCTGCACGGCAAGGAACGCACCCTCTCGCTCGTCGAGGCGGAATTTGTCCGCCTCTGCCGTGAGGCGATCATCACCCTGAAACTCAGTTGAACCCGAATTCCGAAGTCGCCGGCAGCAAAACGGCGCGGGCGGAAAGTAGGGCAGGCTTTCCAGCCTGCCGGTTCACGGGACTTTCCAGTCCCGTGTTTCGGTCGGGTGGCGTGGCGGAACCGGGCGACTGGAAAGTCGCCCGCACTGGCAGGCTGGAAAGCCTGCCCTACAGTTATGGCCGCGCGCCAACTTCGGTGTTCGGGTTGAACCCTCGCCGTTTTACCGCGCCAGATGACACGCGACACCATGATTGTGGTTGAGTTTGCGAAATTCCGGCGGCTCGACTTCACAACGCGGCTGCTCTGCCACCGGACAACGCGGATGAAACCGGCACCCTGACGGCGGATGGATCGGCGACGGCACATCGCCCGGCAGCACGATGCGTTGTCGCTTTGAATCAGGATCAACCTCCGGCACGGCAGAGATCAACGCCTGCGTGTAAGGATGCTTTGGCGCTCGGATGACTTCCTTCGCCTCGGCCAGTTCCACGACCTTGCCAAGATACATCACCATCACGCGACGGCTGATGTGCTCAACCACCGCGAGATCGTGCGCGATGAACAGATAAGCGATACCGTGCTGCTGCTGCAGATCCTGGAGCAGATTGATGATCTGCGCCTGCACGGAAACATCTAACGCACTCACCGGCTCATCGCAGACAATCAACTTCGGCTCGACCACTAACGCCCGGGCGATGCCGATGCGTTGCCGCTGACCGCCGCTGAATTCGTGCGGATAACGCTGCGCATACGCCGCATCCAAACCGACCGACTTGAGCAACTCCGCCACGCGTTTGCTCCGCGCTGAACTGCTGTCCGCCAAACCATGAATGTCCAGCGCCTCACCAATGATGTCTTCAACCGTCATGCGCGGATTGAGCGAGCCATACGGGTCTTGAAAGATCATCTGCAACTGCCGCCGCTGCGCCCGCAACTCCGCGCCGCTCAAATGCGCCAAATCCTTGCCCGCGAACACCACGCTCCCCGCCGTCGGCTCGACCAGCCGCACGATGGCGCGGCCCAACGTCGTCTTGCCGCAACCGCTCTCGCCCACCAGCCCCAGCGTTTCGCCCGGCGCGATGCTGAAGTTGACATCGTCCACTGCCTTCACAAATTCCTGCGCCCGACGCAACCCGCCCCGCTTCACGGGGAAATGGACCTTGAGGTTTTTGACTTCGAGCAGGTTCATTTGCGTTTTGGCGGAACGGGCGGTTGAATCTTCTCCAGCCACTGCGCCCAGCGCTTTTCGCGGAACCGGGCAATGAGCCGGTGCCGGCTCGCCGCAATTTCCGCAACCGGCAAGGCGTTGGGCCAGTCCACCTTCAGTTTCATGCCGGCTTGCTTCCCGATTCTGGACTCGGCGATTTTCAGCAGGCGTTCGACGGCCCCGAGCCAGCCCCGCGTCGGCAAGTCCCCGGCTTCCGCCGCGTGCAAAGTGTCGCGCAAGAAAGCCCGCACACAGAGCAGCAGAATGCCGACATGGTCCCGGTCCCGACGATTGGTTTGGTCCACCGTCAACGCGAGATTGATTTTGCACGCGAGCAAGGACACCGGATCAACCACCCGGATGCGTTGTCCAAAGAAATCATGTTCAAGCGCCAGTTTTTCAATCTCCGCGGCCGTGGCTCCGGGAATATGGCGCACGAATTCGACCCGCGAGCGCGTCGCGGCTATTTCCCAAACCACGCCTCCCGCGAATGCGGTCATGAGCTTCTTGTGAGGCAAGACCACCGGTCGCTTTAAGTAGGCCGCCAGATGCAACACGTCATCCCGATTGCCACAAAAATCAATGTCCTTGCTGGTAAACGGCGACCAAACCGCAAGCTCCGGCTCGTGTTCAAGATAACGGGTCGCCCAATAATTAACCGCCTGGCCACCGATGATAACATACGGTCGCCCTTGGAAATTACGCGCGGTCAGCACTTCGGCGAACTGATCAAGCGAAAATCGCATCTCAGGGGAGCAAATTTACTTTGCGTATTCCGCCATCGCGTTGAAGACCTGACGAAGATTGGTGATCCGCCCCACCGAGCCATTCAACAACCCAGCCGCCCGCTGTTCCTTTCGCGCCGCCGCCGGACTCTTGCGGGCGCGGCGCAACGCGGCCATCCGCTCCCGGGCTTCGGCGCGTTTGAAGGCGGCAAATGAATTTGCGCTCACGGCCCCACGCTAGCACAACAACCGGGCGGGTAAAGCCGGGAAAACGCCGGGCTGACGCCATCACTTCTTCGGCGGGCTGGGTCGGCGGATCTCCGCGCTGAACGTCCCGGCGGCGTAGCTCTTCGTTTCGTCCGGCGTGGCGAGGAAGATCTTTCCCGTCAATCGGTTGTTCGTCACCGCCCCGAACTCCACGCGCGCCGCGTAACCTTTGCGATACTCCTTGGTCTGCGCCTTGTCGTCCTCGTTCTTCCACCGGAGGAAGACGCGTGGGGCATTGGTGCGCGTGGATTCCAGCACGACGGTCTTGCCCGCCAAGTCTTCAGCCCGATCGGCGAAAAAATGGATGGATACGCCCACGTCTGGCGGCCATTTCGGTCCCTGGCGCAAATCCAGTTTGCCGCCTTGAATCACCGCCCGCTCCAGCTTGAAGCCGAATCCATGCACCGCCCCGCTGGCCGGCGCATCGGGAATCTGAGCCTCAGTCAGATTCAACGTCCAGTTCGTCGCGGTCGCGGGCGGAGGCGGCAGGATCAGTTTCGGCGCCGCATTGGTGACCGCAAGCTTCACCTTGCCTTGGTCATCGCTGTCGGGTGGAGAATGTTTCTCCCGCTTCGCGAGGAAAAAGATCGTCGCGCCGGCCGCCGCACAGACCAACAGCACGCCCACCGCGATGGCCGCGACCGGAAATTTCCCGGCTGCCGCCGGCGCGACCGCTCCACCGGTTTTGCCGTTTTCCAGCGAGGTCGCGGGCCGTTCCTGGACCAATGCCGCCGTGAGGACAAAGCTTTTTGCGCCGGGCGCGGGCGCTTGGGGGACGACGAGTTTGCGGAAGCAGGTGGGGCAGCCCATTTGCGAACCGGCGCTGCCGGAGTCGCACGTGATGTGCTGGCCGCAAACGGGGCAGGCAAATTTGAACTCGCTCATGGGCTGGTCCGGTTGCGCAAAAATGACATCCTTTGCGCCCCGCCGCAACCCACCAATTTATGCCGCCAACTCTCAGAGCCGGTTTGCAAACTCGAAACTGGCGGCACGGATGCCGCCAGAACCCGCGGGCAGGGATGCCCGCGCTACGTAGCGCAGGCATCCTTGCCTGCGAGTTCACGGAGCATCCCTGCTCCGTGTTTCCCGCCGGACTTTTCAATCAGGCTCTCAGACCGGCTCTTGCTGCGTGAGACAGTGCAGCGAGCCGAAGCCCAGCACCAGGTCCACCGCATGGATGCCCACCACCGGCCGATCCTTGAACAGCTCGCCGAGAATACCGAGGGCGACGCGATCGTTCGGATCATTGAACGTCGGCACGATGACGCAGGCGTTGCTGATATAGAAATTTGCGTAGCTGGCTGGCAGCCGCCAGTCCTTGTAGAAGACCGGCGTCGGCATCGGCAACGCGATGACCTCGGGTCTCGAACCATTTTCGAGGCGGAAATCCTGCACGCGCTCCCAGTTTTCTTCGAGCGGCTTGTAATTGATGTCGCGCTTGTTCGATTCCTTGATGAGCACCAGCGTCTTGGAATCAGTGAACCGGCAGATGTCGTCAATGTGCCCGTGCGTGTCGTCACCGACCGGGCCGGCCACGAGCCACAACACGTTCGTCACGCCCAGATACTTTTTGAACTGCGCGTCATACTGCGCCTTGGTCATCCCCGGATTGCGCACCTGCACGCTGGGGTGCTGATAACATTCCTCCGTGGTGAGCAACGTGCCGCGCCCGTTCACTTCGATGCCACCGCCTTCGATGATGAAATTCTTCCCGTTGAACTGCGCGTTGAACAGCGGGCGTTTCAATACTTTCGCCGCCGTCTCGGGCACTTTCGTGTCGAGCTGCCAGTTCTTGTACTTGGCCCACGCATTGAAATGGAAATGCACGATCGCCAAATCTGACTTTGGACTTCTTCTGACATGAATCGGTCCGCTATCGCGCGTCCAACCGCGATTCGTCGGATGCACCACGAACTGCACGCGCTTCAGGTCACACGCGGCCCGCTTGAGATAGCTGGCGGCGAACTTCGCTTCCGCCTTGCTGCGCACGAGGATGCGCACCATTTCACCCTGCGAAATCTTGCGCACCATCTCGCCGTAAACCCAGCGGATGGTGTCAATCTTGTCCGGCCAATCGGATTCATTGTGCGGCCAGCCGAGCCACGTCGCGGAATGTTTTTCCCATTCCGCGGGCATGCTGTAACCGAGTTCTGCCGGCGACTGCGCGGTGATCAAATTCGTCTTTGCCATAGCGGGCGGGAGGATAGGCATTGCGGAAAAAGTTGTCCACGCCAAGTCGTGGGCCAAAGGGTGTGATTGCAACAGCCGCGCATTCGGCTCTTACTCTTAATCTTAATCGCGGCGGGGGAGAGTAAGAAAAAGATTAAGATTAAGATTAAGAACCCAATCCCCGCACAGCATCCCCAGTTATCCCCGGCCAAAGCCCACCTTGCGCCCGGTGCGCGGAGAATCTAGGCTGGCGCGATGTTCGAATCGCTCAGCAACAAGCTCCAGAACGCGTTCCGCAACCTGCGCGGCCTGGGGAAAATTTCCGAGAGCAACGTGACCGATGCGCTCCGCGACGTGCGCATGGCGTTGCTCGAAGCCGACGTGAATTTCAAGGTGGCGCGTGATTTCATCGAACGCGTCAAAACCAAGTCACTCGGCGCCGAGGTCATCCAGAACGTCCAGCCCGGTCAGCAGATCGTCAAAATCATCGCGGACGAACTGACCGACCTGCTCGGCTCGCAGAACGCCGGAATCAACTTCGAGAAAAACCCGACCTGCATCATGATGGTCGGTTTGCATGGCGCGGGCAAAACCACTTCCAGCGGCAAGCTCGCGCGGCTGATTCTGAAACAAGGCCGGCAACCGTTGCTGGTCGCGGCGGATGTCTATCGCCCGGCGGCGATGGACCAACTGGAAACGCTCGGCAAACAACTCGACGTGCCGGTGTTCGTGAAGCGCGGCGAGACGGATGTGTTGAAGATTGCGCGTGAGGCGATGGCTTTCGCCGAAGCGAACAGTCGTAACACGATCATCTTCGACACGGCGGGCCGCTTGCAGATTGACGAGCCGCTCGTGCAGGAACTCGTCCGCCTGCGCGACCTCGTGAAGCCGCAGGAAATTCTCCTCGTGCTCGACGCGGCCACGGGTCAGGAAGCCGTGAACGTCGCCACGCATTTTGATCAGGCGCTGAACATCACGGGTTCAATCCTCACCAAACTCGACGGCGATGCGCGCGGCGGCGCGGCCTTGAGCATGAAGTCGGTGACGGGCAAGCCCATCAAGTTCATGGGCGTCGGCGAAAAGCTGGAGGACTTCGAGCCGTTTCATCCCGAGCGGATGGCGTCGCGGATTCTCGGCATGGGCGACGTCGTCAGCCTCGTCGAAAAAGCCGCCGAAGCCGTGGACATGGAAGACGCCAAGCGCATGGAAGAGAAGATGCGCAAAGGCGAGTTCACGCTGGAAGATTTCCTTGAACAATTGCGCCAGATGAAGAAGCTCGGCCCGCTCGACAGCATCATGAAGATGTTGCCCGGCGGCGCGGAAGCGTTGAAGCAGGTGGACATCGGCAAGCAGGAACGCGAGTTCAAGCACATGGAAGCGATGATCTGCGGCATGACGCCGAAGGAGCGCAAAAGCCCGCAAATCCTGAATGCCAAGCGCCGCATCCGCATCGCCAAAGGCAGCGGCGTAAGCGTGACGGAGCTGAACACGATGCTGAATAAGTTCGGCCAGATGCAGCAGATGATGAAGAAGATGGGCAAGTTCTCGAAGATGATGGGAAAAATGGGCGGCGGCATGCCGGGGATGTTTGGGCGGTAAAGCTTCCATCACACAAATTTACAATCATGACAGCCCGAATTCTCGCTCTGCTTGCCTGTGCTTTAAGTCTCACCGCTTGCAGCACGGTGAAAAATTCTCGCTGCGACAAGTGGCGATCATTGCTCGGCACTAACACAACCAACGCCTGGCGCGCGTTCGGCGGAAAAGGTTTTCCGGAGAGCGGTTGGGTGATTGAAGGTGATGTGTTGCATCTGCAACCCGGCGGCAAAGGTGGCGATCTGGTTTCAGTGGAGGCCTTCGACAATTTTGAGTTTGAATGGGAATGGAAGCTCGCGCCCAAGGCCAACAACGGCCTCAAGTATCTCGTCACGGAATCCCGCCCGAGTGCGCCCGGCCATGAATATCAGATGGTGGATGACACCACGATGCCGAATCCGAAACACAAGACGGCGACGTTTTATGATGTGCTGCCGGTGCAAGTTCCCTCGAAGTCGAGGCCGGTCGGCGAATGGAATCAGTCGCGGCTCATCATCCAGGGCAATCACATCGAGCACTGGCTCAACGGCGAGAAAGTCCTCACCTACGAACTCGGCAGCGTCGAAGTGAAAGCCGCGTTGGCCCAGAGCAAATTCAAGGACGCGCCCGGCTTCGGTGCCAAAATCAAAGGCCATCTCCTACTCACCAACCACAAGGACGAAGCGTGGTATCGCAACCTGCGCCTCCGCGAACTGCCGGCGAAGTAAGTCAAGAACCAGTCTAACTGCGACCGCGCGCGAGCTGCTTGGCGAGGCGGAGCGCGGCGATCATGCTGGACGGATTCGCAATCCCCCGCCCCGCGATGTTGTAGGCCGTGCCGTGGTCCGGCGAGGTGCGGATGAATGGCAGCCCGAGCGTCCAGTTGATGCCGCTGTCGAACGCCACCGCCTTCAACGGCGCCAGGCCTTGGTCGTGATACATGGCGACCACGGCGTCGAACTCTCCCTTCAACGCGTAGTGAAACACCGTGTCGCCGCTCAGCGGGCCGACGACGTCGAACCCGCGTTTTTGCATCGCCTGCACCACCGGACCGATGGTCGTGATTTCTTCATCACCGAATTCGCCGCCTTCGCCGGCATGTGGGTTGAGGCCGCAGACCGCAACCTTGGCGCGCGGCAGCTTCAGTTCACGACAGGCCTGCGCCGCCAGCTCGATGGCGAGCGTGATCTTTTCCGCCGTCAATTTTTCCGGGACGGACTTGATGGCAATGTGGACGGTGGCCAACGCCACACGCAACCAGCGGCCACGTTCATCCGTGCCCAGCAGCATCATGGCGGTGCGCTGGATGTCCGCGAGTTGCGAGAGGAATTCCGTCTGCCCGACGAATCTGTGGCCGGCGCGCACGATGGCCTCTTTGTTCACCGGCGCGGTGACCATGGCGTCCAATTCCCCGCGCAAACAGCGTTCCCCGCTGTCTTTCAGCCAGGCGACGGCCGCTTGGGCCGCCGCGGGCGCGCCCGGGGAAAGGTTTTCCGGCAAAGGTGACGGGAGTGGATTCGTGATGAAAACTCGCGCGGTGGAATTTGCTGCGTCGAAAGGGGCGAGCGGCAGGTTCAGTTTGAGCTTCTCCATCAGGCGCTGGGCGATGTTGCGATCGCCGATGAGGACGTAGTGGGTTTCATCCGCCGCCAGTTCGGCGGCGATGGCCTTGAGGGTGACTTCCGGGCCGATGCCGGTGACGTCGCCGAGGGAGATGCCGATGCGCCCAGTCATGGTTCCAAACCTGCGCGAGCGGGTTGCCGAAGTTGATTCGCAAAAATAATTTCCAGACGTCCCCTCACCCCGGCCCTCTCCCCATCCGATGGGGAGAGGGTGGCCGCAGGCCGGGTAAGGGGTTCTCGATATTCGATCCGGGAATTATTTATGAGCGCCACGCTAGTAATCGAACTTGCGGATGAAGGTCTTCTTCTTGAGCTTCTCGATGTATTTCGCCTCGAGCCGTGTGCGTTCCTGTTGCCCGAGCAGGTTTTCAATCTCCTCCCGCACCTCGGTGATCGGTTTCACGTGGCTCGCGCGCTTGTCTTCCACCAGCATGATGAAGTATGCCTGCGGGGTTTCGATGACATCGCTGATTTCGCCGGGTTTCAGGCTGAAGGCGAGGTCCGCCAGTTCGGTGCGCAAGACCGAGCGTTCGGCCCAGCCCCAATCGCCGCCCTGCGTACGTTGCGTGCCTTGGGAATAGATGCTGGCCATCTCCGAGAACGCCGCGCCGTCCTTGAGCTTCGTGAGAACCTGCTGCGCCAGCTCCTTCACTCCCTCAGCCTCCGCTTCGTCGCCGGACTTGTTCAACATGATCATCCGCAGCTTCACCTGTTCGGCGACTTGGTAACTCTCGCGGTGCTCGTTGTAATAGGCCTGGATCTTGTAGGGCGAGATGATGGTTTCGCGATTGATGTTCTGCATCCGGAGCTGGCCGACCAGAAACTGATCCTTCACTTTTTGCCGCCATTTTTCATAAGTGATGCCGCGGGCTTGCAGCGTCTTGGTCAAGGTGGTGCGGCCGCCGTAGCGTTTGACTTCAGCCGCGACGATTTCCTCGATGTAACTTTCCGGCAGGTTGTAACCCGACGCTTCAAAATCGCGGAGGATCATCTGGTGCTTGAGGGCGTTGTCAAAACTGTCCTTCAACGCCGCCTCGATCTTCTGCTGGAGGACCGCCGGTTGCCGGAAGTATTGCCGCTGGTAATCTTCCGCGAGCATCATGACATCCGACTGGATCTCGCCGTAGGTGATGACCGAGGTGTGCACGACGGCCTTGACGCCGTTGACGACCTCAGCGCGGGCGGGCGCGACGGCGGTCCACCCCAGCAACAGGGCGGCGAGGACCGGGCGGCAGTAACGCTTCGTTAACACGCGCCGATGCTAGGCCGCGGTGGAAGATGGGTCAAGCGTCGCGCCCCGGAAGAGTGTGACTGGAACTGCCGCTCATCGCCGCAGTTCTTAATCTTAATCGTAATCTTTTTCTTAATCTTCAGGCCCGGGAGATTAAGATTAAGAAAAAGATTAAGAGTAAGAGCCTAAGCGGCGTGGCAGTTCCAGTCACACCCGCCCCGGAAGACCGGCAGAAATTATGGTGCAACCGAGGGGCTGGTTGCCGGTCATCCGGCCGTCATTGTTTGATCCGGACGATTGCGCCGGACGCTTCCCGCGTCGCCTTCACCACCATCTGGATGAAATGCAGTTTGCGCAACACCGCGCGGTTCATGACGAAGGGATAAAAATCGTGCTGCCCCATGCTGCGCGCCAGTTCATTCAGCACGGTGGTCAGTTGCACCCAGGAGTTGATGAGCAGGATGACCCGTTTCGCATCCGGAGCATTGGGATCGTAGAGGTCTTGCACCGTAAACGGTTCCACGGCGGCTTCCACGTCCTCGCCCCGCAGCCCATAACCCAGCGCGGTGTCCAGACTGTCCACGACATGGAGATAATGGGCAAAACACTCCGCCCAATCCTCCCACGGATGCACCGACGCGTAAGTGCTGATGTGCCGCAAGGCCCAATCCGCCGGCGGGCCTTCCTTGTAATTGCGCTTGAGCGCCGCGGCGTAGTCCTGCCGTTCATCGCCGAAGAGCGCGCGAAATTTCTCCAGCCACGGCGTGCCGAAGACCAGGCGATCCCAGTAATAATGACCGATCTCGTGGCGGAAATGCCCCAGCAACGTGCGGTACGGTTCGCGCAGATCGTGCCGGATTTTTTCCCGCTGCGCATCGTCCGCCTCCTCCACGTTGAGCGTGATGAGGCCGTTGGCGTGGCCCGTCATCACCCGCGGGCCTTTTTCGGGCGAACGCAGAAAATCAAACATGACGCCGTCCTTGGCGCGATCATCAACCCTTGATTCGACCGGCAATCCCAGCCCGAGTAGTTGCGCCACAAGTCGGCGCTTGGCGTTCTCGATGACGCGCCACCACTGACGATTCTTCTCGTCGGCGAGATCGGGAATGGTGCGGTTGAGCCGGCAGGCGACGCACAGCGGCTCGGGGTCCGCCGCGGGAACGAGCCAGTTGCAGCCGGCCGGAGAATCGAAGTTCTCGCACCGCCGCCAGACTGGCGAGGTTTCCGTTTCCTTCTGACCGGCCAGTCGCCAAGTGTTGGCCTCCTTCCCCGGCTCCAAGGCGCGCACCTGTGCCAGATCCGGCGCGTAACCGAGCACCGCCTTGCAGCCCAGACAAAGGCTGTTGCGGAAAAAGACCGGCCGACCGCAGGCACAGCGATACGAATGGCCGCGACCCGAGGGTTCTTCCGTCCGCCAGGCTTCCGCCAATCGTTTCGTGATGTTGTCAAACAGGGGATTCATATGAAGTCGTATTGCCGGGTTGCGATGCAGGGCTATTGAAGCAATTCAATCCGCGCGGGGAAAGCTCAATACACCATGGTGTTGCAATCAAGGAGCGCTTTGGTTGTAGCGGTGCTCTGTGCACGCCGCTAGTGGCCGTCCGCAAGCCCGTGCTACAAAATCCCAGTTGACGGCGGGGAAAATCGAGGCGAGCCGTTATAACATGAACCCACCGTCAAACCAGCAACCGTGGACGGATGTGGCCGTGTTTGAAGAATTGAACACTGGCAAAGCCGTCGAAACCTTATTGACCACCCAAGGGATTCCAGCGCGGACTTACGATGACAAACTGGTTCGGCGCCTGTTGTTCCTGCGTCCGCCCCGCGTGACGTTCCGATTGCAGGTGCATGCCGGTGATTTCAACCGCGCCCAAGAATTTTTGCACGCCGGGCCGACCGACAACTTACGCGATGCGATCCACTGCCCCGAATGCGGCTCGCTCCAGATCTCCTACCCCCAGATGACCCGAAAATTCATTTTGCCGACCATCGTGCTGCACTTGGGCATTCTTTTTCGCCTGATGGATCATCAGTGTTACTGCGAAAAATGTCATCGCATGTGGAGTCTTCCGAGTGAAGCGAGTCGGCTTGCGCCCAAAGTCAACCAGGACCCCTGGCCCAATCCGTCCTGATGATTGGGCCTTGAAACCAAGACGCAGCAACCGCTGACTTGTTAAGCCGTAGCGAAGGCGAAAGCGGTCGGGATTTTCTCTCGCCGCCGGACAACCGGCTGAAGCCGGGGGCTAGTGAGAACGTCTCGATTCTAAAACGCCTCATTCAACATTCGTTGCACCAGACTGTTTGCTGGCTCAGGCAAAGGTTTTTCTTTCTGCAACAAATTCAGTTTGTCTTTGAACTCGGCCAAAATGTCTGTTCGAACTTTCTTCATCGTTGATACGGTTTGAATTAGTAAAAGCCGCGTGCCAACATTCTGTGGCCACGCCAGACAAAGTTGAAGGTTGCCATCAATTATCTCTCGTTCACCGCTCAGAAAATTTGCACGCACTCCGTCCATGGCTGAACAACGGACAGCGAGCAGTTGTTCAAGCCGCAGCAGGTAGTAAGGAAAATGCTGGTCGTGCGGGACATCGTAAATTGGTAGTGGCGCTTGGCGTTCGACCTCTGCTTGTTCAACAAGCAAACCAAGCAACTTTTTGGCGAGTTCCGGAATTGCCGCTTCTGGTTTGGCGGATGGGAACGCAGCCGTCAGGCTGCCCAAGAGTTTTCCATCAATCGTCCGGACCAGCCGCAGTTCCACATTCCATGGTTCGGTTTGAACCTTTAGATGGGTGATAACAACGTAATCGCTCTTGATCTGCCCTTGCCTGGCGTAATTTGCAGCCTCCTGATTATCCCAAGCGACGCCGCAGAGAGCAAATCCCCCCACTTCCTCTGCAATCCATGGAATCAAAGTCTGCACTCGTGCATTGCTATTGAACTCAACCTGCTCAGCCATAAAGAGCGGCAACGCGCGGCTCATACGCCCGGGTGCGTCGGAAAGCTGGTGCTGAATTCGCTTCGAGTTGCTTGCTACTTCCGCGCTGCTGCCGAGAAAACAAACGCTCAACCCGTCCGCTGGTTTGGCGGGGAAAAGTTCCGAGGCGGGAGACGATGGTTTTAGCCAAACCGGACCTTCGATGGTGAGCATCGCCATCTTCAGTTGCTCTGGTTGGCTGACTGTCTTGTTTTCGAGCCGTGCTTTCGCAATTTCAGTATCCCAAAAACTCAAGTTCTGATTCCAATCCGGTCGTTTGAGGGCATAAAGCTGGTTTAGAATCCGGCGCGCGGCTTCAATCTGTCCCAGATCAAGATGAGCTTTGATGAGATTGTTCCCAACTTGGATGCCGTGTGTTTGAACCACGAAATGAGGTTCGGCAAGTTGCAACAATTCGGGCAGGTGAGCGTGATTACCCAAGTCACCGCTCATCTGCATCAGCAAATCCGTCGGGACGTCTTTCCCCACACGCGACAAACCTTCGCGATAATATGAAAGCGCTTGGTCCAGATTTTTTGATTGAAGCGCGGTTCGCGCCAGCCAGAGTTGAGCGCGCCAGCTGTTGGGCAAAGATGAGATGCGGCGTAATGCTTCTTGCCCAGCTTCCTCGCCGCCGCGTTCACGATAGATCGCGAAATACCAACCCATGCCGTTGTCCTGATTGGGATCAACTTCAAGGCCATGCCAAAGCATCTCTTCGGATTTTGAATTATCACCTCGTTTGGAAAAGACCTTGGCGAGATTTGTGAGAACCGTGCCACTCTCACCATGCTTGGAAATGAAGCCACGAAGAACCCCCTCCGCTTCATCAAGGCGTCCTTCTTCCATGAGCACGATCCCCCAAACACACGTTCCGCGCTCCGGTTGTGAATCAATTCGGTAAAGCTGTTCAGCAGCCGCCACCACATCGGAACGAAATCCGTCGTTCAACGAATTGAAAATGATTCCATAAAGTTCATCCGGCTTGTTCCAATTTGATTTGATCGAACCCGGAAGGACACTTTTCCTCCACTCCTCCTTCGCAATAAACATCTCGCGTCCGTAAGCATCAAAGACGCGAATCATGTTCGGGTCGTTGGCGGGATCAACCGGCGAGGATTTGATTGGCGGGAGTTTGGCCGGTGTGAACGGGCGGGCAGGCGCTTCCTTTTTGGGTTCAGGCTTCTTCCCAAAGAGATTTCCAAAAAAGCTCATGCGCCACGTTATTCAGTCTTCCTTTTAGCCGCACGCATGAAAAATCACGCCGTCGCCAGATTATCTTCGAGCACTTTCGATTTTCCCGACGGCGGTTCAGCTTCATTCGCTGATGGTGCGCCGTCCGCAAGGACCTTGATCGGTTCGTAAAACGTATTTCGCTGCACCGGGGTGCGGCCGGCTTCGCGGATGGCTTTGATCATGTCCGCTTCGGTCTGCAATTGCGGCGCGGTCGCGCTCATTTTGGTGGCCGGTTCACCCGAATCAATTGTCCGTTCAGTGAGCTTTGCGCGCCGGTGGCTTGGTGAATTCGCTCCGCCTGCCCGGCAAAATCCGGGTCAACGGTGCAAACGATGATGCCGGCGTGCGCCGGGCTGATCCGATGTAAACCGATAAAGTGTCGCCGGTTCAATGTGAGGACCACGCGATTCTCGGCGGTGGCAAATTTCAAAACTTCCACGTCAGGCAGAGCTTGATCGGCTTTGCCGGTTTCCTGAATGGTCAATACGTCATGGCCCAGCGCGCGAAGTTTCTCGACGACGGGATGGGGAAAGTTCTCGTTGGAATAAAACCGCACCATCACTCGGCCTCGTTTTGCTCGATCTGACGGCTGATTTCGTCGCGGTGGGAACGGGCGTAGGCCCAAGCATTCGCCAAATCTTCGGCCCGCAGGGTCGGATAGGAGCGTAGGAGTTCGGCCTCGGAAACCCCGAGCCGCCGCGCTTGCTCCAATACCCACACGGGAATGCGCGTTCGCACAATGCACGGCTCGCCACCGCAAACGCCGGGGCGGCTTTCAATGCCGGGAAAGGAATCGTTCAAATCGCTCGCCGCCCAGCGCAGCAACTGCGCCTTCTCGGCACGCGTGAGCTTGGCGAGGATTTCTTCGGCGGCTTCCAATGCGCTCATAGAACGGTGGCATTGTAAGAGCGAAGTTCGCTTTGCGCAAGGGACGCCTAAGCCGGAACGATGCCGTTGGTTTGGGAAGCGCGTCCGCCCCGGGCGCAGTGGGGTGCGCCGAACGACAGCCGGGGCGGCTGTGCTCCCCGATTTGAACTGCATCGTTCCGGCTACGCCGTAGCCAGATTGCCTTCCAACACTTTGGATTTACCCGACGGCGGGTCAGCTTCATTGGCAGCGGCTGCGGCAGGCAGGACTTTGATCGGTTCGTAGAACGTATTCCGTTGCACCGGGGTGCGGCCGGCTTCGCGGATGGCTTTGATCATGTCCGCTTCGGTCTGCAATTGCGGCGAGGTCGCGCCGGCCATGTGGAAGATGTGTTCCTCGATGATCGTCCCGTGCAGATCATCCGCGCCGTAGCTCAACGCCACTTGCGCCAGCTTCATCCCCATGCCCACCCAATAGGCCGTGATGTGATCGAAGTTATCGAGGTAGATGCGGCTCACGGCGATGGTGCGCAACGCGTCGAAGCCCGTGGGCGGCGTTTTCACCGGAATGTCGTTGTTCTCCGGCTGATACGGCAGCGGCACGAAACCGACGAAGCCGCGCGTCTCGTCCTGCAACGCGCGCAATTGCCGCAGATGATCCACGCGGTCGGCAAGCGATTCGACGTGGCCGAACAACATCGTGCAGGTGCTGCGCCCGCCGAGCTTGTGCCAGGTGCGGTGCACGTCGAGATATTCCTCGGCGGATTCCTTGCCCTTGGCGATGGCGCTGCGGACTTCCTTGCGAAAAATCTCCGCGCCGCCGCCGGTGAGCGATTCGAGTCCGGCGGCTTTCAATTCAATCAACGTCTGCGCGACGGTTTTTTTCGCGAGCCAGGCGAGGTGCAGGATTTCAATCGCGGTGAAGCATTTGAGTTGAAGTCGGGGAGCACCCGCGTCTCGCGGGTTATTTTCAGCGTCCCGCTGAAAATCTTGTTTCACTAACTTTTCCGCTTCCGAGAGTTTGTTCGTTGAAGATTCGGGCGCGACGCCCGAATCAACCCGCGGGACGCGGGTGCTACACTCATCATTCAGCGCGCGCAACGCCCTCAGCATGTCCGTGTAGTAACTGAACGGCAGCGAGGGATGCAGTCCACCAACGATGTGCAATTCCGTGATGCCCAACTGCAACGCCTCGCGCGCTTTCTCGACCATTTGCGGGATGGTCAACTCGAAACCGTCCTTGTCGCGTTTCTTGCGCGCGAACGAGCAGAACTGGCAGCTCAGGATGCAGTAGTTCGAGTAGTTGAGGTAGCGATTGATGATGAAGCTGGCGCGATTGCCGACTTTCTTCTGTCGCGCGAGATCAGCGATGGCGCCGAGGGCGTTGAGGTCCTTGGATTCAAACAACCGCAGCGCGTCGGCTTCGGAAATACGTTCGCCAGCGGCGACCTTGTCATAGAGGTCGCGCAACTCGCTGCGTTGGACGAAGAAATTCATCGCGCCAGAATTAACAGAAACCGGCGGGTTAAGAAAGTCCGTTTGAATCGCCGGAAATTTCACGCGCGAATGAGGCTGAGCGTCATCATCGCTAACAATGTGGTGATGACCAGCATCGCGAGCGAACCGATCCAAGCCCACCGCCCGCCGCGCCGCACGCCCCAAGTCAAACCGGCCAGCAGAAAAATTTCGCTTCCGATGACCGCAGCCCATTTCAGCCATTCCGGCGCTTCGGGCGCGAGCCAGCGCGACAACAGAAAACCGGGGACGAGGCCGGGCGCGACTGGCAGGAGTTGCCAGACGGTTTGTTTACAGTGCGAGCAGGCGACGAACAGCGCGGTGTAGAGGCCCATGCCGATGAACGGGACGAACAACACGCCCGCCGCCAGCGGAATAGCTTTCCACCAAGCGATTCGCCCCGGTTGATTCATGGCGGCGAGTAAATCGGCTTTCCTCGGGCACCGCCAGGGCCAATCCTCCAAGTGTCCCAACAACCAAGATCAATCGCTTCATAAATGATTCTCCTTGGGATCAGACGTGGGCCGAAACCATGCGGTTGCTGCGACGCACCAACCACCACCAGATCGTCAAGGGAATCACCCAGATCAGATTCAGCCAGGCGAAGTGGCGGAAGAAGACTTGCCCGGATTTGAAGAACAGATTGGGCTGGATGGCTTGCGCGGCAATTTCATTATTGGCTTGGGCGGCTTGAGCAAAACCACCGAGGGCAAAATCGTGCGCCACCGCCGCGCCGCCCAGCGCCGCATTCCAGGCGAGGGCGCAACTGCCAAACGCCTGCCAGCCCAGCGCCAGCCCACCCAGCGCCCACACGCCGATGGCGAGACCGCCCCACGCCATGCCGCCGATGGCAAATCCCGCCCACGAGAACAAACCGATCGCCAGCCCGCCAATGCAGATGGGCGCCACTGCGACGCCACCAAAGGCGAACACCAGACCGATCGCCAAGTCACCGACAGCAAACCAAGCTTTCACCGGTTTTTGGCGTTCAACGAGATTCCCGCCGACACGGATATGCACCAATGGCCAGCCGAGCGGGGCAAGCGGGCTGCGATATTCCCACGCTGGCTTGGGGTGGGAAGGCGTGGCCGCAGACGTTTTCATTTCCGCCGCGATGGCGCGTTCCTTCCGGGAAAACCAGAAGCACAGGCCAACGAGGCTGAGGACTTGCGTCATGGCAAGGCCCACCAACAAACCGACGAACAAGCGCGGACTGTATTGGGTGATCGCACCTTTCCAGAAGAACAGCGCCAGATACAAAACGATGAAGCCGACAATGCAACTGATGAGCAAGCCATAGAACTTGCGGATGAAGGCGCGTTCCTGATCCGACGACGCGCCAGCCATGCTCAAGCGATAGCCGATGTAATTTCCCAGAATGGCGAGCACTGGACCCAGGAAAACGCCCACCGTCCCCAACACCCCCGCGGTCTTGGCTGAACCGCCGCCTTTGACAGCGATGGTGCCGAGCGTGGCGGCTTGCGCGGAGAGTGTCAGGGCGGGCAAGGCGGTCAGCACGCCAATCGTAAAGGTTTTGCCAGGGTTCGTCCGTTCCAGCGCGCCTTCCACGAAAGCGAGCACCTGTTCATGCAACAATTTCCGCCCACGAGACAGTCGTTGTTTCACCGCATCCTCGTTCAACTCCAGCGCGGCGGCGACGTTCTCGACCGATTGGTGTTCGCGATAGAACAACACGAGCGGTTCACGATAAATTTCGGGGATGCGTGCGAGCGAACGCCAGAGAATGGCTTCCTCTTCCTTGCCGATGGCTTGATCGTGCGGCAACGGTTCGGGGGAAGCGGAATCGTGGACTTCTTCCAGCGGTTCAGCGGTGTGGACCGGCTCGCGGCCGTCCCGGCGCAGGCTGCTATTGATGCGGTTGCGGGCGATGCCGCACAGCCAGGCACGGAGTTTGTTGCGCTCGCGCAGATGACGGAGATGTTTCCACGCGGTGATGAAGGTTTCCTGGGCGAGATCTTCGCTCTGGCCGAGGCTGCCGGTGGCGCTGTACGCCAGCGAGCAGATGAGGGATTGGTAGCGCGAGACGATGTGGCCGAAGGCGTCGCGATCGCCGGCCAGGCTGGCGATCACCAGATCAGCATCGTTGTTCGCAACGGCGGACATTGCAGTTGTCATCATAACGGGCATGAGTGGCCGAATCACGCCCGGAGGTGACAAACAATTTGAAGAAACTTGGTCGAATGACCAGCGGCCTCGGGGCACAGGGCTTACACAAACATGTCGGGAAATCAGTTTTCAACGGCGGGCAAGGCAGTAATGTGGTTTCAGTTCGCCAGTGAACCGCAACGTATGAGCACCAGCTTTGCCGACAAGGTCCAGATGCAGCACCGGCTCTTCGCCGAGCTGTCGCGGATGTTCGGGCAGGAAGTGCCGCTCTACGACAAATCGCTACTGGTGAATCGCGAGTGCAATAAGACCGTTTGCGCGCTGCTCGGGCAACTGCATGTTGGTTTTTCACTCTCGGACGAACAACTCGACCAGACCAGCGGCGAACGCCACGGCGCAATCCGCATCGGCAAGCCGGCGGAGTATCGGTTGATGGGGCGGTTCTTCGCGGCGTTCGCGATGGAGCCGCACAATTTCTACGACATGGCCAACGTCGGCGCGAAGAGCCAGCCGATCATCGCCACAGCGTTTCGTTCCAAGCTGAATCCCGATCATCGCGTCTTCTGCTCGCTGTTGCTGACGGATTATTTCGATGGGCCAACCAAGGCGCGGATTGAAGCCCTGCTTGCGACGCGAAAGGTGTTCTCCGAGCACGCCAAGCAACTGCTCGACAAAAATGAGCGGCAAGGCGGGTTGAACTGGGACGATGCGAACGCGCTCATCGCCGAGGGCGTGAATCGCATCTTCAAATGGACCGGTCAGGCGCGCGATCATCAGCTTTACAAGGAGTTGTGCGATGCGGGCTTCAAGATCGCGGCGGACATCGCGTGCTTCGAGTCGCATCATTTGAATCATCTCACGCCGAACACGTTTTGCATGGACCTCTACACGGCGGCGATGAAGTTCTGCCTGGGCGAGCTGCATGCGGAGGCGTTCCGCAGTCGCGCGGCAACGGTGCTGGGACGGCTGGTAAAACGCGCGGATCGCGACTGGCTGCGATTGCACTTCAAGCAACTCAAACGCTCGGAGTTCAATGGCTACCAGCCGGATGCGGTTCTGGCGCCCGACGTGACCGCGGTGGCGGACAAACTCGCGCAGCGGTTGCAGCAAGATGATCTGGCGTTGAGCAAACTCAAGCACGCCGGCTTCAAGGACTTCACCGAAGGACCGTCCGAGGATACGCCGGTGTTGTTGCGGCAGGATTCCTACAAGGCGCTGACCGAGCCGGTGCAGTTCCGTAACGTTGACGGCTCGACAGTGGATACCGTTCACACCGCGCGCTTCGGGGAAATTGAACAACGTTTCTATGCCACGACCGCCAAGGGCCGTGAGCTTTACGACCGTTGTCTGGCAGAGGCTGATGCGGCACGGGAGAAAAATCCCGGACTGGCGCAGAAAGATTTTGCGGCCTACGAGGAAATGTATGCGAAGCCGTTTGCGCCGTTTCCCAAGACGCTGCCGGAGCTGCTGGCGCAGAAACTCGTTTATGCGCGCTACAGCGTGACGCCGAAGGGGCTCGCGGCCAAAGGCGGCATCGCCACCACCGACAGCACCGAACTCGTTCAGTCGGGTTACGTGGATTACGAAGGCCTGCGCTACGAGGATTTTCTGCCGGTGAGCGCGGCGGGGATTTTTGCCTCGAACCTGAATCAATACGGGACCAAGGCCACGGCGGCGCAGCGTCCGGTGCATCCGCAATCCGACCTGGAGGAAATCCTCGGACGCAAAATCGTGGACGCCAACATCACCTATGCCGGGCTCGAAGCGGAATCGCTGCTGCGCGTGTATGCGGAGCTTGGGCTGACCGACAACTTGCCCGTGGTGGAGAAAGCCGAACTCGAGCGCCGGTGCGTGGCTTACAAACCCGATTCAGCCTTTTGACCAGCCGGCGGCGCGCGGTTCAGACTTCAAAGAACCGCATCACACTGTCGCCGTGCTTGAGCAGCTTCGCCTCGCGCCAGGCTGGCGGGATTTCCAGCGTGTCGCGGTTGGCGTGACCAAGCGCGAAACGGCCGCCGGGAGCGAGAAGTTTCGGCAGGTTCGGATCGTCGAGCAGTTTTTGCGCGAAGGAAGTCGAGCGCTTTCCAACATTCTTTTCGCCGTACGGTGGGTCGGCGAGGATGAGTTCGAAGGTCTGGCCGGCACTGACCAGTTGCGGCAGCGCGGCAAAGACGTCCTGCGTGCGCACATCCAGGGCAGTGACTGGAAGATTGGCGGCGCTGACGTTGGCGCGGATGAAATCGGCGTGGCGCGACGACAGTTCCACGCACACGGCCAGCTTTGCGCCGCGGCTCAGGCTTTCGAGGCTCAACGCGCCGCTGCCGGCAAAGAGTTCCAGCACGCGGGCGTTGACGACGCGTTCGCCGAGCGAGTTGAACAGCGCCTGTTTGACGCGATCAATTGTGGGTCGCACCGCCATGCCTTTCGGCACTTTGAGGAATCGTCCGCCTGCTTGTCCGCCGGTGATACGCATGAGATTCAATCACCGCGGGCGAGGGAAACATCCAACATCCAACGACCAACATCGAACAGCCAGTGGACTCCGGTGGGCCGCCCCTTGGATGTTGCGGGTTCGATGTTGGATGTTGGATGTTCCAAGGTTGGGTGCGGAAAATTGGCAGCGACGTTCATGTGAATATATGAAATTCAGGTTAGGTGGTGGTGGCAAAAGGTTTCTTCGCGATGCGCCCAGTCCAGACGGACACGATCTGGGTCAGCATCACTGAGGCGCAGAACAAGAGGAGTCCGTCCTGGGCCTTGATGGATTTCGCCCAACGACCGGTGGGAAGCGGCGTTCATCTCGCGGTGGTCACTGGAACAACTCGGTCAGGAATTGTTTCATGGCCTCCCACGACCGTTTGTCGGCAGCTTCGTTATAGGCCGCGCCTTTCGAGTTGTCGCTGCCCGCCATTGGCTGCGTGAAGCTATGCACCGCGCCGCCGTAGGAGATGAGTTGCCAGTCCACCTTGCTGTCGCGCATCTCGCTCTCAAAGGCGGCGAGGTCCTTCGCGGGAACAAAAGGATCATCCGCCCCGTGGCAGGCGAGCACCTTGCATTTGATGTTCTTGCCGGCGGCGGGCGTGGGGGAATCCAAGCCCCCATGGAAACTCACGACGCCGTTAAGTTCCGCGCCGCTGCGGGCAAGTTCGATGACCGTCGTGCCGCCGAAGCAATAGCCGATGGCGGCGATGCGGTTGGTATCCACGAGTTCACTTTTTTGCAACTCAGCCAGACCGGCGTTCACGCGGGCCCGGAGCAAGGCGCGGTCGGTTTTGTATTTGGTGGCTTCGGCACCGGCTTCCTGAGTGTCCTTCGGGCGGACGCCCTTGCCGTAGATGTCCGCGCAGAACGCCACATAGCCGAGCCGGACGAGCATGGTGGCACGGTTCTTTTCGTATTCAGTGACGCCCATCCATTGATGGACAATGAGCACGGCGGGCCACCGGGCTTTCACCTCGTCGTCATAGACGAGCACGCCTTCGAGCGTGGTGTCGCCTTGTTGGTATTCGATGGTTTTGGTCTGGATGGCGGCGGGGCAATGCCACGCGGCGGTCAGAACGAACAGGGCAGCGAATAATTTTTTCATACGCCCCATTGATAGACCGCAATCCATCCCAAAGCCAAATAAAATCCCGGGCGGAATGGCCGCGTCCTCCAGAAAGATTGGCTCCCGGCGATTCCCCCGGTTCACCACATGATAAATTGCCCCGCGTCATACCGTCACCCCCCAGCCCAATTTTGAACCGCGAACCACGCGAACAAAACGAGGCCAAGCCAACCGGTTGTCTTCCCACCGGCCGTTCGCGTCTTTGGCGTCTTTCGCGGTTATCACCATGCTCGCTCAACTCATTTTGTGTCATTACTCGGGACTGACCCGTTTCCGGGACTGACCCGTTTCTGACCCGTTTCTTTTGCCCCGTCAAACTCTAAGGCCGCTTAATCATAAACAATAAACTGCCCACGCCTAGAAGAGCGCTCGATATAAGCATTATGAGAGGATTCAGCGGTTCTGCTAAATGCGATTTCACAGAAACCAAATGAATCGTTAAGGCACCTAGCCCAAATCCAGACATGCATCCTGCTAGATATGTGAGCGCACGGGTTCGCATTTTTGATAAAAATTTCTCGATTTCACAAATTACGCCACTTTAGAAAACACAAATTAAGCGTTACTCGAGATTGCCCTTCTTAAGTATCACGTTGCCATTTGCATCAAACAATAATTGCGCATCCGGCCGACGGCTTTTCGGCAATTTTACACCAGTCCAAGGACAATAAATTAGAGGGTAACGAGCGGTGAAATGTTCCCCATTCAAGTCATATTCGTGAACTATTTGATATTCGTTAACATTCACGTTGAACTGTACTGGAGAATTGGACTTTTGCGCTTCCTTGAACACATCAGTGAAGGGGCGTTGAGAGTTTTCTGCTTGAGCTGGGTCACCAAGTTTTAAAAAACGCTCCACAAAACAGCCCAAAGCTATTCCAACAATGAATGATACAATGATTTTCATGAGGCCTTGCAACCGTTACCAAACAATCTCAGTTGTGTTTCGTCCAAAAGTTTTGCCGTTTGCGTTGCGTTCACCGCAATAGAGATTCTGAGGACATTCTTGATTGCAAGGGATGGTTAATTTTATTTGGCTTGTGTTCTGTAAGTTTTCAATCGAAATCTCAATAAAGTATTTCCCGTTGCCTCTGAAAACACCGCCGTTCTGTTTTTTCATCCTTTCAATAGTGGGATCCTTATCATTTGCAGAATAAAAGCAGGACCGCTGGCAAACGGTTTCTTCGCCTGTTCCTCCTGCTGATTGAACCTTTTTTGTCTTATCAAGTGGCGGACTATTTAACTGCCCACACTGGCGATGGTATTCAGGACAATTGTCTTCGTTCAGATTGCGACTCAGTTCTTGAAGCTCAACTAAAGGCGGGACGTAACCTGCACCGCCAAAACACGCAAAACCATCTGCATTTTCGCCGTTGCCATCTGGCCTATTGTCAGCTCCAAACGTTATGATTATTCCACATCTGCGCACGGAATCGTATGGAATGTAGATGAATGGATGCCCCCATGGATCATTCGTCTCTAACACCCTCCATCGCCCTTTTGCCATCAATGATTCGAAGTCACTTGGCCACTTCCCGAACATTCCAAAAAACTCCTCCGAAGCTATTGCGATTCTTTCCGCATCAATCATTGATCGTGCAATCATTGATTCTTTATCAGAAACAAACGCGTTGGTTTTCAAGAGAATCACAGCCATGGTTAAGACCACTGCTAACATCCCAAACAAAAACAACATTTGTTTTTTACCAGCCATAATTAAGTCCGAATGACTTCTTCAAAACCCGATCCACAAGCAGGGCGCAAAGCGGGAGTCCATTGCGGTGGCAAGTCGCATACGGCCAGAGGGTCGCTGTGGAAATGGAAAAAATGGCACAGGCAGAGAAGCTGGATTTCATTTTCATGTGCATCGTGAATTTCATGGTTTTCTGTTGAACAACCGAGAAACCCTACGAAAGAAGAAAGCTCAGGCGAACGCAGACTGGTTTCGATTCCCTGCCACTGACTTCATCACGAAATAATAGTTCTGTAAACGAAAAGTTATTTGCAATTTGGGGACGGGAAACGGCGCGGCAAACGGGCCGGACTTCGCGCATGTGATGCTGAGTCGCTGTCGCGCGCTGAAGATTCCGGCGTTGTCTGTGAGCGGTCACCTCGCGACGGAAATCGCGAGCGCGGCCCATGCGTGGGTGGAAGTTTTGATTCCCGGCGTCGGCTGGCGGGCGCTGGACCCGACGCACAACTGTCAACCGGATGAAACCTGCGTGAAGATCGCGGTGGGGCGTGATTACGCGGATGTCGCCCCGCTGACGGGGCAATACAAAGGCACGCGGGAACGGCGGGTGGAGGTGCGCGTTTCGATTCGCGCCCTCATTTGATGAACCCGCCCCACTGAAAAAGGGAAAAGCAGAAACAAGCGGCGTGCCGGGGAGGGCAATTAAAAGTGGGTGAGAATATCTACCGGGGCGCGACGGCTCAATTGATCGCGCGCGCGCGAATGCAGGCGGTGCGCCGGTTGGCATCGAAATCTTGCAGCTCGGGAACTGCCCGCGAGCATTCGGCGGTGGCGTAGGCGCAACGCGGATGAAACGCACAGCCCGCCGGAGGATTCAGCGGCGACGGCGGATCGCCGCTCAGGATGACGCGTTGGCGCTGTTTCTCGCGTTCCGGGTCGGGAATCGGCACGGCGCTGACGAGTGCCTTGGTGTAAGGGTGCAGCGGTTTTTCGAACACCTGCGCCGCCGGCCCCATCTCGACGATGCGGCCCAGATACATCACGGCGATGCGATCCGAGATGTGTTTCACCACCGACAAATCGTGCGAGATGAAGATCAACGTGAGCTGCATCTCTCGCGAGAGTTTCGCCAGCAGGTTGATGATCTGCGCCTGGATGGACACATCCAATGCGGACACCGGCTCGTCGGCGATGATGAGCTTCGGCTCGACGGCGAGCGCGCGGGCGATGGCGATGCGCTGGCGCTGGCCGCCGGAAAACTCGTGCGGATACTTCTTCACGAAGCGCGGCGAGAGGCCGACCTTCTGCATGAACGCCGCCACGCGCTCGTTGATTTCGTTCGCAGGAATTTTCCGGTGCGCCCGCATCGCTTCGGCCAGCGCGTCGAACACGGTCATGCGCGGATTCAACGACGCATACGGGTCCTGAAAGATCATCTGGAAATCGGCCCGGGCTGCCTTGAGATCACTTTTGTTGAGTCCGGCCAGATTTTTGCCCGCGAGCACCACCGCGCCTTCCGTGGGCGGGATCAATTGCAGGATCGTCCGGCCCAGCGTGGATTTGCCGCAACCGGATTCGCCCACCAAACCGATGATTTCGCCGCGCGCGAGCGAGAAGGTGACGCCGTCCACGGCGCGCACCGTGCCGATGCGCTTGCGCAGAATCACGCCGCGCTCCACCGGGAAATACGTTTTCAGGTTCTCGATCTGGAGAAAAGGTTCAGCCATGCGTGGTTAAAGTTTCAGTTCCCCATTCTGCACGCGAACACAAGCGGTCGCCTGGCCGGCAGCGCCGGTTTTCAATTCAACCGGCCCGCGACAGATGTCCTGTGCAAACTCGCAGCGCGGCGCGAACGCACAACCGACGAACGGTTTCGACACGTCCGGCGGCATCCCGGCGATGGTGTAAAGCTCCGCGCCTTTCGGTTGCAGCGCGGGAATGGATTTTTGCAGCGCGCGATTGTAGGGATGCTGCGGCGTGCGAAAGATCCCATCGGTCGGACCGGATTCCACGACACGCCCGGCATACATTACGTTCACGCGCTGGCACAGCCCGGCCACCACGCCGAGATCGTGACTGATCCAGATCACCGCCATGCCACGCTCGGCCTGCATGCGGCGCACAAGTTCGATGATCTGCGCCTGCACGGTGACATCCAGCGCGGTTGTCGGTTCGTCCGCGATGAGCAAATCCGGTTTTGTAATCAATGCCATCGCGATCATCACACGCTGTCTCATGCCGCCGGAAAACTCGTGTGGATAGCTGCGGACGCGGTTGGCGGCGTCCTGAATCCCAACATCCTTGAGCGCCTGAATGCCGAGTTCCACCGCGCGCTTGCGCTCGATCTTCTGATGGATCAATAGCGGCTCGATCAACTGATCCTCGACGCGCATGTAGGGATTCAACGACGTCATCGGGTCCTGGAAAATCATCGCGATGCGTTTGCCGCGAATCTGGCGCAGTTCCGCCGGCTTGGCCTTGAGCAGATCCACACCATCGAAGAGCGCCTCACCACTTTCAATGCGACCGGGCGGCTGCGGGATGAGCCCGAGCATCGAGTAACACGTCACGGATTTGCCCGAGCCGGATTCGCCGACGATGCCAAGCGTCTGGCCCTTTTCGATCTCGAACGACACGCCGTCCACCGCGCGCACCACGCCATTGCGCGTGTGGAAATACGTGCGGAGGTTTTTGACTTGGAGCAGCGGCATGTTTTTTATGCAACCACGGATGGACACGGATGGACACGGATGAAAAGACCCTTACGCGAATTAGCGCGAATAGAAACTGGCTTCGCGACAATTAGCGAAATTCGCGTCCGGCCTTGTCCCCATCCGTGTTTATCAGTGTTCATCCGTGGTTAAATTCAATCTTTGGAGGTTCGCACGTCGAGCGCGTCACGCAGGCCGTCGCCGAGGAAGTTCAACGAGAACAACGTCAGCGCAAACATGGTGCCGGGAAAGATGAGCAGCCACGGATAGATTTCCATGACCTCCGCGCCTTCCTTGATCAATACGCCCCAGGAGCTCATGGGTGGCGGCACGCCGAGGCCAAGAAAGCTCAGGAAAGCTTCCAACATCATCACCGCTGGAATCGTCAGCGTGGTGTAAACGATGATCGGGCCGAGCGCGTTGGGAATAAGGTGGCGCAGGATGATGCGCCGCTTGCGCAGGCCGAGGGCGATGGCGGCTTCAATGAACTCCTGTTTCTTCAATGAAAGAATCTGGCCACGAACAATGCGCGCCATCGTGAGCCATTCCACCGCGCCGATGGCCACAAAGAGCAGGACAAATTTTCGCCCGAACAGAACCATCAACAGAATCACGAAGACCGCAAACGGGATGGCATACATGATGTCCACGAGGCGCATCATCAACGCATCGAGTTTGCCGCCGAAGTAGCCTGCCATGGCCCCGTAGAGAACACCGATGATCAACGAGACGCCGGTGGCGGCAAGGCCGACCGTCAGCGAAATCCGTCCGCCATAGAGCAGCCGGGCAAACAGGTCACGTCCGAGCGGGTCGGTGCCGAGCCAGTTTTGCGCGCTGGGGGGAGTTGCGCCGAGCGCGAGGTTGGTGGTTTCGTAGGACGTCCGCAAAAAAACCGGGCCGATGAAACAAAGCAGCATCAACACTGTTATCGTCACAAAGCTGGCGACCGCCATTTTGTTTTTTTGTAACCGATGCCAGGCATCCTTCCACAATGACGTGCCTTGCTCGGCGGCTTCGATGTCGGCGGGCGGGGTCACTTCTGGCGTAAGTGCTTCCGGCGGGTTCATTCGAGTCGCACTTTCGGGTTAAGCATCGCTTGCAAGATGTCCACGAGCAGATTGAACAAGACAATCAGCACGGCGTAGAAAACCACCGTGCCCAGCACCAGTGTGTAGTCGCGATTCAAAGCGGACTTCACAAAAAACTGTCCGAGGCCAGGGATGGCAAAGATGGTTTCCACGACGAACGAGCCGGTGATCAATCCCGCGGCGGCCGGGCCGAGAAAAGAAATCACCGGGAGCAAACCGCCTTTGAGCGAATGCTTGAAAAGGATGCGCGTTTCCGATGCGCCCTTCGCCCGCGCCGTGCGGATGAAATCTTGATTCAAAATCTCCAACATGCCGCCGCGCGTCAGCCGCGCTACGTAAGCGGAATAATACAAGCCCAACGTCAAGGCCGGGAGGACACGATTCGAGGGCGTGTCCCAGCCGGTTGCGTCGAACCAATGCAGCGTGAGCGCAAACGCGAGCACGAGCAGCGGCCCCAGTACGAAGGTCGGCAGACAAATCCCCGCCATCGCCAGCGACATCGGGGCGTAATCCAACGCGGTGTTGCGGCGCAAGGCGGCGATGACCCCGGCGACCATTCCAATCGTCAGCGCGATTGCCAGTGCGTATGCCCCGAGTTCGAGCGACACGGGAAATCCCTGGGCGATGAGTTCATTGACGGTCTGACCGGGAATTTTGAAGGACGTTCCCAAATCGCCTTTGCAGGCCTTGCCGAGTTCGATGAAGTATTGTTGCCAGAGCGGTTTGTCCATGCCGTAGCGTTCGTTGAGGGCGCGCATCACTTCCGGGGTGACGTTGCGTTCCTTGGAGAACGGCCCGCCGGGTGCCAGCCGCAGCATGAAGAAAGTCAACGTGTAGATCACCAGCAACACCGGGATCGTCTGAGCGAGGCGGCGGAGGATGAATCTCAACATGCGGCGAAAGCGGCGGGACTACTGTTTGGCCGCCGGTTCGAGGTAAACATATTTGTAGGGGTGATGATCCATCACCGTGGAATACCAGTTCTTCACGCTGGGCCGGACGAGATACGGCTTGGTGTAAAAATAAATCGGGATGACCGGGCATTCATCCAGCAGGATGGCCTCGGCTTGCTGAAACAACTCGTAGCGCGCGGTGACGTCCGGCGTCACGCGGGCCTGATCAATGAGCCGGTCGTATTCGGCGTTGCTCCAGCCGGTGTCGTTGTTGCCGTCGCCGGTTTTCCACATCTCCAAAAACGTGTTGGGGTCAATATAATCTCCGATCCACCCGGAACGGCTGACCTGATAGCCTAACGTGTCCTGCGTATCGAGAAAGACCTTCCACTCCTGATTCACCAACGTGGCTTCGATGCCGAGATCGCGTTTCCACATCTGCTGGATCGCCTCGGCGACGGACTTGTGTTTCTCGTCCGTGTTAAAATGAATTTCGACCGGCGGCAAACCCTTGCCATCAGGAAAACCCGCTTCGGCGAGAAGTTTCTTGGCGGCTACAAGATCGTAAGTCTGCCGGGCCCGCGTGGTGTAACCTTCCAGATTGGGCGGCGTGTAATGATATGCCGGCACTTCACCCGCCCTGCTGACGTTCTTCACAATGCTGTCGCGGTCAATGGACATCGCCAGCGCTTGCCGGACGCGTTTGTCCTTGAGGCTCGGGTGCGTGACGTTGATGCGGTACATGTAAACGCCCAGATAGGGGTCCATGCGCAGCATGTTCGCGAAATCCTTCTTGTAGCTGTCCATCTTCGGGCGATGCACTTCGTAGGTAACGTGCAATTGCCCCGCGCGAAACGCCCGGTCTTCGGTGTCCCGGCTCTGGATCGGGTAAAAATGAATTTCGTTGAGCCGGACGCTATCCTTGTCCCAATAGGTCGGGCTTTTCTTGACGGCGAGCACCTGGTTGATTTTCCACTCTTTGAGAATGAAGGGGCCGTTGCCGACAAAATTTTCCGCCTTCGTCCACGCGGTGCCTTTGCGTTCCATGCCGCCAAATTTTTCCACCGTCGGAATATGCACCGGCCACCACGAATAGTGATGCGCTACCATTCCTAGAAAATACGGGGTGGGTGATACCAGTGTGATCTGAAAGGTATAATCATCCACCACCTTGAAGCCAACCTCGGCAAATTCCTTGACCTCGCCTTGGTAAAACTTCTCCGCATTTTTGACCATGAACAACATGTTGGCGTACTCGGAGGCCAACTTCGGGTTCAGGATGCGCTGGTAGGACTTGTAGAAATCATGGGCGGTGACGGGATCGCCATTGGACCACTTCGCGTTCTTCCGCAGTTGGAAGGTGTAAACCAGTTTGTCATCGGAAATCTCCCAGCGCTCGGCTACACCGGGGACGGGATGCAGGTCCTTGGGATCTTCCGTGACGAGGCTCTCGAACAGCGAGGAAATGATGTTGTGCTCGGGAACGCCGGTGGCGACTTGCGGATCGAGGTCTTCGATTTCATCGGCGTTGCCCAGGTGAAGGATTTGTTCGCGGTCGCCAGCTTCGATGCGGGTTTCGCGTTTGCCACAACCGGACACTACGATGAGCGCCGCCAGAACGAGAAGGAGATGGAGCCGTTTCATTTCAAGTCTTTAGTCCGCCGATCAACACGATTGGGCCAGCAATCGCACCTTTTGCGCGGTAAGACTTGCTGCAAGCCCGCGCAAAAGTCAACGCGAGAGGCGTTCAGGGGTGACCAGAATGCCGGACCAATCTGGGAGCGCCGGCGTCTCGCCGGCGGGTTTCGCGAATTCACGGCGGACTGAAACTCGCCAGCGGGACGCTGGCGCTCCCGGGCCGAGCCGGAACTATTTCCCGCTCACATCCACGCAGACCAAGTCGCCCGGCCCGGTGCGGACGTAGATTTTGCCGTTGGCCAGCGTGGGCGCGGTCCAGCATCTCCCGCCGACCACTTGGGCGCGGACGATGGGTTTGAAGCCGGCGGGCGACGGATTTGCCACCAGTAATTCCCCGCGTTCCGAGAGCACGAGCAATTTGCCGTCCGCCATGCTCAACGTGCCTTTGCCGGAAACCTTGTCGGTCCACTTCACCTGGCCTGATTCAAACTCCACACAACGTAATTGATTCTCATCCACGCCGTAGAGATGACCCTCCCAAAGCACGGAACTGGCCATGTGATTGCGCAGGTTCTTGTTCTCCCAAACCTTTTCCGCCGGATTCTTGCTGACGTCGAAGACGCCCGCGCCGCGATTGTAGCCCGAGGAGATGAATACTTTGCTGCCGGACAGGATCGGAGCGGCGGCGTTCACGTCATATTGGGTCTTCCACGGAAAACGCCAGAGTTCCTTGCCGTCTTTGACTTTGACCGCGATGACATCGCTCTTGGCGGCCAGCATCACGGCGCGTTCGCCGCTGGCGTCAAACGGAACCGGCGTCGCATACCCAGACACATCCGCGCCGGAGGACCAGACGACCTTGCCGGTTTTCTTGTCCAGCGCCGTGCCGGCCGAACCAAAATTCAACAGCGCCAAATCGCCCTCAATGAAGAATGAGCTGGCAAAGCCCCATTCGGGAATCTTTGCGCCGAGTTCCTCCTGGAGATTTTTGGTCCAAACCACCTTGCCATCGGCGGCATTGAGGCAATGCACGATGCCGCGTTTGCTGATGGTGTAAACCTGGTCGCCGTCCACCGTCGGCGTGGCGCTCGTGCCGCCCTCGTAATACTTGGCATCCAACGGCGCGGCGTAGCTGTGTTTCCATCTGGCCGCGCCGGTGTTGGCGTCGAAGCAGAAAATCGTGTCCTGCTCGCGGGCGTTGCCCTGGGTATAAGCCCGGCCATTGGCCACGACGACGCCGGAAAAACCCAGGCCGACTTTGGCTTTCCATAAAATCTTCGGGCCGTTGGCGGGCCACGCCGTGGTCCAGCCGGTTTCCTTCGAGATGCCATCGTGGTTCGGACCGCGATAGTTCGGCCAATCGGCGGCGGTGGCGGCGATGAGGCTCAAGGCGAGCAAAGCGAGGCAGGCGGCAATTTTCATGATGGCACAGTTAGCTGAGGTGGTGATTGGTGTCAACGCGCGGCACAACCGCTGATTCTTACTCTTAATCTTTTTCTTAATCTTAATCCGGCACTGGCTCCGAGGAGATTAAGAAAAAGATTAAGCTTATGATTAAGACCGAAGCATTGACCGCCCGCCGCTAAAATCTATTCAAACGCTTTCCGCCCGGTTACAGTCCAACCCAGCAACGATGCAGGCCGAAACCCAGCTCCTGGCGCGCTGTCGCCAGGGTGAAGCTGCCGCGTGGGACGAGTTGTTCGATCGCCACTACGCGGCGGCGGGCCGTTTTGTCTTTCAGCTCGCTTCGGATTTCACCCGCGAGGACGTGGAGGAGGTTTGCCAGGAGGTTTTCCTCAGCGTCATCCGCAACCTGAATTCCTTCCAGGGCGAAAGCCAGTTCCAGACGTGGCTCTTCCGCATCGCGACAAACAAGGCCCGGGACTTCCGCGAGAAACGCAACGCTGTCAAGCGCGGTGGGGGCCAGACACCGCTTTCACTCCAAGCCGAAGACGACGAAACCGGTCTCACGCTCGATCCACCGAGCAACGCGCCGTCCCCCGACGTGGACTTGCTCAATGTGGAACGCGCTGAACTCGTGCGCGACGCGCTGGACCAGATGGGCGAGCCATGTCGCGAGATCATCGAGCTGCGTTACTTCGGCGACCTGAGCTATGACGATTTAAGCCGCGAACTGCAGTTGAATCCCAAGACCGTCAGTTCGCGCCTCAGTAAATGTCTGGATAAACTGGAGGGGATCGCCAAGCGCATCTTTTCCGGGGAAAAATCCCAAAGTCCCGTCTAACTTGATGTGAGCGAAATGAATCGTAAAATGAACAAACGGATTCCCCTCACCCGGCCTGCTGGCCACCCTCTCCCCATCGGATGGGGAGAGGGCCGGGGTGTGGGGTTTTCCCGCCCAAGTAGCTTTGCGATGCCTTTTGCCCCCGTATGTAAATGAACGACGAACGGCCCATAGAAAAGCTGCTACGCCGCGCCGCCCAAAAGCGGAACGACGAAGCCGGCCCGCCGCCCGAATTGCATCCCGCCAACCGGCGGCTGTTGCAAGCCGAGGTGGCGCGGCAGTTTCCCCCGGCGAAAGCGCCGCAGCGGGAGACGCCGCCGCCGTTCTGGGTGGCCTTGACGCGGCGCTGGGCCTACGCGCTGGCGTTGATTCCCGTCATCGGGATAGTCGCCTTGGTGGTGCCCACGCTGTCGAAATCAAAATCCAAGGGCGCGATGAATCTGGCGCAAAATGCGCCCCAGGAATCCGCCGCCCTGCCCGCCTTGATGGCGGATGAAGCGATTGCGCCACAGCCGATCGCTACGCCCGCCACGTTCGCGGGTTCTGGAGGCGGCAACTTTCGCAGCGGGAATTCCGACTTGCCAGCCATCACCGCGCCGCCACCGGCGGGCTTGCCGCTGGCGGGTGCGGATCGCAATGCTTCCGCGCGGCGTGAGCTGAGTGACAGTGCCGGCGTTACTGCCGACAGCTTTGGCGTCAATCGTGAGAACGAGCGGCTGGCTTACCGGTCTGACAGCCTGCCCGACAATGCGAAGAAAGCCGCCCCGGCTGGATCGTTTAGTCGCGCTGTCCCCGCCACATCCGGGCGTGCCACCGGGGGCAGGCTGGAAGAGCGGCCCGCCGCCGCCGGTGCCTTGCTTGGCAAAGAGCTTGATGCGGATTCGGCCTTGGTGGCGAAAGACAATGCGGGTGCGGTCGTTGCGACCGGAAGCGCTCAGGAAGGATTCTTTGCCGACAAAGCTTGGCGCGCGCGCGGGGGCGGCGCGGAACAGCAGCGCGCCATCTTGAACTCGCAAGCCTTCTCCAATCTCGGCGGCCCGTCCGCCGAAGCGAAACGGAAGGACGCCCCGGCCAAGGTCTTGACGCCGCCGGTGCTGATGAATTTCAAGGTGGAACAGGCCGGGCGCGATCTCCGCGTGGTGGATGGCGACGGCTCGGTTTACCGGGGCGTGGTGGACGAGGAGAACACGCTCTACAAACAAATCTCCGAACGCCAGCAGCAGAAGCTGATGCTCGCGAATGAAAGCCGGTTCAAGTTCCAGACACCCAAGCAGGCCGACGACTTGACGGCCCGGAAACAACAGGACGCGGAAGCTTATTATCTCTATCGCGTCGAGGGCACGAACCGCACGCTGAACCAGAACGTGGTGTTCACCTGGAACTTTGTGGACACCAACGCGCTTGCCAGCGGCAATTTGAACTACCAGAACACCGCGCGAAAACTCGACGCCACCAAGCTGCCATCCCAATTCCCCGCGTTGCTGCAAAACTCCCTCATCAATGGCCGCGCCCAATTCGGCGAGGGCCGCGAAATCGAAGTCAACGCCGTGCCGGTGAAGTAGTGGCGGGAAATGGAACCACGAAATACACGAACGCCTGAAACAAAAAACCGTCTGGCCGATCCCTTCTGTGCTTCTTTCGTGTAGTTCGTGTATTTCGTGGTTAAAAAATCAGTAAACCAACCCCAACACCGCCGCATTGGCAGAGGCACGAACGGCACGGGAATAAAACCGGAAAACCAGTCCACCGGTGAAATCAGAATAATGGGGTCAAAATGATGGCGGCATTATTCTGATCCCATCATTCTGACCTTGTTCCCCCGGTCAATACACCAGCACCAAGACCGCCGCCTGTTCCGCCTCCTTCGCCAGAAACTTGAACCACAAAAGAACACACCGCGCCCAATTCGGCGAAGGCCGTGAGATTGAGGTCAATGCCGTGCCAGTGAAGCAGTGACGGGGAATGGAACCACGAAATACACGAACGCCTGAAACAAAAAACCGTCTGGCCGATCCCTTCTGTGCTTCTTTCGTGTAGTTCGTGTATTTCGTGGTTAAAAAATCAGTAAACCAACCCCAACACCGCCGCATTGGCAGAGGCACGAACGGCACGGGAATAAAACCGGAAAACCAGTCCACCGGTGAAATCAGAATAATGGGGTCAAAATGATGGCGGCATTATTCTGATCCCATCATTCTGACCTTGTCCCCGGATCCATACACAGGCGTTCGTGAAAAGAGTCATTCCCCTGACCTCATTCCCCTGACAATAATGTCCCATCTTGATCCGCTCACGCGTTCACCGCCGCTTTTCCAGCCACGATTTAACCATTTAACCATTTAACGCCTCCCACTATTCTGCCGCCATGATTTCGCGGGCCAAATCCGATGCGTTGTTCGCCGAAGCGCTCCATTACATTCCGGGCGGCGTCAATTCTCCGGTGCGCGCGTTTCGCGCTGTCGGCGGGAACCCGTTCTTCGTCAACAAAGCCAGCGGCTGTCGCGTCACGGACGTGGACGGGAACGAATACATTGATTACGTCGGCACGTGGGGGCCGGCGATTCTCGGACATGCGCATCCGAAGATCATTTCCGCCATCAAAGCCGCGGCCGACTTCGGCACGAGCTTCGGCATCCCGAATCCGAGCGAGGTCACGATGGCCAAACGCATCTGCGAACTCGTGCCCAGCGTGCAGAAGGTGCGCATGACCAACTCCGGCACGGAAGCCTGCATGAGCGCCATTCGGCTTGCGCGCGGTTTTACGAAACGCGACAAGATCATCAAGTTCGACGGCTGCTATCACGGTCACGCGGATTCGTTGCTTGTCAAAGCGGGCAGCGGCGCGTTGACGTTTGGCCATCCCGATAGCGCGGGTGTCCCGGCGGATTTTGCGAAACACACGCTGGTATTGCCCTACAACGAAACCGAGCCACTCAAGGCGGCGTTTGCGGCGAACAAAGACCAGATTGCGTGCATCATCGTCGAACCGGTGGCGGGCAATGCGGGCTTGTTCATCCCGAAGCCGGGTTGGCTGGAGTTCCTGCGTGAGATCACAAAAGCAAACGGCGCGTTGCTCATCTTCGACGAAGTGATGACCGGCTTCCGCCTTGCGCCCGGTGGCGCACAACAGCGTTTCAACATCACGCCGGACCTTTCAACGTTTGGCAAGATCATCGGCGGCGGGTTGCCGGTGGGCGCGTTTGGCGGGCGGGCGGACATCATGGATTATCTCGCGCCGTTCGGGCCGGTGTATCAAGCGGGCACGCTCAGCGGCAATCCCCTCGCGATGGCGGCGGGCTTGGCGAATCTGGAGGAATTGTGTGGCTGCACTCGTGAGAGTGCGGCTGACAATTTGCCGCGTTCTCACGAACGCAGCCACAATGCTTACGACCGGCTCGAAGCCCTCGGCGCGCAACTCGAAGCCGG
>CAZQNQ010000026.1:0-74207 GCA_964594985.1 uncultured Bifidobacterium sp.
GCCTCAACAGTTCGACTCACCAGGTCGTCCGCTTTTCAATTTACCAGCAGCGAACTCGGCATCGCACCTTCGGGACTATCGAGGAATCTCTTTTGTCACCCTCTTCCGTCCTCAAGGGGCGGCGCTCGAATGTAAACGTGTCCCGGAATGTTTGCGTTTTGAGTTCGCCGCACCTTTCGGATTCCCCAGCGCATTAATGGATTCATAGACGCCCGGATTGTTTTCCAGTGCCGACATTGTCGGTAATTTTTTTAACCACTGAATCCATTGCTACGTGTCACGCTAACGTAAACTGCCGATCCCCCCCCGGCCTCGTCCAGCTTCATAAAGACGTGACAAGACGTGACACGGAATCGGGTTCATCGTGCGGTCATGTGTGGTTTGCGCTGCACGACGGGAAAAATGCGGTTCTCAGATTCGTCAACATTGACGGCATCATCCCGCACCTGACCGCACCATGATGAATTTACGTCAATGAATCCGGGCCTTTTCAACTCCCCCCGCGTCCACCATTTTGAAGTTTGCTCCGAAACGTCGTTCGTGCGATGCACGGCGATGTTGGTTTCAGCCAATAACTGAGCGGGTTTTTTGCCGGGGTGGCGTCTGGTCGCACTTGTCCTGTGCCCATTGTCAGCATCACCATCGCTTGGGCGGACGCGCTGGAGATTTTCGAGAAATTGAATGGATGGCGAGTGGGAATTCTCTGCTTCGTTCTTGACCGTTGCGATGGATTTGATTGCACTACCGGCAATGAAAAAAGGATTTTTTGCTCTCTTGGCCGGTGTAACTTTGTTCGCCCTCACCGGATGCGTCAACACGGTCACCGAACAGAAGACGGCGGGGGTCAAACTCTCTCCCGATAAGCTGGAAAACCGCTACGAGGTCCCGCTGAACCAGGCGTTCGACGCGGCGAAGAACGCCTTGAAAAATTTCGGCATGGTTTCACGCGAATCCACCTTGCTTCAAAGCTCGAATCAGGTCCGCACCTTGGAAGGTTCGGCCAACGGTCGGAATGTCTGGGTCCGGCTCGAAGCGTTGGAGCCGAAGCTCACGGCGGTCACCGTGCAGGCGCGTTCGACCTGGGCGGGCAGCGATGTCCAGACCGCGCATGATCTGGCGACCCGGATCGCCTTGGAACTGTCGAAATAAGCGACGTGTGAATGGCGGGGCAACCCGTAAACCACTGGAATGGGTATGAAAAATGTGATGCTTGTCCTGCTCTTGGGCCTGACCCTGAGCTTGGTTGGTTGCGTGGCAAAGGTGACGGAAGAAAAGCCTGGCCCCAAGCCAGCCTATAAGGATCGGATCGAGACACGGTATCAAAGAAACGTGGATCAGGTCTTTGAGGCGTCGAAACGGGCGCTGAACAGCTTCGGCAACGTCACCCGCGCCAGTAACGTGCTCACCGGCACGAATGATGTCCGGACGGTCGAGGGCTTTATCAACGGCCAGGGCGTTTACATCCGCATCGAGAAAGTGGATCCGAAGACGACCGCCGCCGTGATCCAAGTGCGCACGAAACTGGGGGGGACGGATTTGCACACGGCCAGTGAGATGGTGCGTGCGATCGCCGTGCAATTGGAATGACTCCTGCGCCGCGCTTCTGATTTCCAGCCGGACTTCGCGTCCGGCTTTTTTCTTTTAGAACAGTTCGCAAAATGTTTGGCGGAACCGAATTCCCCGCACCCGGCCTGCGGCCACCCTCTCCCCATCGGATGGGGAGAGGGACGGGGTGGGGAATTCGCCCGCACCTCGTTTCCAACATTTTTTGCATTACGCTCTACACCTTCTGCCGCGTGATGCGGTCGGGGTGGCGGGCACGACTGATGGCGGTGTCGTAGGTGATGAGGCACTTCGCGTAGAGGTCGTGCAGACAATTATCCATCAGCACCATGCCCTCGCGGCGACCGGTCTGGAGGATGTTCTCCAGGTGATGCAGTTGGTTTTCGCGGATGAGATTTCGCACCGCGCCGGTGGCCATGAGCAATTCATACGCAAGCACGCGGCGCGTGCGGTCGGCGGCGGGAAGCAGTTCCTGCGCGATGATGCCCTGCAAGGCATTCGAGAGTTGCAAGACGATCTGCCGCTGCGCGCTGCCTTCAAACACGCCGACAATGCGTTCCAGCGCGTGCGCGACATTCGGCGAGTGCATGGTGGCCAGGACAAGATGACCGGTTTCAGCGGCGGTGAGCGCGGTGGAAATCGCCTCAAAGTCGCGCATCTCACCAACGACCAGCACATCCGGGTCCTGGCGCAACACGTGAACCAGCGCGCGATTGAACGAGCGCACATCCGTCAACACTTCCTGCTGCACGACGATGGCGCGTTTGTTCTGGTGCACGAACTCGATCGGGTCTTCGATGGTGACGATTTTGCACCGCCGCTCGTTGTTGATGAGGTCCACGAGATAATTGAGCGTCGTGGTTTTGCCCGCGCCCGTCGGGCCGGTGATGAGAACGAGGCCGTTGGGTTTGCGGGCGAGTTCGTCAATACGCTCGGGCAGGCCGAGTTCTTCGCGTGAAGCGACGCGTTCGCCGCAGAAGCGAAAGCTCATCTCCGCATGACCATTGCGGCGATAGAACGTGATCCGCACGCGACCCGCCTCCGGGTGCAACAGCGAGATGCACAACTCCCATTCCGACTCGAATTTTTTGCGCTGTTGGTCGTTCAGCAGGCTGTCCGCCATCGCGGTGATCTCGTCTTCGGTCAGCACATCTTCGTCCGCGATGATGATTTCACCGTTCACGCGGAACGCGGGAGGCACGCCCGCGACGAGGTGCAGGTCCGAAGCGTCAAAATCGTTGGCCGAAGCCAGGCAACGGTCGAGGAGGGGATGGCTCATGTGCGGAAAAGGTTGCGCCACCAACCATAGCAGCGCGCGAAGCCGCCGACGTGGGCGAGTTCGCTGAAGGCGCGGATGACTTCGGGATGATGCGGTTGGAGTTGTTTGGCTTGTTCGTAGGAATGCCGCGCCGGGCCGGCGAGGCCGAGGGCTTGCTGGCAGCGACCGAGTTCGAGCCAGAGCAGAAAATGACTGGCGTTGGCCTCCAGCGCCTGCTGCATGAGTTTCAGCGCGAGCGCGAATTGCCGGTAATAAAACCGGATGCGCCCGACGAGCCACGGCAGCAACCAATCTTGCGGAGCGAACGTCAGTGCTTTTTCAAAACAGAAATCGGCCCGCGATTCTTTGCGCGCGAGCAACACATCGCCACGCGCAAGCCAGACGTAAGGTGTGTCGCCGCGTTCTTCGATGGAAGAATCCGAAAATGCGAGCGCGCCTTGCAGGTCACCGCTGCGCGCGAGCGCGACAGCTTTGGCGGCGAGCAACTCGGGTTCGTTGGGGAATTTCTCCAGCGCTTTGTCGGCCCAGAGGCGGGCTTCCTTGAATTCGCCGAGTTCGATCAACATGCGGATCTGACCGGTCCACGCGACGGGATTATGAGGGTTAAACTCCAGCACTTTTGCGAAGAGGCGGAGGGCGGATTCAAAATTACCGTTCTCAAACGCACCTTGGGCTTCGGTGAGAAAGTGCGCTTCACCCTTGAGCGGCTGGCGCGACGAGTCCTGCGAGTGGTCCTCGTGTTGCCCGCCCAACTCCAGATTGCCGAAGCGACTCATGGTGATGATTGAATTAACCACAAATGAACGCGAATGGACACGAAGAAATTGCCGGAAAAACGCCGAGACGCAAAGGCCGCAGAGAAACGCCAAGGCTTTGATTCATCTCGGCGAAACGCTGCGCTCTCCGCGCCTTTGCGTTGCGGGTTTCATCCGGGTTCATTCGTGGTCGCCTGCATCATTCGTGGCACGCTGGCGTTGCGGGCGCGGCCTTCGGCCCATTCGCGCAACGAACCGATCTGTTCTTCCATCGTTTTCGCCAGTGGCACGGTCTGCGCGACCGCATTCAAAATCTGGTCGGTGGTCAGCTCCTTGCGCGCATAGAAGGCGTCGTAAAGCGCGCTGTTGATGGCTTCCTCGATTTCCGCGCCGCTGAATTTTTCGCTCGCGAGGGCGAGCTGTGTGAGCTCGAACTTCGCCGCATCGCGCCCGCGTTTGGTCAGGTGGATGCGGAACACTTCCATGCGTTCCTCCGGCTTGGGCAGGTCCACGAAGAAGATTTCATCGAGCCGACCCTTGCGCAGGAGTTCGGGCGGCAGTTGGGAAATGTCGTTGGCGGTGGCGACGACGAAGACAGGGGCTTTCTTCTCCGAGAGCCACGTCAGGAACGTGCCGAAGACGCGCGCGGTGGTGCCGCCATCGCTCGCGCCGGAGCTTTGCGCGCCAGCGAAGGCTTTATCTATTTCGTCCACCCAGAGAATGGCGGGCGCGATGGATTCCGCGACGGCGATGGCGCGGCGGATGTTTTCCTCGGATGAACCGACGTAGCTCCCAAACATGCGACCGACATCAAAGCGGAGCAGGGGAAGCTGCCAGAGATTCGAGACGGCTTTGGCGCACAGACTCTTGCCGCAACCTTGCACGCCGAGCAGGAGAATGCCCTTGGGCGCGGCGAGGCCGAATTCGCGTGCCTCATCGCTGAAGGCCACGGCGCGCTTGGTCAACCAATCCTTGAGCACGGCGAGACCGCCGACTTGGGCGAAGTTTTCATCCGTGGCGTAATACTCCAACAAGCCGCTCTTGCGGATGATCTGTTGTTTCTCGGCAAAAACCTCGCTGACGCCGTCGCCGCTGAGGCATTCGGACTTCACGATGATTTTAGCGAAGACGTTTTCGGCTTCGCCGAGCGTGAGGCCCAGCGCGGCCTGGAGCAATCGGTCGCGGCCCGCATCATCCAAGTCAACCTTCACCTGCTTGAGTTGCTTCACGTCGGCGATGATCTGGTCGAGCAGCGTGGAAAGGTCGTCGCGGGTGGGCAACGGATGATTCAGTACCGTGATCTCTTTTTCGAGTTCAGCGGGAATCTCCATCATCGGCGCGACGAGGATGATGGTCTTGAAGCTGTTCTTCAGGTGCAGGGCGATTTCCTTGAGCTTGCGGGTGACAGCGTAATTGCCCTTGGTCAGGAACGGATGGAAATCCTTGAAGATGAAGATCGCCGGTTCGACCTGTTCGATGACGTGATCCAGCGCGGCGAGCGGTTCTTTGGTGGCGGAGGTGCGGTTCTTCTGGGACTGGATGGAAGTTCCGGCGGGCACGATGCCGGTGCTGTAGCTCCACTCGAAGAGTTTTTTTTGACGTTTGCGGGCGATGTCGGTGACGACCTGTTGGACGCGAAGTTCCTCGCTGGAGATGACGTAGAGAATGGGGTAACGCGCGCGGATGAGTGTCTCGACCTCGGTGGCGAAGTTCATGCGATAGAGATTCAACTAAATCGAAGAGATTGGCAAATCTGAGCTGGGAACATCCAACATCCAACCTCGAACGCCCAACATCCAAGGACTGCGTTCTGCGAAGTCCTTGGATGTTCGATGTTGGGCGTTGGATGTTCGATGTTTTCCATCTCACCGTTTCAACCAGCGTTGCCACCAACTGCGCGGCTGCTGCGGCAGCTTGGCGATGGATTGGGTCAGGCGCTCGGCGACGACGGGCGGGACTTGGGTCTGCGCGGCGTCGTGCCGCAAGAGTTCTTCCGCCGAGGCGAACTCGCGGGCCGTGGTTCGTTGCGAGTGGGAAAGCTGGTGCTGTTCCTGGGCGCGGTGTTTGGATTCTTGTTTCATCTTGAGTCCTCTGGGAAAATTGATGTGTTACTATAAATCGTCCTCGTCCTCGTTCTCGAAACTGTAAAAATCGAGGACGACGACGAACCTGAATCCCATCCGTCTGTGTTCATCCGTGGTTGGTTTGATCCTTTCATTCTCATGCTGATTCAGGCGGTTTTGGCAAAATGAACGGCAAAGGCTTTCCGGGCCCGATGTAATTTGCCGCGGACGGCATCGGCGGTTTGTTCGGTCAACGCGGCGACTTCGTCGTAACTTAACTCTTCATCCGCGACGAGCAATAGGAGGAGGCGATATTCTTCAGGCAATTCTTCAAGGGCCTTCTGGATGCGTTCACCGAGTTCCTTGGTTTCGAGCGCGCGGAGCGGGGATTCGGCGGGTGCGGCGGTCGTATTCCAAACCGTGTCGTCGCCGGTGGTGACGATGTTGCGGTTGCTCCAGCTTTGCTTGAGGTTCTGGCAGTGGTTGATCGTGATGCGGTAGAGCCAGGTGCGGAGGGAGGATTCCCCGCGAAACTCGCCGAGCTTGCGATAGACCTTGAGAAAAACATCGTGGGTGACGTCCTCGGCCTTTTGCGGATCAGCGAGGAAACGCAGCGCGAGGTAATACACGGCTTTGCTGTGCTCCTCGTACAACGCGGCGAACTCCGCGCCATCGGGCAAAGACCGCAACGGATTCGGCGTCGCCGCTGCGGCGGTAGTGGGTTCGTTCACACAGGAGTCCATGGCTTCATTGACCGGGCTGGATGACAAAGCGCACGCAAAATACTTCACTGCCCGTGGTCGCCCGAGCCTTGCTTCAACCCGATGTTCTGTTCGTAAGTGCCCAGCTTGATCGAACGCGGGGTGGCGTGGGCTTTCAACTCCAACCGGAGCAGATCGAGGCGGTTGCGGGCCAGGTTGGCGGCGGCGTGGGTGGGATAGCGTTCGATGATTTGCGACAGCGTGCCGGAAACGGTTTCGTAGGGGCTGCCCAGGCGGATTTGCAGATCGGCCAACAGATTCAACCAGTGGATGACGTTGCGCGCGGGTTGATGGGGCTGGTTGATGAGCTGGTTCAACTGATCCGCCGCGAGATCAAGGCGGCGATAGTGGTCGGCGTAAATGATGGCGAGTTGCTCGCGCGCTTCGGTGTCTTGCGGATGAAGCTGGAGATGTTCGGTCAATTGCCCGGCCCGCGCCGCCTGATCCGCGGGGGCCGGCGCGAGGTGGGCGGAGGACGCCATGAGGCCGACGTTGTCCGCGCCCTTGGGAATGGCGACGCGGGGGCGGTCGTGTTGTTCGGCGAGGTGTTTACGGCTGGCGAGATGGGCGATGCGCTGTTCCGCGAGCAGCGCAAATTCCGTGTCGGGCAGCAGCGCCATGATTTGTTCCAGGGTTTCGCGGGCGGCGTCCGGGTCGGCGGAATACTTCAGATGCCAGTCGGCCAGGGTGTTGAGCGCGGAGGCGATGTTGCCGTTCGTATGCTTGGGCTGGTGGCAAATGCGCTGGATGGTGATGACCGCCGAGGGGAGATCGTGCAGGTCGTGCGCCTGGATTTCCGCGAGCATCATCTGGCCGGCGAAATCGTGCGGAAATTTATCCAGTTGCCCCCGGATGTCGGCGACAGCTTCGGCGTACTGGCCGCGTTTGCGCTTGGCTTCGGCGGAGGAATAATACGCCTGTGGCTCGAGGCGTTCGTTGCCGCCGTCGTAAAGCGAGCCGAACGGATTGGCGATCAGTCCCGTGATGTTGCGCCGCCAGATGATGGCGAAATACATACCGCAGGCAGCGGTCGAGATGACGCTGTAAAACGCCGCGCCGATGTCCATCCCCGCGGCGTTGCTGAGTCGCGCATGGAGAAAGCGCCCAATGTAAATGAACCATAGCAGGCCCGGGATGGAAAACAGCCATTTGATGAGCAGCAGGCGGCGGTCGTCCGATTTCAGATACCACCACCAAAGACCTGCCCCGATGATCGCGATGCAGATGATCCACCCGGCGACGATGCCGATCAGCGTGAGCGTCGGATTGGTGGCGGCGGGCTGCATCTAAAGTGACTCTTTGCCTGAAGCCGCGGGATTTCAAGGAAATTGTCGCAGCGCGCAAATCCAACCCCGCACTTTGCTTGCGTGAATCGTTCTCTGCACTACGTTAGACCGCCTTGGCGAAGAAACAGCACGCCTCCAAATCAAACTATGAATCTACAACTGGAAAACAAAACGGCACTTGTCACCGGATCGACCAAAGGCATCGGCTTCGCCATCGCCCGGTTGCTGGCGGCGGAAGGCGTGAACGTCATCGTCAACGGTCGGAGTGCGGACTCTGCGCAGGCGGCGGCGCAAAAGATCGGTCCTCGGGTTCGCGGCGTCGCAGCGGATGTTTCTACGGCGGCAGGATGCGCGGAACTGGTTCGACAGGTGCCAAGCGTGGATCTGCTTGTGAACAACGCAGGCATCTTTGAGCCGAAGCCGTTCGCGCAAATTCCCGACGCCGATTGGGAGCGATTCTATCAAGTGAATGTCATGTCCGCGGTGCGGCTCACGCGGGCGTATTTGCCGGGGATGCTCGAACGGAACTGGGGGCGCGTCATATTCATGTCGTCCGAAAGCGGCGTCCAGATTCCCGCCGAGATGATCCATTACGGCATGACCAAGGCGGCGGAACTCGCGCTCGTGAACGGTATCGCGCAATTGACCCAGCGCACCGGCGTGACGGTCAATGCGGTGCTGCCCGGTCCGACGGCTTCAGAAGGCGTGACGGATTTTGTGAACACGCTGGCGGCGGGCGCGAAGCAATCGGCGGCGGAGTTTGAGCAGGAGTTTTTCCGCAGTGTCCGCCCGACGTCCTTGTTGCAACGGTTCGCGACGGTGGACGAGGTGGCGAACCTGGTGGTCTATCTGTGCTCGCCGCTTGCCAGCGCCACGAATGGAGCGGCCGTGCGTGTGGACGGCGGGGTGTTGCGGGGCACGATCTGAAGCGAATCCATTATCGCATGGGTCAAACTCAACGCGGAGACGCAGAGGCCGCAGAGCGGCGCAAAGGTTTTATCTGAAGCATTCGTTCACCGAACGGTGTGTGGCTTGTAATCCTTCCTGCTCGGCGTCACTTTGCGTCTCCGCGTTTCTCCCGTCGGAGTTCGCCCGCATCGTTCCGTATACGAGGACAAACTGGCGCCGATAGCTTTTTTCGCCGGTTTACTGCATGGAACAGGTTCGGGCACATCTTTATGTCCGCTCGGACGCGGGATTACGATGGCTTTTCCGCTCTAATCAAGCAACTTCTCCGCAGAACTGTTGTTGATTTTCTAACGCATGCATTTGTCTGTGAGTCGTCGAATCTGGTCCGGTTTTCGGGGGTGTTCCTTCCTGCGGCATTTCCTTTTCAGATGGCCCGTCGCGGTCGCCTTGTTGTTCCTGGCGGCCAGTCCGCCGGCCTTTGCCCAGACCCAACGCCTGCTCGGGCTCGACATTTCGGCGTGGCAGGGAAACATCTCGCAGACGACGTGGAACAACATCCGCACGAATGAGAACCGGCATTTTGTCATCCTGCGGTCGAGTCGCGGTGGCACGACGGGTTACTACAATCAGAATGACGCAAATAATTTACAGGGGTTGAACACGCTGTCGCAGCGTTACGACGATCCGTATTTCGTGCAGAACGTCAATCGCGCCACGGCGGCGGGGATGTATGTCGGCTCGTATCATTTTTCGCGCCCGGATATCATTGCCACGACGATAAACGCCGCCGGCATCGCCAATACCGGGACCAATGAGGCCGACCACTTCATCGAGATGGCCGGCGCGTGGATGCGGCCCGGCTATCTCCTGCCGGTGCATGATCTCGAAGCGGGCGATGGCATCCGCACGGGCAATGAGATGGCGCAGTTCACGATTGATTTCTCCGACCGCATCTATCAGCGGATGGGGCTCCGCCCGGCGATTTACATCAACGGCAACTACGCGGCGTTCGTCATTGGTGGCGCATCCGCGACGTTGCGCAACCAGATTGCGCAACCATCCGCCGTGCTGCCAAGCATGGCCTCGCCCGCCGCGCTGAAACTCTGGAGCGCCCGCTGGCCGAACCAGGCCGACCCCAACTCGATTGACGTGCAGAACACCGAGCCGAAAGACACCTACACGCAGATCTATGGGCCATGGGACGATTACGGCACCGAACATCCGTGGACGTTCTGGCAATACGCGAGCACCGGCCGGTTGCAGAGTTTCAACAACGGAGCGAACAATCTTGATTTCGATGTCATCCGCGGCGGCCTTGAATTTCTCAAGGATCAGCTTGTGCCGGCGTTGTGGATGAACAATTCCAGCGGCGACTGGTCCACGTTGACAAATTGGAACAGCGGGCAGACGCCGGTCGCGCCCGTCACCGGGCCGGGGCAGGTGACGCCGGTCGGAACGCAGACCTTGCCCACGCCGCGCCTGCCGGGCGCTGCCGGATCAGGGCCGGCTTCCGGTCAACACGACACCGTGATCCTTGACCGCCCGAACGCAAATATCACCGTCACGTTGTCGTCCGGCACGCACAACATCCGCAAGCTTTACATGCGCGAGGCACTGAACATCACCGGCGGTTCGCTGACGGTGAACTATGCGCCGTCGCCGGATTCGACGACCAATGGCGCGCAGTTCTCCGGCCCGGTCACGTTGAGCGGCGACGGCAGTTTCACCGCGCACACGTTGCAGGTTGATGCCGCGCAAACTTTCTCGCTCGGCAACTTCGGCACGCTGACGTTCAACACCGTCAAGCTCATGCCGGGCGCGACTCCGGCGAAAATTCTGCTGACCGGCAATTATATGACGGTGAATCCGCTGTCCAACAATATCACGGCGGTCATCGCCAACGGCGCGGGCGCGGGCAGTTCCGGTTTCGTGGATTTGGGCGGCGCGGTGCGCACGATCTTCATCGGCAACGGCACGGCGGACGTGGACGTGTCGGTCAACGTGCCGATCAGCAACGGCGGTTTGGCCAAGTCGGACGCGGGCACGTTGCGCGTCACGGCGGCAAACAACTACCCCGGCGGCACGGCGATTTTCGACGGACGTTTGCTCGTGAGCAACACCAGCGGTTCGGGCACGGGCAGCGGCGGAGTCAATGTTAGTGGTGGGATTTTGGGCGGCACGGGCACGATTGCGGGCGTGGTCACGGTCGGCTCCGGTGCGATTGAACCAGGCGCGTCGGCCATCGGCACGCTGACATTGAACAGTGCGCCGGTGCTAAGCGTTAGCGCCAAGACTACGATGGAGATTGATCGCAACGGCGGTTCATCCCTGGCGGACAAAATTGTTCTGACCAGCGGCACGTTGAATTACGCCGGGACGCTCGTGGTTTCCAACCTCGGCGCCGCGTTGCTCGGCGGCGAAGTGTTCACGTTGTTCAGTGCCCCGGCTTATGCCGGGGTATTCACGAATGCAACTTTGCCGGCGCTGGCCACCGGGCTGAATTGGTATCTGGGCGGCCTGACGGTGAACGGTTCGATCAAGGTGAATCGCGCGCCGCTGGCTGGCGCGGCGAGTTTTACGAATGACGCCCCGAATGTTTTGCAGATCCCGATTGCGAGTCTCATCAACATGGCGACCGATGCTGATGGTGATGTGTTGACCTTGGCGGGAATCAACCTGACGACCACCAACGGCGTGACGCTTACGACCAACGGCGGGTTCATCCTCTACTCGAATTACGTCAGCATCGCGGATCAAATCAGTTACACGCTGAGCGACGGGCACGGGGGCAGCGCTGCCGGCACGGTGCAGATCATGGCCAGCCCGGCGGGACGATTCGCGGGTATGCCCGTCAGCGACGGTGACTCGATGGCGTTCCAGTTTGTCGGCAGTCCGGGCCAGGTTTATTTTCTGGAACGCTCCACCAATCTCCCGGTTTGGGTGACGATCTGGACGAACATGACGCCGGCGAACGGGCTGTTCAATTACACGGACACCTTCAGCGACCTGGTCGTTCCGCCGCCCGCCGCGTTCTATCGCTTGCGCTGGACGCCAGGGGAATGACTCTTTGCTGGAACGCCTCGGGCTTTATTCCGCTGACAATGATTCCCCTGACTGAACTGGCGGTTGGCAACACCAACGGTCGCGCCGACTTGGCGCGCTGGAATCAACCACAATAGTTACAATGCTCGCCCTTACCTGTGTCCTCTTTCCCGGGGAGAGGATGTAACCTGGCACGCTTTTGGATGTCCGATTAACCGTTCGACCGATCCCGTCACTGGAAATTTCAAAGTCGCGGCGAACGATTCACTCTCTCCGTGGGGAGAGGGCCAGGGTGAGGGAAGGCGTCATACATTCTTCAATGTGCCGGGAAAAGCGATGGTGAACGCGCACGCAGTCCAGACGCGTCGCGCGGTTAGCGGACGCCCGGCAAGTGTGAGGCGTCTGGAGTGCGGATGACTTTAGCACCACCCTCGGACGGGACATTTTTGTCAGAGGAATGAGCGTCAGGGGAATGTCTTTTTGCCGGGACGCCGCAGACTTGATTCCACTGCCAATGATTCCCCTGACCGAACTGGCGGTTTGCCGCGCCACCGGTCGCACCAACTTGGCTTGCCGAAATCGCATGAATTCGGAAGGCGCAGGAAAAGCCCGGCAGGGCTGACATGTTTATAGTTTTGCCATTCCCAGACCAATCAAGCTCCGCTAGGAGCGGCACGTTTGGGTGATGCGACGGCAAGATGCCATTCCTGACGGAGCTTGTGATCTTGTGGGCGGAGTTTCTATAAACATGCCGCGCCGCTGGCGCTGGGAACGGAGTGCGGGCGGTCCCGCGCCCGCAGCGCCGCGCCAGACCAGAACGCGTTGATTGGTCCGCAAGCTTCTCTCTCGGTTCGGGAACTATTTCTGGGAATCACTCTAACTGGCGTCCGCTGGCGCTTCGGAGGCGAGCAGCGTGGCGGTTTTGATCAGGCGGCAGAACTCCTTTTTGCTGGTCTGCTGGTGTTGGCCTGCGCCGGACTTGAGACTCTTCGCGGTCTTGTAGCTGACCGTGAGGCGTTCCAGTTTCACGATGCGAATGAATTCATCGCCGCGTTTCCAGACCTGGGCTTGTCGAAGTTTCAGGGCCATTGGCTTTTTGGTGACTTCCGTCTCCCGGGAGTGTAGGCCCGGAGAGACGGACCTGAACAGGAAACTATTTCTTTTTGCCGGCGGCCTGTTTGGCGCTCACGGCGGCTTGCTTGGTTGCGGCCAGGTTGCTGGCCTTGGTTTGTTTCTGGGTGGATTTCTTCTGCGCGGACTTCGGGGATTTGTCGCCCATAACGGTGATGCTTGAACTGCGGATTGACTCGCCGCCGGAATGGAATTTTCTCCGCCAGCAATCCCATCATGCGCACCGGGGCGGAGATTGTAAATGGTGGGCGTCAATTCTCGCGCCGCGGAATCGGCTTCGGATTCACGCGTTGTTCGAGTTCCAGCAATCGCCGCTTCCGCCAGACGCCTCCCCCATAGCCGCTGAACGAGCCATCCTTCGCGATGACGCGATGACACGGCACGAGCAGGTAAAGCCGGTTGGTGCCATTGGCGCGGGCCACGGCCCGCACGGCGGTGGGCGAACCGATCTTCTTCGCGACGGCCTCGTAGCTGGCCGTCTGGCCAAACGGGATGCGCTGCAACTCGCGCCAGACGCGGGCTTGAAACATCGTGCCGCGCAGCGTTACCGGCACGGTGAACTGTTGCCGCGTGCCGCCGAAATACTCCCGCAACTCGGTGCGCAACTGTTTGAGGATTGGATTCTCTCCCGGCAGCACCGGCAGTTTGAAGCGGCGTCGCATCTCCGCGTAACTCTTTTCCAAGCCGCGCCGGTCGGCGAACTCCAGTTGGCAGACCGCTTGATCGCTCGCCGCGGCGAGCATCGGGCCGAGCGGCGTTTCGAGCAACGTCACGCGGAGACAATCACCATTTGCCGCTTGGCGTGGGGTTTTGCCGAAGGTGCGCGCGAAGGCGTCGCGAAACCCGCTGTGTGATTCAAAGCCGTGATCGAAGATCACGTCATCCACCGGTTGGCCGGAACGGATCTGCGTGAACGCCCGTGACAACCGCAATCCTCGGCACCACGCGGCGAAAGTCATGCCGTGATGTTTCTGAAACCACCGCCGGGCGCGTTCCGGTTGGATGCCTAGTTCGTGCAAGTCCCGCGCTGAAATCTTTTGCTCCGGCGATTCCACCGCCCGCTGCATGAGTTGGGCAACCCATCCGGGCGGTTGACCGTTGGCGAGTTCCGGCTGACAGCGCTTGCAGGGCCGATAACCCGCCCGCACCGCTTCGCCGCTGCTGCGAAAGAATTCCAAATGTTCGCGCTTGGGCCGCGACGGACACGACGGGCGACAAAAGATGCCTGTCGTTTTCACGCCAAAGAAAAACACGCCATCATAACTCGCATCGCGGTGCCGCCACGCCGTCGTCATCTCGCGTTCCGTCAAAGTTTTTTCCAGCTTGTTCACGCTGCGAGCATAGCATGCGCGTCCACCGGAAAAGCGACACGACATTAGCCCGAACCCCAAAGTTGGCGCGCGGCCATAACCGTCGGGCAGGCTTTCCAGCCTGCCAGTGCGGGCGACTTTCCAGTCGCCCGTTCCGCGAAACCCCGGACTGGAAAGTCCGGGGCACCGGCAGGCTGGAAAGCCTGCCCGACTTTCCGCCCGCGCAACTGTGCTGCCGGCGACTTCGGAGCTCGGGATTATTTCGGAACCGTCGCATCGTGCCGCGCGCTTCACCACTGGACCTTTCGGTCCATTCCCATTCACGGGGATTTCTGGAATCATCACCATCCTGGCGGACTCACTAAAACCGCCTTTTGACTTATGATCGCTGAACTAATTGAAAAGATTGATCCGGTCGCAGATGAAGCAAAGCGCAGGTTTCCGAACCGGCGGGTTACGGTCCTTTGCGCTTCCCGCGTCGGACCGGAAGCGCGGCGTGCCGTCGTGCAACTGCGCCGGGTGCGCAGCGAGCATTCGGGGCGTTCGCACCCACTCTCGTGGAATGAAGCAACGATGCGGACGGCGCTCTCCCGGATCATTACTTTCTGAACCATAAAGCCTTTGGCCGTTCCGGCGGCGGGTGCGAACTCGAAGCCCGCGTTGCCATATTGCAAATCCAGAAACTTGGCTGACATTTTATCCCGAACCTCAACCTGTTGATCCCATGAAAACAAAACTCTCCCTCCTGTCACTCGCCGCGCTGTTGATCGCGTTGCCGACGCGCGCGGAAAAACTGCCCGGGCCGCTGTTCAACGGACTCGGCGATCTGCATCATCCCGTCACCACGCAATCGAAGCTGACGCAGCGTTACTTCGATCAGGGCGTGCGGCTGATGTTCGGTTTCAATCACAAGGAAGCCATCCGCTCGTTCCGCTCGGCGGCGCATCTTGATCCGACTTGTGCGATGGCTTATTGGGGCGTGGCCTACGCCTCCGGCCCGCATGTGAACAAGCCGATGGACGCAAACGACACGACGAATGCCTGGGCCGCATTGCAACTGGCGCTGGCAAACCAATCCCGTGTTTCGCCCAAGGAACAGGCTTACATCGCCGCACTGGCGAAGCGTTATCAAGCTGATCATGCTGACGACCGCAGCGCGCTCGATAAGGCGTTCGCGGCCGCGATGCGGGACCTCGCCAAGCAATATCCCGACGATCTCGACGCGCAGGTGATCTTTGCCGAGTCGTTGATGAATACGATGCCGTGGGATTACTGGACGCGGGACCGCACGCCCAAGCCGGAGACGGAAGAAATCCTCGGCGCGCTGCGCTTCGTGATGTCGCGCAATCCAAATCATCCCGGCGCGAATCATTTTTACATTCACGCCGTCGAGGCTGGTCCCAGTCCCGGTGACGGTTTGGGCGCGGCGGATCGGTTGTTGCGTTACGCACCGGCGGCGGGGCATCTGGTCCACATGCCCGCACACATCTACATGCGCGTCGGCCAGTATCACGATGCGATCGTGGCGAACGAACTCGCGGTGAAAGCGGACAAGGATTACATCCGCAGTTGTCGCGCGCAGGGGTTTTATCCGGGCGTGTATTACCCGCACAACATCCACTTTCTCTGGTGGGCGCAGTTGTTTGAAGGTCGCAGCAAGGATGCGCTGCGTACGGCGGATCAAGCCGCGCGTTACGCCAACGAAAATTACTGCGGCCCGAGCAAGGCGTATGAAGCGCCACGGCTGCGGCATCTGCCGTGGCTGACGCTGGTCCGTTTTGGCAGATGGGATGAGGTGCTCGCCATCAAGCAGCCGGCTAACACCAATGACTTCCTCGTGGACCGGGCCTTGTGGCATTTCGCGCGCGGACTGGCCTTCGTCGCGAAACAGGATGTCGCCGCCGCCGAACGCGAGGAGAAAGCGCTGACAGCGATTGCCAGCAGTGAGGAAGCGAAACAGGTCAGCACGCCCATCTTTCCCGTGGCGGACACGCTGGCGGTCTCGGCGCACTGGTTGGCGGGAAAAGTTGCCGGGGCGAAGGGTGATACGCGCGCGATGATTGCCCAGTTGGAGAAGGCGGTGGCGTTGGAGGCGGCGTTGCCTTACATGGAGCCGTCGTATTGGCCGGTGCCGGCGCGAACGGCATTAGGGGCCGCGTTGTTGCAGTCTGGCGATCCGGTCAAAGCGGAACAGGTTTTCCGGGACGACTTGGAATACTGGGCCCGCAATGGCTGGAGTCTGTTCGGCTTGGAACAGGCGTTACGCGCCCAAGGCAAAGCGCAGCAAGCGGATGACGTGCAGCGTCAGTTCGCCGCCGCATGGGCGCGGGCGGATGTGAAGCTGGACTTGAAGTGGTTTTGATCTGCATCTTCCAGTAACTCTTCTTGGTTGAAGGCCACGGCTAACACCGTGGCCTTCTTAATCTTACTCTTAATCTCCGCCGCCGACACCACCTGAAGATCAAGATTAAGAAAAAGATTAAGAGCCTGTAACAAAATGAACTTTTTGCTGCGGCAGGTAGGGCGCGTCAGTCCCTGCGCGCCGTTCCGCGCCAGCCAGACGCCGGCGCGCAGGGACTGACGCGCCCTACCTGCAACGGTCTTTTTGTTACGTGCTCTAAGAGTAAGAACGGAATGTGGTGGATGTGCGGAGGGCCTGGAATGACATTCCGCCCCTTGCTTAAGGCGGCGCGGGGAGTAGGTTGGCTCATGAAAACCCTCTCTGTTGCGACCTTCAACGACCGTGCCCCGGCGGAAGAATTACGCGCGCAATTCTGTCAGGCCGGGGTGAAGGCCATCCTGCACGATGAATCGAAGCTGGAACGCTTCTGGTTCATGTCGGAGCCGTTGGCGGCGATTCATGTGGAAGTCCCGCAACCGGATTATCTCCGGGCGCGCCGGTTGATGAGCGAATGGGAAACGGCGAACGAACTCATGAAGACGGCGGTGCGTTGTCCGGAGTGCCATTCGGCCTGCGTGATGTTCCCGCAGATCACCCGGAAGTTTCTCACGCCGGCGTTGTGTCAGATGTTGCTGACGGCCTTGCACGTCACCCCGCGCGAATACTACTGCCTCGACTGCCATTTCACCTGGCCGAAAGTGCCGCGGCAGGAGCGGGAATTTGATGTCCTCGGTTTTCCGATGGACTCGAAATTCTGGCATCCGGAGCGGTTTCCAAAACAACAGAAGTGACGGGTGAGGGTTTTCTCCGGTAGCTTTCGCGGTCGTCACTATGACCAAGAAAGCCACCACACTCCCGAGCAAACAAACCGGCCCGCGTCTGCCCGCCGCGCCGCGCTCGATTCAGCAGGGGAGTTCGTTGGGCGATTTGCTGGACCGCGAAGCCATCGAATGTCTGGCGCATAACATCACGCTCGTGCATCCGAAGTTTGAGTCAAAATCGTTTCAACGTGCCGCACTGGAGGGATTGAAGCCGCTGGCGATTTTGCAACGCGGGCATCATCTGGCGCGGGCGTTGCGGGCGCACTTGCCGGAACGTTATGCGGACGCGGTCGAAATTCTTGTCCGTTCACTCACGCCGACGCTGACGGACACGGATGAGTTGGGTTTGGGCGGATTCTTCTATCTGCCGCATGTAAGCTTCGTGGCGACGTACGGGCTGGACGCGGAACACAATGGCGGACGCGATCCCTTCGAGGTTTCCATGCGGGCGCAGTATGAGATCACGCGTCGCTTCACGGCGGAGTTTTCCCTGCGGCCATTTCTCATCAAGTGGCCGGAGCGGACGTTGGCGCGGTTGCTGGAGTGGACGCGCGATGCCGATCCGCATGTGCGGCGGCTTTGCTCCGAGGGCGCCCGTCCGCGTTTGCCGTGGGCGATGCGGATTCCGGCCTTCATCAAAGACCCGCGACCGGTGCTACCGATCCTTGAAACGCTGAAGGACGACGCGGATTTGTACGTGCGGCGGAGCGTGGCAAATCACATCGGAGACATCGCGAAGGATCATCCGCAACTGGCGTTCGAGATTTGCGAGCGCTGGCTGGAAGGAGCATCGGCAGAGCGGAAGTGGATGATTCGTCACGCGGTGCGACATCCGGCGAAGAAAGGGGTGAAGGAAGCGTTGCGGCTGCGGAAGTTGGCGAAGTAGCGGCGACGCCTCGTCGCCTTGGTGAATATTGCGCTTCTAAACTCCGGCGACGAGGGCGTCGCCGCCACCAATCAGGCGACGGGGCGTCGCTTCTACTTGGCGCGTGTGATGCGGATTTCGGGGCGATACATCACGCGCACCAGCAGGTCGCCTCGACCACCCCGCGTCCTCGGCAAGCCTTCACCGACCAGCCGGATGATTTCGCCGCTTTTGAGGCGGGCCGGGATTGGCACGCGGAGAAAATTTTCCGTCAGGCCGCGCACTGATTCCAAACCGCCTTGGGTGGCCCGTTGCGAACTGATGCGCAGGTCACAGCGCAAATCAGAGCCGCGCACTTTGAAGCGGATATCGGGTCGGGTTTTGGCTTTCACGGTGACGAAGCCGCCCCCGGTTCGCGCGAGGCGGAAGCATGTGCCAGGCGCGGTTTCCGGCGGGACGATCAGTTCGTAAGATTCGTTGGCGTTGGGCTCGCCGGGATCAATCACGCGCACTTGCAGCGTCATGCCGTGCAGGAATTCTTCGAGGCGCAATGGCACTTCCTGCGTCAGGCTGCGTCTTGAGCCAGGGGCGCGGGACGAGGTTTTGGTCCGGGTGTCGAGTTGTTCGTCGTAAGCTTTGCGTCGTTCGGAGTCGCTCAAGATTTCGTAAGCGGCATTGAGCGCCTGGGTCCGGGCTTTTGCCGCGCTCGAACCGGGATTCACGTCGGGATGATGCTGTTTGGCCAGCAAGCGATATGCGCTGCGGATGTGCGTTTCGGTGCAGTCCCGGTCGAGGCCGAGCATGGCGTAGTGATTTGGTTCGTTCGGTTGCAACCAGAGCAGCTTAGCCAGCACAACGGAAGCGCGCCAGCATCGGCAGCGGGAAAAGATATATTGCGATGGTTATTGCTATTAACCTGAAAACCGGCAGTATGCGTGAGTCCGTTAGATAGCTTGTCTCTTTCAAGGCATGGTGAATCTTCAAGTGAACTTGTTTCAGTGATGATTTTAGACCCGAAGTTCGGGAACAGTCTGTGAAAATTCTGGTTAGTCGGACAGTTAACATCACATGAGCAATAAACTATTCGTAGGAAATCTTTCCTTCAATACCACTGAAAACGACCTGAACGACGCGTTCGCCGCGTTTGGCACGGTCACTGAAACCAACCTGATGATGGATCGCATGACCAATCGCCCCCGCGGCTTTGGCTTTGTAACCATGAGCAGCAACGAAGAGGCGCAGAAAGCCATCGAAGCCTTGAACGGCAAGGAACTCGACGGGCGCGCCCTGACGGTCAATGTCGCCAAACCGCGCGAAGAGCGTTCCGGCGGCGGCGGCGGCGGTGGTCGGCGCGAATTCCGCGTCAGCGGTGGTGGCGGTAATCGCTACTAAGCGTTTTCGAGTGTCCGGCGGGGTTCGTATGAATCCCGCCGGTTCTCATTTCTGTCTCCTCCGTCCGATTGCATGAAAGAAGAACATATTGAAGTCGAAGGTCGTGTCACGACGGTGTTGCCCGGTACGATGTTTCGCGTCGAACTGGACAACAAGCATCTCGTGCTGGCGACCATCTGCGGCAAGATGCGCAAACGTTGGGTGCGGCTCACCGTGGGCGATCGCGTGAAGATGGAGATGTCCCCCTACGATTTGGACAAGGCGCGCATCACCTGGCGCCTGCGGTAAACCGTTTTACAATTTTTTCTCCCATGATCCACAGTCCTCGCACCAGTCCCCGCAGTGAATACTTGCAGCAGGAAGGCCTGCGCGTGAAGGAATCGCCTTCGCTGGCCGAAAAGTATCCGCGCCTGAAGTCGTTGACCGTGGACCTGGGTTATTACGGCGAGGAAGGCGTCGCCTGCAGCAGTCAGATCAAATACACGGTGAACGTCGAACATGCGAAGTCGGTGTTTCGCGTCGGCTGTCACAATCAGGAGTGTGTGCGCGGCGATTTTGATCTCAGTGATGTCATCGCGACGGCGGTGGCGGGCAAGCGGACGAGCGTCTCCGGCGAACTTTGCTGCCAGGGCTGGCGCAATCGCGCGGGCATTGACACCATTCCGTGCCGCAATCTGCTGCGCTACAAGCTGACGCTCAGTTACTGAGCCAGAGTCCGTCCGATTCCGCCGCGCGGCCCACCCTTGGGCAGCACTGTCCCCGTGTGAAGCATTTAGCTTCACTTCTCGAATCCAGTTTCCTGCCGCAACAGCCTTTTCTCTCGCGCCCCTGATGGATTCAATTCATGACTTTGTTGAATGCGTTTGCTGCCTGCTGCGAGTTTTTTGCCCCGATTTACCACGAAAACTAAACCCGGCGGCAGACCCGCCGATACTTGCCGGAGTTGCGGACGAGTTGTGTCTGGTAACAACTGCCAGCCCGAATCCGCGTCTCGCAGCGTAACCGGTTTATGGCAAACCAAGTGCTTGAATGAAAATACCAAAAGTGAACTTGGAAGAAATCGAACGACTCAAGGCCGCCGAGGCGGTGTATCGCAGCTTGTTTGAAAATGCGCTCGAAGGCATTTACCAAAGCACGCCCGACGGACGGTATCTGATGGTCAACACCGCGCTCGCGCGGATGTATGGCTACCAACGCTCCGAGGAGATGTTGAACCAGGTGTCCGACATCACGAACCAGATTTACGTGGACGCGACCTTTCGCGACCGCTTCAAACAGGAGATCGAGCAAAAAGGCTTTGTTCACGAACTCGAGTATCAGGTGCGCCGCTGCGACGGGAGTGTGATCTGGATTTCCGAGAGCGCCCGGGCGGTGCGGCATCCGAGCGGCGCGACGCTTTACTACGAGGGCTTCATTGACAACATCACCGCGCGCAAGGAAGCGGAAGCCGAACGCGCCCGGCTTGAAAAACAGATGCTCCGCGCGCAGAAGATGGATGCCATCGGCACGCTGGCGAGCGGCATGGCGCATGATTTCAACAACATCCTTTGCGCGATCCTCGGGCACACGCAGCTCGCGTTGTATGATGGCAACATCAAGGGCAAGTCGCGCGACAGTTTGATCTCGGTGCTGAAATCCGCCGAACGCGCCAAGGACCTCGTGAAGCGCATTCTCACAATCAGTCGCCCGGTGGAAACGAAACGGCATCCGCTCAAGCTGGGAACGATTCTCAACGAGGCGGCAAAACTCCTCAACGCCACGCTGCCATCCTCCATTCAGATCAATGTCGGCATTCACACCGAAGAAGATGTGGTGGTGGCAGACGCGACGGAGTTGCATCAGGTCATCATGAACCTCGGCACGAACGCTGGTCATGCCATGCGCGAGCAGGGCGGAACGCTGGATTGCGAACTCGACGGGTGCGACCTCAATGAGGAGCAAAGCGTCAAACTTGCGATTCCGGTCGGCAGCTATGTGCGCTTGACCGTTCGCGATTCCGGCCGCGGGATGAGCAGCGAAGTGCTCGAACGCATCTTTGAACCGTTCTTTTCCACCAAGCCAACCGGCCGCGGCACGGGGTTGGGGCTGACGTTGGTGCAGAAAATTGTCACGGGCAGTGGCGGGCAGGTGCGCGTCGAGAGCCTGAAGGATGTCGGCACGACCTTCACGGTCTATCTGCCGAAATCACCGTTGCCGGTGCTGCCGCCCAGCCCGGAGGAGCATCAGGTCCTGCCGGGTCGGCGCGAACAAATCCTTGTGGTGGACGACGAGATTCCGGTGTTGAGCGTCATCCAGCAAAGTTTGCGCAAAATGGGGTATCGGGTCATCACGCGGGCTGACAGCCAGGACGCATTGGAGACTTTCCGCGCCGAGCCGAACAAGTTCGATCTTGTCATCACGGATCACACGATGCCCGGATTGCAAGGCGCGGAACTCGCCGAAAAGATGGGCGAGATCCGCTTCGAGGTGCCGGTGATTCTCGTGACCGGCTTGAATCAGCCGCCGAGTTTCAAGGGGTCACGCTATGCGCCGCGCCGCGCGGTCTGCCAGAAGCCGATCAATTTCGTGGAGCTGTCGCATCAGTTGCGGGATTTTCTTGGGGCGGGCAATCCAAAATCGTAACCAGTCCATAAAACCTCACGCAGAGGACGCCAAGGACGCAAAGGGAAGCATTGCGGTTTGGCCTTTGCGTCCCTGGCGCTCTTGGCGTGAGGAATAATTGGCTGCCGGTTTACTGCGGTTGCAGTGTTTGCAGATAATCCGTCAGCGTTTCCAGGTTGCCGAGGAATTGGCGCATGCTGACGCCGTTTGTGTTGGCCCAACGACCGGAAGCTTCCTGCCGGCTTAAAGTTATGGTGACGGCATTTGCGTTGGGGCGCGAAGGTTTATTGCGGCGTTCTTCAGCAGCCAAAGTTTTCTCGCGGCCCTCCGCCCGCAGGCGTTCATACCATGCGATGGTTTCCGGCAGGTCAAAACTCCCCTGCCACGAGTAACCGCGGCGGCGTTCGGCGCTGATTTCGTCGAGCGTGTAATGAATCGCTCCGTCGCGATCACCGTAGATCGGCTGGTTGCTTCCCAATTCATACAAGCGCGCCCAGCGGTTGGAACTGAGTTGGGAGCGATTCAACCACGCGAAGAAGGCAGGAATGGGTTTCAGAAATTTCTCATCGCCCGTTTCGAGATAAAGCCGGCCCAGCGTGCGCACCACGCCGCCGCTTTCGCCGGCGCAAACCGCCGGTGGCTCGAATGCCCGCGCCCAGGCGGGTTGCATCGCGTAATTGTATTGTTGGGCCCACGCCGGCTGCGGCTCGGGCAACTGGGCGAGAATTAGGAATTCACCACCGCGTTTCGCCGCTTCGAGAAATCGTTTCTCCCCGGCGCGCCGATACGCGGCGAGCATGGTGCGGATGCAATCGCTCTGCGTGTTGTCGTTGAGCGTGTAGAAACCGCCGTAGTCCGCGTGCGGCCACTGGCGCGGCCAGTTCGTAGCGATGTTGGCCGGACGGCTCGGATGTTTGGCCGGATCGTGCGGCTGACCGTTGAAGCGCTGCGGCCACGCGCCGACGGGATACTGCGCGTCCATCATGCGGCTCAAGCCGAAGTCGAGCGCGGCGCGGACGGGCTTCAATTTTTCCGGCGGAAGATTCGTGGCGGCGTCGAGGAACGTCATCAGGAACGTGAGCGCGCTTTGGGTGTTGTTGTCGTCAAAGGTGGTGGTGTTTTTGCGCGATTTGAAATCGGGCGCGCTGGCGGCAGAGTCGGCGTGATAGGCCCACTGTTGGCGCAACTTCGGATCAAACTCGATGACGTAAGACCAGCCACCAGATTCCAACTGGCCGCGGACGAGGGCGTTTGCGGCCCCGAGCGCGGCGCGGAGATGCGCTTCGTCCTTGGTGGCTTCGTAAGCGCGCAGAAAGGCCGTGCCGACGTTGGGCGTGCCGGGTGGTTGCACCCAGATTTGGGTTTCGGTGGCGACTTCTTCGCCGCGTCGTTGTTTCAAATCCGCCGAATACCACCAGAGATAACCGCCCTCGGTGGAGATGGAGACGAGGTAGTCCGTGGCCTTGCGCAGGGCGGTTTTGGCGGCGGCGGCGCTGGGACGTTCTTGGGCGAACGTCGGCAACATGAGGCACAAGAGCATCAGGCTCGCGAGGAGACGGCGGGCTTTCATGGCAGAGTTGTAACCGATGAAAGCCCGGCGCGCGAGTGTCAGTTCAGGCACGGCGGTGGTTGATTTGGGAACTGAAGCACCGGAGGTGCGTAAGCTGGTAGCTCACGGCGTCAGACTGATTCGGGAAAATAATTTCCAGACGGACCCTCACCCCGGCCCTCTCCCCATCCGATGGGGAGAGGGTGGCCGAAGGCCGGGTGAGGGGATTTCGTATCCGTCAAACATTTTGAGAACTGTTCTAAAGCGAACCGTCTCATCACTTCGGCGGCGACAGTTTTTATGAAACCGCGCTAAGGTAAAAAATTCAGGCCGGAGCGAAAGATTTCGCTCCGGCCTGATGAATCCGAGGCTTGCAAGGCTGCTTATTTGTCTTCCGGAATGCGCATGCCGTAGAACGAGCGATAGACGAAGATCAATGCGATCAGGAAGAAGGTCACGCCAATGGCTGTCTTCGCGGTCTGGTTGGTCATCGTCACGGCGATCTCCACCGCCAGCAGACCAAAGAGCGTGGTGAACTTGATCACGGGATTCATCGCCACGGACGACGTGTCTTTGAACGGATCGCCGACGGTATCGCCGACCACGGTGGCGGCGTGCAGGTCGGTTCCTTTCTGACGCATATCTACTTCCACGATTTTCTTGGCGTTGTCCCATGCGCCACCGGCGTTGGCCATGAAGATCGCCTGAAACAATCCGAAGAACGCGATACCAATCAGGTAGCCGATGAAGAAGTAGGGATTGAAAAAGGGCAGGGCGAGCGCGAAGCAGAACACCACAATGAAGATGTTCCACATGCCTTTCTGCGCATAAACGGTGCAGATGCGGACCACCTCGTTACTGTCCTTTTGCGAGGCCGTGGTGGCATCAAGCTTCATGTTCTCCTTGATGTAAACCACCGCGCGATACGCCCCGGTCACCACCGCCTGACACGACGCCCCGGTGAACCAATAAATCACCGAGCCGCCCATGATGATGCCGAGGATGATTTCCGGCTGGACGATGGAGAGCTTGGCCACCACGCCGCCGAACAAATTTTCCAACAGCATGATGATGCCGAACACCATCGTGGTCGCGCCCACGACGGCGGTGCCGATGAGCACCGGTTTGGCTGTCGCCTTGAAGGTGTTGCCCGCGCCGTCGCCTTTCTCCAGTTGATACTTGGCATTTTCAAAATCAGCGTCGAAACCAAAATCCTTTTTGATCTCGGCCTTGATGTCTTTACGCGCTTCAATCTGGCTCAATTCATAAACCGACTGCGCGTTGTCCGTCACCGGGCCGTAGCTATCCACCGCGATTGTCACCGGCCCCATGCCAAGAAAACCGAACGCCACCAGACCGAATGCAAAGATCGGCGCGGCGAAGGCGAATTGCGGCGGCATCACGGCCATCAAGGATGCGTGTGTGGAGAATTGCCACGCGCCAAACATGAGGAGCATGATCACCAATCCCATCCAGAACGCGGAGAAGTTGCCCGCCACAAATCCCGACAGGATGTTCAGCGAGGCGCCGCCGTGTTTGGAGCAGTTCGTTACTTCCCGCACGTGTCGCGATGTGGTGCTGACGAAGATTTTGGTGAATTCTGGAATCAGCGCGCCGGCCACCGTGCCGCAACTGATGATGCTGGAGAGAATCCACCACAACGCCGGCTGCGGCACCCCGGCGCCGTCCTTGAAGTCGCCCAGCAACAGCTTGCTCGCGATATAGGTGATGGCGATGGATACCGCCGACGTGATCCAAACGAGATGCGTCAACGGGGCTTCAAAATCGAAATCTTTCTTGGTGCCGAACATCGCCTTGCTGATGCCTTCATTGAGGAAATACGAACCCAAAGAAGTCACGATCATCAACGCGCGCATGACGAACAACCAGATGATGAGCGTGGCACAGACCGTCGGACTCGCGACCAGCGCGAGTGCGAGAAACGCAATCAACGCCACGCCTGTCACGCCATACGTTTCAAATCCGTCCGCCGTCGGGCCGACCGAGTCCCCCGCGTTGTCGCCCGTGCAATCCGCGATCACGCCCGGATTCTTCGGATCATCTTCGGGGAGCTTGAAGACGATCTTCATCAAGTCCGAACCGATGTCGGCAATCTTGGTGAAAATGCCGCCGCAGATCCGTAGCACCGAAGCGCCGAGGGATTCGCCGATGGCAAATCCGATGAAACACGGCCCGATCAGATCGCGCGGCAAAAAGATCAGAATGCTGATCATGAAGAATAATTCCACCGCGACGAGCAGCATGCCGATGCTCATGCCCGAACGCAGCGGAATGCCAAGGGTGGCGAACGGATTGCCTTTAAGGGCGGAGAAAGCGGTGCGGGAGTTGGAAATGGTGTTGATGCGAATCCCAAACCACGCCACCCCGTATGAACCGAGAATCCCCAAAACCGAAGCCAGCAAAATGACGATGACGTTGAACGTCACCTGCCCGCCGGTCTTGGCGGTCCCATCCGGATTATGATGCTCCGTCAGAAAGCCGAAATAAAACACCATGCACGCCGCGATCAGCACCCAGAGGATGGCGAGCAATTTACCCTGTGTGATCAGATAAGTTTTGCAGGTTTCGTAAATGGATTGCGAAACCTTGGCCATGCTTTCGTGAACCGGCAGCGCCTTGGTTTGCTGGTATTGCACAATGCCAAAGAGCGCGCCGATGGCGCAGATGACAATTCCCAACAACATGAGCGTGTGTCCGCTGACGCCGCCCAGCCCTTCAAATTTAACGGTGCTCAAGTCGGGGATTATGATGTTGGCCTCGCCCGCGCTCGCACAGAACGTCAGGCCAAGGGTGAAGAAGAGAAACAAGACCAGTAACCGCGTGGTATTAGATTTCATGGCTTTGCCGGGAATATGGGTAAGCCGAAAAAGGAAGCCAACCCATATTTTGTCGGAAACTAACGGTGGTTTGTTGCCTGCGGGGGACGCCGGAAGTAACCTGCCCGGATGCAGATTCAGGAGCTTCTGACCAACGAGGAATTGCGCCAACGCGAATTTCCCGTGGTGAAGAACAAAATTTTTCTCGCCCACGCGGGCGATTGCCCGTTGCCGCGGCGCGTCGCGCAGGCGGTGGCGGATTATGCGTTGCACGCGGCGGCGGGCGATCAGGAAGCCGCCATCTGGCCGCAGGTAGTCGAGGAAGGTCGCGCGCTGGGGGCAAAATTGCTGGGTTGCGAGGCGGAGGAAGTTGCGCTGGTCGGCCCGACGTCGCTCGCGCTGAGTTTTTTTGCCAGCGGGCTCAAGTTCCGCAAGGGCGACAACATCCTCATCTATCATGACGATTATCCCTCGAACGTCTATCCGTGGCTGGCGCTGGCCGAGCGAGGCGTGCAAGTGCGTTTGCTGAATACGCGCGGGTTGGGCGTCATCCGGCCCATTGATGTGCTCGGGCAGGTGGACGAACAAACCCGCCTCGTCGCGCTGGCATCATGTCATTTCATCAGCGGTTACCGGCTGGAACACGCGGCCATCGGCAAGGCGCTGCAGGCGCGGAACATTTTGTTCTGCCTGGATGCGATCCAGACCGTGGGCGCGTTTCCGACGACGATGGAGCACGTGGACCTGCTTGCCGCCGACGCGCACAAATGGTTGCTCGGCCCGTGCGGCGCGGGGTTGATGGTGGTGAAGAAACATGTGCAGCCGCTCCTGAATCCGCCCATCTACGGCTGGCACAACGTGCGTTGCCCCGACTTCGTCGCGCAGGAAGAGATCGCCTATCGCCGCGGCGCGAAGAAGTACGAAGCCGGCACACAGAACCTGCTCGGCCTCGTCGGGTTGAATGAAGCGATGCGGATGCTGCTCGAACTTGACGTGGACAACATTGCCCGCGAATTGTTGCGCAAACGCGCGTGGCTCGTGCCCGCATTGCAGGCGAAAGGTTATTCCGTGCTGAATGCTGAAGCCGCACTGGCGAATGCCAGCGGCATCGTGACGTTCTTCCAGCCGGACGCCGATCTCGCTGCGTTGCACCAGAAGCTGCTTGATGCCCGGATCGTCACGTCGCTGCGCGTGGATCGCAAAGGCCAGCGCTACCTTCGGCTCTCGCCGCACTTCTACAACACGGATGCCGAGTTGCGGCGCGTGTTGGCATTTCTCTGAGCTGGTCACGGCAGGTCGTCGTTGGCTTGAAGGCCGGGTGCTGAAAATTCATTGGACATGGGTGTGTCGCGTTATATTCTGCCGTCACGTTGATCGCGGCATGCTTCAGAGCTGGATGTTAATCAAGGTGTTGCCGCCACAGCTAACCAAACCATCAACTCTAATCCCTTATGAAAAATAAATTGGTCGCGGAATTTTTTGGCACGTTCTGGCTCGTCTTCGGTGGCTGTGGCAGCGCCGTGCTGGCCGCCAAGTTCCTCGCCGTGGAAGGAACAACGCCTCTCAACCTCGGCATCGGACTGGTGGGCGTGTCACTGGCCTTTGGTTTGACGGTGCTGACGATGGCCTACGCCATCGGTCATATCTCCGGTTGCCATCTGAATCCGGCGGTTTCCGTCGGCTTGTGCGTGGGCGGGCGGTTTCCCAAGGCGGAACTGCTGCCGTACATCGTGGCGCAAGTGCTGGGTGGCGCGGCGGGCGCGGCAGTGCTTTGGGTGATCGCCAGCGGGCAGGATGGTTTTTCCACTGCGGGCGGGTTCGCTTCCAATGGTTATGGGGAACATTCCCCCGGCCAGTACAAGATGGTGGCGGCGTTGGTGGCGGAAGTGGTGCTGACGTTCTTTTTTCTGTTGATCATTCTCGGGGCGACCGACAAACGCGCGCCGCAAGGGTTCGCCCCCATCGCCATCGGCTTCGGGCTGACGCTCATCCATCTGATCGGCATTCCCGTGACGAATCTTTCCGTCAATCCCGCGCGCAGCACCGGCCCGGCGTTGTTCGTGGGCGGTTGGGCGTTGCAACAACTCTGGCTGTTCTGGGTGGCGCCGATTGTCGGTGCCATCCTGGCTGGCGTGGTTTACCCGCTGTTTGCCGGCAAGCCCGACGGAAAAACCGGAAAATAATCGCACTTGGGTCAGCAGTTCCAGATTTCCTCCCAACTCAACGCGGCGGCGAATTTTCTTCGCCGCCGTCGTTGTCTAGAGCGTACTGAAAAAAGAATGTCGGGAATAATGTGCTGACGAAACGCCCCGCACCCCGTCCCTCTCCCCTTCGGAAGGGGAGAGGGTGGCCGAAGGTCGGGTGAGGGGTTCACGTCTTTCGTCCCAGCCGGAAATCATTTTTGAGAACCATTCTAGATGATCGCAGACTTTGTCGGCGGTGGGTTTCAGTCGGAAGCGGCGGGCGGCTTAACCATGCAATAGGAACGATACGAAAGCTCGCCACTCTGCAGCGCGTTGTAAATCCGCGAACCTTTGACCCCGGCAAAATCCCGCCCCAGCGAATGAAGGAATTTCGGCAGATGCTGGGCGATCAGCGCCAGGGAACGGGGCGAATTTCGTTCCATCCCGCGCCGGACTTCGGCGTTGATGTTCCGGGTGTGCTGGATTTGGAGAGGGGCTTCGGCCAGAGCCTTTTCCCATTCAGCAAGACGATCGGCGAAGCGAAAGTCTGCGTAGAGGAAATGTCCGCCCGGTCGTAACACCCGCGCCACCTCGGCCAGAAAACGCGGGAACGTCGGATAGCAATGGGAAGCCTCCACATTGATCACCGCATCGAAGGTGTTGGGTTCAAACGGCAGGTTTTCTGCATCGCCTTGCACAAAGTTTAACCCGGCAACCTGGTGGCGTTGTTGGCAGAAACGGATTCCGGAAAGATTCAAATCCAGACCCGTGTAGTGCTGCGGTTGAAAAGTGCGCGTGAGATAGGAAGCACCGCCACCGTGACCGCAGCTTACTTCCAGGACTTTCTTCCCGCGCAACTCCACCTGTGCGGCGACGTGATGATACAACTGGATGCAGGCCCGATTCGGTTCGTCGTCGGGCGAAAGTGCGATGCCCAGGGGCGGATCTTCCTCATAGGCGTAATTGAGAAACAAAACTCCCTCGCCATGAAGTCGGCGCGTGAGGAAGGGATACCAAAGCCGCCAGATGGTTTTGCGGATTCGCCCGATGGCGAACAGGTGATCAATGACAGGCACGGCAAATCGTTACGGCAAAAGTGGAACAATGCCAACCACGTTCGGCGCGGTTGGCCTGATTCTCTGAAATGATTTCCGAACGTCCCCTCACCCCATCGGATGGGGAGAGGGTGGCCGAAGGCCGGGTGAGGGGTTCGCGGTTTTCCAGCCGGAAATCATTTTTGAGAACCACTTTACGCCAGCAGTTCCTGGATTTCCTCCCAGTTCAACGAGGCGGCGAACTCTTCCTCGCCGCCGATCGTGGCTTGGATGATCTCGCGCTTGCGGTTTTGCAGCGTCAGGATTTTTTCTTCCACCGTATCGCGCGTGATGAGTTTGTAGCTCGTCACCACTTTGGTCTGCCCGATGCGATGCGCGCGGTCCGTCGCCTGATCTTCCACCGCCGGATTCCACCACGGGTCGAAATGCACCACGGTGTCTGCACCTGTGAGGTTGAGGCCGACACCGCCGGCTTTCAGGCTGATGAGAAATACCGGAATCGCGGCGTTGGTCTGAAACTTCTCCACGACCTTCGCGCGGTCGGTGGTTGAGCCGTCGAGATAACAATACTCAATGCCTTCCGCTGCGAGCTGCTCCTTGAGCAGCGTCAACATCCCGACAAATTGGCTGAACACCAGCACGCGATGGCCGCCATCAATTACTTCCTCCAGCAATTCACCGAACAGTTCCAGCTTGCCGGAGGAAACGGTTGCCGGAGCGCCGGGCGCCGCCTCGGCTCGTTGCGATGGCTGTTCTGAAACTGGCCGAGGCGGCGCCCGGCGCTCCGCCGGCCCATCGTCAGCCTCCGCGTTGGCAACCCGTGGCTCGAGCTTTAACAATCGCAGATCGCAGCAGATTTGGCGCAACCGCAGCAGCGCCGTCAGCACCACCATGCGACTTTTGGCGATGCCCTGCGCGCCGACGGCTTCGAGCACTTCCTTGCGACTCGCTTCGATGACCTGCTGATAAACGCTGCGCTGATCGGGCGTCAGTTCGCAGAACGAAACCTGTTCCAGCTTTGCGGGCAGATCCGCCGCCACATCCTTCTTCAAACGCCGCAACAGGAATGGTCGCAGCCGCCGCGCGAGCCGCGCCTGCGCCTCGACGTTCTTCTCCTTGGCGATGGGCAATTCGTAGCGTTCGCGGAAATCCTGCGCCGTGCCGAGATAGCCGGGCATGAGGAAGTCGAAGATGGACCAAAGATCGAGCACGGAGTTTTCCAGCGGCGTGCCGGTGAGCACGAGGCGATGCTGCGCCCGCACCGCCTTCACGGCTTGCGCGTTCTGCGTCTGGCGATTCTTGATGTGTTGCGCTTCGTCGAGCACCACAGTGTCGAACTCGATCTCGCGATACTTCTCCGCGTCGCGGCGGATCAATGCGTAACTCGTCACCACAATGTCGCTCGTGGCGATCTGCTCAAACAGCGCATGACGGTCTGTCCCGCTCAAAGCCAGCACCTTCAACTTCGGCGTGAATTTCTTCGCCTCCGCCACCCAGTTGAACACGAGGCTCGTCGGACAAACAATCAAGTGCGGAGTCCCCTCACCCCGTCCCTCTTCCCGTCCGACGGGGAGAGGGTGGCCGGAGGCCGGGTGAGGGGTTTCGCGTTCTCTTACTGGATTCGCCTCCTCACGTCGGCGGCTACGCAGAAAGGCGAGTGTTTGCAATGTTTTGCCCAAGCCCATTTCGTCGGCAAGGATGCCGCCGAAGCCGTTCTCGCGCAGGAAGCCCAGCCACGCGACGCCCTGCTTTTGATACGGACGCAACACGTTCTCCAGCTCGCCAAGTGGCGGGCATTCCAATTTCGCTTCACCGCTTTGTTTCGCCGCGCGGTCGCGCCACGCGGCGGGCGCTTGGACTTTCCAATCGGTGTGTTGTCGCAACGTCGCTTCGAGGAAGCCCGCCTGTTTGCTGTTGATGCGATAGCCCTGCGCGTGCTGTTGCGGCGCGCAATCGAGCAGCACCTCCTGCAATTCCTCCACTGCGCCGGTATCAATCACCGCCATCTTGCCGTTCTTCAAGCGCGTGTGACTCTGGCCGGACAACACCAGTCGCTGGATGTCCGCCGCCGAAAAGGTTTCCCCGCCGCTCGCCGCGAAGACCACGCCCAGATCAAACCATTGCACGCCCGACGACGTGATCTGGAACTGCGGTTCGACACGCTCAATATTCTTCAACGTGCGATTCTCCAACTGTTCGTCCAACGTCACGCTCCACTCGCGTTGCAGCTTGGGAAACTCGCGCGCGAAGAAGTTCAGCACCGCGCTTTGTCCGGCGAGTTGCAGCTTGCCCTGACTGTCCGGCCCGATGAAACCGCTGCGTTGCAAGCGCGCCAGCGCCGCGCGTTCAGCGTTGAAGTCGCGAGTGGAATAACGCGTTGGCACGTCGGGATCGGGCAGCCACACGCCTTCGTCGGACGCGGTCACGCCCACGGTCATGATGCGCGAACCGTAGGCGCACTGGAGCAACGCGCCGAGTTGCGCGAGCCCGCCGCGCAGCGACAACACAAAGCGCGGCGCTTGCGGTTCGAGTGTGAAATCTTCCAGTTTGAAGTTCGCGTCCACGCCGCCCGCCGCCTGCAACTGCGGCCAATGCTGGCTCAGGAACAGCGGGACTTGCGACCGCGGTACGCGCACGGGCGCTTGCAAAACACTCTGCGCACCGGGCGGCAAACCGAGCGGTTGCAACGTCTGCTTGTGCCAGACCCAATCGCCCACCATGACAAGTGATGAAACTGGCGGCAAGATGCCGCCAGAACCCGCAGGCAAGGATGCCTGCGCTACGGTCGTAACGCGGGCATCTTTGCCCGCGGGTTCACGGAGCATCCCTGCTCCGTGTTTCGGATTGGCCAATCCTGCCGCCTGCTTGAGCGTCAAAACAATTTCGCCGTTCGTTTCAAGTATGGCGCGCAACGGCAACTGAAACGGCGTGCGCGTCACTTTGACCGCGCTGGCTTTGCCGAGTGTGATGTTCTCATGTTCCGCGAGCAACGGCAGCAGGGCGGCAAAATCTTTTGCGTCCAGTTGCAACAACGCCGGAGTCTCGCCATCCGCCAAAGTTTCGATGTGTTCGATGATGGCGTTGTCCTGCGCGGAAAAAGCGAATACGCGGCCTTTGGGTAGCACGTTCAGCGGACACCGCCCGCCGCCCCATTTCGCTTCAAACACCACCATGACCTTGCCGTGCGTGATGGCTTGCTCGAAGTTCGGCGGGAGGATGAGGCACAATTCTGCTGGCTCGCCTGAGTCAGCGCGTTGGAGTGAACTCGCTCGCTTCAGTGGGGGCTGGGTAGGGCGCGTCACTCCGTGCGCGCCGTCTCGTGTCTGGCCAGCCGCGGCGCGCACGGCGTGCGACGCCCTACCATCGTCCGGTTTTTTCGGCTTTTGCGCCTCGATCCAATGCAACGCCACCGCGACACCGTGGGCGCAGATTTTTCCCCACTCACGCGCGTCGCGACACGTGCAGAGGTTCTCGATATCAATCTCGTTCTTGATGACCATCGAGGCGCGGAAGGAGACGCCGTCGTTCTGCACCACGCCGCGCAGGAGCGGCGGTTGCCAATAAGAACTCAGCACCTGGCCGAGTTCGAGGTAAGCGCGGGCGCGCTTCACCACGTCCCAACCGGCGGCTTTTTGCAACAGTGCTTCGTTCAACTCAACGGACATTCCGCTCAATATGCCGTCGAACGGAGCGTGCGTTCAAGGATGCAAACGTTACTTCACCGGCGTGAGCGTGACGGACTTGAGATTCAGCGGATGCCAGCCTGCCGTGATGGGGCGAACGGTCAGCGTTGCCTCGTCGGCGACCAGGTCGAGCGTGCCGAGGTTGAGCCGTTGGAATTTTGTGTAGCTTCCCGTGATCGGCGCAGTGCCCTCAAGTTTTTGGCCGGCGAGTTCGAGGATGAATTTGCCGGAGTCGGCGGCGGCGATCTCAGCGGTGACTTCCATCTTGCCCGCCTGCGTCGCGCGGAACTGCCATTCAACCCAGTCCCCGGGATTCGTCCAGTGACCGATGTTGTCCTTGCCGGCGCCGACTTCGTAACGCAGGTGGCCATGCGTCGTCGCCTCGATTGCCGGTAATCGCACCGAGCCATCGGCGCTTTGCATCAGGATCGGCGGCACGACTTCGGGGGCGCCTTTGATTTTCAAAACCACGGTGGTGGACCAGGCGGCGGGCGCGGTTGCGGGTAAACTCAGGACGACACCGGTGGCGTTGGTCGCGATCGGGAGCTTTTTGCCGGTCGCCAGCAGGGTGGCGGAGAGCACCGGGTTCTTGAGTCCCGGCAGCCCGAGCTTGCCGTTCGCGGGCCAGTCGAACACGTGGAGATACAACGTCGTGGTTTTACCGGCGACTTTGGTGGTGCAACGGCCCCACGCCAGCCGCTTGAACGGCGAGGCCGTCGTGCCGTAGATCGCGGCGTGGTTCACTTTCATCCAAGCACCGATTTGTTGCAGCCGGTCAATGGAAACGGCGGGAAATTCACCTTCTGCGGTCGGGCCGACGTTCAGGAGGTAATTGCCGCCTTTGCTCGCGCAATCAATCAGGTTGCGCACGAGGGTCTGCGTGGATTTCCAGTTGAAATCGGCTTTGTTGTAGCCCCAGTGATTGTTCATGGTCATGCACGATTCCCAGTCCACGCCGGGGCCGAAACCGGTCGCGGGAATCTCCTGCTCGGGCGTGCCGTAATCGCCGACGCGATTGCCCTGGTCCATGCCTTGCATCCCGGAGCGGCCTTTGCCGACGCGGTTGTTGACGATGATGTTGGGCTGAAGGTTGCGGACGTAGCTGTATAGATCCACGCCGCGCTCATGCGTCCACGGCGCTTCCCATTCGCCATCGAACCACAGAATCCCGAGCGGGCCGTAGCCGGTGAGGAGTTCTTTCAACTGCCCCTTCATGTAGGTCGTGTAGCGATCCATGTCCGGCGGCCCGGCGTTGGCGGCTAAATCGTTCCACGCGCGGCGTGTTCCCCAATCCGGGTGATGCCAGTCCATGATGGAATGGTAGAGGCAGAACTTGAGGCCCGCCTTGCGACATTCCGTCGCGAGTTCCTTCAGCGGGTCGCGCTTGAACGGCGTGCGGGCGATGTCCCAGTCGGTGAGTTTGGAATCCCACAGTCCAAAGCCATCGTGATGCTTGCTGGTGATGACGATGTATTTCATTCCCGCGTCCTTCGCCGCCTTGACCCAGGCCTTGGCGTCGAACTTCACGGGATTGAACTGGTCGGCAAACTTTTCGTACTGGCTGACGGGGATTTTGGTCTCCTCCAGAAACCATTCCCCGTAGCCGGTCTTGCCGTTCCACTCGCCGGCGGGAACGGAATACACGCCCCAATGGATGAACATGCCGAAGCGCGCCTCGCGAAACCACGCCAGGCGCGCGTCGTGTTGCGCGGGTGTTTCACCAGGCATTGTGTCAGCGGTTTGCGCGATCGCGTCGCCGGATTGATTGAGTAGCAAAATTGCAGTCCCGAGCAGGATCGAGAGTATCTGGCGTGGTTTCATGGGTTCGATTAAAGCGGAGCAGGGCAGACGAGGCGATGGTCTATTCCATTCAACTGGAAAAGAGCCGTTGCCGATTTTGCTCCCGCTGTTTGCGGTGGAAGCGTACGCTTTGGGCGACATGGCCATTCTCGGCAAACGCAACACGCTCGGCATCGTGCGCGAGTCCACGCCCGGCCTTTATCTCGATGGCGGCGAGTTGGGCGAGATCCTTTTGCCGGGGCGTTACATCCCGGCGAACCTCCAGCAGAAGGACAAGCTCGACGTCTTCATCTATCGCGATTCGGAAGACCGTCTCGTGGCGACGACGGAAATTCCGCTCGCGACGGTCGGCGAGTTCGCCGCCATGAAAGTCGTCAGCATCAACGACCGCGTCGGCGCGTTTCTCGATTGGGGACTGGCGAAGGATTTGTTGCTGCCGTTCCGCGAACAGGAAAAGCCCGTGCGCGTCGGGCAACGCGTCGTTGTCTTTGTCTATCTCGATCCGAAGACGCAACGCATCGTCGCGAGTTCGCGGTTGAAGCGGCATCTGAGTCAGGATCGCCCGTTCTATCGCAACAGTCAGCCGGTAAACCTGCTCATCACGGGCGCAACGCCGCTCGGCTATCAGGCCATCGTCGAAAACGCGCACCTTGGCTTGCTCTATCGCGACAACATCACCACGCCGCTCCAGATCGGGCAGCATTTGCAGGCGTTCGTCCGCAACATCCGCCCGAACGATCAGATTGACCTGAGCCTCGATGCCGCCGGCTACAAACGTGTCGCTCCGCTCACCGACCAAATCGTGAAAGCGCTCGAAGCCAACGGTGGCAAGCTGGCGTTTGATGATGACAGTTCCCCCGAAGCGATCCGGCAGAAATTCAGCGTGAGCAAGAAGGCCTTCAAGCAGGCGCTCGGGAAACTCTACAAAGCGCGGCGGATCGGTTTCCAAAAGCCCGGCATCACGCTGTTGGACAACTCGAACTGGTCCCCGGGGAAATAGGTTGGCCTGCGGAGCGCGCCCGTCCCGGGCGCAGCAACCCTCGCAGGTCCGAAGGCGCGCAAAATTCCAAACCTCTCCGCCCGTATCACCTGACCGGGGTTTGATTCGTGAGCAGTCGCAATCGTTTGATGGGTTCACCGGAAGACAAGGTCAGAATGATGGGGTCAGAATAATGGAGCCGGCATTCTGATCATTCTGACCCCATCATTCTGACCTGATGCTTTTGTCGCCGCCCCGGACTTCGTTATCAAAGTGTGTGGACAAATTCGTGTCGCTCTTTGCCCGGGGGACGTTGCTGTGGCCGCGGCCGGCCACCCTCCGGCGCTATTTCGCGGGCGCGTTGGTTGGCGCAAGTGAGTTCGTCGCGGCGGTGGCCTCCGCCTCTTTCAGCACCCGGTTGAGCCGGGTTTTTAATTCGGCATACATCTCGTTGGTAACGGAATTCAGATGTCCCCGTGCTTCGGAGAATTGGCCGGCCTTGATCTTGATGCGGGCGAAGTGCGTATGCACGCCTTCACGCTCCTCATCGTCACCCGCCAGCTTGAAGGCGTTCGTCCAGGCGCGCAGGGCGTCCTCGGCGCGCGGCGGTTGGATGCCGTAAAACGTCTGCGCGACATCAGCAGCCAGTTTGAAATCCTCCGGATCGAGCCGGATGGCGTTGCTGTAAAGGTTGAGCGCCTTGTCGAACACCTGTTGCTCGTTGATGTTGTAATGCTCCTTCGCGTCCTTGCGGAACAGGAAAACCGTCGTGCCAAAGTTATGGTAATAGACCGGTTCGTCCGGCTTCAGTTCAATGGCCTTGGCGTAGTAATCGAAGGCTTTCTTCACCTCGCCAATGTGCCCGTAGATGTTGGCGAGGTTGTTCCAGATGGCCGGATTCTGAGGTGCGATGCCTCGTGCGGTTTCGAGCTGTTCAGCCGCGCCATCTTCATTACCCAGGTCACCAAGATAGCTGGCGTAAGCGATGCGGATCTCCACGTTGTTCGTGTGTTGCTTGAGCAAATCCTCGTAGCCCTGCTGGACAATCGCGAACCGCGCGAGGATGCGGCGGCGCATCTCTTCCTTGGGCACGCCGGCGCCCTGGGCGGTGAACTTTTCATTGTCCTCCACCCACTTTTCCACCTCGGCCCGGGCGTCGTCATCGGCCTTCATCAGTTTGTCCAGCTCGGCGGCGACCGGATCGTTGGTGGCGGTGGCCGGGACTTCGAGGCCGGTTGTGGCCTGGACGAAATTGCTGACAGCGGCGGGCTGGTTCGTCGCCAGAATGGCGCTGACGGCGGCGATCACGAGATTAGTCACGGCGCAAAGCTAGCAGTGTGTCGGGGAATGTCAGGAGCAAAGATGCGGAGCGCGGCTGTCCCAGCCGCAGCGGGTGGCCCTTTCCAAGTGACGCGAGAATCAACCCGAACGCCCTGTTTGCCATCCCCCCGCTGCGGCTGAGGACAGCCGCGCGCCAGGGAAACGCCGCTTCCAGAACAAACAAGCGCATCATTCATCAGTTGGAATCGGTGACGAGCCTGACTATGCTCCGGGTCGTAAAAAGATTCATGATTAAAGCGCTTCATCGGGATTTGAAAAAACTTCAAGCCCGCGCGTTTGACCGGGCTGAATGGGCGGAAAAAGTTTTGCGCCGTTACCATTCGGCCACGCGCCAGCTTGACGCTGCCACCCTTCAATCACTGCGCGGGCTTTATCATTGGCTGTTTGTCCCGCCCTCGCTCTGGCCTTTCAACATTCAGGACGTGCTGGCGGATTGTCTGGGCGGACTGGAAAAAGGAAAACGCCTGGACCCGCGGCAGCGGCTGCTCATTGAGTTGTTGCCGGGCCCGCCGGATGCAACCATTTGTGAAGCCGTGGCCGAACACGAACTCCACGTTCAGAAGGGCGACTACGAAGACCTCGTAAAAACCCAGGCCAAGTACGCGCAAAATGAACTTGCCATTCGCGCCGCGCCGGAGCTTCGTCGCCAGTGGGAACGGATCAAGGCAACTTTCAATGTCCCGGCCTATTGCGATTACAAGGGCGTGATTCGGCGCAGCATGAGCGTCGAACGCAACCTGCGTCCGTCGTTTTCCGTCAACCTGCGGCGGCGCGATGAAGTTTTTCAAGCCGCGTTCGACGCGTTTTGCCTGCGTTGGAATCTGTACGGAATGCAACACGACGAACCGCTGCCGCTCAAACTCGCGGTCAACCTCACGCCGTACGGGACGATGATTCACATTCCGTCCTACTGGTCGTTCGATCCGAAGCGGGACATTCGCTGGAATGCGATTGCCAGACTTCATCGGGCGCGCGTCTCGGGCCGCCAAGGCAAAGCTCTGGCCGAGGGAAAAGCGGAACGGATGCAGGCGGCGGAGAAACTGCGCCAACTCGACCAGGAAGCGCTCCGCCTCGGCCTCAAAGGAGAAAAGAAGCACGATTACCTGTGCGTCGGGTTGGGGTGGGTGCCGGGCACCAGCCCCAAACGCCTCAGCCGGCTGCGGACGGAATTCCAAAGCCGCCGCGTGAAGTGATTTCCGCCGGTGTCACCACCGACTTGGGACAAACTTTGGGGACATTCAGTTCCTTTGAACGGTTCTCCCTACGGGCGCAGGCTGTGACGCAAAGATCACAGTATGCCAGACGCACTCGAATCCCCTTTCGCGAACAACTCCCGAATGGCGGCCAACTATCTGTTGCCGCCGGTGGATTTGCTCCAAGCCCCGGACCCGACCGCCAAGTCCACCCAATCGAAGCAAGAACTCGAGGCCAACGCCCGGCTCATTCAGCAGACGCTCGCGCAATTCGGAATCGGAGTTTCGCTGGGCGACATCACCGAAGGCGCAACCATCACTCGTTACGAACTGCATCCCGCGCCCGGCGTGCAACTGGAACGCATCCTGGAACTTTCCCGCAACCTCACTGCCGCGCTGAAGGCCGAAAGTATTTTTGTTCTCGCCCCCGTGCCGGGCAAAGGCTCCGTCGGCATTGAAGTGCCGAACGGCGTGAGGACGAAAGTATTCCTGCGCGAAAGCTTCGATTCCGACGAATGGCGCGCCAGCCAGGCATGTCTTCCGATTGCGCTCGGCCAGGATGTTTATGGCCGGACGATAGTCGCCGACCTCGCCGCCTTGCCGCACTGCGTAATCGCCGGATGCGCCGGCTCCGGCATCTCGAGCGGCCTCAACGCCATCATCGCGTCGCTACTCTACCGTTTCCGGCCCGATCAGCTTCGCTTTGTGCTGCTTGACCCAGGGAATATCAAGCTACAGCAATACAATCCGTTGGCGCACCTTGCTATGCCGGTCGTGACAAAGCCGGAAAAAATTCTGCTCGCCTTGCGCTGGGTCAGACACGAGATCGAAAAACGTTTCCACCTCTTTGCGCACTGCGGGGTGAAGAACATAGAGGCATACAACCAACGGCCCCCAGATCAACTGTTGCCACAACCAGCCCCGCTACATCCCCGCGAGAATCTTGCGCAATCCGGAGTAGGGTTGGCTTCCAAGGTGGACGCGGGAATTGTGGCCCCGGGCAGGGAAGAGGTTTTTATCCCCGAAAAACTCGCCCGCATCGTGGTCATATTAAGCGAGTTGGCGGACCTCATGGCGATTGCTCCGGCGGACTTTGAAATGGCCATTGTCCACATCACGCAGATGGGGCCAGCGGCGGGAATCCATTGCATTATCGCCACCCAGCGGCCTGACGTCAGCATTCTCACGGGTTGCATCAAGGCAAACATCCCGGCCCGCATCGCCTTCAAGGTCGCCTGCCGGGTTCACTCGCGGACGATTCTCGACGCGATGGGTGCGGAGAAATTGCTCGGCCAGGGCGACCTGCTGTATCTGCCGCCGGATTCGGTTAAACTGGTCCGGGCGCAAGGCGCGTGGGTCACGGATGCTGAAATTCAGCGCATGGTGGATTTCATTGCCAGCAGAGGAGGATGTGATTGAAACTGCCGCGCCAGCCTGGGAGCGCCAGCGTCTCGCTGGCGAGTTGCGTTTCGGCGGCAGTGCGAATTGCGCCGACGGGACACCAGCGCTCCCGGAACGGGCCATTCCGTGTGGCAGTTTCAATCACACCATGCAGGGGAAACCACCGTTGACGGCGGGATGAGCATGTCCCTTATGTTCAACCCGCAGAAACAGCACCGTGGTGTCGCAACTCAAGTTGTATCCAAAAACACGAATCCATGATGCCGCGCCGAACGTTTCTTTACCGAACACTCATCGGGGCCGCCGGGATCGTCACCCTGCCCGTTGGCCTTGCCCCGGCGCGGCAACCTTTGCTGTGGATCGCCGACCCCGACGCCGACGTGACCGCCACAATTCAGTTGCTGACGCAACATTACCAACTGGCGGAGGCCCGGGTTTTTCGCTGCAAACGACAGGTCATCGCATCACTGCACCGCGAGCCGCGCAAACCAACTTTCCTGGTCACGGATTATTTCGGCGGACCCATGCGCGGCGCGGAATTCATCCACTGGGCCCGCCGTGCCGCGCCGACGACAAAGGTGATTCTGTTCAGCGCCGTCGTTGGCAGCCTCGCCACCTGGCGCACGATTGCCGGGGCCGCCGCCCCCGCGCCAGATGTCATCATTGAGAAACCCGACCTGCAAAAACTTTTGGACATCTTTGGAAAATTTCCCTTCAGCCGCCCCCGGGTTGAATTTGCAACCTGATAAAACAACAACCAAACAATCCACGCGCGCCGCCAGCCAGTGGGACAAACTTTGGGGACATTCAGTTCCTTTGCGGCGCTTGGGTGGCGGCGGCAAACTTCCCATCGAATAATATGTCAACCACACTCGAAACTCTAAAAACCGCCCTCCCCAAAACGGTCTCCGCGCCAGAACCGGTAGTTCGCCCTCCGGGAAAACTGGACGGTGCTCCAACCATAATTTGTGACCTCGCTGAAGCCGATGCATTTGTTGAAAACTATCGCAAACCGCATGTTCCGGTCATGTCCGCCTTTGGGGCCGGACGTTTGCACGCTTGCCGGTTTTCCGGTGCCTGGGATTTGGATCGGATGGTTGCCGATCATGCCGAAGCTCTATTTCGTTCCATCCGCAAGCTGCCTTCCCCGGATGCCAAAGACGCGGCGGCAAAATGGGACGATCTCACTTTCCGGTTCGGGCCGCAGGCGTTTCTTTACGCTGACGAAGATCGGATCATTGGCTTCGCCGCCACGGCTGCGGAAGCGGAGAAGCTGGTGGCCCACTTTGGCGGAAAATACAGCAACCCAAAACCTCCAACGCTGTCTGGCGGGATTTTCAATCTGATTCAGCAGAACGGAGACAACATTGGCACCAAGGAAGTGACTTTATCTCCCGACACGATTTTCAAACCGGAAACCTTCAATCTTCATTACGGCGACGGCAGCGCGGCCTGGCATCAAAGTTTCGTTGAAAAACTCCGGCAGCAACCGAACGGCCTGTCTATTTTTGAGGGAAAACCCGGCACGGGCAAAACCTTTTATCTCCGTCACCTCATGGGTGAACTCAAGGAATCCCATCGCTTTTATTTTATCCCCACCGCGACTTTGGACGTCCTGTCCAATTCCAACTTTGTCGGTTTCTGGGCCGATCAACGGTGGCAGCACGCGGACAAACGATTTGTCGTCATTCTGGAAGACTCCGACGGGGCGCTGATGGCGCGCAGCGCGGACAACCGGGAACAAGTCAGCGCGCTCCTGAATCTCACGGACGGAATGCTCGCCGATTTCCTGCGGCTGCAGATCATCTGCACCATCAACTGTTCCGCTGCGGACATTGATCCCGCGCTGCTGCGCCCCGGTCGCCTGCTGTGCCATCGCGTCTTTGGCAAACTGGATTACTCCCAGGCGGTTCGCCTGGCGGAAAGTTTGGGGCGGAAATTACCCGTGCCTGCCGATTACTCCCTCGCGGAAGTATTTGCCGGACACCACTGCAATCCCATCAACCGTCCGCGCGTCGGGTTTGCCGCCTGACAAAAATATGAAAACCCCAAAATCAAGAATCGTTAAGATGCCAAAAGCAAAACCGGAAAAAACATTGTCTCGCGCCCGACAAAAGCCCGGAAAGGCAAAACTCGAAATACCCCCATTGGAATACCGCGAGGCGGAAACCGAAAAATTGCTTTCCGCGGCCAAACGCAAGCTGCCCGAATTAAAGGCGCTGCTGGCCGCCGCCTCGGATCACTGGCATTACGAAGACCCGATTTATCGCTTCTATCATGCGTCGTTCAAGGTTTGTCGCGTGCAAACAACGACCTTGAAAATTGTCGCGGAACTGCAAGCTCTGGCCCCGCCCCTCAAACTGAATCCGTTCTTCCTCGAAATCGTCGCCGATGGCACGGGCAAGCAATTCCGTTTATCGCATAATGCCAATCCGTTAAAGCATACGCGTGCGATGATCGAAGCCTTTTTTCACGCCCGCCACATGCTGCTCATGCTCTGCAAGTATGCCGAGGAATTGGCGGCACCGCCACCCGCGCTGCCGTCCGGGTGGGCCACCGTGTTGTATTTATACAACATCCGGTGATGTGAAGCAGCACCGCTACCCAAAACATCTTTGCGCACAATGAACTTCGTCAGCCTCGACTTTGAAACGGCCAATCCTTCCCGCGTCAGCATTTGCGCCGTAGGAATGGCGGTATTTGAGAATGGTCAGTTGCGGGAATCACTCTATTGGCTCGTGCGCCCGCCCCAGGGACACGGCTGGTTTCGGGAGGATTTCATTACGTGTCACGGCCTGACGCATCTGGACGTGCGGAACGTTGCGGAATTTCCCGCCATTGCGCCGCAGGTTCTGGCGCGATTGACCCGCGCCGACTTTGTGATTGCCCACAATGCGAAATTCGACATCGGACATTTGCGTGGCACGCTGGATCATTTCGAGCTGGCGCGGCCCGAATTCAATTATCTTTGCACCTGCGAACTGGCCCGGCGCATCTGGCCCGAACTGCCCAACCATCAACTCTCCACTTTGGCCGCGCATATCGGCCACGAGTTTCACCATCATCACGCCCTTTCCGACGCCGAAGCCGCCGGGCGCGTCCTGCTGGCGATGATGAAACACGCAAACACAAACTTGCTGCACGAGTTATTGCAAAATGTGGGCATGGAGTCGAAGCGTTTTGGATAATGCTGATTGCAGTAAATTGACCGGAGCAGTATCAATGACAACTAAAATGAACGCGCAAGAGTCAGACGCAGAATGTCAGGCGACGGTAAAAAGCTGTACTGAACTTTTGCGGCGCATTGAGCCGATATCGCTACAGTATGAGGAGAATCTAAAAGAGCGGCAGAATGTTGACATTGGATTGAACCTCTTTGAGCTGATTTCAGATCATTATTATCGCGAGACTTTTCACAGTGACATTTTACATGCCTTGCTTGATCCAAAAGGCAAAAACAAGGACCAGAAAAAGCATCTGCTTCGTTTTTTAGAATTTATCCGCGCATGTGGCGGCAATATCAACGTATCTGATTACATTGATGATGTGCAGATCACGAAGGAAAAGGGCAGAATCGATCTCCTGATCCAAGGTTCCGGGAAGGCAATCATCATAGAAAATAAAATCAATGGAGCCCGTGACATGCCCGAGCAGATCCCTCGATATTTGGATTACGTCAGAGAAATGGGGTGCAGTTGTGACGCCATCATTTACTTACGGCTAAACCGCGATGCTTACCCCGATACTGGGGGTTGGACACTTGAGCAAAAAAATGCTGTGTCGGAAAAACTTTTAGTCATTCGTGCTTACCATCCGTCTGAGATGAATTTGCTAAATGGGTGGATTGTTAAGTGTGAGAATGAGTCGGAAAACTTCGATTCCAAGTTCGTTCTCCATCAATACGGAGGCATCATCAAAAAACTAGGAGTGAATGTTATGAACAAGCCAATCATGGAAGAGTTTTATCAAACCGTAGTCAAAGATGACAAAGCATATCGAACCGCTCTATCTTTAAGAAAAATGCTGGATGAACATCGCGACTATGGACTGGAGAGAATAGTTGACCGGTTTGTGCTTAAAAATGAATTTCATCCGTTCCAAAAGCCTTTTCGTTACTCTAACGGGGCACTTTTCCAACATGCCGAATTCGGTGACGCTGACCTACAACTAGCTGTTTGGCTTGAAACTCGCCCTTTGTCCTCTGATGCCTATTTAATTGAGTTTAGAGACTTAAAAGATGACGCGGGCACAAAACGACAAGCGGAAAAACTTATTCAGGAGATGGGCTACGTTGGCGAGTATGAATCTAGCAATGAGCACGGCTATTTCAGCATGCTCAGGCGTTATGCATTCCCTTCACAGGAGGAAGAATTAATTAAGCACTTATCCGAGTTTATATCCAAACTGCGAGGAATTGTCTGTAATCAGCCAGATCCGGGGAGAATTTTACCAACACAAATCCAACCATGAACTACTACTGCAAGTATTGCGGACACAAAGCCGCCAGCATTTCCAGCCTGACGGCTGCACCCTGTTTCCGTCATCCGGCTGGAGCGAACAAAGGCAAGCACGCGTTGTATGAGGGAGACGAAAAATCCGAGTACGATTGCAAGTATTGCGGTACCAGCAGTTCCAGTCTTTCGAGTTTGACCGCCGCCCCCTGCTTCCGCCATCCCCTCGGCGTAAACAAAGGCAAACACGAGCCGGCCCTGTAAAACAACCGGAAGCCGGATTGAGCAAATCAGTTTTTCCGCCTGCGCCGTAAAAGACTCGCAGCGCTTTCAAAATTCGCAGCCGGTTTTTTGGGGCCGGAACGCGGCGTTTACGCCGCTTCAATGCCCGCAGGTCCGATCACGTTGAAGCGGGCTGAAGCCCGCGCTCCCTCTGCGGCCACAGTTTTAATTCATCGCCAGAATGGTGCTGGCGGCGGCGCTGGCAGGTTCAGGCTCACAGCGCACGCTCCAATGTCAGGGGCAAAGATGCGGAGCGCGGCTGTCCCAGCCGCAGCGCCTAGTCGGCTTAACCCGCACAAGAACCCTGGCAAAAGAACAGGAATCGTATTCCGCCCGCCCACTTCCAAAACGGGGCTAAAGCCACCGCAGTCCAGACGCTTCGCGAAGTTTGCGGACACCCGGCAAGCGCGAAGCGTCTGGACTGCGCGCGCGTTCACCGCCGCTTTGACTCCGCGCATACCCACAACCTTTCGCACCAGATCAAAGCGGCGCAGGCTTCTCCCCCTTCCATCCGGCTGAACCAGCTCATAATGACAATTTTCGCGCGCAAGCTTGTCGTCACCAAACTCGCCGACTAGACTCGCCGCCGAACTCAATTCCTGACGTTCCGAGTTCAATGATTTAACCCAACTTTTCTTTTTCATGGATAGTTTTTTGATCAAAGGCGGCGTGCCGTTGCATGGCACGGTCGAAATCAGTGGCGCGAAAAACGCCGTGTTACCCATCATGGCGGCGACGTTGCTCACGGGCGAGCCGTGCGTCATCCGTCGCGTGCCTAATCTCAGCGACGTGCGGTTCATGGCGCAGATTCTCGAATGGCTTGGCGCCAAAGTGAAGGTGGACGGGGATACCGTTCACGTCCACGCCAAGAAGATCAAGGGTCACGCCGACTACGATCTCGTGCGCAAGATGCGCGGCTCGATCTGCATCATGGGGCCGTTGCTCGGGCGGTTGAGCAAGGCCACGGTGTCGCTGCCCGGCGGTTGCGTCATCGGGGCGCGGCCCATCAATCTGCACTTGAAAGCGTTTCAAGCGCTGGGCGCGAAAATCCGCATTGAGAGTGGTTATGTGGAAGCGTCGGCCAAACGGCTCATCGGTGGACCAATGTTTCTCGGCGGTCGCGCGGGTTCAACCGTGTTGGGCACGGCGAACGCCATGATGGCGGCGGTGCTGGCGGATGGCGTGACGGTCATCGAAAGCGCCGCGTGCGAACCGGAAGTGGTGGACGTGGCGAATTTCCTCATCGCGATGGGCGCGAAGATTCAGGGCGCGGGCAGTCCGACGCTCACCATTACTGGCGTGAAATCGCTCCACGGCGCGGAGCATCATGTCATTCCAGATCGCATCGAAGCGGCGACGTTTGCCATTGCGGCGGCGATGACGAACGGAGAAGTCACCATCAAAGGCGCGCGCGCCGATCATCTGCATGCCGTTATTGATAAAATGCAGGAGGCTGGCGTGGTCGTGGATCATCGCGGTGCGGACATGATCGTGCGCCGGGGCCGCAAATTGAAACCGTCGGACGTGACCACGTTGCCATACTCGGGTTTTCCAACCGACGTGCAGGCGCAGATGATGGCGTTGATGACACTCGCGCCCGGCATCAGCATCATCACCGAACGGATTTTTGAATCGCGCTTCATGCACGTGAGCGAACTTTCGCGGCTCGGCGCGGACATCCAGATTGAAGGGCCGAGTGCGATCGTCAAAGGCGGCAAGCCCTTGAGCGGCGCGCCCGTGATGGCGAGCGATCTGCGCGCATCGGCGGCGTTGGTCATTGCTGGTTTGGCCGCGAAAGGCACGACGCAGGTGAACCGGGTTTACCATTTGGACCGTGGTTACGAACAGATGGACGTAAAATTGCGCAAGCTTGGCGCGCGCATCCAACGCATCGAGGAATCATGACCAAAGCCATCTGGGTATTGATCGTTTTGGTGGTCTGCTACATCGGCTACCTGCTGTTCCAGCAATGGGACAAGGCGCGGCTTGAACATGCCGGGCAAAAGCCGGAACAAGCCGCTGCCCTGGCGACCGGCGACGGTCTGGCCGGGCTGCCGCATCAGTTGGATGCCAGCTATCGAACCGCCAAGGCCAATGGTCCGGCGGCGTTCCGGGCCTGGTTTACCGCGAACGAAAAAATCCTCGCCGATCCGCGCAAGGCGTGGATCGAACTCGAACTTTGCATTGCGATGACCCGGGATAATCCGGCGGAGGCGAAGAAGATTTATGCGGCGGTGAAAAATCGCGTGCCGCCGTCCTCACCGGTCTATGGCAAGGTGAAGGAAATGGAAAAGACCTTCGGGCCGTGAGGTTTTCTCCGCGGATGACGCGGATGCAGAATTTGGAATGCGGCGAGTTCTCGCCGCTTTCGGCAGGCGACTTGTCGGCGTTCAGAATCCTAACGGGATTTCATCTTTCACCCAGGGTTGCCCGCGCGGGCTACCCTGGGAAATCCACGTAAAACATTTTCAACCCCGAAGGAATTGCACTCCGGTCATCGCCAAAATGACGCAACCCCGTTGGGGTTGTGATTTTCTTTTCGCATCCACCCAAGGTAGTCGCTTCGCTCCAACCCTGGGCTGAATGCCGCAATCCCGTTGGGATTGCTCCAGCGTTTGCAATTTTTTCGTGTCATTTCGGGTGTTTCGTGGTTGAAAAATTCAGAAGCGCGCCGGGCCGGAGACCGGCGCTCCGTGCTCGTTGCAACGTTTTAACCTTTGTAACGATTTTAACGATTCGCCAACTCAGCGCGGCCAGAACCGCAGCCAGAAGCGTTGCGGCGATTGGATCAGGATTTCGCGCAGCAACGTTTGCAGGCTCGCCGCCTTCGGTTCGTCCAGGCGCTGCACGGTTCCCAGCAACACCCCGAACGCCACCGCCGCCCCGGCGAAAAACACGGTGAAGCGATTCCATTCCAGCCCCAGCCACACCGGCGCGCGGTCGCCCACGGCATCAATCAACAAGCCCCACGCGATCGGTGCCAGACCGAGCGTGACGTTGGACACCACGGAGAAAATGGCGAAGAAATGATTGCGGCCCAGCGCCGGGACGATGCCCATGGCGAGTTTGTTGTTGGCCATGCTGACGGCGGCGGCCAGCAGGCCCATCAGGAATTGCAGCGCGAGAATCAATCCCAGGTTCGGCCGCAACACGCCGCCCGCCATCGCGCCCCAGCCACCCAGCACCAGCAACCAGCCCACGCCCGCCGCGCCCAGCACCGGCTTGCTCCCGACACGATCGAAGCGCGAGCCAAGCAGCCACAGGCTGCTCACCCCGCCGAGAAACGCCACGGAACTGATCAACAGGATCTGGCCTTCGGACAAACCGCTGTTCGTTTTCAAGAACGCCACCGTGAACGCGCTGATGCCGCCGTACGCCACCGACCACGCCACCGCCGCGCGCAGCAGCTTGTAAAATGGCGCAAAGCGGATCATTTCCAGCCACGGTACCGGTGTTTGCGAGGTTTTGACGGTTTCAGGAATCGGCACGTCCGGGATGCGTTTCAAGAAGGCGAGGCTGATGGCCCCCATGCAGGCGCTGAACGCAAACAGGGCGGCGAATTGCCACGCCTGAGTTGCGCCCGACAGGGTGAACGCCGCCACCAGAAACGTGATGAAGCTGGCGCAGTTCTGCACCGCGACGTCGCGCGCCAGATAGCGCCCGCGCAGTTCCGCCGGGACAAGCTGGGTGATCCACGGCAACCACGCGCAACTGGAGATGCCGCGCGAGAGATTGAAGCAAAACAACAATGCCAGCAGCAACGCGAGGCGATTGGCAACGTCCAGAAATCCGCTGGTCAACGGCACGAGCGCCATGCCGAAGATGAACAGCACGCGCGTGCTCCAGCCGGCCAGCACAAAGCGCCGGTAGCCGATGCGATTGATGTGATTGGCCGCCGGAATCTGGAAGATGACCAGCAGCGGCATCATGCCCGCGATGATGCCCAGCACCGTCGCGCTCGCATCGAGCGTGCGGGCATAAAGGATCATCGGACTGCCGAGCACAACCTGGAACGACAGCGCGTTGAAGGCGGAGAAGGAAAACGCGTGGTGCAACCCGGGCGGAAATGTTTCGCTCGGAGTGGTTGTTGGTGTGGTGGCCTGGCTCATACGCCGCCGGTTGCGGCTGCGGCGCTGGCACTATCCCCGGCGAGCGTCCGGAGTGTCCAGCAGAATCCCGGACATGGTGATGTGAGTTGATGGCTGTGTGCAAAATGGTGCGGTGTCGGCCAGTCTGTGAACTTTTTCTGTAGGGCGGACATTCCTGTCCGCCGGTGCGAGCGACTTTCCAGTCGCCCGTTGGGAGCACCGGACTGGAAAGTCCGGTGCACCGGCAGGCTGGAAAGCCTGCCCTACGCTCCGGTAGGGACAGGGCGAGCGATGCGGCAAAAGGAAAAAGGGCGTCCTTGCGGACGCCCTTCGTATTTTGAATTTCAGTTCGCTTACGCGGTGGCTTCACCGACCTGGAAGCGGACGAAGCGGCGGATGACGAGTTCGTCCCCGAGTTGCTTGCCGACTTCCGCGACGTGATCCTTCACGCTGACTTCCGCGTTGCGCTTCACGAAGCCTTGATCCACGAGGCAGTAGGTCTGGTAGAACTTCTCGAGCACACCTTGGAGAATCTTCTCCATCGCCTGCGCGGGCTTGCCTTTGAGGCGGTCGGATTGCGCGGCGATCTCGCGTTCTTTCGCGATGACTTCGGGCGCGACCTGTTCGCGGGAAACCGCGTGCGGATTGCCGGCGGCGATCTGCAACGTGATGTCCTTCACGAGTTGTTTGAACTCGTCGCGATTCGCGGTTTCCGCTTTGCCCGCGCCGACTTCCACCAACACGCCGACTTTGCCGCCGGTATGGATGTAAGCCGCCACGAGGCCGTTGCCGCTCACTTCGAGCCGGGCGTTGCGGGTGATCTTGATGTTCTCGCCGATCTTGCTGACGGCGGCTTGACGGTCGGCTTCGAGGTCAACGGCCGGATCGGCCGCAACCTTCTTGGCGATCTCATCACAGAACGCCTTGAAGCTGTCATTGCGCGCGACAAAGTCGGTTTCGCAGTTTACTTCGACGAGTACGCCGGATTTTCCGCCGGGCGTGATGAATTGGGCGATGATGCCTTCGCGCGCGTCGCGCAAGGATTTCTTCGCCGCGCTGGCCGCGCCGGACTTGCGGAGGTTGTCCACCGCTTTGTCCATGTCGCCGCCTGCTTCCACGAGCGCCTTCTTACATTCCATCATGCCGACGCCGGTCATCTCGCGGAGTTTCGCGACGTTGGTTGCAGTGATTTCAGCCATAAAGAGTAATTGAGTGTGTTGAGCGTTAACCGTTGAGGACCAGATCCGATAATCCCAGGAAACGCCGGCGGTGTTCTTCAGCGGCACCGCCGGGTTTCCCGGAAATCATCAGGCCGCCGGAGCAGGGGCGGCTTCCGTCGCCGGGGCCGGTGCGGCCGCGGGGGCTTCTTCCGCCGCCTTGCGGCGGCTGGCCTTGGATTCGTATTCCGCCATCGCCTTGGTGATGCTCTGTGCCACCGTGGCGAGGATCAGGCGGACGGAGCGGATCGCGTCGTCGTTGGCGGCGATCGGGTAATCCACGAGATCGGGATCGGCGTTGGTGTCGGTGATGGCGACGACCGGGATGCCGAGCTTGCGGGCTTCGGCCACGGCGTTGTGTTCGCGTTTCACGTCCACGACGAACATCGCGCCGGGGTTGCCGTTCAGGGTGCGGACGCCGTCAAAATACTTCACGAGGCGCGCGGCTTCGCGGCGGATCATGGATTGCTCCTGCTTGACGTAGTTGTTGATCGAGCCGTCGGTTTCCATCTTCTCGATCTCTTTCAAGCGGGCGAGCGACTTTTTGACGGTCGCGAAATTCGTGAGCGTGCCGCCGAGCCAACGTTCGGTGACGAAGAGCTGGCCGGCTTCCTTGGCGGTTTCCTTCACGGCCTGCTGGGCCTGCTTCTTCGTGCCGACGAAGAGGACTTTGCCGCCCTTGGCGACCGTCTTGGCGAGGAACTCGCACGCGGCTTCGAGCTGCGTGGCGGTCTTGCTGAGGTCAATGATGTGGATGCCGTTGCGTGCGTCGAAGATGAACGGTTTCATCTTGGGATTCCAACGCTTGGTCTGGTGCCCGAAGTGGACGCCTGCTTCCAACAATTCTTTTACGCCGATGCTGATCATATTTCCTTTGGTTAAAGGCTCTTCGCGGTGGGATTAAGAATAAGATTACGATCAAGATTAAGAAGTTCAGCGAGCTATCCAGCCGCTCTTAATCTTAATCTTTTTCTTAATCTTAATCCGCCTGCGAACAACCATCCCGCGGAACCCGGGATTGATTTCGATGTTGTTATGGCCGCCCCGGTTCACACGAACCGAGAATTGAAGGCCGTTTTCCCCCGCCAGTCGCCTGACGAAAGGGACGCAGAGAATAGCAAAGAAAGGCCCGGTGGCAATGGTTTATTTTGGGCTGAAACGGACCTGGTTCTGCCGGTTTTGGGGCATGGCGTTGGCGTGCGGTTGCTGCTTTGCGGCCCGAAGGTTTGTAACGCCTTCACGAAAGTGTCCTGGGTGATTTCCCGGGCCTCGGTGGGGTGATGACAAAACCGGGAGACGAACGTAAGAATCCAACGTTCATAGCGATACGCCAGTTCCTCAAAAGCGGCCGAGTCGCCGACCGGATGTTCAGCCGCCACGATTTTTGTGTTTCCGTGAATGTGGGGCAGACTATTTGTTCGCTTCCGCGGTCGCCTTCGCAGCGGCTTTGCGGACGGCATCGGTTTTTATGATGGCGACTGCTTCCCCGGCGGGCAAAGTCAGATTTCCAGTTACCTGATTGCCATCCTTCCGGAAGGTCAGCGCCTTGGCGATCTTCTGGGATTCTGGCTTGTCGTTCTGTAATTTCACGAGCCCGACCAGCCCTTGGACGATGGACAGGACATGCGCGGCGATCTCGTCGCTGTCGGCCACCAAGGTAAGCGTCCCCTGAAATCGGTTTTGGGTTTCGCCGATGACAAGCTGCACGGTTTGCGAGAGATTCAAGATGGCGGCATTCGGGTCGGTGTCCGGAAGCTTCATTTTCCGGGCGACGGCCTCGAAAAAGTGAGGCTCCCGGATTGAACCCAACGCGGGAAAACGATTGCTGGTTTTCAAACTGGGCGTCGTGCTGGAAATGACCTCTAACGCTTGCATCACCTGGTTTTCGCGCTGCCCGAAGATGATGCGATTGCCTTGAAGGGCCGCATACGTGCGCGGTTTGGCAGTGATGTCAGACTTCTTTTTTTCATCAATCCAGCTATGGATGACAATGTCCTTATGTTGGCTGGACTGGTAATCCTTGGCGGCCTTGGCCAGATTCGTCAACTGGTCGGCCTCGAAATCCGCATACACAATCAACACCCCGTCTTCCGGGCTGGCGTTCGTCCCATAAAGAGTGAGGCCGTGCAGTTGGGTGCGAAGATCGAAACTGAACAGCGATTGGAACACCGCCAGTTTTGCCTTTGCTTCGGGTTTGTCCATTTCCGTCAGCACATACTGGCCAATCATGGTTGACCGGAGGGCGTCACAGTCCAGATGCACCAGCCAGCTCGGATCAGCCGGAATAGTCCCGCGTTCCAACGGAGCCGCGGGGGTGGCAAGGACGCCAGCGCCGAGGCAGCCAGCAATCAAGGCCACTTTCCAAAGGTTGGATTTCATAGTCGTGTTTATATCAATGCTTTGGTGATAACACCAGCCGGGGTTGCGTCTCATGGAAGGTTACGGCGCAAGCGGTGACAGGTTGGGCGTTGGAGAGTTTGATTTTCGGTCGGGGTGATTGGTGCGTCCGATGTCCGGTTTTTGATGGAAAACAAGCACCGCAACGCCGCTTTTGACTTCCGCCACTTGCACTGACCTGTTACAAACCGCGCATGTCTGCGAAGCTTACCATCGGTTTTCTGGGTGCGGGGAAAATGGCCACGGCGCTGGCGCGTGGTCTGGTCCGCGCCAAACTGGCTGAACCGGCCAATCTCTTTGCCAGCGACCCCATCGCCGCCGCCCGTGATTCGTTTGCGAAGGAGACCGGAGGCAAATCCGCCGCTTCCAACACCGAGGTGGTGAAGTCTGCCAAGGTCATTTTCCTGTCCGTCAAACCGGATCAAACCGCCGCCGTGCTCGGCGAGGTGCGTGACAGTTTTTCCGCCGAACACCTACTCCTCTCCATCGCCGCTGGCGTGCCGATCGCGAAGCTGGAAGCCGCGTTGCCGGCGGGCGCACGGGTCATTCGCGTGATGCCGAACACCCCCGCATTGGTCGGTGAATCCGCCAGCGCCTACGCGCTCGGCAAGTCCGCCACCGCCGCCGATGGCGAACTGGCGCAAAAACTTTTCTCCGCGGTCGGCGTGGCGATGCAGGTGAAGGAATCGTTGCTCGACGCCGTCACCGGCTTGAGTGGTAGCGGTCCGGCGTATGTGTATCAATTCATCGAGGCGTTGAGCGATGGTGGCGTAGCAGCGGGTTTGCCGCGCGACGTCGCGACGAAGCTGGCCGCGCAAACCGTGCTCGGCAGCGCGAAGATGGTTTTGGAAACCGGCATTCATCCCGGCGCGTTGAAGGATCAGGTCACCAGCCCCGGCGGCACGACGATCGAAGGCTTGCACGAACTGGAAAAAGGCAAGTTGCGCGGCACGGTGATGAGCGCGGTCCGCGCGGCCACCGAGAAGTCGAAGAAACTGGGGCAGGGGTGATTTAGGGTAGGGCGCGTCACTCCGTGCGCGCCGGTCCTTGCGGACGGCCACCAGCGGCGCGCACGGAGTGACGCGCCCTACCAGTCGTTGGAACTTTTGACAGCGACAAGAATTTTCCATGCTGACTCCGACACAACGCTTCTCCAACCGGGTTGACAACTATATCCGCTATCGTCCCAGTTACCCGCGTGAGGTCGTGGAGTTGTTGCGTGCTGAGTGCGGGTTGACTTCAAGCGCCATCGTCGCCGACATCGGCTCGGGCACAGGCAAGCTCACGGAACTTCTCCTGCCGCACGCGAAGCAGGTCTTCGCTATCGAGCCAAATCAGGAAATGCGCGAGGCGGGCGAGCGGTTGCTGAAGGCGCATCCCAACTTCACCAGCGTCAACGGCACGGCGGAAGCCACGACTTTGTCCGATCGTTCGGTGGATCTGATCGTCGCCGGGCAGGCATTCCACTGGTTTGATCGCGAACGCACGAAAGCTGAGTTCCAACGCATCTTGAAACCCGGCGGTTATGTCGCGCTGATCTGGAATGATCGGCAAGTGGACTCCACGCCGTTTCTCGTCGCTTACGAAGCACTCTTGCGCAGTCTGGGGACGGATTACGAGCAGGTGAATCATCGGAACATTGACGCGGGGAAGTTGCGGCAGTTTTTTGGATGTTCACCGCAGACGAGGTCGTTTCCTTACGAGCAGCCGTTTGATTTTGCCGGGTTGAAGGGGCGGTTGCTGTCGTCGTCTTACGCCCCGGCGGAAGGCGAGCCGGGTTGCGAGGTCATGCTGGCGAAGCTGCGTACAATCTTTGATGCGCATCAGCAAGACGGGCAGGTGGCTTTCCGCTACGACACAGTGGTTTACTTTGAGCGGCTGATGTGAAAGGCTTCTGTCGTCGCGTCCGGCTACAATCTACCCGCGAAATTTCCATTGTGTGCCGGCGCGAAAGCCGGAAAACTCCGCTCACTTGAACGCATGAACATGCCCCCTCCCACCGAAAAACAGGCGCGGCTCATCTGGCTCGCGGTCACCGGTCTGGCCATCGCCGCCATCGTGGCGCTCATCGTGATGCTCGTGCGGGGGTTGGGGCAGGTGCTGGATGTGTTGTCGCCGGTGATCTGGCCGCTGGCGGTGGCGGGCGTGCTCGCCTGTCTGCTTGATCCGGTGGTGGATTTTCTGGAGCGCAAGAAAGTGCCGCGCACCCGGGCCATCGTGGTGGTGTTTGCTTTGGCGCTGGTGATTGTCGTGGGCTTGGCGGCGAGCATCGTGCCGCAACTGGTCGTGGAAGCCCAGCAACTGGCGCAAAAGTCCGGCGAGCTGACGCAGAAACTGCCGGAGAAGGCGGCGGAGTTGGCCGCAAACCCACCCAAATGGCTGCCCAAGCGCGGCGCGGATCTGCTCAAAACCCTGAGTGGCCTGGCCCACAACTCAGAGACCAATGCGCTGTCTGTGCTTGCGCCTTCGGACACGGCCACCAACGTCGCGCCACCGGTGGAACTGATGATGGCGCCGATGGATGCCGCGCCCGATCACAATTCCATCGCGGACTACTTCGCCCGGTTGCTGCCGCGTTTCGGCGAATGGTTGCGGCAGGTCATGGGTTTCGTGGGCTCGGTCTTCGGGGTCATCGCGGGGCTCGCGCTCGTGCCGATTTACGCCTTCTATTTTTTGTTGGAAAAGCAGGGTATCAACAAACAATGGCGCGACTATTTGCCGGTGCAGGATTCCAAGTTCAAGGATGAAGCCGTCTTCGTCATCAACTCCATCAACGAATACATCGTGGCGTTTTTCCGCGGCCAGGTGCTGGTGGCCATGTGCGATGGCGTGCTTTATACGATCGGGTTTCTATTGATCGGGCTGCCGTATGCGTTGCTGCTTGGAGTGCTGGCCACGTGTCTGACGATCATCCCATTCCTCGGTGCCATTACGACCTGTGTCTCGGCGCTGGTCATTGCGGTGGTGGCTTTTGGCGACTGGCAACATCCGGCGCTGGTCATGGCGGTGTTCGTCGTGGTGCAGGCACTGGAGGGGACGGTGATCCAACCCAAGATCATGGGCGACCGCGTCGGCTTGCATCCCGCGACCATCATCATCGCGTTGATGGTCGGCACAACCCTGCTGGGCGGCATCCTCGGCGGTATCCTGGCCATCCCGCTGGCGGCGGTGTTGCGGGTGGTGATGGCGCGTTATGTCTGGCGCAAGCCGCTGGCGCAACCGGGCTGACGCCTGCAAAAACTCAATGGACTTCGCTCCGCGAGCCGATAGACTCGCGCGACCAAATTTATGAAGAACAACGGAATGACCACCATTTTGAACTGGGCCTTGCTGGCCGGGGCCGTCGCCCTGCTGGTGGGCGGCATCAAGTATTACAACAAGACCAAGACCGTGCGGACCTATCAGGTGATGATCGGTCAGGCCAGCAGTTTGCAACAGACCGAGCAGGTCGTGCGCAATCTGCTCGCCGAAAGTGTCGAATACGGCAAGACCAATTCCAGCATCAAACCTGTGCTGGAGGCGATTTTGGAAAAACCGGCCGCCAAGCCCGCCGCGTCCGCTCCTCTCAAGAAATAACCTGAAATTTTTATGAGCGATTTGATCAATACTCCCAGTTCCACCGCTCCGACAACGCCCGCGTCCAGTGCGTCCGAGGTGGCGGAACTGAAAGCCACCTGCACCGCCCTGGAATCCCAGACCCACACCTTGCGTGTGGTGCTGTTGATCATTGTCGGGGTCCTCACCGTCTTCTTCTGGCGGGAGGCTGGATTCAACGGCGCGCTGGCCACCGGCATGCAACCGCAGATCGCGCAGATCAGCCAGTTCGTCGCGCAATTGGAGAAGCAGGGCAGTTCTTTTGAGAAACAGGTGCAGGCCCTGCAAGGCGTGGCCCAACGCCTGGCGGAATACGGTAAAGCGCATCCCGACTATGCGCAGCAAGTGCTCGCCAAGTATGGCATCAATGTCGCCGCCGCGGCTCCCGCTCCGGCCGCCCTGCCGGTCGCCAAACCGGCGGCGGCTCCGGCCCCCGCTCCAGCGAAGAAGTAAGCGCGTCTTGATCGGATTTAGAATGCGGCGGGATTTTCCCGCCGCGTTTTTTTGGTTTATGGCGGGTAATCGTGGCACGAAGCGGGTTGGTGCAACGACTGCCCTCACCCCGGCCTCTCCCCCAGGAGAGGGGGAAGCTTCCGCCGTCGTTCTGAAAAACCTGCGACTGGATTGGCGGAGCGAACGATCGAAGCGAGAAGCGCATTCAACCCGAAATCCGAAGTTGACGTGCGGCAATAGGCGTAGGGCAGGCTTTCCAGCCTGCCAGTGCGGGCGACTTTCCAGTCGCCCGGTTCGAGGAACACCGGACTGGAAAGTCCGGTGCATCGGCAGGCTGGAAAGCCTGCCCTACGGGCGCTACGGCTCCCTTCAGCTTCGGAGTTCGGGTTCAATGGTTGTTCCTTCTCCCCGGGGAGAGGGTCAGGGTGAGGGCGAGCGTCACACCATTAACAGATTCAGCGAACCCACGACAAACGTCGAAGCCGCGTTCTCTTTTTGCCGGCCAGCATTGCGAAAGCGGCGTCTCAATCTGCTTCCCTTTCGCGGCCTATCTCACTAACTTCCCGCCCCATGGAATTTCTGAAGAAGCTCATTGATATCGTGCTGCACATGAGCAAGCACCTGGAAGAACTCGTCGCGCAATTCGGCCCGTGGCTGTATGTCATCTTGTTCCTCATCGTCTTCTGCGAAACCGGCCTGGTCGTAACGCCGTTTCTGCCCGGTGACTCGTTGCTGTTCGCGGTGGGTGCCCTGGCGGCGATCACCCCCCAGCCCGGGGCGTTCGGTTTGAACATCTGGGTTTTGCTCATCACCCTGATCATCGCGGCCATCCTCGGCGACTCCGTGAATTATTGGATTGGAAAGATGTTCGGTAATAAATTACCGCAGAAATTTCCCCGGCTGATCAAACCCCAGCACCTCCAGAAAACCCACGATTTCTACGAACGCTACGGCGGCAAGACCATCATCATCGCGCGCTTCGTGCCCATCGTGCGCACCTTCGCCCCGTTCGTGGCGGGCATCGGCAAGATGACTTACTCGCGCTTCATGGCTTTCAATGTGAGCGGGGCCTTGCTCTGGATCGGGCTGCTGCTGCCGGCGGGATATTTTTTCGGGAATCTTCCGTGGGTGAAGAAAAACTTCTCCGTCGTCGTGTTGGCGATCATCATCCTGTCCATTCTGCCAGCAGTGATTGAATTTCTGCGCGAACGCAGCCGCCTGAAGCGTGAGGCCAGCAGCGCGGCAGAGCCGAACAAGCCTTGACCGACAGAACATTGAACAGGAGCAAACGGAGGTAACAGAGAACGAAGCGGTCTTTGTTGCGGGTCTGAAAATATGCTGCTGTTCCTCTGTTCCCTCCTGTTCAACAGTTCGAGATCAGTCTTCCAGCGCAAAGGGCAGGGGGCGCGAAGGCGGCGCTTTGGCGAACGTCGTCTCGCGCAGGTAGATCGGGTCCAGCTTTTCCCCCGGCAGGAAATCCGATCGCGTGGATGCCAAGCGCGCCAGTGTCGCGGCTTGGGGAAAAACAATCCTGCCGTGCGGAAACCACCGCGTCACTTCCGGTCCGATGAGTTGATCGCCGGCGCGTTCACGTTCTTCTACTTCGGCGCGTGAAGCCAGCCGCAGCGGTGCGGTTTCCCGGGCGCTGCCGTTCTGAACTTCGTAGCTCGCGAGATAAAACTCCCCGCGCTGTGCATCAATCACCACGCTGAACTGCCCGGGAGCGCCAGCATCTTGCTGGCGAGTTTCAGGCAGGCCACGTCTCGCCGGCCAGAGGCCGGCGCTCCCGGGGCTGACCGCCGCTTGCGCCGCGATACATGCCACGCTGCTGACGCCGAGCAATTTCACGCCGGTGGCGAGTTGCCAACCTTGTGCCAGCGAAACCGCCACGCGGATGCCCGTGTAAGAACCTGGCCCGAGCCCGATCGCAAGACATTCGATGACTTCCCGTTCCAATCCAGCTTGGCGTAGCGCTGCTTCAATGAGCGCGAACGGCTTCATGTCGCGACCAAGAGATGAATCCAAAACCTCACGTGCCATCGCATCCGGGGCGGTCAACACGGCCACGCTGCGTTGCGGCGAACTGAAATCAAGCGCCAGTATCTTCATAAACAATCCGCCGCTGCGTTTCGCTCAATACTTCGATCCTGACCGAGCGGACTTGGCCGCGCTCATTCGATGTTGGACGTTGGATGTTGAGCGTTGGATGTTGTCCTTCATAAAGGCGTTCGGCCCATTCGATCACCGTCACGCCATCCGGTTGCAAAAACTCCTCGATGCCCGCGCTGTGGATCTGCTCGGGCGTCTCAAGCCGATAGAGATCGAGGTGAAATAGTCTCAGCCGTCCGCCGCTGTATTCGTTCACCAACGTGAACGTTGGCGAGTGGATGCGCGACGTCACCCCCAGTCCCCGCGCGAGGCCGCGCACCAGTTGCGTCTTGCCCGCGCCGAGGTCGCCGCTCAAGGCGATGACCAGACCACGCTGGGCGACGCGGCCCCATTGTTCGCCGAGTGTTTCCGTGTCCGCCGGGCTATGCGAAAGAAATTCCATGCAGCGGGGAAGGCCAGGGGCGGGTTGGAGGCAGGTTAAACCGGCGCGAGTTAATTGGAAAAAAACGCGGCCAGATCGAGGGTAAACTCCGGCACCGCCCGGCTGGTCAATTGTCCGCCCGGGCCGTGGGTGGTGCCTGCGGCGAACGTGCCGTCGTCCGCAAGCCGATAGACTTCGATTTGTTTTTGCTCGCCCAAAACGAGCCAGCACTCCTTCACACCCGCCGTCGCGTAGGCGGGGAGTTTGGAGCGATCGTATTCCGTGCTCGTAATGCAAATCTCGATGACCAGCTCCGCCGTGTGCGGATGGTCAGTGCGGAAATCCTCGATGGTCCCCGGGACCACGGCCAGGTCCGGTTCCGGCTCCGACTCGCCGCAAGTGAGCGGTTGTTCGCTGCGCACGAGGCATTTGGTGGATACGGCGCGCAGCAGGATTTGCAGCAGTTTTTGGAGCAGGTAGCAGTGGAACGGGGATTTGGGCATTTTGCGATAGACGAACCCATACAACAGTTCGGTGTTTTGGGGAATGAGTCCGGCCTCGCCCAACGCCCGATATGCCGCCACCGACAACGGCCAAAGCGGCGCGTTGGTCAGGGGCATGCGCTGGGGCTCAACCGTTTTTATCATGGCAAAACTCTAACGCGGTTTGGGGGTATCGCAAGACTGGAATCCCTATGAAAAATGAACGTAGCCATGAGCCGTGAGCGGGCGGACGCCGGTTTGATCGCGCAACCGGATGCCTTCGCCCGCAATGATCTTGCCGATGCAACTGAGTTTCACTCCGGGAAACTGTTTCTTCCACGCGTCGAGCACCGGCACGGCGGTCTTGCTGGCGACGGTGAACAGCAGTTCAAAATCCTCGCCATCGGTGAGCGCGGCCACGAACACCGGTTTCGCTGCATCGCCGCGCTTGGCGATTTCCTTCGCCGCGCGACTGATCGGGATGGCGGACTTGAGCAGTTCCGCACTGACCTTGCTGGCGCGCAGGAGGTGTGGCAGGTCGCCGGCCAGACCGTCGCTCACGTCCATCATCGCGTGAATCTCAAAATTCTCCGCAAGCCAGCGGGCTTCGACGAGGCGGGGAGCAAAATCCAGATGCTTGCCTTTGATCGAACCACCCAGTTCACCGGTGACGAAGAGAGCGTCGCCGACCTTCGTGCCGGAGCGCAGAAGTGCCTTGCCGCGCGGCACGAAGCCAAGCAGCGAAATGGAGATCAGCACGCGCTCGGGATTCGTCGTCGTTTCGCCGCCGACGATGGCTACGTTGTGCTCTTTGGCGAGCGCGTTCATGCCGGCGTAGATTTTTTCCACGAAGGCCACGTCAAATTTTCGGGGCAAAGCAATCGTGACAAGCGCGGCGGTGGGCGTGCCGGCCATCGCGGCGATGTCGCTCAAGCAGCGGGCCAGCGCTTTGTGACCGATCTTTTCCGGCGGTGTCTCACTGGTGAAATGGATGCCTTCCACGACGGCGTCGGTCTTGAACAACACCTGCTGACTGAGGCTGCCGCATTCCAACACCGCACAATCATCGCCTGCGCCGACCACGACGGCGTGATTGGTCGGCAGCGAGCGGGTGAGGCGGGCGATGAGTTCAAACTCGTTCATGCCGGTTTCGGTAGGTTGCGGTAGAAATTCTCAGTCAATAAAAACATGCCGAAGTTTATGGCGTTGAAGGTTGCATGGGCCGTAATTGTTGCCAGCAAATTATCACTCTGTTCGTATAGCCAGGTAAGAACCAATGCGAGCAACATAAACGGTAGCAAGGCCACCAGATTGCCGTGAATGACCGCAAACAAGGCTGCGGTTCCCCAGAAGGCGAGGCGGGGGAAGCCGGCGTGTTTGATCGCTGGATAAAGAATACCGCGAAAGATGAACTCCTCTGCGATTGGCGCTAACAAGACCGCCGTTATTCCCAATGCCACGCGACCGCTCAGGCTCGCAGATGCAAGTATCTCAACGATTTTTTGGTCAGGAGTTTCGATATGGAAATGGTCTAGTGATACTGCAATCAGCCATTTGAAGCCCAAGCCCACCGGTAAAAACAGGATGGCGGTCAGGACGCCTAGCCAGATTGCTTTCTTTTGGTCGTTTCTAAAACCAAACATGTTGCTCCAACTCGTCTCATGTTCACGAACGAGCTGCCAGACAAACACAAGGGTTGCGCATTGAAAACAAAGCAGTGTGAGAACTGTCTGCCAGATACTGGATTTGGTTGCGGCGTTGTAATGATTACTCACCAGCGCCGTCAGAAAAGAGCCGACACAGACGCAAAGAAAGATGCTCAACGCACACTTCAATACGGCTTCCAGCTTCCAGTTTTTAGCCGACAACACGGCGACAGTTTAGCGAGCGCGGCGGCGGCGGGCGAGAATTGGTTTTCCCGGAGCGGCCGGCCGGAATCGTCAGGGGAATGATTGTCAGAGGAATGAACGGCAAGGGAATGTTTTTGGTTTCATTCCCCTGACAAGCATTCCCCTGACGATGAGTTCGAGATTTCTCTGGATGTTGGTGTCGGGAGCTTGGATGTTTCTTCCGTCATGTCTGTGGTCCATAAACACACCAATCGCCTCGCCCGCGAGAAATCGCCCTATCTCCTCCAGCACGCGCACAACCCGGTGGATTGGTTCGCGTGGGGCGATGAAGCGTTCGCCAAGGCCCGCGCGGATAAGAAGCCCATCCTGCTCAGCATCGGCTACTCGACGTGTCACTGGTGTCACGTGATGGAGCGCGAATCGTTCGAGGACGAAAAGATCGGCGCTTTTCTGCGCGAGCATTTCGTGAGCATCAAGGTGGATCGCGAGGAGCGGCCCGATGTGGACAAGATTTACATGACGTTCGTGCAAAGTACGACGGGCGGGGGCGGCTGGCCGTTGAATGTGTTTCTGACGCCGGACCTGAAACCCTTTTTCGGCGGCACGTATTTCCCGCCGGATGATCGGCATGGGCGCGGCAGTTTTCTGTCTGTGTTGCAACAGGTCGCGGCGGTCTGGCGCGAGCGGGGCATTGAAGTCGCGGCTTCGGCGGATGAAATCCACGCGCGGCTCGAACTGTTGACGGCGCAAGGTTCTGCCGACCCGATTTCGCTTACAAAAGAAGTTCTGTTACGTGCCGGTGAGTTGTTTCGTAGTCAGTTTGATGGGGCAAACGGAGGTTTTGGGGGCGCTCCAAAGTTTCCTCAACCAAGTGTTCCGCAATTCTTACTCCGCCATTTTAATCGTTTTCACGACGGCATATCGCAAATCATGGTCCTACACACTTGCGATAAAATGGCTGCTGGCGGCATCTATGATCAACTCGGCGGCGGGTTTGCGCGTTACTCCGTAGATGCTCACTGGCTGGTTCCGCATTTCGAAAAAATGCTCTATGATAATGCCCAATTGGTACAGCTTTATCTTGATACGCACCTATCATTGCGTGAGCCCGCACTTGTATCAGTTGGAAGTCCTAAGCGGTATGAGCAGATTGTGCGTGGCATTCTCGATTATGTCCTGCGCGACATGACGCATCTCGAAGGCGGGTTTTATTCCGCTGAAGACGCCGACAGCGAAGGGCAGGAGGGAAAGTTCTACTGCTGGACGCATGATGAACTGGCGAAGTTGCTGTCGCCGGAGGAATTCAATGTGGCGGCCAGTTACTTCGGGATCACGAAGGAAGGAAACTTCGTGGATCACAGCCATCCGAACCCGTTGCCGGGACTTAATGTTTTGAGCGTCGTGAAACCCCTCACCCCGGCCCTCTCCCCATCCGATGGGGAGAGGGTGGCCGACAGGCCGGATGAGGGGATGGCGGTTGTGGATGGGGTGTTGTTCACCGCTGCGATTGCGAAGATGCGCGCGGTACGTGCCAAGCGGGTTCGGCCGCATCTGGACGACAAGATTCTGGCGTCATGGAACGGACTGATGCTCGGCGCGTTTGCCCGCGCGGCGGTGGTGCTCGGCGAGGGGAAGTATCGTGCGGCGGCAGAGAAGAATCTGGCGTTCATCCAGGCGAAACTTTGGGACGCGAAGATCAAGACGCTGTTTCATCGCTGGCGCGACGGCGAGCGGGACAACGTGCAGTTGCTCGAAGCCTACGCCTTCCTGCTTGATGGCGTGGTGCATCTCTACGAGGCGACGCTTGAACCGAAGCATCTTGAGTTCGCCATCGCTTTGGCCGAGGGGCTGCTGGTGAAATTTTACGATGTGGAGAACGGCGGCTTTTGGCAAAGCGCGGCGGGTGCGACGGATTTGATCCTGCGCGTGAAGGATGATTACGACGGTGCCGAACCGTCCGGCAACTCCGTGGCGACGCTGGCGTTGTTGAAACTGGCGGCGATCACCGGACGCGATGATTTCAAGCAGGCGGTGGAGGCGACGTTGCAGTTGTTCGCCTCACGACTGGAGAAATTGCCGCAAGCCGTGCCCTACATGTTGCAAGCGCTGGATTTCTGGCTGGAAGAGCCGCGGCGCGTGGTGATTGCCGGAAGCGCGGATGCCACAAATTTTCACGAATTGCTCCAGGCAGCGCACTCGGTTTATCAGCCGAACAAAGTCGTGCTCGGCAACACCGGCGCGGTAGAAGAATTTGCCCGCACCCTGCCGGCGAAAGACGGCGCGGTGGCTTATCTTTGCACGGGCAACGCCTGTCAGCCGCCGACGAGTGATGCGGCAAAACTTCGGGAGTTGCTGAGTTGAGTGTTGGGGACACAAGCTGCCAGTGGGCGTGGGCGGCCTGGGAGCGCCAGCATCTTGCTGGCGACTTGTAGTGGTGTTTTACTCTGGAAACTCGCCGGTGGGACGCCGGCGCTCCCGGGGTTGCGCGGCAGTTTCCGTTATGCTCGCACTGATGGGAGTTTACTTCAGCCCCATGAACAAGATCACCAGATCAATGATGAAGAGCAGCACGATGGTGGCTTCGAGAATGACCATCCAGCGATTGGTCTGGTCGTGCTTCAGGATCTGGTAAAGGTCGTCCAGCGTCTTGAGTTTGCCGTCAATGGTGCGATGCCACTCGCTGAGGTGGAAGCGCGTGGAGAGCTTTTCGTAGATGCGGGCGAGATGCCAGTCGCCGAAAAACTTCGTGGTGTTCGAGAGTTCATCGTTGAAGCGCGCCATATCAATGCGGATTTCCCGCAACTCGCGCAAAATATCACCGCGCGAACGGAGCGGGCGTTCGCCAAGGTCGCGATAGGAACGTTCCAGCGCGTCGTCGAGCAGACGATCGTAGGCTTCGAGTTCGGCGAGCTGAAGGTTCGCGAGTTCCATGATGTAAAGCGTCTCGTCGAAATCGCGCGGCTCATCAATCAAGAGCGCGGCGTCCCAGTCAATCACCACGAGGTCGTTGTCGTAGTAGCTGAGGTAGCGCGCGGTGGATTCGTCGGCTTCCTGTTTGGAGAGCCGTTCGCTTTCGGATTCCTGTGTGAGCAACGCGGCGACCTGGCGACGATGGGCTTGAAACCATTGTTCGGCATTGGCGGGCTGGCCGTCGGGCGTCAATACCGGCGAGGCGATGCAGAACACCGTGTAGGCTTCTTCTTCGAGCAACTGTGGGTGCGGACGCAGCAGATGGCCTTTCAACTCGGTGACCACTTCCTGCGCGAGGCGGTGGACGTCGTCGTGCAGCGAGCCGTTGCTGAATTGCAGGTCGTGAAAGGCGACGAGGTCTTCGACGTGATTCACCGCGAACGGCACGCGTACGGTGATGCTGATGGCCCCGACGGGCAGGAGCTTGATCACGCGCTGGACGCAGACCGGGCCGAGCGGGCCGAGGCGTTCCATCGGCGGCATCCGCACCATTTCCGGGCGATGGAAGAACAATTGCCGCGGGCTGCGGCGGCTGGCGTCCACCGAGAAATGCGCGACGGGCTGGCCGAGCAATTGATTCAACGGCTGGCGCGCGGTGTCGTAGGCGACGTCGAAGGCGTAGATGTAAACGACTTCGCCCGTGTAGCGGGCTGTAGTGGCTTGGATGGTTTGAGGAGCCGGTTTCGTTGGCGTGGCGATGGCATTCATACCCACGCCAAAATAGCCCGGGCGGGGGAAAATGTCGAAGCGCGTCCGGGCCGGAGTTTTGCGGATAACGCGGGCTTGCGCGGTGGGAAGGGGCTTCTTATCGTCGGCACATGAAAAGATTTTTTCCGATTTTGATTTTGCTGGTGGCGGGAATGAACTTCACCGGGCGGGCGCAGGATGTCGCGGTATTGCAGGAGCGGGTGGCGCGGCTTTCCGGTTACGTGGAGGCGCTCGAGGACAAGAATACGGCCCAGCAAAAGCAGATTGATGCGCTCGTAAAGGAAGTGACGTCGTTGCGCGAGCATCAGCAGGCCCAGCCGACGACGGCGACCGCGAGGCAGGAGGATTTGCGTGATCTGGCAAAGAAGGTTCAGGAGATCGAGGAGAAGCGGAAGGCGGACCGGGTGTTCTTGGAAAAGGAATTTGATCGTCTGGCCACATTGGCGACCAAGTCACAAGCGACGAGACCGCCGACTTCCCGGACTCCGGATGCGCCCGCTGGCAATCTGCCCAAGGAAGCGTTGGAACACACCCTCGCCTCGGGAGACACGCTTTCGACGATTGCGGCGGCTTACAGCAAGGAAACGGGAAAGAAAATCACCGTGGACATGATTCGCCGTGCCAATCCGGGGATCAAGGATGACAAGCTGGTGGTCAAAACCAAGATTCTGATTCCCGTCCCGGAGAAGTAATTCGTTCTTCAGCGCATCAGCAGCAAGATCGCGACGCCGACGGCGATGCGATACCAGCCGAACGGTGTGAACGTGTGATGTCGCACGTAACCGAGCAGCCATTTCACCACGACGAACGCCGTGATCGCGGCGACGACCGTCCCCAAGATCACGAGCGACCACGGTTCGTGCGGCTCGTGACCTTTCAGCGCATCGAAGGTCTCTTTTGCGCCCGCCGCCAGCAGCGTCGGGATGCCGAGCAGGAAGGAAAATTCGGCGGCCGAACTGCGGCTTAATCCCAGGATCAAGGCGATGAGGATGGTCGTGCCCGACCGCGACGCTCCCGGGAACGCCACGGCCACCAATTGCGCCAGTCCGATCGCGATGGCGATGGTCCACGTGACAGACTCTGTCGTTGGGCGTTTCTTTAACCAGGCTTCCACCGCCACAAACAGCACACCGCCAATCAACGTGGCCCAAGCGATGGGGGCGACTTCTTTCGGGAGTTTCATCCCCATTTTTTTCATCAGAATCCCGCCGGCGGCAGTGATCAGGAACGCCACCGCCAGTTTGGCGAGATAATCGCGGTTGGCCGGCTCGCGCCAGCCGAGCGTCAGGGCCTTGGCGCGTCCGGCAAAGACGGCCAGCACGGCGATGACCGCCCCGCTTTGGATGACGACATTGAACAGTTCGCTGTGATGCCCCAGCCAGTGTTCCGCCAGCAGCAGATGGCCGGTGGAAGATACCGGCAAAAACTCCGTGACCCCTTCGATGATTCCCAAAATGATGACCACAATCCAATCAGGCATCCCCAACGAGACACGAAATCCGGCCCGGCTGGCAAGTGACAATTCCGCCTGAATCAGCCAGTGCTGGGAAAGTTAGCCTAGGCTAAATATATTTCTTGACTCGAATTTTTGGCTTGCTAGAGTGCCGCCTGTGAATGGGAAAACGCGAGATTGGTTTTGGCGGCCGGCGCTGCTGGGCGTGGCTGGGATTGGTTGCTGGCTGGATTTGGCGGCGGCTGATCCCGCACCGGACAAGTCGCAGTACCATCTGTTCAAGCCGACCCCGCGCGAGTTGATGCGGGAACTGAGCACGGACCGGCCGGATCAGACCGAGAGCGCCTACACGGTGGATGCCGGGCATGTGCAGGTGGAGATGGACCTCGTGAACTACTTCCATGATCAGACTGGCGGGGTCACGACGGAGGCGCTGGCGATTGCGCCGGTGAACCTGAAGTTTGGCCTCTGGAACAACGTGGATGTGCAATTTGTGCTGGATTCCTACGGGCGCGTGAAAACCCGGACGCCCGGGACGCCAGCCACGGAAGTTGATGGAACGGGGGATTTGCTGACGCGCCTCAAAGTCAATCTTTGGGGCAACGATGGCGGGGTCACGGCCCTGGCGGTCATGCCGTTTGTGAAGTGGCCGCTGTCGCAATCCAGTCTCCGCAATGGAAAAACCGAGGGCGGCATCATTGTTCCCATGGCGGTGGCCTTGCCGGCGGGCTGGGGGCTGGGCTTGATGACGGAGGTGGATTTTGTCCGCGACAGCAGCAACGCCTATGACATGGAGTATTTCAACACGATCACATTATCCCATGACATCGTGGGAAATCTCGGCGGGTATGTGGAGTTCGCAGCGCTGTTCACGCCTGACAGCGGCGCGCAATGGCAGGGGCAGATTGATCTGGGGTTCACCTACGGCTTCACCGAGAACACGCAGTTGGATTTCGGCTGCAACTTCGGCGTGACCAGCACGGCACCGGATTACAACCCTTTCGTCGGTTTGACCCTGCGTTTTTGACTCCACTTGCAAAAAGACTATGAAGAATTTTTTGAAACTGTGTTTGATTGCCGGACTGAGCCTTGCGGTTGTTCCCGGCCTCGTGGCCGCGCCGAAGAAGCTTCCCGCCAATTACACCATCGTCACCACGTGCGGCATGGTGACGGACATCGTGCGTGAGGTGGCGGGTGACAAGGCCAAAGTCACCGGGCTGATGGGCGAGGGCGTTGATCCGCATCTCTACAAGCCGACGCGCGATGATGTCGCGAAGCTGCTGCAGGCTGACGTGGTGTTTTATTCCGGCCTCATGCTCGAAGGCCGGATGACGGATACGTTTCTCAAGGTGGCGCGCAAAGGCACGCCGGTGTTTGCCGTGACGGAATTGCTGGACGAAAAATTCCTGCTCGAACCGCCGGAGTTCGCCGGCCACACCGATCCGCACGTCTGGATGGATGTCAAAGGCTGGATGGACGCGGTCAAAGTCGTGGCGCGTTCGCTCGGTGAAGTGGATGCGGACAACGCGGCGTATTACACGCAGAACGCCGAGCGCTATGTCGCGCAACTCGCGAAACTGAATGATTACGCAAAGCAGGCCCTCGCCAGCATCCCCAAAGAACGTCGCGTGCTCATCACAGCGCACGATGCGTTCAACTATTTCGGTCGCGCCTATGACATTGACGTGCGCGGCATCCAGGGCATCAGCACGGAATCGGAGGCTGGTGTCGCGGACATCAACAAGCTCGTGGACTTCATCGTCGCGCGGAAAATTCCCGCGATCTTTGTCGAGTCGAGCGTGTCGGACAAAAACATCAAGGCGCTCGTCGAGGGCAGCAAATCCCGCGGCCATAACGTGCGGATCGGTGGCCAGCTTTTTTCTGATGCGATGGGCAAGCCCGGCACTTACGAGGGCACGTATATCGGCATGATTGATCACAACGTCACGACCATCACGCGCGCCCTGGGCGGGCAAGCCCCGGCGCGGGGCTTGAACAACAAACTCGCCGCGCCCAAGGAGGCGAAGTGAAATCAAATCAGTGCGCCCGCAGCTTTTTGACGCGCGCAAAACTTTGTTGCATATACAACAAAAGTTCGTCAGGAGGATTTGGCGATGAGTGATCTTTCAACCGAACCACTGCCCCTCGCGGTGCGCGACTTGAATGTTGCGTATCAAACCAAGGTCGTCGTGTGGGACGCGGACTTTGACGCACCTGCCGGCAAGCTCGTCGCCATCGTCGGCCCGAACGGGGCCGGGAAGAGCACAATGCTCAAGGCGGCGTTGGATCTGATTCCCGCTGCGTCCGGGAGCGTGCGGTTTTTCGGTTTGCCTTATCGCGAGGCGCGGCATCGGGTCGCTTATGTGCCGCAACGCGAAAGTGTGGATTGGGATTTCCCGGTGAGCGCACTGGAAGTTGTGGCAATGGGACTCTACCGCAAACTCGGCTGGTGCCTGCCGGTGCGTCGCAAGGAACGCGAACAAGCCCGCGCGGCTTTGGCGAAGGTCGGTTTGGCGGATTACGCGACGCGGCAGATCAGCCAGCTTTCCGGCGGGCAACAGCAACGCATCTTTCTGGCCCGCGCCTTGGCGCAGGACGCGGATCTGTATCTGATGGACGAACCCTTCGCCAGCGTGGACGCGGCGACGGAGCGCGCCATCGTCGAGGTGCTTCGCGAGTTGCGGGCGCGCGGCAAGACGGTCGTTTGTGTGCATCATGATCTGCCCACCGTGCCGGAATACTTCGATCATGTGGCGCTGTTGAACATGCGCGTCGTGGCGCAAGGTCCGGTCAGCGAAATCTTCACGCCGGAGAACCTGCATAAAACCTACGGTGCGCGACTCACCTTGCTGGAAGAAGCCGCGCAAGCCGTCGAGCGCGCCCGCGTGACGGCGCAACACAAGCACTGATGCGTCTGGAATATCAAAGCCTTGGAATCTGCGGAACACCCCTCACCCCGTCCCTTTCCCCATCCGATGGGGAGAGGGTGGCCGACAGGCCGGGTGAGGGGATTTGCGAGTCGTTGTTGCAATGAGCAAGTCGCGAACATTTATTGTGCTGGGTTTGCTCGTTCTGCTCCTCGGCGGGCTGGGTTGGTTGCTGCGGTCGCGGGACAGCCACATCGGTCATGAACACGGCGCGTCCGGCAAATCCATCACGGACACCGGCATCGAGTGGCCGTCGCGGGAAAAAGTGTGGCGGACAATTTCGCTTGCGGATTACAACACCCGCGTCGTCTTCGCGGGCGTAACGGTGCTCGGCGCGTCCAGCGGGTTGGTGGGAACATTTCTGTTGTTGCGCAAACGTTCGCTCTTGAGCGACACCGTCAGCCACTGCACCTTGCCGGGGATTGCGATCGCATTTCTGATCGCCGAAGCCACCGGTATCTCAGGGCGTTCGTTGCCCTTGCTGTTGTTGGGCGCGGCGACAACCGGCGTTTTGGGCATGGGCGCAGTCGCGGCCATCCGCGCCAAGAGTCGCGTGAAAGATGACGCCGCGCTTGCCATCGTGCTGAGCGTTTTCTTCGGGCTGGGCATCGCGCTCATGGTCATCATTCAGCAATTGCCCACCGGCAACGCGGCCGGGCTTTCGCATTTCATCTATGGCAAGGCGGCGTCCATGACCGCGAGTGATGCGCAATTGATCTTGTTCGCGAGCCTCACGGTGGCGCTGGTCTGCGCGGCGTTGTTCAAGGAATTCAAGCTGCTGTGCTTCGACGTGAATTTCGCGCGGACCCAAGGCTGGCCGACCTTGGCGCTTGATCTCGCGTTGATGGGACTGGTCGTTGCGGTGACGGTCATCGGGTTACAGGCGGTCGGCCTGCTGCTGGTCGTGGCGATGCTCATCATCCCGGCGGCGGCGGCGCGCTTCTGGAGTCATCGGTTGGGCCTGACGGTTTTGCTGGCCACGTTGATCGGGGCGGCGAGCGGTCTGGTGGGCGTGGCGGCGAGCGCGCTGTTTCCGAAACTGCCGGCGGGCGCGGTCATCGTGCTGGCCGCGGTGTTTTGTTTCGCGGTGAGTTTCGTGTTCGGAGCGGAACGTGGCGTGGTCAAACGCTGGTTGGAACACCGGCGCGTGGGGCAACGCGTGGCCCGCCAGCATTTGCTGCGCGCCATCTACGAATGGTGCGAAACCCGGCCGCATCCCGCTTCCTACGATCCGGCCAGCCTGCTCGATTGCGCCGTGCCGCTGGCGGAATTGCGCCGGGGCAACGACTGGACTGAGGCGCGGCTGAAACATCTGCTCCGGCTCGGTTTTGCCGAGCGGTTGGTGACGTGGAACAACACGCACGATGCCATCCATCTCACGGCGCAGGGCAAACTCGAAGCCCGCCGCGTCACGCGCAACCATCGGCTCTGGGAAACCTACCTGCTGCAATACGCCGATGTCGCGCCGCAGCACATCCATCACAATGCCGACCAGATCGAGCATGTCATCGAGCCGAACATCGTGAACGAACTGGAGGAATTGCTCGCCGGACGCGAAGGCGCGGCGCTGGTGCCCGCCGACCCGGAGAAACCGCGCGTGAAGGAGAAAGGAGGCGTAGAGACATGAACTTGATGCTAGAAGTTTGCGGGAGGCCAACGAGCTGCGCGAAGCGTTTGGAGTGCGCCGGCTTTAGCGGCGCTTTGGCGTTTGATGAAGTCACAGACGAACAGATGCCTCAAGGCATGCGATGGAGAGCGGTGCTAAAGTCACCGCAGTCCAGACGCTTCGCGCGATGCGGAGCGATTCGATTCAACCCACCCTTCGTATGAACTGGAGCGAACTTGATACGTGGATCGTCATCACCGGCGTATTGATCTGTCTGGCCTGCGCGTTGCCGGGCGCGTTCTTGATGTTGAATCGGCAAAGCATGTTGGGTGACGGCATCAGTCACGCGGTGTTGCCCGGGCTGGCCATTGCGTTTTTATTGACCAACTCCCGGGATATTTTGCCGATGGTGGTGGGCGCAGTAATTGCGGGCGTTTTAACTGCGGTGCTGACGCAGGTGGTGCAAAGATTTGGTCAGGTGGAAAGCGGCGCGGCGCTGGGCGTGGTATTTTGTGGTTTGTTCGCGACGGGGTTGATTCTCATCCGCGTGGCTTCGGACAAAGTGGATCTGGACGCGGACTGCGTGCTTTACGGCTCGATTGAAACCGCCGTGGTGGACGTGGGCCGCGTGCCGCGCGTGGCCCTCATCAGCGGCGGGTTGCTGCTGGTCAACGCGCTGCTGACCGTTCTGTTTTACAAAGAACTCCGTCTCGCCGCGTTTGATCCGGCTTTGGCCACCACTCTCGGCTTTAACGCGGACGCCATCCGCCTCGGTCTGACGCTGGTCGCGTCGGTGACAACCGTGCTCGCCTTTGAAAGCGTCGGCAGCATTCTCGTCATCGCGATGCTCGTGGTGCCGGCGGCGGCGGCATCCTTGCTGACGCATCGGCTGCATTGGTTGCTGCTGCTGGCGCTGGGCTTCGCGGGGTTGAGCGCGGTGCTGGGACACATCGGGGCGATCACGCTGCCGCAACTCGCAGGACGATTGCTCGATCAGCCCAATCTCGGTGCAACGAGTTCCGCCGCCATGATGGCAGTGGCGGCTGGCGTAATATTTTTGGGCGCGTGGGGTGTGGCTCAGTTGTGGGTTTTCACGCAAGCCCGGAAAGCCAAGGCAACCGAGTCCGTCTGAATGGCACTGCACCAGCCGCGAGACGACTTTCGGGCGGGGTTTTGATTTTAGAAGGCACGGACGTAGCTTGTGGCTACGTCCGTGCCGCCGTCCTCCAGTTGGGTTTGGGGTTGGCGTAACCGGTCAGTTGGCTGGCCGGCCAAATTATTTCCGCTCGCGCAGGTTTCGGGTGCCGAACAACAACGTGGCGATCGCGAACAGCGCGAACGAGGAAGGTTCGGGCACGGCAATGATGGAAATGCGCGCGGCATCGTGCCAGAGCAGGTCCCAAGCAGGCTCATCCAAGTCGGGGCTGGGGAGCGGATCGCTGCCATCCGCGAAGCGGTGCGAGAACAAGTCTTGCGGCGGCAAGTTCGGCAACAGATCCGGCAGACTGTTGCTGCCCAGATAATGCGGAGCGGCGTGATGATTGATCAGCGCGAAATCCGGCACGTTCAGAGTGAGGGTCAGCGCGGAATTTGCAGAAAGGTCCGTGGGAAAATCGGAAGAAAATGCCTCTTCGGCCCGGAACGACAATCCAGCAACAACGGCAGATACAACTACGGTCTGCCAGCCCTTACGACACAACATACGACGTACAACTCTACAAGGTTTGGTGTGGGCAGTATAACTCTCCTCCGGGCGGCTGCAACGGGTATTCTGGGAATCCGCCCTCCGAGGGATTACGGATGCTTGTCCGAGGATGAGGCGGATTGGCCCTGCCTCAAGCGCACGTTGACACCCGTTTCGCGCCGGTTATCATCGGCGTCCTTTTATGAACAAGAGTCCGCATGTGGCAATAGTCGGTGCGACGGGAGCCGTCGGCATCGAGATGATCAAGACGTTGGAAAAACGCAACTTTCCAGTCGGCAAGCTGACCCTCCTCGCTTCCGCCCGTTCCGTGGGTAAGAAGCTCAAATTCAAGGGGCAAGACATCGCCATCACCGAGCTGACTAAAGACTCGTTCGCGGGTATTGACATCGCGTTGTTCAGCGCGGGCGGCGACATTTCCAGGGAGTTCGCCCCCATCGCGGCCCAGGCTGGTTGCGTGGTGGTGGACAATTCCTCCGCCTTCCGCCAGGACCCGGACGTGCCGCTCGTCGTCCCGGAAATCAACGCCGCCGACGTCAAGCAGCACAAGGGCATCATCGCCAATCCGAATTGCACCACGGCCATCACGCTCATGGCGTTGTATCCGTTGCATCAGGCGTTCGGCGTGAAGCGCATCTTCGCCTCCAGCTACCAGGCCGTGTCCGGCACGGGCGCGAAGGCGTTGGAGGAACTCGAACGTCAGGTCGGGCAGATCGTCAACAAGCAGCCGGTGACGAAAGAAGTTTATCCGCATCAGATCGCGTTCAACGTGCTGCCGCATGTGGATTCGTTCCTCCCCACGGGTTACACCAAGGAGGAGATGAAGATGGAGAACGAAGGCCGCAAGATCATGCATCACGAGAAGTTTCGCGCGAGCGTCACTTGCGTGCGCGTGCCGGTGTATCGTTCCCACTCTGTCGCGGTCAGCGCCGAGTTCGACAAGCCCGTCTCGGTGGAAGCGGCCCGCGTGGTGTTGCAGAAGGCCCCCGGCCTCGACGTCGTGGATGATCCCGCGAACAAGAAGTATCCGATGCCGCTGTTCACGTCCGAGAAATACAACTGCGAAGTCGGCCGCATCCGCATGGACTGCGCGTTGGACAATGGCCTCGCGTTCTGGATCAGCGGCGATCAATTGCTCAAGGGCGCCGCGCTCAACGCCGTGCAGATCGCCGAAGAACTGGTGAAGTAATTCTGCCTCTCGAATCACAGAATCCGAAACTGCTCCGGCGGTTTCGGTTTTTTTGTCGGCTCGCAATGAGCGCTTTGAGGGTAGGGCGCGTCACTCCGTGCGCGCCGT
>CAZQNQ010000027.1:0-70180 GCA_964594985.1 uncultured Bifidobacterium sp.
CGGCGCGCACGGAGTGACGCGCCCTACCATCTCAAAGTTCCTGCGGATGCATCATCAGGTAGGTGACCCGCGCCAGCAACCGTCCCGCCGCGCCGCCGTCCAACACCCGATGATCAAAACTCAACGTCAAATGCGCCTCAGTAACGGGCACAAACGCCTCTTTCTTCTCGTCCCAGCGCTGCGCTTTACGACCCGCACCCATGCCAAGCAAGATGGTCTGTTCCGGCAGCGGAATCGGCGTCGCGATGGTCAGACCGAACGTACCGTAATTCGTGATCGTGGCAATCGAACCACCCGTGGCGTCCGCCGGCAACTTGCGCGCCCGCGCCAGTTCCACCAGTTCGTTGTAACGATCCACCATCTCCGCAAGCTTCTTCTTATCCGCATTACGGATCACTGGCACGAGCACACCGTCATCCGCTTCAACCGCAAACCCGATATCAATCGCCGAAGGATGCACGATCTTATTGCCCACCAACCGACCGGCGGGCGCGCTGTTCTCGGCCAGCGCCATCGCCAGGGCGCGCATCCCGTAAAGAGTGGGACCTGGTTTCTGCGGCTGCGCTTTGCGATGAATCAACAGCGGGTCCATGTTCACCGGCATCCCGACGGTTGCCAGCGGGCGCGTCCAACTGCGCCGCATCGCATCCGCCACGGCCACACGCATCGAAGACGCCGGCGTGAGTTTTTGTTTATCCAGGCTGGCGATGTATTTCTCGAAATCCTCCACCGTCACGCGGCCCGCCGAACCACTGCCCGCCACGCCGGACAAGTCCGCCGCGTGCAGACCAAGCTCAAGCATGCGCGCCTTGAGTCGCGGCGAAATGTAACCCGCGCCGGCGGCATTGGCCGGCACCGGCAAACCACGCACTGTGGGCTGCACCCGCGCTTCGCGCGACTTGCCATTGTCCACGCTGGCCTCGGCGCACTCGGCACTGCCCTTGGTCATCTGTATCGTGTCCAGACCGCTGCGCACTGCGTCTTCCTCGCTGACCTCAAGCTGCCCAAGCACCGCCCCGACGGCGTAGCTCTCGCCGAGCTGTACGAGGAATTTCTCGATCTTCCCGCGCGCGGGCGAAACCACGTTCATGTTCGCCTTGTTCGTCTCGACCTCGATGATGTCCTGGTCGGCCTCGACGGTGTCGCCGGGCTTGACGAGATAACTTACGACTGTGGCCTCGGCGATGGATTCGCCAAGCTGCGGCATAATGATGGGAACTTGCGGCATGATCGTTGGTCAACTTTGCAAAATTTTCCGGGCGGCGGCGGCAATGGTGCGCGCGGTCGGCCGATGCGCCGACCAGAGATTCGGATGGTACGGCACGGGCGTGTCCTTGGCATTGATGCGCTGCGGCGGCGCGTCGAGCAAGTCAAACCCTTCGCAGACGACCCGGGAAATCACTTCCGCCGTGACGCCGCCCCACGGCCAAGATTCGCCCACGCACAACAATCGGCCGGTGCGCGCAACGCTCGCCATGACCGTGTCCGTGTCCAGCGGTTTCACCGAACGCAGATCCACGACTTCCACCTCCCACCCCTGCCCACGCAATTCGTCGGCGGCGGCGAGGGATTCATGGACCATCGCACTGTAGGCGACGATTGTAAGATCGCGACCTTCGCGGGCGATGCGCGCCTTACCGACGGGCAAAGCCTCGGTCGGCAACGCTTCGGCCTTGAGGTGGTAATAGAGAAACTTGTGTTCGCAGAAAATGACCGGGTCATCAATCGCCACCGCTGCGAGCAACATGCTGTACGCGTCTTCGACCGTTGCGGGCGTCAACACCACCAGCCCCGGATAGTGCGCATAGATCGCTTCCATCGTCTGGCTGTGGAACGGACCGCTGCCCGCCGTGCCGCCACAAGGCAATCGCACTGTGATAGGACAGGAAACATTCGTGCGCCAGAACATGGTCGCAGCGTGATTGACGATCTGATTGAAGGCGACCGTGGAAAAATCCGCGAACTGCATTTCGAGGATGGGTCGCATGCCTTCGATGGCCGCTCCGATCGCCAGCCCCGCCATCGCGTCTTCGCTGATGGGGGAATCCAACACGCGGCCGGGAAATTCCTTCGCCAAACCTTTGGTCGCCTTGAACGCGCCGCCGAACGGACCGACGTCCTGACCATAGATGAAGACGCGGGGATCATCTTTCAGCGCCTTGGCCTGCGCCTCACGAATGGCTTCGAGATAGGTGATGCTCATCGCGATTATTCGTTGCCTTCGAGCAGGTGCTGATTTGAAAGTGCCGCCCAATAATTGCTCTCGAACGGGTCGGGGGCGGGATCGCGCTGTGCGTCGGCCGTGGCTTCCTCGACTTTTTGCACCGCTTCGGCCCGCCACTTCGCCAGCGCCGCCGCATCCGCCCAACCCTGCTGCTTCAAAAATTCCTCGGCCAACTTCACACAATCACGACCGAGGTCGGAAGCCTTCAATTTGGTTTCGATGTAGCTCGCGTCATCATGCTCCCCATGACCACAAAGCCGGAGCAGTTTGGCGACGACTAGCTGCGGGCCTTGGTCAGCACGCGCTTTTACAATCGCCTCCCCCACCACCTTCAAGCAATCGCTCAGATTCGTTCCATCCACTTCGTAGCCGGGAATGCCATAACCCACCGCGCGATCCACCAGGGAACGACACGAAAACTGCCGGTTCGTCGGCGTGGAGTAAGCGTATTGATTATCAGCGACCACCATGACGAGCGGAAGTTTCTCGACCGCAGCCTGATTGAGGGCTTCGTGGAATGAGCCGGTGGACGTCGCGCCATCGCCGCAACAGGTCACGCCGACCGTGCCCTTGATGCCGCGCATCCGGCGGGCAAACAGACCGCCGTTCACCACGGAAATCATCGCGCCCAGATGGCTGATCATGGCGAGTTGCCCGTCCTTGGGCCGGCCGCGATGGATGTTGCCGTCGCGGCCGCGCATCGGGCCGAGCGCCGAGCCGAGAAAGGTCCGGGCCGCGTCAATCACCGGTTCATTGAACGCCAGCCGCCCCGCCATGTCGCGGATGAGCGGGGCGAAAATATCTCCCTCCTGTAGATGCACCCCGATGGAAACACTGAGCGCCTCCTGCCCGCGTCCCAGGAACACGCCCCCGAGAATCTTTCCCGCGCGATAGAGACTGGCGAGTTTGTCATCCAACACCCGCGCCAGCAACATGAAGCGGTACGCCTTGACGTGCAGGTCGCGCGCGCCCAAGGCGGTGCCGCTGGTTGCGGGTTCGGCCACAGATTGAACCATGCGAGAATGTTACGCTGCCGCCTCGGACGGGTGCAACGATTCTTTCAATTACTAAAGTATCCTCAAGATTACGGAAACCAGCGACGATACGGTCCTGGCCGAATGAACGCGTTAATCACCAACCAGCAGCGCTTCAACCTTTTTATTCAATTCTGCGTCACCATCCATGTCGTATAGCAGACCTTTCTTATCAATGAGCAAGATGATACCTGCTCTGATAGCACGGGAAGCTTGAACTATTTTATTCTCATGCATTGAGGCTGGTGACGTGCAATTGGCGAAGTCGGCGAAAATGTTCATGCGGCGGCGCAGCATCACAATGATTTGGCAAAATGCCTGCGAGGTTGAGCGACATTGCTTTTTCCAAGCTCGGGTCCATTTGCGCCGGGTTTGAATTCCAAATATCAAGCGGTAAGCGCGCCCTTGAACCATAACTTCTGAACAAGTCCCCACTAAACAGCAACCGTTGCCGACGGCAATACAACCCGGTGTGACCAACGGTGTGGCCCGGCAGATGAATTGCGGTCAATCCTTTCCAGACACCCAACTCGTCCCCGTCATCCAACCAGCGATCTGTTTTGAAACACTTGTATCGGAGCACCTGTCGGCCCACACCTTCAAGCCAACCGCACACCCGAGCCGCTCCCGCATATTGGTATTTGCCTTGGTAGTGAGGCAAATCCAACTTTGGCGCGGCAATCCATGCAGAAGACGCCCGGGCTATTTTTGCGACGTTGAGGATGTGATCCAGATGCCCGTGCGTAACAATAATTCCGCGAATCGGCTCATCTTGCCAGCCGCACGCTCGCAAAGCGCGGCGTAGAAAAAACTGTCCACCAATAAAGCCCGCATCAATGAGGTAAAGCCTATCCACCGCCCGCAAGACATAGAAACAAATGCCAGGAGTTCGGACCTGCAAAATGTCATCACCAATCAGCGGCATGAGTCGTCAGTTGGCTGGCTCCAAATTCCGCGCCCCTGTGGGATTGATAGCGTAAGTCAAAAAAACTGTTTCTTGAGCGAGATTCGATTCGATCCGCAACCAGCCAAATTTACGTGGCTGACCAAAAGCAATGTAGAATTGCTTGCTGACTTGGGTTGTCCAATTGGTTTCGTTTTTTGAGAAACTGTATTCCACACTCGGCAGGTAATTTGACTCGGGTGCTTCAAATTGAAATTCATCTTGGTTTTCCACGAAACCACCGGCGGGAATGCTCAGGCGGAAAGACCAATTGGTGGCCTCCCGCCACGGCGGTTTAATCTGACCGATTTCAAGTTGACCAGTTGCGCTGGGCTTTTTTTCAAGCAAATCCACCTGAATGGTTACATCGTTTTTTGATACCCGCACCGCGACATTCGATCGAATGCCATTCTCAGAGGTAATGAGTTGCACACCTTGCCCTTTCTTTCTGAGCCGAAACACGACTGGATTTGTCTGGTCTGGTAAAAACACTTGCCCCATTCGGTACGAAAACCCCATGCGATTTGCCGGAGAAGTGTAATAGCCATCCTTCATAACTCTGACATTCAAACTTGGGCCATGTTTTCCTTCCAATGAAAACAATCCAGCAGCATCGCTCGTGGTGGTTGCACTGTTCCCCGGACCTTCAAAAGAGGGAACTTCTGTCCAATTGAATTGAATGGATGCGCCTTCTACTGGACTTCCCTTTTCGTCCACCACTTTGCCATAAAAATCAATTCGTGTTTGCCATCTTTGCAGAAGGTTTTGCATGTAGGCGTTTGTTGCCGCATCTGTTAAATTCTGAGCGAACAGGGCTTCAACATCATTTGTAGTCGCAAGAATGACTGCGTGGTCGTTTTCTGCATGACCTTCAATTGATACAACAGTGTTTGTAGCAATGCTTACGCTGTCAGGCAGCTTTTCTTTCTCGGCGTTCTGCTTTTTCAACAAAAGAAACAGTGCCAACCCCAAAAGCAGGACGAAAATTAGCGCAACCTTTCTTTCCATGGTGTGACGGAATGAGAAGCCATCAATTTGCCGGTTCTAAGTTTCTAGCACCTGACGGATTGATGAAAGATTCCATTCGAAAAAAGGCCCTGTTCGGAACTCCAATCACGCGAAGGTTTAGGGCGAGAGCAGTCCCGTTTCATTCGTCGTCACCACGCCGTTCACTACTCATACACTTTCGGCTTGGGCTGAACCGCAGGGTCGTATTCCAGATTGCGCGAGCCAGAGGGGTTAATTACTGAATTCAAACGAAAAGTCGTTTTGCCGCCAAGATTTACCGGATAAACTTCCAACTCAACGGTGCCACGAATTCCTTGGCGAGTTTCTAAAAAAAACTTCTTCTTCAGCGCTGAATTCCAGCCGTCAGCATCTTTTTTGAATTGAAAAACAAAATTTGGTTTGTAGCCGCTTGCAGGAGCGCGATACATGAATTCATCCTCCGATTCCAATAAACCACCACCTGCCATTTGAATTCTGACCGACCAATCATACTTGTCCGCATTTGATGCGATGGCTGGACGGTTAATGCTGATGGCGATGGATTGATCGTCTAATGTTGCACTTTCGGTCTTAACGCCTGTCACGAGGCTAACCATATTGGTTCGACCATCCGGTGCAGCATCAAAGGATTTGCTGTGAATAATCAAAGGTTCAGCCTGCCCTTTTTTCCACATCCGAATAATTACAGGGTTCTCAGGATTCCCGCTTGATGGGCCAACGCTTTTTTGTTGTTGCGGTGAAAGCTCATATCCGGATTTTTCAATAGCCTTAATTCGAAGGCTGTCTCCGGTTTTACCAGTAATCTGAAAATTTCCAACTGCATCACTTACCAGGTCGTATTCTGTAAATTCTCCGTCAACTGGAAAAGCCCCAACGCTTTGATTAGTTGTAAGTATCCAACGCCGTATCGTCATGCTGATTTTCACGCCCGGAATTCCTTGCTCATCCTGGTCCATCACCTTCGCAAAAAAATTAATTGGCGAATTCTTGTCGTCTATCATACTTAAAAGTCCTTCTCTTTCGCGTTGCAGGTCTGCATGGGAAGCAACAGGGGGTAAATGTGCATTTTGCCCGTTAGTAACTGGCGCAGAAGCTGAAGGGTTTGTCATTATAAAAGTGCTTGCCGGAGCAATAGGCAATTCTGTTTGTTCACTATTGGTTTTGGGTCGTCTGGTGAACAGCCAAATCAGAAGCGCAATTGCAATGATTGCTGCTATCCACAGAACAAATTTAAGTTGTTTGGTTTTCATCGTGGTTAAAGATTTAGTGATTCCAAAAGTTTTTTCCAAAATGGCCAGCAGGCTTGATTTGAAAAACGAAATTGTCCGCTATGCCCCGGAATTTCTTCACCAAAATCGTAGGGAGATAAATTCAGATCAACTTGATTGGTCGGATTAAAATAACCACCAACATTGGGTTGTGCGCCCAGCGCATAACAGCGTGGCTCGGTGCAGAAGGAAAAAATCTCGTGAGTGTTGGCCGGGAAAGTAAGTTCACCGACCCCTTTGTAAAACTTACCGCCGATTTGGTCGTAAGAATACGTTAGCGAACTAGCAGGCTTCAAATTTTGACCAAACTCCCATCTTTCAAGCGCGAAATCATTTGTGTTGAAAAAGTTAACGTAGTTGCTGGCCCCTTGAAATCCGTGGAAATAGTTTGAACTGCCAGACTGCCAATAATTGGCATAGGCGTTTGGTGTGTTGTTGTTCAACACGAATGGAATCGAGCGATTTGTTGCCCCGGCATCGTAGCAGTGCGAAGGTATTGCGGCCTGAAGCGCAGCGTAAACGGCAGCCAGTTTTGGCGCACTGGAACTGATCCGCAGGGCTTCACCCACCACCACATTGCCCATGCTATGTCCGGTTACTCGCACTTGATTGGGATATTTCGTGTTCAGATTTGTCAACAGCGTCCTCAGTCCAGTTGCCGATTTCCACGCCTGCCATTCGCTCTTCTCGTAATTGTTCAAATCAAAAGCTTGAGCATCAAAACCCAAACCCGGAAAATTAAAATATGTCGGCCACCGAAAAGCACCGTAACGGCCAGTGTAACCCTGCCAATAGAGCCGCTTGAATCCCGTTTCCGCATAACTGTTCTTTGACCAAGTCGTCATGTTCCAGCCATGCACATGCAAAATATAAGGTGTATTGGTGTCGGAAGCGGCATTATGGGGATATTGGAAGGGAGCTGCTCCGACTGGAAGTCCGTCGGTGGCCAAATACGGTGTATTCACAGGTTGCATTGAGCCAACCTCACCAATCGTCCAACGCTCATACATTTGTTTTATATCCAGAAGCTCGAAGAATACGGAGGTTTCGACAATCGTATCTGTGCTTTGCCGGATTGTCAGCACCAGTTCTCCCCTCCCCATTCCTGAACCTTCAAACAAGAAATGTTTCCGGCCAAACTGGGCGAAATAATTCGGTGGGAACTCCAGCGGCTGCGCTAAAGTCACTTCACCTAAAGTCTGGCCGGGGCTTGATTGCCCCAAGAGGACAGACAATTGGAATTGAGCAGTTACAGAATTTGTTAAATAGCCAGCGCCCCCATCTTCTTCCGCAGCCGGATAGATTTTTATTTTGGGCGAACCCGTCGCATTACGCCAACTCAAGGTCACAGAATATCCATTTGAAGCCGGTAAAGCTGGCAACCCCGAAATCCACAACCGCGCAAAGTCTTCGAGATCGCGCATGGAAGTAATTTTCCCATCCTCAAAGTCCATGGTGCCGTATTGCAAATCCTCGCTGTACGGATCGCGGTCGTTGTTGATCCAGAACCGGAACGGTTTGGCGGCAGTGGTTTGATCGGGGCCGAAGAAGGAGCGGTCCATTATGCCATCATGATTGGCGTCCAAGTTCATGGACACCACATATACGGTGGCCGTGCCGCGTTGGCCAGTCTCGAGGTCCGGCAGCGTCACCAAGGCCATGCGGCCCGGTTCGGTCGGGAAGAACTCGCCATACGGAGAGAGGAGGCCAGTTTCATTCGTCGTCACCACGCCATTGGTCGTCGTGAACGCTTGGTCAAAGTATTGCCCAAGGAAACCGTAAACGCCGGGATAGCCATTAGTCACCGCCAGCTTGGCATAACCCGCCACGCGGAAATCAGGATCGCCGATGCTGGCAATCAACAGCGGGCTGGTGTTGGTTGGCGAAAAAGTCGGATGGCCGGGCAGTTTGGGCGCGTCAAGATGGTCGTACCAGGCTCCATACTGCCGGGCGAAATAGTAATCGGTCGTTTGAAAGATGGGTTGGGCGGTTTGGGGATAAGCGTAACCTGAAGCCGAATCATTGGGCGTGCCGGGCGCAAGCAGAGATAGGCCGTCATCGTTCGCCACGACAAATGACAGATACGGCAAGCCATACAAATTCCGCGCGCCAGCAGCCATGCTATAAACAGGAATCAAATCCACCGACAAATTCATGGAAACGCCGACATTGTGGTTTGTCAGATAGGCCAGCGTTGGATGGTGGTCACACCAAGCGGTCCAGGTTGTCTCTGCTGGTGTGAGTAACGAAGCAATGTTGCTGACACCAGACTGCGGCTGAAACTTGAAAGCTCTGGGATCAATTACCCCCAAGAAGGATGGTGCCCAATACATTCCGGTCGCCAGTGCCCCATTACCATCAAGGTAATCAGGATCAAAAATGAGATTCCGGTAATCATAATTGTCTTCAAAGGGTAAGGATTTTTGTGCCACGGCCTGCGGCACCGTGTAGCTGGAGACCGATAAATAGCTGGCATAAGCATAATCTACCGGCATGGAAGTCGTCGTTTCGGACGCCCCATTGTGTCGGTTAAAACCAAAACTATTGGTTGGCGTCGCCACGCGGAACAAGAATCGCAGGTTGTCTTTGAGCTGGGCCCGCCCGTCCCAAAAGGGCCGGCCGATTGCGTAACCATTATTGCTAATGTCAATCGCACTCACCACGCCGTTGGTCAGCACAAATCGGACATAATTAAATCTGCCAGTAGTAGCCAATGTTTGCACCAAGGGCTCTGGAAGAATAGCCACGCCGTTGGTGAACTGCGCCAAGGCAATTTCTTCATCGAAAACCGAAACGTGTTCAAGAATCTCCCAGTCTATGTCTGCGTTCCCTACTCGCACCGATGTTACATACGGTGGCAGATCGCGCAGAAACAACCTGGTAACATTGTCCGCAACGGTGCGAATGGTAGATTGCGGTGGATTCAATTCTTCGATGCGCTGCCATGGACTCCAGGCGGAACTGCCGCCGGGATAATGGGCTTGGATTCGATAACGAGGAATTTGTCCCTCAGAATAAATCTCCGGCAGATCGTCCGTTAACGCCCACAAGGCACTGGTCGCATTCGTCACTTGAATAGTGGTGCTGTAATATTCCCGCTCAATCGTATAGCTGACCGCCGGTCCAGCAGTGGTCAGCCACGATGAATGCACATTTGTTCCCGTAGCTGCCAGATGCACCGCAAATCCGCTTGGCACTGCCGGGGTGTTGAACAGCCCCGGACTCGTCCCGTTCTGATACTCCTGCAAGTTCGTCCAACCATCATTGTCACTGTCTTTGTAGCCATCCGACACCCCCGTGTTCCCGGTGTCGGGATTGTTCGGATCCAGGCCGTGTTCCAATTCCCACCAATCCGGCAGGCCGTCCCCATCCGTGTCACGCAAAACTCTGGCCCACAGAAACAGGCTGTTGGTACGCGCTCCAATCGCCACCGTGGTCGGCGTCCAATCCTGGCCGTCAGCCCCAATCACAATCGGCAATTCCCCCGCCCAAGTGCTGTTGGTTAATGCTTCCTTGCTGAGGATTTCATACGCGGCCTCCGGCTCGGTGCCATGCACGGTCAAATTGGCCTGCCCGTTCGTGACGCTCAAGATCTCCAGCCACAAACTTCCTTCGGCGTAGTTGTAAGCCATTGTGCCGCCGCCTTCCTCCAATAAACTTTGGGTTGTCACTCCATACTCCTCCGGCAACAACCCGGTGGATTTCAATGCCACCACTTTGGCCTGTTCCTCCTGTTTGGTGCCTTGCGCCCCAAGCAACGAGCGCCGCTTCCCGCTCTTGAAATACATTTCCTGCCAATCCATTTTCGTGGGCCAGCGCCGCTTCGTCACCACTTCTTCAAATTGACCTTCGGCCAGTGAGTCCGCCGAGGCATAAACGTCTGAGCCGATCACCAAGCCCAGATTCTGTTCCTCCCACGCGGCGGGCGCAACCAAGCCAGCTCCCTTTGCAATCGTCTCGGTATCCAGTTGCAGCACCACATTGGTTTCCGAATAGCACAAGGTGATCATCCGCCAAGCGCCCGCCGTGAATTCCACCGGCGTTTGCAGCAAAACCTCCGCGCCCAACTTGGTTTCCCCGGCCAGGCTGAGCGTGTCGCCCGCCGCATTGAAGAACAACGCCCAGCGCGTCGGGGCTTTCTCGCGATTGAGTTGCACCAGTTCCAACAGCCGCGCGGCATGGCCCGGCCCTTGTCCCCCGCTGGTTTTACTCGCCGTGCTCCAGTTGGGCGCAAACCAGAATCGAATCGTTCCCGCCGCTGGCGCAAAATTGGATTCTGTCTCGGAAGCCCGCGCCGGAATGATGACGGGCGACGGCAAGAAACTTTCGCGGCTGGCTTCGCGACTTAACGCATAGCCACTCCAACTTTCTAAAAGCGTGGCGTTGTCCTCATTGAGTGCCAGATTCCGCCACGGCCCGCGCGCATAGCCGGAATCAAAGCCGAAAATCTTGATGCTTTCCTCGGGCCACGGCGGTTGCGGCGCGCGTGGAGCAGTCCGGCCCGGCTCAACTGAATGAAGAAGTGCTAAAACTGCGATGATCCCTGCGAAGAGTCGTTTATCCGTTTTCATGTGGTTCCGTTTCCCGTTTCTGATGGTCCGCTACGGAAATGAAGGGGCGCGAACCTAACGCACCCCCGTCAGAGGTACCGCGAAGCACCCGTCAACAGAGCACGTCAAGCCGCGCCCAGTCGGGGCGCGGGTTTGACAGGTCTGTTGACTCGAGGAATTTCGCGGTTTTCTGACGAGTCCGTGGCAAAGCCACGCTAAATGTTTTTGTTTGTAATTACATGTTTATCCAAATTTGTCGTCTGACGGCTTGGTTGTATGTCCGACGCGAAGCACTGACAAGCAGTTTTTACTGAGACTTTGGGATATTAATTGTCCTGAACAAAATCAAAAATGTCTTGAATCAAGCCAGCGTGCTTTTCGCTTGCCGTAAACAGGCAACTCCCGACCGGATAATTGTGCGCCTCATTTCCGCGCGGATTCACTCAAAGCAACTCCCCGCGTATGCCGTTATCAGTCATGCGCATGATTGGTGTTGAACCTGCTAAATGACAGCCATTCGTATTCCGTGTCGTACCAACGGAGTGCGTTTTGATTCCGCAACTCAATGAAGTCAGGCAGCGCGCAAATTTTATTGGTCGAAGACGATTCCAGGATCGCCGCCATCTTGGCGGAACTTTTTGCGTCCGCCAATCTCGTCCTCAGCCATGCCGCGAATTCCGCTGAAGCCCTCCAGCGCCTCAGCGATCAAAGCCCCGACCTGCTGCTGCTCGACCTCGGGTTGCCGGGCTTGGACGGCTTTCAATTCCTCCGCGAAATCAAAGCCGCGCCGCAGACGCGCGACATTCCCGTCATCGTCTTGAGCGGGCGCAACGATCCCGCTGAGAAAGTGCGTGGGCTTGAACTCGGGGCCGTGGATTATCAGACCAAGCCTTTCGACGGGGTCGAACTGCGCGCCCGCATCCACAGTGCCCTGCGCGTCAAACACCGGCAGGACGAACTCAAGCGGCAAAACCAGACGTTGATCGGGGAACGCGACAGCGCCGCGCTGGCATTGCGCAACAAGTCGGATTTCCTGGCCAACATGAGCCACGAAATCCGCACGCCCATGAACGGCGTCATCGCCATGACCGGCCTGCTGCTCGAAACCCCGCTCGCGCCCGAGCAACGCAGTTACGTGGACACGATCTATTCCAGCGCCGAATCACTGCTCACGATCATCAACGATATCCTCGACTTCTCGAAGATCGAATCCGGCAAGCTGGACTTTGAATGTCAGCCGGTCAATCTGCGCACCTGCGTGGAGGAAGCCCTGGATCTGCTCGGTGCGAAAGCCGGCGAGAAACAACTCGATCTGACCTACGAAATCGCCGCCAACGCCCCGGCTCAGGTGCTGGGCGATGTCACCCGCCTCCGGCAGGTGCTCGTCAATCTGCTCGGCAATGCGGTCAAATTCACCCATCAGGGCGAAATCTTCATTGAGATCAAAGTCCTCACCGCGCCGGAAAATCCCGCCAATCCGACCACGCCGTGGCAGTTGCATTTCGCCGTGCGCGACACGGGCATCGGCATCTCCTCCGAGCGCCTCGCCAGATTGTTCACGCCGTTTGTCCAGGCCGACGCTTCCACCACGCGGCATTTCGGCGGCACGGGTCTCGGCCTGTCCATCAGCCGCCGGCTGGTGGAATTGATGGGCGGCAAGCTGTGGGTCGAAAGCACTCCCGGCAGCGGCTCCACATTCCAATTTACGCTGCCCTTCCAGTCGGCCCCGCAACACGAAACCTCGATGCTCGACCGCAACCAACCGCAGCTCGCCGGTTTGAAACTGTTGATCGTGGATGACAACGCGACCAACCGCCGCATCCTGTCCCTGCAGACGTCCAAGTGGGGCATGGTACCGCGCACCGCCGCCAACGGCGATCAGGCGCTCGCCTGGTTGCGCGCGGGAGAAACCTTTGATCTGGCCGTGCTTGATATGCAGATGCCAGGCATGAATGGACTCACGCTCGCGCAGGAAATCCGCAAGCTGGCCGCCGGCGCGAACCTGCCGCTGGTGCTGTTGACCTCGATGGGCGTCCGCACCGACAGCCCGGAGTTCGTCGCCGCCGGCTTTGCGACCTGTCTCACCAAACCGATCAAGCCCGCGCAATTGTTTGAGTCGCTTGTGCGCGTAGTCTCCGGTTTGCGCCCGGCCCCGAAGCCCGCTCCGGCCAGCAACAAGCTCGACCCGAAACTTTCCAGCCGGATGCCGCTGCGGGTCCTGTTGTGCGACGATAACCTCATCAATCAGAAGGTCGCCACGCGCCTGCTCGGCCAGATGGGCTACACCGCCAAGGTCGCGGCCAATGGGCTTGAGGCGCTCAAGGCCCTGGACGAGGGCGTCTTTGACCTGATTTTCATGGACGTGATGATGCCCGAGATGGACGGCCTGGAAGCCACGCGACAGATCCGCAGCCGGCAGCAGGATCGCACCACGTATCCGAATTACAAATCGCCCCTGGTCATCGTGGCCATGACGGCCAGCGCCATGCCCGGCGACAAGGAAAAATGTCTCGCCGTCGGCATGGACGATTATTTGTCCAAGCCCGTCCGCCCCGAAGAAGTGCGCGCGGTCGTCGAACGCTGGGGTGAGAAAGCCGCGCTTGATTTAGCCGGGCACAAGATTGATTCTGCCAGGGCGACCGTAAAACTTCTCGCCCAAACTGAAACGCCTATGAACGACCTGCCTGCCGTTGACATGGATCGGTTGAACGAATTCACCGAGGGCAACCCCGAAAACCTTACCGAACTCGCCACCCTCTACCTCAAGCAGACCACGCAACAACTGGAGGAACTCCAGACGGCGGTCAAAACCAACGATGCGCCCGGCATCCGCCGCATCGCCCACAGTTGCGCCGGGGCCAGCGCCACCTGCGGCATGAAACGCATCGTCCCCCTGCTCCGGGAACTGGAACGGCAAGGTGAGGAAGGCACACTTGCCACCGCCCCCACGCTGTTCACGCAGGTGACGGCCGAATTCGATTTGATCCGCACCACGTTGACCCCCTACATCACGCCCGGCGTCACACCCCAATCCTGAATCGCACGATGAGTAAAATCCTGATTATCGAAGACGATCAACTGGTCGCGAACATCTACCGCAACCGGCTCGCTGTCGAAGGCTTCACGGTCGAGGTGGCCAACACGGGCGAAGCTGGCCTGGAGCTGTTCAAAACTTTCACCCCCGACGCCGTCATCGTGGATTTGATCCTGCCCGGGATCAGCGGGCTGGAGGTGATGAAAAAGATTCGCAGTCAGCCGGAGTTCCAAAAGCTGCCCCTCATCGTCTTTTCCAACACCTACCTGAGTTCGATGGTGCAGGAAGCCTGGAAGGCCGGCGCCACCAAGTGTCTCTCAAAAGCCAACTGCCCGACCAAGGAGGTGATTGAAGCCGTGCGCTCCGCCCTCGGCAAAAGCCCCGACCACGTCACCAAACCGACCGTGGCGGAACCCCGCACCAAACTTGGCAGCAATCCGACCGTCACCCCAAAAGCCGAAGCCTCCGGCCAGACCGAACTGCGGAACTCCGTCACCGTCTCGTTCCAGGAAACGATCACCAGACTGCGGCAAGCCATCCAGGGCATGGCCCGGGCGACGACTGACAACGACCGGGCGAACTTCGCGCGGGAGATTTATCGCCGCGCCCATGGATTGACCGGCTCCGCGCACCTCGCCGGCTTGACCGAGTTCGCCCAACTTTCCGAAGCACTCGAAGCCTTCACGATGGAACTCCACGAAAAGCCCAACACCATCAACGCTTCCATCCTGCGCACGCTGGCGACCGCCATTGATTTTCTGCCGGTGCTGTTTGACCAGCCGGATGGGACAACGCAGCCCCTCCCCAATACTTCAAACATCCTCGTGGTGGACGATGAGCCGATCTCCCGTCGCGCGGTGACGCACGCGCTGGAGCGCGCCAAGCTGAAATCCGTCGGAGTGGACGATCCCAACGTCGCTTTGAAGATGCTGAGCGAATCCACCTACGATCTCGTGTTCCTCGATGTGGACATGCCCGGGATGACCGGCCACGAACTCTGCACCCGGCTTCGCGCCCTGCCGCGCCACAAAAAAACCCCGGTCGTGTTCGTGACCAATTTGAATGATTTCCAGAATCGCGCGAATTCGACGATGAGCGGCGGCAATGATTTCATCACCAAACCGTTTCCGTTCCTGGAACTCGCCGTGAAGTCGCTCGTTTACGTGCTGCGCAACAAGTATCCGGCGGCAAAAGCTGTTTGAGCTGATCCCGAACTCCGAAGTCGCCGGCAGCAAAACGGCGCGGGCGAGAGTCGGGCAGGCTTTCCAGCCTGCCGGTTCACGGGACTTTCCAGTCCCGTGTTTCAGTCGGGTGGCGTGGCGGAAACGGGCGACTGGAAAGTCGCCCGCACTGGCAGGTTGGAAAACCTGCCCTGCGATTATTGCTCCGCACCAACTTCGGAGTTCAGGCTGATGTCACTTCGCCGTCTTGGCGAGCGCGCGAAGCAAAAATTTCTTTTCCAGCAGCCGCACCAAGCGGTTTTCCTCGCGCTTCATGACGCGTCGCGCGGTCACGCGATGATCGTCATGCCCGCCCAGATGCAAAACGCCGTGGACGATGTAGCGCACCACTTCCGCCGGCCAGGTCGTCCGAAAACTCCGCGCCTGCGCCACCGCGTCATCCACGCAGACATACAACTCGCCGCAGATCGTCTGGCGAAAACCTTTCTGTTGCCTGCGGGATGATTGCTCCTCGCTGTGATCGAACGTGATCACATCCGTCGAGCCTTCGTGTCGCAGGAACTGCCAGTTGACCCGCGCCATCTCTTTCGCGCCGACCAGCGCGACGCCCAACTCGACCTCGTCCAACTTCAACAACTCACTCAACAGCTCGATCGTAATCTCCCGCAACAATCGCGTGTTGATCGCCCGCGAGCGTTGCCGGTTGCGGATCGTCAGTTCCAGACTCATTCGGGCTTGGTCTTGCCACGATGCTCTTCGTAGGCCGAGATGATCCGCTGCACCAACGGATGCCGCACCACGTCGCGCTTATCGAACTCGATCACCGCAATACCTTCCGTGTGCCGCAACACCCGATGCGCCTCCAGCAAGCCGGAATGTTTGTGCGCCGGCAGATCAATCTGCGTCTCGTCGCCAGTGATCACCGCCTTTGAGCCATGTCCGAGGCGCGTCAGAAACATCAACATCTGCTCGGTGGTGGAATTCTGCGCCTCATCCAGAATGATGAACGCATTGTTGAGCGTCCGGCCGCGCATGTACGCCAAGGGCGCGATCTCAACCGTGTTCCGTTCCGTGTGCTTCTGGATTTCTTCCGGCGGCAACATGTCCTGCAACGCATCATGCAATGGCCGCAGATACGGCATGATCTTCTCGTAAAGGTCGCCCGGCAAAAACCCGAGCGCCTCGCCCGCCTCCACCGCCGGCCGCGTCAGAATGATCCGGGAAACTTTTCCCTCCCGCAGTGCGGACAGCGCCATCGCCACCGCAAGGTATGTCTTCCCCGTGCCCGCCGGCCCGATTCCAAACGTGATGTCATGCCCGCGGATCGCCTCTACATATTTCTTCTGCCCGACCGTCTTCGCCGTCACGCCCGGCCGTTTCTCGTGCGTATGAACGCGGTCGTTCATCAAGTCCTTCAACGTCGTCACGCCCTCGTGTTTGACCACATTCAGCGCGTGGGTGAACTCGCGATTGCGAACCGGCGATCCGGCCTTGAGCGAATTCTCCAGTGAGACGAACAACTGCTTGGCACGTTCGAGCGCATCCGCCGCGCCCTCCAGCTTGATCCAGCCATCGCGCACCGTCGCTTTGACACCGAGCTGGTTTTCCAGTGCGTCCAGATTGCGCGGTTCGTTGTTATACAACTGCTGCGCGATGCGCGCGTTGTCGAAGTGTAAAGTTTCCGAAGCCATGGGGATAAATCGTTAAATGAGTGAAATGAGTGATTGGTTAAACCCGAACTCCGAAGTTGGTGCGGAGCAATAATCGTAGGGCAGGCTTTCCAGCCTGCCAGTGCGGGCGACTTTCCAGTCGCCCGGTTCAACGGAACACCGGACTGGAAAGTCCGGTGTACCGGCAGGCTGGAAAGCCTGCCCTACGGGCGCAAAGGCGCGGTGATTCCCTTCCGCTTCGGAGTTCGGGTTAAATGAAGCCGGTAGGGCCGTGCGTTTTGTGATCGAGGGCCGATTTAACATATTTAACCTACCATCTTAACCTGTTTAACCATCACTGCTGCATCGCCTGACGAAGTTTGTCCGCCAGTTCCGTCAACGCCTGCGGCACGACGCCGACGCCAGCGATGACCGGCATGAAGTTGGTGTCCCCGTTCCAGCGCGGCACGATGTGGATATGCACGTGCTCAATGATTCCCGCCCCCGCGACCTTGCCGAGGTTGATGCCGACGTTGAAACCATCAGGCCGCATCTCGCGCTTGAGCATTGCGATACACCGGCGCACCAGCTTCCACAGATCGGAGACTTCGTCATCGGTCAATCCCTCCAAGTCCGGCGATTGTTTATATGGCACGACCATGAGATGCCCGCCCACGTAGGGATAGCGGTTCAACAGCGCATAGCACGTGCGGTCGCGCGCGATGACGAGATTGCCCGCGTCATCGCTGGATTGCGCGATGCCCGTGAACAGGCTCTCATCAAGCTGGGGCTTGGGCGCCAAAATGTATTCGATGCGCCACGGCGCGTGGAGTGAGTCCATGCGAGCAGGTTAGAAACGGCGGGCACGAAAGTCAAAAGACGTGTTGGCTGGATTCGCTGCTGAATTCAACGCGACGGCGGTGGAATGACTGGCGGCAAGTTTGGCGACGATGAAACCGGCGGAATAATTTTCCGATAAACCACCGGCACCACTGCCTGCGTCGCAGTCCGCCGGAAATTGTCCACCAACTGCCGGCGTGCCAGACTCCAGAAAAGCCAATCCTTGCCCAAAGTCAAAACCGCCACCACGCCGGTGCTGATCAGCGCATACCATTCGATCCAGCCCGGCACCGCAACCCCGCCCCCGAAACCACCAAAGCTGGCCATCATGATGGGGAGCGTCATGGCACTGGAAAATGTAATCACCAACCACGGGAGGATTTGCACAAAGGCAATCGTCTTCAACGTCGCCAGCAAACTGTTCCGTGACACCAACCCCATCCATAGTCCGAACCAGATCAGAGCCACGAAATTCGCCAGGCTCAACAGCATCCCGACCCCCGCCCCGAACCACAACATCACCCACTCGGGAATCACGCCGCTGGTTCCCATGCGAATCATCCCGCCCGCGTTTGCTCCCTTGATCCCGGTGACCGTTGCGAGGAATTGCACCAGCACAATGATCGCGATTGGAAGACCGAACAACCGCACCAGTCCCCACCACGCCCCCGGCGCAACTTTGCGAAAATCCAATGGGACTGCGAGCATCAATTCGATCAGCCCCGACCGCTTCATTTCGGCGAAAACCTGGCTTGCCTGCGATGCGGTCCAGAGATAAAGCACCAAAGTCACCACCGCATTGAGAAACCACCAGCCGGCCAAATCCCAGTATTTATTCTGGATCAAACTTGTCGCGGCAAACCAACCGACCATGACCAGGGCAATGCCCCATAGGAGCAACGATTGCCAGCGCTCCCGGCACGCCAGCCATTGCAGCGGATTCTCCCCCATCACCACGGTGCGCAGATATTCCCGGCGACGTGACCCGCCCAGCCGCCACCAGGTGCGCCACGGCGATTTTGAAATCTCCAACCGGGCGGCTTTTTCCTGCCAGGTGCGCGGGACGAGCAGGCAGGCCGCCGCCAACAGCAACCACGCCACAACTTCGCTGACCACGAAAGCCTTCCAAAACATCGGCGGGCCTCCGTCCGCGTAGAGGAAAACCGTGAGCGGACTTGCGAGGCTCAGGATCGGACGGAATGACCTGCCCATCGCGTAAGCATAAAGCGAATCCCCGGCCGCGCCTCCGGCCAGCAAAATAAACAACAGCGCCAGCGTTGCCGCCAATGATTTTTGAGGATGTCGGCTGATGGCGGAGACAAAGATTCCCGCCGCGAGGGAAAAAAACAGCGCATGCAGCAAGGCCAGGATCGTCCGCCAGAATTGACCTCCCTCCACTCCGCCCAGCAATTGCGTGCAGGCCAGCACCGGAAAGATCGCCAGCAACGCAAACACACACCGACACGACGTCGCCAGCAGTTTTCCGAACACCACATCATAGCCACGCAGGTCTGTGAGAAACAAAAACCCGAGCGTCCCTTCCCGCTTCTCCTCGCTCAACGCATCCGAGGTGAAGAACAATCCCGCCGACAACGACACGGCCAGACTCATCCACGTGAGCACGGCGAACAAGGGTCCGCCCGGATGCGCGCCGCCGCCGCCGGGAAGGCTGACCAGCAACGTGAACAACCCGCTGGCAATGCCGAAGGCCACCAGGGCCGCAATGATGCGAAGCCAGAAAGTCATCGGCCGACGGGCCGCCACGCGCAATTCCCGTTCGACAATGGGCAGGAAGGTCACGCGCCTGAATTAGCGAACCACACCGGGTTCGGCAAGATTTCATTCCAACAACCGGCCTGTGCGCGGAAGGCACATACACCTAAAGTTCCATTGTGGGAAACCGCTTCTGCCCCGAAAATCATAACGTCAACAAACGGCGCTCGTCGGGGCCGCGAAGGGAAAGTGAAAGCTATGAAGAACAGATTCCAACCGGGCCAGGTCACAACGGTATGCTGTGTCTGCGGCCGCCACATCAATGGTCCATGGCCGGCGACGACAAAAGATTTGTCCCACGGTTACTGCCAACAGCATTACCAGGCCGCCCTGCGGGAAGTCCAAGCCTACCTCGCGTTGCTGGAGCGCCGGCAAGCCATCGCCCCACGCGCCCTCGCCGCCTGAAAGGAGCGCCGATCTCCAGATCGGCTCGAAGGCTTGTCTTGAAACGAGCCGATCTGGAGATCCGCGCTCCTTTCACCGCAGCAATCGTCGCAACTCCTGCATTGGCGCATCCACCAACTTCGCCGTCACGGCAACCCGCTTCACCTTGCTGCTTGGCAGTTGGAATTTCAGATCACGAAACACCCGTTCGCAAATTGTCATCAAGCCCCGCGCCCCGGTCTGTTCATTCGCCGCCAGTTCCGCCAGCCGCCGCAAGCCATCATCCTTGAACTCGCATTTGATGCCGTAGGCCGCAAACGCCCGTTCGTATTGATGAATCAAGCTGCTCTCGCTCTTCCTCAGCACGTCGAACAGATCATCCGTGTCCAGCCCATGACACGCCACTCGCACCGGCAAGCGCCCGATGAACTCCGGCTCCAGTCCGAAGTGAATCAAGTCCGCCGTGCTCAATTGCGCCAGAAGTGAATCAATGTTCCCATTTTTCTTATTCCGCACTCCGCACTCCGCATTCCGCAATAAATCCCGTCTTTGCTGAATGATCCCCGCAATCCCCGAAAACGCCCCGCTCACGATGAACAAAATGTGCCGCGTGTTGATCGTCTCCGGCTGCAACGCGCCCCCGCCCCGCATCGCCGACATCGCGCTTTGCAACTGGCCCGTCATGTCGTTCGGCGACACCACTGGCACATCGCCGTCCTCCATCAGCTTGAGCAAATTCGTCTGCACACCCCGACCTGAGACATCCCGCCCGCCGCTTTCGCCGCGGGTCGCGAGCTTGTCCACCTCGTCGAGATAAATGATGCCGTGTTCGGCTTTCTTCACGTCACCACCCGCGCGCCGCGCCAAATCACGAACGAGATCATCCACATCGCCGCCGACGTAACCCGTCTCGCTGAACTTCGTCGCGTCCGCCTTCACAAACGGCACGCCGATCAACTCCGCCGCCGACCGGATCAAATGTGTCTTCCCCACGCCCGTCGGCCCGAGCAGCAGCACGTTCTGCTTCTGATAAAACGGCGCGGCATTTCCCTCCAACGTCAGCCGCACATGCTGGAAATGATCGCACAACGCCACGCTCAACACCTTCTTCGCCTCGCGCTGTCCGATGACAAAGCGATTCAGGTGCTTCGCGATGTCCGCCGGCTTGAGATTGAAGCTGAACTCCGGCTTTGGCGGCGCGGCAAACTCCACCACGCCCGGTTTCGAGAGCCGCGTGGAACGAAGCTTCTTCGGCACGCCCGCCGTCACCGGCCCGAGCGCATCCGGCTGCCCGCTTTGTTGATTTGAAATCGCCATGACGCGAAGTATGTACCCCGCAACCGCCCGAAATCGAATCAATCTCGCGCCGTAGGGCAGGTTTTCCAACCTGCCGGTGCACGGGGTTTTCCAACCCCGTGTTTCACTCAGGCCCTGCCAAAATGCGGGCCGGAAACGGGCGACTGGAAAGTCGCCCGCACTGGCAGGTTGGAAAACCTGCCCTACCCTCATTTCCAGATTCCCGCGCCCACCCTTTTCCGCTACAACACGCGCCCGGTCATGAACGACCCGCGCATCCATGAACTTCGCCAACTGCTTCCGCAGGCCATGCTGCCTGACTGGGTGCGGCTCGGCTCGCGCGCGGCCCGCTTGTTCCGCGACCGTCTCCACCCCGACAAACACGACGCGCTGCTCAATCGCCTCCTCGAACAAGCCCGCGCCTCCGTCGTTATGCTTGCGTCGAGAATTGATTATACCGGAGTTTGCTTCGATATTTCATCAAGAGTAACACAAATACGTTCAATCTCAGCTTCCGGGTTGTGCCACCAGTCAGTTGACCAGATTCGACGAAGCTTCCAGCCAAGACCTTCAAGCACTTGCTGCCGGAGTTTGTCACGGTCACGGGCTGTTGCGGCCCGGTGATAGGTAGCACCATCACATTCAACACCTAAGAGGTAGCGTCCTGGGTTACGCGGGGCGACGACGCCGAGGTCAATTCGATAACCAGAACACCCGACTTGGTGATGCACAACATAGCCCGCGGCCCGAATCCGATCTGCAACAAGGATTTCAAACTCTGAATCAGGTTCGGCGTCGCCGAATGCGGTCGCTGCAGCAGCAAGCGCTTTCGGACCTCTCTCGGCGTAATCGAGAAAGTATTTGAGGTCGCGCACACCACGTGATTGTGTCCGAGTAAGATCAATTTGGTCAGCACGAAGCCCGCTAAAAACAATCACTTCATGCTTTGCCCGTGTGATGGCGACGTTCAGCCGACGCTCGCCGCCGTCACGATTAAGGGGACCAAAGTTCATCGAAACACGCCCTGTTTCATCCTGGCCGTAGCAGATGGAGAAAATAATTATGTCGCGCTCATCGCCTTGAACGCTCTCAAGATTCTTAACAAAAACCGGCTCACCCTCGACTGGAGGTTCATCCCCAAAATGAACTTCTATCTCCGGGAATTTGCGACGTTCTTCATCCAATAGATTTTCAACCAGTTGCTGCTGGGCTTGGCTGAATGTAACCACGCCATAAGAGCGAGGCGTGCCATCCGTTTTACGCAGCCGAGCAACAAGTTCATCGACCAGCGCGCGGGCCTCGCCCAGGTTGGTGCGCGATTTACCCTTGTCGTAACGCGCATCGGGGAGATGCTTGAAGCGGACACCGCCGAGCGATGCTTCGGGTGATGGAAAGGTCAACAAGTCATTCGCGTAGTATTGCTGGTTGCTAAAAGCAATCAGCCCTTCGTGACGACTACGATAATGCCATTGGAGGCGCTTGTGACGCAGTCCATTGGTAAGCAGTTCGTCAAGAATGCTCTCGAGATCTTTGTGTTCTTCGGGAACTGCCTCGTCTTCATCGCCAGCACTGTTGAAGAAATTTGTCGGAGGTAGTTGCTTGGGATCGCCGACGACAATCAATTGCTTGCCGCGAGCAATGGCACCGACGGCATCCCAAACTGGAATTTGGGACGCTTCATCAAAAATCACGACATCAAAGGTTTCGTGCGAGGGTTCAAGGTATTGAGCAACGGAGAGTGGGCTCATCAACACACATGGCTTGAGCCGGGGTAACAATGTCGGGATTCGTCCCAACAACTGCCGGACTGGAATATGCCGCATCCGTTTACCGATTTCCTTGCGGAGCAGACCGATTTCAGCCTTCGGGATGTCATCCTGAACTTGATCACGCGGAATGCCCGCAGCAAGCCGGGCGCGAATGAGGTCGCGAGCCAGATTCGCAAGCTTATCGTCAATCTGCCGAAACCTTTCGATTCGTTCTGAGTGCTCTCGGCCAAAGAATTCTCGCAACACGGACTCATTCTCAACTGCTGCAAATAACAGAGTCCTTCGGAAGCTACGCTCAAACAAGGTTGGCAAATCAATGGTGTGGCCATCGGACGACTCCAGCTTTGCGATAATTGGATCAAGTCCGATTTGCTGTGCCTCGTGTCGGGCCTTTTGCCACGAACACCATTCACGAATCTTAGGCCATGCGGCAGGTAATTGTTCCGTTAGAGTGAGCACCGCCGTCAGGTGATCGTGTGCCGTGTCAAGTGGGTCACGTTGCAGGCGCACGTCAGCGGCAAAAGCCGTGAACGCTTCGTTAAACTTTATTTGCGTGTCTCGATAACGGATCAACCGGTTGCCGATACTGGTGCCGGATGCATAAGCCGCCGGCCCTTCGGTAAAAAGCCCTGCGAGCAAATTGCGGAGTTGTCCGAGCCAACTCAAGTCATCGCCGGCGCATTTTACCATGTGAGCGTGGAGAGGTTCACCCCACTTACGCGCTTTAACGAGTGCATCAACAGACGGCTCACCTTTGGCCCAAAGCGTGCCGAGAATTGATTGTGCAGAAGACGCGGTCGCAGCAAGCGACGCATTAATCGCGCGCACTCTTGGAGCCGCGCCGAGAAAACTGGCGATTGCCGTGGCAACCGCGACGAGATGATCGGGGGCGTCATCCAGCAGCTTGCGTTGGAAACAGGCCTCTTCCACCAACGACTCTAAGCCTTCATCAAACCGAGTAACTGCTTCGCGGTATGCGTTCAGCCGATTGCCGATAATTGTTCCCGGCTCATATGTGGTCTGCCCGTCTCGAAACAACCCGGCAATCAATTCGCGGAGTTGACCAAGCCAATCAACATTCTCACCGGCACAAGCCGCGATGGAACTGTGGAGTGCTGCACCCCAAGTGCGAACATGTGAAAGCAAATCCACATGCGGCTCCCCGTCCGCCCAAATAATTCCAAGATGCAACTCCGCCTTGGCAGTCGCCGCAGTCAATATGCCGTTGATTGACCGAAGTCGCTTGGCTGCCTGAAGCACATCTCCCATTGTCGTAGCATCGGGCTTGGATTGAGCTGGTCGAGCTTTGCGAAGCTGCCGGCGAACAGTGCCGATACGCAGCCACTTTGGCAAAAACCAAGCGGTCTTTGCCGATTGCCACCGCTCGATTAAAAAATCAAGATCGAGCGCAAGAAGTTTTGGTTCATCGTATCCAACCAAACGTGTCCGCAATTCTGCTCGCTCACGCACCAAGGCAATCCAGTTGTCGAACTCCGCCACCCATTCGTTCCAAGGGGTGGTAGCGAAAGCTGCGCCGACTGGAGCGGAGGTTAGCAAGGCATCCACTAACCCAATTAAATGAACCAGTTCCATCCGCGATGCAGTAGGACTAGGAACACGTAGCCACGGACGAAGATCATGTGCGGCTTTGATGGCAGTTTCTGTGATCACTCCAAGTTCACGGGCCTTTCCAAAGATTTGCTCTGCGCCACTAGACGACCACTCTTCGCTCGGAAGCGTTGAAGACGGATTGGCTAGCAAATGAATACCGCTCAATTGTGCGCGCAGCTCGGCGCGCTCGCGAATGAGTGTGATCCAAGAGTCAAGGTCGCCAGCCAACTGATTCCACGGAGTGGTGGCAAAAGCTGGACCAACGGGCTCAGGAGCGAGCAGTCCGTCCACCAGTGCAGTGAGGTGGCCTAACTCCGAACGCGAAGCGGCGGCGCCCGGTAAGCGCAACCAAGTGCGCAGATCGCAGGTTGCCTCAATAGTACTTTGCGTAAGACGGCTGAATTCACGGGCGCGGTCAAGAGTCCGCTCGGCCCACGTTGGAGACCATTCCTCACAACCCAGCAGAGCCAGCGGATGATTGGCCAGTGGTGTGAGTGTCCGAGAACGCTCTTGCAAAAGTCGCGCGAGTTCGCGGGCACGCTCTAGTGTGTCTGCCGTGGTTCCGAGAACCGTCGTCCAACCATCGAAGCGAACGGTGAGTTCGTTTTGCCGGGGTAAAAGATAGTCGAGGCACTGATAGGCGCTGAGGCCACAGGGGTGGCGGCGATGCAAGGTGCGGGCGTAGTCGTTGAGCGCGCGGCGAAGTTTTTCCAACTCTGCCGCCCGCCTTTCCCAATCTGGAGCCGCTGCGTCGGTGACGAGTTTTAGGCTTCGCTCGAATTGGGCCAACACATCGGCCTTGCCAGTCTTGTTAGAATGTAATTCCAAGCAGAATGGCTCTAATCCCTCCTCGCGTAGACGCCGGTGAACAACATCGAGAGCAGCCCGCTTTTCTGCAACGAATAGAACTCTTTTTCCGTGCGCGAGGCAGTGCGAAATGATGTTGGTGATGGTTTGAGACTTGCCAGTGCCCGGCGGACCTTCGAGCACGAAATCATGGCCAGCGGCAGCAGCCATGACGGCGGCAAGCTGCGAAGAGTCTGCGCTCCGAGGACAGAACACATCACGGGGATGAAACTGGTCGTCGAGTTGTGCTGGACGGATGTCGTCTGGCGGATTGAGGTACTGCCCCCCGGCTTCGTGGACTAGATGGCGAACAATTCGATTCTGTGTGAGATCATCGAGGCGGTCGGTCAAGTCCTTCCAAAGGAGAAACTTGGTGAAAGAAAACTGGCCTAGCCACACCTCGACTTTCACTTCCCAACCAACGAGCTCGCGAACAGCGTCGCGGAAGAGTTGAAAAATACGAGCTACATCAACCCCGCTTTGATCTTCTGGCAGCGGATCTAAACCGGGAATTTCTTTGTGGAATTGCTGCCGGAGCATTTCCATCAGAGTGACGTTCAAGCGCGTGTCTTCATCAATGCGCCGCAATGTAAAACCTTCGAGCACAGATTTACGTATCAACTCAACAGGTACGAGTAGCAGCGGGGCGCGCAACACGCGATCACTGTGCTCCGTCTCACGCCATTCAAGTATGCCAACGGCGGCAAATAGTGTGTTGGTGCCATTTTCATCCAGTGCGCTCCGAGCAGCACGATATAGTTCAGTCAGCCGACGAGCATGTTCCGAATCCTCGAGCCCCGTCCGCAAGCGACCATGCTTCAGTTCATCGCGGAGATGTTCAGCCAACGCGTCGGCTCTTTGCTGCTTTGTGTAGGTGGCAGCGCTACGCGGATCATCTTCACCCATGAGCTTGGGTTTGGGTTGGAGCGAAAGCTCGACCGCAGCCGCAAGTTCATCTTCCACATGTTCAGGCGCCGCTGACAGAATCTGGATCGTGCTCTTAGTGGGTTTAAAATTTAAGAGACGGTTGCGCAAACTTAAATCAAGTAGTCGGCTTTTCCACTGATCAATGCGATTGCCCGGTTTTGTCGCAGCCTTTGGCGTTACCAGTGGTGGCTCTGCAAAATCTCGGTCACCCATTCCAACGGCGGGAGCGGATCTTCCACCTGAACCAGGCACTGAAGTTGTGACATGCCCTGGAATGGGCAACGGAGAGATGCGAGCGATGCGGGCGCGCCGAATATCAAGCGCAAGGCGGAATGGTGATTTGGTTTCCAGATGTGGGCGGGCGAGCAATTCGGCATCCGGTAGCGTGCCCGGCGATTCGCTGGCGACAATCGTTGACTCGAATACCGTGATAAGGGAGTCCACAGCTAGTTTGCGAACCTGTTGCAGATCATCCATTGATGATTCTGGCAGCGTCCGTTCCTCCAGCCAGCAACCCGCGTAAGCGTGCCCCTCGTGCATGAGGATCAGTGGGTGTAAGCCGATTTGTTCGCAGCAAGCAGCAAACAGCAATGTAAGATCGAGGCACGTTCCAAACCGTTGAGCGAGAATGTCAGACGGGAAACGAACTTTCTGTCCGGTGTTTTCAAAACTGGCTGGCGGGCTGATGTAGCGGATTCCCAATTCGGCAATGGACTTGTATATGGCCGCCACCTGTTCCCAGACGCGCTTCCGATTTTTGTCTTGGTAGCCATTAAACGCCGCGCGGCCAGTATGCTCCCGAAGAATCTCAGCAGCACGACCAAGAACGGTCATAACCGCTGGATCATTTGGAAGAACGAAAGCGGCAAGGATTTCAGGTAAAGAAACAAGTCCACACCATTCGTTGCGGGCAAGCAACGAAACTGACTCGGTTTGAGAATAGAGCACCTTTTCATTTTCCAGAACTTCCATCCGCAACCATCCAACCACCTTTTCGTTCAGAGTTGCCAGAAAGTCGTGACTGAGTTTTATATCGAGCGGCGCAACGCGAAACTCAGCCTCAGCGTCAAGACTCTGAAGATGCAAATCTGTCGGCGTGGCAAAAGCAGGTTCAGTGGTGACGCGAAGAGTGAGTGATTTGCGTGGCGTGGCATTGTTCCGAAGTCGCAGTTCCTTCACCACAGGAATCGCGTTTTGCTGAAAGGCGTAATTTATCGCGCGATCATAACTAATCTCAAATGTCAGAGCTTTGTCGTTTTCCGTGGCAGGTTTGGGGATTGCATCTGACATAATTTAGCTATTCACCTTTTCGGCCCAGAGCGTAACGCATCGTAAACGGCAGATGCTATCAGTCAAAGGAAAAGCAAAAATGCAGTCGCCCATTTCAAGTTTCCAGCCGCCCGATTTTCCGCTACAACACGCGCCCGGTCATGAACGACCCGCGCATCCAAGAACTTCGCCAACTGCTCCCGCAAGCCATGTTGCCTGACTGGGTGCGGCTCGGTTCGCGCGCGGCCCGGCTGTTCCGCGACCGTCTCCATCCCGACAAACACGACGCACTGCTCAATCGTTTGCTCGACCAAGCCCGCGCCTCCGTCGCCACCCGCGATCAACGCCAACTGAGCGTTCCGCAAGTTTCCTACGCACCGGAACTCCCCATCACCGCGCGCAAAGACGAAATCATCGCCGCCATTCGCGCGAATCAAGTCATCGTCATTGCGGGCGAAACCGGCTCGGGCAAAACCACGCAGTTGCCCAAGATGTGCCTCGACGCCGGACTCGGCATCCGCGCCAAGATCGGTTGCACCCAACCCCGCCGTGTCGCCGCGCTGTCCATCTCGCGCCGCATCGCCGAGGAATTATCCGTCACCTGGGGACGCGAAGTCGGCTGCAAGATCCGCTTCGACGATCGCTCCAGTTCTGACACGTATATCAAGCTGATGACCGACGGCATCCTGCTCGCCGAAGCGCAGGGCGATCCGCAACTCAGCGATTACGATGCGATCATCATTGACGAAGCGCACGAGCGAAGCCTCAACATTGATTTCCTGCTCGGCCATCTCAAGGGCCTGCTCGCGCGCCGCAGCGATCTGAAACTAATCATCACGTCTGCGACGATTGATACGCAGATGTTCTCGCGGCACTTCAACGACGCGCCGATCATCGAAGTCTCCGGACGGATGTATCCGGTCGAAGTCGTCTATCAATCGCAAGACTCCGCCTCCGAAGAACAAGGCGACTTAAACTATGTGGACGCCGCCGTGCAAGCCGCCGAGCGTATCGTTTACGAATCCAACTTCGGCGACGTGCTCATCTTCATGCCCGGCGAACGGGACATCCGTGAGACCAGTGATCTGCTCGAAGGCCGCCTCGGTCGTGATGCCGAGATAATTCCTCTGTTCGGTCGTCTTAGTTCCGGAGATCAACAACGTGTCTTCTCTCCGTCATCGCAGCGCAAGATCGTCATCGCCACCAACATCGCCGAAACCTCGCTCACGATTCCAGGCATCCGCTACGTGATTGACGCCGGCCTCGCGCGCATCAGCCGTTACAACCCACGCACGCGCACCAAGCGGTTGCCCATCGAACCCGTTTCCCAAAGCAGCGCCAACCAACGCAAAGGCCGCGCCGGTCGTGTGCAGGACGGCATCTGCATCCGGCTTTATTCCGAGGAAGATTTCACCGCGCGCCCCGCCTTCACGCAGCCGGAAATCCAGCGCGCCAATCTCGCCGAAGTCATCCTGCGGATGAAGGCTTTCCGCCTCGGCGACATCGAGACGTTCCCGTTCGTCCAGCCGCCCACGCCCGCCGCGATCGCCAACGGTTACGCTTTGCTCCAGGAACTCGGTGCGCTCGATGCCCAACGCAATCTCACGCCACTCGGTAGCGACCTCGCGCGCCTGCCGATTGATCCCACGCTCGGTCGCATGTTGCTCCAATCGCAGCAGGAGCACGCCTCGCGGGAATTGCTCATCATCGCCGCCGGCCTCAGCATCCAAGATCCCCGCGAGCGTCCGCTTGATCAAAAGGAAGCCGCTGCCGCCGCCCACAAACGCTTCGCCGATCCGCAATCCGATTTCCTCGCGCTGCTCAACATCTGGAACGCCGTTCACGACGAATGGGAAAAGCTTCGCGGCCAAAGCCAGCGGCGCCGGTTCTGTCGCCAGCATTTCCTCTCCTATCTGCGGATGCGCGAGTGGCAGGACCTTTACGCCCAGCTTCAGGACGCTCTCTCAGATCTCCCTCTCCCCGTCGGACGGGGAGAGGGCCGGGGTGAGGGGATGGTTAAATCCGCAGAACAAAACTCTCGCCGAAGTGGTGCTGGTGCGCCCAGCCCTGCCCCTCACCCTCAATCCCTCTCCCCATCCGATGGGGCGAGGGAAGGCAGGCGTAACGCCGCCTACGACGCCATCCATCGCTCGATCTTGTCCGGCCTCATCGGTCACGTCGCACGTCGCGAGGAGCGCAATCTCTACAAAGCGGCGGGCAATCGCGATGTCACGATGTTTCCCGGCTCGGCGCTCTATGAGCGCGGCGAAAAACCGATAAAAGGCCGCGACGCCAAAGCGCAGAAGAATCCTCCGCCCAAACCCAAGTCAAATCAACCGGCGTGGATCGTCGCTGGCGAAATTGTCGAAACGTCACAGCTTTTCGCGCGCACCGTCGCCGGGATTGATCCGCAATGGATCTATCAACTCGCGCCACATTGCTGCAAAGTCACGCATCAGAATCCGCACTGGAGCGTCAGCAACGGTCGCGTGCTCGTCGAGGAAGTCATCACGTTGCACGGGCTTGAAGTCATTCGCCGCAAGGTTGCTTACGGCAACATCAATCCCAAGGACGCCACCACCATCTTCATCCGCGCGGCGCTTGTGGAGGAAGATGTCATCTCACCTCGTAGCAGCCGACGTGAGGAGGCTCATTCTCCTCGGGCCGAGAGCGGCGACTGGAAAGCGGAAATCAATGAGAGCCTCCTGACGTCGGCTGCTACGGAGAAAAAGGAACTCCCGGCCCAATACCCATTCCTCACCCATAACCGCAGCGTGCGCCAGAAGATCGAGAATCTCCAGACCCGCGCCCGGCATCACGGGATGATTGATCTCGATCTGGCGCTCTGCAATTTCTACGCGAAGCACATCGAGAACGTCTCGTCCTTGCACGAATTGAACCGCTTGCTGGGCGAGCGTTCTGGTCAAAAATTCCTCTACGCTGCCGAAGCCGATCTGCTCGGCGATCTGCAATTGAACTACGACACCAATGCGTTCCCCGACGCGGTGCAAATCGCCGATCAACCGCTCGCGCTGAACTACGCCTACGCCCCCGGCGAAGACTGGGACGGCGTCACCGTGCAATTGCCCGTGGACCTCGCGCGTGCGCTTTCCCCCGCCGCCGTCGAGTGGAGTGTGCCCGGTCTGCGCGCCGAGCAGGTCGGCGAATGGTTGCGTTCCCTGCCCCGCACGTTGCGGCGCGAATTGCAGCCCATCGAACCCAAAGTCGCCGAGATCGTCCGCGACTTGCAGCCGACCGGCGACTCACTCCGCGCTGATCTCGCGAAGTTTTTGCTGAAGCGTTACGGCATCACCGTGCCACCCGACGCGTGGCGCGAAGAAGCTGTCCCCGCGCACCTCCGCCCGCGCGTGGAGATCGTGGATCACAACCGCAAGACCATTGCCGCCGGTCGCAACCTCGAACAACTCAAGCCGCAGCTCAAGGAAACCAAAACCATCGCCCCGCGCGGCAACGATGATTGGCAACGCGCCACCGCGAAATGGGAACGCTCTGCCGTAACGAGCTGGGTCTTCGGTGATTTGCCGGAGAAGATTGTCGTAGGGCAGGCTTTCCAGCCTGCCAGTGCGGGCGACTTTCCAGTCGCCCGTCCCCCGCTTTCTGCCGCGGTGTCAGAACGAAACACGGGACAGGAAAGTCCCGTGAACCGGCAGGCTGGAAAGCCTGCCCTACAAGCCGAACACGTCACGCACGCCTGGCCCGGCATCGTCCTCGAAGACGGTCACGTGAGTCTGCGCCTCTTCCGCAGCGCGGCGCTCGCCCGGGAGGCGAGCTTTGATGGCGTCAATAAACTCATTGAGCTGACCTTGCAGAAAGACCTCGCGTGGTTGCAGAAGGATCTGCGCGCGTTGTGTCGCTTCGATGCCCTCTACGCGTCGCTCGGGGCGAGCGATGAATTGCAGGAAACCGCCTTCGCGAACCTCCTTCGCCACGCGCTTCCCGCCGCACCATTGGCCGCGTTGACTCAAGTCAACTTCGACGATGCGGTGAAACAAACCCGTGAGCGCCTCGCCGGCCTGCCGTCGCAACTCGAAACGCGCCTGAACGCCATCCTGCCCTTGCGACAGCAGATCGCCACCAAACTCGGCCAAGCCGTCGCCACCGCAGCAGCGCCACGCCCCCGCACCCTCAACGATCTCAGTCAGCTAGTTTCGCCCGCCAAACCCGCAGCGTCCAAGCATCCGCTCGCGGTAGAGTTGAACGGCTTGCTGCCGCCCCGGTTTCTCGAACAAATCAGCTTTGACCGGTTGAAAGAGTTGCCGCGCTATCTCAAAGCGCTCCTCACGCGCCTCGAACGCGCCGCGCTGAATCCACAGAAGGACGCCGAACGCGCCGCGCAACTCGCGCCGTACGCGCAAGCCGTTTCCGGCTTTGACGCAAAACCGTCGAACCTCCCGGAAGCCCGCGCCATGCAGGAGGAATTCCGCTGGCTCGTGGAAGAATTCAAAGTCTCCCTCTTCGCGCAGGAACTCGGCACTGCCGTCCCCATCTCCGCCAAACGCCTCGACCAAAAGCTGGAACAACTCAAGATGCTGTGAACACCAGTTGGGGCACGCTGAAGTTGCCGGGGTGGGAAGGGCGCAAAGAAATGGCAGACTCCACAACTTTATGGCTTGTAGCCCTTTCATGCGACATGACGGGCCGCGCAGTTGTGCCAGCCTATGCCCGTGTATTCCACCGCCTTCAACAGCCGATTAACCGCCTGAATGCGTGTGGCTGCTTTTCCATGATTGTAATGCGTTTCTTTCAGCGATTTAGCGACTTAGACACTCTTTGTTCGCGGCGAAACACGAAACTCCGGTTCAAGCCAATGCTGCTTGTGCTGGCCTTGTTGTCGTTCACCAGAGTTGTGACCGCCCAGCCTTACGGTTTGGTGCAGCCCCAACCGATCGGCCCGTACCTGAACAACGTTTTCCCGGCGACGGCCCCGAACGTCTCCGCCTCCTGGACGGTGGAAATTGCGTTCACCAATCTGACCGTGGATCAGCCGATGTTTCTGACGCCCTACCCCGGCACAAATCGCCTGCTGGTCATCCGCAAGCCGGGCCAGATCGTGATGTTTGAGAATCGCCGGAACGTGGGCAACGCGGAGGTGCAGGTGTTTCTGGACATCCAGTCGCACGTGTTCACCGTCTCGGACTCCGGCATGACCGGGCTGGCGTTTCATCCCGAGTTCCGCCAACCCGGCTCCACCAACCGCGGCTACTTCTACGTGACCTACAAATGGCGACCCGCCGGCCCGGCCAACTCCGAATACGCCTACTGGCGTTTGTCGCGCTTCACCGTGCCTGATGGTCAGATGACGGCGGATGCAAATTCCGAGCTGGTGATGATCCAGCAATTGGACCGGCAGATGTTCCACGACGCCGGCAGCCTGTTGTTCGGTCAGGATGGGTTTCTTTACTTTTCCGTCGGCGACGAAGGCGGCGGCAACGACCAGTACAACGTCACCCAGATGCTCAACGAGCGGCTGTTCTCCGGCGTGTTCCGCATTGACGTGAACCGGAATCCCACGCTCAGTCATTCCATCCGCCGCCAACCGATCCGCCATGTGGATACGCCGGCCACCTGGCCCGATCCGTTCACCACCAATTACTTCGTTCCGAACGACAATCCCTTTGTGAACCCGGATGGCTCGGTGCTGGAGGAGTTCTATGCGCTCGGCCTGCGCCAGCCGTATCGCATTTCGCAGGACCCGGTCACGGGCCGCATCTGGATCGGCGAGAGCGGCCAGAACACGCGCGAGGAGATTGATATCCTCGAAGCGGGTGCCAACTACCAGTGGGCCTATCGCGAAGGAATGGTCGCCGGACCCAAAGCGGCACCGGGCACCATCATCGGTACAGAGAAGCTACCCATCTGGGATTATGACCGTTCGTATGGCGGCTGCATCATTGGCGGCTACGTCTATCGCGGCTCCGAGCACGCGCCGGAACTCACCGGCAAATACATCGCGGTGGATAACGTCTCCGGGCGCATCACGGCCGTCACATACGACGGAACGAATGCGGTCGCGGGCCAGATCGCCAGCATGCCGTCGGGCTCGGTTTACGGCGGCACCTCGTCCTGCGGCCTGGATGCCAATGGCGAAATCTACTTCCTCAAATTCGGCGACGTCGGGGGCGGCCGCATCTACAAGCTGGCCAAGATTCTCACGACCGTGCCCGATCCGCCGCCGCTGCTATCGCAGTTGGGCGTGTTCACCAATCTGGCCGCGCTGCAACCGGGGCCGGGAATCCTGCCCTACACCGTGAACTCGTCGTTGTGGTCCGACAACGCGGCGAAGCATCGCTGGCTCGCCGTTCCCAACAACGGCACCCACAACACCGCCACCGAACGCATTGCCTTCTCGCTGACGGACGAATGGGGCTTCCCGCCGGGAACAGTCTTCATCAAGCATTTTGAACTACCCGTGAATGACGCCAACCAATCCATCGTGCGCCGGCTGGAAACGCGGTTTCTGGTCATGGACCAGAATGGCGGCAGTTATGGTCTGACGTACAAGTGGCGCGCGGACGGAACGGATGCCGACCTGCTCACGAATGGCGTTACCGCCGATTACGTCATCACCAATCTCAACAGCACGACCCGCACGCAGGCCTGGCAGTTTCCGTCGCGACAGGACTGCCTCACCTGCCACAACGCCAACGCCAAATATGTGCTGGGCCTCAAGACGCACCAACTCAACGGCGACACCTTCTATCCGCAAACCGGCGTGACTGACAACCAGCTCCGCGCTCTGGGTCACATCGGCTTGTTCACCGCCCCCTACGACGAAGCCGCAATTCCCAGCTACCCGAAGGCGCAAGCGGTGACGAACGAAGCGATCTCGCTGACGACCCGGGTGCGTTCTTACATTGATGCCAACTGCGCGCATTGCCATCGCCCGGGCGGCGTGCGCGCGCACTTCGACGCGCGTTACCGCACGCCCCTGGAGGAACAGGGCCTGATCTATGGCCCGCTCGACAACTATATCAACGGCCCGGAAGACCGCGTGGCGGTGCCTGGCAATGTCGCAAATTCGCTGATGCACTTGCGCCCCAGCCTGGTGGGCGCGCTCCAGATGCCGCCGCTCGCCAAGAATGTCGTGGACACAAACGCGATGCAGGTGTTCGCCGACTGGATCAACAGTCTCCCGACCGGCCCGGGCGTTCATCTTTCACTCATGGATACGAATCAGACTCTCACCGCCAGCCCGTTCGCCGTGGCCGTGGAGATTTCGGAATCGGTTACCGGACTGAATTCCAACATGTTTGTCGTGGGCAACGGTCACGTGAGTTCGTTCTCCGGCAGTGGCGGCAGTTACACGGTCACAATCCAGCCGCATGTGAAAGGCACGGTCACGGTTCGCCTGCCCGCCGGCGTCGTGAAGGGTGCGAGCGGCGATGGCAATTACGCGTCCAATCTGCTGCCGGTGACTTACGATCCGCTGGCGTCAGTCCTCGCAACCTGGTTGCCGTTCGATGATGCCACCGGCACGATTGCCACAGACGCTTCCGGCCATGACAACGAGGGAACATTGAACAACTTTGGCGCGGCGCCCTGGGTAAATGGCGTCAGCGGCACCGGACTCGCGTTTGACGGGGCCAATGACTTCGTCAGCATCAACAACATCGTCGGGCCCAATTTCACGATTGCCTGCTGGATCAAGACCACGCAAGTATTTCAACAAGTCACCCCCACTTATCAAGGGACGGGCATCATCTGGGCCGATGTCGGCGGCGCGGCCAATGACTTCATTCTTGGCGCGACCCGGAGCACGACCGGAACCAATCGCCTCTCATTCTTCGCCGGCAACCCGGATTCAACCGTGAGCGGTATCACGCCCATCAACACGGGGAATTGGACGCACATCGCCGTGACGCGCAACGGCACGACCGGCGAAATCCGGCTTTACGTGAACGGCGTGCTCGATGCCACCGGCAGCGGTGGCGCGACCTTGCTGACCGCCAACCCCGTCATCAACATCGGCGGCAACACTCTCGACGGACGGTATTTTCAGGGACTCATTGACGACGTGCGGATCTATTCCCGCGTCCTGAGCGGCGCGGAGGTGGCGTCGCTCGTCTCCACGCTGCCGCCGCCGGTGGCTTGGTATAAGTTGGAAGCCAACGCCGTGGACAGCAGCGGGAATCTCAACCACGGCACGCCCGCCAATGTGACCTACGGCGCGAGCCGCGTGGACACTTACGCCGCCCAGTTCAATGGCGCGAGTGGTGAAATTCAAATTCCCGCCTCGGTCAGCAACCATATCACGCTCGCGTTCTGGCTGAAGACAACCGATACCGGTGCGGCTGGCCCTTGGCCAACCGGCGAGGGATTGGTGGACGGTGATCTTTCCGGATTGAACAGTGATTTTGGCACGGTCCTGACCGGCGGCAAGGTCGCCTTCGGGATGGGCACCACCACCTCCAATTACAGCATTGCCTCGCTGACTTCGGTGAACAACGGACAATGGCATCACATTGCCGCGACCCGTGATGCCGCTAGTGGCGTCATGGCACTCTATGTGGACGGCGCACCGGAAGCGACCGTCGTTGGCCCCACGGGTCCGTTGACATCGCTGAACGGCCTGCGCATTGGCCGGCGGAACTCCGGCGGCGGATTCCTCGCCGGCTCGCTGGATGAAATCCTGCTCTACGACACGGTGCTGAATCCCTCACAGATCGCGGCGCTGGCCGGTCCGAACACGACCCCGGCACTCGCCCCTATCTCGAATCGCACCATCATCGCGGGCGCCACCATGATTGTGAGCAACAGCGTGGCCGATCCCGATGCCCCGCCGCAATCACTCACCTTCAGCCTCGTCGGCGCACCGGGCGGCGTGACCATCAATGCCACCAACGGCTTGATCACCTGGCGGCCCGGCATCGCGCAATCGCCGGGCGTGGATTCCGTGATCGTGAAAGTCAGCGACAGCGGATTACCCAGCCTGAGCGCCATCCAGTCATTCGCCGTCACCGTGCTGCAACCGACCCAACCCGTGTTTGCGAATCCCAACGTGACCAACGGCGCCTTCAGCATGAACATCGGCGGTGACGTCGGTCCGGACTACTCCGTGTTTGGCTCAACGAACCTCGTGAACTGGAATCTGCTGATGACCACGAATCCCAGCACCTTGCCCTTCCTCTTCACCGATCCCGGCGCCACCAATTTCAACCAGCGCTTTTACCGGGTATTGCTCGGCCCGTGACTCGAGCGTGGTGCCGGAACATTTGGACCATCGCATCGCGCGCCGCGCCAGACCGATGATTGACAAGCATCAAATGGATGGAAGAATGTGCGGACGCCGCCCAACTCGGCGTTCCTATGAAATCAGTATTCTTGATTCTTTGCCTCGTGTTGTCCTTGTCGGCCGCCCGCGCGTGGAACGCCGAAGGCCACATGGTCGTGGCGCAGATCGCCTACAACCATCTCACGCCGTCAGTTAAAGCCCAATGCGACGCGCTCATCGCCACGCCGGTCGTTTACGCCAGCAGCATCAACAACACTTTCGTGACCGCTTCCGTTTGGGCCGATGACCTCAAAAGTTCCACGACCGTCTGGAACAACTGGCATTTCATCAACCTCCCCTTCAGCCTCGATGGCACCTCCACCAACGGTTTCGTACCGGGGCCGTTTGATGTCGTGCAAGCGATCCGCGCCAACATTGCGGTGCTGCAAAACCCGTCCGCCACTCAAAGCAATCGCGCGTTTCATCTGCGACAATTGCTCCACTTTGTCGGCGACATGCAACAACCGCTGCATTGCACGACGGCGATGTCCGTCGCGACGCCCAACGGCGATGCCGGCGGCAACGGGTTCGGCCTCACGGGAGGCTGGAGCAATCTCCATTTTCTCTGGGACAGCGGCGGCGAGCGGTTGCAGGATTCATTCTTCCGCCCACTGAATATGACTGACCAGAATACGTTCAACGCACTGGTCGCGGACATCGAGGCGAATCATCCTTACGATTACACCACGAATCTGGGCGTGGTGGCCGACCCCATGGTTTGGGCGCGGGAAGGGGTCGAGTTTGCGCAATCCGCTTGTTACGCAAACATCACCCGGAACACTTCTCCGTCCAGCGCGTATCTCGCCGCCACTGCGACGACCACCGATCATCGCCTTGCCGCTGGCGGGCATCGCCTCGCCGATCTACTCAACACCATCCTCGGCACGAACGCCGTCACGTTGACCGCCGTGGCGCGCACGAATAACAACTTCACCTTCTCGTGGCCGGGCCTGTCGGGCCGGACTTATCAGTTGCAATGGAAGACAAACCTCTCTGACGTGAATTGGAACAATCTCACCACCGTCACGCCCACCGCGAATCAAACCGTCACCTTCACGGAATCGCTGAATCAAGCGCGGCGGTTTTATCGGGTGGTTCAATAACTCGCTGGCTCGTGGAAGAATTCAAAGTCTCCCTCACCGGCGCTACGCCGGTGGCCAGCCTTTTGGATCGCGTCCAAAAACTTCTTGATAGGCGCGCACGGTTGCTGGTGGTGGACGATCCAACGCCTCACGGCAAGATCGTTCGTAAATCTCCTCAAATTCGGCGCGAGATTTTTCCAATTCAGCCTGCCGTTCGCCCTCCTCTTGCTGCTTGGCGAACGCCTCCGATGGCGAATACTCGTCCGGCCTTTGCTGCTCCAATGCACTTCGCAACGGTGATAAATCCACCAAGTGAAGCTTCGGGAAATGATATTCCCATTCTGCGCCAAGCTCCTTGAGCCGCCGAAAAATCATGCAATAAACAGGCGTCAAATCCGCGCGCTGACCGATCCAGCCCGTTCCCATATAGAATCGGTATTCGTCTCCACCTCGCCAATTACGGTTTGGCCCGATCAAATATTCGTCCAAGAACGCCGACGCACCACGAAACGAGCCTATGTCCACTATCCGCCCATCCGCAGCCAACACATTATGATTGTCTGAAAATACACTCCACAGGCATTGGCCGACCAACTCCGTTACCTCATCCGGCTCGTTCACCGGTTCATCTTTCCAATCCACGTACACATCTTCGAGTTTTGGTTCTGGTTTTGGAACGGGTTTCAGCGCGTCCGGTTTGCACTTCCAGCGCGCGTGAGCCATGTGCTCCATGTTCCGATGAAACTCTAACCGCTCTTTGAAAACCTGTTCTGGTGATGGATGAAAACACGCAAGCAACGGCGACTTTTGCCAACCCTCGGGCGCAACTTCCGCCAGCACGTCCGCTCCTGCAAAACCGTGCGGAAACAATCGGTCAAAGAAAGTCTTCAACTCCGCGTCCGTCAGACGAGTTGTTTGCCAGTCATCCATGGCATTCGTGGTAGAATGGCCACGATGAAAGCACCGGGCGGCCAAGCGATTCCTGTTCAAACGGAATTCGCCCGCGTTGCATATGCAATGGCTTGAAATCGCGGCCCGACTGCTCTTTAAGAACTCGATGAATCTCGAAACCAGCTTTGTCACAGTCACCAAAATGCCAGAACTCTATCTCGGCTGATAATCGTTGCAACAGTTTCAACGTGGCTGACCCCGGATAGCTGGTTTGAATTAGCAATTCGCCACTCCGAAGTTTCGTCAACTCGTGAAAGGTGGTTTCATTCTCGACGGTGAGGCATCGCCGGGCCGTAGTCATAATTTCCTCGGCGCGTTCAATGTCCTCTTGTGCTAGCCGGAACGCGCCACGAAGCTTGCCCAAATCTAACCACTCACCGTCCAGTCGCAGTCGCAGCGGACCGGAGAGAAGCACGAATCGTGGATTTGGCATGATTCCCAAATCATCCAGGGCTTGGATTTCTCCGCCCGTAATGTCTTTCAGCAATCGCCCCAGCTTGCCGTGAAGTTTGCCACGCAATTCGCCTTCCTTTTCAGTGCCCGCGAGTTCTTCCAGTCGTTTGGAATTGCCACAGAGAACACAACTGGCAAAGCGGACCAGCGATTCACCACGCCACGCGAAAAGTTTAGGCAACAGCGCGAGCAGTTCCGCATTCGCCAGCAGGTCGTCCCGGTCGAACGGAGTAATATCCTCACCTGATAATGCGGCGAGAGCCCTGCGCTCGCAGAAAGCCTTCCACCCCGCACGCCATTCCTCCGGCAGTTCAAACCCTGCCGCTTGCTGAAACTGATCTGCCAGTGTCTTTCGCCTTTGAGTTGGCGATGATTCACTGACGCGTGCAAAAAGCACCGCCTCGTTCGCGAGCGGGACGCGAACTTTGAGAATGATGTCCGGGTCGCGTCGGTGACGTTCCAACTGGAGCAATCCCGACGCTTCGGCTTCGCTCAAGTCTTTCAGCGCTTGCTCGCGTGTTTCGCCGTCCTCGCTGTCTGCCGCGCGCAGCACCGCTTTTAATTCCGGTTGAAAGTCAATCTGGCCGCGCCCCTTTCGCCCGGCGTGTGAACGGGCAAAAAGCTGCGCCAGGGCTTTCAGAACTGGAGAGTGTGAAGTCATTCGGTGAAGCCTTCACCGGGAAATTCCGCACCGCATTTGGGACAACGCCACCACGACTCGCGATTGTCGAGTGGAATAAATCTTTCACCCGTGTCCTCGCCTGGAAATTCTTTTGGGCAAGCGATAAGAATTCCCTCAATGGTCACATCCTCTTGTAATCCGCACTTGGGACATTCCAGCAAGTCCCGGTCATTGGCAAACAACCCCGCCACCTTCATCTGCGCCTGCAACTTCAGAATCTCAGCGGCAAGCGGCTTGATTGCGCCAAGCAATTCTTCGCCGGGTTTGCCTTCGTCATCTGGTCGTGGTGGTGGCATAAATCACGAATGTTCCCGCATCCATTCCTGACCTTCATCCGAATCGCGCAGGATGCTCACGGGGACGTTGCGAACGTGTGGACGCCCCGCGCGCTTGTCCTCATTGCGCGAGACGATGATGAGTTGCTCGCAGAGGCCGAACGCGCCGGGGACGTTGCCGGTGCTCATGGAAAACACGCCCTGAAGATCAAGGTCTTTGATAGCCTCAATGCAATCCTTGATGCGGCCCGTGTCCATCTTCGAGAACGCTTCGTCAATCGGCACGAGCGCCAGCGAAGGATCGCGCCAGCGCGATTCGTGGCGCTTGTAAGCGCGCAGATAACTCGCGAGGATGACGACGAAGTAAGGCGACTGGTTTTCGCCGCCGCTCATTTTGCCGCTCTGTTTGTCCACGCTGATGGGCTTGGCTGTTTCGTCGCGCTTGTCGCGAACGAGAAGGTCATAGTCGTAGTAATGCCGGTAGTCCAGCAACCGCGCCGCCTCTGGACTGTTTTGCTTTTCCACGAGCGTGCGGAGAAAATTTTCCAGCGTGTCACGCATCTGCCTATCCACGGCGGCGTAGAATAACTCGTCGCGCTGATGCTGGGCGTTGAGACTGACGAGGTCGCGCAAGTCTTTGAACGCCGGGCTGGGTTTGGCTTCGATTTCGTAGAGGTCGTTGCCAATCGGAGTCCGCAACGAGTCGTTGAGCACGGCGACCACGTTGCGAAGCTGGCGCAACGCTTGGTCAATCCGTTGCAGCACGTTGTTGCGGAAAAGATTTTCCCATCGCGCTCGTTCGGTTTTGGACTTCGCTTCGTATTCAGGAATGTTCGCGCTTTGAATCTGGGCGAGGAACGTTTCCCAAGGTTTGTTCGACGGATTTTCAGGCATCGGATCATCTTTGAACTTCCGATGCGTGAAGCCGAGTTCGCGCCGGGCGGAAACAAGTTTCTCCCAGTTGATTCCAATCTGCTTGTCCGCCTCACGCTCGAAGCGCGCAAACTCATCGGCGGCGGCATCCAAAGCTTGGAAACTGGTCACAACGTCCGTGCGCCATTCGTTCAATCGTTTGACGTGAATGGAAATGTCTCCTGCCTCCCGTTTCACACGCTCGAAAGTATTTTGTGCGGCGGTTTCGTCAGCTTTTGCTTCGCTCACCGCAGTTTCAAGGCGCTGAATCTCACCTTTCTTTTGACTGCCAATCAGTTTGAGGTGTTCCGTTTCCCAGAGTGGCAAATCTATTCCGAGTCTGTTTAACTCACGCTCCTTGTCCTCGAAACTCGCCCGGTCAATCGCGTTGAGTTTAGTGATGTTGCCGTTTAATTCCTGCTCCTTTTGAGACAAGCCTTGCGCGCGGACGAGGTCAGCCGTCAGCGACGTGTGTTCAGGGATGAATTGCGCCGCGTGTTCCAAAATGCCTTGCACCGCGACGACCACTGGAGCTAGGCGGCGTTCCTGTGCGTCGAAATCTTTCCACTGCGATTGTTTCAGCGCGAGTTGCTGATCCAAGCCACGCTGACCGACAAATGGAAAACCATCGTAATGCCGTCGCCGCTCGACGAACGCGCCGCGCGCCGTGAAACCGTCCGGCAGGATCGCCTGATCGTGCTTCGCCAAATCTTCGGGCTTCTCCACGCACATCAGGTCGCCGAACAATTGGTTCACGATGACGCGGGCAACGGGATGCTCCGCGCGAAGTTTCTCCGCGAGCGATCCGGGCTTCACGGGCTTGGCGAAACGCAAAGCTTTTGCCGGATTGATCAACGATTCCTGCGGTGTGTCATTCCCCAATTCATGATAAATCTTCAACGCCTTGTCATAATTCGCCTCGCTCACGACGACGGCAAACTTCCGCGTGAACGCCACCTCCACTGCCGCGCGCCACTTTTCGTCCATGAGTTCGCAGAGTTTGCACATCGGTTGCGCGGCACACTGGCGACCTTCTCCCGGCAACGCCTCGTTGAGCGATTGCAGCAAAAGGGTCGGGAATGGCAGATGACCCAGCTTCAAGGCGTCAATCTCCTCGCGCAACTTGCCAAGCTTCGGGCGCAACTCATCCAGCGTCTTACGAGTCGGCGCAATCGCCCGGTTCAACGCGATCTTCACTTGCTCCGCTGCTTCGGCCACGGCTTTCAAAGCCGCCTCGCTGTCGTTCGCCTCGCAGCCTTCGAGTCGCTTGATGGCAGCATCCAACACTCCAACGTCCAGTTTGTCTGCCACCGGCGCGGCCAGAACTTCGTCCCGCCACTTGCGCGCCAGACGGACACGGTTGCGGAGCGCGTCCTCCACGCGCGTGCCAACGGCGCGAAGATTTTCAATTTCAGTGACGAGAGTTTTGTTTCGTCCCTTGATAAAAAGAAAGATGTCACCGCCGGGGGAGGCTTTAATCAGATTGTTCAATTGCCCAATCTCGCTCTTGCGCTCGGCAACGAGCTTTTCCAAGACAGCGATGCGCTCCTCTTCTTTGGCAAACGCCGCCCGCTCTTTCTTCAACTGTTCTTCCTTCTCGATCGCCATTGCCGCAGCGTGGCCGTGGGTCAATTCCGCCGCCAGCCAACGGGCGACGACTTGATCGCGCTTCGCATCCGTGAATGCACCGAAGATCGAGTTGATGGCTTCAAGCCGAATCTGCTGGTCGCGCAGGTCTTTCAGATCGCCCTCGAACGCTAGAAAGCTTTTGTAGCTGGCGACCACGTTGTCCACTTCGAGCTGGTCGCCGGGCAAAACGAAATCACGGATGAAACTATCGAACGATTCGCGATTCGTGAAGGCCATCGCCTGTGGCAGCAGCCCCGCCAGCACGGCGGGATTGAAATTCAGATGCTGCTCATTCGCCATGTCACGCAAGAACTGCTTCTGGGTTTCAAACATCCGGCCCTCGCGCTGTTTCACGATGAAGTGCCGGAACGCTGCCAGTTCCAACGGCCGTTTTTTGCCGTCCTCGGCACTCACCGAAAGAAAATCGTCCCGGGATACTTCACCATCGCAACAATAGGATTCGATGTGCCCTTGGTTTTCCGCCGTGTTGCGGAATTCAATCCGTAAGCCCCATGTTTCCACGCGCGGTTCTTCACCGGCTTTCGCTGGCCAGGTGAACTCGAGCGCGATGTAGCTGATCACTCCTTTGTCGCGCTGGTATTGAGGCACGCCGTTCTCCTCACGCTTGGTGTCCAGCAGGCAATAACCCTTGAGCGTGCGTTTGGAATGCCTGCCGGTGGCGGAGCGGTTGAAATGGTCGTGCGCCACGTCCGTGCCAACCAGCACCGTCATGATCAAATCCATCAGCACCGACTTGCCCGAGCCGGTAACGCCCGCGAGCAGCAGGTTTCCTTCGACCGGCAAAGAATCATTGTAGCCATACCAGTTGACGGCGTGGAGGCGCGTGAGTTTGATTGCGCGGCTCATGGCGTGTCGCCTCCTTCTTCCAATGAAGTTTCGCCAGCTTCCGCGTCCGCCGGACTGCGATGCAACTCGGCAGTTTTAAGCCAATCTTCGATACCGTTGAACTGAATGACCTTTTTCAAGGTGGGCAATACTTCGATGCCTGACTTCTCAAACGGCTCTTCAAAATCCACACGCACGAGGTTGAACCGGCGGGCTTGCGAAAGAATTTCCCGCATCCGGCCCACGCTGGGCTGGCTTTTGAGATCGGGCAAAAGTTTTTCTTTCAGTAGTTGGTTGAGTTGCTCCACCGTGAGCCGGACTTCCGTCGCGCCGTGGTCGCGCACTTGGGTGTCGAACTCATACCAGAGCGCCAGCAATACGAGTGTCGCATCTTGTTTGAGGTTCAGCGTGAGGGATGGTTTTTGGGGAATGGCTTGCACTAGGCGGCTCTCGTGTTCGGTATGAACCGCAAGGCCGACGAGCAAGGCCATCTCGCGCAGCCAATCGGGATTCTGCCTGCACCAGTCGTATAACTTGTCCTGGCCGGGATCGAGCCCAAGAATCGAGCCGTGCGCCAGCAGTTCTTGCAACGCCTCGCTTAACCGCGCCCGATCAATGGCGTTCAGCGGCAGTAAGCTGGCAGGTGTTGAGTTTGTTGGTTCAGGAGTCATTTCTTGATGATGAAAAACTTTTCTAGACGACAGTTGAGCTTTTGGTCAAACTCGGCAATCGCAGCGTCGGTTTTCGCACGCGGCACTTCAACGCGATAGCGCGCATCTCCCGCTTCCGCGTGCAATAGCAGAGCAATCACATCAGCGAGATCATCTTCGTTTCGGATAGAAACGTCTGCGCTGGGAATCCGCGCCCCCTTGCCGCCCGCAAGTTTTTCCACCAGCCGGTTGGCTCGCGCCACCGTCAACGAATCACGCACCACCGCACCCAGTTGAGCCTTGGCCTGGTCACGCTGCCCTTCGTTCACCTCGTCATCCACCGGTGGATTATCCTCTAACGATCGGCGACGCGGCGGTTCGTAGAGTGAATCGCGCCCAGCTAACAACTTGGCGTCAGGCAGAACCAGCGATGGCAGCGAAACAAGTTCATTCAAATCACCCAGCCGATAACCGATGAACGCAGCGTTGATGTGTTCAAACGCCGCTTTCACTTGCGAACGTCTTTCACCGACGACTTCCTGCAAATAGCGCGAACGCGCCAGCGAACGGCGGGCAAATTCGGCGGTGCGCCGGTCAATTTCATCTGCAAGCGGCTGGACGAGTTCAAGCGCCCGGGCAAGTTCGTCCAAACGATTGCGTACGCGCGCCATCGCGGTGGCTGGTTCAAGGCCGTCACGTCGCATCACTTCATGCTGCATCTTGTGCAACAGCTCGGTATCCGTAAGCAAGGTGCGGATGCGTTCGTGTGCGTCGTCCAGACGCGCTGGAAGTTGTGAACGCACCAGCTCCGCGTAGCAGGTACGACCAACCTGCTCGGCGTATTCATCAAAAACAACGCCATAAACTTCACCAAGTGTCGTCGCATCCCGCTGGCGTTGGGTCAGGCGTTTGAGAGATTTCTCTATGCCGCGTAATTCGCCAAGTCCCCCGCGCGCCAGTGTCAGACAGTTATCCAAATGAGCGAGCGGAGATTCAGCAAACGCACCTTGATTTGCCAAGGCTGCACACACGCCCTGAAGTTTATCGGTGAAAATTGCGGCGTCTGGCCGGGCAATTTTTCTCAACGCCTCCAACAAAGTGACGCCATGTGCGTCAAAGCGAACCACGCGCTCCCAGTTGGGAAGTTGTTCGTCCAATACCCAGCCGATCTCCGGTTTTGCCAGATGATCTAACACGCGCCGCGCTTTTTCCCGCAGCGACAGACCCGCAAACTGTTCTCGCACCACACTCTCAATTTCGCCCTCTTCTGGCGCAAAAGCTGGATGCTGCGCCAGCACTTCACTCACAATGGCGAGCGCTTCTTCGCGGCTCATCCCCTCATGCCGCTCAGATGCCTCACGTTCCAAAATATCCAAGACGTCGAGATAGACCGCCGCACTTTTGCCCGCGAGTACCCGGAAGAACCCGGGATTCACTTCACGAAACAGTTGAGCAGCCAGTGAAATCATTTTGGTGACATTCTATCTGAACAGACGGACAAAATCCGTCCAACCCTAAAATTTCTTAGCGGCTTCGCGGATTGATCTTCATGCCTGAATTGTGTCTGTTCCTCAGTCGTTTGAAAAGCCCACGAAAAAGGCGAACTCTTTTCCGTTCGCCTTTGGTGTTTCAGCTTTGGCTGCTCAGTGCTTCTTCTTCCGGCTGGGCGCGGGTAGTTTCTTTAACTCTTTCACCGCCGCGTCAAAATCCTTTTCCACCTGTGACGGCTCGGCGAGTTGCGCGCGGTGGAACTTCTCGAACTCCAACTCCGCCTTCCGCGCCGCCTGCTCGTGCGAAATCTTTCCCGCGTGCTTCAGAACGTCCCGCCCGCCCAGGCGCAGAAAATCATCCAGCTTCGCAATCCAGTCCCGCATATACATCGGCTGCCGGTTCAACGCCTGCACCTCCGCCAGTTCCAGATACGCCACCACGATCCGGTTCAGCGCATTGAGTTCTTCGGGCGACAAATAATTCTTGGCGATGACCGCCTCCGCCTTGCTCGGTTTCGCGCCCACCCAGTTCGTCATCCCTGCTTGCGGCTTCTTGGCGTTGACCCGCGCGTGGATGACCTCCGCCGCCGTCTGGCCGTGCGCTGCCCAGTGCATCTTGTTCTGCACCGTGGCGAAAAACTCCCGCGACGCCTCCACGCCCGGATCGTAGTCAATGCTCGTCGCGTAAATCTCCAGCACCTTCCGCCAAAATTCCTTCTCCGACGACCGGATGTCGCGGATGCGCGCCAGCAATTCCTCGAAATAATTCCCGCCGCCGCGCTGTTTCAACCGTTCATCATCCATCGCGAAACCCTTCACGATGTATTCCCGCAACCGCTGCGTGGCCCAGATGCGGAACTGCGTGCCGCGCGGCGATTTCACCCGGTAACCGACCGAGATGATGACATCAAGATTGAAGAACTCGATCTCCCGCGTCACCTGCTTGCCACCCTCGGTTTGAACTGTTGCAGATTTTGCAACAGTTGCTTCCCGGCGCAGCTCTCCTTCGTCGAACACGTTGCTGATGTGCCGGGAGACGACCGATTTGTCCCGCTGAAACAAGTCCGCGAGTTGGTTCAACGAAAGCCACACCGTCTCGTCCTGCACCCGCACTTGCAGCCGCGTGCGCCCATCTTCCGTCTGGTAAAAGAGGAATTCGCCGCCGGGCGCGGGCGCGGATGGAAGCAGGTCTGGCATCGGGACGAGAATAACGGCAGGGGCGGCGGATGCAAAGATGGGAATGGCGCGGCTATTTCGGCTCGTCATCCAAACTGGCAGAGGATTAACCTGCCGCCGCATGAACCCTCCCGAGAAGCCGGACTTGCTGCTGCCGCATGGTGGTTATCGCAGGCTGCGCAGTTACAAGGTGGCGGAGGTGGTGTATGACGCCACGGTGGTATTTTGTCGGCGTTTCCATGCGGATGATCGCCGGATGACCGACCAGATGGTACAGGCGGCCCGCAGCGGCGTGCGCAACATCAGCGAGGGCAGCGGCATGGCGGCTACTTCACGCAAAACCGAGTTGAAGCTCACCAATGTGGCCCGCGCCAGCTTGAGCGATGAATTGTTTCGTGATTACGAGTCGTTTCTGCGCCAGCGCGGGTTGCGGGTCTGGCCAAAAGATTCGCGCGAGGCTCGGACGATGCGGTCGCGACTGGCGCAAGACCTTGTGCCCAATCTACCCGCCGCCCGCCCCGGCACGGTACAGTTGACCGGTTTGTTCGGGCTGTCGGAGTTCGTGGAGAAAGCCGAGCCGGAACTGGCCGCCAACGCCATGCTCTGCGCGGTGAACCAAGCCGCCTATCTTTTGAAACGGCAGATACAGAGCCAGGGGCGTGAGTTTCTGGAGAAGGGTGGTTTCACGGAGAAACTTTATGGCGCGCGGAAGCGGACGTTGTCGGACCGGTCTGACCAGTCTGACAAACCGCCCGCCTGCCGAAACTGCGGGAAGCCCATGGTGCTGCGCACCGCCCGCAAAGGCACGAAAGCCGGGCAACCTTTCTGGGGCTGCTCCGGCTTTCCTGATTGCAAGGGCACTCAGCCCGCTAATTCTTAGTAGCGGTAGTGCTCCGGCTTGTAGGGGCCGTCCGCCGAGACGCCGAGGTATTCGGCTTGAGCCTTGGTCAGCTTGGTCAGCACGACGCCGATCTTTTCCAGGTGCAAGCGCGCGACTTCTTCGTCCAGCTTCTTCGGCAGGCGATAGACCGTCTTTTCGTATTTGTCCTTGTTCGCCCAGAGATCAATCTGCGCGAGCGTCTGGTTCGTGAACGAGTTGCTCATCACGAAGCTCGGATGGCCGGTGGCGCAACCGAGGTTCACGAGGCGGCCTTCGGCGAGCATATAGATGCTCTTGTTGCCGGGCAGATAGTAGCGGTCGTATTGCGGCTTGATGTTCTCGATGCGCACGCCCTTTTGCTTCTTGAGCGCGTCCACCTGGATCTCGTTGTCGAAGTGGCCGATGTTGCAGACAATGGCTTGATCCTTCATCGCCAGCATGTGCTGCACGGTGACGATGTCGCAATTGCCGGTGGTGGTGACGTAAATGTCGCCGACGCCGAGCGTGCTCTCAATGGTGTTGACCTCGAAACCTTCCATCGCGGCTTGCAGCGCGTTGATGGGATCAATCTCGGTGACGACCACGCGCGAACCGTAAGCGCGAAGCGAATGCGCACAGCCCTTACCGACGTCGCCGTAACCGCAGACAACAGCGACCTTGCCGGCGAGCATGACGTCGGTGGCGCGCTTGATACCGTCAGCCAACGATTCGCGACAGCCGTAGAGATTGTCGAACTTCGACTTGGTGACGGAGTCATTCACGTTGATAGCGGGCACGAGCAACTTGCCCGCTTCCTTCATCTGATAGAGGCGATGCACGCCGGTGGTCGTTTCTTCGGAAACGCCGCGCCAATCCTTGACGATCTTCGTCCAGAGGCCGGGCTTCTCTTTCGCGAGGCGGCGGAGAAGCGCTTTCACAACGGAAACTTCGTGGCTGTCGCCCTTGGTTTCGTAGGCCCACTTGCTGCCTTTTTCCAATTCGTAACCTTTATGGATGAGCAAGGTCACGTCGCCGCCGTCATCAACGACGAGCTGCGGACCTTGGTCGCCCGGGAACAAAATCGCCTTGAGCGTGAGCTCCCAATATTCTTCAAGCGTCTCGCCCTTCCACGCGAACACCGGCGTACCGGTTGCCGCGATGGCGGAGGCCGCGTGATCTTGCGTGGAGAAAATGTTGCAGCTCGCCCAACGAACATTCGCGCCGATGGCGACGAGCGTCTCGATGAGGACAGCGGTCTGGATCGTCATGTGCAACGAACCGGTGACGCGCACGCCTTTGAGCGGCTTGGATTTCGCGTACTTCTTGCGCACGGACATCAAGCCGGGCATTTCGTGCTCGGCAATCGCGATTTCCTTGCGGCCCCATTCGGCGAGGCTGAAATCACGGACGATGTAGTCTTTGCCCGCCGGCGTTTGCGCGGCGAAGGTAGCGAGATTAGGCAGCGCCGCGCTGACTTCAGCAAGGACGGCAGCGGCGGTGGATTTTTTAGCTTTAGACATAATTTTGAAATTTGGTGGGAGGTTTAGTGCGGTGAGTTAATTCTGGCGCGAACGAATTCCCCTCACCCGGCCTGTCGGCCACCCTCTCCCCATCGGATGGGGAGAGGGACGGGGTGAGGGGTTTTCTTTAGATCGCTTTCAACAGGGCTTCGACCTTGTTCGTCGCTTCCCAAGTGAGATCTTTGTCGCTCTTGCCGAAATGACCATAGTTGGTCGTCTTGCCGTAGATCGGGCGACGGAGATTGAGCTGATCAATGATGTCCGACGGCTGGAAGCTGAACACCTTGTTGATCGCGCGAATGATTTTCGCATCGGAAACCGTGGCCGTGCCGAACGTCTCGACATGGACGCTGACCGGGTCAGGATGGCCGATGGCGTAGGCGAATTGCACTTCGCACTTCGCGGCGAGGCCGGCCTTCACAACATTTTTCGCGACCCAGCGGCCCATGTAAGCGGCGCTGCGATCCACCTTCGTCGGGTCTTTGCCAGAGAACGCGCCACCGCCGTGACGGCCCATGCCGCCGTAGGTATCCACGATGATCTTGCGGCCGGTCAAACCGGTATCGCCCTGCGGTCCGCCGACGACGAAACGGCCCGTGGGGTTGATGAGAAATTCAGTTTTCTTCGTAAGCAAACGAGCCGGGAGAACTTTCTTGATGACGTTCTCGATGCAGAACTTTTCGATCTCGGCGTGCTCGACATCCGCCGCGTGCTGCGTGGAGATGACGACGTTGGAAATCGCGACCGGCTTGCCGTTCTCATAAACGACGGACACCTGCGACTTCGCGTCCGGGCGCAACCACGGAGCTTTGCCCGCCTTGCGGATCTTGGTCAGTTCGCGACCGAGCCGATGCGCAAACATGATCGGCGCAGGCATCAATTCAGGAGTTTCATTGCTCGCGTAACCAAACATCAAACCCTGGTCGCCAGCACCCTGCTTCGCGGTCTTCTTGCCTTTGGCCTTCTTGGCGTCCACGCCTTGCGCGATGTCAGGCGATTGCTGCGTGACGATGACATTGACGAACACCTTGTCCGCGTGAAACACGTCGTCGTCGTTCACGTAGCCGATTTCACGGATGGCCTCACGGGCGAGCTTGACGAAATCGAGCTTGGCCTTGGTGGTGATTTCACCGCCGACGATGGCGATATTCGACTTCACATAAGTTTCGCAGGCGACGCGGCTGAACTTGTCCTGCGCGAGGCAGGCGTCGAGGACGGCATCGGAAATCGTATCGGCCACTTTGTCCGGATGGCCTTCGCCGACGGACTCGGAAGAAAAGATGTAACGGTTGCTCATGTAATTTCAGTCAATGTTTTCGTGAGCGCCAATGACATATTGACGTATCAGGATAGGATGATATATCTGAAGCAGCACGCGTCAAACGGAATTTTTGGAAATGTTCCGGGGATATTGTCCCGGAGCGGCCCTTGCTGCGACCGTTTGATTCTGCAAAATTTAGCCATGCGAAAAAACACACGCCAACTGCCGCCTGTGTGCAGCCACCAGTGGATTGATCTGGTGGACCTGGCCTGCCACCGGGCGATGGCTCGCAAAATTCGGCGCGATCCCAAGCTGTTTAACCGCGCCCGCCGCAACATCGCCCGCTGGATCAAAAGCAATCGCGGCTGTCCCGCGCCGTTGGCGGAATGGCGGCGGATATTGTTTACCGAGGATATGAACACGGTGTTGGGACTGATCACCCGCCCGGATGAGGAAGGCAACCGCCTGCGGCAATCATCACCCTTTTGCGGGATTCTGACCGAACGCGAGCGGGAAGCGATCTGGGCGCGCTATGACAAAAAGTAAGCTGGAAATCATGTTGCGCGAAGCTGGAATTCTCGCGCGCGATCGAGACTTCTATTTATTCGGCAGCCAATCGCTCCGCGCGGTGTGTCCGCACTACCCGAGAGATTTCCCCAAGACGCTGGAGGCCGACCTTTATCCCCAACATCATCCTCAAGCGTGGAATCTGTTGCGCCAACAAATGGGACGCGGCTCCAAGTTCTATCAAAAGCATGGCGTTTTTCTCGACTGCGTTGATCCCGGACTCGCCACCCTGCCCGACGGCTGGACCGAGCGATTGATCCCCTTTCGCACGCCGCGCACCGGTGGCGTGACCGCGTGGTGTTTGGAGCCGCATGACTTGTTTGCGAGCAAACTCGTCGCGTGGCGCGAGAAAGATCAGCAGTTTTTGCGCGCCATGTTGCGGCACAAGCTGGCGAAGCCGAAGCGGGTCGCGGATCGCATCGAAGAACTGCCGGTTTCCCCCGCGCGCCGCGAAGAGTTGACCCAACTCCTGCAAGAACTGGTTGCCGGGCAGCGGCGCCAGCGTACAAAACCGCCGTCGAAGAAATAACCCATGTCCTCCACCCTGAAATCCCTCCGCGCCCTTTCGGACGCCACGCGCCTGCGCATCGTGGCCCTGCTCGAACGCGACGAACTCTCCGTCAACGAGCTGCAGGAAATCACCCGCATGGGTCAGTCGCGCATCTCGACGCATCTCGGTTTGCTGGCGGATTGCGAACTCGTCAGTTCGCGCCGCGACGGCAAGCGCACATTCTACAGACTCAATCCCGACGCGGAAGGCACGACGGCGGAGTTCATCCAACTCGCCATCAAGGGCGCGCATGAATTGCCGGAGCACTCGCACGACCAGATCAATCTCAAGCGCGTCTTGAATCGTCGCCGCGAGCAGGCGGAGGTTTTCTTCAACCAGGTCGCCGGACGCTTTGATCGCGTCTATGGCCCGGGTCGCTCGTGGCAGGCGTTCGGGCATTTGCTCTTGCGCATGTTGCCCTCCGTCACCGTCGCGGACCTGGGCGCCGGCGAGGGTTTGTTGAGCGAATTGCTCGCGCGTCGCTGCAAACGCGTCATCGCCGTGGACAACTCGGAGAAGATTGTCGAGTTCGGCGCGGCGAAGGCGAAGAAGAACGGCTTGAAGAATCTGGAGTTCCGCCTCGGCGATCTGCAACACCCGCCCGTCGAAGCCGCGAGCGTTGATCTCGTGATCTTGAGTCAGGCGTTGCATCACGCGGAAGACCCGGCGGTGACTCTGGCCGCAGCGGCGAAGCTACTCAAGCCACACGGACAAATTTTGATCCTCGATTTGCTCGCTCACAAGTTCGACAAGGCGCGTGAACTCTACGGTGATCGCTGGCTTGGTTTCGCCGAAAGCGACCTGCACCGCTGGCTCGAAGCGGCAGGGTTCAAGAAGATTGAAATCAACGTCGTAGCCGCCGAGGAGCAGCCGCCGCACTTTCAAACCCTGCTGGCCAGTGGCGAAAAGTAAACCTGGCGTTCACCGGCCCATCCAGCCGCCGTCAATGTTCAGCACCGCGCCGTTGAGATAATCAGCATCACCGGACGCGAGGAACACGCAGCCGCCGGCAATGTCTTCGGCTTGGCCCCAGCGTCCTTCAGGAATGCGATCCAAGATGGCTTTGTTACGCACGGGATCTTCGCGGAGTGCCTTCGTGTTTTCTGTGGCGATGTAGCCGGGCGCGATGGCGTTGACGTTGATTCGTTCCTTGGCCCATTCGTTCGATAATGCTTTGGTCACACCTGCGATGCCGTGTTTGCTCGCGGCGTAGGCCGGGACAGTGATGCCGCCTTGAAACGAAAGCAACGAGGCGATGTTCACGAGTTTGAGGCGTGCCGTTTCCGGCGCTTTGACGCGACCGGTTTCAATCCACCATTTGCCGACGGCTTGCATCAGAAAGAATGGGGAATTGAGGTTCGTGGCGATGACGGCGTTCCAGTCTGCCTCGGAAAAATCCTTGGCCGGGGCGCGCCGGATGATGCCGGCGTTGTTGATGAGCGCGTCAATCTGACCAGTCTTGGTAAGAATCTGCGCGATGACATCAGCAGATTCCTTCTGTGTGCCTGTGCCGAGGTCGGCGTTATTGGCGATGAATGAGCCGCCGGCCGCTTTGACTTTGTCGCCAGTTTCCGCGAGATCGCTGCGGGCGACGCCAACGACGGTGGCACCTTCTTTGGCAAATGCCACGCAAACGGCCTGACCAATGCCCCGGCTCGCGCCGGTGACGACTACAACTTTGTTTTTGAATCGCATAAAATTGGAGCGCCGAGCACCGCCTCGGCCAGTTTCATACCAAACAGATGAAAGATCGAGCCGAGACGGTGCTCGGCGCTCCGGTGTTACCGCAAATCCAGCGGATTCACTGCATCCATGTCATTGAACACCTGATTCTCGCCCGCCATGCCCCAGATGAATTTGTAATTACTCGAACCCACACCGAAGTGCATGGACCAGTTGGGGGACAACGCCACGTCTTCATTGTGCAGGAACATGTGCCGCGACTGCTGCGGTTCGCCGAGAAAGTGCGAGAGGATATTCGGCCCGAGATCGAAGTAGAAATAAATCTCCGTACGCCGCCAGTGCGTATGCGACGGAAATGAATTCCAGACGTTGCCGGGTTCAAGCGCCGTGAGGCCCATGACAAGCTGGCAACTCTGGATGCCGTCCTGATGGATGAACTTGTAGATGGTGCGCTTGTTGGAAGTCTCCTGTGCACCGAGATTCACCGGCGCGGCTTCGGAGGGCTTCATCATGCGCATCGGGTACGACGCATGCGCGGGACAACTAAGAAAATAAAACTTCGCCGGATTCTTCGCATCGTCACTGGTGAACGAAACGGCCTTCGTGCCCATCGGCACATAGACGCAATCCAGTTTTTCGAGCGCAAAGGTTTTGCCGTCGGCAACCACCTTCCCGGCTCCGCCGACATTGATCGCGCCGAGTTCGCGGCGTTCGAGGAAAAAAGCGCGGCCGGTTTCCTTGTGGTTGGGAAGTTCAATTGCTTTATCCACTGGCATCACGCCGCCGACCACGAGCCGGTCGAGATCAGTGAAGTTGCCCGTGAGTTTTCCCGGCACAAAAAGGCTGGCGATCAAAAATGTGTCGCGCACTTCCTGCGTGGACATTCCGACCACATCCTGCGGGCGCGGCATCCGGCGAATCGAGTCATTGAACATGCGCCGAAACTAGAGACGCGCGCCGCAACGGTCAACGCGAACTTCAGTTTCCAAGGAAAGCGATGGCGAACCGGACGGCGCGCAGACGGGCCTTCAAAAGGTTTATTCAAAACTAAAAATGCGAAATCGGTTGAAGATTCCGAAGAAGGAAACGGTGTTCCCGTCTCACCCTCGTATGAAAAAAATACTCTTGGTTGCAACGGTTCTCGTGGGTGGTCTGGCCAGCTCCCAAGCCGGGGTCAACGTCAGGATCGGCATCGGATTGCCGCTTCCGCCTTTGCCCCGACCGGGGATTGTCGTCCGATATCCGGTGCCGGCTTGTCCACCGGTCGTGGTCATCCCGCCCGTTTGCCCGCCACGTGTGGTCGTCCCCTGCCCACCCGTTCGGTATGAACCGATTTGCGGCTACGATCATCGCCGCGGTCACAATCGGTGGGGTTACCAAAACAATTACGGTCGCCATCATCGCCACTAACTCGTGGCGGGCGTGATGACTCAGTTCACAAATCAATCGGCCAATGCACAGAAGCCGGGGCGCAAGTCCCGGCTTTCTTTTTGAACTCAGCAGAACGCTACGAGCCGAATCATTTTGAAGCCGTCAACAAGTCATCCATAGCGCGTGCGAGTTCAACAAGATATTCATCACCATGCGGATGCCGCGTGAGCGCGACAAGAATGTAGTGCCGGCCCCCCCCCGTAATGACGGCTGCGTCATGAAACCAATCCTCCCACGTGCCCCACTTGCGGATGATCTGCACATCGCGTCCGGCGAGACCTTTGACGAACTTGATGTCGTCGTGCGGAATCTCCGGCGACGCAAAAATGTCCCGCATCGCCTGCGACGCTGCGGGGGAAATGAGTTCCCCCTGCTCCAGCAGCAAAAAGTAGCGCAGCAACTGCCGCACAGTCGCCGCGTGGGAATTATCACCGACGGGTGAACCGATCCGTTCGCCGCTTTTACCGTAATGTTTGCCGACCCAAAGTCCACCGCCGTGATTCGTGTCATAAAAATGATACGAGTTGAGAACGGCTTGAATCTGCTTCAGCCCAAGTTCGCGCGAAAACCTGGCGGCCATCGCGTTGTCCGAGGCTTTGGCCATCAAGCCGAGGTCATGACGCGTCTGCGGATTCAGATTCGTGACGGCTTCGGGATGCAGTTGAAAGTAGGCGAGCAGGATACCGATCTTCGGAATGCTGGCGGCGTATTCTTCGCGATCGGGATGAATCATCGCGAGCCGCAGGGTCTTCAAGTCGAGCACGCCCACGGCGGTCTGTGCGGTGGTCAGGCCGAATTCATTTCGCAAGCGCGCGTCAATCTGCTCCAAATCGCTTTGAAGCGAAGCATCCACCGACGCGGAATAATCCAGCCGATAGCTACGAAACGAGTGGTTCATCGGGTTTGAAACAGAGGAACATCCTGCCACCAAAAGCCCCACGACCAACAATACGCCCGTAGCGCGGAGCAGCGGCATCGGAAGCTGGGGCCGGCAAAACACAGCGCTACTTCAGAAGATATTTGGCGACGGCCTCGCCGCGCGAATGGACGTGGAGCTTGCTGTAAATGCCCTTGATGTGCATCCGCACGGTATCAATGCTCAAGCTCAAGTTGTCGGCAATCTCCTTGTAAGCGATGCCCTCGGCGAGGCGATCCAGCACTTCACGTTCGCGGTTGGAAAGCTTTTCGATCTCATTCTCGGTCACACCACGCTGATTGAAGTACTGCACCACTTTGCGGGCGATGTGCCCGCTCATCGGCGAGGTGCCTTTGTAAACATCCGTGATGGCCTGCAAAATCTCCTCCTGCGGCGTGCGCTTGAGCAGGTAACCACTCGCGCCGGCCAGCAATGACTTGAAAATCTTCTCGCTGTCCTCGTACGCCGTGAGCATCAGAATGAACGTGCCGGGAATCACCGCCTTGAGTTTGCGGACGCATTCGATGCCGTTCATCTTCGGCAGATTGATGTCCACCAGCATCACATCAGGAACATCGCGGGTCACCGCCGTTAAGGCGGCTTCGCCACTGGGATAACCGTGTCCGAACACGAACTCCGGCCGCTGGCCGATCTGGGTGGCGAGGTTCTCGCGAATCCAGTCGTCGTCTTCGATGATTGAAACTTTGATGGGCTTGGTTGTCGTCGCCATTAGCATTCCGGTCAATTATGTCGGGAGCGCGCCAAATAATCCACTCCACGAACATGTGTATGTGTTATCCGTCTCAGGACCATTCCACCGGTAACCGCATGGTAACCAACGTGCCACCACCGGCATTGCGGGCAATCTCAAATTTGCCGCCGATCTTTTCCAGCCGCCGCCGCATGTTCGACATCCCGTCTCCGGTCGGATCCGGCGTCAACGCGTGATACCCGCGGCCATTGTCGCTGATGCTGATGGTCATGGTTTTGTCCACGATGCTCAAGGTAATCCGGACCTCCGTGGCGGCGGCGTGCTTGAGGATGTTGTTCAACGCCTCCTTCACCGCCATGAACAGATGATGGCGCTCCTCGGTGGACATCTTTTCGTCCGGCAGTTCCGGCGGCAGATCCAAGCGACAGCGGATGCCGGTGTCTTGGAAATATTCCTGCGCGTAGTGGAAGACATAGTTGGCCAGGTTCTCGAGCGTGTCGTTGCGCGGATTGATGGTCCACACGATTTCATCCATCGCCCGGGTGATGTCACGCACGGTGCGGCTGATGTTCAGGATGTGCGATTTACCCGGCGAACTGGTCGGCAGCTCGCGGTCCGCCAGTTCCGTCATCATCGCCACCTTCGTCAGACGCGAACCGACGTCATCATGCAGATCCGAAGCGATGCGGATGCGAAGATTCTCCAGCTCGCGCAACCGCTCGACCCGCGCGCGATAGATCAGGATCACGACGCCGATGGGCCACGCCACCATCATCGCGCGAAACCACCACGTCTGCCAGAAGTGCGGCTCGATGTGCAGCGTCAGTTGCGCCGCTTGCCTTGACCAGACGCCGTCATTGTTGCACGCCATCACTTCAAACCGGTAACGCCCCGGCGGCACGTTGTTGTAGTACGCGATGCGCTGATGGCCGGCTTCAATCCATTCCAGATCAAAATCCGTGAGCCGATATTTGAACCGGTTTTTCTCCGGCGATTGCAGACTGAGCGCGGTGTAATGGATTTCCATGCGCCCGCTTCCGGGCGGAATTACGAGCGGCCCGGGCTTGGTGCCGAACGGATGACTTTTCCGCAACGCTTGTTGATCCACCACCACCTCTTCCACCGCGACATTCGGGGGCAGATCGTTGAGCCGGATTCGCGGCTCGACCGTGACCACGCCGCGGATGGTGGCGAACCACAGCCGCCCGTCGGGATTCTTCCAGCCGGCCGGTTTGGCGATGCCGTTGCACTGCACCGTGGCCAGGCCATCCTCGCGCCCAAACACGGTACAATTGAGATGAGCAATCCGGCCCGCATCCAAATCATCGAACTGCTGGCGGCTCACGCGAAAAATGCCGCGCCGGCTGGTCATCCAGAAATAACCCAGGTCATCCTCCAGAATCTCAAAAATGTCATCGGTGAACAGCCCGTCGCGCATCGTATAATTCGTCGCCTTGTTCCCGCTGATCCGACTGATGCCGCGCCCACGCGTGCCGACCCACAGATTCGTCGCCGCATCCTCGAACAAAGCGCTGATATAAACCGCCGGCAGAATTTTAGACGGCTGAAACCGGCTGAAATCCCCATTCGTGGAAACGCTCAAGCCGGTCTCAGTGCCCAACCAGAGTCGCCCGGCCCGGCTCTCACAGATCGCGGTCACATTGCTGCCGCCGAGGCCGTTGGTGGTGGTGTAGGTATCAACCTGCTCGCCCCGGATCGCGTTCAAGCCGCGCGTCGTCCCCACCCAGATGGTGTTGTGGCGGTCCTCATAAACCACCCGGATCGGCGCGGGGATCAATTTATTGGTGCGCGGAAAATCATTCCGCAACTCCGGCGTCAACCGATCCAACGGGCCGGAACTTTGCGGCCGCGTCAAATCCAATCCCACCAGCAGCCGGCCATCGCGCGCCGGCCACAGCGACAACACAGTGTCATGCGCCAGGCCGTTTGTTTCGGTGATCGCGGTGAACTGCTCGTTCTGCCAGCGGTTCACGCCCCCGCCCCACGTGCCAAACCACATCACGCCGTTACGATCCTCGCACACCGACGTGACGTTGTTGTAACTCAAACCGTCCTGGGTGGTGAACGTCACGAACCGGGTCGGACTCAGGCGATACAACCCATCGCGCCCACCCACCCAGAGGTTTTGCTCCTGGTCTTCAAAAATGGCATTGATCACATCACTGACGCCGGTCTTGTTCAGCCACCACGCCGTAAGCACCCCATCCTGCCGCCGCGTCAAGCCGCCATACGTGCCGATCCACAATTGCCCGAAGCGATCCTCCTGGATGACCGTCGTGATCTTTTCCGGCAGGGTTTTGTTCGCGGCAAAACTCCCCCGCTGGCCATCGGTGAAGCAGATCAAATCATCCGTTGCGCCCACCCACAACCGCCCCTGCCGATCCGCGCACACCGCCTTGAGAATCCCCGGCACCAGGCCGAGGCCAAAATTGTTCGTGCTCACCGCGCCTTCCGAATCAATGCTCACCAAGCCGGTCACTGTGGCGATGCGGATGATCTCGTTGCCATCCTCGCACATGGCTTTGATGGAATTGTTGTAGAGTTGCTCGTGGTTCGAAAACGTCGTGAAACGTCCGGCCCGAAACCGCGTCAAGCCTCGCTCGCCGCCCACCCACAGCGAACCATCGCGCGCCTCCAACAGGCATTGCACCTGATTATCCGCCAGCCCCTCCGCTTTGCGATAGCGCTGCACCCGGCCGGCGTGCAGCCGCGTCAACCCGCCCCCTTCACTGCCCACCCACAGACTGCCATCCCGCGTCACGCACAGGGCATTGATCGGTGTATCCCGCAAATGCGCCAACGCTTCATTCTCCACAACCGTAAAGCGCAGACCGTCAAACCGCGCCAACCCGCCGCGCGTGCCGACCCAGAGAAAACCGTCGGGAGTTTGCGCGATGGCCGTCACCGAATTCTGCGGCAACCCTTCGTCCGTCTGCCACACGCGGATGTCGTAGCGCCGCGGCGCTTCCGCGGCGATGCCTCCCATGAACATGCAGGTCAGCCATATCGCGAGCACCGCAGTCGCCCGGGTTCGAGGTGGCTCAACTAGAATCGGTTCGCGTTTCATTGCGCGCGAGCAGCATACGAACCCGCGCCACGTCTGACAAAACAAACCCGCAGATCGCCACATAAACATGTTTCATCTGCATGAACATGTTCAATCTGCGGTTTGCAACCAGCGCGATTCCGGGATTATCTCTAAGCATTGTTCCGCCCAGAATTTTGTTCCGTGAATTTTTGCTTTTGAAATGTCCTCCATCGTGAACAAGCGATCGATTACCGCTGCGCCTGCAACCCCGCCCGCTGATTTTGCTTTCCCCTGTCACCTCCAGAAGAACCCCAAACCTAGCACCATGAAGAAAATACTCCTCGCGATTCCCACCCTCATCATCGGCGGTCAGCTTGCGTTGGCCGACGTCGTTTATATCACCGCCCGACCGTCGCCTTCCGGTGCCGGCGCGAATACCGATGGCACCTATTCTGAAGTTAGCGTCGTCGGTAGTGATACCAGCGCGGTCGGCAATGGCACCGGCGCTCCGGCTCGAGCCGGTAGCCGGTTCTTCTCCAATACATTTTCCAACACCAGCTATGCCGTTGCATTTCCCAATCCGGGCTTTCGATTGACTCCAACCTTGGGCACGCCTGGGGGCATTTATCAGATTCATCACAACTTCAGCTCTACGGCTGGCAACGTCAGCACCAATATCTCCCTGACCGTAACTTGCTCCATTGGCGGTACGCTTTCATTTACAACGGCCGGCACCAACTTTACCCGGGCGGCCGGGAATCCAGCCTCCCAATGGAAATTCCTCGGTTATGTCACTAATGACGTCGGGAGCGCAACTCCATCCATTGATTTCTATTACTTGGATGGCCACGTGAATGCGGGGTTGGATAATCGCCTATTGGTGGACGCCTTCCGTTTCACACTTTACGAACCATGCGCCGATATCGCAGCCGTTAGCGTGACAGGGCCGCTTTCTACCAACTCAAACCAGGTCGTCGTAACGGGGATCTCCGCAACAGCGACCAATGTCTCGGTTTATCAAAACAGTGGTTCCGGCATGGTTTTCATCGGTTCAAAAACAACCGGTGTCACGGCCGGTAATAACACCGTTACAGTCTCCGGTCTGGTCAAGGGTGCCCAGGTCGCCGCCACCCAAACAATCAATGGTCAGGAAGGCTGCGTCCCCGCTTCCGGCTCTTTGGTTGGCGGTTTTAATCCTTCCTTACGCGTTGTTCTGAGTATCCGTGAAACCACCAGCACGGGTCCGGTCGGAACGTCTGGCAACACGGCGGGCATTGGCGCCAATATCCACTTCCTCGGCGCTTCCACTCGAATTGGCGGGGCGCCTGGGGATGGTCCAGTATTAACCCCGGACACTTCGTGGCAGACATTGAGTTTCGACCGCGGCACCATTTCCATTGCGAACGCTTCGAACACGATCGGCACGGTCACTGGCGACATTGGCTATAATCCCGACGACACCATTGCCGTCCAAGTCTATGCCTATCGTTATGTTCCGGAAACCAGCACCACGATTTTTTCGCGTATTGCCGCCCAATCCAGCACGCTTACCAGCAACGACTTTTTCTCGGTCAACTGGACGTGGGATGCGGTGCCTGGCGCAGAGGGATACCGGTTGCTGCGCAGCTACAATTTGGATAGCTACACAAACACTTACACTGATGTGCTGACCGCCGGCTTCTTAGACTCAAACAATCAGTGGAGCGGACTGCCCAGTTTCACGCCGGTCTCGCCCTCGGACACTCAAACAAATGCTTCAGTCAAATGGAACGCCGCCGCAGGATCGGCAACCGCCGCTGGCGCTCAGAATGATTTGCGTGGCCAATGGGGAGTGCTCGATGCCATCGCGTTTGCGATCGATGATCTTGGCGATACCGGGCCGTTCGATATTTACATTGATAACCTCCAAAATGGCAGCACCGTCTTCCAGACCTTTGAAAATGCCGTGGGCAACACTTCTGACTACGGCTTACGGTCGCCCAGCAACTCTGGTACAACCTCAGGGAATATCCTGACCGCTCCCGACAGCGCCCGCATTTCCGTGCGAGCGGCGGATGCCGGCCTCAAATCACTCCATATCAAATATCAATGGAATGGCACCAATGACACCAAATGGCTGCGCCTGACCACCTCGGGAGCGCTCGGAGTGAGCAATCCACAAATCAATCTGGATGAACTGACAACGCTGCGAGTCCTGTATTTGCCGGCTGGCGCAACCCCGGTCGCTCCGACTCCACCCACAATCAGTATCGACCGCAACGCAGCAAATCAGCAGGTCTTGAACTGGCCCGGCACGCACAACTTGCAAGCCGCCAGTGTCGTCACCGGCACTTACACCAACGTCCCCAGCGTCACCACCGCGCCCTGGACTAATACGTTCAGCGAACCGGCCAAATTCTTCCGGCTGTCCAATCCGTTGGACTTCTGAAGCTCTCCGGAACGCGTCTCTCAATCATCAGGGAAACCGGGATGCCAACATCCCGGTTTCCCCTTTTACAAAATGGCCGCCGCCGCTCGCCAGCATCATCTCCAGGAAAAAATAGCGCTTGCAGCTCTCCCTTCCCCATGTTCATCCACAGCCCGTGCCCAATGTGCTTTCACCCTGATCGAACTCCTCGTCGTCATCGCCATCATCGCCATCCTGGCCGCGATGCTGTTGCCGGCGCTGGCCGGCGCCAAAGAGCGGGCCAAACGTACCGCCTGTAAAAGCAACCTGCGCCAATGCCTGCTCGCCATCCACATGTACGGCATGGACAACAATGATAAAGTTCCCCCCAGCCGGGACAATCAAGCGGCTTTTGCCTGGCACGCCATCCGCGTCTCCAGTGTCACCTGGTCCAACTTGGTGAGCTACTCCGGCAATTCCCAAGTGATGGACTGTCCGAACATCCTGTTCGATTCCACCATCCTCGGCCGCTACAACGCCGCCTACGGTCTGCTCATCGGCTACCAGTATCTCGGCGACGCAGCCCCGCCGGGTTACCAATACCCAACCTGGTTTTCCCCCACCAAACTCACCCAGTCCGGCACCAATGCCATCCTGGCCGACGCAAATCATTGGGCCACCTCCAGCGATAATCTGAAAGTCGCACCACACACCAAAAGCGGTTCCATCCGCCAAGGCAACAGTTCCTTTACGAAAAACCTGAACCCCATCGGCACTTCAGTCGTCACCGTCGGAGCCCAAGGCGGAAACGTCGGATATCTGGACGCGTCGGTCGTCTGGAAAACCGTCAAACAGATGCAAACCAACCGAGCCTCTTACGCAAGCCCGTACCTCGGCCTCTGGTGAAGTTCACCGCATAAAAATGTCTCATTTCGTCCCGGACGATCCATGCTTCCCCTGCCATATTTGAGGCACAAAAATCGTTATGCGCCCCAGGTCGTTCCCACCGCACAAACGGCTCCGAGCTTTCACCCTGATCGAGCTGCTCGTCGTCATCGCCATCATCGCCATCCTGGCCGCGATGCTCCTGCCCGCCCTGGCGCGCGCGAAGGAAACAGCGATGCGCATCAGTTGCATCAACAGCCTCAAACAGGTCGGCACCGCCACCCAGATGTATTTCGGCGATTCCAACGACCTCCTGCCCGGCCCGTGCGGCCTCGTCATCAGCACCCGCTTTTACATCACCGATCGTAATCTCGGCGGCGTCATGGGAGCCGGCCCCACGGAATTGATCGGCTACCTCGCCCCGTATCTATCTTTGAAAGTGCCCCCCGCCAACAGCGGCATCTACACCACCGGCCACGTCGCCATCTGCACCTCGTTCAAGAAAGTAACCGCCGGGGTCAACCCTTACAGCTACGCCATCAATCAGCACATCACCAACGGGACCGAAGTCCTCAGTTATCCTTTCGGCCGCTGGGATTCCTCCGCCGCCCCTATCGCTCAAAGTGTCGCTCCCGCCAAGCTCGCCGCCATCAGGCGTCCGACGGATGCGTGGATGGCCATGGACCTGGACATCACCGTTGCGAATCTGACCGGCTACAATCTTCCCAGCGCTCCGGTGCATGGGAACTCCTATTGGAATCGCCTCTACCTGGATGGCCACGCCGCCGGTGTCAAATCCCGCAACGATCTGTGAAGGCCGGAAAACGTTCTGAGGCTCACTCCTCGCTCAGCAGGTGCAACAGCGAGGTGCGGACGGTCAGGGAGAGCAAGTCGTTGATGACGTCAAGGACGATGAACTTGCGGACCTGTCCCCAGATTTCCGTCTCGTAGGCGGTGCCGATGTGGAGCAGCAGGGAGTCGAGCATTTCCCGGGTGTCATCGCGCGCGAGCAGGCGTTCGAAGCCGCGGCGGACGGCGGCGTGCGAGACTTGCATGACGTTGCTATGCGTGAGCGCGGCGTCCAAGGCGAGTTGCAGCAAGGCGCGGATCTCCGCGTTGGAAAGACCGACCGGCACAGCGGCGGCGGCATCCGTCGCGCGGGACGAGATCAAGAGTTGCAAGGCGCGGAACCGGACCTTCTGCTCGCGCAACTCAAACCAGCCGTCCGGGTTCAGGCGATCCAACGCGGCGCGCGCGGGATGTTTCCGGTCCGTGACGCGATCCACCAACGGCGTGCCGAGGATGCGTTCGTCGTCCCACCAACCAGGCAGTTCTTCCAGCTTGCGATGGCTCTCACGCGCCATGCGCAGATCGAAGTCGCGCACGAGGCGGATTTCTTTATGGAGATAGTTGTAAGTGAGCGGCGTCATCACGGCCTTGCGCAGGCGCAGCGGCAGCGGGACAAGATCGGGCAGAACAAGCCGCACTTCGAGCTGGCCCCCGTGACGTTCGAGCGCGGTGCGCAAACACAAGTCCCAACAGTTCTCAATGCGCGGCAGATCCTGGTGGACATTCATCCCCGCAAGCAACGAGATGGCGGCGGTGTGCGTGACATCGCGACTGAGCAACGGCGTCAACCCGTGGCGGCTCGCCATGCTGTAGAGGAAATCATACGGGCGGATCTCGGCGCGGCGCTGGGTCCAATCGGTGAACTGCCCCAGCGTGCAGCGCCACGTCACCTGATCGTCCGTGCCGACAATCTGGCCCAGCCCGGCTTCGTAGAGCGCGAACGCATAAGCGCTGCGCAACAGCGCCCGACCGCGCGGGCCTTTCCATTTGCCATGCTCCTGTTCAAGCTCCCACGGCTTGAGATGGCCCGGGGTCCAACCAAAATATTCCGGCGCGACGCGATGCAACGCGGTGAACGCCGACACGCCAAGGCGCGAGAGAATCTGCGGTGAGACTTCATCGAACAGCCGCGCCCAGCGCCGATACGACCGCGCGGCGTAGTAATCGAGTTCGCCCGTCGCGGTGAAAAGTTGCGGCTCGGTTTCGCGCACGCGTTCGATGACCGTTCGCGCCACGCGATCCAACACGTCCCAGATGGCCTGATGATCATCATGCCGGACGCGTTGGGGCACGGCGGAAACCTTGCCGAGCACGTCCACCGGCAGATTGCCCGTGCCGAGTTGTTCGAGACATTTGTTCAGCACCGCGCGCCAGTCGAGCAGACCGCTGTCGCGGGTGTACTGCGGGGCCACCCGCACCCCGAGGGAAAGGAACGCGTCCTCCCAATCCGTGCGCTCGAACGCGCCGATGTTCCAGCGCGGTTCGTCCTGGTCGAAGTTAACGAGTTGCAAGCCGTGTTTGATCTGCCAGAGCGCGGCCTGGATCAGGAGGTCGGCGGCCTGTTCATCGCTGAGTTCCTGGCGCAACGTGAGTTTCCACGGGCGGATGGCCGGGTCTTCGCCGCGCGTGCTGCCGGCATAAACAAATTCCGGCACGGCACTCGCCCGCACGAGCCGGAAGCCCGCGCTGCGGAGCAACTGACGGAGATCGGCGTTCTCGATGTCCACGCAGGTGCGCAGATTGAATTTGCTGCCGAGCAGGTAGCGCAGGTAAACCGGCGCGCGCCGCTCGAAGAGCATGCGCTTGGCCCGCGAGAGCGTTTCCAATTCACTCGGCGGCGCGGCGTGCGAGAGCGGACACAGCAATGCCTTCGGATACGAGCCGAGGTAGCCGGGGGTTTGCGGGCGCACACACAACCACGCGGTCAGCACGAGCAGGTCATCGTAATCGCGCTCGGCCTGCACCGAGCCGAAGCCGGCTTGCACAGCGGCGAGACGAAAAACTTTTTCAAAGTGCGGCAACTCCGCGTCCTCCGGGCGACCGACCTTCGCGCGCACGCTGCGGAATTCATTCTCCGCCGCCGGGAAACAATCCGAGACGGCGCGGGCTTTGTCGAACATGGCCGCGTCGAACTCAGGAAGATAAATGCAGGCGCGGGCCTCGTCGGGCTGAAGCGAAATCGTGGAGGGAACCGGCCAACCATGACGCCATTGCGGCTCAGGCCGGGCGACAGGTTCAGCGGGCGCGCTGGGCGGCGGTTCCGCCACCGGTGTGAACTCGGGATGCACCACCGGCTTCGGCACCAACGGCACCGGAGCCATCGCATCCGTCCATGACGGTTCGGCCGGCGCTTGTAGATGGTCCAGTTCAGTTTGCACGGTTGACGGTAAACTAATAGCACTCCCCCGCCCGGCTGTCAGCTTTTTCGTGCAGACCAAACCCGGCGGCCACAACCCTGCCTTTCCCTTTCTCGTTCTTAATCTTACCCTTAATCGTAATCTTAATCCTCCCAGCCCACCGCCGCTAACTTTCCGTAATCACCGTGTCTTCATGCTCATAAGCCGGCGCGCAACAACACAACAGCCGCAACACTTCGCTCCCCGTGTTCCAGAGCTTATGTTTCAGTCCGGGCGGAATGGCGATGGCATCGCCGGGCTTCACGTCGCGCAACTCGCCTTCGATCCGCATCCGGCCTGTGCCGTGCGTGATGTAATAAATCTCCTCGGCCTTGGGATGATAGTGTTCCTGCGTGCTCGCGCCGACGGGCAAGCGCGCCTCGGCCAGGCTTTGGTTGCGGATGGCGGAGTTGCGATGCGCCAGCAGTTCGCGGATCTCCGAGCCGTCCTTCGTGGTGAAGGCGGCGACGTCATTCAAATTTTTCACGTCCATAGTCATTAAATCTGTAACAAAACAAAATTTCCGCTGCGACTGGTAGGGCGCGCCACTCCGTGCGCGCCGTCGTCTGGCTGGCAAAGTGCGGCGCGCACGGAGTGGCGCGCCCTACCCCCCATGTCTTTTCGACACTCTCAGTTTCAACACATCACTCCGCTTCAAAGCTCAGGCTCGGCACTCGGTTGAATCCGCAACGCGCGACTGGCCGCCAGTTGTCCGAGCACAACGCCCAGCCCGATCAACAGCAGCGCCAGCAAGAACGTCGGCGTCACGGGTTCGCCCAGACAAAAATACGCCCACGTCATCGTGCTCACGGGAATGAGATTGTTGAAGAGCAACACCCGGCTCGCCGGCCATTGCCCGAGCGCGCGATTCCACAGCGCGAACGCGATGACGCCGCCCGCCACGATGCAATAGCTTTGCACGCCCAACAGTTGTGCGCCCAGCGACACGCCTTGGCGCACGATTTCAACCAGCGCCAACGGCAATAACAACACACCCGCCCGCCACATCGTATGCGCCGAAACTTCCGCGCCGTTGAGCGTGACGGAAAGCTGGCGGCTCTGGCGACCGTAGTTGGTCCACAGCAGACTGGTCGTCAACCCGCACAGTTCCCCGATCAAGCTCACGTTGCTGCCCGCGAGGGCCGGCGCGAGCAACACGCCCACCCCGCTCAACGCCAGCAACGCCGCACCCCAGCGCGCCGCGCCGATCTTGACCCGCTCGCTGAACGCCTCCCACAACAACGCCCAGATCGGCGACGCGCCCAGATACAATGCCACGTGCGACGCCGACGTGTAACGCAGCGCGAAGTTGAACGCGATGATGTAGGTCGCGAGACTCACTCCACCGCGCCACCAGAGCGCGCGACTGAGTTCCCGCGAAGGCGTGACGTATTCGCCGAACCAGGTGGTCGCGCGCAGCACCGCCAGCAACAGCAGACCCGCGCAAAAGAAGCGGGTACCACCGGTGAAGATCGGCGGCCACGCACCGACCAGCCACTTCGTCCCGGCGTTGTTGCCGCCCCACAAAGCGACGGCGATCACCAGCCCGACCGCCAGACTGGCATTGGATTTTCCCTTCAACACCGCGCGAGTTAGCCAAGCCGCTCAGGGATTTGCCAGCAATCATTTCACACAGCGACACCGTCCCTCGGGACTTTACACCCGCAACGCGATGGCTGGATTAGATGGAGCGCGCGCCGCCCAAAGCGGTTTCCCCACGTCAGGCACGTCAGGCACGACCTCATGGGCGACCCGATGACTATCGGGTCTGCTCGAATAGGAGCTGGTGACCGGGACAACGACCGGCACGATTGGGAAACTCGCGCCCCGCAGAGCAACGACGGAAGAAACTGAAAAGGCGACTTTCGTTGAATATCATCGGCTTGCATGTCTAGTTTCTCAGGAGGAGGAGCGAACGAACCGCCGTTGGCGAACCCTTTCACAGAAGAAACTTGCGCGCTTGCCAAGTCCGGGCGTTGTGGTGAATTGGGTGCGAACCGGAAGGGAAGCGCCGACCGGCCTGCCACTGGTGCTCAATTGAGCCCGTTCATGGAGCTTGGTCCCGCACGCGCCGACCCTCACACTGGCGGCGTCCGCCGCCGCAAGGCTGCGGGAAACGACCCCGATTAGGAGATGGCTCATTGCAATCGACCGTGCGGCCCGCCTCCGGTGCCACAACTTGATCTGTTGCCTTGGCCGCGTGGGATTTTTCGCGCCACCCCTGTCCGGCCTTTTTGGGTTGGCGTTGACACCGCCTGCAAAAAACTCAGCCCGCAAAATCCCCAATAAAAACAGGCCTTCCAGCTCCGCCATGTTTCTTAGGAGGCCGTGATATTGCAATACTACAAATCATGATTTGTTCCTCTCTGTGGTGCTACTGGGCTTGTCGTCCTGCTTGGTCTGCTCGACGCCGAACATCAAAACAACTCCAGTCAGGATGGCACAGAAAATAGCCGCAAGAATCACCGGCGCAAAGAAAACCAAAATATCCGGGTCTCCAGTCGCGAGTATTGGTGTAATGCGCATAGCGGCCTAGTCAGTATGGCTTTTGATGAAAGCGAAAGCGGTGTTTGCTCTCCGGGATGAGCGTGGGTTGCGAACCGCGAGGCGGAACGCCGAGCCACCAATGGTGGGACTTGCGCCCCAGACAACAAGTAATGAACGAAGAACAGACACCATGAAGACCTACATACTCCGTGCCCCCCAAGCTGTCGAGTCGCAAAAATCAGCCCGCGCGTTGCGGGCGCAACCCGTGCCGCCGCCCGCCCCCCCACCGCGCCCCACCGGCCCCGCGTTGTTCATCGGGCTGGACGTGCATAATGATTCCATCGCCGTGAGTCTGGCACCGTCGGATTCCACGGAAGTGCGGCGTTACGGGATTATCGGCGGGCAGCATGAGGACGTGCTGCGGTTGCTCAAAAAGCTTTCGGCGGCGCATCCGGGGGCGGCGTTGCGGTTTTGTTACGAGGCCGGGCCGCGCGGGTAAGCCAGCCGCCGCGTCGGACCGTGTTCGGTTGATAACTTCGTGCCAAGCAATTGGCACGAGTGGACTCACGTATCTCAGCATTGATCACCGCAGGAATGTGTTCCTGTCTCTGACCCGGTCCAGATGGCGGCGCAGCCGAGCCGGAAGAAAAAATTAAAATTTTCTGCGCGGAAAGCTTTTCGCCCTTGACCGTCCGGGCTTAATAGATGGTTAGGCCATATCTTTGTCATCTCTCTGACTTTCAAAATGTCCAATTGATCCCTCGGCCTGTCCGTCGCTTGCGACAGAAATGAACCAGCAACAACAACAAAACACCGAGTGGAACAAACATCAGCTTCGGAGGATTCTGGATGCCGCGCGCAATTCCCCACGTCACCAAACCGACTCCGAAGCCGATGGCGCAACCCTCTCCCAGACCTATCAGAAATGCACGCATGATTTATCCAGGGCCGCGTGGCAACGACCCAAGCTCAGCGACCCGGCCCACGGGACGCGTGAATTGCAACCGCGACGCTCAGGCCGGGTTAGATGCAGCGCATGGTTAGGCCGATGCCTTCTGCCTGTGACTCTCATAAATCAATGCTCGCAAACGCTCGAACCTCTCTGACGGAAAATCGCTGTCAATCCATCGCTGCTTGTAACCCTCAATGCCGTGCTCTGCCAAGAGATGCTGCAAGCATGAAAGCACCTCGCCGCAGAAACGAGCAAGCGAACAACGACAAGCGAAAACGTCCGTGCCACGCTCGTCCGGCAAAGCTGGCATACAATCGTCGAGCCACAAGACGCGAATCTGCACATCTGAACCCTCAACTCGTGTGACATAGCAACGATGCTCGCCCGGCTCGTCGAGAAATGAAAACCTGACTGAATCAGCGCCCTGCAAAAGACAAATGGCCGCATCTGCCATCTCTGCCACTGGGTCGGAAAGATAGGAAGCAACCATCTCACGCCGCTGACCATCGTGTGAAATCGTCGCAGAAGCCCAGCCAGCGTCGTCGAGAATGTAAGAAAGTGTCATGGCGCACGCATCGGCCTAACGACCCAAGCTCAGCGACCCGGCCCGCGGGACGCGTGGATTCCAACCGC
>CAZQNQ010000028.1:0-68579 GCA_964594985.1 uncultured Bifidobacterium sp.
GCAAAATGAACTTTTTGCGGCGGCAGGTAGGGCGCGTCAGTCCCCTGCGCGCCGTTCCGTGCCAGCCAGACGACGGCGCGCAGGGGACTGACGCGCCCTACCTGCAACGGTCATTTTGTTATGCGCTCTAAGAAAAAGAGTAAGATTAAGATACTGATAGGGGACGAAAGGGGATTTGACCGCCCGCCCCCGTTCCCGTAGCGTTTCCGTCCGCTGTTTTAAGGCAAATATGATTGGTTTTATCTTTAAGAAGCTCATTGGGTCCAGGAACGACCGTGAGGTGAAGAAGCTCCGTCCCTTGGTCGGCCGGATCAACGAGATCGAGGCCGGGTTGCAATCGCTCTCCGATGACGACTTGCGCAAAAGGACCGCCGATTGGAAGGCGGAACTCTCCGCCATTGAGGACAATGAGAAGCTCGCGGCGCGGTTGAACGAGATTCTACCCGAGGCGTTCGCGGTCGTGAAGAACGCCTGCCGTCGCTTGTGCGGTCAGGATGTGATTGTGCGCGGTCAGCCGTTGCGTTGGGAAATGGTGCCGTTCGACGTGCAATTGATCGGCGGCATGGCGTTGCATAACGGCAAAATTTCCGAAATGGCCACCGGCGAAGGTAAAACCCTTGTCGCGACAGCGCCGGTCTATCTCAACGCTTTGACCGGACGTGGCGTTCACGTCGTGACGGTGAATGATTATCTCGCGTCGCGCGATGGCGAATGGATGGGCGCGGTTTACAAGTTTCTCGGTCTGACGGTGGGTTGCATCCTGCACGATCAACCGCCGCATGTCCGCCGCGAGCAATACGATTGTGACATCACCTACGGCACGAACGCGGAGTTCGGCTTCGATTACCTGCGCGACAACGGCATGGCCACGCGCAAGGAGGAGCAGGTCCAGCGCGGGCATTACTTCGCCATCGTGGACGAAGTGGACTCCATTTTGATTGATGAAGCGCGCACGCCGCTCATCATCAGCGGCCCGGCGGTGCGGACGTTCGACGAACAATACGCCCAGTGGAAGCCGCTGGTGGAATCCATTGTCCGTGCGCAAGAACGGCTGTGCGCCCGTTATCTGTCCGAGGCGATGGACCTGCTGAAGAAGCTCAACCCGACCGATGGATCGAATCCGCAGAATCCTGATGCGCTCAAAAAGGAAATCGGTCTGCTGCTGTTCCGCGTCAAGACCGGGCAGCCGAAGTCGGAGGAGTTGATGAAGGTCTTGGAAGAACCGGCGAATCTGAAGCTGATGAACGACGCGGAACTGTCGTTGCATCTGGATCAGAAGAAGGTCGAGCTTTATGCCGAGAAGGAGCAGTTGCTCTACGCGATTGACGAGAAGAGTCATGAAGCCGACCTGACCGAGAAGGGCCGCAATTTCCTCTCGCCGAAAGACCCGGACGCGTTCGTGTTGCCGGATTTGAACACGGCCATGCACGATATTGACGTGGGCCCGGAGCCGGACGCGCGCAAGCGCATGGAGGCCAAGACGAAGTTGCAGGCCGACTTCGAGGCGAAGGCGCAGAAGATCCATTCCATCGCGCAATTGCTCAAAGGCTACTCGCTCTACACGAAGGACGTGGAATACGTGGTGCAGGACAACAAAGTCATCATCGTGGACCAGAACACGGGGCGCTTGATGACGGGCCGCCGCTGGAGCGATGGGTTGCATCAAGCCGTCGAAGCCAAGGAAGGCGTCGAGATCGAGCGTGAGACGCAAACATTGGCGACGATCACGATTCAAAATTATTTCCGTCTCTATCTCAAACTGGCGGGCATGACCGGCACGGCGGAAACCGAGGCCGGCGAATTCTTCGACATCTACAAACTCGGCGTGCTCGTCATCCCGACAAACAAGCCGTGCTTGCGCAAGGATGCGAACGACTCGGTTTACAAAACACGGCGCGAGAAATTCAACGCCGTATTGAATGAGATCAAAACCATCCATGGTCAGGGTCGCCCGATTCTCGTCGGCACGATTTCCGTCGAAGTGAGTGAAATGCTTTCCAAGATGTTGAATCGCGAGAAGCTGATCCACTCGGTGCTGAACGCGAAGTATCACCAGCAGGAAGCGGAGATCGTCGCCAGAGCAGGGCAGCGGGGCGCGATCACCATCGCCACGAACATGGCGGGCCGCGGTACGGACATCAAACTCGGACCGGGCGTCGCTGAAGTCGGCGGCTTGCATGTTCTGGCGACAGAGCGCCATGAAGCGCGGCGTATTGACCGGCAGTTGCGCGGTCGTTGTTCGCGGCAGGGCGATCCGGGTTCGTCGCACTTCTTCGTGTCGCTGGAAGACGATTTGATGCGCTTGTTCGGCGCGGGCAACATCGTCAAATACATGGAAAAGCTCGGCCTCGAAGAAGGTCAGGAACTCGAGCATCCATTGTTGAACCGTTCCATCGGCCAGGCGCAGAAGCGTGTCGAGGGACACAATTTCCAAATCCGCAAACGCACGCTCGAATACGACGACGTGATGAACAAGCAGCGCGAAGTCATCTACGGCTTCCGCAACGAGATCATCCGCGCCGATGACGTGCGCGATCGCCTCATGGACATCATGGAGGAGGTCGTCATCACCAAGGTGGAGCAACTCACCAAGGGCGAGTATGACGAGAATGATTGGCAGACGCGGGCATTGGCGGATTGGGTGAACTTGAATTTCCCGTTGGGCATGCCCGAAGCGGAGATTTCCAAGGCGGCGCAATCCGGCAAGGACGCGCCCGTGCCCGGCTCGCTCTACGACGGCCTCAGCCCGGCGCAGTTCGCGGTGTGCAATTTCATCAGCGACAGCATCCGCAAGGCATACGATCTCAAGATCAGTTTTGAAGAGCCGGAGAAACTCGCGTCGGTGGAACGGTTCACGATCCTCAGCGCGATTGACAAGCTCTGGCAGGAACATCTCTACGAGATGGACAGCCTGCGTTACAGCATCGGTTTGCGCGCGCACGGTCAGCGTGATCCGCTCATCGAATACAAGGCGGAAGCGTTCAAGATCTTCGACGAATTGATGGTGAACATCAAAACCGAGATCTGTCACAACATCTTCCGCAGCGCGTCGAGCCTGATGGCGTTCGAGAACTTCCTGCGCAATGTGCCGCAGCAGACGTTGCATCAATCCGCGAGTGCGTTTGGCAATACCTCCACCGGTTCAACCAGCGCCGCCCCGCAACAAAAGGCGAGCGATGTTGTCAGCGAAGCGGCAGCGGCAGTCGAGAAAGCCAAGCCGGTCAAGACCGGCCCGAAGGTGGGGCGCAACGATCCGTGTCCGTGTGGCAGCGGCAAGAAATACAAGCAGTGCTGCGGGAAGTAAGCGCGAATTGATTTCACAACGCCCGGCCTTGCGCCGGGCGTTTTTATTTTGTGAGGCGGTGAACTTCTTGGTCATCCATTCAATCGTGGGGGCCAGGCGGGTATGTTGTCGAACAGTTCGCAAAATGTCTGGCGGAACCGAATTCCCCGCACCCGGCCTGCGGCCACCCTCTCCCCATCGGATGGGGAGTGGGCCGGGGTGAGGGGCGTTTTGCCGGCCCATCGTTCCCGACATTCTTTTTGAGTGCGTTCTACTGCCGCGCGGTGTGGCTCAACCCGGGAGCGCCAGCGTCCCGCTGGCGCGGCGCGGTTCCGGTGGCAACGGTAACTCGCCGGCGGGACGCCGGCGCTCCCGGGGCGGCATGGACGTTTCAGCCACTCCCCGTTCAAACCATCGGTTGCCGGCGTTGAACGAATTGGAGACAGATGCCCCAGGGATCGCGGACGATGGTGATCTTGTCGCCGTCGCTGTTGGTGTTGATCTCGCCTTCGGGTGTGGCGCCGGCTTTCAGCAGCCGGTCGCGGAGGGCGGGAACATCGCTGACATGAAAGGCGATGTGAAACGAGAACGGCGCCAGCGCCGCGTAATCAGGGATGCCGACATCGGCATTGTGATAGAACTCCAGCATCATTTTGCCACGGGCATCGGCGAGGAACCGACCGTGCTGCGGCGGACCGAATTGGCGGGCCACGGTCATTTCGAGGTTTTGGCAATACCACGTTGCGGCCGCGACCGGGTCGGGATGATTCAAGCCGAGGTGTTCCAGATGCATGGCCACATCGTTGAGGAAGTGTTGGCGGAAAACAAGCCAGAGCTGGGGAGAGGGTGTGATTGGAACTGCCGCTGCGGTGCCGGTTCTTAATCTTAATCCTAATCTTGTTCTTAATCTTCCGGCCCGGGAGATTAAGATTACGAAAAAGATTAAGATTAAGAGGCCCGAACGCGTGGCAGTTTGAATCACACCCCTGGGGGAGAGTGCCGCGGGGATGGATAATCCTCGCGCGTAATTCTGGATGCTTCTTGCAGAATGTCATGAAAATTTAGACTCGAATGTTCCCCGGGTTTCAGGCGTCATGAAGGGGCAATGAACACCACGTCCAGGTCCCGATCTTTTTCCCGGCGGCAATTCCTCGCCACGACCGCGCTCGCCGTGGCCGGCCCGACCATCCTTAGTGGTTGCGCAACAGCGGCCGAACGGCGGCCGAACGCATCCAATCGCATCACGGTTGGCGTGGTGGGTTGTGGCTGGCAGGGGTTGAGCAACATGAAGGGGTTTCTTGGTCATGCCGACTGCCAGGTCGTCGCGATCTGCGACGTGGATAAAAATCATTTGCAGGAAGGCATCAAAACCGTCAACGCGAAGTACAAAAACCAGGATTGCAAAGCGTATCACGACTATCGCGAAATGCTGGCCCGGAAGGACATTGACGCCGTGATGCTCGCGACGCCGGATCACTGGCACGCGCTGGTGGCGGTGGAAGCGGCGCGGCAGGGCAAGGACATCCACGGCGAGAAACCGCTGGCGCGGACCATCGCCGAGCAGCAAGCCATCGTCAAAGCCGTGCAAAAAAACAAACGTATCTGGCAGACGGGTTCGTGGCAGCGTTCGGAAAAACATTTTCATTACGCGGCGGAGGTTGTCCGCAACGGGCTGATCGGGAAAATCAAACGCGTGGAAGTCGGCTTGCCCTCGGGGCACAACGATTTCGCCAAGACGAAGGACAAGACGGCCATCACCGAGCCGCCGGCGGAACTGGATTACGAGTTCTGGAGCGGGCCGGCGCAGAAGTTGCCTTACATCGAGGCACGCCTTCACAAGAACTGGCGCTGGAATTACAACACGGGTGGCGGGCAGTTGCTGGACTGGATCGGGCACCATTGCGACATCGCGCACTGGGGCATGGATTGCGACAACAGCGGGCCGTTGGAGATTTCCGGGCAGGGAGAGTTTCCGCCCGCGGATGCGGTTTGGAACACAGCCACGAAGTATCGGATCACGGCGAAGTATCCCAACGACATCGAGATGATCATCGCCGGCGGATACAAGGATATCCGGGGCGGGACGAAATGGATCGGCACGGATGGCTGGGTCTGGGTGACGCGGAATAACGCCTTCGAGTCATCGAAGTCTGAATTGGAGGACGCGCGCAGCCTGCCCGAGGAATTGCGCAAAGTGAAACTCTACGAGTCGCGCGATCACTTCGGCAATTTCCTCGATTGCGTGAAGTCCCGCAAGCCCACGATAACGCCGGTGGAGGTGGCGCATCACTCGGCGATCCCCGGGCATCTCGGACTGATCGCGATGCAGACCGGGCGCACCATCAAGTGGGATGCGAAGAAGGAAGTCATCATCGGTGACGCGGACGCGAGCAAGCTGTTGACGCGGGAATATCGCGGCCCGTGGAAGTTGGGGTGAGCTTGCAGCGCCCGGGCGGAATTGAAACAATCCGCCCATGAATTCTTCGTTGCGACGAAAGCGGGTCCGGAAAACTTCCGCTCCGCTTTCTGCCGTCCGTTCGACGCGTCTGTCTCCAACCGAACAACGCAATCCGCGCTCCTTGAATCTGGACCAGTTGTCGGTCGGTGCGGCGGTGGAGCTGATGTTGAGCGAGGAGGCAAAGGTCACGCGGGTCCTGCTGAAGAAAAAGCCGGTGCTCGCCAAAGCCGTGACGTTGGTGGCGCGGGCCTTTGAGCAGGGCGGCCGATTGTTTTACTTCGGCGCCGGGACGAGCGGCCGATTAGGAGTGCTGGATGCAAGCGAGTGTCCGCCGACGTTCCGCACCGACCCGAACATGGTGCAGGGTATCATCGCGGGCGGCGACATGGCCTTACGGCGCGCTGTGGAAGGGGCAGAAGATGATGCGCTGGCTGGAACGCGGGAAATCAAGGCGCGGCACATCACCGCACGCGATGTGGTGATGGGGATTGCCGCGAGTGGCACCACCCGATTTGTCTGGGGCGCATTGCTAGAGGCGAAGCGCCGCCGGGCAAAGACGATGTTGGTCTGCTTCAATCCGTATCTCGCGATTCCCCGCACGATGCGACCAGACCTGGTGATTGCGCCGGATTTAGGGCCGGAAGTGTTGACGGGTTCGACGCGGCTCAAGGCCGGCACGGCCACCAAGTTGATTCTCAATCTCCTGACGACGCTGGCGATGGTCCGGATCGGCAAAGTGCGGAGCAACCTGATGGTGGATGTGAATCCGAGCAACGCCAAGTTGCGCGCGCGGGCGGTGCGCATCGTGCGGGAACTGACGGGCGCGGATGAAGCCGCCGCCCGCCACGCGTTGGAACAGAGTGACTGGGTGATCAGGGCAGCGTGCTGCCGCCTGAAGTAGTCTTTGCCACCACCCCGGCCAGATCCGCGATGGCTTGTTCGAGCCGGGGGAATCTCCCCAGGAAGAATTGCGTCACGATCAAGCGCCACAAGCCAAACATGATCGTGAGGGTCATGGTGGTCATGACATACAGTCCGAAGGCATGGGGCGGATCGGGTCTGAGCAGACAGGGCAGGCCGAGATATAGCACCGCGAGGGTCAGGATCATTCCGACCGCCCAAGGCACCCAAGGATACAAGCCGACAATCAAATCTCCCAGCCGCAAGGTCAGCATCGGGGCCATGCCAAAGGCGATGGCCGCGAAGGCCTGCCGAAACGTAGAGCGCCGATGAAAGGTGCTGGAATACGATTTGGCGGCCAGCGCGCCGAGGAAGGCCAGACCGACGAAGACCACCGCTTGCACGGCTTCGATGATCACCGCTTCCTTTGGATCGTACAGCTTGATGTATTTTTTCTCGATGATGTGCTCCTTGCCCCAACGCACCAGACCGTAGCCTTCGGCCAGACAGGTCAGAAGAATCAGCGGCAGCAGATGCAGACAGACGATATAGGCGATGCTCCGATTGGCAGCGGCGATGCCGTTCCATGTCTGTTCCGGTCGGAAGATCAGCAAGATCGCTTTAATCATGTCTCACCAATATAGGTCGGGCGCGGGAGCGTTTTCAATGAAATAGCGGGTGGCAACGGGTTGGTCGGGCCGAGAAAAATTCTTTCGTTCCATGGTACGACTTGTTTTACTCCCCGCAATGAACGTTGCAGACAGCATCTGGGACAAGCTGACCCGCGTGGTGATCGGGTTGCTGTTGCTGGCGTTCCTCGTCGCGGTGGGCGTCTGGTATCTGCCGCTCATCCAACAGAATGAACGGATGCGGCGCGAAGTCATGCGTCTGGATGAAGAACTGAAAAAGAGCAACGCCGAGAAGCGGCAGTTGAACGTCGCGGTGGATTCGTTGAACAGTGATCCCAAGGCCATCACCCGCTTGGCCCGCGAGAAATTTGGTTACGCCAAGCCCGGTGAAACGGTGATCCGCTTCGAGGAGACTTCTTCCACCACGACTCCGACGGTTCCGGCGCGCGTGCAATAAGCCCGCGTCACACGGTCAGCAATTCTTTTTCCTTCGCGGCGAAGTGTTTGTCGATCTTCGCGCTGTAGTCGTCGGTCAGCTTCTGCAAAGTTTTTTCCGCCTTCTCGGTATCGTCCTCGGTGACGCCGCTGTCGTGGGCGTGTTTCTTGAGCTGATCCATGGCATCGCGGCGGACGTGGCGGATGGCGACGCGTCCGTCCTCGGCCATTTTCTTGATGATCTTGACGAATTCCTGACGGCGCTCCTGGCTGAGTTCGGGGAAGAAAATACGGAGCACCTTGCCTTGCACGGCGGGGGACAGGCCGAGGTTGGCCTTTTGAATGGCTTTCTCGATGTGACCCAGGGTGGAAGCGTCCCACGGCTGGATGGCCAGGGTGCGCGGCTCGGGCGTGGTGATACCGGCCAGCTCGCGGATGCGCATCTGCGAACCGTAGCTTTCCACAAGAATGTTTTCGACGAGGGAGGCGGAGGCTTTGCCCGTGCGGACGCCGGCAAACTCGTTGACCACCACGTGCTCGGTCTTTTCCATTTTTTCTTCCGCTTCCAAGAGAATGTCGTCGAGTGCCATAGGGAAACGAAAGTAACAAAAAGGATGAAAATGTATAGCCGCAAAAGCGCCGGGGCCACTCGTCACTCAGCGTTGGGTGCGGAGCAGGTAATCCCGGAACTGTTCGTAGTCCGTGCCCATGCGGTCGAAGTCCTCGGGCAGTTTGATCATGGCCTCCATTTTCAGCGGCACGTCCGGCGACCAGCCAAATGCTTTTTCGATTTCCTCCGGGAACTTGGCCGGGTTGGCGGTTTCCAAAATTGCGGCGGGTGAACCATTGAGCGGTTCCGTCGCCAGCCAGTCTTGAAACCCTTGCCAGGCAACTGCGCCGTGAGGTTCGAGGAGCGACTGGTATTTCTTCCAGTAATCGAGAAAGGCCACCCGCGTGCGCTCATCGCTGACAGAACTGGAAAACAGATCGCGCCGCATCGCCGCGAGGTCAGGTTGCTTGTGGATCTTGCCGGTCTCATCCATCTGGCCGCCGTAAACCGCGACCAAACGCGCCAGATTGCTCGGATGGCCGACGTTCATCGCGTTGGAGAGCGAGTTGCGTGAGGGAACGATTTTTTCGTAAATGCCGGTGGCGAGAAATTTCGTGAATGCGTCGTTGTCGTTTACCGACGCGATGATCTTCCGCACCGGCAAACCCATCTCACGCGCGACGACCGACCCCATCATGTCACCGAAGTTGCCACTTGGGATCGAGAACACCATCGGCTCGCCGGGTTTGGCGAGGCGGGACGCGGCATAGAAATAATAAACGCTCTGCGGGAGCAACCGCCCGATGTTGATCGAGTTGGCCGACGAGAGCGGCAGATGTTTCAGCGCGGGATCGGCGAAGGCCTGTTTCACCATGGCCTGGCAATCGTCGAACTTGCCGTCAACCGCCACGGTGCGGACGTTGCCGGTGAGCGCGGTCATCAGTTTGCGCTGGCTCACGCTGACTTCAGCGATCGGGAACAGCACGATGACTTTTACGCCGGGAATGTTGTGGAACGCATGGGCGACGGCTGCGCCAGTATCCCCGCTGGTCGCGGTGAGGATGAGGAGTTGCTTGCCATCCTGTTTCAGAAAATAACCCATCAGGCGCGACATCATCTGCGCGGCAAAATCCTTGAACGAAGCGGTCGGTCCCTGATCGAGCCGCATCAGGTGGACCCGGTCATAAATCTTTTCGAGCGGGATGTCGAAGTTGTAAGCGTCGCGGCACATCGCGGCGAGAGTGTCGTCGGGAATGATGCCTTGGGTGAATCTCGACAGAACGCGGAAAGCGATCTCGTGGTAGGGCAGGGCGGGGAACGCCGCGATCGCTTCCGGAGTCAGGCGCGGAAATTTTTCCGGGAAATACAAGCCGCGATCCGGCGCGAGCCCGCGCAGGAACGCCTCACGCAGGTTGACTGCGGGCGATTGACCGTTGGTGCTGCGAAAAAGAAGCGTAGCCATTACTCAAAACTTTCCACCCGGAACATGACGGGTTTGCCTTTGATCACCGGGAGTTTGGCGATCTTGGCGAGCGCCTTCTGCATCGCGGCGTTGGTGGCGTCATGGATCATGAGGATCAACGGCACACTCTCGCCTTCGTGGCCTTCGGGCTGGATGACGGAGGAAATCCCGATTTTTGCCGCGGCCAGAATGGCAGAGATTTTTGCCAGCACCCCGGGTTTGTCCGCGACGCTGAGGCGTAGATAATAGCGGGAGGTGATCTCTGCCATTGGCATGACGCGGCCTTTCTTGGCGCAAGTCACGAATGGCGGGAGGCGGACTTTTGTTCCGTTGTTCAGATCGAGCACGGCGTCGGCGATGTCGCTCCACACCGCGCTGGCGGTGGCATCCTTGCCCGCGCCACGCCCGTAAAACAACGTGTCGCCGACGATGTCGCCGCGGACGAAGCAGGCGTTGAACACGCCGTTCACGCTGGCGAGGACGTGCGAATTCGGGATGAGCGTCGGGTAAACGGAAACCTGCACGCCAGGGTTCTTGCCGGAAATTTGTTTCGCAATGCCGAGCAGCTTGATCGTGTAGCCGAGTTTCTCGGCAAATTGCATGTCAATCTTCGACACGTCGCGAATGCCTTCGGTGTGAATCGCGCGATGATTCACCCAGAAACCATGCGCCAGCGAGGCCAGGATGCCGATCTTGTGTTGCGCGTCCACGCCGTCAATGTCGAGATCCGGCGGCGTTTCGGCGTAACCGTGCTTTTGCGCATCAGCGAGCACGGCGGCGAACTCCGCGCCTTCCTGCTTCATGCGTGAGAGGATGTAATTGCAGGTGCCGTTGACGATGCCGTAGATGGCGGGGAATTGATTCGCCACGAATCCTTCACGCAGCGCTTTGATGATCGGGATGCCACCGCACACGCTCGCTTCGTAAAATAGATTCGCGCCGGATTTTGCAGCCGCGGCAAACAGTTCCGGGCCGTGCGCGCTGAGCAAGGCTTTGTTGGCGGTGACGACCGTCTTGCCGTTCTTCAAGGCGGCGAGGATGATCGTCTTGGCGAGCGTTGTGCCGCCGATGACTTCGATGACGACATCAATCTGCGGATCGTTGACCACCGCCTGCCAATCAGCCGTGAGCAAGGCGTGAGGAATTTCGCAAGCGCGGGATTTGCCGAGCGCTTTGACGGCGATCTTGCGAAAAGCGACTTTGACGCCGAGCCGCGCGGCCAGCAGGTCGCCATTGCGCAACCACGCGTGATAAACGCCGCTGCCGACCGTGCCGCCGCCGACCATTCCAAGATTCACTTGCTGCATGGGGCGAACAGCTTGCCGAGAAGCGCGATGCCGGACAATGCAATTTTGAGTTGTGAAGTGTTTGGTCACAAAACAAAAAGGCGAGGCCGGGGCCTCGCCTTGGAAATGTTTTGGCTGAAATTACTTCTTGGCCGGAGCTTCGACCTTGTCCTGCTTTTCCTTCACGAGCGTCGCGCCCTTGCCGAGGCGGTTGCGGAGGTAGGTGAGCTTGGCGCGGCGGACATCGCCGTGGCGTTCCACTTCGATCTTGTCCACGCGCGGGGAGTGCAGCGGGAAAATACGTTCCACCCCTTCGCCGTAGCTGATGCGGCGGACGGTGAAGGTCTCGTTGAGACCGCGACCGCGCTTGCCGATGACGACGCCCGAGAACACCTGGATACGTTCCTTGTCGCCTTCGACGACCTTGGTGTGAACTTTCACAGAGTCGCCAACGTTGAACTTGGCGTCATCTTTCCGAAACTGTGCCGATTGAATTTTTTCTAGCAATGCCTGGTTCATAAATAAATTGTTCTTAAATCAAATCCGGCCGCTGTTCTTGCGTCCGTTTCTTCGCTTGTTCCGCGCGCCACCTGGCGATCTCCGCATGGTTTCCCGAAACCAACACGTCCGGAACTTTCATTCCGCGAAATTCCGCCGGCCGCGTCCACTGCGGATACTCCAGCAACCCGTGACTGAACGATTCTTCCGTCGCACTCGCGTCGTCACCCAGCACTCCGGGCAGCAACCGCGCCACCGTATCAATCACCACCATCGCGGGCAGCGCGCCGTTCGTCAGCACATAATCGCCGATGGACAACTCGTCGTCCGCCAGCGCTTCCCGGATGCGCTCGTCAAATCCTTCGTAATGGCCGGTCACGATCAACAGGTGTTCCTGTTGGGCCAGTTCGCGGGCGATGGCCTGATCGAACTTTCGTCCCGCCGGCGACATCAGCACCACGCGCGTCTTCTCGCGCCGCAAACTTTCGACCGCCTCAAAAATCGGTTCCGGCTTCAGCAACATTCCCGGGCCGCCGCCGAACGGGCGATCATCCACGGTCTTGTGCCGGTCATGCGTCCAGTCCCGTAACTGATGCAACTGCAACTCCAGCAACCCGGCCTGACGCGCGCGCTTGATGATGCTTTCATCCAGCGGCCCGGCGAACATCGCCGGAAATAAAGTGAGAATGTCTATTTTCATTCTCGGTTGGAGTTCCAGCTTTAGCTTGTTTTGCCGCTGAACTTCCGTTTGACAAGCTAAAGCTGGAACTCCAACTGCTGCTACTGCTTGTCTTCCACGATCTCCAACGAGCAGCGGATGCCTTTTTTGGCACTGCCCGCGGTGAGCAGGGAACGGATCGCATTGATCGTCTGTCCCTGCCGGCCAATCACCTTGCCCACATCCTGCGGATCAAGGCGCAATTCATAGATGGTCATCCCGGCGCGATCCGTCGGTGTGACGGTGACCGCCTCGGGTTTCTGCACGAGTCCCTTGACCACGTATTCGAGGAACGCCTGCATGACCTGAAAACTTAGGCCGCGACTTTGCTGGCCTTCTTGATGAAGCTGGCCACGGTGTCGCTCGGCTGCGCACCCTTGCTGACCCAATACTTGATACGGTCGAGGTTCAGCTTCACGTTGTTGTCCTTTTGCCGGGGATTATACGTGCCGATCTCTTCGATGAACTTGCCATCGCGAGGGCTGCGGCCATCGGCCACGACAATACGGAACACGGGCGAGTTCTTCGCACCGATGCGTTTCATACGGATTCTAACTGGCATAAATTTTCTTTTTTGTCGCAACCCGACGACAGTTTCGCACCAGCAAAACTCGGGGTCGTTCCCAAAATTGGGAGCGCAGAGACTAGACGGCCCATGTTTGCCTTGCAAGCACTCATTTAGCGCTATTTTGTCCGGGGCCGCTCTCCTCAAGTCGGGAATCTGTTTTCGCTCATGGGCTTTGGTCAGAAGCCTGCCGCCGTTTCTAATTTCCTTTTCTTCCCGGGCGTTCCCTTTATCCTGCCGCGCTCTGGTCGGGGCTTATTTCCTGATTAAGATCAAGAAGAGATTAAGATTAAGAGTTTTTAGATGGACGCCGCGCATATACGTAATTTCAGCATCATCGCCCATATTGATCACGGGAAGACGACGCTTTCGGATCGCTTGTTGCACATGACCGGCACGATCGCCACACGCGACATGTCGGAGCAGTTGCTTGACGCCATGGATCTCGAAAAGGAGCGCGGCATCACCATCAAGGCGCACCCGGTCACGATGCTTTACAAGGCCAGGAACGGCGAAACCTACGAGCTGAACTTGATTGACACTCCCGGTCACGTGGATTTCGCGTATGAAGTCTCGCGCAGCTTGAGCGCGTGCGAAGGCGCGTTGCTCGTCATTGATGCGGCGCAAGGCGTGGAAGCGCAGACCGTCGCCAACTATCATCTCGCGGCGAAGCAGAACCTCCAGATCATTCCGGTCATCAACAAGATTGATCTTGGTCACGCCAACGTGCCGCAAGCGTTGCAGCAGTTGGAAGACGTGCTGGCCGTGCCGAGCGAATGGGCGATTCCATGCAGCGCGAAGCAAGGCATCGGCATCCAGGATATTTTGGAAGCGATCGTGGAGCGTGTGCCGCCCCCGAAGCCGACGGGCGAAAAAAGTTTGCAAGCGTTGGCGTTCGATTCGTATTACGACACCTACAAAGGCGTCGTGACGCACGTGCGCGTTTTCAACGGTGAGTTGAAGCCGGGCATGATGGTGAAGTTGCTGCACTCGGGCCAAAATTTCGAGGTGAAGGAAGTCGGCAGTTTTAATCCCAAGCCCTACACGCGCGACAAGCTGGAGACAGGCGAGACGGGTTACATGACGGCGAACATCAAGAGCGCGGCAGACGTGAAGATGGGCGACACGATCACGGACGCGCGGAATCCTTCCGGCGAATTGCCGGGGTTCAAAGAGATTCATCCGATGGTGTTCAGCGGCATTTATCCCATCAACACGGCGGATTACGAGGCATTGAAATCTTCGATGGGCAAGTTGAAGTTGAACGACTCGGCTTTCGTGTATTCGACGGAAACGTCGGTGGCGCTCGGATTTGGTTTCCGGTGTGGCTTCCTCGGTTTGCTGCATTTGGAAATTGTGCAGGAGCGTCTGCGGCGTGAATACGACATGGACATCATCGCGACGTATCCGAGCGTGGTGTACAAGGTTTATCTGACCGACGGCACGATGAAGGAAGTGGATAATCCGTCGTTCATGCCGGACGTGACGTACATCGCCAAGATCGAAGAGCCGATGGTGAAGGCGTTCGTGATCTGTCCGAACGAAAACATCGGCGACATGATGTCGTTGATCTCCGAAAAGCGCGGCAACTTGGATCACACGGAGACGCTGGATGCGCGGCGCGTGATGTTGACCAGCATGATTCCGCTGAACGAAATCCTGATTGATTTCCATGACCGCATCAAAAGCATCACGCGCGGGTTCGGCTCGATGGATTACGAGCCGGATGAATACATGGAGAGCGACATGGTGAAGCTCGACATGCTCGTGAACAGCGAGCCGATGGATGCGTTCTCGTGCATCGTGCATCGCACGAAGGCCGAAGGTCGCGGGCGCACGCTGGCGGAGAAGTTGAAGGAAGTCATCCCGCGTCAGCAGTTCCAGATCAAGATCCAGGCAGCCATCGGCGGCAAGATCGTGGCCTCCGAAACCATCAGCGCCTTCCGCAAGGACGTGACGGCGAAATGTTACGGCGGCGACGTATCGCGCAAGCGCAAGCTGCTTGAGAAGCAGAAGGAAGGTAAGAAGCGCATGAAATCCATCGGCAACGTGAACATCCCGCAGGAAGCGTTCATCGAGGTGCTCAAATCATGAGAACGTGGCGTGTGACATGTGACGTGTGGCGTGAATCTGCGCGCAACGGCATCGTGCTTTTCAACGCCCCCTCCCGTCACCCGTCACCCGTCACCCGTCACTCCCCATGAATCCCCGCTGGTTCATTTCCAAGACCGTCCGTCACGCAACGCACATGTGGAAACACGTGCGCAACATCCTCAACGCCCAGCGCGACATCCTTTCCGCGCCGGCGATCGAGAACATGACGGCGGCGCTGGCGGAATTGCGGACGGCCACTTACGCCAACCTGCCGAAGGCGGAGTTGGAAGCGCAGATGAAGAAGCTGGAGGAAGCGGCGAACAAATGGTTGAAACCGTATCCGCATGCCAGCTATCGCGAGAACGTGGAAGTCTTCCTCGTCGCGCTGGCCGTGGCGATGGGCATCCGCACGTTCTTCGTGCAACCGTTCAAGATCCCGACCGGCTCGATGCAGCCAACGCTTTATGGCGTGACGTCCAAGAATCTGATCAATGAGCCGGAGGTGAAATTCCCGACGGGGCTGGCCCGCGTGCAAGAATGGCTGGCGGGCGTTTCTTACATTGATGTCAAAGCCAAGGCGGACGGGAAGATCGAGCGCGTGGATAATCCGGTCGGGATCCGCATCGTCAACTTTTACCAGAAGTTCTATCTTGGTGGAGTGGCGCATACGATTTTTCTGCCGCCGGATTTCGGGTCGCCGCCGGGCGGGACATTGCAGGCGCGGGCGGGCTGGTTCGAGCCAAGCCAGTTTGGAATGCACCCAACCGAACAGGGGGCGAAGTATTACCACAAGGGCGATACGGTGGCGCGCTTCAAGGTGCAGGCGGGTGATCATCTCTTCGTGGACCGGTTGACCTACAACTTCCGCAAGCCGACGCGTGGTGAGATCGTGGTGTTCGCCACCTCCGGTATCGAGGCGGAAAAACGCGATCCGTACCGGATGCCCAGCGATCAATTCTATATCAAGCGCATGGTCGCGCTGAGCAACGAGCGCGTTCGGATTGGCGAAGACCGGCATTTGTTGATTGATGGCAAGCGTTTGGATAATACGACGCCGCATTTTGAGAAAGTTTACAGCCCGACCCAGGCGAGTGATGACCTGGATAATCCCTACTCAGGGCACGCGCCGATGGTCTTGTTTGCCAACGGCAACGAGTTTCAAGTGCGTTCGAATCATTTCATGGTGATGGGCGATAACACCGGGAACAGTCTTGATTCGCGCTTCTTCGGCGACATTGATTCGGACTACATCATCGGGAAACAATTCTTCGTCTATTGGCCGCTGACCAAACGTTTTGGTTGGGGCAATCGCTGATTTGGCGCCGCCGAGGTAACGAGGCGGATGGGCTGAACAAGCAAGAGATTCCGCCTCCTTACGTCGGCAGCTACGATCAATGCCGGCAAAACCAACCGGTGATTCACGCGGCGCGTCTGGTGATATTCCAACTTGGGTAAGGCTGTCAGCGTGGGCGATTCCGTTTCGTTCAAGATCCCTTTGGCCAGCGCCTGAAACGCCCGGGTCGCTGCTTGCGAAAACAAAAATCCAAAGCGCGGGGTTGCGGCGAAAATTCAGTGCCGCCATTCTCTGCGCGTGAATTTCAAGACCGTTGATGTCGTCGTGCTTGCGTGGCTGGGGGCGCTGGGCGTCGTGACGTTTCTGGCGTTCGGCTTCGACAAATGGCGGGCCGGGCGGGCGGAGTCGCGGGTTTCCGAGGCGCGTCTGTGTTGGTTGAGCGCGTTGGGCGGTTGGTTTGGCGGGTTGCTGGGGATGATTGTTTTCCGCCATAAAACTGCGAAGTGGAGCTTCAAATTAAAATTTGCGATTGCCTTGCTGCCTTGTGTTGCGGGAGTGTGGGCATGGCTCCACTGGCGGTGAAATGATGTCGGGCGAGGCGAATCCATCATGAATAAAATCTTTTTGTCGGTCGCGCTGATTGGTGTCTGGTTGACAGGTGGGGTTGCTCAGGCCGCAGAGCCGTCCACTTTGCCGGCGGCGGTTTATCTGTTCACATCCTTTCGTGGCAATGGCGATGGGCTGCATCTGGCGTGGAGCAAGGACGGTTATCAATGGACTGATTTGAATCGGGTGTTCCTGAAACCGGAGGTCGGCGGGAAGCTGTTGCGCGATCCACATATTCTGCGCGGGCCGGATGGGGTTTATCACATGGTGTGGACGACGGGTTGGAAGGACAATGGCATTGGTTACGCCAGTTCCACGAACTTACTGAACTGGTCGGAGCAAAAGTTTCTGCCGGTCATGACGGAGGTGGCGGGCACGAAGAATTGCTGGGCACCGGAGACGTTTTACGACGCAGGCAGCAAGAGCTACATCATCACCTGGTCGTCAGATGTGGAGGGGCGTTTTCCGCAAACGGTGTCGCCCGACCGGATGAACAACCGGACTTACTACGTCACGACGAAAGATTTTGTGACCTTCAGCAAAGCGGAACTCCTTCTCGACCCCGGCTTCGATCACATTGACACGACCCTCATCGAGCGCGACGGGAGGTTCATCGCGGTCTTCAAGGAAGGCGACATGCAGGCGAAGGGCAAACACGGGCCAATCCATTTTGCCACCGCCGACAAGGCGCTCGGACCTTACACTGTGAATCCCACACTGATCATCACCAAACGCGCCGAAGGGCCGACGGTGATTGAGGTTGGGGGCAAGACCTTGCTCTATGCGGATTTTTATTCCGATGGACATTACGGCGTTTACGAGACGACGGATTGGAAGTCGTGGCAGGATGTTTCCGCATCGGTTGCGGTGGTGAAGGGGCAGCGGCACGGGACGATTCTGAAAGTCCCCGGCGCAGTGGTGGAGAATTTCGACCGGGCGGAGCGGGAAGCGCAGGCCCGCGCGCCGAAGCCGATTCTCGATGGTTTCACCGCTGATCCGGGCATCCGCGTCTTCGGCGATACGTATTATGTTTATCCGACTTCGGACAAACCCAACTGGAACACGACGGACTTCTCGGTCTGGTCGTCCAAGAATCTGGTCGAGTGGAAGAAGGAGGGGATGATTCTTGATGTCACCAAAGATTTGAAATGGGCGGACCTCCAGGCGTGGGCGCCGGATTGCGTGGAGCGGAACGGCACTTACTATTTTTACTTCTGCGCGCGGGGCAAGATCGGGGTGGCGACGGCAAAGAGTCCGATCGGGCCGTTTGTGGACGCGTTGGGCAAGCCGCTGCTGGTGCGCGAGAAGGAAGGCAAGATCAAGACCAACACGATTGATCCGTATCCTTACATTGATGATGACGGGCAGGCGTATATCTATTTCGGCAACGGAAACCGCATCGCGCAAGTTTTCAAACTCAAGCCGGACATGATCACGTTGGACGGCGATCCGGTGGACATTCCGTTGAAAGAGTTTCGGGAAGGCATCGTGGTTTTCAAGCGCAACGGCAAATACTATTTCATGTGGTCCATTGATGACGCGCGCAGTCCGGATTATCGCGTCGGTTGGGGCGTTGCGGATTCGCCGCTCGGCCCGGTGAAGGCAGCGGAGAAGGATTTCATCGTGTTGCGGCAGAATGGTCCGGCCAAGGGCACGGCGCATCATAGTGTGGTGCAAGTGCCGGGCACGGATCGTTGGTATGTGGCGTATCATCGCCACGCGATTCCCAATGGTGGCGGCTATCAACGTGAAACCTGTCTGGCGCGGATGGAATTCAATGCCGCCGGCGGCATCAAGCCGATGGACCCGATGATTCCCGCCTTCCAGCCGGGCGATGTCGGCGAGCCAATCCCCCGAAGATAAGCAGCGCGTCAGGGCGACAACCCGGAGTTGGTTGTTTTTTTGCCGGCTGATTTTTCCCTGGGCCAGGCTTTTTTCCGGCATGGATTAGGTTTTTGCTCCGGCGTTGACTTTCACGGTGGAAAAGCTTCAGGTAATTTTCCATCATGCCAGACATGCACCAGCGCGATCCTTTTTTTGTGAGTGTGATGATGGCACTCATCCTCGGCGCCGGTGCTTTTGCCCTGTTGCCGCCGGTAACTCTGGCGCAACCCGGTTCCAACATCCTTGCCCAGGGCGCGACAAGTCTGCCCCGGCGGGGCAGCGTGCGATTGATGTTGGATTCGGGGCCGCCCATTTTCACCGGCCAGTTTGCGTCAGGCAATGAAGTCCAGCAGGTGAAATTCAAACGGGTTTTCAAGGGGCGTTATTTCAGTCTCGATACCTTTTCGGCGTTGGATGGCCGGCCCTTCGCCGCGGTGGCGGAGTTGGAACTGCTGGATGAGATGGGGCGGCTCATGGATCGGACGGATTGGAAAGTGGCCTACACCGACAGCGAGGAATTGGGGCGGGAGAGCGGGGCGGCGATGAACGCGATTGATGGGCTCCCAAACACGCACTGGCACACGGAATGGAGTCTTGAGTCGCGAAGTCATCCGCATCGGCTGATTTTGGATCTGGGGGAATCCAGGTTGGTTTCGGGGTTGCGTTATCTGCCCCGGCAAGGCGCGCCGACCACCGGCGGTCGCATCAAGGACTTCTCGGTGGGGATCAGCGACAAGTTGAAGGAGGAGATTCCGATCCGGGATCTGTTGCCGGAAAAGTGTTATCTGTTCGCCTACTTCACCGACAGCGACCGGGCCGGAGTGCATCTGGCGTGGAGCATGGATGGATTCACATGGAGTGCGGTCAACGGCGGGCGCAGTATTCTGCAACCGCTGCCGGGCGCCACCAACCTGTTGCGGGACCCGTTTCTGGCGGCGGGGCCGGATGGATTGTTTCATCTGGTCTGGACGATGAACTGGACCGGGAACGGGATCGGTTATGCGAGCAGTCCGGACTTGATCCACTGGACGGCCCCGCGGGTGTTGCCGGTGATGCGGGATGAACCGGCGACCGTGAACTGCTGGGCGCCGGAGTTTTTCTGGCACGCGGAGCGCAAGGAATTCGTGGTGTTCTGGTCCAGTGCGGTGACCAACCGGTTTCAGGAAACGCTGGGCCGCTCCGGGCAGTTGCGCAATCAACGGCTTTACGCCACCACGACCCGGGATTTTCAGCAGTTCTCGACCACCCGGCTGTTCTTTGATCCGGGTTTCAGTCTGATTGACGCCACGATCATCGCCGCCGAAGGCGAGCATCATCTGATCTTCAAGGAAGAAGCGGAGCAGCCGGGGCAGCGGAGTTTGCGGCGCGCTTCCGGCAGTAATCCGGCGGGGCCGTTCGGAGAGGCTTCCGAACCGTTTTCTCCTCCTGGCGTCGAAGGCCCGAGCCTCTTCCGGGTTGGAGGTGATTACGTGGTTTATTTCCGGGCGACTGGTAATGCCGGCCGGTGGAGCGCCCTGAAATCGTCCGATCTCAAAAAGTGGGAAGATGTCACCGGCCGGTTGGCATTGCCCGGCCCGGGAGGCGTGCATCAAGGTTCGGTGCAGCAGGTCTCGAAAAACATCATCATGAATCTTTGGCGGGAGGGCTGGCTGGAACTTGGCCCGACCCACGCCGCGGTGGAACTGGGGATCGGCAACTGGATCTGGACGGCCAACGTGACGGACAAACAGACGTGCCGGTTGTGGCGCACGGTGCAGATACCGGCGGAGACATTCGTCTCCCGCGCCATGCTCCGCATCACGGCTGACAATGGGTACCGTTTGTTTCTGGATGGACGCGAGATCGGGCGCGGCGGCGATTGCTATTCGTTGACCGACTTTGATCTGACGCCGCTCATGGGCCCGGGGCAACACGTCCTCGCGGTGGAAGCGTTCAACGATGCCGCCAACGCGGGGGTGATCCTCGGATTGCAGGTGGATTTGTCCAACGGCCAGAAACTGGCGGCGGTTTCGGACTCGTCCTGGCTGGTGGTGCCACGGGACGTGGCGCATTGGGAATCCCGGCGGACGTCCGAGGCGGACTGGCCACCGGCCCAGATTGTGGCGTTTGCGGGACGGCAGGTCTGGGCGCAACCGGAGCGTATCATTACGGCGCCGGCGCTCCATCCGGTGGTGACGCATTTCTGGCAGCAAGGTTGGTTTCTCGCCACACTGATCGTGATCTGTGTCGTGGTCGCGGGCTTTAGTGTCCGCCAGGGATTGCAACTCACGGTGCAGGCGCGGTCGCACAAGCTGTTGGAACGGGAACGCGCCCGGATCGCGCGGGACATCCACGACGATCTTGGTGCCGGGCTGACCCAACTGACGTTGGAGGGCGAATTGATTTTGCGGGAAACCGGGCGTGAAACCAAAACGCACCGGCAGGTGGATGCGTTGTGTAATCGGGGGCGGTCGCTGTTGGGCTCACTGGATGAAGTCGTGTGGGCCGTGAATCCGCGGCGCGACACGGTGCAGGATTTCGCCATATTTGTTTGTGAACACGTGCAGAGTTATCTGGGGGCGACCGCGCTGCGGTGCCGGTTGGACGTGCCGGAAGAGATGCCGGCGACGCCGCTTGATCTGCCCGCGCGCCGCAATCTCCTGCTCGCGGTGAAGGAGGCGGTGCGGAACGCCGCGCGTCATTCGCAAGGCGATGAAATTTCACTACAGCTCCGGGTCGCCAGCGATCAACTCACCGTGGTGGTGGCGGACAACGGACGCGGGATGCCGTTGGGTGAGGCGCCGTCGCGCCACGGATTGCGCAACATGCAGGAGCGGCTTGCCGACGTGGGCGGAGTTTGTCATGTTGCTTCGCAGCCGGGGAAAGGAAGCCGGGTTACTTTCACCGTGCCGCTCGCGGCGGCGCAACCGGACCAGAATCGCCTGACAAAATTCGCCCGGCATTGTTTTCAGAAACGCAAATCTTCGGAAAAAGCAACCTCATGAATGAATCCTCGCGCGCCGGCCGCTCCTCGGCTTCAACCCCATCCTCCGGGCGGATGGTTCGTCTGGCATTGGTCGAAGATGTGGCGGAGATGCGGGAGAGCTGGCGGCAATTGATTGATGGCCTGCCGGGATTCCGGTGCATCCGCGCCTGTGCCAGCGGCGTGGAAGCGTTGCGCGAATTGCCGGCGTTGAAACCGGACGTCGTGGTGATGGACATCCAGATGCCGGGCATGACAGGGATTGAATGCACGATGCGCCTGAAACAACTTTTGCCTGCGACCCCGATTTTGATCCTCACCGTCTCGGCGGACAATCAAACTGTCTTCAGTGCGCTGGAGGCGGGCGCGGACGGCTACTTGTTGAAACGCTCGCGCCCGGAACAACTGCAGACCGCGATTCTTGATGTGCTCGCCGGCGGGGCCCCGATGACGAGCGAAATCGCGCGCCGCGTTGTGGCCTCGTTCCGCCAGCGGCCCGTGCATCGCGACGAGAAGGCCCGCCTGACGCCGCGCGAGGAAGAGGTGTTGGCGTTGTTGTCCAAGGGCTTTGCCAACAAGGAAATCGCCGACAAGATGTCCGTCAGCTACGAAACCGTCCGCGATCATCTCAAACACATCTACGAAAAACTCCACGTGCATTCGCGCACCGAGGCGGTGGCGCGGTTTTTGTCTTCCGGTCCGGCGGGTGGGGAGATGTAGCCGCGTCGGGTGCGGCTGAAACTGCCGCGCCGCTTAGGTTCTTACTCTTAATCTTTTTCTTAATCTTAATCTCCCGGGCCTGAAGATTAAGAACAAGATTACGATTAAGATTAAGAACTGCGGCGATGCGCGGCAGTTTTAGTCACACCCGATTGGCTTCCACGGCTTTTTCATTTGTATAAACGAGACAAACAGTTTGAAACGTGGATGGTTCGATGAAAGCGCCAAGCTGTTGCAGCAGTATGGATTGAACCCGAACCCCGAAGTTGGCGCGCGGCCATAACCGTAGGGCAGGCTTTTCAGCCTGCCAGTGCGGGCGACTTTCCAGTCGCCCGTTTTCCGAAACACCGGACTGGAAAGTCCGGTGGACCGGCAGGCTGGAAAGCCTGCCCGACTTTCCACCCGCGCCGTTTTGCCGCCGGCTTGTCCCCCCTCTTGTCCCCATTAACTCCCCACCACACCACCCAATTGAGGGGTAGTTTGGCCTCCCGCAAAAACTTAGAGTTTAGTCGTATTATCCATGACCCGTTCACCACACCAGTTGCTGTCAACGTCGTTGTCACTCAATCCATGACACAGTTGTTTCCCGGTATAACCACCAACCAAATCCAACCCATGAAAATGCAGTCTCAAACCCACCACCAAACCCGCCGGACCGCCGCGAGTCTTTTGCTCCTGCTGGCCGTAATGCTCACCTTGGGCGGAAACAGTTTTGCCGCCACCATCGCCTATTGGAATTTTGAAGATGGGATCGATGGCCAACCCTTTAACCCCGTCAGCCAGCCGACCGGTTCGACCGGTTCGGTGGACGTCGTGAGCAGCACGTTGATGCGTGGCTTTGACGCGACTGTCGGGGCCAGCTTTACCGCTGCCACCTATGGGACCGGTTTAGGGGCGAATTTTAATGCCGCTCAAGACGGTTACGTGACGGAAGGGGCGCTCCACAATTGGGGGCCGACGAATTGGACGGTTGAGGTCATGGTCTATCTGAGAACTTTAGCGGGGTGGAACAGCCTTATCGGACGGGATGGTTCCAGTGTGGGTGGCCTCCCATCGGATTTCTATCTTCAGAACAACGGGGTCAATGATCAGTTCCGGATTGATTATCTCGCCGCCGATGGCACGCGCCGGATATTGGACGGCACCTACGCCCCCCAGGCGAACACGTGGTATGCCTTGGCGGTGGTGAACGATGGCGTGACGCTTTCGATGTGGTTGGATGACGGGACCGGTTACGCCCAAATCGGCGCGCTGGACATGTCGGCGCAGACTCCCGAGGCGAACGCCTTGACCAACTCTCTGCTCAACTGGACCTTTGGCCGTGGTTGGTACAACGGCGGTCTCGTTGATCGCATTAATGGCATCATGGACAACATCCGCTTCAGCGATGTCGCATTGACCGCCGCCGAGTTCATCCAATTTCCGACCAATGTCTTTGTCCTCAGCGGTCCGACGCCGGCGAGCCAGACCGTTGCCCTGGGCAATCCCTTCAGTTTCTCCATCGTCGCGGGCGGCGTGAGTCCCACGTATCAATGGCGGCACGCGGGAACAAATCTCCCCGGCGAGACCAGTCCGACTTACAGCGTGGCGGTTTCCACCACTGCGCATCTCGGCAACTATGATTGCGTCCTGGCCAACGGTTTCAGTTCCGTCACCAGCTCGGTGGCTACGTTGAACCTGCATGTGCCGCGCAATCTGACTTGGGGCGGTCTGGCCGGTGGTTGGGATACGACCACGGCGAACTGGACGACTAACAACGGGGGATCGTTCCTCGCTTACATTGAGACGGACAATGTGCGCTTTGATCCGTTCGGCGTCGCGCAACCAGTGGTTACGTTGAATGCGGCCCACACGCCGACCTCGGTGACGGTTTCAAACGCCGGCTATACTTTCGCCGGTGCGGCGATCAGCAACGCCAGCTTGACGGTGGAAAACAATGGAACGCTGGTGCTGTCCAACGTGGTCAGCTTTGGCAATAGCACGATCAACAGCGGCAGCCTGCATCTCTTCACCACCAACAACGCCTTGGGTAATCTGGCGATTGCGGCGGGCGGCAAAGTCAACCTCAACGGTAATTCGCAGTCGGCCGCCGGTTTGTCGGGCGCCGGCTTGATTTCCTCCACCAGCGGCGCGCCGGTGCTGACGTTCGGCAGCGGCAACGCCAATGCGACCTGGAGCGGCAGCATCACCAACGAAGGTGGTAACCCCAGCTTCATCAAGGTCGGCACGGGGACCAACACCTTCTCCGGTTCAAACTACTTGGCCGGTGCCGCTGCGAGCCAGGTGAATGGCGGTGGATTGATCATTCCCGCTGGTGGCGCACTCGTTCCGAGCGGCACCGCGGAATTCTGGGTGGCGCAAGGGGCCACGACGGGTTATGCCGAAGTCAGCGGCGGTTCGCTCTCGGTCAGCAACTGGTTCGTCGTGGGCCGCAACGCGGCGACGGCCAACGGCACCTTTGTGCTCAACAGCGGCACGGTCAGCAAGCAGGGGGGTGGCAATGTCGTCGTGGGTTCACTCGGTGCGACGGGCAAACTCATTGTCAACGGCGGTCAGTTTTTGAATAACGCCAACCTCTGGCTGGGTGAAAATGCCGGCGCGAACGCGACGCTGTATTTGAACGGCGGTTTGTTGCAGGCAACGCAGGTCCGGGTTAACGGCACTGGGGTCGCGATTTCGTATGCCTATTTCAACGGCGGCACGCTGCAAGCCACGGCCGCAAGCGCGGACTTTATTCCTTCGCCGACCATCGGGGTTATCCAGGCTGGCGGTTTGGTGTTTGATAACAACGGCAATGACATCACGATCACCAGCATGTTGGTGGAAGACAGTTTGACACCTTCCACGGGTGGCGGTCTGACCAAGATGGGCACGGGCACGTTGACCTTGTCGGGCGGTTATAACTACACCGGTCCGACCATTGTGAAGAATGGCACCTTGGCGCTCAATCCGGCGGCGGCTGTCTCCAGCCCGGACGTGGTCGTCAGCAACGCCAGCCTGAGCATTTCGAGTGGAACGCTGAATGCCGGCGATGTCACCCTGGGGAATGGCGCGGTGCTGAATCTCAACTATGGCGATCTGCTCGCCAATCCAGGGTCGCCCATGATTGCGGCCGGCGGCAATCTGACCGCCTCCGGCACGACGATCACGATCAACATCCAGGCGAACGGCTTGGTCCCCGGAACGATTCCGTTGATCACTTACGGCGGTTCGACCCTCGGCAGCATCGCAAACTTTGTGCTCGGACCGCTTCCCCCCGGCGTTACCGCCAACCTCGTCAATGCGGCGAACAGCCTCAACCTGAACGTCACTGCGGCCGGCCAGAACCTCAGTTGGTATGGCGATGTCAACAACATCTGGAACATCAATAGCGCGGCCAACTGGGCCAACAGCCTCGTGCCTGGTGCGAAGTATCTGGAATACGGCTCGGTGGGTGACCCGGTCAAATTCGATGACACCGCCGCCGGCAACTACGACGTCAACCTCACCGCCAGCGTGCATCCGTTCAGCGTGACGGTGAATGCGGCCAACAACTACAGCATCACCGGCGCGGGCGGCATCACCGGGGCAACTGCAATCGTGAAGACCAACACTGGCACACTCGTTCTGAATACGGTGAACACCCATACGGGTGGCACCATCATCGGCCAGGGTATCTTGATGATCAGCAATGCCACGGCCTTGGGCCCGGTGGGCGGCAATGTGCGACTGAATGGCGGGACGCTGCAGTTGGCGGCGAATACCACCAGTTCCAATGCGATCACGACTGCGACCGCCTCCTCGATTGAGGTGAACCCTGGCGTTACGGCTAATTTCATCGGGACGCTCAGTGGTGCCGCAAGATTGTCCAAACGGGGCGAGGGCACGCTGGGAATCAGTGGCACGAACACCCCGACCGGCAGCCTGTCGATCGTTGGCGGCACTGTACAAATCACGGGTGGCGCCACCACGTTTGGGGCCGGCCCTAATTATGTGGGGTATCTGAATGGCAGTCCCAGTTTGAACCTGACCGGCGGAAGCAACTATTTTGCGGGAGACTTCCGCGTCGGCGGTTCGGACGCCAACGGATTGGGCATCACGCCCACCGGCACAGTCACCATCGCCAACAGCACCTTGTCGGTGGGTTCATTGACCATTGCCCGCGGTAACAACATTCAAAACTCGGCCGTTGGCACTGTCACGGTGAACAGTGGCGGCACCTTGAATTCCGAGGGAGACATCGTCGTTGACTTCGCCGGGGACGCCAACAACGACGCCGTCCTTAATTTGAATGCGGGGGGCACGGTGAACCTTGCGACCACGACGACGCGCTGGTTTATCGTGAGTCAGTGGGACTTGGGTGATGCCACGGTGAATATCAACGGCGGGCAGCTTAACCTGAGTGCCAACACCGCCCTGCGTTTCGCCACCGGTAATAACAGTGGCACCAACGTCGTCAACCTTAACTCGGGCGCGATTACCTTCTATAGCGACAACAAGACGACGGTGGGCGGTACGGGGGTACTAGACCTGCATCAGGGCAGCGGCGCTTCCGCCAATACCTTCAACCTCAACGGCGGGGTGTTGTCCACCTTCGGCGTTATAACAGCTAACAATACCGGTTCGCGCGCGTTCAACTTCAACGGCGGCACGCTGCGCGCCATCGGTAACAATGCGACGTTCTTCTCCGTCGGGACGGGAAATGCGGCGGCGAACGTGCGCAACGGTGGGGCGATCATTGACACCGCTGGCTTCATTGTTACAAACGCTCAAGTATTGCGGCATTCGGACATCGCGGGAGACAATGCCATTGACGGTGGGTTGACCAAGCTCGGTGCGGGCACCTTGACCTTGACGGCGAGCAATAACTACACGGGGAACACCACTGTCAACAACGGCACGTTGGCTATTAACTCGCCCTATCTGCCCGACACCGCGAATGTCAACATTGCTGCCAGTGGCAAGCTTCAGTTGAACTTCGCCGGCACGGATGTGGTGAATGGGTTGACCATTGCCGGGGTCACGCAAGCGAACGGAACCTATGGGGCCACGGGATCTGGCGCCGCAAACATTGATGATGTTCACTTTGCCGGCCCGGGCGTGTTACAGGTCGGTCCGCCCAAGCCGGCTCTGAACGTAACGCAGGCTGGGAATACGCTGACCTTCAACTGGAGCGGAGCCTACAAGTTGGTGGCGCAGACGAATTCGCTGGGAGTGGGGCTGCAAAGTGGGGCGGTCTGGTATGACGTTCCGGGTGGTACCACCAGCGGGGTGGCGATAACCATTGATCCGGCCCAACCGACGGTGTTCTTCGGGCTTGCCCCGACTCCGTAAGGCGCGCTCGCTGGAGTAAAATGACTGGAGGGCGACGCCTTGCAGGGGCGTCGCCCTATTATTGACCGGTGAATAACGAACATGAAACGCAGTTGGATAAACGAGTCCGATTTTTGTGTGCGAACAGCTCTGAATGTATTGGCGGGACTGCACGGCCACCGCTTCGAATCACGCCAATCACCGGTTGCGATGTTCAAGTGCCATCCCGAACCGGCAAAATGCGCGTCCGGGTGCGGCACCCCTCAATCTGCGGCTATAATATTACCAAAAACCCTTACGTAAGAACTGACGGACAAACTTTATTGCCACCATGAAAAATAGCAGCACCAACCGTAAACAAGCTCCCGAGGTTCAAATCGGCTTTACCCTGATTGAGTTGCTCGTCGTGATCGCGATCATCGCGATCTTGGCGGCGATGTTGTTGCCGGCACTGGCGAAGGCCAAGGAGAAGGCCAAACGCATCACCTGCCTCAACAATCTGCGGCAGTTTGCCATTGCCACGACGATGTATGCCGGGGATTACAAAGATAAGCTCCCTGCCACCACTGGCCAGTGGGCTTGGGATATTGACGATAGTGTGGCCCAAGCGATGATTGCCAGCGGGCTCAAGAAAAAGACCTTCTACTGCCCGGGCACGGCGCCGCGGTTCAACGACGATTTGAATTTCAATAACCTCTCCCCAAACAGTCTCTGGAACTTTTTTGCCAATGAGGGGACCCAACCCCCCCCCATTCACGTGATCGGCTACGTCATGGCGTTTGACTGTGCCTCACTCTCTCAGTCCAATCGGAATTACACCATCGTGAACGAACAGTATAAGGTGAATGCGTTCCAAAGTTTTGCTCAATCGGTCAGTGATCGGCCTTTGATTTCCGATGCCAACATCAGCGATAGTTTGGCTGGTACCGCCGCTAATCCGCCGACAACTGGGGCCGGTTTTACGGATGTGGAAGGTGGCTTTGCCATTAACGGCGCGAAAGTCTATCATCTGAGTCCGCACCTGAAAGGCAAAGTGCCTGACGGGGGTCATATCGCCTTCAAGGACGGGCACGTCCAATGGCGCAAATTCCAATCCATGGTCCAACGCGCTGAAAGACAGAAAGGCTTCTGGTGGTAAAAGTGCCAGAGATTTTACCGCTCTAAAGAGATTGTCTGAATCCGCTCAAGCAAGCTGGCTGGGCCTAAGCAGATGAAAATCAGCCCACAGGTATCGCTGTAATCAAGGCTGCGCAAACTTGAGCCCGCCCAAGATCATTTCGCGGCGATCGCGGCTTCGATCGCTTTGGTCAGCTCTTCCGAATCGGGTTTTACGCCGGAATCGAAGCGTTGGAGGATTTTGCCGTCTTTGCCGACGAGGAACTTGTTGAAGTTCCATTTGATGTCGCCGGGGAAGGGTGAGTCTTTGCCCGCGAGCAGGGTGTAGAGCGGATGGCGATTGGCCCCATTCACTTCGATTTTGTCGAACAGCGGGAACGTGACGCTGTATTTGCTGGAGCAGAATTGTTTGATCTCCTCGTTTGTGCCGGGTTCTTGCCCGCCGAATTGATTGCACGGGAAGCCCAGGATCACGAAGCCCTGGTCCTTGTATTTTTGATAGGTGGCTTCCAGCCCGCCGTATTGCTTGGTATAACCGCACTTGGACGCGACGTTGACGATGAGCACGGCTTTGCCTTTGTAGGCGGCGAGCGTGGTGTCCTTGCCGTCAATGTCCTTGAGCTTGATGTCGTAGAGGGATTGGGCGGTGGCGGCGATGGTGGTCATGGCGAGGAGGGAGGCGATCAGGGTGACGGTGTTCATGTGGAGCATAGTTAGTTTGGCTTAGGCAACTGTCAAACGGAGCAAATAGGACGGAGCAGGGTGGGGCGGCATTCATCTGCTGGCGACCAGGCTTCGCTCGGTTTCGGAGAGAACCTTCCATTTGCCCGGCGGTAAATCTCCGAGCAAAAACCGGCCAATCCGCACGCGAACCAGCCGTAAAGTCGGATGGCCGATGGCGGCGGTCATGCGGCGGACTTGACGGTTTTTGCCTTCAATCAATTCCAGCGCAATCCAACAGTCCGGCACACTTTTGCGGAAACGGACCGGCGGGGTGCGCGGGAAAATCATGGGAGCACCCCGTTCCCTGTTTCTGTAGGGCGGACATTCCTGTCCGCCGGTGCGGGCGACTTTCCAGTCGCCCGTTTCCTCGGAACACCGGACTGGAAAGTCCGGTGCACCGGCAGGCTGGAAAGCCTGCCCTACGTTGCGGGGGGGCGGCAGGTCGGCTGCGGGAAATTCGGATGTCACGACCGGCTGCGGCTCCAGCAGCCACGCGCGACAGGGCAGAGTTTTGCGGCTTTGAATCACCAGGCCGCGCGATAACTGTTGCAGCGCCTCCGCCGAGGGAATCCGTTCCACCTGCGCCCAATACTCGCGTTCGTGGGCGTGGCGGGGTTCGAGCAGCCGGGCGTTCCATTCCACCTCGTCACTCAACAGCAGCAGTCCCTCGGAGTCGGCGTCCAGTCGGCCGATGGGATAAACATTCTTGGGAAAACCAAACTCCGCCAGCGGACGATTCGGCGAGCCGTCCGGCGTAAACTGCGACAGCACGCCGTAGGGTTTATGGAAGGCGATCAGCACATCCGCAGGTTAAAAGGCGACTCCGCCGTGTCCAGCGATTTGCATGGTTCCCCCGAAATTAACGGGCAGATTACCCTTGGAAACACGCGGTTATTCGCAGGTTACTGCCGACGACCGTAATTCATCCCAGTAAGAAATATGTTGCCACGGTAACGCCTCGGGGCTTACAAGTCTGCCGCGTCACATGGGCAAAACCCTCATCATCGCGGAGAAACCGTCGGTCGCCAGCGACATCAGCAAGGCGCTCGGCAAGTTCCAGAAGCAACAGGACTACTTCGAGAACGACGAATACGTCATCTCGTCGGCGGTCGGTCATCTGCTCACCATCGTGCCGCCGGAGGGCGTGGAAGCCGCGCGTGGCAAGTGGACGTTCAAGTGCCTGCCGGTCATCCCGCCGCACTTTGATCTTCAGCCCATCGAGAAGAACGAGAACCGGCTCAAGGTGCTCAAGAAGCTCATCAAGCGCGACGACGTGGACAAGCTGGTCAACGCTTGCGACGCCGGGCGCGAGGGCGAATTGATTTTCCGCAACATCGTCCGTTACACGAAAGCCAAACAGCCGATCCAGCGGCTCTGGCTGCAATCCATGACGCCCGCCGCCATCCGGGAAGGTTTCGCGGCGTTGCGCACGGATGAATCCATGCAGCCATTGTCTGATGCCGCGACGAGTCGCAGCGAGGCGGATTGGCTTGTGGGCATCAACGGCACGCGGGCGATGACCGCGTTCAACTCCAAGCTCGGCGGTTTCTTCAAGACGACCGTGGGCCGTGTGCAGACGCCGACGCTGGCGATTCTCGTCGAACGCGAGAAAAAGATTCGCGAGTTTGTGCCGCGCGATTTCTGGGAAGTCCTCGGGACGTTCGATGCCACGGCGGGGCAATACGTCGGTCGCTGGTTTGATGAGAAGTTTGCCAAGGCGGACGACGAGCAACTCAAGGCCGAGCGCGTCTGGGACGTGGCCCGCGCCGAAGCGATCAAGGCCAAGTGTCTCGGCAAACCCGGCATCGTCACCGAGGAAAGCAAGCCCAGCACGTCGCTCTCGCCGTTGCTCTATGATTTGACGAGCTTGCAGCGCGACGCGAACTCGCGGTTTGGATTCAGTGCCAAGAACACCTTGGGCCTCGCGCAGGCGCTTTACGAAAAGCACAAGGTGCTCACGTATCCGAGAACGGATTCGCGCGCCCTGCCGGAGGATTACCTCAACACCGTCAAGAGCACGCTGACGATGTTGAATGGCGTGACGGGCTATTCCTCGTTCGCCGATCAGATTCTCAACAGCGGCTGGGTGCGTCCGAACAAGCGCATCTTCAACAACGCGAAAGTTTCGGACCACTTCGCGATCATCCCGACGACGCAAGCGCCAAAAGGTTTGTCCGAGCCGGAACAAAAACTTTACGACCTCGTCACGAAGCGGTTTCTCGCCATCTTTTATCCGGCGGCGGAATTTCTCGAAACCATGCGCATCACGCGGGTGGAGGGCGAGCCGTTCAAGAGCGCGGGCAAGGTCTTGGTGCAGCCGGGTTGGTTGACGGTTTACGGCAAGCAATCGGATTCGGATGAAACCCCGAGCCTCGTGCCGGTGAAGCCGAGCGAATCCGTCCAGACCAGCGGCATCGAGGTGAAGCAAAACGTCACCAAGCCGCCGGCCCGCTATTCGGAAGCGACGTTGCTTTCGGCGATGGAAGGCGCGGGCAAGCTTGTGGATGACGAGGAATTGCGCGCCGCGATGAGCGAGAAAGGGCTCGGCACTCCGGCGACGCGCGCGGCGATCATCGAAGGGTTGATCTACGAGAATTATCTGCAGCGCAACGGTCGCGAGTTACAGGCGACGGCGAAGGCGTTCTCGTTGATGGAATTGTTGAACGGGCTGGGCATTCCCGAACTCACGAAGCCGGAGCTGACGGGCGATTGGGAATTCCAGTTGCGGGAGATGCAGCGGAAGAAGATCAGCCGCGGACAGTTCATGAAGGGCATCGAGGAGATGACCCGGCGCATCGTGGATCGCGCCAAACTGTTTGAGCAGGACACGATTCCCGGCGACTTCGGGATGCTGAAGGTGGCCTGTCCGAAGTGCGGCGGCGAGGTGCATGAGAAGTATAAACATTATCAGTGCATCAAGTGCGATTTTCAGGTGTGGAAAACTTTGTGCGGGCGGATGTTTGAGCCGGAGGAAGTCGAGACGCTCATCACCACCAAGCAGGTCGGGCCGTTGCAGGGTTTCATGAGCAAGAAGGGTTTCCCCTTTGCCGCGCTGCTCAAGATGAACGCCGAGCACAAAGTGGAGTTCGATTTCGGCAACAGCGAGAACAAGGACGGCGAAGCGGCCGTGCCGATGGACTTCACCGGCAAAGAATCGCTGGGCAAATGTCCGGCCTGTGGCGGCCAGGTGTTCGATGGCGGAATGAATTACGTCTGCGAGAATCAGGCGGGCGTGGCGAAGTCCTGCAAGTTCCGCACGGGCAAAATCATTTTGCAGCAGGAAATTTCGCCGGAGCAGGTGAAGAAGCTGCTCGCGGAAGGGAAGACGGATTTGTTGAAAGGTTTCGTCTCCAAAAAAACGAACCGTAAGTTTGAGGCGTTCCTGGTCGTGAAGGATGGAACGACCGCGTTTGAGTTCGCGCCCCGCGAGAAGAAGGGCAAGGGCAAGTCGTCTGAACCGCCGCCAAAGATTGATTTCACCGGCAAACCGGTCGTGGGCAAATGTCCCAAGTGCGGCGGTCAGGTATTTGACGTCGAGGCGGGATACATTTGCGGGAACGCGCAGCTTGAGGCGAAGTCGTGCAAGTTCAAGATCGGCAAAACGATTCTGGAGCAACCCATCGAAGCCGCGCAGGCCGAGAAGATTCTCAAGACGAGCAAGAGCGACCTGTTGGACAAATTCATCTCCAAATCCGGCAAGCCGTTCCCCGCGTTCCTCGTGATGGACAAGAAGGGCAAGATCACCTTCGAGTTCCCGCCGCGCGAAGGTGAGTAAGGTGAAAGCTCCGAGGCAAAAGCTTTGGCGTAGAATTTTGCTGGGATTGGCGCTGGGATTTCTTCTGATTGTGGCCTTGGTTGCCCGGCCGATTTTTCATCTTGCTCGCACAATCTGGAATGACCGTGATGAAATTGCCGCTTTGCCCCGCACCGGGGGGGCGAACGATGCAAGTCGGTTGAATGAGAGTCAGGTCCGGGAAACTTGGAATACCCCGGCAGACCGGCAGGCTGCCGAATCGCAACTGGTGGAATTATTGCAGCGAGCGAGGACGAATCACCTCAAGGTTTCCATCGCGGGTGCCCGGCATAGCATGGGAGCGCATACCATCGCTGAAGATGGGATTGTGGTGGACATGCTGTCATTCAAACACATGGAGCTGGACGCGGGTGAGAGGCTCTTGCGAGTTCAATCAGGGGCGCGCTGGCATGATGTGATCCGCTTTTTGAATGCGCGGGGGTTGTCGGTCGAAATCATGCAGTCCAACGATGATTTTTCGGTTGGCGGCTCGATCAGCGTGAATTGCCACGGTTGGCAGTTCGATCGTCCTCCCATTGCTTCATCCGTGGAGTCCTTCCGGTTGATGCAGGCGGACGGGAGCGTAGTGCGGTGCGGTCGTGCGGAAAACCAGGAATTATTTTCGCTTGTCCTGGGCGGCTACGGGCTGTTTGGCATTATTTTAGACGTCACATTGCGCGTTGTTCCAAACGAGCGTTACCTGATTGAAAGGATTGGTGTCGCGACGGAAAATTACGCCGCGACATTTGCTGAAAAAACGTCCGGGGCGACGAACATTGGAATGGTCTATGGGCGCTTGCGCGTTACCCCGGATGAATTTCTGTCGCAAGGCATCCTAACCATCTTGCGTCGTAAATCCGGAAACGATTCATTGGTAACTCCGTTCGCCCCAGCCAAGCCAGCTACGCTGAAGCGCGCGATTTTTCGCGGCAGCGTGGGCAGCGATTACGGCAAGCAATTACGCTGGAATGCGGAGAAATATTTTGGCCCGTGGCTCTCGGGTGATGAATTTGATCGCAACACCCTGCTGTCTGATTCGGCGGAATGGTTTCAAAACCGTAGGACGAACAGCACGGACATTTTGATGGAATGCTTTGTCCCGCCCGCGCAATTTGAGCCGTTCCTTGGGGAATTGCGGCGGATTATCCCGCAGAACCATGCCGACCTGTTGAATCTCACCGTGCGCCACGTTAAACGGGACGATGATTCATTTCTTCGATATGCTGACCGCGAAATGTTCGCCCTGGTGATGCTGTTCAATCAAACCTGTGATGCGACCGGTGAAGCGCAGATGCGGACGGTGGCGCAGGAAATCATTGCCGCAGCGCTAAAGCACGGCGGAAATTACTATCTGCCTTATCGCCTGCACGCAACAGTAGAGCAATTCAGGCAGGCCTATCCGCAAGCGAAACAATTCTTTGAATCAAAGCGTAAGTACGATCCCGATGAATTGTTTGAGAATGGGTTTTATCGAACCTACGGCAAATGACTAAAGCGCCAAACAATGCCAGCCCCGGCGACGAGGAGATTTCTAGATTCCTGACCCATCTTGCCACGGATCGCGGCGCTTCGAGTTATACCCAGCGGAATTATCAGCAGGCACTCACGGAGTTCTGCTTCTGGCATAAGAATGAGCGGAAGGCCGTGCCAGCCTGGGAAAAGCTGCAGCGGGATGACTTTCGCGGCTATTTGCGCTTTCTGGGACGACAGAACCTTGGCCGGGCGGCGATTGCGCTGCGGTTTTCGACACTACGGACGTTCTACAAATTCCTCATCCGGCGCGGGGCAGTGGAAAGTTCGCCCATCAAAAACATCGCGTTGCCAAAATTGCCGAAACGCCTGCCGCAGTTTTTGACGGTGAAGCAGATGGAGGATTTGCTGGTCGCGCCGTTAGCTGGTCTGAAGTCGCCCAAAAAGAAATCTGCTGGCCGTCCCGTGTCGGTGGCGGCGTGTTATCGGGATGTAGCCATCCTGGAGACGATCTACTCATGCGGATTGCGGATCAGCGAGATGGTGGGGCTGCGGGTTGCGGACATTGATTGGAGCGAACAGATCGTCCGGGTGCGCGGCAAAGGCAAGAAGGAGCGGCTGTTGCCTATAAGCAAGACAGCGTTACAGGCGATTGGACACTATTGGACACACTTGCCGGAACGTCCGACGGAAACGACGCCGGTTTTTTTGTCGGAAACGAAAGCGCGCTCCCCGATGAATCCCACGATGCTGCAGCGGCGCTTGAAGACCTATCTGGTGCGGGCGGGGCTGGATCCGGCCATCACACCGCACAAATTGCGACACAGCTACGCGACGCATCTTCTGGATGCCGGCGCGGATCTACGCAGCGTGCAGGAGCTGTTGGGCCATGCGCATCTGGTCACGACGCAGGTGTACACGCATGTTTCGACCGAGCGGTTGAAGAAGGCATACGAGCAGGCGCATCCGCGGGCGTGAGGGCGTGTTGCCCCGGGGGCGGCCCGGGAATTTTCCGGGGTGGGGCTGGCATTACGGCTGCGCAAGCAACGGCGACCGGAGGTTTGTCACCAGTGCGAACGATGAACAACCGGTTGCCTTGCGAGGAGGTCTGATCGCACTGCGAATCAAGTCGCAGTTGTTTTCCGCCTCTGGAGAGTTGTATCGGCAGGGCCAACCAGAAGTTAAGGAAATAATTATGCCGTGTCTGCCCACGGTCGGTGGTCGAGTCCTGGAATTGTCCGCATCCGCTTTGGCGGGGCATCGGTTCTTCCGGCGTAACACCGCGCGTTTGCTCATCTTGCTGGCAGTGGTTTTGCCTGCCGTAACAGTGTCGGCGGCGGTCGCCAATTACACCTGGGCGCCGGTTCTCCCGGGGAATGCTCGCTGGAGTCGTTCCGTCAACTGGTCCCTCTTGAATCCCCCGCCCGCCAACAATGTCAGCGGGTTGACCAACACGGATGTGACTTTTGCCGGGACGAGCAAGCTGACCCCCGTGATGGATATGAATTATTATATCCACGCCCTGACGTTCGCGTCCGGGGCCGGGGCATTCACGCTCACCCCGCAAAACAGTCAGGTGCTCTTTCTCGGCGCGGGCGGCATCACCAACCGAAGTGTGAACACGCAGACCATCCAAAACGCCGTGACCGTGAGGGCGGATCAAAGCTGGTTCGCCAATTCTGGGAATCTGGTTTTTGGCGGCCCGGTCAATCTGACGGGCGGTGATCTGACCATTGCGGGTGGCTTTACCACCACAATTCAAGGCAGCATTTCCGGCGGGGGAGAGTTGATCAAGGCCGGGGCCGGCAATTTGATTCTCAGTGGAACCGCCGCCAATCCGTTCACGGGTGGGCTGACGCTCAACAGCGGGACCGTTACCGTCGCAAAGAACAACGCGCTTGGTACCGGGCCGCTCACCCTTAACGGCGGCTTGCTGAATCTCGGGGCTTACAATCTGACAGCGAGTTCGGTTGTGCTGGCGGGTGGGACGATCAACAGTTCTTCGGGCGGGATCAGCAGCAGTTCCGACTATCAACTCCAGTCCGGCACAGTTTCGACTCGTTTAGGCGGCACGGGCGGTTTGATCAAAACCACCTCTGGCGCAGTCACGTTGACGGCGGCCAATACATATACCGGCGGAACTCGGATTCAAGGCGGCCGGTTGACGGTGAACAATACGACCGGCAGCGGCACGGGAACCGGGCCGGTGTCCATCGGCGCCGGTGGTTTGTTGACGGGCACTGGGACGCTCACCGGGTTCGTGACGAATGCGCCGGGCGGCATGATTTCGGCCGGTAACGAAATCGGCGTGCTCAATCTCGGGAACACCATCTGGTTCGGCGGCGCGGCGAATCGCTGGGATCTTGCGGATGCGGCCGGCACGGCAGGCGTCGGCTGGGATTTGTTGAACATCAACGGAACGCTGACATTGTCGGCCACAATGCCAAACCGGGCAATCATTGACGTCACATCATTCACCTTGGGAGGGGTGACCGGCCTCACGGCGAACTTTGATCCGACCCAGAACTACTTGTGGACGTTCGTGCAGACGACGGGTGGGATCATCTTTGAGCCCGGTTTTGATGTGGGAACTGTGTTTGAACTGGTGACGGGAAATTTTCAGAACCCAACCCTTGGCGGTCTTTTCGGGGTCGAACTGTCAGGGGACGGGCGGAGTTTGAATATCTCTTACAACGCCGCGATTCCCGTTCCCGAGCCGAATCAGTTCGCGTTGGTCGGGGTGGGCTTTTGCGGCCTGATCTATTTGCGCCGTTTCAAGAGAAACTGGGCATGACCTGACATTGGCAAGCGATGTGCTGAATGCAGAATCAATATGGTGCATCAACATCCAGCTGACGTTCGCGCCGCCTCGGCATTGCGGGGGCTGGGCCGCAAGCGCCGTAAACATCGTCGCGTGCTGCGGGCGATTGAGTCGGTGGCGGCGATCATTCCCAGCATCGTGTTGATTTTGCACCTGCTGGGAAAGAGTGATGGAATGGCGGCAGAACCAGCCAAAAACCCGATGCCGCCGCCGGGCAGCCAACCGCAGGCTGTGGAGGAGGTGCAAGTGGCCGCCGCCGCAGGGGTGCAAGTGGTCGCCGTGCCGGAACCCAGTGCAACTGCGTTAATGGTGCTGGGGGCGGGCTTGCTGTTATACTTCCATCGCAAAACCTCGGCAAATCAGCCCTCCAAGACCGCCACGGCCGTCGCGTAATTGTGCGTGTGGCTGAGGCTGATCAGCAGCAGCTTCGCTTTCCGGGTCGTGAACAAGGCTTTCCCGCCGTCATGCAAGACGACATACGGTTCTCCTGATTCCCGCCGGCAAATTTCCATGTCATGCCAGCCGAGGTACGCGCCGATGCCGGTGCCGAAGGCTTTTGAAATGGCTTCCTTGGCGGCGAACCGGGCGGCGACGTATTGCGCGGGATGTTGAAACAGGCGGCAATAGGCGATCTCGCTGGGACGCAGGATGCGTTGAGTGAAACTGTCCCCGAAACGTTCCAGGGACGATTTGATGCGGGCGACTTCTGTGATATCCGTGCCGATGCCAAGAATCATGATGGTGAGAGTATTGTGGGCGGGCGGCCTTGACGCGCAAGCAAACTCCGACTAGGTCGGAGGGATGTTGCGGAACTCAAACCAGCGGCGGGCCGATTTATGAACTGGCTCGCCCATGCCTTGCTCTCGGAAAATACGACCGCATTTCGTCTCGGCAACCTGATGCCTGATTTCCTGAGCGCGGCCGAACTCAGCCTGCTCGATCCGATATTTCAGCCGGGCGCGGCCTGTCATCGGCAGATTGATGCCTTTACAGACCAACATCCGGTGGTGCGTGGCAGCGTGCGACGGTTTGCCACGCATCGGCGCGTGGCCCCGGTGTTGGTGGACGTCTTCTACGATCATTTTCTCTCTGTTGACTGGGCGCAGCATTCGCCGCAGTCGTTAGAATCGTTTATCGCCGAAGTTTACGAGTCGTTCGACGCGCACCGGTTGCAGTTGCCGGAATCCCTCCGGCCGATGTTGCAACGGATGCGCGCGGAGAATTGGCTTGGTTCGTATCGTGATCTCGACGGATTGCGATGCACGCTGACGCGGATGGAACGACGATTCCGGCGCCGCGTTGACTTGGTCGGCGGGCTGGTGGAACTAGAGCGAAATTACGCCGCGCTCCATGAAGATTTTCGGAAGTTCTTCCCTGAGCTTCGCGCGGCAACATCGGCAGGCTGGCTTAACTCCGATAATCCTTCATCAGCGCGAGCATCTCTTTGACGGCGTTGGTCAGGCCGGAGAAAACCGCCCGGCTCACGATGCCGTGACCGATGTTGAGTTCCACGAGATGCGGTACGCGATGGAGGGTGAGCAGGTTTTCGTAGTTCAAACCGTGCCCGGCATTCACTTTCAAGCCCAGCGCGTGCGCCTGCTTCGCGCCGTCAATCAGGCGCTGCAATTCCACCTCGCGTTTCGCGGCATCGTGGAAATGTTCCGCGAACTGCCCGGTGTGCAATTCGATGAACTGGCTGCCGGTGCGGGCCGAAGCTTCGATCTGCTGCGGGTCGGGTGCGATGAACAAGCTGACTTCGATGCCCGCGTCGGTCATCCGCTTGCAGGTGTCGGTAAGGGAAGCTTTGTTTCCGACCACGTCGAGGCCGCCTTCGGTGGTGATTTCCTGGCGGCGTTCGGGGACGAGACAGACGATGTCAGGCTGGAGCTTCAAAGCGATGGTGATGATCTCGGGCGCGTTGGCCATCTCCAGATTGAAGCGGGTGCGGATGGTTTCGCGGAGTTTCCAGATGTCACGATCCTGGATATGGCGACGGTCTTCGCGCAGATGCGCGGTGATGCCGTGCGCGCCGGCGGCTTCGCAGACGTGCGCCGCCTCCACGGGGGAAGGTTCGCCGTGCGCCAATCCGCGATAGCGCGCTTCGCGGATTGTGGCGACGTGGTCAATGTTGACACCAAGCTTTAACACGCGGCGCAGTGTGGGAAACGCCAGCGGAGATGCAATCTCGAAATGTCCTCCTGCGGCGCCGCGATTCTGTGCGTGTCAGGGCGCTGTGTTTATGTTTAGCTCCGCGCGTGAAGATTCTTTTCATCGGCGACATTGTGGGCGAGCCGGGGCGGCGGGCGGTTCATGCGCTGTTGCCCAAGCTTCGGGAGCAGCACGGGTTGGATTTCGTCATCGCCAACGGGGAAAATTCCGCCGGCGGCAATGGCATCACGTCGCGCATCGCCACGGAGTTGTTTGCGGCCGGGATTGACGTCATCACCAGTGGCGATCATCTCTGGGATCAGAAGGAGGTCATGGAGTTGCTTGCGAGCGAGAAACGATTTCTGCGGCCCACGAATTATCCCGCCGGAACGCCGGGGCAGGGCAGTGGTGTGTTTGAAGTCCAAAGTGCAACGTCCAAAGTTCAAGGGCTGAAAATCGGAGTGCTCAATGCGCAAGGGCGGACGTTCATGCCGGCGTTGGAAAACCCCTTTCTCGCTGTGCCGTCGGAGATCGAACGGTTGCGAGCCGAAACCAAGATCATCTTCGTGGATATGCATGCCGAGGCGACTTCGGAGAAGATCGCCATGGGGCGGATGCTGGATGGCAAGGTCAGTGCGGTGGTCGGAACGCACACGCATGTGCAGACGGCGGACGAACAGATTTTTCCCGGCGGCACGGCTTATTTGAGTGATGCGGGCTTTACCGGGCCGCAAGAGAGTGTTTTGGGACGCGAGATCGAGCCGGTCATCCGACGGTTCATCACCAACATGCCGCAGCGATTCGAGGTGGCCAAAGGCCGGGTGATGTTGCACGGCGTCGTTGTGCAGGTGGATGAAGCGACCGGGCGCGCGGAGGGAATCTGGCGCGTGGCGGAATCGCTGGCGTAAATCAAGTGATGAAATCTTGCACGGTAGCCCATTCGGTCATGCCTTCTCTCCAGTAGTGGGCTTCGGCGGAAATAGAGCCGAGCGAAAGCATCTGGCGCACTTGCTGGGAAGTGAAAGGGCCTGATGCCACGCCGGCGTCCGAGACGAAAATCGTGGGAGCTTCGTTCGGTTCGACTTCAGTCCCGACCAGCGTGGGGTGAGTATTCGGCGTGAATGCTCGCCAGGCCGGGATGGGCAAATTGGGTTCGTCTTCTTCAGGCTTCTTGGGTGTCAGCTTGTAAAAACCGATTAAAACCAGGCCGGCGATAAATCCGCCGACGTGGGCGGCGAAGGCCACGCCGCCGCCGGTGGCTTTGGCCGCCATGGTCAGGGCCGCGAACAACAAGTCCTTGGCGAACCAGAATGAGATGACGATCCAGGCGGCGAGCGAAAATTCGCCGGCAAAAACGCGCAGGAAGATAAAGCCGAAGTAACGAAATTCGATTTCCAGATTCCGGAACAAGACCAGAAAACCCGCCAGACATGCCGTGATGGCGCCGGAGGCTCCGCAAAGCGGGATTTCCGAGGTGAAATGCTCCGGGGTTGCCGCGATGTGTCCGAAGTCTGCGGCTATTCCACCCAGCACATAGAACAGCAGAAACTTCCACCGCCCCATCGTGTCTTCCACGCACGCGCCGAATAAAAAGAGATAAATCATGTTTCCCAGCAGGTGGAAAAATCCCGCGTGAGTGAACATGGAAGTCAGGTAGGCATACCAAGGGGAAGTGCCGGGGGTGAGCATCAAGTTTTCGATGATCCATTGCTCCGTGGGCTCACCGCCCGCCAGCCCGATCAAATAGACGAGGATGTTCGCACCCATGAGCGAGAACGTCACCATGGGCAGGCGATTGGTCTCATAATCAACCCCGACAGGCAGCAGAATGAACATGGTTCGAGAGGCCGCTGCCGGGATTGAAACAGAAGTTGTGAGGGAGTCAAGGGGGGCTGATTTTTGTGGGCGTGATTGGAATTGCCGCGCAACTGATTCTCTTACTCTTAATCTTGTTCTTAATCTTAATCTCCCGGGCTGGGAGATTAAGATTAAGAACAAGATTAAGATTACGATTAAGAACCGCGCCGGGGAGCGGCAGTTCCAGTCACACCCGGTTTTTGTGCTTGCCACATGGTGACAGGCGAATTTCCATCCGGTTGTGACCACGGCCAACAAAATCACCATTTTCCGGATTCTGCTGATTCCGTTCTTCGTGGTGGAAGTGGTTTATTATGCGAAAACGGGTCTGGAAATCCATCGCTTTGCCGGCCTGGCGACTTTTGCCACGGCGGCCATTCTTGACGCCGTGGATGGCTACATCGCCCGCCACTACAATCAATGGAGTGAACTGGGCACGGTCTTGGATCCGTTGGCGGACAAATTATTGCTCGTGTCGGCGGTGGTCCTGCTCAGTTTCGATCATGGCGGGCGGCTGGGGCAAATTCCCTTCTGGCTCACGGCCACGATCATCGGGCGCGACCTGGTGATCCTCATCGGGATGATCGTCATTCACATCACGGTCGGCAAAGTCACGACCCGGCCGCATGTCATCGGCAAAATCGCGACGGTCTTTCAGATGATTTCCGTTTCTTGGATTTTGTTGAAGTGGGACATGGCGTGGGGCGCAACGTGGATGTTCCTGTGGACGCTGGGAGCCGCGGTGTGCACCGGCATATCCGGGTTGTTATATGTGCGGGAGGGCGTGCAACAATTGAGCGCCAGTCCCCGGAGTTCCAGCGCGCCCCCGCCGCCGAAAAGCCCCGGGTAGCAACCGGGGAATAGAAGTTTTTCGCACGTTGAATTGCAGGCGGACTGCTTGTTGTTTTTCGGGACAAGCGTTGTCTTGCAGGCTCCCGGGGATAGTCCTCATACGAGGATTGGGACCGCACCTGAAACTCAGCCTAACGTGTTGATTTGGGCGTTGCGTCCTTCAGCTTTTCACGGAATGAACGCGATTGGTGTGGTTGGCAACCTTTTTGCATAGCCGTGCCCTGATGTGTCGTAAAGGAGTGTTGTACCGGGTGGGACTCAAAGCTCGTTGGGTTGTGCTTGTCGGGTGGCTTGCCGTTTTTGCGCGAATCTCGTCGTTTGCTGCTGGGAACGTCACGTTGGCGTGGGACGCCAGCCCCGATGCGAGTGTCACGGGTTACCGCGTCTATTATGGCGTGGCCACCGCGAGCTACACCAATTCCGCCGCCGTCGGCAATGCCACCAGCGCGACCCTCGCCAATCTTACCGATGGCGTAACTTACTATTTCGCCGCGACCGCCTACGATGCTGCGGGCACGGAAAGTCCGTTTTCCAATGAAGCCAGCTACACCGTGCCGGTCGGCAGCCCCAATGCCACCCCGACGTTGAATGCGATCTCCGCCGTCGCCATCAGCGAAGACGCGGCGGCTCAAACTGTCAGTCTGACCGGCATCTCTTCTGGTTCGGTCAGCGAAACCCAGACGCTCACGGTGACGGCCAGTTCGTCGAACACCGGTCTGATCCCGCATCCCTCGGTCAGCTACACCAGCCCGAACGCCACGGGTACTTTGACTTTTACCCCGGTGGCCAATGCGAACGGGACGGCCACCATCACCGTGACGGTGAATGACGGTCACGCGGTCAGCAATACGTTGACTCGCACCTTCACGGTTACGGTGAACGCGGTGAACGACACGCCGACTCTGGGGGCGATTGCGAATGCGACGGTGAACGAAGATTCCGGCCCGCAGACGGTAAGCTTGAGCGGCATCGGCACGGGTGCGGCGAACGAGACGCAGACGTTGACGATCTCGGCGGTGTCGTCGAATCCAAGTTTGATCCCGAATCCGGCGGTGACTTACACCAGTCCGAATGCCGGGGGAACGCTGACATTCACGCCTGTAACCAATGGCTTTGGTTCGGCGGTCATCACGGTGACAGTGAACGACGGTCAGGCGGCGAACAACACCGTGACCCGCACGTTCAATGTCACGGTGAACCCGGTGAACGACGCGCCGACGTTGAACGCTATCGCCAACGTGAGCATCGGCGAGAACGCCGTCCAGCAGACGGTCAGCCTCGCGGGTATTGGTTCGGGCGCGGCGAATGAAACGCAGACTTTGACGGTGACGGCGGTTTCCTCGAATCCGAGTTTGATCCCGAATCCGACCGTGAACTACACCAGTCCGGGCGCGGCCGGCAGCCTGAATTTCACGCCGGCAGCCAACACCAGCGGCAGTGCCACGGTGACGGTGACGGTCAATGACGGTCAGGCGGCGAACAATACGGTCGTGCGGACCTTCACGGTGAATGTGAATGTGGTGAACGTGCCGCCGACGTTGGCAGCGCTCGGGAATGTCAGCCTCAGCGAAGATGCCGCGGCGCAGACTGTGGGCTTGAGCGGGATTTCCTCCGGTTCGGCGAATGAGAACCAGACGCTGACAGTGACGGCGACCTCATCGAATCCGGGGTTGATTCCGAATCCGGCGGTGACTTACACCAGTCCGAGCGCGACGGGCAGTCTGACGTTTACGCCGGTGGCCAACGGCTTCGGCAGCGCGGTCATCACGGTGACGGTGAATGACGGTCACGCGGTGAGCAATACGTTCAACCGTACGTTCACGGTGACGGTGAATCCGGTGAATGACGCGCCGACGCTGAATCAACCTGCCAACGTGACGATGGATGAAGATTCCGGGCCGCAGACGGTGCCGTTGACCGGCATCAGCACCGGCGCGACGAATGAAATCCAGACGCTGACGGTCACGGCGACATCGTCGAACCCAAGTTTGATTCCGTCTCCGACCGTGACGTACACCAGCCCGGGTGCCACGGGCAGCCTGACGTTTACGCCGGTGACCAACGGCTTCGGCAGCGCGGTCATCACGGTGACAGTGAACGACGGTCAGGCCGCGAACAATACGGCGGTTCGAACATTCAATGTCACGGTGACTCCGGTGAACGACGCGCCGACGCTGGGTGCGATCGCGGGTCGCACGATTGCGGAGAATGCCGGTTTGCAGACCGTGAGCTTGAGCGGCATCGGCACGGGCGCGGCAAACGAAACGCAGTCGTTGGGCATCACTGCTTCTTCGTCGGATACGAGTTTGATCCCCAATCCAACGGTGAACTATGCCAGCCCGAACCCGACGGGTAGCCTGAGCTTCACGCCCGTCACGGATGCCAACGGCGTGGCGACGATCACGGTGACGGTCAACGATGGTCAATCCGTCAATGGCACGACGACGCGGTCGTTCACGGTAACGGTCACCTCAGTCAACAGCGCGCCGACGATCACGGCGATCCCGAATCAGTCGTTGATTTCCGGAGTGAGCAGCGCGCCGCTCAGATTCACGATCGGGGATGTGGAGACGGCGGCGACGGCACTCACGCTCACGGCGGTTTCCTCGGCGCAGAGCATCATTCCGCTCACCAACATTGTCTTCAACGGCACGGGTAGCAATCGCATGGTCACGGTCACCCCGGCGCCCAGCGCGGTGGGGGCGGCGAATATCACGCTCAATGTGACCGATGGTGCGGCTTCCGCGAGCACGACCTTTGCGGTCACGGTCACCGTTGCGCCACCGGTCGTGGGCCAGTTGTCCATGACGAAGACGGGCTCGGGCACGGTGTCGCCGGACTTGTCCGCGATGGCATTGATTGTGGGCCAAAGCTACACGGTGACGGCGACGCCGGCCTCGGGCTACTTGTTCTCGGGTTGGAGTGGCACTGTGTCATCTTCGGCGCCAACCATCACATTCACGATGCGATCCAATACAGTGTTGCAGGCCGGCTTTGTGGCGAGTCCCTATACGGCAACCACCGCGACCTACAATGGCTTGTTCAACGAGGCGGATGAAGTGCGGTTGCACAGCTCCGGGGCATTCAACGTGTTCATGGACGGCAACGGCAACTTCTCGGCTTGGGTGCAACTCGGCTACACGCGTTACCAATTTGCCGGGGCGTTCGATTTGAACCTGCGCGCGACCAATGTGGTTGCCCGCTGGGACGGCACGCCGCTCACGGTTGAACTCGTGGTCGGATCAGGCGCGACGGCAGGGCAGATTTCCGGTCGCGTCACGGATGGCGTCTGGAGCGCACCACTTTCGGGTGGCCGCCAGATGGATAGCACGACGTTGGCGGGTGAATACACGATGGTTCTTCCGGGCACGGCCGGCAACGCCGCGCAGCCAGCGGGCGATGGTTATGCGACGATGCATGTGGCCGAGGATGGTCTTGCGACCCTGAGCGCCACGTTGGCCGACGGCACGAAGTATTCGCACACGGCTTACCTCACGACCGATGGAGACTTGCCCATGTATGTCTCGCTTTATGTTGGCAAAGGTTCGGTGATGAGCTGGTTGACCTTCACCAATCTCAGCACCAGCGATGTGAGCGGCAACCTGGTCTGGACCAAACTGGCCGGAGCCAGCCCGACCAGCTATCCGCTCGGCTTCACGAATGGCACGAAAGCCGTCGGCTCGGCGTATGTCCTGCCCTTTGATCCGGGCAAGGCCTTGAATCTCTCCGGCGCGGTCGTGAGCTTCAGCGGTGGCAATGTCACGGCGCCATTCAACAATGTCGTCAGCATCAACGCGAACAGTCAGGTGGTGAACCTCAGCCCGAATCCGATGAACTTCAAGATTACCAAGGCCACCGGCTTGTTCACGGGCGATGTGCAAGATCCGACCACCGGCCAGACCTATCCGTTCGGCGGTGTGGTGTTGCAGAAGCAGAACGCCGGCTATGGCACGATGACGGGACCGACCTTGGCCAGCCGGGTGGCGTTGGCCGCACCGTAACGGGCCAATGTTTTCACGGTCAGCAGGGTTTTAACAAACGATAGTGTTGTGTATGTCGCACTAAAAGAGGGCGAATGAATCAAACGACGGCTGCCTGTCAGTCTGGCACCCGAACACAAAGCGGAAGTCGGTTTAGGATTCTGATGATCCTGGCCGCTTTTGCTGTTTTTGCGTTCGCGGCGGACGGAGTGTCGGGTCCGCTGCACAAGGTGCGGGTCAGAGACCGGGCGCAGGCGCAGCAATTCATCGAGCGCGGCGGTAAACTCGTGGCCGATTACGGCAGCTTCCAGATCATCCTGACTGAGGAGTCCGTGGCCGGGACAAAGCTTCGTGGTCGCAGCGAATCAGATGACGCAGCCGACTTCATCGAACTGAATGCGCAGCAGATCAACACGCGTTCTCCGGAGGTGCGGGGCTTGCGCAAGGCGCGTGGCGCGATGGCAGGTCGACAATTTCACTTGGTTCAATTTGTTGGCCCGGTGAAACCTGAGTGGCGTGAAGCGCTCGAAGGGCAGGGCGTCAAAGTCATCAACTACATTCCCGAAAACGCCTACTTGGTGTCCGGCGATGCGAAGGTGTTGGCGGCGTTGCAAAGCTGGGCGACGAATGTGGATTTCGTCCAGTGGGAAGGGGAATATACGCCGGAGTTCAAGATTCATCCGGATGCTCGGGAACGTGAACCGTTCGGGTTGACCGTTCAAACCAGCGGGTCGGACGTCTTCGCCATTCAACTCGTCGAGGATGCCGAAGCGACGCCCGCCACGCTCGCACTCATCGAGGGTCTCAAGCTCGAAGCGGTGCAACGCGACTTTCGCGTGCTGCAGTATCGCAACTTGATTGTGCGGTTGTCCGCGGACCGGCTCGCCGAAATCAGCGCCCGACCGGATGTGCTTTCCATTCAACTTTACAACGAGCCGGGCAAACGCGACGAACGGCAGGCGCAGATCATGGCGGGAAATCTGGTGGGCGGCAGTCTCATGGGGCCGGGTTATCTGGATTGGCTGATGGAGAAAGGCTTCACGCAGGCGCAGTTCGATGCGTCGGGCTTCGTGGTGGACGTGACGGACAGCGGCATTGATAACGGCACAACCGCACCGGGGCACTTTGGGCTGTACGCGCACGCCGACTTCGGTCAATCCAGCCGCGTCGCTTACAATCGCCTTGTCGGTACCGCGCACGCCGGCAGCACGTTGGCGGGATTCGACGGGCACGGAAATCTCAATGCCCACATCCTCGCTGGTGCCAGCGATTTCGTTGGCGGTTTTCCCCACGTTGATGGCGGCGGTTACCAATCGGGTCTGGGCGTGTGTCCGTTTGTGCGCGTCGGTTCGTCGGTGGTGTTCGACCCGGATGCTTTCACCAGTCCGAGCTATGCTGATCTCCAATCGCGTGCTTATCAGGACGGCGCGCGTATCAGCGCCAACAGTTGGGGCGCGACGAATAATTCCTACACCGTGGACGCGCAGGCGTTTGACGCGTTGGTGCGCGACGCGCAACCTGATGGTGCAATCTTCTCCACCCCCGGCAATCAAGAGATGGTCATCCTTTTCGCGGCAGGTAATCGGGGTTCGACGGCCAACACGGTTGGCGCTCCGGGCACCGCCAAGAACGTCATCACGGTTGGTGCTTCGGAAAATGTGCGCTCGTTGAACACTGCGAATGGCGGCAAGAGTTCGATGGGCAGCGACGGTCGCGGCTATACCGATATCGCTGCTGATAGTGCGAACGATGTGGCGGTGTTTTCCAGTCGTGGCCCATGCAGCGACGGCCGGCAGAAGCCGGATCTGGTCGCGCCGGGAACGCATGTGGTCGGTGGCGTGCCGCAAAGTGTGGCAACCTTGGCCGGCAACGGTTCAGCTTTGGCAGGTTTCAAGGCATCCAGCATCTGTGCGTTGAGCGGCGGCGGGACGGCTGGTAGCACGAACAATTTCTTCCCGCTTGGCCAGCAGTTCTACACCGTGTCTTCGGGGACGAGTCATGCGACGCCAGCAGTGGCCGGAGCGTGCGCGCTGCTGCGACAATATTTTCTTAACGCCGACCTCGCCGCGCCGAGTCCAGCGATGACCAAGGCCTTCCTGATGAATTCCACCCGTTACCTTTCCGGCTCGGGCGCGGGGGATAATTTGTGGTCGCCTTCCCAAGGCATGGGAGCGGTGAATCTGGGCCGGGCGTTCGACGGCGTGCCGCGCGTCCTGCGCGATCAACGCGCGGAAGACATCTTCACTGCTTCGGGACAGACCCGCGTGTTCACCGCGCACATTGTGCAGACGAACGAACCTTTGCGCGTGACACTGGCGTGGACCGATGCCCCGGGCAGCACGCTGGGGAACGCGTTCAACAACGACCTTGATCTGACGGTGCAGGTCGGCACGAATGTTTACCTCGGGAATGTATTCGGTGGCGCAAGTTCGATGGTTGGTGGCAGCCCCGATTCTCGGAATAATGTCGAAAGCGTGCTGCTGCCAGCCGGTGTCGCGGGCGACATCGTGGTTACCGTGATGGCGGCGAACATCAATTCTGACGGTGTGCCAAACTCCGGCGGTAGCTTGGATCAGGATTTTGCGCTCGTGGTTTACAATGCGACGAACACAACCGTGCCGGTCATTGCGCCGACGGGAACGGCGTTGCTGGAGGAGGGATTCCCGCCGCTGAATGGCGCGGTTGATCCGGGCGAACTGGTCAGCGTGAGTTTGAGTTTGAAGAACACCGGCACGCGATCGGCGACCAATCTGCAAGCCACCTTGCTTGCGGCCAACGGGGTATCCGCGCCGAGTGGCGTGGTATCGTTTGGCACGCTGACGAATGACGGCGTGGCGGTGACCCGCACCTTCAGCTTTATTGCCAACGGCGTGGCCGGTGAAACCATTCATCCGACGTTCCGACTGACGGATGCGACGGGTGATCTGGGGCTGGTGAGCGTGGATATTTTCCTGGGCTTGCGGATGGTGCAAACGCTGACATTTACCAACGCCACCGCGCTGATGATTCCCGATAGTGGCGCGGCCTCAATGTATCCGACGCTGATTGTGGTGACTGATTTGCCGGGGGTGGTGCAAAAGGTGACGGCGACGTTGCGCGGCTTCAGTCATGATTGGCCGGATGATGTGGATGTGCTGCTCGCCGGGCCGAGCGGGACAAATGTCATGCTGCTGTCCGATTGCGGCGGCGCGAACAGTCACCATGGAATCAACCTAACCTTCGACGATGCGGCGGCGGCTTCCATTCCCGACAGCGCTGCGATTGGGGCTGGGACTTACAAGCCAACGAACATGGATACTACAACCGATAGCCTGCCGTCGCCCGCGCCGGTTGGGCCGTTTGGCAAGACACTGGAGGTTTTCAACGGCTCGAATCCAAACGGCAATTGGTCGCTCTATATCCGCGATGACAACGCCATGGATGGCGGCAGTGTGGCGCAGGGGTGGACGTTGAGCCTCACGACGTCGAATCTGAGTTACGTGACCGGAGCGAGCAACATGGCTGATCTGACGGTGACGACCGTGCTCTCGACAAATACGCTTTTCGCCCGGAGCAGTTTCAGTCTGACTCTCACGGTGACCAACGCCGGTCCGGATGCAGCGACGTTCGTGAATTTGACCAATAATTTCCCGGCGGAATTCGTTTTGCAGGCTGCGGCCTGTTCGGTCGGAAGCTGGACTTGGGTGGGGGCGTCTGGCCATTGGAGCATCGGCAAACTTGATGCCGGGTCGAGTGCGAGCCTCACCTTCACCGGGAAATGTCTGCTCGGTGGAAACTATTTCAACAGTTGTTCCGTGGCGGGCTTTACGCCTGATCCGAACGGCGGCAACAATTCTGCGACGATTGCGATGCCGGTGTTGAATGGTGGCAGTGGGTTGACGTTGATCACCAATTCGTCGCCGCTGCTTGCGATTTTACCGGATTGGGTGGTGCATGCGGGGGCGCGGTTGAGTTTCACAGCGGCGGCAACCGATGCGGACATGCCGACGAATACATTGACGTTTGAATTGCTCGCCGGCGGGCCGCCGGAAGCTACGATTGATTCACATTCCGGCGCATTCCTCTGGCAAACGACTGATGCCGATGCAGCGACGACGAACGTGTTCAGTGTGCGTGTGACGGATAACGGCAGTCCAGCGCTCGCGGACACAAAGTCGTTTGCGGTCGCTGTGGTGGAGCGACCGTTGATCGCCGGCATCACCGTGCATGATAATCTTGTGAGCGTCAGTTGGGGGACGGTGCCGGGGCAAGCCTATCGGTTGCAGTTCGCGAGCGACCTCCGCTCGGGAATCTGGGAAGCCGCCGGGCCGGACATTGTGGCGACCGGTGAAACCGCCACGCATACCAACGTCATCGGCACAAACCTGATGCAGTTCTATCGCGTCCTGGTGCTGCCTTGATCCTCAAACGAAACTCCTTGCAACTTCGGCAGTCCGGGTCAGTCGAAGTTTTTATTTTTGCCCCTGCCAAACGGTTGCTATACTGCGTCGCCTATGGTTTTGGAATTTACGAAAATGAACGGTGCGGGCAACGACTTTGTCCTGGTGGATAATCGCGCCGGCAAGATCACACTGACGGCCGAGCAGATCATCCGTTTGTGCGACCGCCATCGCGGGGTCGGGGCGGACGGGGTCATGATGCTCGTTCCGGCTCGCAGCGGCAAAGCGGACTGGGCGTGGGATTTCTACAACAGCGACGGCAGCGTGGCGGAGATGTGTGGGAACGGCGCGCGGTGCTTCGCTCGTTATGTGCAGAAGACCGCCGGGATGAACCGTGATTTCACTTTCGAGACGGCGGCGGGAGTCATTGCCGCCAGCTTCAACGGTGAGCTGGTGACGGTGAATTTGACCAAGCCAAAAGATTTGAAGCTTAACCAGACCGTGACGCTTTCGACCGGCAACGAGACGCTCCACTCGCTCAACACCGGTGTGCCGCACGCGGTGCAATACGTGCCCGATGCCGACAAGGCGATGGTCATGCAGCTCGGTCCGGAGATCCGGCGGCATCAACACTTCGGTCCGCGCGGTACGAACGTGAACTTCGTCCAGGTGCTCGGCAAAAATCACATCCGCGTCCGCACTTTTGAACGCGGCGTGGAAGGGGAGACGCTGGCTTGTGGCACGGGTGTGAGCGCGGCGGCGATGATTTCTGCGCGGGTGCATGGCTTCACATCCCCGGTCAAAGTGCAGGTACAGGGCGGCGACCAGTTGGAGGTAAGTTTCACCGACGGCAGCGGCGAGTTTGACAACGTGCGCCTCACCGGGCCGGCGGATTTCGTGTTCACGGGCAGGATCGAGATTTGAGCCGAGGCCGGCTCGGCGAAGTAACCAACCGGATGAGGAAAATTTCCGGCTCGCCAAGTCCGCTCGAATAACCGACCATCACGCGCTTTTGGGAAAACAACCATGCAATTCACCGGCACTTACACAGCGATAGTCACTCCGTTCAAAAAGGGCAAAGTTGACGAGGCCGCCCTCGAAAAACTCATCAAGGCCCAGATCAAGGGCGGCGTGGACGGCATCGTCCCCGTCGGCACCACGGGCGAATCCGCCACGCTGGATTACGAGGAACACATCCGCGTCATCGCGCTGGCGGTTGAAATCTGCGCCGGCAAGATCAAGGTGATGGCGGGCACGGGGGCGAACTCCACCAAGGAAGCGATCTATCTCACGCGGGAAGCGGAGAAGGTCGGGGCGGACGCATCGTTGCAGGTCGCGCCCTACTACAACAAGCCGACGCAGGAAGGTTTATTCCAGCACTTCCACGCGGTGGCGTGTTCAACGCATCTACCGATCATCCTTTACAGCATCCCCGGCCGTTGCGGCATTGAGATCGGCGTGGACACCGTAAATCGTCTGGCGCACGACAGCCCGAACTTCGTCGGCATCAAGGAAGCGGGTGGCAATCCGGATCGCGTCAGTCAGTTGCGCGCGACGCTCGGACACAAGTTCACGATTCTGAGCGGTGATGATTCGCTCACGCTGCCGTTCATGGCGGTCGGCGCGCATGGGGTCATCAGCGTGGCGTCAAATGTGATTCCGCACGAAGTCGCGCGCATGGTGCGGGCCTTTGCCACAGGCAATGCCTCGCTCGCGCTGAAGTTGCACGAGAAATTTTACCCGCTGTTCAAGGACCTGTTCATCGAATCAAATCCGGGACCGGCGAAAGCCGCGCTCGCGATGATGGGTATGATGGAAGACGAACTTCGTTTGCCGATGGTGCCGATCAGCACCGCGAGTCGTGACAAACTGCGCAAGACCATGAAAGCAGTCGGGTTGCTCTAATCTGCGAGGACATTTAACATGACCCGAGTCATCATCAATGGTTCAAAAGGTCGCATGGGCCAGGCGCTGCTGTCGTGCGCGGCGCGGATTCCGGAATTGGAAATCGTCGGCGCGGTGGATCAAGGCGACGATTTGGCGGCGTTGTTGCCGAAGGCGGACGTGGTCATCGAGTTCAGTTTCCATAGCGTCACGCTCGGGGTGGCCGAACTCTGCGCCAAGCATGGTAAGGCGCTCGTCATCGGCACGACCGGGCACAGCGCGGAGGAGAAGGCGAAGATTCTCGCGTTGGGCAGCAAAATCCCGCTGGTGATGGCGACGAATTTTTCCACCGGCGTCAACACGCTCTTCTGGCTGACGCGCAAGGCGGCGGAAATTCTTGGCCCGGCGTTCGATCTCGAAGTGGTCGAGATGCATCATCGCTTGAAGAAGGACGCGCCCAGCGGCACGGCGACGACGTTGCTGGAAATCCTGGGTGATGTCCGCAAGGTTCAGCTTGAAGAAGCGCTCCGCCACGGCCGTAAAGGCATCACCGGCGAACGCACCAGCAGTGAAATCGGCATCCACGCCATCCGTGGCGGCGATGTGGTGGGTGATCACACGGTCATCTTCGCCAATAACGGCGAGCGGGTGGAGCTGACACACAAAGCGTCGAGTCGCGATACGTTTGCCAACGGGGCGTTGCGTGCGGCGCAATGGGTCGTGCAACAAAAACCGGGCGTTTACGACATGCAGGCGGTGCTGGGGTTGAAGTAAGGCGGAGGTGTTGTGAATACCAGCAGCCAGTTTGAGCGGGATGGCTACGCGGTGATTCCTGATTTCCTGCCGCTACCCGAATGTGAAGCGCTCGCGACTGAGTTGACGGTTCTGTTGGAGCAACAGCAGCAATCTTCCCCCCGTTTCCGTGGCGGTTTAAGAAATGTTCTCCGCGTCAACCCGCAGGCGGCAGTCGTTGCCTGCTCCGATAAATTCATCGCGAAGGTCAGTGATTTGATTGGTGGTCGGGCTTTTCCGGTTCGCGCCATCTTTTTCGACAAGACCGATGGCGCGAACTGGGGTGTGCCGTGGCATCAAGACGTGGCCATTGCGGTCGCAGAGCGAATCGAGACACCGGGGTTTGGGCCGTGGTCAGTAAAGGAAGGGATTGTCCACGTGCAGCCGCCCCAGCACATTCTCGCCAGCATGGTTACCCTCCGCCTGCATCTGGATGATTGTACGGCAGACAATGGTGCGTTGCGGGTCTGGCCCGGTTCACATCGGCAGGGAGAGCTTGGTGCTGAAGCGCTGGCTGATTGGACGGCGCGGCCGGGGGCGGTGACTTGTGAAGTCCTAAAAGGTGGCGCGTTGGTGATGCGGCCTTTGCTGTTGCACGCTTCTTCGCCTGCGAAGAATCCCTCGCATCGGCGCGTTTTGCATGTAGAGTATGCCGCAACTGAATTACCCAACGGCCTGAAGTGGTCGGAACGCACATGAACGCACCCGTCGCCTACATCGCCCTCGGTTCGAACGTCGGAGACTCGCCCAGCATCCTGCGGCGGGCGATGGATCAACTGGCCCTGCTCTCGCGCAAGCCGCTGCTGCGTTCCTCGCTCTGGCAGACGACGCCGGTGGATTGTCCGCCCGGCTCGCCGACGTTTGTGAATGCGGTCGTCGCGCTCTATCCTTTGCCGGACGAGAATTCCTGGTCGCTGCTCACCAAGATGCTGGCGTTGGAGAAGGATTTTGGGCGTCGCCCCAAACAGGTTCTCAATGAGCCGCGGCGGCTGGATCTCGACTTGATTGCTTTTGGTGACGAGATTTCCACGCGGCCCGAACTGGTTCTGCCGCATCCCCGGGCGCATGAACGGCGTTTCGTGTTGCAGCCGTTGAGCGAAATTGCGCCAAACCTGATTCTGTCCGGGCATCGGCGCACCGTGGCGCAATTGTTTGCGGCGCTCGTCAGCAAGGAGATCTCGGTGCGGCTTCCAAATTGAGGTCAGTGTGGTGCCGCGCCGCCACCGTCTGGTGCGTTGGTGGTTTTGGGCGGACGGAAGAACAACGCCAGTGCCACCGCTGCCGCCGAAGCGGCAAACATCGGCACGAGGAACAATCCCTTGAAGTTCACCGCTTTGGTCGCGGCATCGGTAAATTTCTCCTGCAACAACCACGGGCAGATTGAGTTTGCCAGCAGTGCCCCGACGCCCAGGATCATCACGTTGAACAAACCCTGCGCGCTCGCCCGGGCGTCTTTCGGAAAGTAAGCGTCCACAAAGATGTAAACCGTCGCAAAGAAGAACGCGTAGCAGACGCCGTGAAGCACCTGGATGAGGACGATGAGTTCCTTGTGTTCCGGCAGGAAAGAATAGACGGCAAAGCGCGCGGCGTGGCCGAGAATTCCGACGATCATCGTGGTCCGCCAGCCGAGCTTCTTCAACGTCGCGCCAAGGATGAACATGGTGAGGATTTCGGCGATCTGGCCGACGCTCATGACGGGCATGATCCAGTTGCCGGGAATGCCTACGCCGCCCGCTTCTTTCGCCGCACCGAGGAACGACCCGGTCCAGTTGAAGTAACAGTTGTGGACGAAGGAATCCACCATCGTCACCAGCCACAAAACGAGGACAAACGGGTGTTTAAGCAGTTTCATCGCCTCAAGCCAGGCGAGGCTTTCACCTGCTCCTTGGGTCTTTTTCTTGGGCGGCGTGTGCGGCAGCAGGAAGCTGAATCCGGCCAGTAACAATGATGCGATGCCGGCGACGATGTAGGTGGAACGCGCGCCGGCTTTCGCAGCATCACCGGTCAGGGGATTGGCCAGCACCGCGCCAAGCCAGGCAGAGAAACCTTGCGGGTTGGCGGCGTTCACCTTGTCGTAATCCACGAGGATGAACACAAACGGCCACGCGGCCAGAATCCACCCGATTGTTCCGCCCATGCGCACGATGCCAAATTCTTTCTGCGCATCTTTCATGTTGGCGAAGGCGATGGAATTCGTAATCGAAATCGTCGGTACGTAAAGCAGGCAGTGGAGTAGCATCAAGCCGAAGAACGGCCAGAATTGTTTGGTGAAGGCCAGGCCGATCATCGCCAGTCCGCCGACGAGATGGCTGAAAGCGAGGAATTTTTCCGCGGCGAAGTTACGGTCGGCGAACTGATTGCTGAAGAACATTCCGACGATGGCCGCGATGGGAAACGCGTTAAGAATCCAAGCCTGCTCGCCGGGCGTGAAACCCAGGCTGGGCAGATAACCAAAAATGAGCGGAAGCCAGGCGCCCCAGATGAAGAACTGGAGTACCATCATGAGGAACAGTTTGAAGCGGGGGGAGCGGTTCATATTGATTCAAGGCGAGCATAGGGAGGGGCGGCGAATCGGGCAAGGAATGAAGCCTTCGCGTCAGGACATTTTGATGCAGGGGACGGCGGACTTTTTGCTCGCGGAGACTTGGAATTGTTTCCGGTCATTGTCCTGTTTTCTACGAGTCATGTCTGGCGGCAGGACATGGTCAGGCCGGGCGAAACCACGATTTGCAGGCAACTCTGCAATTCCAACAAAATCCATTCTTTGGCTTCTATCTTGCGTCGTCTGGATCAAGAAGGTCGGGCAATTGAGGATTTTCATTCAACAATGCAAACAAAAGACGTGAAGCTGGTGGATAGAGATGTGAAGCAAGCCGACGCCGTTGACGCGCGGAAACGAATTCTGTTGGTGGACGATCATGCGGTGGTGCGGTTTGGGATCGTACAACTCGTAAACCGGCAGCCAGATCTCGTGGTTTGTGGCGAGCAGGAAGATGCTCGCAAGGCGCTCGACGCCATCATCCAGCTCAAGCCCGATCTTGTCGTGGCGGATTTATCCCTCCGGGACAGCAGCGGCTTGGAATTGATCCGCAACATCAAGGCCCAATTTCCCTCGTTGCCCATGCTGGTCGTGAGCATTCACGATGAGACTGTTTATGCCGAGATCGCCTTTCGGGCCGGGGCGCTTGGTTATCTGATGAAGCAGGAAGCGCTGGATAAGGTCATCATGGCCATCCGCCGCGTGCTGGCCGGCAGCGTCTATGTCAGCGACTCGCTCGCGGCGAAGATGCTTCAGCAACAGGTGCGCGGTCATACCGACGTGCAGCAACCCCCCATCAAGTCGCTCAGCGATCGCGAAGTGGAAGTGTTCCACCTGATCGGGCAGTGGAAGAAGACCAAGGAGATTGCCGGCGAATTGCATCTCAGCGTCAAGACCGTCGAATACTATCGCGAGCAGATCAAACGTAAGCTCAGTCTCAAGGATGCCGCCGAACTGACCCAGTACGCCACCGCTTGGGTGCAGCGCGAAATACCCGCCTGATTTGTTGTTGGGTTCCCGTGTGTCCCCTCATCCGATGCAAGTCGGATGAGGGGTTTTTATTTCCAGCCATAACTTCCCGCCCCGGGTGAGACCCGGGGACACCGCCGAGATGCCCCGGACGCCCGGGGCAGAATCGCCCTTGTTGTTGTAAAGCCGACAACGCCGTATGTGTTTCTCGTGATCCGAAGGTCGGATTGCAGCAAGGAACAAATACACATGGACATCTGGCACGGATGGTTGGCAAAACTGGTTGTTGTTCAAATTCTCTATCTGGCAGCCGTTATCTGGGGGATGCGGGTGCTCAACCGGCGCGTGTCGCGCATTCGGGTCCATCAAGACTGGGGCCGTCAGCCGGCGCGGATGACCACAATCCCGTCGTCCGTTCCATATCGGAAGTCGTAACCACGCATTCTTCCAAACCTAAATATGAACCAACCAATCCGACTCCTCATCGTGGATGATCATCCCGTGGTGCGACGCGGCATCCAGATGTCCCTGGCGCAGAGCGCCAAGATCCAGATTGTGGGCGAGGCCAGCGATGGCCGGGAGGCCCTGGTCCGGGCCCACGACCTCAAACCCGACGTGGTGCTCATGGACATTGACATGCCGCAGATGAACGGTCTGGCTGTCACCGACCTGTTGCGTCGCGAAATGCCAGAGGTCAAAGTTCTCATCCTTTCAACTTACTCTAACTCGGAATACGTGATGCGCATCATCCAATGCGGGGCGCGGGGTTTTGTTTTGAAGGACTCGGCGGCGGATGAGGTCGTTCAAGCCGTGGAAGCCGTGCAAGCGGGCGCAACCCATTTCAGTCCCGACGTGGCGCGGATCGCGTTGAATCACGTCGTGCGGGGTGGCGATGACAAGAGCGCGCCGCTGGCCCGGCTCACCAATCGCGAACGCGAAGTCTTGCTCTACATTGCGGAAGGTTTCAGCAACAAGGAAATCGCCTGCCAGCTCAACATCGGCGTGCGGACGGTGGAAACCCATCGCGAACGCATCATGCGCAAGCTGGACATCCACAGCATCGCGGGACTGACCCGGTTTGCCATCGCCCAAGGCCTCGTTTCGCTGATGGCCGCGCCGGCAATGGCGCCAAGTCTGCAACTCCACGCCGCCTGAGCGTGGCGGCAGGTCATTTCGTGGCGGGCCAGGTGGCTGCCGCGACCCGCACCCATTCGTCGGCAATCAACTGGTTGCCGGCGTAGGTCGGATGCACGCCGTCAAAAACCCAATACTCGGCGGGCGCGCGTTTGGAAGCTTCATCAAACACCCGTTGCAGTTTCACGACGGGAGCTTTGTATTTTGTGCCCAGTTTGGCGACGACCGCCTGAAAGTCCTTCACATGACCTTGCCAAACCTCCCATTTCGGTGCGGTGGCCCGCCCGGGCGTGATGAACGGTTCGATCAGGATGATCTTGGCGTCCGGCAGCGCGGCGACGGTTTGCGCGATCAGCTTGTCGTAACCTTCCTCGTATTTCGCGACGGAGACTTCTTGATTGGCGTTTAAGGGATGCCAGATGTCGTTCACACCGATGAGGATGCTGATAACCGTCGGTTGGAGAGAAATCGTGTTGGTCTGCCAGCGGTTGAGGAGATCGGGGACTTTGTTGCCGCTGATGCCGCGATTGAAAAACTCCAGCTTCCGCTCGGGGTAAGCCGCACCATACTTCGCTGCAACCAGGAAGGCATAGCTGTGGCCCAAGACGTGATTCTGGTCATTGTTGCGCCCGCGCCCGCCATCGGTGATGGAATCACCTTGAAAGAGGATGCGGTTTCCGGCTTGGAAGATGGCGGCATCTGGGGCGGCGGCAAAGGAAGCGGCGTGCATGGTGAGCAGCAAAGCGATGGCAATGACCAAGGTTTTCATAGACGGCGCGAATCTTCGGTAAACCGGGGCGAAGAATCCAACTTAAATTCACGGCGAATTACTCACAGCCGGTTGCGAACAGGTTGTCATCAAGATAATCTCGCGCGAACTGCTGGAATGAGTTCTGATGTCCGTCGCATGACCGATTCAGATTTGAAACTGTTTGAGGGGATGTGGCTAATGAGTCCCTCGGGAGGTATTGCATGTGCGAAGGCGATAAACGGAGAATTATTTGTCCCATACTCCCATTCAGAGGAAAGGAAACTTGCAGGACATTATTTTGACTGTCGAGTTGTTGGCGGAACGCTCTTTGGAAAATTCAAGCGTTTTGGTAGCGGTGAATCGGGGGGCTTGTTTCTTGGCGTGGGAGAGAATTTCACATTGAAGGGTGGATGGTGGCTTGATGGTAATCTCCCGGATATTGTTCGTCGTGACATTACCAAGGCGACTGTATCTTTGCCCGGGGTGGCTCAAACAGTTTGGGTGCGAATGCCAAAAGCGAGAACGCCACCGTGGGCGACACAGTATTTTTTAGAATGGCCTAGCAAGTGAAAGGTTCATGATTCTTTCACTGTTGTAAACCGGGCGGCAGATCACGAGTGGTGAGTGTCGCCAAAGCATATTTCATTTAGTTATCTATGATCGATTCCGTTTCCGAAGGCGCTGGTGCTGCGCCGGATTTGAAGAAAGCACGTCGGCGCAAAGCTGGATCGCATGAAGCATCAAGGGTTGACCGGTTGCCCCCTCATGCCGACGAAATGGAGCGAGGTGTGTTGGGTTGCATTCTGCTTTCGCCGAATGATTGCATGGGTCAGTGCATCGAAAAAATCAAGACTGGGGCGGAAGTTTTTTACGATCTGCGCCATCAGACGATCTACGAAGCGCTGATTGCAATGTATGACAAGCGTGAACCAATCGATCTCATCCTGCTTCAACAACGGTTGAAAGAGCGTGGTTTGCTCGATCAGATCGGGGGCATCGCCTACCTGAACGCGTTGCAGGACGCCGTTCCTTCGGCGGCGAATCTCACTTACTACCTCGATATTGTTGAGGAAAAGTTCCTGTTGCGGAAAATGATCCAGACCTGTACGGGCGTCGTGGGGCGGGTTTACGATTACGACGGCGAGGTGGACGCGTTGCTGGATGAAGTCGAACGTGACATCCTGGGCATGAGTGAATCCCGCGCGGGCGGAACGATCGAGCCGGTGAAGTCGCTGGTCAATAAGGCCATCGGGATGGTCGAGAATTACTTCAACCGTCAGGGCCAACTCGGCGGACTGGCCACGGGATTTTCCGATCTGGACCGCATGACGGACGGCATGCACGGTGGCGAAATGATCGTCATCGCCGCGCGTCCTTCAATGGGTAAGACCTCGCTCGCGATGAACATCGCCGAGAGCGTCGTGCTGAACCAGAAGCTGCCGGTCGGCGTGTTCAGTCTGGAAATGACGGCGGAATCACTTGTCCTGCGCATGCTGTGTTCCAACGCCCGGGTGAACCTGCGCAATATCCGTGAAGGTTTCATGAGCGAGTCAGATTTTCCCAAGCTCACGAGTGCGGCGGGCAAGATGTCGAGTTCGCCGTTGTTCATTGATGACACGCCGGGGCTTTCGATTTTGCAGTTGCGGACGCGGGCGCGGCGCATGTGGCAGCAGCATGGCGTGAAGCTATTCGTGATTGACTACCTCCAGTTGCTCAACTCTACTTCGCGCCGAGCGCAGGAAAACCGGCAACAGGAAATCGCCGAAATTTCCAGCGGCCTCAAGGCGTTGGCCAAGGAATTGGATGTTCCCGTCATCGTGTTGGCGCAGTTGAACCGCGAAATGGAGAAGGACAAGAACCGCAAACCGCGGATGTCCGACCTGCGTGAATCCGGCTCGATTGAACAGGATGCAGACTTGATCGGTCTGCTTTACAAGCCGACGAGCGAAGACGAGGACGCGCCGCCGTTGGAAGATCAACCTGATGGGATTCCGGTCAATCTCCTCATCGCCAAGCAGCGTAACGGACCGACGGGCGACGTCCATTTGACCTTTTTGAAACCGTACACACGATTTGAAAGTGCAGCGAAAGTCAGCGAAGAAGACATACCGGGTCAGTGAGGCCAGATTAAGGGAGTTGCTGCGCATCTGCACTTTGGGCGTGTGCGTCTGTTGTGCCACTTCGCTGTGGGCGCAAGAGCCGGTGGAGAATCTGCCCAAGATTTCCCGGATCGAAATCAAGTTTGCCGGTCCCGCCTCCATCAGTGAAACGCTGATCCGGGGCAACATCCGTTCCCGTGTGGGGGAACCCTTCCGCCTCGTCACGCTGGACGATGACATCCGCAGTCTCTACAAGACCGACCTCTTCTACAATATCCGGGTCACGCGCGACAAAGCGGAGGACGGCGGCGTGGTCGTCACCTACGTGGTGCAGGCCAACCCGCGGTTGACGGAGATCAAGCTGTCCGGCAACGAGAAGATCAAGGACAAGGACATCAAGAAAAAGATCACGTCCAAGGTCGGCGAGGCGTTGGACGAGCGGAAACTGTTCACCGACACGCAGGCGATCCAGGAGTTGTATCAGAAGAAGGGTTACCCGCGCACGGAGGTGAAGTACGTGCTGAACATTGACGAAGCCTCCGGCCGGGGCACGGCCACGTTTGAGATCAAGGAAAGCGCCAAGCTCAAGATCAGTGATGTCGAGTTTGTCGGGGCGGAAGCCTTTTCCCAGTCCAAGCTGCGCAAGGTGCTCAAGGGCACGCGGCGCCATTGGATGTGGTCCTGGCTGACCCGGGGTGGTTATTTTCGCGACGATAAGTACGAAGAGGATCAGGAGCTGTTGAAGCAATTCTATCGCGACAACGGCTACATGGACTTCGATCTCAAGGAAACCGAGTTTGCCAATGACTCGGACAAGAGCATGGTGGTGCGGCTGCACGTGTTTGAAGGCCAGCAATACCGGCTCGGCCAGGTGACGTTCGTGGGCACGACCATGTTGCCGACCAATGCGGTCAGCCGGGAGTTCGATCCCGGGGCGGTGCCGAAGAATCCGGCCGACCGGCAGTTGTGGGGTGAAGCGATCACGCTCAACCGCAGCTTCAAGATGAAGGAGGGCGATGTCTTCAAGCCCAAGGACCTCGCCAAGGACACGCAGGCAGTGGAGGATTTTTACAATTCGCGCGGGTACATTGACGTCGCGCGCGGCGGCAACCTGCGGGTGAAGCGCATCCCGAATGTCGAGACCGGGACGATGGACCTCCAGTATCAGATCGAGGAAGGGCAGAAGTCCTTCGTGGAAAAAATCGTCATCCGCGGCAACACCAAGACCAAGGACAAGGTCATCCGCCGCGAACTCGCGTTGTCGCCGGGCGAGACGTTCGACATGACGCGCGTGCGCATCAGCCAGCGGCGCTTGCAGGGGTTGGACTATTTCGGCAAGGTGGACGCGCGGCCCGAGGACACGGAAATTCCGAACCGCAAAGACCTGCTGGTCACCGTGGAGGAGCAACGCACCGGCAAGATGAGTTTCGGGGCCGGGTTCAGCTCGATTGACTCGTTGGTGGCTTACACCGAGGTGACGCAGGGGAATTTCGATCTGTTCAAGTGGCCGAACTTCACGGGCGGCGGCCAGAAGTTCCGGTTGCAACTGCAGGTCGGCACCGAGCGTCAGGACTACGTGCTGTCCATCACCGAGCCGTGGTTTCTGGATCGCCGGCTGCAACTCGGGACGGATCTTTATCATCGCCGCGCGGATTACCAGAGCGTCGGCAATATCTACAACGAAGTGCGCACCGGCGCGCGGATCTCGTTGAGCAAGGCCTTGCCCCGGCCCACGCTCCTCGACTCAATTTTTGGCAAGGGCGATCTCATCGGCAGTGTGTTCTACAACATCGAGCGGGTCGGGATCATTCTGAACGACGGCTATCACGGCGACCTCGGCGCCATTCCGGCGAACGTGCCGACGGCCATTTTGCAGGAGGTGGGCCATTCATTGTTGACGCGGGTGGGCGGGACGCTGGCCTATGACACGCGCAACGACACGCGCCTCCCAAACGGCGGCCAACGCACCGAGTTCACCACGGAACTCACTTCGAGTTACCTTGGGGGGGATCGCGATTTTTACAAGTTGCAACTCCAGTCCGCGTGGTATTTTCCAGGCTTGGCGAAGGGTCACGTCATCGAAGTCGGCGGGCGCGGCGGGGTGACGGAAGGTATGCGCGGCGATGATACGCCGTTCTACGAACGGTTCTATCTCGGTGGCATGTACACCTTGCGCGGCTTCGAGTATCGCTCGATCAGCCCGCGCGAGCCGGGATTTCTTGAGCCGACCGGCGGTCGCTCGTTCTGGTTTGGCTCGATTGAATACAGTCTGCCTTTGATTGATAGTGAAGGGGGGGCGGGGTTGCGGCTGGCGACGTTTTATGACATCGGCAGCGTGGGCGAACAGGCTTATGATTTCAACACGCAAAATTACAGCGACAACTGGGGCATCGGCCTCCGGCTCAACATCCCGCAACTCGGGCCGTTGCGGCTGGATTGGGGAAAGCCCATCAACCACGACAAATACAGCAGTGACAAAGGCCGGATCAATTTCGGCGTTGGCTGGCAACGGCCGCTTTGATAGGAGCTTTTCCCTTCCATTTACTTTTCCCGGATGACCACGTGGGTTGGGGGGCGCGCTGCTTTCGTCGGTCGCTACTGCGGCACTGGCGGCAGAAATCGCCGCCAACTCCGCCGGGCCACCCAGCCAATCGTATTCGAAATCCCATTGCAACCCAGTGCCACGGTATTGCTCGGCGGCCGCGCGGGTTTTGTCGTCAAAATGCTTGCGGATGAACCGCCGGTCTTGAAGCTCGGCCAGCTTGGCCCCAATGCGGTTTTGAGTTGGAGTGCCGCGGCCCCCGAACTCATTCTGCAGACGTCCACGAATCTGGCGCTCCCCGGTGCCTGGGTGGACCTGAACCCGACTCCGGTCGTGAGCAATGCGTTCCTCACGGTGATTGTGGCCCCGACCAATCCCGCGCAATTCTTCCGCTTGAAGCCGTAAACAGCCGGTGGCTGAACGTTTTCTCCCGTTGGCTGTCAGAGCTGGTGTCGCGCCACAAAAGAGATTGGCGACGCGGCCCGATTTTGGTTTCCTATGCTTATGAACAAATTCTTTCAGTTGGCAGTTTTGATCGGGGCCGTGGCTCTGGGCGGGGTCGGTTCAGCGCAGGCGCAGACGCGCATCGCGACCGTTAATCTCGTCGAAGTCTTCGATAATTATTGGAAGACCAAGCAGGCGAAAGTGGCGCTGTCGGAAAGCCGAGCCGAGACGAAAAAGGAAGTTGATGCCATGCAGGAGGCGCATCGGAAGCTCATCCAGAATTATCAGAAGCAACTGAGCGAAGCCAACGACCAGGCGGTATCCGAAACCGAACGTGCCAAGCGCCGGAAAGCCCTCGAACCGAAACTGAAGGAATTGCAGGACAGCGAAAACACGTTGAAACAGTTTATGGGCAGCCGCGAGGCGGAACTGAAGGTGAAAACGGATCGCATGATGGAAGATGTCATCAAAGACATCCGCTCGGTGGTGGCGACCAAGGCCAAGAGCGCGGGTTACGCGCTGGTGTTGGACAGTTCGGCGCGCTCCGCAACGACCACGGAAATCTTCCTCTACGCCAACAGCGAAAATGACCTGACCAAACAGGTCACGCAGGAATTGAATATCGCGGCGCCGGCGGACGTGAAATAACGCGCTTACGACTGGCTCAAGCGTTTGACCGGGGCTTGATACATCAAGTCGTGCGCTTCTTCGAGGATGGCGGTGATTCTGGCGGCGAAAGGACTTGCCGCCAGGGTCGCGGCGAGATCGAGGTCGCGGACTTTTGCGGCGTTCTCTCCCGGAAACCAATGGTCGGCCTGGCCGAGCAGGTTGTAACGCATCTTGCCCCACGCCACGAGGTCGAGTGACTTGGCGTAGGTCCACAGGCGGAGGATTTCCGTGATGTTGATCTGGCCCGGAACTTCCGTGTAGTCCGGCAAACCTTCCGCCCAGCGGGCGCACCAGTCGGCGCCGAGTGTGCGGACCATTTCCTCCCGCAAACGTTTCTCGATGGGCGCGATGACTTCCGCCGCGCGATCGTAATGTTCCAACGCGGCGATGTGCGCGTCGAAATCGGAGGGCTTCGCCACACCACAACTCAACGTATGCACCTCCGGACGCGCGAGGCAGTAAAGGTCGTTGAACGCCATCGGTGTCAACGGCGCGCACAAGTCCACGAGCTTGGCCGACGGTTCGTAGAGCTTTCCGCCCTTGTCGTTCGGGCTGATGATGAACACGCCCATGTCCTTGGCGTGCGCGGCTTCGATGCACGACCAGTTCAGGTCGTTGACGAAATACCAGTGCAGGTTGAGGTAATCAAACTCACCGCCGCGGATGGTTTCATGGATGACCTCGGTGGTGGCGTGGGTGGTGAAACCGACGAAGCGACAACGGCCTTCCTTTTGCAGTTTGCGGGCGGCGTCCAGCGCGCCATCCTTCTTCAACGACCAGTTGACCAACTCGCGGTTATTGACGCCGTGGAGCGTGAGCAGGTCCACGTAATCGAGCCGTAGATACTTCATCGAAGTCTCAAAGATTTTGCGGAACTCCTTGCCGGTAGCCTGTGGGGCGACCTTGGTCTGAACGATGAGTTTTTCACGCGGCAACTTGGGCAGCACCCAGCCGAGTTGCATTTCGGAAGTGCCGTAGCCCCGGGCCGTTTCGATGTGATTGATGCCGAGTTCGAGCGCGCGATGGATGCAGGCCTCAAGGTTGGCTTGATTGGCCACGGGGATTTCCGCCGGTTTGACGTCCTGCCACTTGTGCTGGTAACGCATCCCGCCACAGGAGATGACGGGCAACTGCAATTCAGTCCGGCCAAAGCGACGGTATTTCATGCGGGCGAAGTATGGCAAACGCTTCGCCGCGAGCAATGTGAAGTTGCGACACGGGGGCGAGTGGAACGCTGGAGTTCAAGCTTTAGCTTGTTCCCAGTTCCCCAACCCCGCCCCGAACAAGCTGAAGCTTGAACTCCAACCAAAATTGCGCGGCAGTTCCAGTCACACCCTTGCATCGCCAAAAAAGAGCCGGAGCGAGCCGCACGGTGAGCCGCCCCCCATTGTGAATCGTAATGAACGCGCGGCTCAGCTCCAGAGCTTCTCTGGATACAAACCTTGCTTGATGAGCTTCTGGATGTCTGCCACGACGCGCGGACGATCTTCGCGATACGTCACGCCGAACCACGAGGCGCTGGAGCGCAACACCTGGCAGCGGGCGTGGCCGGCGCGGATGAGATTGCCTACCGTCATCGGAATGTAGCACTCGGATTTCTCGGCCTGGCCTTGCAGCTTGAGGAACTCGGTGAATTCCCGGCGCAGGTGCGGGAAGATTTCCGGTGTGAAACCCCACATGTTCATCGAAACAGGTTCGTCGCCGGTGAGCTTGCTGGTTGTGCCGTCGGCGGCGATGGATTTCGCACCGGTACCGTCCTTTTCGATCTTGGTGAGTTCGATGATGCTCTTGAGATAGTTCGCGCCGTCCACTTCACAGACGCCGCGGGCGACGCTGCCGAATTCGGAGAGTGTGTTGCGCAGGACGAAGCCAACCATCGAGTAATCCTGGCTGCCGGATTGCAGTTGCTGTGAGAGCACCTGGAAGGAATCCGCGCCGTAAAAGTCGTCGGCGTTGATCGCCGCGAACGGTTCGCGGATCACGTCCTCGGCCATGAGGATGGCCTGGGTGGTGCCCCACGGTTTGGTGCGACCAGGTGGCACGGTGAACCCGGCCGGCAGTTTGTCGAGTTCCTGGAACACGTATTCGACCTGGACCCGCTGCTCGAAGCGCGCGCCGACGATCTCCTTGAACTGCGCTTCCAGGTCTTTGCGGATGACGAAGACGAGTTTCCCGAACCCGGCGCGCAACGCGTCGTAGATCGAGTAGTCAATGATGGTTTCCCCGTGTGGACCGACGGGATCAATTTGTTTGAGGCCGCCATAACGGCTGCCCATGCCTGCCGCGAGAACAAGAAGCGTTGGTTTCATTCAATGTGTGGTTTCGTTGCGCTACCGATGTGTCGAGGATCGGCGTGCGCTAGAGCCTATTGAACTCGACTCGGCGTTGGTTTTCAATCCTGACTTCCGGTGGCTCCAATAAAAAGGTTGTAAAAGCGTGAAAATTCTTGTCAACGCTTCGCGCCGGACATACAACACAAAGCGTTCGATCGCCAGTTTTAGAAACCAGCATGTAACCAGAACAAATACACAAATCATTTAGCGTAGCTTTGGCTACGGGCTGACTCGGAAACCGCGAATTTCACACAGCCTTCAACAAACCGACCAAGTACGCGCCCTCGGGCGCGGCTTGGCGACCTTTGTTGAAAGGTGCTTCGCGGTACCTCGAGTCAGGGGCGTCGGGTACGCGCCCCTTTAGTTCCGTAGTGGGCCATCAGAAACGGGAAACGGAACCACATGAAAACGGATAAACGACTCTTCGCAGGGATCATCGCAGTTTTAGCACTTCTTCATTCAGTTGAGCCGGGCCGGACTGCGCCACGCGCGCCGCAACCGCCGTGGCCCGAGGAAACGATCAAAATCTTCAGCTTTGATTCCGGCTATGGTCGTGGGCCGTGGCGGAATCTGGCGCTGAACGAGGACGAAGCCACCCTTTTAGAAAGTTGGAGTGGATATGCGTTAAGTCGCGAAGCCAGCCGCGAAAGTTTCCTGCCGGTTCCCGTCATCATTCCGGCGTTGGCTGCGGAAAAGGAAATGAACTTTGCGCCGGCGGCCGGGGTGGTCCGGTGCTGGTTTGCGGCCAACTGGAGCACGGCCAGCAAGGCGAGTGGCGGCACGGGGCCGGGCCATGCGGCGCGGCTGTTGGAACTGGTGGACCTCAATGGCAAGAAAGCCAGGACCCGGTGGTCGTTGTTCTTCAATGCGGCGGGCGACACGCTGTTTTTGGCGGGGGAAACCAAACTGGGCGCGGCGGTGGTGCTGCAAGCGCCGGTGGAATTTGTGGCGGGGGACTGGCGGTTGATTTCGCTGTGCTACTCGGAAACCAATGTGGTGTTGCAACTGGACACGGCAACGATTGCGCAGGCGGGTGGTTTGGCCGCTCCCGCCGCATGGGAAGAAAAGGATTTGGGACTGGTCATTGGTTCGGACGTTTATGCCTCGGCGGATTCGTTGGCGGAGGGGCAGTTTGACGAAGTGGTGACGAAGCGGCGGTGGCCGACGAAAATGGACTGGCAGGAGCTGTATTTCCAGAGCGGGAAACGGCGGTCGTTGTTTGGGGCACAAGGAACGAAGGAGGAAGAACAAGCCAAAGTGGTGGCACTGAAATCGGTCGGGTTGCTGCCGGAGGAATATGGGATGGCGTCGCAGAGCTTGTTGGAAGGCGGCGGCACGATGGCTTACAGCTACGCTGAAGGAAGTTTGTGGCTGGAGATTTTGAGCGTCACGAATGGGCAGGCCAACCTGATCGTGCATGGCACGGAGGCGGATGTGGTGTATGAAATTCTGAGCAAGGAAACGTTGACGAATGCGGCGTGGGCGGGGGAGTTGCCGATTATACGGGGCGCGGCGGGGCAGGATTGGACGGCGGCGACGGTGGCGATTGGAGCTCGGACCAACAGCCTGTTTCTGTGGGCCAGAGTTTTGCGTGACACGGATGGGGACGGCCTGCCCGACTGGTGGGAATTAGACAACGGTCTTGATC
>CAZQNQ010000029.1:0-63338 GCA_964594985.1 uncultured Bifidobacterium sp.
GGGATGCCGCCCGAACCCGCAGGCAGGGATGCCTGCGTTACGGCGTAGCGCGGGCATCCTGCCCGCGGGTTCCCGGAGCATCCTTGCTCCGGGTGGAGCGAGAAAACCGGATCGAAGAATTATCCCGATTGGATGCTTGTGATTCGGGAATCTCTGTTAGGCTGGGGACTGATGAACATCTTGATTGAAAACGCCGAGTCACTGGAATTTTTCACCACCAGCGGCATCTGGTCCAAAAGCGCCGCGGAAGGGAAAATTTTCCGCTCCACCATGACCGCCTTTACGGCGGCGAAACAGGAGGCCATCGGCAAGTTCAACATCGTCTGCCACATCCCGCAAACGAATCAGTTCGTCAACCTGGACCACGGCAAGGGCAAGGGCGCAATCGTTGCCAGCGTGGCGTAAACCCCATCCGGGTTCATCTCAGGAAAGGGGGCGCGAGGTAGCGATTTATTTCGCGCCCAGGCAGAACAGATTCTTCTCCCCGCGCACCAGGATGCGATTGTTCAACAGCACGGGCGTGGCGATGACGCGCTCGCCCATGTGGTTTTCCGCGAGCACTTCGAACTTCTCGGCCACACTCGCCACGTAGAAAGCTCCGTCCTCGCGCACGGCGTAGAGTTTGTCCCCGGCAATCACCGTCGAGCCGTAGTAGTTCGCCGATGTCTTGGGCAGGCTGTCCTTCCAGACGGTTTTGCCCGTAATCGGATCAAGACATTCGACTTCACCCCGATCGCGCAACAGATAAACCTGCTTCTGCGACACGGTCGGGCTGGGCACAAAAGTTCCCGTGTCCGTGCGCTGCCAGAGATAATTCGTGACATTCAGCTCCCCTGCCTTGCCCAGCTTGACGCCGAAAAGGATCGGATTGCCACGATCGCTGCGACCGAACGGCACGATAGCCACATCGCCCACCAGCACCGGCGTCGCCACGGCGGGATAGTTCTTACCCTCGTTCGGATTCGGGATGACGGCGGACCAGAGTAGCTTGCCATCCGCCGCGCTGTGGACGGTGACATGCTCTCCGGCCCAGACGAGCAACGCTTCCTGGTCCGCAAAGCGCAGCAGCACGGGCGTGTTGTAACCGTGATCGTTTTCCTGCGGTGTCTGGTAGTTGCGGGCGACCTTCCATTGCAGCGTGCCGGTGGTCTTGTCGAAGGCCGCCAGCCAGGATTCCCCCTGATTCATCCGGGCCATGATGACGTATTTTTCCGTCAACACCGGTGCCGTGCCGGGGTCGAAATAAAGCGTGTCCCGACCGAAGGCTTCGACGAGGTTGGTTTGCCAAAGAACTTTCCCGGTGAAATCGAGTGCCGCGAAACTGCCGCTGGTGAAAACCACGAAAACCGTTTTCCCATCCGTGGCCGGGGCCGCATTACTCGCCGAACTATTGCGGTGCTTGCCCTCGCGCGCGGGCCCGAGCTTGGTGCGCCAGAGTTCCTTGCCCTGCCAATCGAACGCCAGCACCGCGTCCTGCCGGTCAGCAGGAGCGGTGACGAAGATGCGGTCATCCCAGACGATGGGCGTGGAGCACCCCTTCCCCGGCAACGGCGCTTTCCAAAGGATATTGTTCGTCTCGCTCCAACTGACGGGATAATTGCCTCCAAGAATACTGCCGTCGCCGTTCGGGCCGCGCCAGTTGGGCCAGCGGGTTTCATTGGCGGCGAACAGGTTGGTCAGCGCAAATCCAGCCAGACTGAGGGCGGCGATGGTCTTCATGAGAAAAATGGACGCCCCAAAGCTACCGCAGATTCAGCCAAGTTAAAACAGTTCTCAAAATGTTTTTTGGAAACGAATTCCCCTCACCCGGCCTGCGGCCACCCTCTCCCCATCGGATGGGGAGAGGGCCGGGGTGAGGGGCGGTTCGCCAGCACATTGTTCCCGACCTTCTTTTTGCAGTACGCTCCAAAGCCTTCAATTTTTCCGGCGAATCCAGCGGAATATTTCGAGCAGTTTGGGCGGCTGCCCCGTCCGCAGAATCCCGATGCGAAAGACTTTGCCCGCCATCCACAAGGCCGCTGCCGCCGTGAGGAACAACAGGATCGTCGTCCCGATCAGATCGAACCACGGGGGATCGGCCATCACGCGATTCATCATGATGAACGGGGTATAAAGCGGAATCCACGAAAGGATGCGGGCGAGCGGGCCGTTGGGGTCTTTCGGGATGAAGGTCATCGTCATCAACGGCACCATCATCATCATGGTGATGATGCCCATGTAGCTCTGCGCTTCTTTCAAGGTGTTGCACACGCTGCCCAGTGCCAGGATGGACGCCGCATAGATCAGATAACCGAACACGAAATAAACGCCGAACATCGGAATCAAACTCGACGAATGCAACACCACGAGCACCTGTCCCGCCACGGCCGTTGCCGCGCCCGCCTTCCAGGTCAAAATGATTACCACCGACAAAATCCACGAACCCACCATCGTCAACCCGATCGCCGCGATGCCCAGCAGCTTTCCCATCATCAACTCACCTGGCGTCACCGACGAGAGCAGCACCTCGATGATGCGGTTGGATTTTTCCTCGATGATGTTCGTCAGCAGCATCTGCGCGATGGCGAAGATGGAAACCCAGAGCAGATAGACAAACGCGCTCGGTGCCCATTGCTTGATGACGTCCACATTCTTGACGGCTTCCTGCCCGGCTTCCTTCTTGGGATTCAAGCTGGCGATCGGGGCGTAAGTCTGCTCCACCTCGCGAACCGCCGTCGCGTCCAGGCCGCGCAGCAAATACTCGCGCTGGCGGATTTCTCCATTGACCGCGCGCTCGATTTCTTCGCGCAATTCCGTGTCCGCCAGATTGCCCGACCAATACTCGATGCCATTCGCGTTCTTCGCCGCCCGCGCGTTCTTGTCCTGCGGACGCACGACTTTCTTTTCGATGTCGGCAGGAATCAAGATCGCCGCGCTCAATGAAACCGATTGACCGTTCACTTCGATCTGTTTTTCGCCGCGTAAATAAGGCCGCAACCGCTCAATTAGGGCATCCCAATCAAAATCATTGCGCAAGCCGCCCAGCAACGGCGCGGACTGAAAATCCCGGCGCGGCGACTTGAACGGAGGTGTACCCAGACGTAGATGCGACTGAAGTTTTTCCAAAGCCGCCGCCGCGCCGCCCGCCGCGCTGAACTGCTCGAACGATGGCGGGGTGAATTTATTTGTGCCGTTGTCCGGGGCCAAATTCTTGCGGGTATATTCGTTGAACGCGTCAAACACTTTGCGTTGATGCGCGCGCTCCAGCCGGGATTCGATGACCGGTGCAAGCGTCCCGGACTGGTCCAGCAACACGTAATAGCGCGTCGGCGTGCCCTTTTTCTGCAACCAGATCGGGATCTGGATGCTGCCAAAAATGATGAGCGGCACGACCAACAGCCCGATCCAAAATCCCTTGGTCTTGGCGTTCTCGGCGTATTCGCGCCACGCGATGAGGAAGACGTATTTCATCGGAACGCCGCCTCCTTCGCGTCCGGCCCGACCAGGCGCATGAAAACTTCATGCAAGGTCGGATCGGATTGCGTGAAACTGCGCAACCGGATGCCGCGCGCGAAACACGTTTGCAAAATCGCCTGCGGATCGGCGTGATCGCGCAACTCCAGCTCCCAGAGTCGAACTCCGTTTGCCGCCGCCGACGTCAGGAGGCTCGATCTTTCTTCACTTGAAATAGAATGAGCCTCCTCACATCGGCTGCTCCGGTCCAGAATGGAAACGACTTCACTCAACATTCGCAACGGAGCGATGTCGTCCTCCGTTTCAATGCGCACCCGGCGCGGGATGGCCTCCTTCGCTTCGTCAATCGTGCCGTCAAAAATCTTCCGCCCCTTGGCGAGCAGCAGAATCCGGTCGCACAACCGCTCGGCATGTTGCATGACATGCGTGGAGAACAGCACCGTGCGTCCGCGCTTCGCCATGTCGCGGATGATGTCCTCCATCACCTGCTGGTTCACGGGATCGAGGCCGGAGAACGGTTCATCCAGAATCACAAACTCCGGATCATGCGCGATGGAAGCCAGCACCTGCACCTTCTGCCCCATGCCTTTCGAGAGCGCTTCGGTGGGACTGTTGGCAAAATCCTTCAAGCCATAACGCTCCAGCAGTTCATACGCGCGCTGCTTGGCCATCTTCCGGCTCAATCCCTTCAATGTCGCAAAGTAAGCGATGACCGCCCAGCACTTCATCTTTTTGTAGAGGCCTTTCTCCTCCGGCAGATAGCCGATGCGCTGGCGCACCTTGAGCGCGGAAGTTTCCCCGAGCACGGTGATGCTGCCGCTCGTCGGCTTGATGATTTCCAGAATCATCCGAATCGTCGTGGTCTTGCCCGCGCCGTTCGGGCCGAGAAAACCGTAGATCGAACCCGCCGGCAGACTGAAGCTCACGTCGTCCACCGCGCGGAAATCACCAAAGAGTTTGGTGACCCCGCGCAATTCAAGGGGCGCGGCAGAAAATGTGACCTTGTCGTTCATGTCGTGGTTTGCCAGCCAAGCTAATCAACCCACCATGCGAATGCCAGCATGGTTCAAGCGGGAGTTTCTGATCGGCCCCGGCGAACCAATATCCAGGCGCAAACCAGACAACTCACCACCGCAAGCCCGGCGGCATAGGGCGCAATCTTACCTGAGAACAGAATCGCCACACCCGCACCAGCGCCAAGCAACTGGCCAATCAACACGGTTCTGATGTCAGCGCGCCGGATCGCCCCTTCCCGCCGCCCGCGAAAACTCATCAATAACGGCAGCACCAGAGAGAGCAACAGCAATCCCGCCAGACAACCTGTTTCGAGCAAAGTCAGTTCACGCATAGCAAATCCCTTCCCGCTCCTCTGACCGACCAGGCGTTCGTTCCTCACGTTACGCCGACCGGCAAACTTCACCTGCCGACCGGCGACATCAGCGTGCGATTCATCTTGAGCGCCATCCGCTGGTTGTTGATGGCCTTGGTCCGAAACTCGGCGAACTGCGCCACTTCTTCCGGGGTGAGAAACGCCCCCGCCCGCATCGCGGTCTTTTCATAGATGCTATTCAACAATTGCAGATTCCGTTCGCCTTCGCTTTCGGAAGCGATGTTGCGAAAATTCATGATGGGCAGTGTCTGGTAATTGGGAGGCAACCCGGCATCCGCCAAAGCCTGCGCGGTCTCCGCCAGCATCAGGTCATAAAACTGCCGCGCTTTGGCCTCCTTTTCCGCCGGATCGCCGGACATCATTTCCTTGAACTGTTCGGCGGAGATATTGCTGGCCAGGCGCTTCGAGTATTCCTGATATTGTGCAAGCGCCTCGTCCCCGAGCAGGGCTTGCACCTTTTCCAACAACGCCGCTTCCTGCCCGGCAAAAATCGGCTCCATCTGCTGGGGGGTCAGGCCATCGCGCAACACCGCTGTGATGTGATCCACATTTTCCATCACATCATCCGCAAGCAACTCGTTGAACTTTTCCGTCTGCTCCTTGGGCAGATTCATCTTTTTGGCAAAATCCTTGTAAAGCATGCCCATGCCCATTTTTTGTTGATCGCGGATGGTTTGCCAGACCGCTTGATCAGCCTTGATGCTGCTTAAGGCGCTCGGCCCATTCGTCCGCGAGGCGATGTCCTGCCGCAGACGCGCCACTTCGCCGCGCAGTCGCAACAATTCCAGTGATGAATTGTTCGTGTTGACCGGGGTCGGGGCGGGCGGCGGCGCCAGCTTCGCGAGCCGGGCATTCTCCGCGGCCAGTTGATCGCCCTGTTCTCTCTGCTGGCGCAAGGCTTCGTTCGCTTCAGTCAGTTTGGTCTGTGTTTGATGTTGCAGCACCCAGGGAATCGCCACTCCGGCGGCGACCACGGCGGTGAGGACGGCGACTTTCAGTTTGGTCATGCTCATAATTTGTAGAACGGTTAAAGTTGTCCCAGCCCCGGCGGCTGCACTGGCAAGGGCGAACGACGAAGCGGTCACCGCAAGCCCCACCGGCGCGGCGGATACGGAATGTGCCGCCAGCGCGCTGGCCAGAGCCGTCCCGGACAACGTCACCCCGCGCACCTTCAGCAAGGCATGCAGCTTGTCCAACGCCCGATCCACCCGTTTGCGCGCGGCTTCCTCATTGCTGCCCAACGCTGCGCCGACGGAACGGAAATCCTGTTGCTCGAAGAACCGGAGCAGGATGGCCGCGCGATCTTCGGCGCTGAGTTGATTCACCGCTTCGTCGAGCACCGGAGCGAGTAAAGCGAGGTTTTCGGGCGAGTGATCTTCGAGAGAGTTCATTTCAACAGCCTGCCTTTCTCGTTCCTGCCGCCGCCGTTCGGTCCGCAAAACCTTGCTGGCGACAAAACACGTATGCCGGTGCAACCAGCCGCCCAGCATCACGTCGCGGGACAAGGTGCGCGCCATCCGGGCCAGATCGGCAAAAACCGTCTGGGTGACGTCCTCGGCCAGATGCGTATCGCCATTCACCAACCGGACCGCGGCGGAATAAACCAAATCCACATAGCCCGCGACGAGTTCGCGAAACGCGGTTTCCGAGCCGGACGCAACGTAGTCAGCGAGTAATTGTCGGGTGTCGGTCATCGTTTAACACTAGTAAAGACCCGCCGCCGGAGCAAAGCGGACAAAAATCTTTGGAAATCGTGCCGGACGCTGGAAGGTGAATTTGCAGTTGAGCATTTCGCCGCGCCCGGCTAGTCCTTTGGGCAACGCCATGAAAATCTCCTTACCTGCAACACTGGTAGTGCTCTTTGCCACTCTCACCGCCTCGTTCCCCGTTCACGCCGCTGACACCAACGTCGGCGTGGGAGCGAAACCGATCCCCGGCGCGGAACTGATTTTTGACGGGTCGCGCCGGATGCTCGATGAGAAATGGACTTACTGGGCAGGACCGCGCTTTGGTTCGGCGCTGCCCATCAAGTGGAAGATCGTGGCCGACCCGGTGGACAAGGGCCCGGTCCTCCAGACCGATGATCCCGCGGCCGCCGGAGGCAAGTATGGCGCGGCGGACATCGTGACGAAGCAGGCGTACCGGGATTTCCGCCTGCATATCGAGTTTCTGATCGTGAATCCGCGCGGGAACAGCGGCGTGTATTTGCAGAATCGTTACGAGATCCAGATCTGCGAGGGCGACAAGTCCAAACACGGCATGGGCGCGGTGATCAACGAAACGGAGTCGCCGTATCATCTCTTCGCGGGCATCGGCAAATGGAACGCCTACGACATCGTGTTTCGCGCGGCGCGGTTCCAGGACGGAAAACTCACGGAGCCACCGCGCGTCTCCATGTATTTCAACGGCGTAAAAGTCCACACCAACGTGCCGATTGCACAGGTCTGGGGCGGACCAAATTCCGGTGTGGATGGCGGGAACGACGGCGGCAAAGGCATCACGGACACGCCGCAAGGTTTGAAACTCCAGTGCGAAGGGCACGATGTGCGTTATCGCAACATCTGGATCAAGGAACTGGAGTTGAAAGCGGCGGACACGGATTTTTGAAACTTGGTTCCAATGGTAGGGCGCGTCACTCCGTGCGCGCCGACATTTGGCTGGCCCCGAACGGCGCGCACGGAGTGACGCGCCCTACCATCACCAGATCAGGTTGTCGCGGTTGCCGGTTTGTCACCACCCGGCGCAGGCGGAGTGGGCGGGACATCGCTTGATTGGAAACTTTTCCACATGGTCAGCGGCAAGCTGCCCAGCACGATCAAGGCGATCTGGCTGCCGTTGAAAAGCATCAACCACTTGAACGCCGCGTCCATGAAACCGTAGCTGTGCAGGCCGATGCCGAGCATGTTCGTGCCGAACCAGGACCACGCCGTGATGACGTTGCCGAAGATGGCGAGGTTCATCAGGCCGCGTTCCTTCACCAGACCGCCCCAGCGCGCGTGGAGGATGAGCGCGTTCCAGATGACGATGAGCAGCGCGCCGTTTTCTTTCGGGTCCCAGCCCCAGAAGCGGCCCCACGATTGATCCGCCCAGATGCCGCCCAACACCGTGCCGGCAAAACTGAACAATGTGGCGAAGCAGACGATGGCGTAAACCATCTTGGCGAGGGCTTTGCCGAGATCGAGTTGATTCAAACGGGCCGCGAGCACCGGAGTGAAAACACCCAGAATCACATACGCCATTGCCAGCGCTCCCGCCGCGAAAGTCGCCGCGTAGCCGAGCGTCACCACCACGACGTGCGTCGCGAGCCAGAAGTTCGTATCGAGCACGGCCTGCAACATTTCCATCGTGTCGCCGCCGAGCGCGAGGTTGTGCGCGATGAGCAACGTGATGAATCCTGCCAGTCCCGCCATCGCGCTCCCAAGCCCGACCTTGTAGATGCGTTCCAAAATCAACCCGAGCACGCACGCGCCCCAACCGATGAAGATGGCGGAGGAATAGAGATTCGTCACCGGCGGCCGGCCTTCCAGCATCATGCGATAGATCAACGCGAACGTATGCACCACGAAGGCCAGTCCGATCAGATAAAACGCCGCGCGCCGGAACGACTCCGAAGCGTTCGGCCAGGAACCAAACGTCAGCAACGCGCCCCCCGCCAGCACGAACGCGACGATGTAGATGATCGTCGCGTGGAGAAACAATTTGATCTGGTTGAAATAGTATTCCGAGCGTCCCTTTTTCACTTCCTTGGCAAAATCCTTGGCGAGCCAGTTCTTGTAACCGGCGACGGCGGAGTTGAATTCAGTGGCGTCCTCCTCAGCGTAGGCCTTGGCCATGCGCGAATAGAACCCGACCGCGGGCGGAATGTTCTGGGTGCGGATCGCGTCGAGCAGGCTCGCGCCGACGTTCGCCCACGCATCGCGATCTTTCGCGGGCTCCAATGGCGGGACGGCGCGGGGATAAGAGCGGTTCGCCGCGGCTTCAAACTTCTGGCCGATGGCCATGAACGATTGCAACGCCTTCTGATCCGCATCGGCGCCCATCTGCTGCGCCCGCATCGCGCGGACGCCGGCGGGCAGCGCCGCTTCAAAGTCGGCGAGCAGTTGGACGAAGTTCGTCGTGCCTTCCGGCTGGATGCTGTTCTTGAGCCGTTGATAGATGTTGATGGCGTTGGCGAGCTTCAGGATCTGGCGTTGATAGGTGGTCTGGTGCGCGGCTTCCACCTCCCCGGCGGTGCCCGCCTGCGTGAAAATTTCGTTCACCACCGGTTTCAGATCGTCGTAGGGATAGTAACGCAGCCCGGACTTCTCGATGCCTTTCTCGCCCAGCTTGAGTTCGCTGATGATGTCGGGGTGATGGATCAGGAAGATGTTCCGCGTGTCGGCCACTTCCGGTTTGAAACAGACTTCCAGCAACCACTCGGTGGAACGGAGCTTCTTGGGATGCCGCCAGAATTGCCACGAGGGCAGCAGTTCGAGCGGGACGTCGCCGGTACTGCGGATCTGGAGCAAGGAATTGCGCGCCACGGAATCCAGCGGCTGGATGCGGCCATTGAGCAGCACGGGCAACCGCCCGAACTCGGCGGCGTACAGCCCGGTGTTGGGTTTGGGCTTCATCACCGCGACGATCTCGATCGCAAAGATCGCGAGAAAGAACCACGGCAGATATTTCAGGAGGGCTTTCATGCTGTTTTACGTTTGGCGGCGAAACCGATCAGATGCACGAGGAACTGCCAGACCATCCCGACCGAAACCAGCACGCACGCGAAATACGGCGTGAGCCAGCCGGGATTGTTCACGACCTGCAGGACGGTGGTCTGCTCGGTTTCCTTGTCGAAGCTGGATTGGAAAAAAGTTTTGCCATCATAGCGCAACGGCTCGTTCATGCGGATGGTCACCTCGCGATTCTCACCGGTGTCCGGACGTTCCAGGCGGATGCGGCTGGAAAAATTCTTGGCCTTTTCCGTGCCCGCATAGCGATCAAAGCGAAAATCAATCAGATGCAGGTAATACGGTTTGTAGTAACGCTCGGGCCGCAACACAAACTGTAGATTCCGCCCGCCGGCACTCAGAAACAGCGGTCGCGACAAATAGCCCGACACGAGGATCGGCCGGCTCTCGCCTTGCGGCCCGACCAACTCCACGACGCCGGACGGAATATCGCGGAAGTTCATCCGGGTTTCCTTCGGCAGACTGCGCCACCAGAGCGGGCGACCGGCGGCATTCTCCGCCGTCACCGGATCAAACCCGCCCGCATCCTTGGCATCGGTGATGGAGGAATTGGGATAATAAGTCTTCGCCCGCAGCTTGAACGGCATGTCCGGGTGCGACAATTCCCCGCCCTTGAGCAGCAGGCTCGCCGGAATGGCGATGATCTTGTCGTCTTTCTCATCCGTGGAGTCAATGATCGCCAGTTCCCAGCGACCGCTGGATTCGGAAAAGTTGGAGGATTGCCCTTCGCGGATGGACATGTGGCTCTCCACGGAAAGCATGTCGGTCATGAACTGCCCGAGCAGTAACATCACCACGCCGAGGTGGATCATCACGATGCCCAGGCGCTTGAGGCCGGATTTGTAATAGCGGAGGTGCGCGGTGAAAAGATTGATAAGCAACAATCCTCCGACGAGATAGCCGCCCGGAAAAATCGGGATCTTCAACCCCGAGCCTTCCGGCTTCCAATAGATGAACAGACTGCGGAAGAATTCGTCCTGCGCGAGATAGAGGCCCAGTTTCACCTGCGCAATCGTGCCCCAGAACACCAGGACCAACCCCAGCGCCAGCAAGACCACGGCGAGTTTGACCGAGGAAAATAAATTGTAGAGGCGCGTGACCATGTCAGTTCCTGGGAGCGCCGGCGTCGCGCCGGCGGGTTGATTTGGATCGTTGCGGGAAACGCGCCGGCGCGACGCCGGCGCTCCCAGGGTAAAAGTTTGTGCGCATCAGTATTTCACTCCTTTGACGAACGCGAGGAAGTTCTCCTTCTGCGCCGCGACCAATTTCGGTTCGCCCATCAGCTTGTAATACCAGGTGCTGCCGGAGCGGACGACCTTCACCCCGAGCGTCGTCGCCGGTTTGTCCGTCGAGCTATCCGTGCCGCTCATCTCGACGTAGGTGCCCTTCCCGCCCAACACTTCGATCTCCTGCGTGTTCTTCTGCAATTCGGCTTCGCTCCACGGGCCCTGGCCCAACTGCGCGCGCCAGCGGTTGAGGTTGGCGGCCAGACCACCACCGTCACCGGCGGAACTGCTGACGTTGACGGCGGCTTTGGCCTCGCCTTCACCCGCGATCAAAAACTTCGCGAACAAAAATTGTCCGCCGGAAATTTCCTTCCATCCGGTCGGAACGGTCCAGGTCGGTCCGCCTTCGCGCGGCGCGGGCGGCTCCGCGGTAGTGACGGCCCCGGGCATGCCGCCGCCCGGCATCGCTCCACCACCCACCGGCGGATGACCGGCGGGCAATGCTTCTGGTGCCGGCGCTTCCTCGATCTTCACGGACTTGAGAAACGCGATGAAGTTCGGCTTCTGCGCGAGCACCAGTTCATCGTCGCCCTGCAATTTGTAGAACCAGCTCATCTCGCCGAGATGCGCCATGGCCGTGACGATGCGGATGCTGGCACCGGCGGGGGATTTACCGTTCATGTCGAACATCTTTCCGGGCGTGCCGCCGATGTCCACCGCCGTAAGTTCCTTGCCGGCCTCGGCCTCGGTGAGTTCGCTCAAGCCCACCTGTTGCCGCCACATGTTGACGATCAATGTCTCGCGCCCCGCCATTCCCGGCAACGGCGTGACTGCGACCTGGGCTGATTGCCCATTCGGGCCGGTAATGGTGAAGCCCGCCACGCGCATCTCGCCGGTGCCCGCCTCCCGCCAGCCTTCGGGCGTGGTGTAACTCACTTTCGGCATGGCGCGCATCGCATGGGGATTGGCCGCAGCACCGTGGTTATGGCCGTCGCCGGGACCGTGATTGTGCCCGTCATCCGCCGAGTGGCCCGCCGGCAATGCCGCCGGTTTCTCCTTGGGCACATGATAAACCTGGATTTTGTCCGCCGCGCCGACGCTTAACGTCGCGCATAACAATCCCGCACACCCCAGCAACACGGAATGATGAAAACTCATGCTTAGTTTCTACTTTTTTTGCGGGCCGGGGGCAAGCTGTCCCTTGCATTACCTGCTGCAATTCTTGTCAGTAGTTGATAATACAAACTCACCGGGCGCGGCTGATTGCGGCCCCCCATTCATCTTCGACCGGCCTCAACCCCTGGTTCTCTGACGCTTTTATCCGAGATGAAAGGTTGTTGGTTTGCGGGGTCAAAGCGGCGGTGAACGCGCCGCAGTCCAGACGCTTCGCGTTGAACCAGCGTGCTCAAACGGCGCGGAGCGTCTGGACTGCGGTAGCTTCAGCACCGCTTTCTCATCCAGCGCAATCTGCGAAAAACATTGGCGCGATGCCACACAAAGCAGTTGAGCCGCCGCGCCAGTTTCGCTAACTCTGTCGGCGACATTGACGCCACCATTGCGAACATGATTGAGTTTCTCGGCAAATTTCATCCGTTGCTCGTCCACCTGCCCATCGGTTTCCTCCTGCTGCTCGCCGCGCTCGAATGGCTGGTGCTGCGCCCCGGCTGGAAGGAACTGGCCACCGCCAACCGCGTCATCCTGCTGCTGACGATTCCCGCCGCGCTCGCCAGCGTGATCTGCGGCTGGTTGCTCGCGGCGGATGGCGGCTACGATGCCATCGCGCTCTTCTGGCATCGCTGGCTCGGCACCGGCGTGGCGGTGGCGGTCATCGCGCTCTGGGTGATCCGGCAACGCGGTTGGATGACCGCGTATCGGCGCAGTTTGTTTGTCACACTGGTACTACTCACGGTGGCGAGCCACTTCGGCGGTTCGCTCACGCATGGCAGCGATTTTCTGGCGTGGCCCAAGGCGCGTTCCCCGGAAACCGGACCGCTGACCGAGGAACAACTGCTCGCACAGCCGGCTTACGCGACCGTCATCCATCCGATCTTTGACAAGTATTGCGTCAGTTGTCATGGCGCGGACAAATCCAAAGGCGGTTTGCGCATGGATACCGCCGCCCTGCTGGTCAAAGGCGGCGACTCGGGTCCACCGCTCGATCCGCCGGGCGCTGAATACAGCCTGCTGGGCAACCGCCTGAACCTGCCCGAGGATGACGACGACCACATGCCCCCCGCTGGCAAACCGCAGTTATCCGCGGCGCAACTGACCGTGATCAAATGGTGGCTCGATGCGGGCGCAAAGACCGACGCCACCACGCTCAACGCGCTCAAGCCGACCCCGGAAATTTTGCGCGAGATCCAATCCGCGTTGGTCACGCCCTCCTCCGCCCGCGCCAAGGCCAGATGATTTGCCACCTCTTCGAACATCGGCGTTCCTTTCCGAATTATGCTGCACAGTGAATTCATCCCCGCTTCCGAAGCGCACTCCAAACATCTCATGGTCATGCTGCACGGCCTCGGCGACAGCATCGAAGGCTATCGCTGGCTGCCAGAAGCGATGCGGCTGCCGTGGTTGAACTACCTGCTCGTCAACGCGCCCGACGACTACTACGGCGGCTATTCGTGGTTCGATTTTCAAGGCGACATGATCCCCGGGGTGCAGCGCAGCCGGAAGTTGCTGACGGAATTGCTCGACGCCCAACGCGCGAAAGGCTTCCCGACGGAGCAAACGACGCTCGGCGGTTTTTCCCAAGGTTGCCTGATGACGATGGAAATGGGCTTCCACTATCCGCATCGCTTCGCCGGACTCGTCGGCATCAGCGGCTGGATTTCCGAACTGGACAAAAACCTGAAGGAACTTTCCTCGCTCGCCAAACAACAACGCTTTCTCGTCACCCACGGCACGCACGACCCCGTGGTGTTCTTCGATCGAACCCGCAAACAAATCCAGCAATGTCAGGCAGCCGGTCTGAACATCGAATGGCACGAGTTCATGAAGCCGCACACCATCGCCGGCGAGGAAGAGATGCGCGTGATCCGGAAATTCGTGACGGCAGGCGCGGCTCATCCTTAGAGCGTTTCCAAGCATGACATGGCGAGGACGGGACTGGTTTGGTGGCGGCCACGCTCGCCCTCACCCTAGCCCTCTCCCCCGGGGAGAGGGAACAGCCATAGCCCACGTCCGAAATTGCGGGGGTTGCTCTGGCCCATCCAGTCGCAGGTTTTTCAGAGAGACAGCGTAAGCTTCTCCCTCTCCTGGGGGGGAGAGGGCCGGGGTGAGGGCGGGCGTTCCACCCGTCTGAATGCAGTGATTGCTGCCACTCGTCTGCCGTCTCTTTTTCAGCTACATGATTTATGGAAATACTCTAACTCACCTGTCAGGGAAATGACCAAGAAGACGGCCCGACTGGAAAGCTAACGCCGCGAGTTCGGAAATCAGGGCGTCTGGAAAATTCGTTTCAAATACGCCGTGTTGGCGGTGAAGTTTTTCTTCACGTTGCGCGGGTCGGCAGCATCGCGGGAACGCTCCACCACCAGCCAGCCGCGCCAGCCCATGGCGTCGAGTGTTTGCTTTACCTTTGCCAGATCAAGCTTCGGATCGTTCTCCAGCCAGACCCCGTCCTCGTTCGTGGCGTGAATCTGGCAGATGCGGTCCTTGCCCAGCGTCCGCAATTCCGCATGCAGATCGCGCCCGTTCTGCAACGCGTTCGAGAAGTTGAAATAAATCTTGATGGCCGGCGAACCGACTTCGTCCAGCAGCTTCACTTCCTCCGCCGCCGGCAAGGACGTTTCGACGCCGATCACGACGCCTGCCTTGGCCGCAATCGCTCCGGCCATTTTCAATCGTTCCACGATGGCCGGCCGCAATTCGGGATTCTTGACGAGATCACCTTTCACGCCCAGCGGGAGAAACGCGACCTTCACGTTCATTGCCGTCATCGTGTCCACACAATCCTGGATCATGCGCGGCACGGTCGGACGCTCGGCAAAGGATTGCGCAAAGAAACCCGTCATTGCCAGCGACGGAATCTCCAAGCCCAGCTCCTTTGCTTTGGCAAGGAATTGTTGACGCGTGGCACCATTGGTAAGTTGATTGTCGAAGGTTTCCCGGTCCCCCAGTCCACCCATATCCACCTCCACGCCGTCCGCGCCAATATCTTTTGCGAGCTGGAACGCGCCGAGTTTCTGGCGTTTGAGAATCATCAGATCCACGACGGCAACCTTGTAGCGTTGAGACGTGCCAGACGTGAGAACTGGCGAATTGCCGGCTTGAAGCAATTCATTGGTTCCTGCGGCGGACGCGGCAAATTGGGTCAAGAACCAAAACACAAGGGCAAGACTCAGGATGTTGCGTGGCCCCTCACCCCGGTCCTCTCCCCTGGGAGAAGGAGAAACATTCGCCGTCTCGATCACCAAACTGCGACTGGATTGGCGACGTGCCTCAACGCGAAACTGAAAGCGTTCTACGGTTACCCCCTCTCTTTGGGGAATACTGCTGTTGGGTATTACACAACACATAATAAAGGCCGATAGACGGCATACTCCGACGAATCGTAGGTCAAGAATACCTCCACAAACAACATGAAAAGTCTTCTGACGAAACCAGCCCGTCAGCAGATCGCTGATCAGTTTCTTGGGCCGGAATAAAATCAAGGCCGCCGCTAAACCGAAAGCCACCACAATGCTGCTGCCTAAAAAGCTCCACCCGCATTCGCCCTTTCAGTTTCTCTGATAACCTAAGAGAAAGTTTGCGACGGCCAATACGCCTCACGGCTTTTGACCCTGCTCCATGCCCGTCAAGTGACATTGTTATTGTCTTTGTCATCAGGGTCAGGCTGCGTAATTACGGCGTGTACTTCACGAAATTCAAATACTCATTTAAGTTCCTCATTTCCGCAAAACAGAGTGGCGATTGGGCGCGCTTCCTGATAAATCAGTTTTGTGTTCGGCTTGTTTAATAAATCAAGTTCCGCCGCCTCGTCCGGCCCCGGCCCATTCGGCAAGTTCACCTTGCACGAACTCATCGCCACGGGTGGCATGGCGGAAATCTGGCTCGCCACCGACAGCAAGGGTAAACACTTCGCCATCCGCCGCCTGCTGCCCGAATTGCGCGGCGATTCCACGGCCAGGAAACGTTTCCTCAACGGCTGCACCGCGCTGGAGAAATGTCAGGGCCATGATTGCGTCATCGGCTATCTCGAACACGGCAAGATGGCCGGCGCGCTGTATTGCGTCATGGAATACGTGGAAGGCGCGAATCTGAAGGTGCTTTACGCCCAGCACGACCCGGTGCTGCTCGAAAACGTGGCGCAGATCATCATTGATATGGCCGAGGCGCTGGAACACGTCCACGAGAGCGGCTACATCCACCTCGATTTCAAGCCGGAGAATGTCATCGTCTCCCGCAATGCCTCCGTACGCCTGGTGGATTTTGATCTCGCGCAGGAAATCACCGAGAAGCCGTTGAAGATTACGAAGAACCCCGGCACGCCCACCTACATGGCCCCGGAACAACTCTCCGGCCAACCGATTGACAAGCGCGTGGATATTTTTTCCTTCGGGGTGGCGGCGTATGAGTTGTTGACCAATCAAAAGCCTTTCCCCGGCGAAAGCTCCACGGAGATTTTACGCGCCCAGACGGATCGCACGAATTTTCTCACACCGCGCCAGTTGAATCCCGATATCCCCGCCGGCCTGGAGAAAGCTATCCTCAAGTGTATCGAAGCCGAACCGGACAAACGCTATCCCTTCCTCAGCGTGCTGGTGCGCGACCTGAAGAACGCGCTTTACGTCTGATGCCGCTGGGTTGATCCACGCGACGGCGGGACGGCTTTACTCCACCACCCGCTTGCCCTTCTTGCGGTCCTGGTATTGCTGACTGATCCACTTGTAAGTGACGGCCAACCCCTTATCGAGCGTGGTGTTGGGCTCCCACTTGAGCACTTTCTTGATAAACGTGTTGTCGGAGTTGCGACCCGCCACGCCTTTCGGTGCGTCGAGTTGATACTCGCGATTGAGTTTCACGCCGGCAATGCGTTCCACCTTGGAGACGAGTTCATTGATGGTCACCAGTTCGCTGGAGCCGAGATTGATCGGCTTGGCGATGAGAGCATCGCAGTGCGTGATCATATCAATGCCCCTCAAGCAGTCCTCAATGAACATGAAACTGCGCGTCTGGTGGCCATCACCCCAAATCTTGATGCGCAGATCGTTCTTATCAATCGCCTCAACGACCTTGCGACAAATCGCCGCCGGCACCTTCTCGCGGCCGCCGTCCCACGTCCCGTGCGGGCCATAGACATTGTGGAAGCGCGCGATGAACGTCTTCATACCGCGCTCGTGCCAATACTCCTCGCAGAACATCTCGCTGACGAGCTTCTCCCAACCGTAGCCGCGTTCGGCCATGGCGGGGTAGGCATCGGATTCCTTGAGCGCGCGGACTTTCGGATCTTTCTGCAACAGCGTGTTGTAAACGCACGCGGTGCTGGAATAGAAATAACGCTTTACCCCGGCCTGATACGCGGCCTCAATCATGTGCGTGTTGATGAGGATGGAACGCAGGCATTCGACCCGGAAACGCTCGATGAAGCCCATCCCGCCCATGTCGGCTGCAAGGTTATAGACCTCGACCGCGCCTTTGCAAACACGCCGGCAATTCTCCTCACTGCTGACATCGAGGCAGAGATTTTTTACGCCGGGAACGCGAAGATACCATTTGGTGAGCGGCTTCTTATCCACGGCCCGGATGTTGGTGAAGCCCTTCTTGCGGAAATAGAGCGCCAGATTACCGCCGATGAAGCCACCGCCACCGGTGATGACGATCAGATCAGTTTTCTGGCGCGGGGCGTCCTTTGTTACGACTCGATTCTTTTCCACGGTAAATCTTGATGTGATTGAGCCGACAGGCTGCCACAGCCGCACCGCTTGGCGCAATCGCGATTCCGCACGGCCTCCGTAGTAAATCCGATGTCACCACAAGTCTTCACTGGTAGCAGCTCAACATTTTATTCTCTCCATGAATAAAGGGGTTGAACTCGCGTCAGTCTCATGCACGATTGCCCATGTGCCGTTTTCCACCAGCCATTTTGACAAAACTCCTCGTTGAGCAACGGCCAGTCGTGCCCTCAAATCACTAACTCATTGGAACCTAGTTGGTATGAAAAACCTCAAAATTCCACGCCGCAATAATTCCTTTCACGCTGGTCTGGCGACCAGCGTGGCCGCCCTGCTGCTGACGACTGGCTCCGCCGGGGCGCAACCCATCATCGTCCCTGGCGGCTCGTTTGAATCGCCGACCGCACCACTCCCGCCATTCCCGATTCATCCGGGAATTGATTCCTGGCAGAAAACCGCGCAGCCGTTCTGGTACGATCCAGTGGCCTTTGGTGGCACTCCTTGGAGCATGTTGTCGGGCACATTCCCCAATCCGCCGAGTTCCTCGCCAAACAACGATCACATCGTCAACCTGCACGGCAATCAAGCGGGATTCCTGCTCGCGCTCCCGGGCGTCGGTATTTTCCAAGACCAGAACACCATGGATTGGGATGACGTTGCACCCTCGCATGCCTTCGATGTCACTTACGAAATCGGCAAATCCTACAACCTCACCGTGGGCGTCATTGGCAGCTACGGGTTAGACCTGAACGCCGCCCTGCGTCTCAGCCTCTATTACCGGACGGGCAGCGTCATCAATACGATCGGCTTCACTGACGTCTTGTATTCCCCGACCGTTTTTCCCGACATCAATCACCTCGTTGATTTTTCGGTCAATCTTCCCACCGTGCAAGCTGGCGACGCGTGGGCCGGTCAAAACATCGGCATCGCCATTGATGTGATGACTCCGGGCGGCACAGGCACGACGTATTGGGATATTGACAATGTCCGCCTCGTCGCCGTCGTGCCCGAACCGGGCAGCTTCGCGTTGTTCGGTGTGGCGGGGGTCGGGCTTGCTTTCGCGCGCCGGAGACGCACTTTTCAGAAGTGATTTTGCTCGCCATTAACAAGTGGCTCGTGCGGCTGCGACGGAATTCCGTCGCAGCCCTTTTGATTCTGATGCTCGGCAATTTTCCCGCCTGCGCCGCGACCATTCCCGTACCAAACGCGTCGTTTGAGTTCCCGGTACCGAACCCGATATTCCCTTACAGTGCCTTCGTGGATTCATGGCAAGAAACCCCCGAACCCGCTTGGTATTCCACCAACACCGGCCCCTTCACTTGGGACCAAGTCACCGGCATTTTCGTCAACACCGCCCCCGGCAGCGCGGATCACATCGGCAATATGGATGGCAATTGCGCGGCGTGGTTGTTCGCAGTGCCAGAGGTGGGTTACTTCCAAGACTATAATTCCGTGGACTGGAATGATTCGGCGCCATCACATGCTTTCAACGCGATTTACGAGCCGGGCAAATCCTATCAGATGACCGTCGGCCTCTTCGGCGGCGGTGCCGGTGGCAACGGTGGAATGTTGCTGGGCGTGACGCTGGAGTTGAGCCTGTATTATCATGATGCCAACAGCAACCGCGTCATCGTCGCGGCCACCACCATCACCAACTCCACGGAGCTTTTCTACAATAACACCAACCTGGTGGATTTCACCGTCACCGTTCCCACAGTGACGGCTAATGATCCATGGGCCGGCAAACATATCGGCATTCAACTCCTCTCCACCGTCACCCCGGAACTGCAAGGTGGATATTGGGACCTGGACAACGTCCGCCTCGTTTCAATCCTGACGCCGCAACTCGTCAATCCGACGGTGACCAACAACCAGTTCCAGTTCACGCTCCGCAGCGAGCCGGGCCTGCGTTTCGAGATTCTGGCGAGCACCAACGCCGCGCTGGCCATCGCCAGTTGGACCAGTCTGGGCTCGATCACCAATGTCAGCGGGGAAACTCCCTTCGTTGACAGCGCCCCGTTCTTCCCCCACCGTTTCTACCAAGCGCGGCAGTTGCCCTGAAGCCACGCCAACTCACATGCGTTGCCGGCAATCAAAGATTGTTTCCGCATCCGCGAGCCAACCCGGCTTCACGCTGATCGAATTGCTCGTCGTGATCGCGATCATCGCCATCCTCGCGGCAATGATGCTACCCGCGCTAGGCTCCGCCAAAGACAAAGGTCGCCGCGCGGTCTGCGTCTCCAACCTGCGACAGATCGGCATCGCCGTCACCAGCTATACCCACGACAACACCGGCCAGATTCCCTTCGGCCCGAAAGCGCCACCCTTCACCAGTCCCGCGAACTTTTATCCGTCCACCGGCGCGCCCACGAGCCTGATCTCCATCCAGAACGGCGCGCCCGTCGGTTTGGGTTTGCTCATCGCCCAACAGCTCGCCGCCCAACCGAAAGTCCTCTTCTGTCCCGGCACGGATCAACCACTCGATTCTGACTTGGAACTCTCGCGCGTCGGCGTCACCCAGGCGCAGAGCAGCTATTACTACCGCCACGCGGGCAATACCCAGTTGTTCGATAATCCTTACTCGCCGTACGTGCCCGAAAGCATTCAACTGGACCGGATGGGCAACAATCGAAATGGGCTGCCGATCAAATCGCTCGTCGTGGATACGATCTTCCTCGCCGCGCCCGAAATGGCCACCTTCAACGTCAAGACCCACACGAACCATCGCCAGAAATCCCCGCACATTCTGTTCATTGACGGGCACGTCTCCGCCGCCGCCAACCGGAATGATCGTTTCACCGTGGATGTGCGCGATTACACCCAGTTGCGTGATTCCTTCAGCAAAATCTTGCAAGTCTTCGAGCAGGCCGACGCCGAGCCTTGAACATAGTTTTGCGCACTCATCGGCGCCGGAACATTCTTTGAACCTAATCGCCGCCAGATTGTCTCTGAATATAGAGCCGGCGCGTAGCGTCCGGTTAAGACGGGTTCGGCCCGCTCCGAATCTGCGATTGTCTGATTGAACTGTTGTAAAACCGAAACCAAAAACCTGATCACCATGAAAAAATTCCTCCCCCTCCTCGCCATCGCCTTGCTCGCCGCCGCCAGCTATGCCGGTGAATTCGCCGACGTCAGCATCAAGGAAGTCAAAGCCCTCGCTGAATCCAAGAAGGCTGTCATTCTGGATGTCAACGGCACCGAATCCTACGAGAAAGGCCATGTGCCCACCGCGCTGAATTACGAAACAGTCAAAGACAAGCTGGCCAGCACGTTGCCAGCGGACAAAGACACGCTCATCATCGCCTACTGCGGCAGCCCGAAATGCAAAGCTTACAAGGAAGCCGCCGAAGCCGCGGAAAAACTCGGCTACAAAAACGTGAAACACATGTCCGCCGGAATCAAAGGTTGGAAAGACGCCGGCGAGAAGCTGGAGAAATAACCACCAGCCTACACTCACTCCTTTCAGCGGCTCCCGCAAACGCGCGAGCCGCTTTTTCTTTGCACTTAATTCTCGCCACGATTCCTTACCCGCCACATCTTGAATCGCGTGAAAGCCATCCGCCTGATTCAGCAAGGCCACCCGCTTGAAGCCCACGATGTTCCCATCCCTTTACCCGGGGCACATGATGTTTTGATCCGTGTCAAAGCCGCCGGCATCTGCCATTCGGATGCCCACTATCGCGCCGGCAAATCCCGCGTCCATCCCCTGCCCCTCACGCTTGGCCACGAAGTCGCCGGCATCGTCGAACAACTCGGGCGCGACGTCACCGAGTTCAAAGTAGGCGACCGCGTCTGCGTGCATTACCTCGCCACCTGCGGCACGTGCGAATGGTGCATCGGCGGCGACGAACAATTTTGCGCCAGCGCCCAGATGATCGGCAAACATCGCGATGGCGGTTACGCCGAATACATCGCCATGCCCACCCGCAGCGTCTTCAAACTGCCGGAGGAAATCTCCTTCGAACATGGCGCGGTCATGATGTGTTCCTCCGCCACCTCGCTCCACGCCCTGAGCAAGGCGCGGTTGCAAACCGGCGAATGCGTCGCCGTCTTTGGCATCGGCGGGCTCGGCACCTCCGCCATCCAACTCGCCCGCGGCTTCGAACCCGCCGCCGTCTTCGCCGTGGACATCAGTCATCGAAAACTGGAATTGGCCGGCCAGCTTGGCGCCATCCCCATCAATGCCGCCGTATCTGATCCTGTGGAAGAAATCCGCAGGCTCACCAACGGCCACGGCGTGGACGTCGCCCTCGAACTCATCGGCCTGCCCCTCACCATGCAACAAGCAGTGCGCAGCCTCGCCATCCACGGGCGTGCCGCGCTGGTCGGCATCATGGACCAGGCCTTCGACGTCTCGCCCTACCACGAGATCATCAACAAGGAGGCCGAGATCATCGGCGTGTCCGACCATCTCGCCAGCGAACTGCCCAGCCTGCTCGACTTTGCCCGCACCGGCGCGCTCGATCTTTCCCCCGTCGTCTCCCGCACCATTCCCCTCAACGCCACCGCCATCAACGAGACCCTTGACCGGCTCGAACGCTACCACGACGATCTCCGCGTCGTCATCACGCCCTGAATTCTCATCGCTCTGAAGGGCGACCTGGGTGGGCAAACAGTTCGGGAGTATGTAGATAACGCAAATTGGAATCTCAGGCCGCAGCCCCCCGAAGGTAGTTAACCGAAAACTTGGAGCATTTGTATTATCCAAACCATCCGCAATGCCAGTGTGAGGGCTCGTTTGCGTTATCTACATACTCCCGAAACAGTTTCTGCTTGGACCGTATTTGTCTGACCGGCGCGGGTAGATTTTGCGCATGAAATTTACAAGCAAGGGATTTCTGACCGCGCTGGCAGTCTTGGCCACGCTTCCGGGCAAGTTACTGGCGCTCCCGTTCAAATCCAGCTCCAGCCCTCCCAAACCAGCCCCGCCTCGCGCGCCATCGCGGCTGGGACCGTGGCTCGGGGATTGGCGGGAAGTCAAACGCGTGCCGGTCTTCGTCTCCGTCCACCCGACGGCGCAACGACTGATCGTGGCGGCACTGCGGCAGGAGATGTTGACCCTGCGTTATTGGGGCGGCAGCACGCCGGGCGCGACGCGACGCGTATCCCCGAGATTAGTCTTTCAGGCGGGCGGTTACGGTCCGCTGTACGTGTCCGGGTATTGTCACCTGCGGCGGCAGGAACGGGTGTTGCGCGTTGATCGCGTCGAGTTTATCGAGGAGGACGGAATTGTTTGCATCACCGAATGATTTTCAATTCAGCGCAAAGGCCGGGCCTCGGCGATCAATCCATTCTGCGTTTATGCGCCCATGCCGTCTTCAAACGAACCGGCGGCGAGCGGGAAACAAAGATTGTCGCGCACGTAGCCGATGCCATTGGCGCTGGTCGCATCCAGATCGCGGTAGGCGCTCTCGGCTTCCACGACCAGCGGCGCGGTCGGCGTGCCCATCACGGCGCAGTAACGCTGCGGGTAGCCGATGTTGATCATGAGTTCGGCATAGCGCGTCATGTTCAGGTCGCCGCTGGGGATGTCCACGAATTGCATCGCGCGATCCGGCCAGTTCGGCGCCATCATCCGCACCGGCAGGCCGCGGCGGATGACGAAGTTCTTCACGTGACACGCCATCACGCGCGGGCCGACCTTGCGAAAGCGCGTTTCAAAATCCTCTCCCTCCCAGCAGTGCGATGGATCGGCATTCACCGTCAGGACTTTGTCCCCGTCGCAACTTTGCACCAGCAGATTGAAATCATCCGCCGTCATCGCCGCCGTGCCGCCGTGGATTTCGTGTGCAAGATAAAGCCCCAGCTTGCGGGCATGCGCGCGGAGCTTGGCGGTCTTCTTCACGAACCGTTCCTTGCCCTCTTCAAGCAGATCGTAATCGCCGCCCTTCCAGAAACCCCACGGATAACCGGTCGCCAGTTCCCAACCAAAGGCCACGCCCCAGAACATCGGAACGATCTTCACGCCCAACTCCGCGCAGAGGTCCAGCAGACGCAGGCAATAATCTTCCGCCCATTTCTCGATGTCGGCGGTGGATTTCTTTGCGACGTCCGCAGGGATGAATGGTCGCACCGTCGGGCTGCCGGTCCATGCGGTGGTGTGGACCCAGAACGGACAATGGGCCGAGATGCCATCCAGCTTCAGCCCGGCCTTGGTGAACGCGGCCTTGATCTCCTTGGCAGTCTGGAAACCGCCCTTGGCATCCTGCAGCATGAAGTTTGACGGCTGCGCGCCGGCGGCCCCGGACTTCTTGGCGTAGGTCAGAAATTGCGCGAGGGATTTGGCGCCATGTTGGGCACCTTCGATACTGGGATGGAAACAAGGTTTGGCCATGATTGAATGCGTTGTTGTCCGCGCAGATTAGTCGGGGCACGAACGGCAATTCAATGCAAAAGGAAAACGCGGCTGGCTAATCCACTGCACCAGCCGGGCTGGCGAACCCGACCCGCGCCGGTTTTTCATGGACAACGGACGGCGTTCGTCTTACCACGGTGGCAGCGGCAATCAGGTTTCACCATGAGCAATCGCTTAATCATCAATCCCGGAACTCCCCAAGCCTGGGAAATCCAACTCAAGCCGGGCCTGAACCGCATCGGGCGCGGCGAGGACAACGATTTCGTCATCAACCATCAATCCGTCTCCACGCATCATTGCGAACTCACGGTGACGGATGCGGGCGTCCTGCTGCGCGACCTCGGCTCGACCAACGGGACGTTTGTGGAACGCGTGCCGGTGACGGAAATCCAGTTGCACACCGGCCATCACGTGCAATTCGGCTCGGTGGGGCTGGTCTTTGAATCCTTGGGCCTGCCGCCCTTGCCGGATGCCGTCAATCTGCCTGGCGACGGCGCGCATATCATGGTGGCCAATCCAACACCTGCCACGCCGCCGCCCCCTCCGCTGCCGCCGGGTTTGCGCATCAACCGACCGGAAGCGGCGGCCGCGCATCCGCCGGCAGCCCCGGGCCTGCCGCCAAAATCGGGCACGCCGATCCCAGTGCGCAATTTCACCGCGACCGCGACCGGAGCGGGCCGCGGCCTGTCCAACCGGCAATCGTTGATCCGCGGCAGCATCGGCGCCGTGGTGGGGGGATTGATCGGGATGCTGGCATGGTATGCGTTGATCAAGTTCACGGGCTACACGCACAGCCTGGTGGCGTGGGGGGTCGGCGGAGTGACCGGGGCCGGAGCGCGAATGCTCGCCAAGGACGGCAGCATGGGACTCGGACTGGTGTGCGCGCTCTGCGCGCTGGGCGCGATTGTGTTCGGCGAGTATTACGGCGTCCGGGCCTTAATCATGAAACAGGCCGACCAATTTGCCTCCATCGCCGACATGGCGTATGAAATGCAAAAAGAGTATGCCCAGGAAGCGGTGGCTGCCAAAACCCCGGAAGACATCCGCAAAGTGATAGCCGAACGCGAGGAAAAGACCGTCGCCGAAGTGACCGATGAGGAGATGGCGGAGTTCAAAAAGGAGCTGCCGGAAATGCAGGAGATCGCCAGCGGCAAAGTTTCCAAGGAGGATTTCCGCCAAAAGCTGAGTTCCGCGGCGGCGGATGAATTCAGCTTCAAAGAATACTTTTTCAAAGAGGACGTGAAGAGCGGCATCTTCATGGTTTTGTTCGTCTGTCTGGGCGTCGCCACGGCGTGGAAAATCGGCGCGGGCGATGCGGCCGCGGATTAGGGCGGTTCTCGAAATAAATCCCCGACAGGTTGAGCGGCGCTGCTGAACCAGCAGGCCGGACATCTTGGGCCGGCAAGCGCGGAAGCTTACTTCGACAGGTATTGCACAACTTTGAAATTAGTGACCGGCCTTAGAACAGTTCGCAAATGTCTGTCGGAAACGAATTCCCCTCACCCGGCCTTCGGCCACCCTCTCCCCATCCGATGGGGAGAGGGCCGGGGTGAGGAGCATTTCGCCAGCACATTGTTCCCGACATTCTTTTTGCAGTACGCTCCAAAGCAAACAGGCTGGCCTCCCTTGAGACCAGCCTGTCGTAACCCAACCAACCGCTTTCCAAATGACCGGCGCGCTTACGGCGTCTTTACGCGGAAGAACCGCGCGGGCGTCGCCGGATTCACCGCATTGGTGAAGCCGAACGAGCCGTCGAACTCGAAGGCATTGGTGACCACCGGCGTCCATAGGTTGGCGGGCGCGGCCACGTCGGTTGAAGTCACCACTATGTAATGCGTGGAGGTGTTGCCGCCGTTATTGCCGGCCAGATACAGGTTGCTGCCATCCAGGCCGAATTCGGTGATGACGGGCTTGGGTGTGTAAACGCGGATTGTACCGTCCACGGTGAGCCGGGTCGTGTCCCAGAACAGATACGGCCCGGTGAGCGCGGGCAGTTCAATGGTGTCAAACGCGCCGTAGTAGCTGCCTTCCGGTGCGTCAAACAACTTGAAGACATCGCCGTCGGCCAACGTGCCGCCGAGATTGTTCACGACGAGCGCGCCGCCATAGCTGATGTAGGTGACGGCCACGACGGAATCATTCGTGCCGGCGGACTTGTGAATCTCCATGAGGTTCGTCGCCCCGGAAGCAATTTGCAATGTCCCCACCGACAACCGGCCCACGGAGGCGCCGGGGGAAAGATAACCGCCCGGATTGATCGTGACCGTTCCGGCCAGATTGCCGTTGCCGGACAACGTGCCCCCATTGACCGTGACCGAACTGGCGACATTCGCCACGGGCCCGGCGATGAATTCGCCATCAACCTGCAAGATGCCTTCTTGCACAATCGTATCACCGGTGTGCGGGCTGATGCCGGTCAAGGTCAGCTTGCCCGTGCCGACCTTCGTGATGGCGGTCGCACTGGCCGTGGCCCCATTGGCCCCGTTGGTGATGCTCCCTTCAAAAACGGTGGAGAGGTTGTTGCCACCAATGGAGTAAGTCGTGACACCAGACGCGCCCGTATTCCCTCTTCCGACCAGCTTGGTGTTGGGGCCACCCATCAGGGCGCCGAGATGAGTGGTGGTTCCGCCGTTGCGTTGGTTGAGCGCGCCGTTGCCAGTCCCGATGTTGAAAGTTGCATTCGAGCTGCCAAAGTTGACCGTGCTGTTTTCGTTGTTGATGCGAAGGAAGCCGGTGTTGGTCCCGAAATCAACCGTACCGGTGAAATCCCACATGTGCCCATTTCCGCCGATGGTGAAGGTCTGGGCGGTGTTCGCACTCTGAAAATAAACATTCACCGTGCCGCCGCCGACCCAGTTGCCGCGCAGGGCGGTGTTGTTGCCGCCAACGCCATTGAATTCGAGGCCGCAGTTGCCTTCAAAATCCACGAGATTATCCAGCACGAGCGCCCCCTGAATCCGCAGCGTCGCAGCGTTGTTGGTGATACCACCGGCGCCGGTCGCGGTGTTGTTGTTCACCTGTAGCTTCCCGCTGTTGATGACCGTGCCGCCGGCGTAGTTATTGGCCACGCCCAAAACGAGGGTGCCGTCCCCGCTCTTGGTGAGCTTGCCGGCACCAGTGAGTGCTCCGCTCACTGTCAGGATGGCGTCGCTGGCCGCAACGCTTACGGTTGCGCCGTTGCCGCCCAAAGTTGCGGCACGATCCGTGGCAACCGTCGCGCCCAGGTAGCGCAAGGTGCCGCCGTCCACCACCAGGTTGGCCGCGGAATTATCCGAGGCGCCCAAGCTGCTGTTCTGGCTGCCATTGGCAATGACCGCCACTTCCACCACGCCGTTGCTGATCAGCGTCGGCCCGGTGTAAGCATTGACGGTGTTGATCGTCAACGTCCCGGTGTTGGTTTTGAGCAAGGCCCCGGGGCCGGCGATGCTGCCCGTCCCGCCAAAGGTGTAATTCCCGGCCGCTCCCACTGTCAGCGAGGCGGGCGAGACATTGCCGACAATGTTCACATTCGGATTCGCAACGCCAGCGGCACCAAAGAGGACGTTGTCCCCGGTGACAAAGTAATCCAGCGCCCCGCCATTCAGCCAGTTGGTGCGGTTGATGACATCCCAATCATTGAAGGTGGAATTGCCGACCCAGACGACGCTGGTCGGGGTCCGAACCGCGGCGGCAATGATGAGCGCAATGGTTTTGGTCGTTGCATTGTTGGATAAACTGCCGCTGACGCCAGAAAGCGCAAAGTTTGCCACCGTGCCGTTAAAATTGCCGCCATACTGGATCAAGGTGTGAACCGTCCCCGGCGAACCACCGCCGACAATCTCAAGGGTGTTGATGCCGCTCACATTCAGGTCGCCATTGACGACCAGCCTGTCATTGCCCGGACCGGGCGTGGTGGGCAGTTCAAAGTGGTTCACCGCGCCGCCGGTCTCCGTCAAAGCGCCGATAATCGTCAGCGTGCCGGTCACCGTATTGCTGCCCGGGTTGATGGTACTGCCCGAAGCAACGGTGATGTTACCCTGCACCGTGCCGCTGCCGGTCAGGCTCTTGGCCGCGCCAACCGTGAAGCTGCCGGGGGCGGAAACATCAAATACCGCACTGCTGGCGACCGCGATTTGGATGGAATTGGGCAGCGTCGCCGCCGCACCCAAGGCCAACGTGCCGCCGTTGATGGTCGTCACACCGGAATAGGTATTTGCCGCATTCAACGTAAGCGTGCCTGCGCCGGTCTTGGTAAGCGCCCCGCTGCCACTCACCGCACCGTCCAGCGTGATGTTGTAGGCCGTCCCCCCGGCATCTGCGGCCTTGAAAGTGAGCGGGCCAGTGAGCGGCAGGTTGGCAGAAGTAGCCCAATCGGCCTTGGCCCCCAGCGTGCCGCCGGTCAGGGTGAACACTGCGGTCATGTCCGGGCCAACGGTGTTGGCAATCAAACCCAGACTGCCGAGATAAACCGTGCCCGCGCTGAGTTCAAACCGGGCGTACGCATTGGCGGTCACCGCCGGACCGTTGAGATAGATACCCTCGGCCGTAACCGTCCCGCCGTTGATATCCAGCGTGCCACCGTCATCGGTGGGTGCCGCCAGGGTGGTTTGTCCTTGGTTGTTGATGACGATGCCATCCACACCCAATGTGACCAACTCGCCACCGTTCATCACAAAATAAGTGCGGCGCGAACCCGTCGCCGGATTGTTGCGGTCGCCGATGTAAAACGCACCAGCGTTGGTCCATACTCCGCCGTCCATCCGCGAATTGGCCGAGGCGATTCCAGTCCCGATCCGCATACTGGCAGAATTGACCACCCCGTTTTGTATGAGCAGGCCGCCTTGATTCAGAACCGCGCGGTTGATGGTCACGTTACCCAAATTGGCGGTACCGCCGTTGATTTGGAACCATTGGCGCGCATCATTTCCGGAGGTATTGTGATTGAGACCGCCCAGCAAATCCAGGGTGCCGCCATTCATGGCAAACCGGGTATCGCGGCTGCGAACGACAAGCTGCGGACCAAAAGTCACCTGCCCGGCATTGTTGGTGAACGCTGCTCCGGCATTGGCATCGCTACTAGTACCTTCACCCAAAGCCACGGTGCCAGTGTTGTTGGTCAGCAACAACACGCCGCCGTTGACCGTCACGGAGCTGCCCGTCAGAAGATTTAGCGTTGCCGAGTTGCTGATCGTCAGATTTCCCGCCACGACTACAGTGCCGGCAACCGAGGTTGTGCCCCCGTCAGCAATCGTCAATTTACCCCCCGGGTTCACATTCAGATTGCCGCCAGCGCTCATGAGCAACGGGATGGTCGTCGGCACGGGTGCCAAATACGCCGAGCCGGATACATTGAGAGTGCCACCCAGGGCAATGGTGGAGGTCCCACCATTCGTCGCGGTCCAAACCCCGCTCGCGCCAATGTTCAGCGTGCCGCTGCCCAACGTGAGCATGGCCGCACCGGACAGGGTCAAGTCCTGGGTGAAGCCTGGTGCGTTGACGTTTAGCGTCGCCCCGCCATCAACCGTCAATGCTCCAAAACTCGGCGCCGCCATCGGCGTGTTGTAATCCACGGTGCCAGCTCCGAAGCTGCCCACGTTGGCGTTTTGCCCCAGACCCGGCACCAGATTGACACCGGCCAAATCCAAATCCCAGTTGGCGGCCGTGTTCCAATCGCCCCCAAGAGCGTTGGTGAAATAAGCCGTTTGCGACTGGGCGGCTCCGATCCCGAGCGCCAGCATGGCGGCGGTCAGGGTGTGACGTAGTGTTGTTTTCATGGCGGATGGTTGTGTGTCGTTGGATGGTTTACGGAAAAATCGTCGGCAAAGGATTTACGCCCTCAAAGATTATGTTTGGATATACACGCATCCTAACAAGCGGTCTCCCCACGTCATGTCCCCATAACTGGTCAGGGCCGGATAAACGGCGAAATACAGCCAGTTGACTTCGAGTCGGGCAACAACATGTGGTGATGCACGACTTTCCCACCATTCCCGTTTTAAGTCAGCCAATCCTTGTATTCAATTTCGGCAAGAGACATTGGAAATCCTGCATCGCACATGACTGTCAGATTCATGTCGGCTATAGGCTTGCCCGATTCTGAAAAACCCTCGCCACCCATTATTCCTCGGAGCATTATCCCGGCAAAACCGTCTGACTCCTCGTGCTATGAATCACATCATGAACAAGAACTTCTTGAAACCAATCGTCCCGGCTCTTCTCCTCAGCGCTCTTTTGCCAGCCCGGCTTGCGGCTGAACCCGCGCTTACCATCTACAACCAGAACTTCGCCGTCGTCCGCGATTCCGTGCCGCTCGACCTGAAGTCCGGCGTCAATGAAGTCCGCTTCGCCGGGGCGACCGCCCAGCTTGAACCGGATTCTGTCATCCTGCGCGACCCCGCCGGCAAACGCGTCCTGCAAATCCTTGAGCAGAATTATCGCAACGACCCCGTCTCGCAGGGGTTGTTGCTCTCGCTCAACGAGGGAAAGACCATCCCCTTTGTCCGCGAACGGATGAAGGACAACACGCTGGTCCGCGAAACGGTCATGGGCAAAATCGTCCGCAGCGGTTACGTCCCCGGCGGTGGCGGCGAACAACCCATCATCGAAGTGGACGGCCAGTTGCAATTCTCCCTGCCCGGCCAGCCGCTCTTTCCCAGCCTCGGCGACGACACCATTCTCAAGCCCACGCTCAACTGGCTGCTCCGCGCCGACAAACCCGGCAAACTCGATGCGGAAGTCAGTTATGTCACCGGAGGTTTCACCTGGTCCGCCGACTACAACCTCGTCGCGCCCGAAAAAGGCGACACGGTTGACCTCATCGGCTGGATCACGATGAACAACCAGAGCGGCAAGACTTTTGAAAACGCCAAGATCAAGTTGATGGCGGGTGATGTGAACAAGATACAACCGCCACAGCGTTATGATCGCATGATGAAAATGGCCAACGGCCCAATGGCACTGGGAATGGCCGAACCTGTCGTCACCGAAAAATCCTTCGACGAATTTCACCTCTACACCCTCGCCCGCCAGACCACACTCCGCGACCGTGAGACGAAGCAAGTCGAGTTCGTCCGCGCCGAATCCGTCAAAGCCCCATCCATCTATGTCTATGACGGTGCGGAAGCCAGCTATCGCTTCTACGGCGGGCGCAACAACGATCCCGGTTACGGCACGCAATCCAACAAGAAAGTCTGGGTCATGCGCGAGTTCGTGAACGCGGAAACCAACCACCTCGGTGTCGCTTTGCCCAAAGGCAAACTCCGCTTCTATCGCCGCGGCGACGATGGTCAATTGGAATTCACCGGCGAAAACGAGATTGATCACACCCCACGCAACGAAACCATCCGCGTCCGCACCGGCAATTCCTTCGATCTCGTCGGCGAACGCAAGCCCACCGACTTCAAAACCGATCGTTCCGACAAGTGGATGACCGAAACCTTTGAGATCAAAGTTCGCAATCGCAAGAAGGAAGCCGTGGAGATCCGCGTCGTTGAGCATCTCTACCGCTGGAACAACTGGAAGCTCACCGCCAACTCAACTGACTATCAGAAGACCGACGCCCAAACCATCGAGTTCCGCGTCCCAGTTCAACCCGACGAAGAAAAGGTCATCACCTACACCGTGCATTATTCGTGGTGAATGGAGCGCCGGCCTCTGGCCGGCGTGTTCCAAAAAAGCTCATCCATCAACTCGCCGGCAAGATGCCGGCGCTCCCGGAATTTGCATTCATCGCGGCACGAAACCTTGCACTGCTCCACGGCCATTCAGTTTTGATCCGCACCAACCCGGCTTTCACCGGATTCTCCTCAATATAAGCCACCGCCTGCTCGTAATGCTCCGCGTGACGGATATAGCGATCCAGATATTCCCGTTGCCAGAATTCGCCCCGCCGTCCCAACAACTTGTTTGCCTCCTTGCTAGTGAAAGATTTCCACGATTGCAAAATCTCTTGCAACGGAAATCCCTCGCGCGTTTCGATCATGACATGGACATGGTTTGGCATGATGCACCAGGCAAGCAACCGGTATCGCTGCCCGTCAAAGTACAGCAGCGCCCCTTCGGTCAAACGCGCAATTTCCGGACGACGCAACCAACATTCGCCCTGTCCGGCATCAAGATATTTATCAATGCGCCGCCGCAGTTCGGCTTCCCCGGGAGCGCTGGCCTCTGGCCGGCGCGTTGTTTCATTGGCAACAGTTCTGGAACTCGCCGGCTGGAAGCCGGCGCTCCCGGGATGACGAGATCGCTGCTTTGAAACAATTCCCAACTCCGCCCGCCATCGCTCGACCACCGACGCCGGCAGCGAATCACCCAGGCGAAAATTCAATGATTGAATCATGCCCGGCTGATCCCAGTGCGGCAGATAACCCCGGGAATGCCAGCCCAGATGCGGCTCCGGGGCCTCGGCATTCGTCGCCACACGGGAAGTTTCTTTTGAGGAAATTGGGAAACTCGGCGACAGCGATGGGCGACGCGGGTCGGGCGGGTTCATTTGCGTTGAATAACCCAGCATCGAAAACGGCGCAAGTTTTCCCGAGAGCGCCCGGGAGCGCCGGCTTCCAGCCGGCGTGTTTCAAAAAAGCCCAAACCACCTCAACTCGCCGGCCAGAGGCCGGCGCTCCCGGGGGTCAGGCCGTCGGCTGCATCCCCGTCGCACTTGCCCCCGCGTTCTGTGACGCAATGGCGATGTCCAACGTTTCCTTCTTTGTATGCGACTCGTCCTCTTCCTGTTCGAGTCGCCGCCCCACCACCGGAGTTTCGATGCTGCGCATCGGCGTCGTGCCAGTTTCCGTCACCGGCTGTTCCGCAGTCTTGTAGAATTTCACGCTGACGATCTTGCTCACGCCGTGTTCTTCCATCGTCACGCCGTAAAGCACGTCCGCCATGCCGATGGTGCGCTTGTTGTGCGTGATGATGATAAACTGCGAGTGGTTGATGAACCGTTGCAGCACGCGGATGAAGCGGTTGATGTTCGATTCATCCAGCGGCGCGTCCAACTCGTCGAGGACGCAGAACGGACTTGGCTTCACCTGATAAATCGAAAACAACAGCGACACGGCCGTCATCGTCTGCTCACCACCGGACAGCAACGAGATCGTCTGCAACTGCTTGCCGGGCGGCTTGGCGACAATATCAATGCCGGATTCGAGCACGTCGTTTTCGTCGGTCAAAATCAAGTCCGCTTTGCCGCCGCCAAAGACCTCGGTGAACATCACGCGGAAGTTGTCCCGGATCTGTGTGAAGGTCGTCGTGAACATCTCCTTCGTCTGCGTATTGATGCGGTTGATGACTTCGAGCAACTGCGCCTTGGCCTGCACGAGGTCGTCGTGTTGTGTGGTGAGAAACTGATGGCGTTGCTCGGTTTCCTCGTACTCTTCAATCGCCACGAGGTTCACCGGGCCCATCTCATCCAGCTTCTTCTGCAACTCATCAACCTGTTGCGCGACCGCCGCCCAATCCGTGCCCGCACCGCTCTGCGCCATCTGCTCGGGCGAGAGTGTTTCGACCTTGGCCGGACCTTCATCCGCATAGGTGATGGTGATGCACTCGCTGCGGATGTCGTCGAGATTGAGGTGATACTTCTGCTGGATGCGCTCGCGGAGGTTCTGCGCCGACATGTTCTTCTGCGCCAACTCCACTTCGTACGCGCCGCGCTGCTCCTGCATCTGCGTCAACCGTCGGCGCTGTTCGCGCAACGATTCATCGCGCGATGTCACGCCCGCTTCCTGCTCCTGCTTGCGCGCGAACAACTCCGCGGCCTGCGTATTCACCTGTTCGCGTTCGTGCGCAAGGCGTTCAATTTTGCTTTGCGAATCGGCAATCTCCGACTCCGCCTGCGACTTGCGCGCGATGAACGAGGAAATCTCGCTCTTGCGCTGCTCGATGACCTGACCGAGTTCGCGCACGCGTTGGCCGAGCGAATTTGTCTGCTGCCGCAACGACGCCAGCATCTGCTCTTCCGCCGCCAACCCGACTTTGCTTTCGGTCAACGTCGCCGTCGCCGTGTCGCGTTGCTGGCGGGAGTTTTCCAAACCAGAGGTCAACGTCGCCACGGTTTCCTGCGCCGCGTGTTCCTTGGTCGCGAGGATGGTGGCGCGCTCGACGAGTTGGGCGCGCTTGTCGTTGCCTTCCTTTTCCTGCGCGGCGAGGCTCGTCACCTCATAGACCACCGTCTCAATCTTCTGGTGCAGCAAGCGATTGGAATTCTGCAGCGCATTGAATTCACCTTCGCGTGTGGCGATGGCCACTTCCTGCTGGCGCAATTCCGTCTGCGCTTCCTGCAAGCTGGCCTGCAACTCGGTTTGTTCGCTCAACAGCATGCCGCGCTTGCGGCTCGCTTCGGCCACCTTTTCCTGCAATTCCGCGACGGCGGCCTGAAGTTCCGCGATCTGATTCTTACGCCCAAGAATTGAGGACGGCGCTTTGCTGTTGCCATTGCCGTTGAGATAACCGCCCGTGTAAATGCCGTGACGATTCAGCAAATCACCGCCGAGTGTCACGAAGTCGCAACCCGCGTGGCCGTTCTGGATTTGCGCCGTCGCCGTGGATAGATCTCCCGCGATGAAGGTGCGGCCGAGCAGCGACTTCAACAACTGCTCCACCGAAGCATCCGTTCGCACCACGCTCAAGGCGTGAACAATCTCGCCTTCGCTCAAAACTTTTTCTGAAAGCGCACCGATTGCCGGCGACATTTCACCGGTGAATGACAACTGACTTTCATCCGTGTGCTTGATGGACAACGCCGCCACGCTGGCGCGCCCGGCCTTGGTGTTCGCAAGATCGGAAAGAATCTGCTGCGCCGCCTCGGGCTGTTCAGTGAGCACGAGTTGGAGGTTATGGCCAAGCGCGTTTTCAATCGCGATGACGTATTGATCCGGCACACGGATGCGATCCGCGAGCGAACCGATGACCGATTGCGATTTGCGCAACGCCGCTACCGCACCCGCGCTGAAACCTTCGTGCGAACCTTGGAGCTGTTCGAGCACGTTGAGGCGCGAGCGCTTTTCCGCCTGTTGCTGCAAAAGCTTGTCCTGCTCGGTGGATGATTGCTGCAACTCGGTCTGCAATTCCCGCAGCCGCGCCTGGCGTTGCTCGACTGTGCCGCGCGTCGTGGCGACGCTCAGTTTGTCCGTCTCCACATTGGCCGCAAAAGTTTCCAGCCGCGCATCAAGGCTCAGGCGCTCTTCTTCGAGTTGAATCTTCTCGGCGGAAAGTTTTTCCAGGCGGACGACGTTGCCCTGCTTCTGCAAGTCGAGCGCGTTGATTTCGTTGCGGACACGCGACAAATCCTGCGCGGCGGCGAAGGCGTCCGATTGCGCCTGACGCAACTGTTCCTGACCGGCGCGGATTTCATTCTCGATCTGTTGCAACGCGGCCTGCCGTTGCTGCAACGCTTCGCGATGTTGCGCGAGCGAAGTTTCGGACGCGGCCAATCGCTCTTGCACCGACGCAAATTCGGTTTGCGCGAAACCACGCCGTTCCTCGGCTTCGGTGATGTCCGACATCGCCTTGCTGTTCTGCGAGGCGAACTCGGCAAGACGTTCCTCGTTGAACAACACGCGGCTCTCGTGACGATCAATCTCGCTCTTGAGTTCGAGGCCGCGTTGTTGCGTGACGCTGATTTCGTGTTCGAGTTCGGAGAGGCGTTCCCGCAGTTGCGCGATCTCATCCTCGCAGCGGAGCACGGCGGCGGATTCCGTTTCGATGTCGTTGCGGAGATTGTCCGAGGCCGTCTGGCGATCCCGGATTTCGCCGAGCAACACGTCGAGCTGATGCCGCGCGAGTTGCGTGTCGAGGTGCTGGAGTTCGATCTGGATTTGTTTGTAGCGCCGCGCCTTGCCCGCCTGCCGTTGCAGCGAACCGATCTGGCGCTTCACTTCGCGGATGAGATCGGCGACGCGCAGAAGATTTTGCTCGGTCGCTTCGAGTTTGCGGAGCGATTCTTTTTTCTGCGACTTGAACTTCGTGATGCCGGCGGCTTCCTCAAAAATCAACCGACGATCTTCCGGCTTGGTGGAAAGGATGGCTGTAATGTTGCCTTGGGCCATGATCGAGTAACTCGTCTTGCCCATGCCCGTGCCCATGAAAAGCTGCTGCACGTCCTTCAACCGGCACGACGTGCGGTTGATGAAATACTCACTGCCGCCATCGCGGAACACGCGGCGCGTGACCGTCACTTCGTTGTAATTGATTTCGACGCCGGCTGCGCGGAGCTGATCCTCATCCACGCCGCCAATGGTCAGAGATACTTCCGCCATGCCCATCGGCTTGCGCCCGTCCGTGCCATTGAAAATCACGTCCGCCATTTCGCCACCGCGGAGCGCCTTGGCCGATTGCTCGCCGAGCACCCACCGGATGGCGTCCGAGACATTGGATTTACCGCACCCGTTCGGGCCGACAATGGCTGTGACTCCCGGCTGAAAATTCAATGAGGTTTTGTCCGCAAAGGACTTGAAACCCAAAACAGTTAAGTTTTTGAGATACATGACAGTTTGTGTGTTTAACGAAACCAGACCCCTAGGGTCCTGTAAAGCGAAAAACCACCACTAAATGTGGCTTCCGCCCGCCTGTCGCACAACTAATTGGTGAGGAACCGAGATTAGATGTCGTGCGACTTGGCTTTTACTTCTCTACTTTTCCATGGTTTTACGCCTGCCCGGCGGAGGGTGCAACAACTTTGTTTGAAAAAGTCGCCCGTTCAGGCCTTTGGGCAAACAAAAGTGTCGCCAATCTTCTGCAACACCAGACGTTCCGGTTCCCGCTGTATTGCCGCCTGCAATCGCTCGAGGGGTTCGCCCATCGGCTCGTCGCTGAGTTGAAAGGTCTGATGATGGATGGGCACGATGTATTGCGCGCCGGCATCGTTGGCCATGCTCATCGCCTGCTCGGGCGTGCAATGTGCATGAATCCACGGGTCATACGCGCCAATCGGCATCAACGCCACATCGAACGGCCCGCGCGAACGCAGATCGCGGAACAATGGCGTCTCCGCTGTGTCACCGCCAAACAGGAGGGCCTTGCCCTCGCGCCGCAGAATATAACCGTTGTAGCCGCGCTCGATCTTTTCGCGCGGCCAGCGTTTGCCCCAATGTTTCACCTCGAACGCCTCAACCTGTAATTCACCGCGCTCCGTGCGCAGGGTGGACTTCTCGTTCCACGCCAGTTCGTTGATCTGTTTTGCCTTCGCCCCGGTCAGGAGATCCGTGGTGGCCTTGGCCGTGATGACGGGAACGCCCCGCGCAACCCGGTTCAACGTCGGCAAATCCATGTGATCCATGTGCGCGTGCGACAACAACACCAGATCAATGCGCGGCAAATCTTTCAATCCCAGCGCGGGCGCGTAATAACGCTTCGGCCCCGCCGTGCCGATTCCCAACGAAACCCCGCAGCGATCGGCGAAGATCGGATCGGTCAGAATGTTGATGCCGTAGAAATTGATGAGCACGGTCGCGTGACCGATCCAGCACACCGTCACCGCGTTGTCCGACCAGGTGGCCGGACTGGGCTGCCCCGGGGACGGCAAGATGCGTCGCCTCGAATCCGCCAGCAACCGCCGCGTCAATCGTGCGGCAAAACGTTCCGATGTCGCCAGCCAGGCCCCGCCCGCCGCGGCGGCTGCCGCCATGATGGCGGAATAGCGGAGGAACTTGCGGCGGTTGAATTTCATCACGCGCACAAGTTGGGCGATGCCGCGACGCTGTCAAGCAACCCCGATGCGATAATCGACCCCGCACTCGAATTTTCTGTGGAAGCAAAACGATGAACGCAGTCGCCGGGTTGCACCCGGGGATTATTCTTTGAACAGGAGTGGGGTTCTGGCGTCTGAATGTTGTCGGCATGTTCAATGCGGACAATCAAGGGGGCGGCGAGCGAACCATCATCGGCAGACCACCGCCAGCCACTAAAAGGAGATTCGTGAACCGTTGTTGTATGGAAAAGGGAAACAAGCTTTCAAAGGTGATCCTCTATCAGAACCTCGGATTTCTGGTAGTCATCGCGCTCGGATTTCTGGACGAAATAACCCGGCTGTCGTCTTTGGTGTTCGGGGATGCCGCCCGAACCTGGGAACTCCGCCGCTCAACCTTGGGCATGTTGCTCGTGCTCGGTGTCTGGTTTCTGGTGAGCATGTCCACCCGCCGGATTCTGAACCGCCTCCACTACCTGGAAAATTTCATGCGGGTCTGCGCGTGGTGTCATCATATCAACTTCAAAAGCGAGTGGATCACCATGGAAGAATTCATGCGCCAAGGCTTTGATACGCCTACGACGCACGGCATCTGCCCGACCTGCCTGGCGGAACAAAAGGCCGCCATCGCCCGAGCTAAAGAAAAACGAGCCGCCGCCGTCGCAACTTCCGTCAGCTAATCTCCTCGAACGAGTTACCCCGGGCAACTCCCGGGGCGGACAGATTTCCACTGGACAGTCGTTACGACTCCACCCACAGTGCGATGCGTGGAACACTTGACCTTGGCACAAATGAAAGCAGGCTTGGACGCCATCCGTCAATCGCCCCAAGGCGTCGGCGTGTTAAGATTGATTTCCCGCCGCCCCAACACCGACGAACGCGAAGTTCTGGAAGAAGCCCATCTTGATCCCGCGCACGGCTTGGTCGGCGACAACTGGAAAGCCCGCGGCAGCCGCAGCACCCCCGATGGCTCGGCCAATCCCGAAATGCAGCTCAACGTGATGAACGCCCGCGTCATCGAATTGCTGGCGCAGGACAAAGAACGCTGGGCACTGGCGGGCGATCAGTTGTTTGTGGACTTCGATCTGAGCGATACCAACATCCCGCCCGGCACCCGCCTCGCCATTGGTTCCGCCGTGATTGAAGTCACCGCGCCACCGCATCTCGGCTGCAAAAAGTTCTCCGCCCGCTTCGGCCCGGACGCGATGAAATTCGTCAATTCACCCGAAGGCAAACAACTCCATCTACGCGGCGTGAACGCGAAGGTGGTGCAACCGGGCATCGTCCGAGCGGGTGATAGTGTGAAAAAAGCGTAAGGTCAGTTCAAACGCAGGCGAAAGAATCTTGCGGAGTTGGTCGGTGACACGCTGATTTGATTCAGGCCGTTGCTGACACTTGGGGCTGAGGGGGAATTTGCCCAGTTGGCAGATGTGAGTTGATCAGTCTCCTGCAACGCAAAACCCGTCGAAGGCGCGGGCCATGACAGTTTCAACTGACCGCCATCGAAAGTGGGTTGAAGTTTTTTCAGCGCCGGTGCTCCAGCCACGCGCACCGGGATGGAAGTGACCAGCGGCTGGCCGGTCATGTAGAGCGTCTTGTATTGCGGGCCGCCCCAGCAAAGGTTTGCTGTGCGATGAAAAAGTATCCGGCCGATCAACTGGCCATTCGCCGCGTAGATGTGAACCCCATTGCCGGCACTCGACCAGACGCGTCCATCCACGTCGCACTTGATGCCGTCGGGAACACCGTTGTTGATGTTGGCAAAGACCGCGCCGCCCGCAAGCGTGTTGCTGGTGGTCACGGAATAGACATAGAGGCGATGCCCGTTGGCAGTGTTGTCAGAATCGGCCACGTAAAGCTTGGTTTCGTCCGGCGAGAAACAGAGGCCGTTCGGGCGGATGATTCCGTTCGTGATGACCGCCCGGCAGGTGGCTGTGGCATTGGCGGGGTGGAATTGATAGACATAATAGTCCGGCGGAAATCCGACCTGCCCTTTGCTGGTGCCGCTGTTGTAATTGGGGTCGGTGAACCAGATCGTTCCATCGGATTTCACCGCGATGTCGTTCGGTGAGTAGAACTTCAATCCATTCCAGTTCGTCGCCAGCGGAGTCACAACGCCGTTGGTGATCATGGAAATCTTCTGCCCGGCGCTGCCGGCTTCCGCGCAGATCAACCGTTCCTGCGCATCGAGCAGCGTGCCGTTGAACAACGTGTTTGCAGGCGGAAGCAGGAAATCGGTGACGGTGGCAGGCGGCACCAGTTTTTTGAGCCGGTTGTTGTTTTGATCGCAGAATACCAGATAGCCGCCACCGGAGGGAATCCACGTCGGTCCTTCGAGCCAGGTGTTGATGGTGGCGTTGGTGATGTGGACGGCGTTGGTATCAATGATTCTGTTGAACTCGACCGGATCCGCGATCTGGAATGTGACAGCGCGCGCGGCAGCAAGGGAAAGAAAAATCCCTGCCAACACCACTGAGTTCTTTATTCTCACAGATTCACGCCCCAACCTTCTTTTTTACTTCCTTCAACTGCTGAAACTCCGGCTTGGCCGAATAGTATTTATCCAGCGGATAGCAGCCGGAAATCATCCCGTTGCGCGGCGCGGTGGTGCAGTCGCTGAACGTGCGGCAGATCTGTTTCGGGGTGATGCTCCCCTTCTCTACGGCTTCGGCGAGAATGTTCGGATAACTCAGCACCATCCGCCCCAACCCGACCATGTCCGTCCAGCCGTTGCGCACGACGTATTGCGCCACATGCGGCAGGTATTCCTGCAAGTAACTGTAAGCCGTGCCCACGATGATTGGCAGCCGCCGAGGTAACGAGGCGGATTCTCCGCGCGCTGCATCCGCCTCCTCACGTCGGCGGCTACAAAACTCCTTCACCTGCCGCACTACATTGATTTGTCGCGCCACGTCAATCAGCGGATCGTGCGCTGGCTGATACCCATCACTCGGCGGATACGCGGCCGGACGTTGGATGTGCGGATTGTAATACGGCGAACCGGCGCTCAGGTTCAAAATCTTCACGCCAAGCTGCGCGCAGAGTTCCGCAAACTGAAACGTCTCTGTCAGATCGTAGTCCACCGGATTGTTCGGATTCACGCTGAAGCCGTAGTGATACGGCAAGCAATGCGAGTAATCCTCCGGGATGCCCGGCCCGAGCTTGCCCGGCTGCGACAGCGCGGGATCAGGCTTGAATGGCACGAAATCAAACGCGCTCAACCGCACGCCGATTTCGATCTTGTTCCCGCTCGCGCGAATCCCCGCCACGATGTCGCGCAGGATGCGGGTGCGATTCTCAAAGCTGCCGCCGAATTTGCCCGGCCGCGTGTGTGCGCCAAGAAACTCATGCAGCAGATAGCCGTGACAATGCTTGATATCCACGAAGTCCGCGCCCACATCCCAAGCGATCTGCGCCGCCTGGATGTAGCACTGGATCAACTCCTCGATCTCCGCATCGGTGAACATCTGCGCGTCACTCGTCACATTGAACTTGCGATCCAGAATCGGATGCCGGAACGCCACACGCGGCTCCATGCGTTTCTTGTCATTCGGTTTGCAGAACCGCCCCGAGTGCGTGAGTTGAAAGCCGATGACGAGATCGTCCGTCTTGCCATAACGCTCGGCATGCGCCTTCACCAACACCTCGCGCAACGACGCGATGCCCGCCTTGTTTTCCTCCGTGATGATGATCTGGTTCGGATTCGCGCGACCGTCCGGGCGCACCGCCATCGCTTCGCCGCCGTAAATCAACTTCGCGCCGCTCTCGCCGAACCGTTGCCAACGCCGCAACATTTCCTCCGTGACGCCGCCGGTCGTCGTGCCGTCCCAACCTTCCATCGGATGGATCGCCCAGCGATTACCGACGCGCTTGCCATTGATGGTCACGCCGTCAATCGCCTGAGCCAACGGCGAAACGTTGCCTGCAACGATTTGATCTTCGCACGGCAGATCCAGTCCAAGGGCCGCGACATGCGCGCGAAAGTCAGCAACGGTTTTCAGTGTGGCGATCCGGGTCAGTTTGAATGGTTCGGACATACGACTCAGTGGGTTTTACGGATTGGGAAGGAGTATGGTTTGACGCTCGCCCTCACCCCGGCCCTCTCCCCCGGGGAGAGGGGGAAGTGAGACGCGACCGCGCAGTTTTCGGAAGGGCTGGTTGCAATCATCACCGTCCTCTGATTTGTGCAGAAACCGATCCAAACAAACACGCCGCGCGAATTTTCAATGCCCTGCGAATGGGCCTCCCTCTCCCGGGGGAGAGGGCCGGGGTGAGGGCGGGCGTTGCTACTAACTAATTGGCCTGACATAGGAGCAGTCACTTTTCCAACGCCGGCATCACCGGCTTCGTACTCTTGGAGCTGCGATTCAAATGCGCCGCGAGTTCGGGAACTTTGGCCTCAAACTCCAACACCGCCAGATCGCAAACGCGACTCGCGCCATAAGCATTAAAGTGTGTGTCGTCTTCGAGTTTCTTCGAGTCCGCCGCGAATTCACCAGCCGGAATCCAGTCAAACAAACGCTTGGAACTTTCCGGGCCGAGTTGTTGCAACAGCTTTTCCGTCGCAGTGCAAAGTTCGAGCAACGGGACTTTCTCGGCTTCGGCCACCTTGCGCACGGCTTCGGGATAAACGCCGTGCGAATTCGTCAACCGGCCCGCCTCATCAAACTTCCGGCGCGCCACCGGCGTGGCGAGTATCGGCGTTGCCTTATGCTCGCGCGACTCGCGGATGAAACGCACGAGATTCGTGGTGTATTCGCCGAACGGTGCGGTGCCACGATTCACATCGTTTGTCTTCTCATCATTGTGCCCGAACTGGATGATGACAAAGTCCCCGGGCTTGAGCACCGCCAGCACTTTGTCCCAGCGTCCTTCGGCAATGAAACTTTTCGAGCTGCGCCCGTTCTGCGCGTAGTTTTCCACCCGCACCGAGTCCTTGAAATACAGAGACAGCATCTGTCCCCACCCGCGCTCGGGATTCGCCGGGATGACCGGTTTGTTCGCCATGGTCGAATCGCCGATCAGGTGCAGCGTGATGGGGTTCGACTGTGCTAACGCGCTAGCAATCGTCAGCCATGTCACCGCGAGCATCACGATGCACGACTTCGCCGAAAACCGATGTTTGTTAAAACGCTCGCCCTCACCCCGGCCCTCTCCCCCAGGAGAGGGGGCAAAGTTTCGCGACCTCAGATTGTTCGAGTGACTCCCGCGCTTCCGCCGGTTCACGATTTGCGAAAAAGCGGCGCAGGATTCTCCCTCTCCCCGGGGGAGAGGGCCGGGGTGAGGGCGAGCGTCAAAACATTTCATAATCGCAGTCTTGAGTTCACTTCGTTGAATCAAAGAACGTCAGATAGTGCTCGCCCCGCGCTTCACGCAGAATCAACAACGCCAGTTCACGCAAATGATAATCGCCCCACATGGAGCTTTCACCGTTCGGTACGCTTTGGCCGGGCGCGATGTAATCCCAACCGTTCGGACGATGATACACCGAGTGGAGCAACAAGCCTTGATGCTTCGGATCGGTGGACAGATACGGCTCTGTGAATAACGTGCGCGCAATGGTAAGTCCAGCCTGGCGGTAGCGCGATGCGTGATGCGTGATGCGTGACAAATCGTCCTCGTCCTTCGTCCTCGTTCTCGAAACGTCTTGAAGATAATTCCCCAACCGAATCAATCCTTGCGCTGCAATCGCCGCCGCCGAGCTGTCCACCGGCTCGAACTGGTTGTAGGGATTGGATGCTTTGTTGAGATAGTTTGTCGGCAGACGATGAAGATTCGGCGCGCCCGTATCCCACATCGGCACGCCGTCGGCGCAGGAATTTTCCAGATAGAAATCCGCCGTGGCCGTGGCTGCGTTCGTGAGAACGCGGCGATATTCCGCAACCCCGCCAGCAGGTTTGAAGTCAGCCGCACTCTGACGAGTGCAGCCACTCAAAAACTCCAGTTGCTCGGGATAACCACACAGCGCCCACGCCAACCCACGCGTCCAGGTGCTGAATGGCGCATAGCCTTGCTGCGAGTTCGGACACCGAAACACGCCGCTCACCGTGTTGAACACCGCTTCGTGCGCCGTGCGACCGCGGATGTCGTAAGCATCGCGACCTTCGCCATAGTAAATCGAGTATCGCGCTGTGTTCAGCGCATGTTCAACAACCCGCTGCAGCAGCGAAATCTTCGCGTCCTGCTCGCCCATCAACACGTGACCGAATTGATGCGCCACCGCCAAGGCGCGACACGAACGGATGGTATCCACGAACAACGAATGCGGTCCATTGAAGCTGTGGATGAACCCCGTGCCGTCGGCGAGCTTCGTCCAGCGCGCCGCCTGCACTGCGCCACTGACTTTGAGCGCGATCTCGTAGAAATTCTTCTCGTCCTCGTTATGCGCAATTTTCCCCTCGCGCATCAGGCGCAGCAAGTTGCCGTAGGTGGAGACGTTGTTGAACCCGTGGTCATGCACGCCCGTATGGGACACATGCGACGCCATGCAACGGATGGTGCCGCGACGTCCGATTTCAAGAAATCGTTCGTCGCCCATCGCATCGAATTGCAGCAACGCCGAGCCGTATTGGAAACCCTGCGTCCACTCCGTCCAACCGCGCGACGTGTATTTCCCCTTCACCGTGAACACCGGCGTCCCCTGCTCCGGCTGCCAGGACTTTTCGATGCTCAGGATTTTTTGCCCGGACAGCTCGAACACGCGTTCGATCTGCGGCACGAGCTTCGTGGGCGTAAGTTTTGAATCAATTTTGATGGCCATGCTTGTATTTGGTAGCAGCCGACGTAAGGAGGCTCAAACTTCTTTTCCGGTTTAGTCGGAGCCTCCTCACGTCGGCTGCTACAATCTTCTCAAATGAAATCCGCCATCCACGTTGATGACTTCGCCCGTGCTGAACGGAAAGGCATCGCCCGCGATGGCGGCAACGGCGCGACCGATGTCCTCCGGCGTACCCCAGCGCTGGATGGGAGTCAAACCGTCTGCGATGAGCTTGTCATATTTTTCCTTCACCGCGCCGGTCATGTCTGTGGCGATGATGCCGGGGCGGATCTCATAAACATTGATGCCGTGCCCGGCGAGCCGCGACGCAAACAATGGCGTCAACATCGAGAGCGCCGCTTTGCTCACACAATAGTCGCCGCGATTGGTTGAAGCCGTAAACGCCGAGACCGAGGAGATCGTGACGATCTTCGGACTTTGGACCTTGGGCTTTGGACCTTGGACTAATTCAATCATCCACTTCGCTGCAAGTTGGGTCAGGAAGTACGGGCCTTTGACATTGATGGCGATGAGGCGGTCAAAACTTTCCTCGCCTGCTTCGAGAATGTCCGCGCGCGCATTCGGTGCGACGCCCGCGTTGTTCACGAGCAAATCCAGCCGCCCAAACTTCTCCCGTGTGAATGTAATCAACTTCTGCCGATCCGCTCCCAAGGAAATATCCGCCTGACAAATCTCCGCACGGATGATTTTGCCCGCCGCCTGGGCCGCCGCAACACAGTCACGCGCCGTCTGCTTCGCCGCCTCGACGTTTCCGGCGTAGTTAATCACGAGATCGTGACCCGATTTGGCGAGTTCCAACGCGATGCCGCGGCCAATGCCACGCGACGCGCCGGTAATCAGAGCAACAGGATTCATCCACGCGAGGATAAGTTTTTGCCCCGCGAGCAAAAGTCTAAACTGTGTTCCCGGGAGCGCCAGCATCTTGCCGGCGAGTTTTGGCAACACGGCAAAACCCTGATGAATTCGCCGGCGGGACGCCAGCACTCCCGGGATGAGTTCGGATAAATTCTCCCGTACGGCTGTGGACAACCGGCTTCCTCAAACCTTTGACAGTGTCCCGCGAGTCTTTATGCTTCCCGCTGTGCGCACCGTCAGAGTTCCACTCGGCAACCGTAGTTACGACATCAAGATCGCTCCCGGCTTGATTCCCAAGTTGGGCGCGGAATGTGCCCGGCTCAAACTCGGCCAGCGCTGCGCCATCATCACCGACACCAACGTCGGGCGCGAATACGCGAAGCCCGCCTACAATTCCCTGCTCCGCGCCGGCTTCGATCCGTCGCTCGTCATCGTGCCCGCCGGCGAAACCGCCAAGAGCCTCAAGTCCGTCCAAAGCTGCTACGACCGGCTCGCCTCACACCGACTGGAGCGGAAGTCCTTCATTATCGCGCTCGGCGGCGGCGTGGTGGGCGATCTCGCGGGCTTCGTCGCGGCGACTTACCTGCGGGGGATTCCGTTCGTACAAGTGCCCACGACTTTGCTCGCGCACGTGGACAGCTCTGTCGGCGGCAAAACCGGCGTAAACCTGAAGGCCGGGAAAAACCTCGTCGGCGCGTTTTATCAACCCAAGCTCGTGCTCTGCGATCTCAACGCATTAAAAACTTTACCACCCCGTGAATTCCGAGCCGGCCTCGCCGAGATCATCAAGTACGGCATCATTTACGACGCCGACCTGTTCGCCCGGCTGGAGCGCGACTTGCCAAAACTTCTCCGCCGCGAAGCCAAGTCGCTTGGCGAAATCATCGCCCGTTGCTGCGAGATCAAGGCGGACGTTGTCGGTCAGGATGAAACCGAGAGCGGCCTGCGCGCCATCCTGAATTTCGGCCACACCATCGGCCACGGCCTCGAAGCCATTTCCAGCTACGGCAAATATCTCCACGGCGAAGCCATTTCCATCGGTCAGGTCGCCGCGGCAAAACTTTCTCATGAGTTAAGCGGCTTGTCAGAAAAAGATTCCGCGCGCATCGCTGACTTGTTCAAACGCGCCGGACTGCCCACCGAAGTGAAGTTGAACGCGAGCCAGCGCCCGAAGCTTTTCGCTGCAATGAAGCTCGACAAGAAAGTCAGCGACGGCGAAATCAAATTTGTCCTCGCCAAACAAATCGGCAAAGTCGCTTGGGGAGAAAAAGTGCCACAGGCTCTGGTTGAAAAAGTTTTAACCTCAGAAGAACGCGGATGAACGCAGATTTTTCAGGAGCGCGACTGTGTGCGAAGCACCAGTCGCAGCAGCCTGATTCGCAAGAGTACCAAACGAACCTTTCAAAGCCACCGCCTAGTCAAGGCGCTGCGGCTGGGTCTGCGACCACAGCCGCGCTCCTAAAATAAAGCCATGAGCGCTGTCAGCGAAACCATCGTCCGCGAATACTTCGAACTGCACGAATTCCTTGTCCGCCAGCACCGCAAATACATCGCCCAGACCAAGCGCGAGGACGACGACATTGATTTCTTCGTGCTCAATCCGCTCGCCACAAAGCGCGAGGATGACCAACCCTTCGTCCTGGCATCGGGCGACTTGAAGTATATTGAGCGCGCCATCGTGGTCGTGAAAGGCTGGCACACCGAGACGTTCAGTTCGGCGCGGCTGGAAAGCACACCCGAGATTTTCCGCTTCGTCGGCACCAAGGTTTTCCAGCAAGCCGCCAAGGTTTTTGGCGAAAACGGCGCGCCGTTGAAAATCCTGGTCGTGCCCGCCCTGCCCCACGAAGCGGGAGAGCGGGAGAAAAGCATTGCCCTGCTCCGCGCCAAAGGTGTGGATGCGGTGATCCCTTTCCGCACGATGCTCACCGACCTCGTCACGCAAACGGAGACGAACCGCAACTACCAAAAGTCCGACCTGCTCCAGACCATCCGCATCCTCAAGAACTACGATTTCTTCAAAGAGCCGCAGATGGAGTTGTTTAAGGTAAAACGTCGGAAAAAGTAAAACCAATCACAACTCCATGTCGAAGCAGCCAAAGGAAACGATCCCAACTGATTTGCGAACTTTTAGACAGGCAGCCATGCATGACCGGCAACTTGCTGAACAAATGCTTACGCAATGCCCCGGTCTTCTTAAGGAACAGGATGGCGTGGGTGAAACAGCGTTACATTACTGTGCAATAGAAGGTTCAACCGAAGCGGTGGTCTGGCTCATCTCCAAAGGCGCGGTGGTCAACACGTACACCAACAGCAAAAGCACCCCGTTGATTCATGCTGCCCTTCTTGGCCAGTTTGAGATTTGCAAAATTCTTGTAAATGCTGGCGCAGACTTGATGGCCACTGAGGAGATCGAATCAGACACAGCATTACATGCGGCTGCTCGGCACGGTCACCTGGAGGTTTGCCGACTACTCCTTGAGGCGGGTGCGATGGTAAATGCGTCAAACAACGAGGGGCAACGCCCGTGGGACATCGCGTTACCACGGAAACGGGAACAGGTTCGCGAGTTGCTCAAAAATTATGGCGGAAGTGCGGGCGACCAACACGAGTCGGCTTGACGCGGATTGACGCATTGCCGAACCTGCCACGCGCTGCGACCATTGCAGCCAACCAAATTTATGATGATGAAACTACGATTCTTGATGACAGCGGCGGCGAGCCTTTGCCTGTTGGGCTGCAATCAACCGACCCAAACCAACAGTGACGCCAATTCCAACGCTCCGGCGGCAACTGCTACCACGACCCCGAGCGGCGAAATAAAAACCACCGCCAGCGGCTTGAAGTATCAGGTGTTGAAGCAAGGCACGGGCACGGTTTCGCCCAAGGCCACGGACTCGGTGAAGGTGCATTACCACGGCACACTGCTGGATGGCACGGTGTTCGACAGCTCCGTGCAGCGCGGCGAACCCACCAGCTTTCCGCTCAATCGTGTCATCTCCGGCTGGACCGAAGGCGTGCAGCTCATGAAGGTGGGCGACAAGTTCAAGTTCGAGATTCCCGCCAACCTCGCTTATGGCGAAAACAGCCCGACGCCGACGATTCCGCCGAACAGCACGCTCGTGTTCGAGGTGGAACTGCTGGGAATCGAATAGCGGTTCACCGCTAATCAGCCTGAATCCACGGTTCGTAAGCGCGCGCGCCGAAGTATTCGTAGCCGTGGTTTTCCAGCGGCGTTCCAGTCAGCATGGCGTGGATGAAGCCGTTGCGATCCACCTGAACCGTGTGCAGGATTTTTTTCTCCGGATTCTCTTTCAGGAAGAACTGAATCCTACCATTGGCGGCGACGTGTGATTGCAGGCCCGCGCTATTGGTCGTGCTGGTGAACGGAAATTCCGTCTGCAAATCCGCCAGCATCGCGTGACTGCGTCCCCAAGTGCCGCCGCGTTCGCTCACAAAGGTTTTCCCATCCAACAACGCAATCGAGTCGTGATAAGCCAACACACAGAGATGATGCGCTGTCCCCTCACCTCGTCCCTCTCCCCATCCGATGGGGAGAGGGTGGCCGCTAGGCCGGGTGAGGGGAAATTCACGCGTCTCGTCTGTTGTTTGCTTCAGCCACTTGACCAACTTCGTGAGATAGTTTGTGGTTTCGTAGGCGTAATTGCTGTCGAGAAACGCGATGCGCTTGATGTCGCGCGGGATTTCCGGCACGGCGTTCAGATAACCGAATGTCAAGCTCCCGCCGCCGCTGTGGCCAGTGAGCACAATCTCCTGCCGATAATCCGCGAAAATGTTGCGCACGGCGTTAAATAGTGCGGGGATGCGGTCGTTGCCATTGGTGCGACGCCATGCCGGCCAGCTCTTGAGCGAATTCTCCAGATACGCGACGACGATGGTTTGGTTCGTCAGCGCCCTCCGCAAAAACCGCGTCTGCGCGCCGATGTGTTGGATGTTGAAATGCCAGTCATCGCCGGGCTGCAATTGCTTGCCCATCGTCCACTCGACGGTGTTGCCGTTGGGCAACGCGAAGAAGATGAGAAGGAGAGGCTTGGTCTCGCGGCCCCTCACCCCGTCCCTCTCCCCATCGGATGGGGAGAGGGTGGCCGAAGGTCGGGTGAGGGGCGCTCGTAATTCTGATGGCGTATTGATGAGCACGCGCACGTTGTCGGGCAGGTTGAGTTCGCGGGTCAATTCACCGAAATGTTTGCTCGCAGTAAAACCTTGCGGCCAACGAAGGTTGTTTGCTTGAGATGCGGCGGCCGATGAAGCGGGCGAAAGGGAGTTCGTCGGGTAACGTGGCTGGATGATAACGCCCTCGTCACTGAGCAGGTGGCAAAAATTCGCGTCTGCCAAAATGGCCGTGACGTTTGTCCGCTGACCGTTGAGCAGCGCGGTTTGTGAGACGAGCCGGATGCCGTGGCTGTAATCCACCCACGCGGCAGTGTGGCCGAGATAAAGCGGCTGGATCGCCACGCCGTTCGTCCGATGCCAGCCGTAGATGGCGACCTTTGTCGGCGCGTTCGTGAGTCGGGCGGTGATGACGACATCCTTTTTGTGTCCGGCGGTTAGGACAGAAGGTGATTTGGCGAGGGCCATGAGTTGCGTGTGGACAATGGCGTTGTGCCGCAAGAAAACAGGAGGCGTGGTCATCATCGGGCCGGGCGTGAGCGGCTGGGGAGCCAGCTTGGCCTCCGCGCTTTCGTAAATCGCATCCACCATTTTTCGCGTCGGCAAGAGACAACCTGTGGCGTCCGCGACACGTTGGGCCGTCTCTGGCGTCATCGGCATGATCAGATAATCGTCGTCACCGCCGAGCGCGAGATAGTCTGGGGTGACATAAATTGTGACGAGGTTTGTGCCGCCGGAGCTGAAGTCGGTGCTCGTTATCGGAGAAAATTGCCGGAGAAAACCGGGGACATTGCCACTGAGGATTTCCGAGCGGATGAAGGTTTCACGCTCAACCAAGTTTGTGGTGAGCAACGCGGCATTGGTGGCGAGTTGGCTGCCAGTCAGGGCGGAGGTCGAGCGGGGTGGGAGCGAACAGGTTTGTGCGGCTGCTGAGAACTTGAATACCAAAGCTGACAATATCAGCCCCCAAAAGCGGCGGTGAACACGCCGCAGTCCAGACGCTCCGCGAGGTTTGGCGGCGCGTGATGGTCGCGGTAGCGTCTGGACTGCGGTGGCTTCAGCACCGCTTTCGGATGAGAACACAGAAAGAATGGTCATGTCTCCGAACACACGCATGATCTCAGGCGGCCCCGACATGGCGGGATTGACGTTTAAGGCCGGTGGCTCGTTGGGCAGCGGAACGCTTGGGTGCGTCGGGAATGTGCGCGGCAAGGAAACCTGGCTTGTCTTTGCGACCGGCGCGTTGGAAATCGCGCCACAAAGTTTCAGCGGTGCCGCGGGCATCGAGCTTCAGTTCGCTTGTCAGATATTCGAGCAGCAATTCCATCAAACGCGCAAGGGCGATGCTGTCGGTGCGGTTGACGCGCGCGTGCAGCCAATCGCTCCAGCACAGGAACGCGGCGAAGGGCGACGCGGCGTTGCTCCAAATGAGCGGCGCGGTTTCGACGAAGTTGCCGCTGTTGCCGACCAGGTCCCAATACTTCGCGAAGCGCCGCAGGCGTTGCATCGTGGCGAAATCAATGAGCTTGGTCTGGAGAATCTCATAGGGCGGCAGCGGATGATAAACCATCCGCCATTCGATGTCGTGGCGAACGATGGGTGTGCCGCGCAGTCGCTTCAGGATGCCGACCTGGATTTCCTGCGGGCGCAGAGCAATGAGTTTGTCGAAACCCGCGCCGAAGCTTGCCATGTCTTCGCCCGGCAGACCGACGATCAGATCGGCGTGGACGTGGACACCGGTGTTGCCGCGCAACCAATTCAAATTATCGTCGAGCTTGGCGTAATCCTGGCGGCGGCTGATGAGCTTGCCGACGACGGGATTGAACGTCTGGATGCCGACTTCAAACTGTACCGTGCCGGGCGGAAACTTAGCGATGGTCTCGCGCAACGCTTCCGGCAGGCGGTCGGGAATCATTTCGAAATGATAGAAATTTCCGGGCTGATGGCGGGCGAGGAAAAATTCGAGGATCGCGCGACTGGTGTTAAGGTTCAGGTTGAACGTGCGATCCACGAACTTGAACTGGCGCACGCCGCGATCCAGCAGCTTTTGCATCTCGCCGAGGAAGAGTTCGAGATTCACCGCACGCACCGGCACGTCGAGCGATGACAGACAGAACTCGCAGGTGAACGGACAGCCGCGCGAAGCTTCGACGTAAATGACGCGATGGGCGATATCTTTGGCGTCGTAAAATTCGTACGGCAGCGCGAGGCGGGAGAACTCGGGCAACTCGGCAGAGATGATTTTGGGCAGCCCCGGAGCGCCGATCTCCAGATCGGCTCGTTGCGAAACAACGCTGGAAACAGGCCGATCAGGAGCTTGGCGCTCCAGCAACCGCGCGCACACTTCCGCAAATTTCAAATCCGCTTCCCCCGTGATGACATAATCGGCGAGACGGATGATTTCCTGTTGGTTCGTTTCGTGGCTGACTTCCGGGCCGCCGAGGATGACGATGACGTCGGGACGGATGCGTTTGAGGGCGGCGAGGACTTCGGTGGTTTCGACGACGTTCCAGATGTAAACGCCGAGGCCGAGGATCTTCGGGTTTTGCGCGAGCAGGATTTCCGCGACGTCGAGCGGGCGTTGGTTGATGTCGAACTCCAGCAGCACGGCGCGCGGCTTCAGGTCGCCGAGGTTGGCGAGCAGGTAACGCAGGCCGAACGACGCGTGAATGTATTTCGCGTTGAGCGTGCTGAGAACGATGTCGGACATCGCCGAAAGCGTAGCAGGTCAGCGGAGTTGGGCAAAGCTTGGAGAGGAGTCCGAAATCCCGGCGAAACACGGAGCTGGGAAGCTCCGTGAACCCGCAGGCAAGGATGCCTGCGCTACATCAACCCCAGCCGAGCAGTTTGCCGCCTTGATAAGTGATGAATGCCAGCGCCCACGCGAGCGCGCCCATGTAAACCCATTGGAAGACCGGCCACTTCCACGAGTTCGTTTCGCGGCGCACGACCGCGACGGTGCTGACACATTGCATGGCGAAGACGTAGAAGACCATCAGCGTCACCGCGACGAGTGTGGTGTAAACCGGTTTGCCGTCGGGACGTTCCTGATCGCGCAAGGTTTGCTCCAGCGTCTTCATGCCTTCGTCGGAATCGTCGAACTCGCCGACGTTGTAAACCGTGGACATCGTCGAAACAAAAACTTCCCGCGCGGCGAAGGAAGCCACCAGCCCGATGCCGATTTTCCAATCGAAACCCAACGGCACAATGGCCGGTTCAATGGCCCGCCCCAGCATACCCGCAAAACTGTGCCGAAGTTTTTCACCAGTCTCCTCCTTGTTCACGGCGTCAATCTGTTCTTCCAACGCGGCCAGTTGGTTGGATTCGCCGCCCGTGCCGGTGGTGAGCGTCACCGCATTGAACGAATTGGTGATCTCGGTGCGGCGGGTTTCAAATTGCGCGTCCAGCTTGCTGCTCTTGGGATAAGTCGCGAGAAACCAAAGGATGATGCTGATGCCGAGAATCACCGTGCCGGCGCGGGTCAGAAACAGTTTCGAGCGTTCCCAGATGTGGCGCAGCACCACGTGGATCACGGGCCGTTTGTAGGCGGGCAGTTCCATGATCAGCATCGGCGTCTCGCCTTTGAGCAACGTTTTCTTGAAGATCCACGCCATCAACATCGCGACGACAATGCCGAGCAGATACATCACGAGCATGGTGAGACCGCGCAGGCCGAGAAAGCCAAAGGCATTGAACTTGGTAAAGCCAAGATTCAGTTCGTAATTCAAGTTCCCGAGCACGCGATCAGGAATGGTGGCCCCGATGAGCAGCGTGTAAACCGGCAACCGCGCCGAACAGCTCATCAACGGCGCGACCAGGATCGTCACGAGCCGGTCCTTCGGGCTTTCAATCGTCCGCGCCGCCATGATGCCGGGAATCGCACACGCGAAAGAACTCAGCATCGGGATGAAACTTTTGCCGTGCAACCCGACCTTGCTCATCAAGCGGTCCATGAGAAACGCCGCCCGCGCCATGTAACCGGTGTCTTCGAGCAGACCGATGAACAAGAACAGCATCAAAATCTGCGGCAGAAAAACCACCACCCCGCCCACGCCGGCGATGACGCCGCTGACCAGCAAATCCCGCAGATCGCCCGGCGGCATGGCGGCGGCAACATGATTACCAGCCCAAGCGACCCCGCTTTCCAACCAGCTCATCGGATACTCCGCGAACGTGAAGATGCACTGAAAAATCAGGTACATGATCGCGAGGAAAATCAGCGTCCCCCAGACTTTGTGCGTGACGATGCGATCCACCTTGTCGCTGAACGTCTCGCCCGGCGGCGCGAGTTCGGTGGTGACGGCTTGCTGAATTTCCGCAATGCGGGCGTAACGCCATTCGATCGGGGCCCCGCGCCAGTCCACCTTGGCAGCATCCAACCGCTGGCGTGCCGCGATGACCGCATCCTGGATTTCCCGGGGATAATGGGCGGAAGAGGAAGCCAGCGCTTTCTCGTTGCTCAGAATCAACAGTGCTTCCGCCATCGCTTGATGCCGACGTTCCTGAAACGCCTTCGCCAGCAAATCGGTCAAGCCGTCGGCCTCGATGCGGAACAAACCGGGCAATTGACAGAACAACCGCGGCTTCATCTCCTGCGAGGTGGTCGCCAGCGTGGCAATCTTCTCTCGCAACGCCGGCAAGCCTTCACCGGTGCTCGCCACAATCGGCACCACCGGCACATCGAGCAATTTGGAAAGCTTCGCCGTGTCAATTGCATGGCCGAGCCCTTCGGCCACGTCGGTCATGTTCAACGCGAGAATCGTCGGATGGCCCAACTCGATGACCTGCGTGGCGTAGTAAAGATTGCGTTGCAGGTTCGACGCATCCACGACCACCACGATCAGATGCGGCGCGGGAATTTCCGGCAAACGTCCGAGCAGCACATCGCGCGAAACCTGTTCATCGAGCGAATTGGGGCTGAGGCTGTAAGTGCCCGGCAGATCCAGAATGCGGATGTCGGTAGGGCGCGTCACTCCGTGCGCGCCGTCTTCCTGCGTATCAGAACCGGCGCGCACGGAGTGACGCGCCCTACCATCTGGCCCCCCAACTAGTCTGCCTTCCTTGCGCTCCACGGTGACGCCGGCGTAATTACCGACTTTCGCGCGCAGGCCGGTGAGGGCGTTGAACAAGGTTGTCTTGCCGGAATTGGGATTGCCGGTCAAAGCGACGTAGGCAGAAGAACGATTCGCCGTGGCGGCGCTGGATGTGGATGATTGGTTCACGCTTGTGTTTCGGAGAAAAGGTTACGCAAACCAGCCCGAACCCGATTGCCCATGCTTGTCATAAATTGTCGGCCAATTGCGCTGCCGGGTTTAGGGTAGAACAAAGCTGGATTCCGGGCCGCACCAAGGAGTCACGCATTGCTCGTGACGAGAATCTGTTCCGCCTCGTGCTTGCGCAGCGTGAGATTGTAGCCGCGCACTTTGATTTCCACCGGGTCGCCCAGCGGCGCAAAGCGGACGAGTTCGACTTTCGTTCCGACGAGCAGGCCCATTTCCATGAGGCGTGGGCGGCTGGCGGGCGGGAGGTTGATTTCCGCAACGGTTGCCGTTGTGCCCAAGGCGACCGAGGTCAGTGGTTGAAGAGTGGGGGACATGGGATCAAGAAGCTTTTAGCAGCGGCTCGACCAAAATGGCTTTCGCCAGGTCTTCACTCAAAGCAACGCGGGCGTTGCAGACCTGGCAGATCAAACTCGGATGCCGACTGATGAGGCGGATGCGTTGCTCCTCACCGAGGCCCATTTCACGCAGGCGATTCAACACGTCCGGCTGCACGGTGAGTTGCTTGATGCAGACCGTGGTGCCGGCTTCCACCGTGGAAAGCGGGCACATCGTCCCCTCAGCGCAACAAGCGTCCGCAGCGGGCGCGATGGGAGATTTCTGCGTCTTATTCAACCCGGGCAGGTTAAGCGCGGGCCTTTGCCCTCGCAAGGTTGGATTTGATTCTGTGCGCCGCTCCCGGCAACTTGTCGCGCATCATGTATCGCGGAAAGAAAGTGGTCGTCGTCATGCCGGCTTACAATGCGGCGAAAACCTTGCGCCAGACCTATGATGAAGTGCGCGACCAGGGCCTTGTGGATCACATCATCCTCGTGGACGACCGGAGCCGCGATAACACGGTGGCGGTCGCGCGGGAACTCGAAGGTGTGCAAGTTCATGTCCATGAGAAAAACACCGGCTATGGCGGGAATCAAAAGACCTGCTACCGCCTCGCGCTCGAAGCCGGCGCGGACATCGTGGTGATGATCCACCCGGATTATCAATACACTCCCCTGCTCTTGCCCGCGATGGTTTCGATGATCGCCAACGGCCTGCATCCCTGCGTGCTGGGCAGCCGCATCCTTGGCGGCTATTCGCTCAAAGGCGGAATGCCGGTCTGGAAATACGTGGCGAATCGCTGGCTGACGTTCGTGGAAAACGTGATGATTGGCGCGAAACTTTCCGAGTATCACACCGGCTATCGCGCCTTCTCGCGGGAAATTCTGGAAAAGCTCGATTTCAGCTCAAACTCAGACGACTTCGTGTTCGACAACGAGATGCTGGCGCAGATCGTCTGGCATGGCTTCAGCATCGGCGAGGTAAGCTGCCCGACGAAGTATTTTGCCGAGGCATCCTCGATCAATTTCAGCCGCAGCGTGAAGTATGGTTTCGGCTGTCTCTCGACCGGACTGCGCTTCCGGTTCAGCAAGCTGGGGCTGATCAAGTCCCGGCTGTTCTTCCCGGCGAAGTAACCTCTCGCTCTTGGTTTCACGCAAAGTGCGCGACGGTCGCAAAGGAGGGAGGAAGGGGCGGACAAAACGAACCGCTGCGGTTGCGGCAAACAACCTGAGCGTTTGCGAATCGTTGGAACGGTTCTCAAAATGTTTAACGGATACGAAATCCCCTCACCCGGCCTAGCGGCCACCCTCTCCCCATCGGATGGGGAGAGGGACGGGGTGAGGGGCCTTTCGCCAGCACCTCGTTCCCGACCTTCTTTTTGCATTATGCTCCAAGAGTTTTCCCCTTTGCGGACTTGGCGTCCTTGGCGTGAGACTCAGAAGTTTAGTTCTCCATCGCCACAAAGCAAAAGGGCGCGACGAGCGCGCCCTTTTCTCAAATTGATTGTTTGGTCGGTCCGGTTACTTCGCGCGATTGAATGCGAGGGTCAAACGGGACTTCTTGCGGTTCGCCGCGGCGCGGGTGATGACGCCGGACTTGACGGCCTTATCAATGACCGACAAGGCATCGGGTAAGGACTTGGCGGCTTCGGCTTTCTGGCCGGCCGTGACGGTGTCCCGGAAGCCTTTTTCCACGCGACGCAGGCGGGAAGAGATGGAGCGGTTGTGCAATTGCTTGCGCGCGTTGCTGCGCATGCGCTTTTCGGCTGACTTGGTATTCGGCATAAATCGTTTCTAACTCAATTTGAGGGGCGAGACGGTAGCGGAAACAGGCCTGATGTCAATGCTGAAGCCTTTGAAATTTCAGTCGAGTTCAATGAGTTCAACCACGAATGGACACGAATAAACACTAATGGCTCAAGGCTTCTGGGAATTTGGCTGTGCCGCTTGGGGCTATCAAACCTCCAGGACCGATCTATGTCCATTGGTGTGCATTCGTGGTTTACTCCCGGTTTTTCGAGTCCATCAGAATGGTCACTGGGCCGTCGTTCATGAGGCTGACCTGCATATCCGCGCCAAATTCGCCGGTGGCCACCGGTTTGCCCAAGTCCTGTGCCAGTCGCGCCTTGAATTGTTCGTAAAGCGGGGTCGCGCGATCCGGCTTGGCCGAACGCAGATAAGAGGGACGACTGCCTTTTGCTGTGCTGGCGAACAACGTGAACTGACTGATGAGCAAAATCTCGCCGCCGATTTCCTGCACAGAACGATTCATCAAACCCGCGTCATCGGGAAAAATCCGCAGCCGCACGATCTTGCCGGAAAGCCATTCGAGGTCCTCCGCCGTGTCCGCCTCCTCAACCGCGACCAACACCAGCAGGCCGGGACCAATTTGCCCCCGAACTTGCCCGGCGATGGCGACACCGGCCTGGCTCACGCGTTGCAGGACGGCGCGCATGGATCATTGCGGCGGGACGGGCGGAGGCGGCAGCGGATAGACCGGAATGTTGATCGGCGTGCCGGCAGTCAGCTTGTCAAAATTGACGTTCGGATTTAACGCCCGCAGTTGCGCTGGCGTCACCCCGTAAGCATAGGCGATCCGGTCCAGGCTTTCGCCGGCCAGAGCGCTGTGGGTTTTCATCGGCTCGGACTTGGGCTTTTCCTTCTGGCCGGATTCATCGAGCAATTCCTCGCCGCGCGCCAGAGCGGCGGCCTTGAGCAGTTCGAGTTCGAGGCGCTTCAATTCGATCTCGCGCTGGGTGTCGGTCAGCGTGGGATCGTTCTCAATGCGCTCCTCTTCGGCGGCCTTCGCGCGATTGATGGCGTAGAGCAAGCGAACCGCTTCCGGTGTCGCCCTGCCTTCGCCGAGCGCTTCCACCGCACTGAGATACGCCGGGTCGCTCAGGCGGACATACAGTTCATAACGCTCGGGCGACAGCGCGCTGCGAATCGCGGAATCGCGCAGGGCATTCAGCGTGGCCCGTTGCTTCTGCGCCGCTTCATCGTCGCGACCAGCCAGCGCGACAAGCTGTGCTTCGATGGCTTCAGTGTTACGGAAAATTTTGCGGAATTCGTCCGGTTGGGTGTCAAACCCGGGCAACGCATCAAGCTCGTCGCGCAGTTCCTCGGCTTGCGCGGAGAAATGCAACTTGGCGGCTTCCAACTGTTCCAACGTGAGGATTTCGGAGAGCTTGGCCCAACGACTCTTTTCTTCCGCTGCGTTTTTGGTTTTCCACGCTTCAAGCGCAGCCAAGGAATCAAATTCAGGAATCAGGCCCAAGGGCACGGACGATTCCAGAATCACCGCCACCTGCTGCTTTTTCTCCGCGGACAATCCTTGCAACACCGGATTCAAATCCATCGTGGCGACAAGCATCCCTTGGTAGGCGTTGGTGCTCGCGGCGGTGGTGCCGCGATTGCGGACCGCCCAATCCGGCCCGAGCAACTCGGCCAATATAGTCGCCCGCTCCGCCCACATGCGCTGGGCTGCGTCCTCCGTTTCATCGCCCGAATCACGATGATTCGTCCACCACTTGGGGTTGGGTTTGAACCGGCTGGTGCTCCCGCGATATTTCTCCGCCAACATCTGCGTCACATCCGCAATGACGATGTCCCGGATGGTCTGTTCCGGACAACCGATGGACCGCAGATTCTTGATGTAAGTCGGGTAATCCTGCGATTCTAATTCCTGCCAGGAGAAAAACTGGCGGCGCACGATCACCGCAGTGCGGTTATTGGTGGTATTGACCGTGTTCGTGGTGCCGGCAGCAGAATCACTTGGGGCACGACCCGCGCGCCTGCCCCCGAACCAAGCGAGCGCCAAGACGAGGTTGGCAAGCAGGGACAAAGCAAGAATGACGCGCCAGCGCATGTGACTATTTACGGGCAACCGCCGCCCCTGCCAATTCAAAAACACCGCGCCCGGAAAGTTTCGGCGCGGGATGGAGCGCCGGGCGGGTTGAAGTTCACGCTTCAGCGCGTTCCCAAACCAGCTAAAGCTTGAACTCCAACAGAGATTCACGCCGGGTGCGGCGACCGGCGCTCCGTAACACAACCCGATTTCACCACGCTTTTGACTCGCAAGCCGCGCCCCAAATCGCTTTACTCCCCGCCGCATGAAACAGAAAGCCTACGCCGCCGCCGGCGTTGATATTGATCTCGGTAACAAAGTCAAAGCCACGCTCCCGCAATTGCTCGCCAGCACGCACCGCCGCGAAGTCCTCGGCAAGGTCGGCGGCTTCGGCGGCCTCTTCCAGCTCGACCTCAAGAAATATCGCCACCCGATCCTCGTCAGCAGCGTGGACGGCGTGGGCACGAAGCTGAAGATCGCCTTCACGATGGACCAGCACGACACCATCGGCGCGGACCTCGTGAACCATTGCGTCAACGACATCGCCGTGCTCGGCGCGGAACCGCTCTTCTTCCTCGATTACCTCGGCACGGGCAAACTCGAGCCGCACGTCTTCACCGACATCATCAAAGGCTTCGCCCGCGCTTGCGCGGAAAACAACTGCGCCCTCATCGGCGGCGAAACCGCGCAGATGCCCGGCTTCTACCAGAAGGGCGAATACGACGTGAGCGGCACGATCGTCGGCGTGGTGGAAAAATCCCGGATGCTCAACGGTCAGAAAACCGTGAAGCGCGGTGACGTCGTCATCGGCATCGAATCCAGCGGCCTGCACACGAACGGCTATTCGCTCGGGCGCAAAATTTTCTTCGAGCAACTCGGTTACAAACCATCGAGCCGCGTGCCCGGCCTCAAAGGCACGGTCGGCCAGGAGTTGCTGAAAGAACACATCAGCTACGGCCCGCTGGTGCAGAAGCTGGTGAAGAAGTTCAATCCCGTGGCTGCATCTCGTAAGAGTGCGGCAAATCAGAAGGCAAAGTCAGCCGCGTTCTCACGAACGCAGCCACTTCCCATTAAAGCGTTCGCCCACATCACCGGCGGCGGTTTCGTGGACAACATCCCGCGCGTATTGCCAAAGAATTTGGATGTAGCTATCCGCAAAGGCTCGTGGGATATGCTCCCCATCTTCAAAATTATTGAGCAGAAGAGCGGCGTGCCGGACGAGGAATTGTATCAAGTCTTCAACATGGGCATCGGCATGGTGAGCATCGTCGCGGCGGACAAGGCGGACGCCGTGCTGAAATTCATCCGTGCGCAGAAGCACAAAGCCTGGATCATTGGTGAGGTGGTGAAGGGCAAAGGCGAGGCGCGGGTGGTGTAGCAGCCCGCAGCTTGACTTTTCAACGAACGCCGACATAATGTCCGACATGAAGACTTTTACGGTCAGAGAACTGGATCGCGAGCCGGGGGTGGTGTTGGACGCAGCGGACAAGGAGGGTATGGTTTGCATCAAACGACGCGACGGGCGCAAGTATTCGCTGACCCCCGAATTGTCGGAGCGTAAAGTTGTCTCCTTGCCGGATTTTGCCGCCCGGCGCCGGACGATCTTTAAGAAAACAATCCCCGCAGCCCAAGTCGCCATGGTTGACCGGTTGATTGCAGGCGAATGAGTCCGTACGCTGACACCAATTTTTTCACCCGCCTCTATCTCGAACTGCCGGGTAGCCCGGAGGCTGACGAACTGGCTGAAGGAATTCAACGGCGTGGCGCGCATGCGTTGCCGGTATTGTGGCTGCATCGCCTTGAGTTTGTGAACGCCTTGCAACTCCATTTGTTCACGGCCCGGTCGCCCGGCCAGATATTTGTTTCCCCCGAACAGGCCGCACTCGCGCTCGCAAACTTCCGTGAAGACTTGTCCAGACAGGAATTCCTTCGCAACGCCGTCGTTCCCCAAGCCGAGCTGGAAAGACAATTCGAGGAACTTTCGCTGCGCCACACCGCCAAACACGGCTTTCGCACCTACGATCTACTGCACGTCGCCTCGGCATTGGTGCTGAAGTGCGACACGTTTTGGAGTTTCGACCCGAAGGCGACTAAATTGGCAACGCTCGAAGGGTTGAAGGTGCGCAAGTGATGCGATGAACCAACGTGTGTTGAAGGATTGAGCTATGACCATCGAAGAAAACAAACTTGCCAAGACGATCGAGCAACTGGAGTTGATGAACGATGCGTTGCGCGTCCTACGCCTGGAAATCCTGCCCAAGAACTCGCGGTTCTTTGCCGTCATGGCGGAAGGACCGCTCGCGGAAATCGAAAAGCTCCGTCGCCAAATCGAGGAACAAGCGCAACTGCTGGCCGCCGCATGAAATTCATCCGCGCGCAGAAGCACAAAGCCTGGCTCATCGGCGAAGTGGTGAAAGGCAAAGGCGCGGCGCGGGTGGTGTAAGCAAAATGAAACCTGACCCAACACTTCCTGACGAGCAAATCAAGAGGCATAATGATTTGTATGCTCGTGCAAACGAGATGTCGAAAGGATTGATACTTCTCGATGATGTTGCTTTCAAAGCTCCCGGGTTTTTTGCGAAACGTCGTCTCCGCAAAGCAATCGAGCTTTACAAGCAGGTTCTCGAAATCAATCCGAAAAACTGGCCGTCAATGTTTGCCATCGCCAAGGCTTTCCAAAGCTTGGAGGAATTTCAGCAATCACTGGACTGGTTTATTCGTGCTCATGAGTGCGCACCAGAAAATCCTTCGGTTGCAAAGGAGGTGGGATACGCAGCCAGTAGGTTAGGCAAACACGATGTCGCACTCCAAGCAATGATGCAGGCAGCCAAGCAAAACCCCAATGACGCTGCACTCCATTGCAATTTGGGTCTATCGTGCTTGTTGGCTGGCAAAATAGAGGATGCATGTTCGGCATTTGAAAGAACCATTCAACTTGAACCCGATCAAGCAGTGAATAAGCAACTTCTCGCATTCGCGCGAGAGGTCGAATCAGGAAAACGCCCAATTCCAAAAACGGAAGAGGAGATTTCCAAAGCGATTTAGTTATTCATGAAACTCCTCGTTATCGTTTCTGTCAGTCGCGGGCTTGTGTTGGTTTTCAGCCCCGTCAGGGGCGGCATCTTTGTAGAACCAGCCGAGAAAGATTTTCAAGCTCCGTCAGGAGCGACATTGTCGGGAATATGTCGCTCCTAACGGAGCTGAATTTGGTTGTGGTTTTGGTTCTACAAAGATTCCGCGCCTATGGCGCTGGATTAAAAGCTACATGACTAACTGCGGACCGAAATCACCTCGCATCAATGTGGCGGTTTCCAAGCTTGCGTTCCGGCGGCAACTTTCTGACTCTTTTGCTTCCAAATATGGCGAAACGCGCACTTATCACTGGCATCACCGGACAGGACGGTTCTTATCTGGCAGAATTGTTGTTGTCCAAAGGTTACGAAGTCCACGGCATCATCCGCCGGGCGAGCACGTTCAACACGGGCCGTCTCGACCCGATTTATCAAGACCCCCACGCCAGCGGCAAGCGGCTCTTCCTCCACTACGGTGATCTTTCGGACGCCAGCGCGTTGTCGCGCCTGATGATCAAGATTCAGCCCGATGAGGTTTACAATCTCGCGGCGCAAAGCCACGTGCGCGTCAGCTTTGATGCGCCGGAATACACTACGGACATCACGGGCACGGGCGCGATCCGCCTGCTGGAAGCGATCCGCGAAGCCGGCGTGAAACCGCGTTATTATCAGGCTTCCTCCTCCGAGATGTACGGCATGGTGCAGGAAGTGCCGCAGAAGGAAACCACGCCGTTCTATCCGCGCAGCCCGTATGGTTGCGCCAAGGTTTACGCGTATTGGATCACGGTGAACTACCGCGAGTCCTACGGCATGCACGCCAGCAACGGCATCCTGTTCAATCACGAATCCCCGCGCCGCGGCGAAACCTTCGTCACGCGCAAGATCACCCGCGCCGTCGCCCACATCAAAGCCGGGCTGCAGAACAAACTTTACCTCGGCAACCTCGACGCCAAGCGCGACTGGGGTTACGCCAAGGAATACGTCGAGGCGATGTGGCTGATGATGCAGCAGGACACACCGGACGATTATGTCATCGCCACAAACGAGACGCACTCGGTGCGCGAGTTCCTCGAAGTGGCGTTCGGTCACGTCGGACTGGACTGGAAGAAATACGTCGAACTGGATGCGCGCTATAATCGTCCGGCGGAAGTGGACCTGCTCATCGGCGATTACAGCAAGGCGAAGAAAAAACTGGGCTGGGAGCCGAAGACGAAATTTGAAGCGCTCACCAAATTGATGGTGGATGCGGACGTGGAACTGCTCCGCAAGCATCAGCAAGGTGAAATCCCGGTGACGGGCTAGAGCATATTAAATAAAACTATAGCCGTATTGTCTGAGGTGTGGCAGGCTTGG
>CAZQNQ010000030.1:0-58023 GCA_964594985.1 uncultured Bifidobacterium sp.
TCCTCATGCCACCTTTGATACCACATCCTTTGCGTTATCTAGGACAGCCCCAAATCTTTTGAACGATCTCGTGGTAAATCCAGCCGCTTCCCCCATGGCAATTCGCGGGAGTCGTTGCTCCCTCTCCTGGGGGGAGAGGGTTGGGGTGAGGGCGGGCGGCGCGCTATTCATGATTTGCGGACGGCTAATACCCGGAAAGAATTCATGGCAATTGCAGGCGATAAAACAACTGCGGTGTGGCCGGATCAATCGGGTTGGTCAGATTGAAATAGCCGTTCGCGTCGAACTGGTTCGTCGCCACCCGCGACCAGCTTGCGACCGGCAACGTGACATTGGTGGCGGTCAGCGTGTAAAAGCTGGCGTTGGGCGTGCCGTTGCTGCCGCTCATCACGAGGTTGTTGCCGCTGGTGCTAATTGCACCGAACACTGGCGGTGCTGCTGGGGCGATGCTAATGACCGTTATCCGGCCGGTGGTGGAGAGTTGATTGGTCCAGATCAATCCAGGGTTCAGTGGAGGTAAAATCACGGTGGTGAAATTGCCGTTCACAGTGCCATCAAACAGTTTGAACGAATCCCCTGCGACGAGTGTGCCGGAAAGATTTGTGACCATGAGCGTGCCGCCCAAGGTCAAGGATTGCCCGACTCTCACGGTGTCGTTGGTGAGGAGGGTTTTGTTCAATTCCAGCAAGTTGGTGCTGCCAGCGGCAAAGGTGGCCGGGCGAACCAAGGTAAATCTTCCGATTTGATTGCTGCCTGGAGCCAGTAGTGCGCCCGGGCCAAGCGTGATTTCGCCGTTGACCGTGCCATTGCCCCAGAGTTTGCAGTTCGTCAAAGTGAAGTTTGAAGCAGTAGTCGTATCCAAGTCACAGCCGCTGGCGGTGTAGATGCTGGGCGTGGCGGCGATCGCGTTGGTGGAACTCACAACTAGGGCACCGAGCAGAATCGTGGTCGGGCCGGTATAGGTGTTGTGTCCAGTCAGTGTTACCAAACCCCAAATGGTCAGGCCACCGTCAGGAGTGGCCCCGAGCGCGGGATCGTGAATCAGCGGCTGGGAGATGGTGATGCCGTAACTGCCGTTAATCTTTGCGCCGCCAGCTTGAACAAGGGCGGTTTGAGTGTTGTTGGCTGGGAGAAAACCGAGACCCGGGGCGAAGTCTGCGCTCATCAACCAACCGCCGTTGAAGGCAATCACATTGGTGTAGGTGATCCGAGTCTTGGTAAATCCGGCAACGCGCAGCGTTCCACCGTTCAGTCGCAATGTCGAAACAGCGGTGGCGCGGTTGATGTTATGAACATCGAAATTGTTGTTTGAGATGGTCAGCGAGGCATTGTCCTGAATAGTAATTGTCACGTTGTTGCCCGCTTGCCCACCGCCGATGGAGCAAGCACCCAGTGTGAGGTTGGCGTTGTCGCGCAGCGTCAGGTTCAAGCTGCGATTCCCGCCGCTGGTGTCGCGGCCCAGCGCGGTCGCGCTGCCGGTGGCGGTGATGACGGCGTTGGAGGCGAACTGAACCGAGCCACGGGGCACGATGAAGTTGCGCCCGCCTTGGTGCGCCGTGCCGGTGAAGATCAATGTGCCGCCATCGCTGCCCGGACGGAATGACGCGCCGCTGCCGAGATTGGTGACATTGCCCGCCCATGTGCCTGTGCCGCTGTCGCAACGCAGATTCAAATCCGTGGTGGAGGTCGTGAACGTGAGATTGTTGGTGACTACGATTCCGCTGCCGACGTAGATCAAACCGGAACTGCTGTTCGTGACTGGTCCTGTGCCGGCGGCGTGGTTGTGCGCCAGTTGCAGGTTGCCGGCGGTGACATTCAATCCGCCCGAGAAAGTGTTCGAGCCACTTAGCGTGATGGTCTGGCTGGAGGCGCTGACGGTCACGATTCCTGGGCCGATGATGCGGCCCGAGTGAGTCAATGATGCGGCGGGATTAAACGTCACGCCACCGGCATTGGAGATTATTCCGGTCGGTGGTGTGCCGGAAAAGGCCAGCGTGCCAGTTTCGACGATTGTCGTATTTGTGTAAGTCTGCGTGCCGCTGAGTGTATGTGTGCCAGCGCCGCGTTTGATGAGTTCGCCCGAACCGCTGATGCTGGCCGCGCTGCTGCCGCCGGCGGGGTTCGCGAGGATGAGCGTGTCATTGTTCGTGATATTGCCGCTGATGCTGCCGTTCAACGAGACGCCGTCGCCGAGTTGCACGATGCCTTCCTGGATCAAGACGCCGCCGCTGAAAGTGTTCGCATTGTTCAACGTCAGTTTGCCCGCGCCGACCTTGAACAGTTTTGTTCCACCGGCGAAACCAGAACCGCCGAAGGTGTAATCCTGTTCCGCCAGGACGGACACCGTTCCCGCCGTGATTGGCGCGGCCAGCGTGACGATGGGAAAATTCGAGCCACTATCGTCGAACGTGACGTTGTCGCCCGACGAGAATGTCACGGGCGCGCCGGCATTGTCCCAGTTTGCGGTCGTGCCCACGTCCCACGTGTTCGCCACGCCATCGCCGCGCCACGTCAGGTTCGAGGGCGGCGGCAAGGCCGAGATGATGATCGAGACGCTGTTGGTGAGGTTGAGTCCGTCGGAGGAAACGACGGCAAATCGAAACCCGCCGAAGCCAGCGACACCCGCGCTCGGCGTGAAACGCGCGATGTGGCCGCTGACGAGTGTCACCGTGCCGTTCGTCGGTTGGTCGAGGTAGTAAGTCGGCGTCGCGTTCGTGAAGCCGGCGGTGTATTGCCAGAGATCAACGTCAATGACGGTGTTCGTCGGCGTGAGCGCGTGCGGCTCGGCCAGCCAGTTGAGATAATTCTCGATGCGCGCGTAGCCATCGCCGCCGATCACCATCGCGTCGGCAGAGTTCAGATTTGAGCCGGTGACGGCTTCCCAATAATCCGGCATACCGTCCTGATCGGTGTCGAGCGGGATGAGGCCGCCGTTGATCGTGCCGAAGCCACTGTTGCCGAGGCCGGTCACAGTCTGGCTGGAGGGCAGGGGATTCGGTCCGCCGGTGCCGCAGGTGCGGACTTCGGCAAGGATGACATTGTCCACTTGATCGCGTGGCCACGCTCCGGCAGTGGAGTTGTTCCGACGAAACGCAGTCTGCGCATTGACGGTAGGGATCGTCGGCGTGAGCGGCGACCACGGAGCGCCGAGCGCCGTGCCTTCGCCGGAAATCGTGGTCGAGCCGTTGAGCGCGCCGTCTTTGTTGCTATCGCGCAGGTTGCCGGACTCGTAGAGGCTTTGATTGCCGCCGAGTTGGTAGTAATCGTTGTTCACTGTATCGGTCGCCGGGCCGGTGATGAAATAATTGCCGATGATGTCGTGGGAGAAATGGCCGCTCGTGTCGCCACAGGTGTAACCGGCTTCGTAGTTGTAGATGACGTTGTTGATGAAGACCGTGTTGATCTTCGAGAGCGGCTGGCGGTTGTGGCCATTGGCGAAAATGTTTTGATACCACGTCACGGTGCCGTCGAGGCGTTCCATGTGCGCGCCAAACTGCTGGCCGATGGGATCGGCGATGAGCGACCGCATGATGGTGAGCTGATTGGCGTTCACGCCGCCGACGTTGTTCCACGGCCCGAACTCCAACGAGCATTGGTCCACGATGCCGTTCGTGCCGCGAAAATTCAGGCAATGCGCGCCGCTGTCCGCGCCGCTGCCGGGTCGGAAGCGGACGTGCCGGATGATGAGGTTGGTGGACGAGCCGGTGGAAACTTCCGCCCCGCGGATCGCAATGCCGCCACCGGGCGCGGTCTGGCCGGCGATGGTGAGATTGTGCGACATGGCGGCTTCCGAGGCTAACGTGATGTAACCGCCCACGTCGAAGATGATGATGCGATTCGGCTGACTGACCGCATCGCGAAACGAACCCGCGCCGCTGTTGGCGAGCGTGGTGACGCGATAGACGCTGCCGCCGCGTCCACCGGTGGCGTCCTGGCCGTGGCCGACGGCGCCGGGGAAGGCGAGTGGTTGGGCGGTCGCCTCAAGACCGAACGACAACAGGGCGCAGGCCAGGCTGGCTGGGAACAATCGCGGAGTGAACATGGTTTGAGTTTAGCTGGGTTTCAGCGCCGCGACAGGCACCATTTCATGGGAGTTGCAGGCGATAGAACTGTTGCGGGATGCCGGGCGCGATGGCGTTGGTGAAGGCAAAGTTGCCGCTGCCGTTGAAATTATTCGTGGCGAGGCGCGTCCAGTCAGCCGCCGGGAGGGCGACGTTCGTGGCGCTCAAGACAAAATAGGCGGTGTTGGCGGGGCCGTTGGTGCCGCTCATCACCAGGTTGGGGCCGACGGCGACCACACTGGTGAACACCGGTGGCGTGATGGGCGCGGTGCTAAACACGGCGATGGTGCCGTCAAGCGCGAGGCGATTGGTCCAGGCGAGGTTCGGATTCAAAGCCGGCAGGGTGATTGCGCTGAACGAACCTGAGTAGCCGGTGGCCTCGAACAGCTTGAAACTTTGCCCGGCGACCAGCGTGCCGGCAGTATTGCTGACGACCAGTGTCCCGCCGAAAGTAATCGTGGCGGGAACTTTCACCACGTCGTTGGTCAACGCGGCGGCGTTCAACTCGAACCGGCTGGTGCTGCCAGCCGCGAGGCTCAGCGTGGAATTGAAAGTCAGTTTGCCGACGGTATCGCCGGGCGAGAGGGTTGCGCCATTCTCGATGGTGGTGGTGCCGTTGATGATGCCCGAACCGCCGAGCGTCGCGCCGCTGCGCACCGCCACCGATCCCGAGCCGGTGCCGCTGCCGGTGGGGTTGCTGACGAACACCGCGCCGTTGCTGACGATGGTGCCGCCGGTGTAGGTGCTGTTGCCGGTGAGAGTCAACTTTGCCGTGCCGACTTTGTGCAAGACCACGAGGCTGCCGGTCACGGCGGTGTTGCTGGCGATGACTCCGGTGAAGGTCGAATCCACATTCGCGCCGCCGATCTGATAAGTGGTGCTGCCGGTGCCGCCGTTCGATTGCGGGCCGGACAGCGTGCCGCTGCCGGAGATTTTCCCGAGGCGCACGGTGTTGCCGGCATTGCGCGGTTGCAAGGTGCCGTTGATGGCGAAGATCGGATTGAGCGAACCGTAAATGTTTCCGCTGCTGTTGGGCGAGAACCGCAGCGTGCCGCCGGGCAGAATGTTGATCGTGCCGGTGAAGCTGTCGAACTGGGCGGTGGTGGTGCCGCTGAAACTCACGCCGCTGGAGAGGTTCAACACGCTGCTGCTGTTGCCGGAAATCAAGTTGCCGTTCACGCCATTGCCGAGGGCCGGAGAGTGAACCGTTCCCGTCTGGCTTGATGAAACGGTGATGCTTCCCGGGTAGAAATAGGCCGGGCTGCTGGGCGGGAAGTTGAACGCGCCGCTGTTGCTGAGGGTGAGGCTGCCGGTGTTGAGGGCCGCGCCGGTGCCGAGAGTGATCGCGCCATCGCCGATGATGACGTTGCCGCTGTAACCGCTGTTGGTGCTGGTGACGGTCAAAGTGCCGGCGGATTGCTTCACCAACGTGCCGCTGCCAGTGAAAAGGGAACTCCACGTCTGCGCGGTCGGATTCGCAAAGATCAAGGTGGCGTTGTTGACGATGTTGCCGGGCAGGTTGCCGTTGACGGAGACGCCGTCGCCGATCTGCAACGAACCTGCTGCGATGGTCGTGCCGCCTGTGAATGTGTTCACACCGGTGTTTGCCACGATGAACTTACCAGTATTGGTTTTGATCAATGTCATTGTGCCGGTTAGAGCGCCCGTGCCGGTGAGCGTATAATTGTAAATGCTGCTGACCACCATCAGGGCTGGTGCAACATTGGTCACCAGGTTCACAGGAGGCATGATGGGGAATCCAGCGCTGAAAATTACGGTGTCCCCATTGGCAAAGCTGCGGCCTTGCATATTGGTGGTTGTGATCCAATTGGTCGTCTGAGTATCCCAAACATTTGAAAAATCGTTCCCAATCCAGAGAAGTAATTGTGGCGCGATAAAGTTGGTGTTGACGACGCTGATGGTGCCGCTCGTGGAGAGCGAACTTGTGAACCACATCAAGTTGGCGGCAAGCGGCGGCAAGTTGGAGCTGGTGAACGAGCCGCTATAACTGCCCCCGTCAAAAATCTTGAAGCTGTCGCCCTCGGCGAGGGTGCCGCTGAGATTGGTGACGATCAATGTGCCGCCGTAGGTCAACGCGCCGGAGGCGTCGAGCAAATCCTTTGTGCCGGAAGTCTTGTTGATCTCGATGCGCGTGATGCTGCCGGTGGCGAGCGTGACGCTGTTGTTCACCGTGAGCGTGCCGATGGCGGCGTTGCCGGGCGCGAGGGTCGCGCCGGAATTGATGGTGGTCGCGCCGCTGATGATGCCGGTGCCGGCAAGGGTGGCGGGATTGTTCACGGTGACGGCGGCGCTGCCGGTGCCGCTGCCGGAGGTGTTGTTCACGGTGAGCGTGCCGTCGTTGACCACGGTGCCGCCAGAGTAGGTGTTGGCGCCGGAGAGCGTCCAGTTGCCCGTGCCGACTTTCGTCACGGTGTTGACGCCGTCGGAAAGGATTTGGCCGGCGAAGGTGGCGTCCTGATTGTTCCAACCGACGCGGAAACTCCGCCCGCTGGAGGTGGAATTACCCGGACCAACGCGACTGCCGCTGGTGCCGCCCAGCGCGCCGATTTCCATCGTGCTGGCACTGCCGCTTTGAGTGATGACGGCGTTGTTGTTCAGGAACAGGGTCGCGCCGGCGTAACCGGCAGAGTTGGCGACGCGGAATTCCGAGTCGGCCACGCGCCCGGTGATGTTGATGACGCCGGTGAACGCGGACCAGTTGCCGCTCATCGTGCCGCGCACGTAATCCACCTCCAGATTCAACGTGCCGCCGCCGGAGAGCGAGGCGCTCATGCCATAGCGCGGCGGGGTGAGCAACGTGCCGACTTCATCCTCGGGCACAATCATGGGCCGGCTGAACGTGCCATATTCCGGCGAGGTGCTGGCGGCGTTGCCGAACAGCTTCAACGTGCCGCCTTGGAAGATGACGCTGCCGGAGCCGAGCGCGTAATTATTCGCCGTCACCGTGCCGCCGCCGGACGGGCCGTTCAGCGCGAGCGTGCCCTCGTTGATGATCGTGCCGCCGGTGAAGGTGTTGCCCGCCGAGAGCGTGAGCGTGCCGGGGCCGGATTTGATCAACGTGCCGCTGCCGATGTTCGTGCCGTTCCAGGTCAGCGTCGTGCCGCTGCCGGTGACGTTGAACGCCGCGCTGCCTTCGGCAAATGTCGCGCCGCGATCCACGGTCACGTTGCTGCCGGTGTATTGCAGGGCGCTGTTGAAGAATTGGAGATTCGCCGGTTCACTCGTCGCCGCGCCGAGGCGACTGGCCACGCCGCCGTTGGCGAGTTGATTCACGGACACCACGCCGCCGCCGATGAGGGTCGGGCCGGTGTAATCGTTCGCCGTGGTGATGGTCAACGTGCCGGCGTTGGTTTTCGTCAGGCCGGTGGTGCCGGTGATTTTGCCCGTGCCGCTGAAGATGTAACTCACATCTGCCGCCACGGTCACGGAGTTGGGCGTCTGGTCGCCGATCAAATTCACGGCGGGCGCGGTCGAGCCGGAATCATCAAACACCACGTCGTCGAGGAACAGGAACTTGTCCGGCACGCCTTCGTTGAGCCAGTTCACGGTTGTGCCGGTGTCCCAAATGTTGTTCACGCCGTTGCCGAGCCAGGTGAGCGTGGCGGGCGGGCGCTGGGCGTCCACAAGGATGGCGATGGCCCCGGGCGGATTCGTCAACGTGCCGTTGACGCCGGAGATGGCGAAGTTGGCGAGGCTGCCGTTGAGATTTCCGCTGTAGGTGAACAGCGTGTAAAGTCCGTTGCCGGGCAGACCATCAAGCAGACTGACGCGGATGGTGTTCACGCCGCTCAGGTTCAAATCGCCGATGATGCGGATGACGTCGTTGGTTTTGCTCGTGCCGGTGGGATCGTCGGAGAGATCAAAGCGATTCGTCGTGCCACCGGAGAGCGTGAGGCCGTTGGTGATGGTGAGCGTGCCGGGAGCACCGTTGCCGTTGCCGGGCGTGATGCTGCCGCCGGTGAAAACGGTGAGCCCGTTGCCGAGGCGGCCGTTGCCGCCAATCGTGCCGCGTTGGCGAACCTGGACGGCGCTTTGGTTCAACGCTCCGTTCACCAGTACCGCGCCATTGCTGATGATGGTGTTGCCGGTGTAGCTGTTGGTGTTGTTGATCGTGAGTGCGCCCGTGTTGGTTTTGATCAGAGACATCGTGCCGGTGAGCGAACCGCCGCCGCTGAAGGTGTAGTTCTTTTTCGCGTCCACAAACACCGATGCGGGCGTGAGCGAGCCGATGAGATTGATGGCGGGGTTGGTCGAGCCGGTGTCGTCGAACGTGACGGCTTCACCCGCGTGGAATTGATAAAGCAGCGAGATGCCGTCGGACCAGTTGTGGTCGCCGAGGGTGTTCCAGTTGTTGGCCAGATCGTCACCTCGCCAGACGGGTTGGTAACTTTGCGCGGACGGCGTGAAGAAGAGATTCATCGTGCGCGTGACCGGGCCGCCGTCGTTGTCGTTGACGGTGAACGCAAAACTCGCCGGACCGTTGTAGCCCGGAGTCGGGGTGAACTGTGCGAAGTAACCATTGATCAGCGTCACCGTGCCGTTCACCGGAGTGCTGACCGACCAGACAGGATTGCGATTCACCACGACCCAGCCGCGCGTGAACTGGCGCAAGTCCACGACGACGTTGGTGTTCATCAGGGCGATGCCGTGCGGTTCGGCGAGCCAGTTGAGATAATCTTCCAAGCGCGTGTAACCGCTGCCGCTCGGGCTGGCGGCGTTGTTGTTGGCGACGGCGGGATTCGAGCCGGTGCCATTTTCCCAGAAGTCGGGCATGCCGTCGTTGTCGGTGTCAGGGTAGGGCGTGCCGTTGCGGATAAGGCCGGGGCCGTTCATCGGTGGGAGCAATTCCGACGTGATCGTTCCGCCGAGCGTGCCCCAGGAAATGAGTTCGGTGATCATGCGTTCGTCCACGCTGTCGCGGCGGAAGGACGGGCCGACGTCGCTGATGGCGAGTTTGAGCGCGGTGAGCGGCGAGTAGGCGGAGGCGGTCGTGATGGGATAAGGGTAGGGCGAGGCCTGGGCGTCGTGGGATCCGTACGCGGCGGCGGAGAGGTCCGCGCCGTCGAGGATGCCGTTGCGGTTGCTGTCGTACCAGTTGTTCGCACGGTAGATGTGGAAGTCCGTGTTGCCGCCGCCGATGGCCGTGTTGCCGCTGGCCGGGCCGCGCAGGAAATAATTGTTGAAGACGTTGACGAAGGATTCACCAGCAGAGTCGCCGCCCATGTTGTAGCCGATGGTTTCCCAGTTGCAGATGACGTTGTTGACGAATTCGCTGACGCCTTTGACCTTGGGATTGCGCGTGTCGTTGTCAATGTAGAGCGAGCGCAGGATGCTCACGCCGCCGTCGGTCTGGATCAATCCGCCCGCCGAGTGCGTCTGCAATCCCTGCGAGATGATGGCGGATTGAATGGTGATGTTGGTGATGTTGCCGCTGATGGAGAAGGTTTCATCGCGGCCCCACGAAGCGGCGATATGGTCAAAAATCATGTTTCGTCCGTTCGCGATGCCCATGGCGTCCGTGCCGGAACTGCCGTTGATGCCTTGCCGCACGCGGAGGAAGCGGACGATGTTGTTGTGCGAACCGGAGAACGAAAGGCCGTTGCCGTAAATGGTCACGCCGTCGCCCGGCGCGGTCTGGCCGGCGATGGTGATGTTGGGCTGCGGGGCGTAGCGCGGGGCTTTGTAGTCAATCACGCCGCCGATGCGGAAGATCACGGTGCGACCGGACACGCTGACGGCATCGCGGAACGAGCCGGCGCCGGTGTCATTGGTGGTGGTGACAAAATAGACCGAGCCGCCGCGCCCGCCGGTGGCGAATTTGCCGAACCCTTCCGCGCCCGGAAAGGCGGGGAGTTGCGCGAAGCCGGCGAGGGGCGTCGTCAGCAGGAAGTGGATGCCGAGGGGCGACAAAAGGCCGAGGCGGAGCCAGCGGAGAGAACGAATATGCGTCATGAGTTGGTACAGCGATTATGTTAGCGTGTCAGCAGATTAACAGTGAAGTCCGGGCTGACGACTCCCCATTACTGGCGAGTCCCGCGACTGAAATACAACCGACGGGCCGGGTCGCAGGCCGGCATGGGCGGATTGGCGTCTGAACATCAGGGGTCAAGCAACGCCATTCTAGCGCGGGTCGGCGGGCTTTTCATTGCGGAATTCTGCACGCAACCTTGAAATCTCTGCGTTGTGTTCCCAGCCGGCGCGGCGGTCGGTGGACCGGGCCGGGGGGTGGAGCGGACGGACAAGAAAGATCCCGCTAATCCGCCGAAAACTTCCACCGGCGACGCCAGCAAATCCTGCCGCGCCGGTGAGGGCGGCGGTTATTTCAGCAGGACCGGGCGAACCTGTTCCGCCAGCAGGCGGTAGCCCTCGGCGTTGAAGTGTAGCCGATCGCTGACGAACAACTCGGGCCGCGGCTGGCCGCTGGCATCGAGGGTGAAGTCGGAGACATCCAGATACTTCACGCGCTTCTGTGTTTTCGCAAACTCGGCAACCAGTTCATTGAGCGCCCGTTCGCGCCCGGCCGAAGCCCAGCGGGAGGGACTGTAATTCCAGGCCATGAACACGATCTCCGTTTCCGGCAGCTTGCTGTGAACTTTCGCGACGAAGGCTTTGAAGTCCGCGCAGACCTGTTCCGCCGATTGGCTGTCCTGTAGGTCATTGCCGCCAGCGCGGAAGATGATCTGCTTCGGCGCATACGGGAAAACCAACCGCTCGGCAAAGTGGGTGGAATCGGCAATCGTTGAGCCGCCAAACCCGCGATTGATGAGTGGGGTGCCGGGAAAATCCTGGGCGAGAGTTTTCCAGAGTCGGATGGTGGAAGAGCCGAGGAACAGCACGGCATTCTTGGGCGGCGGATTGGTTTGCTCGGAAGCTTCCATCGCGGCGATTTCCTTTTCCCACTTGGCGTAATCGTGGATTTCCGGCGTGATCCACTTGTTAAATCGCATCCACTCCTCGCAGCGCTCGGGCCACTTGGCGGTCGGGCCATACTGTGGATCGCGGCTGTCGCCGTGCGCGCCGGCGGCGTAGGTGTGCATTTCGGCGGGGACGCCGGCATCACGCAGGGCTTGGTAAAATCGCAGCGAGTTCTCCACCGGCACCGACTTGTCGGCCATGGTCGCGGCGAGGAACACGGGTGGCGTGTTGGTGCGAATGTGTTTCTCCAGCGAGAGCCGTTCGATCTGTTCCGGCGTCGGGTTGTCGCCGAACAAGGCTTTGCGCGAACCTTTATGAACGAACGGGTCTTCCATCGTGATGACCGGATAGATCAGCGCGGCGAAATTGGGGCGCGCGCTGACGTCGTCCAGCGGGCTGAAGGTTTTGCCTTCGGGCGCATCCCACATCGTGGCGGCGCAAGCGGAAAGATGGCCACCGGCGGACGCGCCCATCACGCCGATGCGGTCGGAGCGGATGCCGAATTCCGTCGCGCGCGAGCGGACGACGCGGACGGCGCGCAACACATCCTGCAACGGCGCAGGATGACCGTAATTATCGAGCCGATACTTGAGCACGAAAACGGTGATGCCGAGCGAATTCAGCCAGCGCGCATCGCTCTTGCCATCACTGACGCGCACATAACCGCCGCCGGGCGATAAAATGATCGCGGTGCCGACGGACTTGGCGAGGTCCGGCGCATACATCGTGAGGGTCGGGTTGTGGATGTTGGTGAAGCGCCCGTTGAATTCGATCTCCGGTCCGGCGTTGGTTTTCAAGCCCGGCACGCCCTCGGGCCAGAGCGGGATGACGAGCGGCGCGGCGGAGCCGGTGAAGGTGGCGATCAGGACGAGTGCGATCCAACGGGCGACGTGATTCATGGCTGGGATTGTGGCGCAGTTTTGCGGTTGGTCGCAATAGTCAATCGCCAGTGATCATCGCCAATGGCCGATAGCCAATAGCCAAGCCTGCGGATGGGCGAGATCGCTTTGGTGAATGAGTGATAACTTGTTGCAAGCAGCGCAGGAGGAGGGGAGATGTTGGCAGTCGGCGATTGGCTATTAACTATTGGCTATCGCCGCAGGCCACTTATTCCTCCAGCTCGCCGCGGGCGAGGCGGGCTTCCGAAGAATTGTAAAGCGGATGTTCGGGTTTGAGGTTGCGGAGAAAGTTAAGGCGGAAATCTTTTGTCTTCTGCACGATTTCGCGTTGCTGCTTCACCGCGCCGGTCAGGTGGCGTTTGCCCTGGACGGGAGAGTTCTCGATGCTGGCGGTCCAGGCGGTCAGTTGGCGGGCGCAGGATTCGGCGCGACTGCGGATTTCTTGCAGTTGCCGGAGGATGGGTTGCAACTTCGGACGGTCTTTGACGACCGCCATCATGGAGCGGACTTCGCCGGCGGAACCGCGCGCGATGGCGAGGAAGGCGGTGAGTTCCTTGGTGGTGACGCGCTCGAATCCTTCCGCGATGTTGTTCGAGACGGAGAGCGCCGCGCGATCGAGTTGATTGCGGAAGCCGGAGGTAAGCGGGACGTTTGGTTCTTCCAATAGATCGAGCACGCGGTTGTAGAGCCGGGCGGCTTCCTGCCAGACGGGGAGGTCCTCAAACTTGTCGTATTTGGGCATGGGAATGGAGTGGTGGTGGGGTTGACTTTGCACGGAGAGAACCGAAGTCGTGGAATCAGGTCAAGCGTGCTTTGCGACGGATAGCCAATGGCCAAGCGCCGATAGCCGGGCCTTCGGGCTGGCGAACTGCATTTGGTCAAAGGCGTATCCCCTGTGACGCCGCTTAGAAATTGTGACATCGCTCGGAAATCTTGGCTATTGCCTATCTGTTATCGGCTATGGCCGAAGGCTACGGGCCGAGTTTGATGCGGTAGAAGCGCGCGGGCAGCGTTGCCGGTTGGGGATCGGTCCAGAGCCAGGGCAGCACCGGCGAGTTTGTTGTGGCCAGCAGCGTCCAGTTCACCAGGTTGGTGGAGGCTTCGACGGCGTAGTCGGGGCCGGCGTCGCCAGTGACTTGCAGTTGCAGCGCGCCGCCAGTGAACGCGACGGATTGCAGGTTCGGTGGCGCGGGACGCAGGACGGTGAGGGTGAAACTCTGCGTCGCGCTCATCGTGGGCGAGCCATTGTCGGTGGCGATGATGCTCATCGAGTTCGTGGTGTTGCTTTGCGCGATGGTGGGTCGCCAGTTGAACGTGCCGCTGCTGCTGCCGAGCGTGGCGTTGGTCGGGCCGCTTTGTAGCGTGAAGGTGATGGTCTGCGGCGGCGCGTCGGTATCGGTGACGCTGCAAGTGAAGTTCACGGGGTTGCCGGCGATGAGGGTGCGATTGGTGATGGCGGCAAGCACGGGCGGCGTGTTGAGGACAGGCGCGTTGGTGGTGGTGATGAGAATGCCGTGGGTCATCGGGCCGAACGTGATGCCATCGCCCGTGGCGGTGAAGCTGAAGTTGGCGATGCCGTTGGTGTTCGCAGTAGCGGCGAAGCGCGTGGTGTAGCCGTCGCCGAGCAAACTCACCGTGCCGTTCAAGCCGTTGGCAACGGCGTAAGTGAGATTCGTCGCGCTGCCGGTGGCGGTGCGGAGGTTCACGTCCACGAAACCATTCTTGCTGCAAAGCGCATGGGCGTCGGCGAGCCAGTTCAGATAATCTTCGAGCCTGGTGTAGCCGGTGAGCGTGTTGGTGATGTTGCGGTCGGTGGCGAGGTTGGGATTCAAGCCATTCGCCAGTTCCCAATAATCAGGCATGCCGTCGTTGTCCGTATCGGTCGGTGCGGTGATGGTGGCGAGCGTGGGCCAGGTGCCGACCTGAGACACGGCGTCAATGATCATGCCGTTCTGTTGCCGCACAGTGCCGGCGATGCGTTGATCGGTGCTGTCGCGCCGCCACGGCATGGCGCCGGACAAGGCGACGACGCGTTGATACGCGACGGGAGCAGATTCCGTGGGCGCGGCGGGAACGCTGAAGGGCGTACCAAACTGGATATAGGTCCCGGCGAACATGCCCCAACCGGTGTCCGCGCCATCGAGGAGGCCATTGAGATTCAAGTCAATGAAGTTGCCGCTTTGATAAACCTGCGTCGTGGGGCCGCCGCCATTGAGAATGTAGTTATAAGTGCTGGATGGGCCTTTGATGCAGTAGTTATTGACGTAATTGACCTCGCACGACTCGGGATCGCCCGCGGTGTAGCCGGCGCGATCACCATAGTTGTAGATCACGTTATTTCTGAAATCCAACCGGAGCGTGTTGGGATTCAACGGGTCCTGGCTGCTGCCAATCCGCGGATTCCGGCTCCGGTTGTGGGCGTAGAGATTCCGCAGGTAGCTGTAGGTGGTCCAATTATCCGAAGAAAGAATGCCGCCGTATCCATGCGAGCCCTTATCATGGATGGCATTGTTGAGCGCTTCGGTGATGAAGCAATTCTGCACCGTAAGATTTGCGACCGCTCGGCTGGCCGACAGCACTTCGTCCACGGACCACGACGCGGACACATGATCTACGACGATGTTCGTGCCGCCGTTGATCCACATGGCGTCGGCCTCTTGGAGCGCGTTGGTGCCGAGCCGGGTGCGGATGTGGCGGAGGACGATGTTGTTCGCGTTGATGTTGAAACTGTAGTTCTGAAGGCAGATGCCGTCGCCGGGGGCGGACTGGCCGGCGATGGTAAGGTTGGGCTTGTTGATCGTGAGCGTGGAGGTGAGCACGATGTTGCCTGATACTTTGAACAAGATGGTGCGCCCGCCGGCGGGAGCGCCCGAGATACCGTTGCGCAATGAACCCGCGCCGGTGTTCGCCAGCGTGGTCACGTAATAAACGTCGCCGCCACGCCCGCCGGACGCATTGGCGCCGGCGCCCTCCGCGCCGGGAAAGGCCGGGACGCTGGGATTGTTGATGGTGAACGAAGCACTCGCAACGCTCGGCAGCCCGGACTTCGCGGCGGTCAGTTGTTTTGCGCCGGTGAGATTGATGCTGAGATTGGTGAAGGTGGCTTTGCCGGTCGCATCCGTCGGCCGGCTGGCGTTCCCGGACAACGTCCCCGTGCCACTGGAAAGCGTGAGGGAAATGGTGGCGTTGGAGGCGACACTGTTGCCGTAGGCGTCGCGCAGCTCAACCACGACCGGAGGCGCGATGGAGTTGGAGACCAGCGCATCGGAGGGTTGGGTCGTGAAAACGAGAGTGGCGGCCGGCGCGGTGGTGATGACGAAACCGGCGCTGGCGGCGGTGCGGCTGCCGGAGGTGGCGCGGAGTTGTTTCGCCCCGGCAGAAGTCAGATTGAGGTCGTTGAAAGTGGCAACGCCGTTGACATCGGTGACCTGGCTGACCGTGCCATTCAGCGGGGTGCCGCCACTGAGCAGGGAAAGCGTGATCGCGGCATTGGTGACGGGTGCGCCGATCGAATTGGTCGCAACGACGGTCACGGGTGGCGTGAGTGGCGCCCCGGCGACTGCATCGGTCGGTTGTTGCTGGAAATAAATTCCGGCGACGGGATTGTCACCGGGCGAGACGGAGGTGTTCACCGTGATGGAGCGGATATCCATGAGTGAAACGGTGGCGTTGGCGGTCGCCCGCCATCCCACGCCCAGCGCATCAAAGCTGTCGGCCAGGAAATTTGCGCCCGTGGCGAAGGCGGATTGATTGAAGAGCAGGGAGCCGTTGGTGTCGCCGCCGAGATAAAGGCGGCTTTCGATTCGCAGGGTATTGGGGGCGGTGAGCGTGTAGCGCAGCGCGGCGGTGAGTTGCGCGGCCGGTTGGATGAAAGTGGAAGCGACGCCCGCCAGTTGCACGTCATTCAGATAACTTTGCGAGCCGCTGCCATCGGTGACGAGGTCCTGATTGTTTCCGGTGGTGATGGTCTGGGCCGGGCGGGTGGCGATCCGATGCGTCCCGCCAGAACAGGCGATCTGGGAGACATAACCCTGCCAGCCTTGCGCCCCGCCGGTCACGTCCGCAGTGCCGCTGACGGCGGTACCATTCATCCCGCCAGCAAGCGGCGCGCTGCCGCCGGAGTTATACAGGCCAAAGCCAACGTGCCCGGCTTGCGTGAACAAGCCCGTGGTGTTCGTGAAGACGACGAGCAATTCCACATAGTCGCCGCTGGTGGTCAGTGCGACGGGCGCGGTGGTGAATAACGCCTGCGCTTCAATGTGGCCGCTGGTGGTGGCGGCGATACCGAACTTGAGGTCGTTGGCGGTGATGGTCGGGGCCGGACTCCAACCCTTGGATGAAAAGAGGTGATAAGCCGTCGCGCCGCTCGTGGGGGATGCCGGCGGGGCCGAATTCAGGGTGCTGGCGGAAAAATTGTCCGAGAAAACGGTCGCGGCGCGCGCACTGGTCAGAACAATCAACAACAAGATGATCAGCAGCAGGGAGGTGCTTCGTTTTATCATGGACGGGCCATCATACCTCAGTTTCTGGACCTGGGCAGTGGAAGTTTCTGCAACAATGCTTGAAAATCATGCGGCTGCCGCTAAAACGCCGCGCCGGAAATTCCGGCGCGGCGCACAACCAACCAAACTGTTTACGGCACCGTGAGGATATAGAACCGCTGGGTGAAGTTCGTGGCCTGCAGGTCGGAAATGTCACCGGTGACGCGCCAAATGTCCCGCTGCCGACCTGTGTCCACATGGTCGTGATCGGAGTCAACGTCGCATCCGGGCTGGCCCAGGAATGGGGCTGTTAATCCTGCGAACATTCCACCAATTCGGCTCATTGAGAGGGAAGGAAATTTGTTCACGCTAGACAACCGCAGGTTGTGGAGTTTCCAGCAAGCTGAAACTCCTATCCTGTTCCGCATGGCAACTCCACAGGAGGCAGCGGGAGAAGCATGGAAATTTACGACGCCGAATGGAGGCCCTTCAATTCGTGTGAGAGGACAATGAACTATGACGCTCGCTGAACACAACAACTCAATACGTTCGCGCGAGGACTTTGTGGCGTTTGTAAAAGCCTTGAGCAAAGACCTTCGTGAGAATCCCGCTAGCTGGGAGAACGGCGACTTGGAACGCTTCCTTGAAGCCCTTGGCGCATGGGTGGAAGACATGGACGGCTACTACCTCAATCAAGGTAAGGCCGTGCCGCAACAACCAGACTGGAAAGTTGTAGGCGACATCCTGATGGCGGCAAAAATGAGTAAACTGGCGACTCCCGTCATGGATAGGCGAGCCGGTAGAAGATGCTGCCACCGGTTGAGTCCAATGGCAGTGATATCTGGTTCGTCCCGGTTGAGCCGGGCACGGTGAACCAGTTGGTGGTCAGCCCAATCGCCAGCGAGTTCGTCTGGGTTTCGAGCCGCCAGCCGATGTGATCAGCCGGCCACGAGAGGATCAAATTGCCGCCGCTCACTTGCATCATGATGTTTGTCGGCGTGGTATTGACTGGCGATATCACCGCAATGGTTCCATCCACCGCCAGCTTGTTGGTCCAGGCCAGTCCCCCGGTCAACGCGGGCAGCGTGATGCTGGCAAAACTCCCGCTATAACTGCCCGCATTGAACAATTTGAAACTGTCGCCCGCCGCAAATGAACCGCTGAGATTGGTGACCAGCAGTCGTCCGCCGTAGCTCACGCTCGTCAGGCCCGTGAGGAGATCGTTCGTGTGACTGGCGGCGTCCAGTTCCATGAGGTTGGTGCTGTTTGCCAGGAAAGTGAGCGTGCCAGAGACAGTGAGCGTGCCGATGGAAAAACCGGGCGAAAGAGTCGCGCCACTCGCGGCAGTCACATTGCCGAGGATGCTGCCGCTGCCGCGCAAAGTTTTTCCTGAACTCAGCATGAGCGTGCCATCGCTCCGGCCTGTTACATCCAGCACGGAACTGTTCGTGAGGATGATTTGCGTGCTGTTGGGGATTGAACCTGCCGCGCCCAACGCGAGCGTGCCTTGGCTGACAAGTGTGATGCCGCCAAAAGTATTGTTGCCATTCAAAGTGAGTTTGCCCGGACCGGATTTGGTCAAGCCACCCGCGCCGCCAACGCCAATCGCATTCGCCAGGTTGACATCGTTCGCGCCGACATCAAACGTCGCGCCGCTCGCATTGATGCTGACGGGGATCGCGGAAATATCGGACGTGTTGCCTGGCGACCACTGCAATCCACCGCCGTTGCAGTTGAGCCGGGTCGTCGCTCCCAGGCTGCCGGGGAGATTGGTTGCCAGCGTGCTGAATCGCACCAGGCCGCCGTTCAGATTGATCACGCCGGGGAAAGTATTCGTGCCGGCCAGTGTCAAAAGCCCCGGGCCGGACTTGGTCACCGCGTAATTCCGGCCATAGCTGCTGGTGACGCCGGCGATACGACCGTTGACGACCAGGGAACCGTTCGGCGCGGAGACATTGAAGAAACGATTGGTGGAGAAATGATCGGCGGCGTAGGTGAAATCGAGATTCAAGTTGATGGTCTGCGGCGCGGTGCTGTCGTTGGTGATGCCGCCGCCGAGATTGAGGGGGTTGCCCCCAAGAACAAATGCCCCGGCGTTGTTGCTGAAGGTGAGATTGGCGAATTCACTGTTGGCCGCGTAGTTATTGTTCGGCGTCAGCCGGGTGGTGCCGGCGAAAGTCAGTATATCGTAGGCCTTCGGCGCTTCGTTATAGCCGCCGGCGTAGCCCCAATTGGCGGCGGTGTTCAGATTATTGTTCGCCCCGCCGCCGTCCCAGATTTTCGGCGGGATCGGAACCGTATCCGGTCCGGGCGCGCCGGCACCGTTGGTGACGAGGCCAGGAACATTTGCCGTCGCATCGAGCGTGTAGGCGTAGGGCGGGGTGAACACGCTGTCCGTGCCGGGATGAATCGTTCCGGAGCAACCGATGTAGAGATTCCCGCTGGTCTTGATCTTGCCGTTCGTGCCGGAACTGATGCCGATGGGGTCCTTGACCCCGGCGTAGTAATTGTTCTCCGAGTTCAATTCCGCATCGGTGCGGGCATTGGAGCAGTAGCTGTTGTTCGTGGCATTGAAGAAATTGTTGTAGTAGTGGACGCGGCCATAACTCGTGGCCGCCTGCCGCTGATCGGCGCGGGTGCTCCACCAGTTGTGATGCAGCGTGATCCGGCCCTGCCCGGTGGCCGTGCCGTCGGCGATCATGGCAAACCGGTGTTCCAGTTGCGTGGGATAAATGAATTTGCACCAGGACACCGTCACGTAATCCGCGCCCTGGCTGATGTCGCACGAGCCGTCGCCGCAATCGTAAAACGTGACGTGATCCACCCAGACATGATGCGTGTTGGGATCGCGGATGCTGATGCCGTCGTTGCCGGGACTGGTGATGCGCAGGTTGCGAACGATGACGTTGGAAACGCCGGAAATGGAAAGCCGTCCCAGCAACGTCGCATCGTCGCTGACGCCGATGATGGTTTTGTCCGACCGCACCGTGGCGCTGCCGATGCTCAACACCCCGTTCACTTGAATGATGCGCGCGCCGGTCATGCCGACCTGGGCGACGAAATCCGTCCCGTTGGTCACCGTGACGGTCGGCCCACCCGCGCCGCCGGTGGTCGTGCCGTTGACCATGCAGAAACCGTCCTGGGCGATGGTGGGAAGAACCAAGTTCCAACATCCAAGCAACAGGCAAATTCCAAGCGCCAGGCTCCGAAATGTTCGTCGCGTAATATTTGAGTGACGCTCGCCCTCACCCCGGCCCTCTCCCCCGGGGAGAGGGAGAACCAATCGCTGTTGTCGGCCATCATGAACGTGCTTGGTTGCTCGGTGCATTTTCGGAAATGAAATCGGGCGGCGCTTACCACAACGGCGAGCAAGTGTTCGTGTGACGGGAGATGCCCCACCCTCTCCTTGGGGGAGAGGGCCGGGGTGAGGGCGGGCGTTAAACCATTTAGAATTCATGTTGTTTCCGGATACCTCACGAAAAGTTCCCATGGCTCATGGTTGGCTGGTGGGATTCCACGCGTCATTGCCTTTGAGGATGCTTGCGACGGTGTAATCCTTCGCTTCATCGGCAGAGAGCTGCTTGGCCCATTTGACGCGCGCTGCCGCATTTGCTCCCGGGCCGGTGCTGTTGTATTCGGCGTAACGAGCCGTCTGTTCGTTTTCAATCTTGCCCCAGTTGTGCCAGCCCTCGGCCCGGATGTGCGCCCCAACTTCGCAATTCAAAAACGCCACACTCGCGGAGGAGCGCCACGGACGACCGAAATAGGCCTTCACATCTGATTTTTCAAACTGAGTCTGCCCGACCGGTGGCTTCCAAGGCTTTGGATCACCCGTCAGTTTGCAGTTGAGGAAGACCAAGCCGAAGGCTTTCTCCTTTGGCGTGCTGGCGGCGGTGATGTAGCCGCCGTTCTTGCTTTGAATTTCACAACGATCGAACACCGCCGTCGCCGATCCGTAAATGAAATCCACCCGCCCGGCGATGAAGCAATTGGTGAAGTAATGCCGCCCATTGTTCACCATCAAAGTATCCTGCCAACCGAGCAGTCGGCAGTTCTCGAACACGGCGCGGTCATTGTCCACGCGCACCGCCAGTGCCTGACCGTGATCGCCCGAGCTGTTTTCAAACGTCAGATTCTCCGCGCGGAAATCATTCCCGACGACCACGAATCCCGGATCAAACTGATAGGGTTGATTGGGTTTGCGGTCATTGACGTTGTAAGGCCAGGTCAGAACGGTGGTCGCCCAATCTTCACCCACGATGTGGATGAATCGTTTGGTTTTGGGGATGATGACCTGTCCCTCATAGACACCGGGTTTGACGAGGATGGTGAACCAGTTCGTGGCGTTTTCGGGTGCTGCATTCACAGCTTCCTGAACACTGGTGTGCGATCCCGATCCGTCAAACGCAACCACGGCATTGAACTTCGCTTCGCTCGCGGCTGGATTTGCATTCACCGGCTCGTTGCGCAGAACCGTCGCCAGATCTGGCGCGCTCTTACGCAGTTCGTCCACGACCAGGCGCGCGAATAGCACATAGCCCTTCGCATTCAGATGCGTGCCATCAAAGCCGCCGGTGTTGGTGCCGTCCACCACTTTGGGCGGACTGAACTCCAGACATTTTTCCGGTCCGAGCGATTCACAAAGCTCGATGCTGCGGGCCTGCAAGTCCACGAGCGGCACTTTCTGCTCGCTGGCGATTTTGCGGACTTCCTCGGCGTAGGGCGCGAGGCTGGATTTGATTTTGCCGGGATTCGCCTTGTCCCACTGCCGGCGCGTGAGCGGCGTCACGAGAATCGGCTTCGCCCCGCTGGCGCGGGCGTCGTCCACGTATTGTTTCATGTTGGCGACGAACGTCGGCAGGTCCGTCGAGCGACCCGGCTTGCCCGGCTCGTTGTTATGACCGAATTGGATCAGGTAATAATCGCCCTTGAGCGCGAGCGCGTTGGTCCAGCGGCCTTCCGTCATAAAACTCTGCGAACTGCGTCCGCCGCGCGAGGTGTTGATACACTCGGCGTCGGCGGTGAGAAACTGTTTGAAGCCCAGTCCCCAACCGGCGTTGTCGGTCACGGTGGAGTCGCCCACGAGAACGATTTTGACTTTTGCAGCTTCGGCCCGGCCAGTAGCGGTAATTCCAATGACCGCCAGCAGGGCGATGATTCTGACCGGAAGAAGGGAAAATGTTTTATGCCCGCTCATGACAGGGAGAAGCCTGATGTTTACTGATTGGTGTAGTCCGTCGCATTCGGTTTCATGGCATTGATCTGAGCCTGGGTTACATTTCCCCAGTCCTCCTGATACGCAAACACGCGCGCCTTTGAGCTGCCGGTGTTGTTCATGAAATACATATTTTCAAACCTGACCCAGCGCACCGAACCATCGGCAAACAGGATGTTGCCGCCATCCGGGTGGGGCTTGCCGGAACGCGGATGCGGGACTCGGGCGGGTTGACCGCTGACAAAGCCATCGTAGCCCCAGCCGATCTGGCCGGCGGAATTGCCGGGGGAGACGTATTTGAGATTGGCCTCGGCGGCGAGACACCAATTCGGCTTGGCGTTACTCAGTTTGTCCGGGCTGGGAGCGTTGTTGATCGTGCCGTTGTCGTTCTTCCAAGTGGTCAATCCACCGAAGTATTGATAGCCGATGCCCATGATGGTCGTGTTGGCCGCGCGCGGGAGATACTTGCGCGTCGGACAGCTCCAGATGCTGTTTTCCTCGGAAGTGTTGGTCTTCAGATCAAAGCCGTAGTAACCTTTGAGCGTGGGGAGCAGGTCCAGCAACAGCCCCAACTGATTGCCCGCTAATGACGGAAACACCCGGTCCTGATTATCGCCGGCATACATCATCGCGCCGAGGCCGACTTGCCGGAGATTGCTCAGGCAGGTCGCGCGAACGCCCTTTTCCTTGGCTTTGGCCAGGGCCGGCAACAGCATCGCGGCGAGAATGGCGATGAAAGTTGTTAAAACGAATCGGGTCATGGTGAATGTTAAGAGTTACGGATAAACCAATCGGAAGAACACCGAGCCGCTGGTGAGGTTCATTGGAATCGTGATTTGATTGGTCGCGTCCGAGTTGCCAACGACCTGCCAGTTCGCCGTGAGGCCGACTCCGGCTGGGTTGGTTTGCGCGAGCAAACGGAAACCGGTTTGATTCGCCGGCCACGACAGATTCAGCGCCCCGTTGGTGAAAGTCGGAGTGATGGGCGCGGGCACGGCAGGAATGGTCAGCACGGCGTTGCTGCTGGTTGTGACGCCGGCGGAGTTGGCGACGATGACGGAGTAGGTTGCGTTGTCGGCCAGCTTCACGCTCGCAATGCTGTAGGTGGCGTTTGTCGCGCCGGAAATGTTCGTGCCGTTCTTGCGCCACTGATAAACCGGACCAGGCAAACCAACCGCGGCGACGGAGAAGGATGTCGCCGAACCCGCGCTCACGGTCTTGTTCGTCGGCTGCGTGGTGATGGTCGGCAACGTCGTGGGCCGCCAACCGCCGAGGCCGTAGTAGGAATGACCGAAGATCGCATCGAGCGTGAAATCCGCCGGGTTCACCGTGACGTTCGTGCGGTTGAGTGAGCCAGTCGGCGGGAGCAGCAAACTTGGATCAACGTCGGGATCAATCGAGGGATTGTTGACGTAATCGGGATCAATGGTGTTCAGCCAGTACGCGCCCGCCGCCTGACGTTGCGCCGGTGTCACCGGGCCGCCCCCGATGAGCGTCGTTCCGGTTTCCCGCGCGCGACAGGTGGTGTGGCGATTGCCCCATTCCGCCCAGCCTTTCGTGGACATCTGACTGCCCACCGCGCAGTTGATGATCGCCGTGTAGCCATCCTGCCGCCACGGACGTTGGAAGGTGGTGTTGGCCGTGCCGACGTTGTAAGGATAACCATTGGCCGTGAGCGCCCGGGGAAAGTTACAGTTCAGAAACACCATTCCGTAGGGCGCGGCCAGAGCGGTGTTCGGCGCGGTGATCGGCCCGCCGGTGTCGCGGATCTGTACGATGTCGCACTGGTCAAACACCGCGAGCGCCGCGCCGTAGATGAAATCCACGCTGCCCCAGATTTCGCAGCGATGGAAATACGCGCTGCCGCTGATGGTGTAGAGTGTGTCCTGTCCGCCTTTGATGAGGACATTGTCGAAGATGAGGCGATTGCCCGTGGTGATGACCGTTTGGAGCCGCCCGGCAAACGTGACCCCGTTGTAGTTCAGATACACGGCGTCATCAATCGTCACGTTGCGGATGTAGATGTCGGAACTTTCCAATCGCAACGTGCCCGCGCCACTCGCGTTCGCGAAGGCGGGATAGGGATAGAAGAGTTGCACCGCCTCCCGGTTCGCGCCCGCGCCGATGACGCGCACGTTGTTCCGGTTTTGCGCGAAGGTGGTATTGTCACGATACGTTCCCGGTTGAATCGTGATGGTGCGCTTGAGTGTGTTGTTCTGCGGAATCCAATCCGCCGCACCCTGCAACGTGGCGAAATCTCCCGCGCCGTCGTGCGCGACGGTGAGATTCGTCAGGCCAGTAGAAGCGGTCGGAGTGGCCGGGCCGGAAGTTTTGGTGGAGAACCGCCAAGTGTTCGTGCCGGTGATGGCGGGGAATGAGGCGTTGGCGGAATCGAGGAACAGGCCCGCATCGGTGTTCACGTAGTAGGTCTTGTTGTAGGCGAAGCGATTCGAGAACGTGATCCACGCTTCATTGCCGTAAATGGCGATGGGCATGTAGAAATAGTTCGCGCCCTGCACCACGCGGACATAGGCGTTGGTGATCGTGGCGCTGTCGAGGCTGAACGTCTGGAACAGACTCGTGTCAATCGTGGCGAAGACTGCGTGGGTGGCGGCATCGCGGACATACAATTTGCCCGCGCCGATCTTCGGGGTGCTGGAGAAGACGAGGCGCAATTGCTGGTCGGGGCTGATGCCGGTGGCGTTGTTCGTCGGCAGGAAAACTCCTGTCATTGGCGAGAGCACCGTGAGCGTGGCGTTGCTGCTGGTGACAACGGTGACGCTGTTGCTCACGACCACGGAATAAACTGCGCCGTTGTCTGCTCCTTGTGCGCTGGCGATGGTGTAAGCCGCATTCGTCGCGTTGGCAATCGGGTTGCCATTCCGGCGCCACTGATACGCCACCGCCGGCACGCCGCTCGCGCCGACATTGAACGTGACCGGGGTTCCGGCCAGCACGGCGAGATTGGTCGGTTGCTGGGAAATGGCGGCGGGCACGAGCACGAACAAGGTCGCGTTGTTGGTCGCCAGCCCGGCGGCGTTGCCGGCCACCAGCGAATAGACAAAACCGTTCTGGGAATACTGCACGTTGGAAACAGTCAGCGAACTGTTCGTCGCGCCGGGAATATCCAAGCCGTTCCCGCGCCATTGCAACGTCGGGATAGGCAGGCCGGACACCGACGCGGTGAAAGTGGCGTTGCTCGTCTGCACGACGGTTTGGTCGGTCGGGCCGGTGATGGTGGGCGCAACATTACCGGACGAAACCGTGAGCGTGGCGCTGTTGGTGACAAGGCCAGCGGCATTGCTGGCGACGAGCGAGTAAGTGCCGCTGTCGGCTTCTTGTGCGTTGGCGATGAAATAAGACGCGGCGGTTGCGCCGACGAGATTCGTTCCGTTCTTGCGCCATTGCAACGCGGGCGTCGGCACGCCGCTGATCGTTCCCGCCAGCGTGACGGCATTGCCAACCGGCACAGCCTGATTCGTGAGCCCGGTGATGGCAGGCGTGACGATAACCGTGAGCGTCATGCTGTTGGTGACCGCGCCCGCTAGATTTGATGCGACGAGCGAGTAAACGAAACCGTTCTGGCTGTATTGAACATTCGGCAGGGAGAGTGAGGCATTTGTCGCGCCGACGATGTTGGTGCTGTTCGAGCGCCATTGAAACGAGGGGGCCGGTGTGCCGGTTGTGGTCGGGTTTAACAGCGCGGTTGTTCCGGCGATGACGGTTTGATTTGTGAGTCCAGCGGTGACGGGAACTGAGAGCGGTTGCAGTTGAAAGGCGTTCAAGTAAGCGCGTCCACTGCCGCCCGATCCATTTTCAGCCGCGTTGAGTCGCACGACGCGAAAAGTCAGCGCGCCCGCTGCGGTGGTCGTAGCTGGCAGTTTTACCCAGCAGATACCTTCATTGCTGGCGAGCGTGGCGTCCCGGCTGCCGTTGGCATAATTGGCCGTGGCGCTGGCGGTCGCGTGACCGTTGACGGTGTCCACCCACCACGTCGTGCCCTGGCCACTGGTGTCACCGTTGCCCATGCCATGGAGCAGGTAGGTTTTGCTGGGCGGGAGACCGCTAAAGGTGAATGTCCAATAATTCGCCCCGTTGTTCTCGTAGGTATAGTTGCCCATGATCAACGCGGGTAGGGGACTGTTCGCCCCGGCATTCGAGAACGAGTCCACGCCATCGCCGCCGCTGATGGATGCGGTCATGCTCACTCCCGGGAGCGTCGCCCCGGAGGAATCCCTGATGATCGTGGCATTCGTCACCACGCCGCCGCCGTTGGCGCGGGTGTTGAGGTTGGGGAAATAGTTCCAGACATCGCCCGGCGTGCCGATGACGGCCGCGCCGCTGGGCGGGCCAGGCGTGCCGCCGGCGGGCTTGACGTTGATGAGGTTCTGCGCGTCAGCGAGCGTGGTCAGACCAAGGAGTGTGAAGATAAAAAATCGGTTCAGTGTGCGGTGCGTCATTCGGCCAATCAATGATGTGTGTGAGGATATGATGCCTTAACCCGGGGTTCTGGCTTTCCTTACTTTCTGCAAGAAAGGTTGAATTCTTGGCGATGCGATTCATCCGAGCCATTGCCGTGGGAAAAAGAAACGGGCGACGTAACCCACACGTCGCCCGTTCTAACCCACCTATTCCAATCCAACCCAAAACCGCTTCGCCTTACTGGAGGCTCAACCGGAAGAACACCGTCGGGTTCGCCGGATTGATCGTGACGACCACCGGGCTGGTGCCGCCGCCGGGATAGTTGCCCCAGTTGCTGCTGACGCCCACGCTCAGGCTGTTCGTCTGCGCTTGCAGCTTGAACGGCCCGGTCCACGAGAACGTCAGGCTGTTGCCGGACTGCGAAACTCCCAAGGTCGGTTGCCCAATCGGCGTCACGCTCTGGACCGTGATCGAGCCGCTGCTGGCAATGTTGTTATTCCAAGTGTAGGTCACGCCGTTGAGCGCGTCCACGGTCTGCAAGTTGGCGGTGATGCCGCTCACGCCTGCGGCGAAGAGTTGGAACGTGTCGCCGACCTGCAAGGCCGGGCCGATGTTCGTGGTGGTCAGCGTGCCGCCACCGGTGATCGAACCGCCGCTGGTGACGAGGCGATCGCTGTTCGGCGCGAGGGAACGATTGAGTTCCATCGCCAGATTGCCACCGAGCGTGACATTCCCAGCCACGGTGAGTGTGCCGACGGAAGTGCCCGGAGCGATGGTCGAGCCGGACGAGGCAATCACGTTGCCGTTGACCGTGCCACCGCCGCCGAGGGTCTGGCCGCTGTTGAGCGTCAACGTGCCGCCCGTGCCATTGACATCGTAGAACGCGCCGCTGCCGACGCTGATCCTGGCTGCGTTGTTGAACGAACCAGAGCCGATCAAGGCGAGTGTGCCGCCATTCACCGTGACATTGCCAGTGTTGGTGTTCACGCCACTGAGGGTTAAGGTGCCGGTACCGACTTTGGTCAGACCAAGTGGCTGGGTCGCTCCGTTGCCGAATACGCCATCGAATGAAGTGGTGGAATCATCGGTGCCGACCGTCAACGTGCCGTTGGTGGTGGTGCTCTTGTTGTAGATGACCCCCGCGCCACTGCCGCCGTTGTTCAAGCTGGCCACCGTCACGTTGTTGCCAAATACGTTCACTTCACCATTCAAGTCCACGGTCAACGCGCCGGGGCTGATGCCACCGGAGTTCAACGCGCGGATCGCACCTGAAGTGACGAGGGTCGAACCATAGGTGTTCGGGCCGTTGGTCGGGCCGAGGCTCAGAATGTACGAGTTCACGTTACCATAAACTTCGAGTTGGAACGCGCCAGAGATCTGCCCCACGATGGTGCCACCATTGATGGTGCCACCAATTCGGGAATCGGCCAGCAGGTTGACCGGGCCACTGACCGTGCAACCAAACAGTGAAATGGCCCCCGTGGGGATGGTCACGCCAATCCAGCCATTTCCCGCAATGTTGAAGGTGTTGTTATACGCAGTCCCCGAACGATCCAACCACGCCTGCGTCGAGTCGGGAACATTCACGGTGCTGCCATTGCCGAGCGCATGACCGGCGTTATTGTCGCTGGCATGGAGACGGGTAAATCCCTGGATATTGATAGTTCCAGAAAAATTACTGCTGATCGAATTGACCCCCGTAGCATAGGTGGCCCCAGCGCCATCGTTAAAATTAACCGTGCCGCTGCCGCCCAGGGCATTCTTCATGTTGATGGCGGTGTTCAGCGACGAGGCTGTGGAACTGTAATTAAGCGTCCCGCCGGAGGCAACCGTCACGGTGCCAGCCAGAGAACCCTTGACCCCCACGCCATCGCCGATGGACAGCGTCGCTCCGTTGCTAACAATGGTGCCGCCGGTATGATCGTTATCGTTGGCAATCGTCAGCGTTCCCGTGCCGCCAACCGCCAATTGGGACACTCCGGTGATTTTGTTCGGTCCATTGAAGGTATAGCTGCTCGTTCCGGTGACCGCGATCAAGGTCGCCGTCACATCGTTGGATATGGCCAGGGAGGTATTGGCCGAACTGTCATTAAAGGTCACGTTGTCGCCGTTTCCAAATACGGTCGGAGAACCGGAGAGCAAAAAGTTGGCCTCGGTGAAATCCCAACTGTTGTCGGGATTGGCGCCGGCCCAGATCAAATTACGCGGGGCCGTCAGCGTCAGCGCCGCCGGAGGCGTCGAAGTGACGATCGTGCCGCAGGGATCTTGAATGACTACGGTGTAGCCGTTCAGCACGGTCGCCACATCGGCAGGCTGCGCGGCGGAGATGGTCAGGGTCGCATTCGTGGCGCCGGAAATCGTGCCGCCGTTGCTGAGCGGGGCGCCGTTCTTGTACCATTGATACGTCATGGCATTGCCAGTGGCAGCCACCGTGAACGAGGCCGGAAGATTGGAAACCACGCTGACCGAGGCTGGCTGGGTGTTGATCGTTATCCCGGGCGCAAGAACATTGGCGCTTCCCAACATCGGTCCCACGCTGGCCGTAATGGTGTTGCTCGCAAAAACCGTGTAGGTCGCGGGGACGGTTTGCAGACCAAAGCTGATGGCCGAGCCCGTGCCGGGAGTGGACAACCCAGTGTCAACGCCGTTTGTGTAGAGCAAATAAACGTTGGTCGCCACCGATCCGCTCAAGTCAATCGTAAGACCACCAGCACACGGGTTACCGCTGGACGTCACAAAATAGTAAGGCCCCGCCTGCGCGGCGAGACCCGCGACGACCTTGATTTGCGTGATGTCATTCGTCCATGAGATCGGGGTGCCCGCGCGGTAGCCGACTGCCAACGAGTCGAATTGAGTGGTCAACACATTCGCCCCATTAACAACCCACGAAGTGTTGGTGAACAGTGTTCCACTGGTGTCAGTCCCGGTATAGAGGGCTTCAAACAGTGTGATCTGGCCAACATCAGTCAAAGTAGCTCGCAATTGAACCGTGTAGGCCGTGCCGATGACCAGATTGGGCGTCCCTGGCGTAAGTGCGCCGCCGGTGGCCCCGCCCGGACTGGTAATCAAGCTGCCGTAAAGGAGATTTTGGTTGTTGTTGTTTTCCGCATTGGCACCCGAGATTTGCGCCGGTCTGGTCCGAAGCCGCCAGGCGCTGGTATTATAGATTTCCCCACTGTAGCCCACCCATTCTTTGGTTCCACCGATCGCGGCAGTAGTCAAAGCGGCGAAACCGTTATTCTGCAGACTGACTGCTGCGGCTCCCGACTGAGGCGCAACACCAAAAGAATTAAACAGACCCAAAAACAGTGCCCCAGTGGCGGAAGTGTCATTCTGCAGCACGCCCTGAGTGTCGGTGAATGTGTAGGTCAATTCGATATAGTCACCCACTGATTCCAGTTTGATCGGAGTGTCGGAAAATCTGGCTTGAGCTTCCGTATTTCCAGAAGAGGTATTCCCTGTGATCAGGTGGAAATGGCCCGGACTGATGCGCGTGCCGCGCGCATCTTTGGCCGAACCAATCGTATAGCTGGTCGCACTATAAGGCGTGAGATCCGAAGCTGCACCGCCCGGGATGCCGCCCGGGATGTTGGTCTGGTTCAGAGAACTTGATTCAAAGGTGTCCAAGAAGACAGTTTGCTCCGCCTTCGCGGCCAAGGGCGCGGTCAACGCCAGGAGCGCACAGGCAAAACTACGGTTTAAGAACAATCGGGTTCGGTGTAGGGGGCGCGGGTATTGTATGTTGGTTTTCATTTTCATTTTGGTTGGATTTGAAGGAACTGAATCTAGCTTCATTAAAAACGATTTATCGCGTGGAATGATCGAGCAGCCACTTGATGTCTGCATTTCCAAGGCTGCTGTCTCCGTTTAGGCAGGTTCTAAACCAAGAAGTCACCCACTTACGGGTCGCGGCATGGCCGTCAGCAAAGGAAAAGACCGTAATAGCACCACCGTGTGCAATTTGGGGTGGATCGCGCACCGTCCACGCATTGGCGCCACCGGGTGTGGGAGACCAAAACCATCCGTCATTGAGCGCCGCATTATCACCCGGGATGGGCACCAAGCGTTCTTCGGTAAAAACAAAAGCATCCGTGGGGGAGAGTTTCTTGAAATCAGTACTCTTCCGAAACGTCTCCCCACCAGTCATGCTAGAACTAATACTACCTGCAACGGCATTGGCTGTCGGGTTTCTCCCCACCCAGGCATTACAGGAGTAAGAGCGAACCTTAAGTGCTCCCCCGGCCCCGGTGGTTTTGTCCGCGGCACAACGATAGACACCTGGGCTTTTTGTATAAGGTCCAAGCGAACCAAAGGGCGCGTAAGCCGGATTAACCAATAGCTCGGGATCGGTGCTGGTAGAACTCGACATCATGTTTCCAGCGACCCACGCCGGACATTGGTCACTTGTTCCATACTGAGGTGGGCCGCCCTCGCCAGACGGGTTGGGGGCGAAATAATCATTGTAATCGCCGGCATAAAGCACGTTCGCCAAACCAAGCTGCCGCAAATTGTTAAGACAGGACATGGTTTGCGCTTTTACCTTGGCCTTGGCCAGTGCCGGCAACAGCATCGCGGCGAGGATTGCGATGATGGCGATGACCACAAGGAGTTCGATCAGGGTGAAGGCGGCACGATGGTTTCGGTTGGCGGTTTTCATGGTTGAACGTGCCAAGAGTAACACCCGCTGCGGCCTTGGCATTCCGGAGATTATGCAATCCGGTTTTGAAATTAGGCGTTGCGGAACCAACAAATCCACCGCGGCGGTTTTGGCGTGAGTGTGCGGCGGAGGACGGCGCAGCGTCGCGGTTTTGCGGTAGTGTTGCGGGGATTGCCGGTGGACCTGCCGGAACGAAACCCAGAAACTATTCAAGCGCCGGTAGCCGCACAATCGGGAGATTTTTTCCAACGGATAGTCAGTGTTCGCCAACAGCCCGCGCGCGTTTTCCATGCGAATCCGGCGCAATTCATCGCTGGGATGGACGTGGGTGTGTTTGAGGAAGGCTTTCAGAAAACCGCGCCGCGACAGGCCGGAAACCCTGACGAGATCCGTCACCTTGATGGGACGCTGCCAGTTCTGATGGAGGAAGAGCAGGGTGCGCGCGATTGCCGGATGGCGGACAGTCGGGAAATTCATTCCCGGAATTTTAGGACCGGAACGGGGGCGCGTCCCTCCAAGTTTCGGCACGGCTGCTTGGAAATTCGGTGGTGCGAAGGTCGCGCCGGTTCCGGCGTGAAGGTTTTAGAGCGTACTCCCGTCGGTAAAAGTGCCTGACCGGCCCTAGTTGATTGGCGTGCGCGAAAATTTTTCGCGATACGCCTTGGGCGAGAATTGCGTGGCCTGCTTGAAAGCGAACCAGAAGCTGTTCGCACTTTGATACCCACACTGGTTCGCGATGACTTCCAGTTTTTCCCTGGTGCCGGCCAGCAGGGTCTTGGCGCGTTCGATGCGGATGCGTTGCAGTTCGCTGCCCGGGGGCCGGCCGATCTGGGTCATGAACGCCTGATGCAACCCGCGCCGGGACATGGCGGCGACGCGCACGAGATCGTCCACGCCGATGGGTTCGTGAAAATGGTCCGCCAGATGCCGCAGCGCGCGCGCCACGCCCGGATGGCTGATGGCGAGCAGATCGCTGCTGTGCCGGGCGATCAAGCCGGCGGGCGGAATGCGTTGCGGCTCTTTCGCCACCCGTTTGCCGGCCATGAGTTCGCCCAGTATTTGCGCGCCTTGATAGCCGACCAGTTCCAGATTGGTATCCACGCTGGAGATCGGCGTGCGCATCGCGTCCACGGCCAGCAGGGAATTATCCACGCCCACGATGCTGACCTGTTCGGGCACGGCGAGGCCCGTGCTGTCGCAAATCTCCAGCACTTCGACGGCGTGATTGTCCGTGGCGGCCAGCAGCGCGAGCGGTTTGGGGGCGCGTTTCAATTCATCGGCGAGCCACTGGCGTTTGTGTTTCCATTGCAGATGCCCGTCGTGAAACGCGGGGGAACGATGCCAGCAAATCCACTGACACGCGTGTCCGGCGGCTTGCAGGGCGGCGACGTAGGCGCGGCCGTTTTCCTCGTAGGCCCAGTTGTTGACATCGCTGTAAAACGCGAAATGGCGGTGCCCGCGCGATAGAAAATGTTCCGCGGCGAGGTTGGCCACCGCTTTGTGATCCACCAGCACGCGGGGGAATTTCAGGTGTGGCCGGCGAAAACTGAAGTCCACCGTCGGCTTGCCCGCGTGCGCGACGAAGTCGGCAAGATCGTCGCCGGTGCCGAGCCAGGCCAGGATGCCGTCGCCCTCCCAACCCCACGGCACGACTTTCTCGCGCGTGGTGTCCGGGCAGAGATGCCAGCCTTGTTCCTGCGCGGATTTCTCGATGCCCCGGTGCAGCCGGTAATCATACCAGCCGAGGGCGAGGAGGACGCGTTTCTGACGTTGTGACATGGGCGGGAACTATAGAACCTGACGCCGGCGAATCCAAACTATTCGGCGGCGGGGGCGAACGAAATCATTGCCGGCGGAACGGCGCGAGGTTTTTCATGACTTTGATTTATCTGGTTGTTGGGTTGAGTTGTGACAATCCTTTCTACCTCTGAATGCGCCGGCAACAATCCACAGCTTCTGCAGCCTGTCTTTGAATTTCTGCGTTTATGCAAGTGTCGCCGCGTCGTCCGGGCGAACCAACGCTGGCACAAAATCAAATGTGGTTTGCATAAAGTCAGCCTGTCGTTCCAAAGCGGCTCCGGCTAAAATCCAAATATGATTCCAGTGGTTCAGATGAATGCCGCCCTTGCGGTCTTGAGGTTTCCGCTCCCGACCCGGGGTGGTGACGGATCTGAATCGTTTGCCGGTATGGAGCGGGTCCCCCGATGAACGCCGCCCCGCACAAATCTGAAGTCGCCAGGGCGATGCCCGGCTCCGCGTATCCGTGGACGCCCGATGGTGGCGATGGCGCGTATCGCAATCCGGTTCTCTACGCGGATTACTCCGATCCCGATGTGATCCGGCACGGGAATGATTTCTGGCTGACGGCGTCATCGTTCAACTGCACGCCCGGGCTGCCGATCCTGCATTCGACCGATCTGGTGAACTGGACGCTGGTGAATCACGCGTTGAAAAAAGTTCCGGAGGCGCGCTATGACCAGGTCCAACCCGGCTGCGGCGTCTGGGCGCCGAGCCTCCGGTTTCACGCGGGCAAGTTCTGGATTTTCTTCCCGACCCCGGACGAAGGTATCTATGTCACAACCGCCACCGAGCCGCGCGGGCAATGGAGCGAGCCGCAGCTCGTAGCAGCGGGCAAAGGGTTGATTGATCCGTGTCCGTTGTGGGACGACGACGGCAGCACCTATCTGGTCCATGCCTACGCGCATTCGCGGTCCGGCTTGAAGCATAAACTTCGCGTCGTGCCGATGGCGGCGGATGGCAGCCATTTATTGGGCGAGGGCCAGATTGTTTTTCACGAGCCGGACCGGCATCCGACCCTGGAAGGCCCGAAGTTCCTCAAGCGCGATGGCTGGTATTACATTCTCGCACCGGCTGGCGGTGTGGCGACCGGCTGGCAAACGGTGCTGCGTGCGCGAAACATTTTTGGTCCGTACGAAGACAAAATTGTTTTGCACCAAGGCCACAGTCCCGTGAATGGTCCGCATCAGGGCGCGCTCGTGGATACGGCGGGTGGCGAATGGTGGTTTTTGCATTTCCAGGACGCCGGCCTCTATGGTCGTGTCGTGCATCTGCAACCGGTCGAGTGGCGCGACGGCTGGCCGCTCATGGGCGCGCTGAACGGCGCGGTCGCCGCGGGGGAACCCGTGTTGCAGCATCGCAAACCGAATCTGCCCACGCCGCGCATCGCGGTTCCGGCGACGAGTGATGAGTTCAGTTCTTCCAAGCTGGGATTGCAATGGCAATGGCCCGCGAACCCGCGCGCCGACTGGTTTTCGCTGGCGGCGCGGGACGGGTGGATTCGCCTGTTCGCCGCGCCCGCGGGCCAGGATTTTGCGCTGACGCCGAATCTCCTGCTGCAAAAATTTCCGGCGCGGTCGTTCCGGGTCGAGACGCGACTTGAGTTTAATCCCCAACACGATGGCGACGAAGCCGGGTTGGTGGTGATGGGAAATGCCCACGCGGCCCTGGCGGTGCGGCGGGACGGAGGGAAGTCCACTGTCGTCTATCGCGAGGGCAATTCCGTGGAAGTCCTCGGCGCGTTGGCGGGACCGGAGTTGCGGCTCGCAGTGTCGGTTGCGGACGGAGGGTTTTGTTCGTTCGCCTGGCGGGATGCGGCGGGCAAGTGGGTGAAGGCGCCAACCACATTCCAAGCGCAACCCGGCAAGTGGATCGGCGCCAAGGTCGGCATCTACTGCATCGGGCCGGAGGGGAAAAGCGCAGCCGCCAGTTGTGACTTCGATTACTTCCGTTTCGCGGCGCTCTGAAGCGGTTTCGCCTGCACTATTTTCACGCCGGTTTGCAGCCCGCGAGGCTGACAGGAGCGCAAACTTTGCTACCTTGGCCGCATGAACCCGGAACGAGCGACGGTCAAGATTTTTGGTCGGCAAGCATTCATCTGGCTGCTGTTGCTGCCTTTTGTTCTGACTGCGTGCCAACGCATTTGTAAACTGCCAGTGGTTAAGCTACCGGTTCACATGACGGAAGTGGTCGTGGCGCAGGATGGCAGCGGGCAATTCACCAACGTGCAGGCCGCCATCATGTCCGTGCCGATGGGCTACGCGACGAATCCGGTGGTGATCCGCATCAAGCCCGGCGTTTACAAGGAGCAACTCTACATTCAGCGCGAGAAGCGGTTCTTTCATCTGCGCGGCGAGGCGGCGACCAACACGGTGCTGACGTTTGATCTGAATGCGAATCTCAAGGGACTGGATGGCAAACCGATCGGGACGTTCCGCACGCCTTCCATCTACATTGATGCCGAGGATTTCACGGCGGAGAATCTCACGTTTGAAAACTCCGCCGGGCCGGTCGGGCAGGCGCTGGCGATCCGCGTGGATGGCGACCGCGCGGTGTTCCGCAACTGCCGCTTTCTCGGCTGGCAGGACACGATCCTCGTGAATCGCGGGCGGCACTACTTCGAGAATTGTTACATCGAAGGTCACGTGGATTTCATCTTCGGGGGCGCGACGTGCTGGTTTGAACGCTGCCAGATCCATTGCCTGAAGAATGGTTACATCACGGCCGCTTCGACGCCGGATACGAACCAGTTTGGTTACGTCTTCAACCACTGCGAAATCACCGGCGCAGCAGATGCGAAAACTTATCTGGGTCGGCCTTGGCGGGATTTCGCCGCGACGATCTACTTGAACACGAAGATGGATGAAGTCGTCCGACCCGAAGGCTGGCATAACTGGGGCAAGGTCGAGAAGGAGAAGACCACGCGCTATGCCGAGTTCGGCAGCACCGGCGCGGGGGCGAGTCCGGCGGCGCGGGTGAAGTGGGCGAAGGAATTAACCCCGGCGGAAGCGGAGAAAATTACCGTGCCGGCAGTTTTGAGCGGTGCGGACAACTGGAATCCGCTGACGCAGGGGAAATACTGAAACGAGAAAGCCGACACATTTTATGAAGCAACAACTGAAGCAAGGTCTGGCGCTGCTGTTCGGCGCGGTGGTTGGTATGAGCGCGGTGGCGCAGCCGGGCAAGGTTTTTGACGTGCGCGAAGGCGGCGCGCGAGGCGACGGCCTTACCGATGATACTTCGGTGATCCAAAAAGCGCTGGACGAATGTGCCCGGACGGGCGGCACGGTGAAGTTGCCGAAAGGGAATTATTACAGCCGACCGCTGACGATCAAAACGAAGACGACGTTGCTGCTGGAGGCGGGCGCGACGTTGACCGCCTCGACGAATCAAAATGATTTCATGAAGACGCCGGGCGATTGGACGAAGGCCAGGAGCGGCGGGGATTTCGTACCGTTTCTCAGCGGCAAGGATCTGGTGGACGTAACCATCGCGGGTCCGGGAACGATCGAGGGCAGCGGGGCGGTCTGGTGGGAGGCGGCGGAGGAAGCACGGCGCAAAGTGTCGGGCTACACGTTGCCGCGGCCAAACCTGATCGTGCTGACGCGTGCAAAGAATCTCGTGGTGCGCGATGTGACGATCCAGAACTCACCCAAGTTTCATCTCGTGCCGACCGAGTGCGATGATGTGCTGATCACGAACGTGACCATCCTGGCGCCGGAACGCTCCGCGAACACCGACGCGATTGATCCCAGCGTAAGCCGGCGCGTGACCATCACGAAGTGCCTGATTGATGTCGGCGACGACAACGTGGCGGTGAAGTCCGGCAAGCGGATGGACGGGCGGGAGTTTGCCGTCGAGGACCTGACGATCACGGATTGCACGTTCAAGCACGGGCACGGCATGAGCATCGGCAGTGAGACCGTCGGTGGCGTGAAGAATGTGTTGGTGAAGAACTGCACCTTTGAGAACACGGACAACGGCATCCGCATCAAGTCGGATCGCAAGCGCGGCGGTACGGTGGAGAATTTTGTCTGCGAAGACATCACGATGAAAGACGTGCGCGGGGCGATCACCATCACGAGTTATTACCCGCGGATTCCGGCGACAGACGAAGCCCAGCCGGTCACGGACACGACGCCCAAATACAAAAACATCACGATCAGAAACCTCACGGCGACGAGCAGCAAATCGGCGGGCGTGATCGTTGGGCTGCCGGAGAGTCATATCGAGAATGTATTGCTGGAGAACGTGACGATTGCAGCGGAGCAGGGGGGCTTGGAGGTCCGCAACGCGAAGGGAGTGACGTTCAAGAACGTCAAGGTCACGGCCAAGAAAGGCGAGCCGTTCATCATCAAGGATGCGGAAGTCAGCGGCTTGCCGACTCCTGCAAAGTAAACCTCTTCAGGTTTAACAAAATTGCCGCGCGGCGCGGTGAAACCCGGGAGCGCCAGCATCTTGCTGGCGAGTTGCGCCTCTGTTCATCCGAGAACCACGCCGGCGGGACGCCAGCGCTCCCAGGACGGCGCGGCAGTTCGGCTACTTCCAGTCGGCGCGTAAGGCTTCAGGTGCTTCACCGTGTTGCCGCAGCGTGCGCAGGCTTAGGGAATCGTGACGTTTGGCGAGGCGTTGACCGGATTCGTCGGTCAGCAGGGCGCAGTGATAGAAATGTGGTGGCGTCAGGTTCAACGCGCGATAGAGCAACAGTTGCCGCGCGGTGGATTTCAATAAATCCGCGCCGCGCACCACTTCCGTGATCAACATGCCAGCATCATCCACGACACAGGCCAGTTGATAGGCAGGCACGTCATCGGGACGCCAGACGACGAAGTCGCCGAAATCTTTTCCCGCAATGAACCGTTGCGCACCGAGATTTTCATCCACGAAGGAAACCGCTTCGCCATCGGGGACGCGGAAACGAAGTGACGGGTGACGCGTGGCGGGTGACGAGATATCGGAGGTTTGTTTCGCGTCACACGTCACTCGCCACACGTCACATTTTCCTCGGCACGTGCCCGGATACAGCGGTTCGTCGTCATCCTCGGCGTGCGGGGCGCGGATGGCGGCGGCGATGTCCTTGCGGGAACAGGTGCAGGGATAAATGAAACCGTCGGCGTGCAATTGTTCCAGCGCCGCGCGATACTGTTTGGTGCGGGCGCTTTGCTCGTAGGGCGCAAATGGGCCGCCGCAGTCCGGGCCTTCACTCCATTCAAAACCAAACCACTTCAAATCCTCGTACATCGCGGCAACGAACTCCGGTTTGCAGCGGGCGTGATCAAGATTGTCGTTGCGCAGAATCAATGTGCCGCTGTTGGCACGGGCGCGTTCCTGGGCCGTCCAGAAGGTGCGTGCATGGCCGAGGTGCAGATGCCCGGTCGGCGAGGGCGCAAGGCGACCGCGATAGGCTGGTTCTGGAACGGGTAACGCGGACACAAGACCTCCATCAGTAGGTCAGCAGCTCGATCAGGTTGACGCCGTTGTTGGCAAGCTGCCAGCGGCCGCTGCGATTGGTGACGAGTTTGCGGCAGGGATTTTTTTTGTATTCCGCTTCGTTGACCGAGAGCAATTGCACGCGGGCTTTGCTCTTGATTTCCGAGGCGGCGCGCGGGGTCAAGGCGATGGGGATGCCGACAAAGTTGAGCGAGATTTCGTAACCGGCGATGCCTTCCTTGGCGGCTTGCGGATTGGGGCGGACGAGCGGTGCGTAACGCTTGAGCCAGGGGAATTCGGTTTCGCGCACCAACACGCGACACAGTTCGGGCTGGCTTTGGATAAGTTGCACGAGGTTGAACTTCGCGCCTTGCTCCTGCTGTTCGAGGAAGATCGCGCGCGGATCAATGCCGAGCAGGTTCTGGCCGTTCCATTGGCCGTGATCGTTGCGCTGCTTGGGATAAGTCTTTTTATACCACGCCGGGAAACGGTCGTTGACGAACAGGTTCAACTCGAAGTGGACATGGGCGCGTTCTTTGGAAATGCCTTCGCGCGTGTTGGCAGTGCGGCCCAGGATGCCGATGGTTTCGCCGGCTTTGATGGCGTCGCCGGCCTTGAGATCGGTGCGGACCTCCCGGAGATGCGCGTAGATGGAACAGATTTCGATGCCGTTCACCATGTGGCGAAGAATGATGTAGTTGCCGTAGTTCGAGAGCGAGGGTTTGCGGTTGATGTAGGCCACGGTGCCGTCGGCAGTAGCCAGGACGGGATCGGTGGGTTCACCTTTCTTGTCGCGTTGCAGACAACGGATGTCGAGTCCCTCGTGCATTTGCCAACCCTCGGTGCGCACACAACCGAAACACCCGCTCGGCCAAGTCTTGCCGACGGTCGGGACGAAGAAGCGATCGCCGCCGCCGTCGGCGTCATAGATGGCGCGATTGGCGGTGGGAAGCTGGAAGGGTTGGGCCGACAGCAGGAGCGAGGAACAAGCGAAGAGCGGGAGACAGCGGATAAATTTCAACATGAGAGAAGACACGGCGTCAGTTTCAAAACTTGGTCATTCGGGGAGCGAGAGTTTGACGGTTTTCTCTTTGCTCTTGGGCGCGGTCTTGACGCCGGCGACGTTGTTCCAGCCTTCCACAATGATGTCGGCTTCATCCTGGCTGGCGTCCGGCGTGAAGGTGAGGATGCCGTTGGTGATGCCGCGGGTGATCCGGGGGGCGGCGATCCAGCGATCAAAGACATTGGTGGTCTGACGGAACTGCGTGCGGATGGCGATGCGGCGTCGGGAATTTGCGGTCGTGTATTGTTCCAGCAACCACTGGCCCTGGTCGTTGAATTTGACGGACATGACAAAGCCGTCATCGGTCTCCACCACCTTGGCGGAAGCCACATGCGCCTCGTTCAAAAACGGCCTCTTTTCGACATTGATCGCAATGGGCGCGGTGCGCAGCACGAAGATCTGTTCGCATTGATCCGGCGGGTAGGGGTTGGTTTCAATGTGAACACGGAGCGTGGCAGGTTGTTTCTTCTGGGTGACTTGACTCATCTGGCAGCCGAGCAGCATCAACAGGCCCACCGGCAGCAGCAGTTTAAGATTGAATCGGGCCGGACGAATTACCATAGTGGGTCACACGAAATCGTAACACCAAAGCAAAGTAAAGACTGATATGGGACAACAATCGAACAAGACCATCAAACGGAAACGCGCCAACGCCTACCTGAAGCGCAAGAAAGCCGCGATCAAGACCAAGAAGAAGCCCGCGGCCGCGTGATTGATTTCACCACGCAAAAGCCGCCCGACTGGGGCGGCTTTTGTATTTCAGAACAGTCAGAACAGGGGGCTTGAAACGGCCGCTCAGTTGGAGCGGATGAAATCGTCTGCTTCCAAGACAGTGCTGTCATCAAATCGGCGGTTCGGGCCGGCGGAGCGGATCAACACGCCACCTTCCGAGAAATAGAATCGCAACGGCGTGCCCCACGGGTCCAGATACTCACCCTTGTCGTTCACTTCGGTTTTGCGTCCCACCAGAACGATAATTTTCTTGGGATTATCGCCTTGGAGAGCCTTGGCAATCTTGGCATTGCCGCCGGTCGGATAGCTGCCGATGTTTTCCTTGTAGTTCTGGAGGCTGGTGAACAGCGTCTCAATCACCTCGTTAAACTTGGCCGTGCGGGCATTGGCCGTCAGGGTTTTCCAAGTGGCGGCGGCCCAGAACGCGCAGACCACCACCGTGATCAATCCGATTCCGATCAAAATCTTTCTCATCATGCCTGTGCTAAAGCACAGGCAATACCAACTTTAAGGGCGGGATCGGACAATTTTACCCCTTTGGCGGGGCGGCGGTGCTGTCGCGGACGATCAACTCGGCGGGCAGCCGGCAGCTTTCGCCGGATTGCCCTTGGAGCAGTTTGAGCATGAGGTCAATGGCGGCGATTCCGAGCCGGAATTTTGGCTGTCGGATGGTGGTCAACGGCACCCGGAAATGTTCCGCGACCAGAATGTTGCCGAACCCGGCGAGGGACAAATCCTGCGGGATGCGGATGCCTTGTTGCATGAGTGTGTTCGCACAGCCGATGGCGATGAGATCGTTGGCGGCCTGGATCGCGGTGGCGTTGCATTTCTCATTCGCAAACTGGAGCGCAGCCTTGGCCCCGTCTTCAATCGTGCTGCCGGCGTGAAAGATCAACGCGTCGTCCACGTCGAGCCCGATTTCACGATGCGCCCGACGGAAACCTTCATAACGTTCCTGCGCCCAGATCGCGGGTAACGGGCCGGTGAAGTAGGCAATCCGCTTGTGACCGAGTTCGAGCAGATGCTTGGTGACCGCGTAGCTCGCGGGCAACTCGTCGGTCTGCACGCTGACGAACTGGCTGCAAAACGCGCCGGGCGAACCGAGCAATACCGTCGGCGTCTTGCTCGCGGCCAGCTCCCGATAGATCCGCGCGTCACTTTCCATCCGATACACTGGCGTGACAAAAATCCCGTCCACGCGGCGGGCCAGCAGGCGGCGGATGCACATTTCCTCGCATGCAACTTTGTTGTGCGTGTGCGCCAGCAGCAGATCGTAACCGAGTTCCTGTGCCCGCTCCTCCAAGGCAAAAACCATCCGCGCAAAAATGGGATTGGTGGTGGAGGGGATGACCAGGCCGAACAGCTTCGTCGCCCGGGTCCGGAGACTCTGCGCGCTGGAATCCGGCACATAGCCCATTTCTTTGGCGACGGCCTTGATGCGGCTGCGCGTCGTGGCGGCGACGTCGGGCTGGTCGCGCAACGCCTTGGAGACGGTCATCACCGAGACGCCGGTTTTGGCGGCAATATCAACAAGTCGAACCATGGAGTGTTGGGGTTGGATTAAAGATAAGCTCCGCGCCAATGCAATTTGCGGCGCAGCGCGGCAAAAAAAGAACTCTCGGCCAGGTGCATGAGTTTCACCGAATGTTTGCTGCGGCGGACGGTGACAATGTCTCCCGGCCCCAGCGTGCTGACGACTTCGCCGTCGGCGCTGAGGATCGTCGCGGGCTTCGCGCTGACGGGGCGCACGCGGATCGTGGCGTTCAAGGGCACGATGAGCGAGCGATTCGACAACGTATGCGGGCAGATGGGCGTGACGGCGAAAACATCCGCTGTCGGCAGCACCACGGCACCGCCGGCGGCAAGCGAATAGGCCGTTGAACCGGTGGGCGAACTCACGATCAAACCATCGCAACGATAGCGCGTGAGCGGATCGCCATTGACGTCCACTTCCAGATCAATCAAACGCGCCACTTCGCCGCGACCGATGACGATGTCGTTCAACGCGAGTTTGCGGATGGTCTTGCCTCCGACTCGCGCGGCGGCTTCGATGAGCGCGCGGCGTTCAAATTTGAAGCCACCCTGCCAGATGAGTTTGAAGGCGCGCTCGATTTCGTCGGAAGGAACCGCCGTGAGAAAACCAAGCCCTCCAATATTGATGCCGAGCATCGGAGTGGTGACACCAGCGGTGTCGCGGGCGACACGGAGCATCGTGCCGTCGCCGCCGAAGACGAGCAGCAAATCCACTTCGCGGGCAAGTTGCCGGGCGTCGGCGCAGACGGTGGCGGGGATTTTGGCAAGTTGGGCGGTCGCGGGTTCGGTGAACAGTTTGCGGCCAGCGGCGCGGATCAACCGGGCCGCGTGTTGGACGGTGTGGGCGCAGGAGGCCTTGTCGGGATTGCCGATGAGTCCGATGCGTTGGAGGTTGTCAGCCGTTTTTTTCAATCAGCACGAGGAATTCTTTGTTGCCCGCCGGGCCGAGCAGGGGTGATTCGGTGACGTTCCGCCATTGCAGTTGCGCTTCTGTGTTTACGAACATTTCCAATTCGCGGATGACCCGGGCATGAATGCCGGGGTCGGTGATGACGCCCGCGCCTTTGTCCACCTCTGCCTTTCCGGCTTCAAACTGGGGTTTGATCAACGCGACGATTTTACCGGTCGGTCGCAACAAAGCAACGGCGGGCGGGAGGATTTTTTGCAGGGAAATAAACGAGCAATCAATCACCACCAGATCCACCAACGCAAACGGCGGCGGCATTCGCTCCGGCGTGAGATGGCGGGCGTTGGTTTTTTCCATCACGACCACGCGCGGGTCCTGGCGGAGTTTCCAGGCAAGTTGACCATGACCAACATCCACGGAATAAACTTTCGCGGCCCCGGCCTGGAGCAGGCAGTCAGTGAAGCCGCCAGTGGACGCGCCGAGGTCAACGGCGGTCAAACCGGTGGCGTTGACGTGAAAATGTTTCAGCGCGTGCTCGAGCTTGTGGCCACCGCGACTGACAAATTGCTCGGGGGCGGCGAGGGCCAGTTGATCGCCGTCGGAGACATTGTCGCTGGGTTTGCGGGCGGGCTGGCCGTTGACCAATGCCTGGCCAGCCATGACGGCGCGTTTGGCCTTCTCGCGGCTGTCACAAATCCCGCGCTCCACCAAGGCCTGATCTACTCGCATCACTGGGGTAGCCTAGCGATGACCGGCTGGAAAATCACGCGCGAAACAGTGGCGGGTTGAAAAAGCAAACGGGCGATCAGTGCTGATCGCCCGTTGCCAATGCTTGCCAGTGACCGGTTGCTATCGGGTCGGCGCGGTGTAGAGGCGGGCCTGAACGTCGTTGTAGCTGTGCAGAAACATTCCGTTGTCCGCAACGGATTTTTCAATCAGTTGATGCACAAGGAACAGTTCCGAACTGTTGATGACGGCGTGGACGCTGTGTTGGAACGCCTGCATGGGCGTGAAGGTCTGGAACGCTTCGCCGATGAGCACGAAGGTCGTATGGCGGCGCTGGTTCAAAGGCATCTTTTGGATGGCCTGCAAGGTCAGGTTTTCCTCGATCGTGTTTGCGGCGAAACGTTCTTCGATCACAACCACCTTGTAATGGACCTGACTGAAGCGAACCAGGAAGTCGCTGTGCGTGGCGGCGGTGTGGACCTTGTAGCCGAGTTGTTGCAGCGCCTTCTTGACCTCCTCCAGCCACTCCGGCGTCGAGAACGCGAGCAGGGCGGGTTTGTCCGTGGCGCTGATGAATTCAAATTGATCGCTCATGATGGATTACTTGATTTTGAGGGTGGCCAGCGGCATCGGGGCGGTGCCGATCGTGTCCACGATTCCCTTCATGCGGAGCGAACCCATGTTGCTGGTGATTTCGCCGCGGGACTTGCGCATGTTGTCAATACCGCGGGTGACGGTGCCGCGCTTGGTACAGTAGAGCAGGGCGGTTTCCTCGGAGATCTTGCCTTGTTCGTAGGCTTCGAGCGCCGCGTGATCAAAGGTTTTCCAACCGAACGCATAACTGGCTTCGATGATTTCGTAGAAGCTCTTGCCTTCGCTTTCGCCCATGCGGATGGTTTCCTGGATGCGGAGGTTCGAGCCCATGATTTCGAGCAGGGCGTGCCGACCGCCACCGATTCTTGGCACGAGACGTTGGCCGACGATCCAGCGCAACGAGTCGGCCAGCCGGGCGCGAACCTGTTCCTGTTCCTCGGGTTCAAACATGCCAAGGATACGATTGATGGTCTGGCCGGCGTCAATCGTGTGCAGCGTGCTGAGCACCAGGTGACCGGTTTCCGCCGCGCTCAACGCGATGCTGACCGTTTCGCGGTCGCGCATTTCGCCGACAAGAATGATTTTCGGCGCCTGGCGCAGGGCCGCCCGCAGACCGCTCGAGAAACAATCGAAGTCCGTGCCCTGTTCACGTTGATTAAACGTCGCGCGGACGTTCGGATAAACGAATTCCACCGGGTCTTCCAAGGTGACGATGTGGACGGCCTTGGTGAGGTTGACCTCGTTGAGCACGGCGGCCAGTGTCGTGGATTTACCAGAGCCGGTGGCGCCGGTGACGAGCACGAGGCCGGTTTTCTCTTTCGGAACGTGCGTGAGAATTTCCGGCATCTTCAACGTCGCGAGTGTCGGAATCTGGGTGTTCAACTTACGGCAAACGATGGAGTAATGGCCGCGTTGGGAGAAAACATTCACGCGGAATCGGGCGCGTTCGCCGAGTTGATACGAGGTGTCGCACGAACCTTTGCGCATCAAGTCCTGCAGATGCCATTGGTTTTCCCCCACGAGATTCAGCGCAATGGCTTCAGTGTGGTAGGGGGTCAGTTTTTCAATGGGCGGATCGAGCGTGACGGGCTTGAGTTCGCCGAATGACTCGACCTGCAGCGGGCGGTCCACCGTGAACAAAAGGTCTGACACCTCGGGCTGGGAATCCAGCATGGTGTTCAGGATGTGATCCAATTCCGGGCGGCGCATCATAAGTATTAAAACGGTTGAGGCCGGTTATTGCGTTTCTTCGTCTTCCGGCGGATGGGCGAGGAACGTGCGGAACTTCCGCTTCTCGAGGCATTTTTCGTAAGCCTCTTCGGGCGAAATGCGTTTCATGCGCAGATGTTCCAGGATCGAGTCGTCGAGCGGCTGATTGCCGGCGCGCTTGCCGACCTGGATCATGCCGGGAATCTGGTGCGTCTTGGCTTCGCGCACGAGGTTCGCGATGGCGGTGTTGAACACGAGAATTTCCAACGCGGCCACACGGCCTTTCTTGTCAATGCGCTTGAAAAGGTTCTGCGCCACGATGCCTTTGAGAGATTCGGAAAGCGTCGCGCGGATCTTGTTCTGCTGGTCGGCGGGGAAGACGTCAATGATACGGTCCACGGTCTTGGCGGCGCTGGGCGTGTGGAGCGTGCCGAACACCAAGTGACCGGTGTTGGCGGCCATGATCGCGAGTTCGATGGTTTCCAGGTCGCGCAACTCACCGATGAGGACGATGTCCGGGTCTTCGCGCAACGCGCCCTTCAAACCGGCGGCGAAACCCTTGGTATGCACTCCCACTTCGCGCTGGTTGATCAGACAGTTTTTGCTCTCATGCACGAATTCGATGGGGTCTTCCATCGTGATGATGTGATCGCGCCGATTCTTGTTCGCATAATCAATCATTGCGGCCAGGGTCGTGGATTTACCGGAGCCGGTCGGTCCGGTGACGATGACGAGACCCTTGTGGAGCATCGCGAACTTTTTCAACACGGCGGGCAGGGGCGCGTCGAGCTTTTCAAAGTCCTCAAACGACAGAACGCGGCTGGGGATCTGGCGGAACACCGCCGCGACGCCGCCCTTTTGATTGAAGAAGTTGGCGCGGAAACGGGAGATGTTCGGGATTTCGTAGCCGAAGTCCACGTCGCCGGTTTCCTCAAAGGTTTTGATTTTGTAGTCCGGCGCGATCTCGTAGATCATGCTCTTGAGCGTGTCGTTGTCGAGCGGCGGGTGCTCCACGCGATGGAGTTCGCCGTTGATGCGCAACATGGGGTTATTGCCTGCCGACAAGTGCAAGTCGGAGGCTTTTTGCTCAAACATCAAGTTGAAGAAGGCGTCTATTTTTGCCATATAATCTTTACGATTCGGGAATCGTTTAGCTAAATCCGCACCAGCCACCGGGACATCCCGGAAAATGAGCAAATTGGACGACATTATTAAGGCGGAGATAGCTTTGCAGGGGGCAATTCCCTTTGCGCGCTTCATGGAACTGGCTTTGTATTGTCCTGAATATGGATTCTACGAGCGGGAAAGTGACACGGTGGGGCGGGGGGGAGACTTCTATACCAGCGTGAGTGTCGGATCGCTATTTGGCGAACTGTTGGCCTTTCAGTTCTCGGACTGGCTGGAAAATTTGCCGGGGGGACGAATTCAAGTCGTTGAAGCTGGCGCACACGACGGAAAACTGGCGGCGGATGTTTTGCACTGGCTGGCGAAACACCGCCCGACGCTGTTTCAGCGCATCGAGTATGTCATTCTTGAACCCTCGATCCGCCGGCGCGTCTGGCAGGAGGAGCGTTTGCGGGAGTTCGGGCAAAAAATCCGCTGGTTGGGCACGGGATTGGAGTCACATGCCTCAGAATTCAACGGCGTTGTCTTCGCCAATGAACTGCTGGACGCGCTGCCGGTGCGGCGGATTGGTTGGAGTGCTGCGGAGCGAAACTGGTTTGAATGGGGGGTGGCCAGCGCCGCAGAGAAGTTTGTCTGGACGAGATTGCCAGGGGCGGTGACTGCGCCGGAATTAAGTGTTTTGCCCGAAGGATTATTGGCGGTGCTGCCGGATGGTTTCACCACGGAAATATGTCCAGCGGCGGAAAAGTGGTGGACTGCCGCCGCCGGATCTTTGCGCTGCGGCTGGTTGCTGACGCTCGACTATGGTCTTGAAGCAGAAGAGTTTTTCTCGCCCCAGCGGGCGCAAGGCACACTTCGCGCTTATTGCCGGCATCGAAGCAATGACAATGTGCTGGGTGAGCCGGGCAACCAGGACCTCACCGCGCACGTGAATTTCTCCCAAGCTCAAGCCGCCGGGGAAAGAGCAGGATTGACGACCAGCATTTTTACCACGCAAGCTGAATTCATCATGGGCATCGCCCGGCGGTTTTGGACTGAAGCACAGCAGTGCGGCGATTGGAGCGCGAAACAGAATCGAGAGCTACAGACGTTGATGCACCCCGAACATTTGGGGCGGGCATTTCGGGTTTTGGGGCAGCATCGCGAAGCTGCGGCGGGGCTTACGGACAGGCCTATCGGGCATGTCGCCTGAGCAAATGACTTGCTTGATTTACGTCAGGCGGCATTTTGGGGCGCGCTTTTCAGACCGAAGACCATGAAAGGAATTATCTTAGCAGGCGGTGCGGGCTCACGGCTTTATCCGTTGACGCTCGTGGCAAGCAAACAACTCCAGCCGGTTTACGACAAACCGATGGTTTATTACCCGCTCACGACGTTGATCGAGGGCGGCATCAAGGAACTCTGTCTCATCTCCACGCCGCATGATCTGCCACGCTTCAAGCAATTGCTTGGGGATGGTTCGCGCTTTGGGCTCACGATTGATTATCGCGAGCAGGAAAAGCCGGCGGGTATCGCGCAGGCGTTTCTCATCGCGGAATCGTTCATTGGCAAGGACAACGTGACGCTGATTCTCGGTGACAACATTTTCTACGGTGGCGATGCCTTTGGGAAGGCGTTCAACGAATTCAAGGGTGGCGCGACCATCTTTGGCTATCACGTCAACGATCCCGAGCGCTATGGCGTAGTGGAGTTCGATGCAAGCGGTCAGGCGATTTCCATCGAGGAAAAGCCCAGACAGCCCAAAAGCAATTACGCCGTGCCCGGGCTTTATATCTACGACAACGAAGTTCTCGACGTTGTAAAGAATCAGAAACCATCGGCGCGTGGTGAGTTGGAAATCACTGACGTCAACGTGACCTATCTCAAGCGCGGCAAACTGCGGGTCTCACGCTTGTCGCGTGGTTTTGCGTGGCTCGACGCCGGCACCAGCAGCAGCTTGCATGAAGCCAGCGCTTATGTGCAGACCATCGAGAAGCGCGCGGGCGTGAAGATCGGTTGTCCCGAAGAGGCCGCGTTTCGCAATGGGTTTCTCACGCTGGCGCAACTGGAGGCGCTCGCCGAAAAGATGCCCAAGTGTGAATACCGCGATTATATTGACAAGGAAGTGATTGCAGAGGCCAAACGATTGGCGGCGCGAAATGTCTGATTTTTACGGGCCGAAATGAACGTCATCACTTGCGACATCCCCGGGTTGGTCGTCATCGAGCCGAAAGTCTTCGGTGATGCGCGCGGTTATTTCATGGAGACGTGGAATCAGCAACGCTATCGCGACGTCGGGCTGGATTGGAATTTTGTCCAAGACAACATTTCATTCTCCCGCCGCGGGATTTTGCGGGGCCTGCATTTTCAAAATCCCAAAGGGCAGGGGAAGCTGGTTTACGCATTGCAAGGAGAAGTGTTTGACGTTGCGGTGGATTTGCGCAAAAGCTCGCCGACGTTCGGCCGCTGGCATGGTTTGATCTTGTCCGCTGAAAACAAACGGCAGTTTTTCGTGCCGGCCGGCTTTGCCCACGGCTTTGCGGTGCTGAGTGAAACCGCCATGTTCGCCTACAAGTGCACCGAATTTTACAATCCGCAGAACGAGATGTCGTTGCTGTGGAATGATCCTGAAATTGGAGTCCAGTGGCCGCTGGAAGCGCCGCAACTTTCCGAGAAGGATTTGCGCGGTGTGCGTTTGCGGGATATTTCGCGCGAACGGCTCTTTGATTGATCGTTGGCCCATCAGTGTCGCCTGTCATGAAAATTCTCCTGATCGGAAAGCACGGCCAAGTTGCGTGGGAATTGCAGCGCACGTTGGCGGTGCTGGGCGACGTCGTGGCGGTCGGGCGCGTGGATTTGAATTTTTCGGATGTCCCGGCGGTGCGACACTTCGTGGCGGAGATCTGTCCGCAAGTTATCGTGAACGCGGCGGCTTACACGGCGGTGGACAAGGCAGAGACCGAGCGGGAACTGTGTCACCAAATCAACGCGACACTGCCTGGTGTGCTGGCCGAAGAGGCGAAAAAGCTTGGCGCGTTGCTGGTGCATTATTCGACAGACTATGTTTTTGACGGCACGAAACAATCGCCTTACGTCGAAACAGACCCGACAAATCCGCTTGGAACGTATGGCGCTTCCAAGCTCGCCGGTGAACAGGCGGTCCAATCCACGGGTGCGGACCATCTGATCTTTCGGCTGTGTTGGGTTTATGGTGCGCGCGGGCAAAATTTCATGCTGACGATGCAGCGGCTGGCGCGGGAACGGGAGAAGCTGCGCGTGGTGCGGGATCAAATCGGTTGTCCGACGTGGTCGCGCCTGATTGCGGAAGCAACGGCATTGGCGATCAAGCAAGTGTCGGCCAACCCGGAGCGATCAGCTTACAACGGCACATATCATCTCGCGGCCAGCGGCCTCACGAACTGGCACGAATTTGCGTCACGCATCATCGAACTGATGCCGGAGGCCGAGCGGAAATGCCGCGAAGTGGAGGGCATCACCACGGCGGAGTATCCGACACCGGCGAAGCGACCGGCGTACTCGGTTTTGAACTGTGACAAACTCGAACAGACCTTTGGATTGCGATTGCCCGATTGGGAGCGCAGTCTGCGACAAGTTTTAGATAAACCATGAAACTACTCATCACTGGCGGCGCGGGCTTCATCGGCTCGAACCTCATTCATCACATCATTGACAAGCCTGAGATCGAAAAGCTGATCAATCTGGATTGCCTGACGTATGCAGGACACTTGGCGAATTTGGAGGAGGTTTCCCAGCATCCCAAGTACGCTTTCGAAAAAGTGGATCTGCGCGACAAAACTGCAGTGGTGCGGGTCATTGAGCAACACGGCATCACGCACGTCATGCATCTCGCGGCGGAGTCGCACGTGGATCGTTCCATCACCGGGCCGGGCGATTTCATCAGCACGAACATTGTCGGCACGTTCAATTTGCTGGAGGCGTGTCGCGGGTTCTGGAATGGGAAGTTTGATGACAAGCGCTTTCATCACGTCTCGACCGACGAGGTATATGGTTCGCTCGGCGCGACGGGTTATTTTACCGAGACGACGCCCTATGCACCAAACTCGCCTTACTCGGCGAGCAAAGCGTCGAGCGATATGTTGGTGCGCGCTTACCATCATACTTACGGACTGAACACCGTCATCACGAATTGCTCGAACAATTACGGGCCGTTCCAGTTTCCCGAGAAGTTGATTCCGGTGGTGATCCAAAACTGTCTCGCCCGAAAAGGCATTCCGGTTTATGGCGATGGCATGAATGTGCGCGATTGGCTGTATGTGCGCGATCACGCCGAGGCTTTGTGGCAGGTATTGAATCGCGGCAAGAACGCGGAGACCTACAACATCGGCGGTCACAACGAATGGGCCAACATCAACATCGTGAAACTGATTTGCGATCTGATTGACGAAATGGCGCCGCAACTCGGCGGCAACACCCGGAAACTGATTACCTACGTGAAGGATCGTCCTGGTCATGACCGGCGCTACGCGATTGATGCGGGCAAACTGCAACGGGAGCTTGGGTGGGTGCCGGCGCACACGTTTGAGCAAGGCATTCGTGAAACCGTTCGCTGGTACCTCGACAACCAACCTTGGGTGCAGACGGTCTTGAAGCAGGTTTGAGCAGTGTTGCTGTGACTTGATCCGGGAGATGTTTGACTTTGGCCGGTCAGGTTGGGCATTATCCGCTTAACTTCGGGTGTTGGCTAGCCGTTCTCATTGCCGCAAACCTTGGCCGGGAGAATTTGACCAGGACGTTCCTCGCAATTCATCGTTGGGCTTTGTTCGGCTTTTGGGTCGTCACCCGCCGGGGCAGTAGTGAATCAGAACCTGCTCCGTAGTTCGCCGGATAACACTTCCGTAATCAGCGGAGAAGTCTTTGCTGTGTTGCAACTTGCAACGATTTCAAATCGAGCGAAGATGGTCGCGTTGATTGAAACAAAATTGGGAGATGCAGAATAACTGTTCAGAAACTGTGGAGATTGCCCTGAGTCAAAAAATTCGCGTGCCGTTAAAGCCTGTCTATTCCAAATCGGCAATGGTGCCGTTCTGGAAACGTACGTTGGATGTGTCGTTGATTTTCTTGGCCGCGCCGATTGCCCTGTTGGTTGGCGCGACGGTGGCATTGATCATCAAGCTGGGATCCAGGGGGCCGGTGATTTTCAAACAGGCGCGCGTTGGCTACAAGGGGCAGCGGTTCGTTTGTTTCAAATTTCGCACGATGCATGTTGGCGCTGAGACCGTTTCCCATCAAGGACACACGACCCAACTTATCAAAAGTGCCGTCCCCATGACCAAGCTGGATGCCATCCAGGACGCTCGCATCATCCCGTTTGGTTCAATTTTACGTGCCACTGGTTTGGACGAATTGCCGCAATTGCTCAATGTTCTGCGCGGAGAGATGAGCTTGGTTGGCCCGCGTCCCTGTGTCGGCTATGAGTATGAAATGTACCAGGACTGGCAGAAGCGCCGGTTCGATGCCGTGCCGGGTCTGACTGGGCTCTGGCAGGTGAGCGGAAAGAACCGCACCACTTTCAATCAGATGATCAATCTGGACATTGAGTATTCCGAGCAGGCCAATCTTTGGCTGGACTTGAAGATCATGGTCAAGACGCTTCCTGCCTTGGTGATTCAATGCTGCGATCAGCGCGCCAAGCGCAAGCAACAGGCAAAGCAGGTGTCTCAGCCACCAAGTGTCATGCCGACCCGCGTAAACGCGGCGGGTTGATTGCTCCAGGTCTGGAGGCGGTTTTTACAGCGGAGAGAGATATAACTATGAAATCAATCAAGCGAGTCATCAAGGTTGGCGTGGTGGGTTGTGGTTATTGGGGGCCAAATTTGATCCGGAATTTGCGGCAATCTCCGGATTGTCAATTGAAGGTTATTTGCGATGCGAGCGAGCAACGTTTGAAGCACATGCGCAAGCTCCATCATGATGTGGCGACGACAAATCAGTTCCATGATTTGATCCAGGACGCCGAACTGGATGCCATTATGATCGCCACGCCGGTGCGGCTCCACTACGAGATGGCCAAAGCCGCCCTGCTTGCCGGCAAGCATGTCTTTGTCGAAAAGCCTTTGGCTCGCACAGTGGCTGAAGGGGAAGAACTCGTCGCGCTGGCCGAACAGAATGGTCTGGTGCTGATGGTCGGACACACATTCCTCTTCTCCCCGGCGGTTCGCCGCATGAAGGAAGTTGTGGATTCCGGCGACATCGGCGAAATCCAATACATCTCCGCCCGCCGGTTGAATCTCGGGCTGTTCCAGAAAGACATCAATGTGGCGTGGGACCTTGCGCCGCATGACATCTCCATCATTCTCCACCTGCTCGATGAGCAACCGCTGGCGGTTTCTTGCCAGGGCAGCAGCCACGTTAATCGCAGTATTGAGGACGTGACGATGATGTATCTGACCTTCAAGAAGAACCGCTGCGCGTTCATTCAGAACAGTTGGCTCGATCCGAAAAAGGTCCGACAGATGACGGTCGTCGGCTCGCGGCGGATGATTGTTTACGACGACACTGAGCCGTTGGAAAAACTGAAGATTTATGACGCCCGGGTGGAAGTGCCCGCGCATTACGACACGTTCGCCGAGTTCACCTATTCGTATCACTACGGCGATGCCTATGTGCCTTACATCAAGCAGGACGAACCGCTGAAACTTGAATGCCAGCATTTCCTGGATTGCATCCAGGGCGAGGCGACCCCGATCACTGGCGGCAGCGCTGGGCTGGATGTCGTCCGGATATTGGAAGCTTCCAGCCAGTCGCTGAAACAACAAGGCCAGGCGGTGGGCTTGAGCCACGTTGCGCACGCTGGGGATGGCGTTGCTGCCCAAGCCACGAACGGCAAAAGCAACGGACATAATGGCAACGGTCATGGCTTGGTCGTTCCGGCCGGCGCACGCAACATTTTAGCCGCGTGAGTTCCCCGGATCAGCTTTACCAGCGCATTGCCCCGGATGTGAAGCTTGGCCAGCGGGTCAAGATTTTCGCCTTCACGAATCTCTACGGCTGTTCGGTCGGGGATGACACCAAGATCGGCACCTTTGTTGAGATCCAGAAGGGCGCCCGGGTCGGGGCGCGGTGCAAGGTTTCCAGCCACACCTTCGTTTGCGAAGGCGTGACCATTGAGGACGAAGTCTTCATCGGCCATGGCGTCACCTTCATCAATGATCGTTTTCCGCGCGCCACCAATGCCGGGGGGAATTTGCAGACGGAAGCGGATTGGAAGTGCGATGCGACAATGGTCAAACGCGGCGCTTCCATCGGGTCTGGCGCCACGATTTTGTGTGGGGTCACCATCGGGGAGCAGGCGATTGTTGGGGCGGGCAGCGTGGTGACCAAGGATGTGCCGGCGGGTGCTGTGGTGGCGGGGAATCCGGCGCGCGTGCTGCGGAGTGACAAAGCAGCCTAAGGCCGGGATTTCATCCACTGATGCCAGCCAGGGGCTTCCATCTCTGCATGCTTTCAGCGGTGGTTCAGGAAAAGGAGAATAATCTGTCGGATATTACCCCCGGCTTTTCCGTTTCTTTCGGTGCGTTACATTTGAGCCGGATTGTATAACTTGCGGTCTATCTGAGATATGAATTCCGGCAACTCAACCGAAGACCAGCATGAAGAGTCCGCGGCGGGCGGATTGGGCCTAAGCGATATTCTGTTCGCCTTGTTCCGCTACAAGCTGCTGTTGCTGGCTTCCATTGCGTTGGGTGGTCTGGTCGCGGTTGGGATTTCGCTGGTTCGTCCCCCGACTTACGAATCCACGGCAAAGATCTATATCCCGTATGTGATCACGCTGCCCAGGATAAACCCCAAGGACAATGCCACGGATATCACTCCCACGATGATGGGAGCGGATACGGCGCTCAATACCGAGATTGAAATGTTGCGAAGCTTCGACACCGCCATCGAAGTCGCCGAACGGATCGGGCCCGAGAAGGTCCTCGCCCATTACGGAGGCACCTCAAACCTGCATGCGGCAGCGGGGGTGATTGCCGGCGGGATTTATGTGGCGCCGCCGCGCGCGATGTATTTGAGTGTGACCTTATCCCATCGGGATCCAGAATTGGTGCAGTCATTATTGGAAGAGGTCCTCAATGCATACATGCATCGGCATGGGGTCTTGCGGTTGGGGGATACCAGCAACTATGTGGCGCAGGCGGAGGCGGCCGTCCAGAAGATTTCAAAAATTGACGTCCAATTGAAAGAATTGCGCACCTCCGCTGGCGTGCCAAATATCCAGGAACGACAGCGGTCCATTGCGAGGGAATACGAAGAGTTGCGAACGCAGATGCTGCATGCCCAGACCGAATTGGCCCGGATGCGGGCCAGTGTGGGGCAGCATAATCAGAAGGCGATGGTGGAGGGCCTGGTCGAACCTTTGCCGGCGGAAGCCATCGCCCGTTATTCGGAGGTGCTTGGGTTCATTGATGAAGCCAAACAGCGGCGCCACCGGGCGATGCTGACGGATGATTTGACGACGAATCATCCTACGATTCTGAAGATTGATGTGCGCATCCAGGATTACCTTCGGGCGAAGCTGGAATTGGAACAGCAGCATCCGGCGCTGACCAATTACACGGAAACGGTACCGCGCCGGACAGCGGGGGGCACAAATGCTGAACCGCGCCTGAGTCTTGAGGCCGAGCTGGCCGAGATTCAACGATTGGCGCGGATGCTGGAAGCGGATCAGGCGATCGTGACCAATCTCACGGTGGAAGCTTTCCGGTTGATGGAGTTGGAGCCGAAGGTGGCTGAATTGGAGCGATTGCGGGAAGCGGCGGAGCGGGATTATGCGTTTTTTCGGACTGCCATCGAAAAATCGCAGACTGGTGACAAAGGAAGCGGGGCCGCAATAAACATGCAGAAGTTTGAATCCCCAACTCCGCCTACGCGGAATCGGAAAAAGGTGGTCAAGATGGTGGGGCTGGGTTTTGTCGGTTGCGTGGGAATGGGCTTTGCGATCGCAATTGGGCTTGAGCTCTTTTTGGATCGTTCGATTCGCCGGCCCTCCCAGATTGTCCGGGCCTTGCGCCTGCCGGTGATGCTGACGATTCCTGATACTCGTCGCAAACCCTCGACCTTGTTCTCCTGGCAGCGGCGCGGAAACCTTAAAGTCATGCGTCCTGATAAGTATGCAGAGCAGGCAAACTCGCTGGCGACTTGGAATCCAGACAACCACATGCAAACGCAGATCGAAGGGTTGCGCGAGCGGGTCATCACTTACTTCGATGCGCGCGATATCAATCGCCGACCCAAGCTGGTGGGGGTGACGGCCGTCACGAAGGGGGCGGGGGTTAGTACGCTGGCGAGTGGGTTGGCCGCCTCGTTATCGCGAACCGAGAACGGGTCCGTGTTGCTGGTGGACTGGAATGCCGACGCGGGGAAGACCTACTCATTTTACAAGGGCAAAGCGGGTTATGGACCATCAGAATCCATGGAAGCCGCAACTACCGAATCCGCTGAGGGTACCGCCGGTAATGCCAGCCCGCTTTCGCTGGCCAAAACCGGCCATCAATCGAAACGGGAGGATTTGCGGAACATGTTGCCACCAGATTTTGATGACTACATGCCCAAGCTTAAGGCGGAGGCCTATGACTATATCGTCTTTGACATGGCCAGCGTCACTCCAGCAAGCACCACCCCGCGCATGGCTGGGCGCATGGATTTGGTGCTTTTTGTCATCGAATCCGAGAAGACCAAAGACTATGTCGCCCGCTACGCTTGCGGCTTATTGCGGGAATCCCGCGCCAATGTCTTGGTGATTTTGAATAAATTTTACAATCCCGTCCCGGAATGGTTGTCACAAGATTGAGGCTTTTTTGCGTATAAACGGCATCTAGGTTGCTGAATCTGTTGCGGTTGAGTCAGGGCTTTCCGGAATGTCACGAGTTGGGCATCAAGGCTTAGGCAATGTGTAAGGTCATTTTATCTCCTTTTGGAAGTTTGCGCCTCGCGTGCGAACTGACGGGGACGAAGTCTGCCCGGCGGTTCTTCTTGTAATGAAAATCTGGATTGATCTGGATAATACGCCGCACGTTCCGTTCTTCAAACCCATCATCCGGGAGCTGGAATCATGTGGGCATTCCGTGGTTTTGACCGCGCGCGATGCCTTTCAAGTCTGCGAACTCGCGGTCAAAATGGGCCTGGATCCGGAAAAAGTCGGGCAGCACTACGGCAAGAATCGTTTCATGAAAGTGTGGGGGCTCGGCTGGCGGAGCCTGCAATTGCTGCCCACCGTGATGAAACACCGGCCCGACCTGGCGCTTTCGCACGGGTCGCGCTCGCAGATTCTCCTGTGCAATCTGCTGCGCATCCCCACGGTGATGGTGATGGATTATGAATTTGCGCAGACCCCGTGGCTGTTGCAGCCGCGCTGGGAGATTGTACCGCAGGTTTTGCTGGCGGCCGATCTGCAATGCAAGCATCCCGAGCGGGTCCGCGCTTACGACGGCATCAAGGAGGATGTTTACGCACCGGAATTCAAACCTGATCCGGCCCTGGCCCGGCAGCTCGGCTTGGAAGAGACGAAAATTATCGTGACGGTTCGTCCGCCGGCCAACGAGGCGCATTATCATAATCCTGAGAGCGAAACTTTTTTTGCAGAGTTCATGCAGCGATTGGTCACGACACCGGACACCAAAGCCGTGTTGCTGCCGCGCAACAAGAATCAGGAAGCGCAAATCCGGAAGGACTTTCCGCAGTGGTTTGCCGATGGAAAAGTCATCGTGCCCAAGGAAGCGGTGGACGGCCTCAATCTCCTCTGGCATTCCGACCTGGTGGTCAGCGGTGGCGGCACAATGAATCGTGAGGCGGCGGCGCTCGGCGTGCCGGTTTACAGCATCTTCCGCGGCAAGATTGGCGTGCTCGACCGCCATTTGCAGAAGGAAGGACGGATGGTTTTGATCGAGAAGATTGAAGATGTGCATAAAAAGATTGTGCTTCAGCGCCGCGAGCGGAGCGCTGGACAATCCCCGAGTGCGCCGCGTAAGGCACTCGGTGGCATCATCGAACACGTCGAGGCGATCCTAAAACTGGAATACTGAAGGCAAAGGCGGTTGAATCATTCAGACCCGACCATGAGCAAGGAAATCAAAGTCATCATCATTGCCGGGGCCCGGCCCAATTTTATGAAGGTTGCGCCCATCATCCGCCACATCATCGCCCGGGCCGGCAATCCGGATCGCAACGGTGCGCGAGTGAGCTATAAACTGGTCCACACCGGCCAGCACTACGACGAGAAGATGTCCGATATCTTTTTTCGCGAGTTGGGAATTCCCGCTCCCGACCTCAATCTGGAAGTCGGCTCCGGTTCGCATGCGGTGCAGACGGCCAATGTGATGCTCAAGTTCGAGCCGGTTTGCGCGCAGGAGAAACCCGATTGGGTGGTCGTGGTCGGCGATGTGAACTCGACGCTGGCTTGCACGCTGGTGTGTTCGAAGCTCGGCATCAAGGTGGCGCATGTGGAAGCGGGATTGCGCAGCTACGACCGCAACATGCCGGAGGAGGTGAATCGTATCGTGACGGATGCGCTGGCGGATCTGTTGCTGACGCCTTCTGCCGACGGCGACGACAACTTGAAAAAGGAAGGCGTGCCAGCATCCAAAATCCGGCTGGTCGGCAACGTGATGATTGATTCGCTGGTAACAAATCTCGACCAATCGCGCGCGAGCAAGCTGCCAGACATACTGGGCATCAAGCCGAAAGGGTTTGTCTATGTGACGCTTCACCGTCCGTCGAATGTGGATCACGAGGGTAGCCTGAGCATGATCATGGGTGCATTGAAACGCATCGCAAAGGATTGGCCGGTCGTGTTTCCGATGCATCCGCGCACGCGCAAAATGTGCGGGCAGTTCGGCATTTCGCTCAATGATGTGCCCGGGCTGCGCATCATCGAGCCGGTGGGTTATCACGATTCGCTGTTCCTCACGGAATTCGCGCGCTTCGTGCTGACGGACTCGGGCGGGCTGCAGGAGGAGAGCACTTATTTCAAAACCCCCTGTCTGACGTTGCGTCCGAACACCGAACGTCCCGTTACCGTCACACACGGCAGCAACAAGCTGACGACAGTGCGGACGCTGGACGCGGACATTGATGCGGTGCTGAAACAAGCGCCGCAAGCTTCGCGCATTCCGCCGCTGTGGGATGGAAAGGCCGCCGAACGGATCGTGGACGAATTGATAACCCATGGGGCTGTCCTAGATAACGCAAAGAATGTGTTATCAAAGGCGGCATGAGAAAGA
>CAZQNQ010000031.1:0-53220 GCA_964594985.1 uncultured Bifidobacterium sp.
TATCAAAATGAACTTTTGCCTGCGGTTGGTAGGGCGCGTCACTCCGTGCGCGCCGTATGGTGTCAGCCAGAGGTCGGCGCGCACGGAGTGACGCGCCCTACCTGCTTCCGTCATTCTGTTACACGCTCTTAAGTTTGGGCGGTCCTCCCTCCGTTGCGCCCCAGGGAGGACCGCCAGCCGATCATCATTCTTTCAATGCTGATTCCGGCGTTTCCCCGGCGGCGGTTTTGCGCTTACGACGCAACAACCACGCAGCCCCCAAAACTCCCAGCGGTCCGACCGGACTCGAACCCGATGAACCGAAGTCCCAACTCTGCCGCGGCGGAGTTGGCGTCGGATTCGATGTCGGTTGCACTTGTGGCGCGGGCGTTCGCTGAACGGATGGCTTTTGCGCCGCAGCCATCTGCACCGGCTTCGCAGCGTTCGCCGGCTGCGGGCCAAGGTCGGCCATCGCCTTGTTGCGGATGGTGTCGAGTTGCGCGCGCAATTTGCCCTGCGCCTCGCGGTCGCGACTGACGCGATCAAGATTACGCCGCTCAATCTTCCAACGTTGATATTCCGCGTCGTTCTCCAGCACGAGGAAGGAGGTGTATTCCGTCACGATGGAAAATTGTTCCCCCAGACGGATGATTTCCGGCACCGCCGGCGAACGATCCCCCTGCCGGTCCGCGTCCTTGAGCAGGCGATTCACCCGATGCCACGCCCACATGCGATCAATCTCGGGATTCGCCATGTCCGTCTTCGGGAAGTCCAGCTTCGTCGCCTGTTTCAGCTCGACGCCATTCACACTGCCACGCAAGGTGACTTCGGCGCTGCCACTGCCACGATACCGGCCATAAACTTTCACCGGCGTGCCGAAGTAAAGGTTCGGCAACACCGCCGGTTCAACATCCGTCACGTCCACACCCGCGAACTTCACCTCCAAGTTTGACGCGAAAGGGCGCATGAGCTTTTGGCGGAACGCCCGCGCCTGCCGCTGGAAATTATCGCCACTCGAAATGAACGAGGCCAGCCCGCCGGAATCCTCGGCGAGTTGTTCGAGCAACGGACGATTCACGTCGTTGCCCACACCGATGCAGAACACACGCGTGTTGCCGGGCCGTTTCTGGATCATCTGTAACAGCGTGGTGCGCTCCTGCTGTTCGGTGAGGCCATCGCTCAGAATGACGACGTTGAGCGGGCGATCCGCTGCGGCGTATTTGTAGGCCGTGCCGATGGCCGGTTGCAGCACTGTGCCGCCCCGTGCCTGTTGCGTGGAAAGGAATTCCAGCGCCCGCTGTTTATTCGCCGCCGTGCCGGGTTGCAATTGATTGAAACCCAGATTCGGCGTGACGTTGAAGGTCATCACCTCGAAGCGGTCCGCATCGCCCAGTTCGTTCAGGAACGCCGCCACCGCATCTTTCGACAGCAGCAATTTTCCGCTGTCCGCCATACTGCCCGAAGCATCGAGCACGAACACATAGTCCATGCTGTCCTGCTTCTGCGCCACGTCCTGACCCGCAGTCAACGTCAGGCAGAAAAATCCATCTTCTCCGCTCACACGCGACGTGATCAGGTCCATGCCCGTTTTCGGCCGCGCGACACGACACGCAATCACCACGTCTTGCGCGAGACTGCCGCCGGTGGTTTCCAGATTCGCCTGCCAGTAGTTGTCGGAGTGTTTCGCGAGGGCAAAAGCGTTGCCGTGGCTCGGACTCTCCAGTTCCGCAATCGGCACAGGCGATTTGATGTCGAACCCGATGGCAAACTTGCCCGTCGTGCGTGAGTCCATACCTTTGCGCGTCACCGTGGCGAGCGGATAAACATACGTCGCCGTGTCGTGATCGAAGTCGAGTTCCTGATAATAGGTGATCTCGACTTTCTGGTCCGTTTCCGGCCCGATGGGGAAAATTCGCATCTCGAACGTGCGATAGTCCACCTGTTCCAATAACCCAGGATCACGCCGCTGTTGTTTGTAGCTGTTGTAGATTTCGCGCGCGCGCTGTTTCTCCAAAACTTCGCCGACCATTTCCTTGCCGTTGATCCACATGCTGAAGTTGGCGACGGACGCTGCCTTCGGCACCGGGAACGTGTAGAGCGCCTCCACCTGGCGCTTCTCGGTGTTGTGGAAGATCTGCGTGACCTTCGTCACCGCGACGCCGTTGTTGATGGTCACATGAACATCGTGCTCCTTGATTTCGAGCACGCCGCCAAACCCGCCGTCCGCAATCAACAAGCCCGCCGCTTGTGACGTGGTCGGCAGGGTGAACGCCGTCAATGTGAGCGCGGTCAATGCGCCGCCCAGCATATTCCGCCAGTGTTTCAATTTTGCTTTCATGTCAGTAGTTCTTTCTGGGATTGCCCGGCCCGCTCAACGCTTGCCATAGCGCAATCGCCTGCAGCCCATATCCATTTCCCATGCCGCCCCACTAAACAAACACGCAAAGCCCTTGTGTTGAAGTTGATGAATGAAAAAAGCCCTCCGCAGCCCACTCGATAAACCTGATTGTCTGGACAATTTATGACTGCCTGATTTACAAATTATGAATGGCTACCCCAGCAAAGCTAAATCCCGCCGACCGGGAGTTCTTCGCCCTTGTCGCCGAAACCGCCTTCTGCAATCCGTTCACCGAGCGACGCCCGCAACTCGACTCCCAGATCCTTGGCCGCACCGTCGCGCCCTACTCGGAAACGCATCTAGCTGAGTTGACGCAGATCGTTTCGCAACGCATCGCTAAACTGGAAGCCGAAGGCATCGCTGACGTGCGCCGATTCGCAGCCGCAGAGCGGGAGTTGATGCAGACGGTTTTCCTGTTCGAGATCTATCACCAGCTCTATCAGGAGTTTGATCAACTGATTGTTGAACAAGTGCCGGCGGGCGCGACTTCCCTGCCTGTCAAATTTGCCAGCACCGCCTTGAACCGCATGCGCCAGCGCGGCATCGGCGCGGACGAGGCCGCGCGCTTCTTCGGCATCTTCTACCAACTGCGCCGCGCCTATCACTTCATCGTGCGCGGCTTGATCGGGCAAAGCGCGAGCATGCAGGAGTTCCGACGCCGCCTCTGGAACAACGTCTTCACGCAGAACGTGCAGTGGTACGAACGCCACTTCTGGAATCGCATGGAAGACTTCTCCACCTTGGTGCTGGGTGAGACTGGCACGGGCAAAGGCGCTGCGGCTGCCGCCATCGGACGCTCGGGCTTCATCCCCTTCGATGCCAAGCAAGGTCGTTTCGCGGAAAGTTTCATGCGCAGCTTCACCGCACTGAATTTGTCCCAATTTCCCGAGACGCTGATTGAATCGGAGCTGTTCGGACATCGCAAAGGCGCGTTCACCGGCGCGATTGAAGCGCATCAAGGCGTGTTCGCAAGATGCAGCCCATACGGCGCGATCTTCCTCGACGAGATCGGCGAAGTCGGCGTGCCGCTGCAAATCAAGCTGCTGCAAGTATTGCAGGAACGAACCTTCCGCCCCGTCGGCAGCCACGAGTCGGTGCGCTTCCAAGGCCGGGTCATCGCGGCGACAAATCAGTCCATCGAGAAGTTGCGCGGACGCGGATTGTTTCGAGACGACTTCTTTTACCGGCTTTCCTCGGACGTCATTCATGTACCGCCCTTGCGACAACGTCTGCAGGAAGAACCGAGCGAACTCCGGCAGTTGCTGCGTCATACCGTCGCCCGACTGGTTGGTGACGACACAGAAGAGTTGACGGACATGATCGAAAGCACGCTTCTACAGACGCCCGGGCCGGACTACGCGTGGCCGGGCAATGTGCGCGAGTTGGAACAAGCCGTGCGCCGGATTTTGCTCACGGGTAGCTACACGGGTTCGACCGCACCAAAGAGCAAGGATTTGGTCGAACGCCTCGTCACTGGCATTGAAACGGAGTCGCTGGACGCCGATGCACTGTTGGCAGGTTACTGCGCCATCCTCTACGAAAGCACCGGCAGCTACGAAGCCGTCGCCCGCCAGACCAATCTGGATCGCCGCACGGCCAAGAAGTATGTGCAGCAGGGTTTAGCTCCAAAACCAACCGCGCCACTCGCTGACAATTAGCGCCGCCCGAAGCGCGCGAGCAGTTTCGCGTGGATGTCCCCGAAGCCACCGTTGCTGAAGACGCAGACGATATCGCCGGGCTGCACCTGCGCACCGCAGTGCGCAACGATGGCGTCCGCGTCCGCGAGATAAGCCGCGTTTTTGCCGGCGGCTTTCAAGTCTTGCATCAGTTGTTCAGGATTCAAACGCTCCTCCGGCTTGAGCAATTCCAGCCGCGCGACCTGCGAGACAATCACGCCGTCGGCATCCGCGAATGCGTCCGCGAGTTCCTGCTGAAACACATTCCGGCGCGTCGTGTTGCTGCGCGGCTCGAAGATGGCCCAGATTTTTTCCTTCGCGTATTTCACCCGCAACGCCCGCAACGTCTCGCGGATCGCGGTCGGATGATGGCCGAAATCATCGATCACCGTCACGCCTCCGGAGACACCGCGCACTTCCATGCGCCGCTTGATGCCTTTGAACGTGTCGAAGGCACTTTGGATCTCCTTGTTCGTCAGGCCGCAATGTTTCGCCACCGCCACGACCGCCAGCGCGTTGCGCACGTTGAGTTCGCCGACCAGATTGATGTGAAATTTCGCGCTCGGAATCTCGAACTCGCTCGCCGTCGGACCGAGCCGGATGTTCGTGGCGCAAATGGCATTATTCTCGCCGAGGCCGAAGCGCTTCACCGGACAAAAATTCACGTTCAACAATGGCGTCAGATTTGCGTCGTCGCCGTTGCCGAGCAACAAACCGTTGCGCGGCACCAGCCGGATGAAGTGGCTGAACGTCCGTTGCACCGCCGCCAGATTGTCAAAAATGTCGGCGTGATCGAACTCAAGGTTGTTTACGATGGCGACCTCGGGCAGGTAATGGATGAACTTGCTGCGCTTGTCGAAGAACGCGGTGTCGTATTCGTCGCCTTCGATGATGAACCATTCGCTGTCCGTGAAGCGGGCGCCCTGGCCGAGATTGGTCGGGATGCCGCCGATCAAAAAGCTGGGATTGCGACCATTGTGCTCAAACACCCACGCGAGCAGCGAGGTTGTGGTCGTCTTGCCGTGCGTGCCGCTGACAACGAGACAGCGTTTGCCCCGGATGAAAAACTCGCGCAACAGATCGGGCAGCGAACAGAACCGCAGCTTGTGATCGAGCGCGTATTCCGCCTCGGGATTGCCGCGCGAAATCGCATTGCCGATGACGACGAGGTCCGGCTGATGCGCCAGATTACGTTCCGCGTAGCCGTTCATGACCTCGATCTTGCGCTCGGCAAGGAACATGGACATTGGCGGATAGACATTCTGATCCGAGCCGGTGACGTCGTAGCCCTTTTCCTTAAGCGCCGCCGCCGCCGAAGCCATCGCCGTCCCGCAAATGCCGACAAAGTGAACTGATTTGATTTCCGAAAACATCGCGGGCAAGACGATAGGCAAATTTGTCGGTCAGGAAAGCGGGAAGTTGCACACAACCACAAATAGACACGAATCAACTCGAACCTTGGAGCGCCAGTCTCCGACCCGGCGAGTTTCAACCACGAAACACACGAAGCACACGAAATCTTTGGCCGCCAAGGAACACAAAAAGCGCAAACCAGCTTTGGCATCAATACGCCAGGACGCGGCGCGCGTTTCTCCCTCTCCGCTTTGGGGAGAGGGCCGGGGTGAGGTGCTTCAAACCACAAATTATTTAACCACGGATGAACACCGATGCACACAGATTCATTTGCCACAAAAGAGCACAAAGAGCGCAAAGAGTTTTGAACCGCTAATCTGCGCTGATGCACGCTAATCCCGGAGCGCCGGTCTCCGTTTCGGCGTGTTCCAGCCTCACTTCCGCTCGTTCAACGCCGGCAGCGCGTTCACGATCTTCATGGTTTCCAGGCTCACGCGGACGATGCGCTTGAGCAGGTCGAGGATGTAGCGGGGTTGATTGTGCTCGCGCGCCCAATCGTTCGGGTCGTTGCGGATGCCGCTGTCCTTGTCCACGCTCACTTGGTAGCGCTCCATGATCCATTCGAGCGCGGGCTTGCCGTTCACTACGTAATCGTAGGCTTCGAGCGGGATGCCGGTGAGTGTGAGGCGCGAATTGTAATGGATGGTGGTCTTGTCCACCTGTTTGTCCTTCCGGCCAAAGGTCATCTTCGTCACGAGAAAATCCTTGGCCGGGTCGCTCAGGAGTTCGCTGGCAAATTCCGGCACCGGCCACGGCTCGACGGTTTCGTAATTCAAATGCCACTGCGCGAGGTCGCGGCCCGCTTGGCTGAAACGCCAGAAGTCCGCCGTCTCCCGCGTGAAGGGCAGGCGCGGCAGCATCTTCTTCAAGTCGCTGGCGAAGCGCGTGCGATATTCCCGCGAATGCAGCACGCCATAGACGTAGTAAAAGATGTCCTCTTTGGTGATGCGACGTGGGGCGGTCGCTTCTGTTTCGCCTGGAGCGCGACTGTGCTGAAAGCCAGTCGCAGCAGCATTCGCAATGCGAGGGTCGTTGGAACTTCGGGAGCGTTCCGCCGTTTCACGTTGCTGCGGCTGGTCTGCGACACAGCCGCGCTCCGTTTCGTAGGCCGCGCGGAAATCGGCGAGGATGGCATCCGTGATGGCGCTGCGCCGCCGGTAGCCGTCCACCAACTCGCCTGCCGCCGCGTGGCGAATGAGTTCGCCCTCCTGCGGCTCGTCCTTTTCGTAGAGGTAGAGGGGAAAGCATTGGCTCGCTCCGTTCTTGTCCGCCATGTGCAAGTCGGGCAACGCGTCGCACATAACGACTGAATACTCGATGCGATTACCGACGGCGGTCATGCAAATGGCGCGGTTCTCATGTCGTGGAGTTGGGAAAACCCTCGGCATCTGATACACCATGTCGTTCAGATGACGGTCAAAGTATGCCCACTGTTTGCAATACGGTCGGTAGATGCTTTGACGAACTGCATCCGCTCGGAAATGCCGCTCGGTCAACCGAGTGAGGTCAGTCAAAAGTCCGCGTGACCAGGAAATCCTTTTCTCATCCGTATCAATAAACGACTCGGCCAGTGCCTGAAGTTCGTCTTTGAGTTTTCCGGCACTCACTTTAGTGAAGCCATCAACCTGAGTGTTAAAGAACGCAATCATGCGTTGCATGTTTGATGCGACCGATCCTTGGGAAAAGTTGTAGCACCAAGCATCCCGGCTCGTGGCAACTCCGCGAGAGTAGTTTTCAAAAACCGTTCTCACATCGTCGTCCTTCTTGTCACCAAGCGAGACGAACTTCTCGAAAGCCGGATCGCGCTGGTTGATCCAGTCATGGCTGGAGTTGGGTTGGACGCGCTGCCACTTTCTCTCACGGTGAAGGCCATTGATGCTTTGGAGGGCGCGGATGAGATTCAATTTTTCCTCACGACTCAGGTAAGGTTCAACCTCATAGTATTGGAGTTCACAGCTCCCACTCTTGTCTGGATTGCGAATGAACAGAGAAATAGCGATGCCGGCGCGGCTGCCTGAACCGAAAATTTTACCGCCTTCCATCCGCGACGTTTCGCCAGATGTGCGTTGATTGCCGCGCAGATTGAAGACGTAGATATTCGAGAACTCACCAGTCAGGCTGGCTCGCAAGCCTTCGAGCGCATTGCCGTCAATGAACGAACTATTGGAGACGAAGCCGACGACGCCCTTGCCATTGATGCGGTCGCTGGCCCAGCGCAGCGCGCGAATGTAGCTGTCGTAAAGACTGTTCTTGTTCGTCGCGGTGGAATGCGCCGCGTAGGTGGTGCGGATGCGTTCGTCAAGGATGGGATATTTGAGATTCTGGTTGTTGGCGTTCGCATCGCCCTGACCGACGGAATACGGCGGATTGCTCATTACCACGGTGATGGGGCTTTGCTTCTGGCGTTTCACCCGGCGGTTGTTTTCCGGGAACATCTTTTCATCCATCTCGCCTTTCGTCTCTGCCATCTGGAATGTGTCCGTCAGCACGATGCCCTCAAAAGGTTGATAGTTGAGAGTTGATGGTTGAGAGCCGGAGTAGCTGCCCTTGGCGGCGTCGGCGCGCTGCAATCCGTGGAAGGTTTCCTCGATGTTGATGGCGGCGATGTAGTAGGCGAGCAGGACGATTTCGTTGGCGTGGAGTTCCTTCTCGTATTTGCGCAGCAGGTCAGCCGGGCTGATGAGTCCGCTCTGGAGCAGTCGCACGATGAACGTGCCCGTGCCGGTGAACGGGTCAATGACATGAACATCCTTCGCGCCGAGCGAGGATTTGAACTCGTGCTGCAAGACATCCTCCACGCTGCGGATGATGAAGTCCACGACCTCGACCGGCGTATAGACGATGCCCAGGCGCTCGGCCATCTTCGGGAAGGCGGTGCGAAAGAACTTGTCGTAAAGCTCGATAACGACTTTTTGGCGGCTTTCGGCATTGTCGATCCCTGACGCCCGCAATCGGACGCTGGCATAGAACTTTTCCAGCGCGGCGGTTTCCTTTTCCAATGCCTGGTCGTGCAGCGTTTCCAACATCTGCTGCATGGCGAGGGACACCGGATTGTTTTTGGTGAAGGCATAGTTCTCGAACAGCGCGTCGAAGACCGGGCGCGTGATGAGATGCTGGGAGAGCATTTCAATGGCGTCGCCTTCGCTGATGCTGGGATTGATGTTGTCGCGCAGGCCGGCGAGGAAATCGGCGAAGGTTTGTTTGTGGCAGGCGTCGCCGTTTTCCAACAAGGCGCGGATGCGGTCGGTGTGGCGTTCGGCGATGACGGCCACGTCCCTGGCTCAGCTTTCCCAATAGCGCCGGTCGCCGCATTTGAGAACGATCTTGGCGTAGATGGCGTCCTTCCATTCCTCCAGTTGCGGGAAGGCGAACGCTCCCTGCACTTCGCGGAGCTTGGGCTGGCTGTCGCCGTCGTGACCCGGTTCGTGACCGGGTTCGCCGATGCCGATGATTTGGATCTGGTCGGGCCGCTGCTTGTTCAGTTCGATCTGGTTGACGGTGGCGTTGAACCGGTCGTCGTGCGCGCGGAGCGCCTGCAAGACCTGCCAGACGACTTTGTATTTCTCGTTGTCCTTGAGCGCTTCCTCGGCGGGCACGTCCGCCGGGATGCCGATGGGCAGGATGATGTAGCCGTATTTCTTCCCCTCCGCGCGGCGCATCACACGTCCGACAGACTGGACGACATCAATGATGGATTTGCGGGGATTGAGGAACAGCACGGCGTCCAGCGCGGGCACGTCCACGCCTTCGGAGAGACAGCGGGCGTTGGAAAGAATGCGGCAGGTGTTGTCGGATGCGGCCGCCTTGAGCCAGTCGAGCCGGGCGTTGCGCTTGAGGGCGTCGAAAGTTCCGTCCACGTGATCGAGTTCGCAGTGGAGCAGGTTTTCCGCGTCGGGATGCGTCTCGCGATAGGCGGCGACAATCTGGCCGAACTTCTCGACGAAGGCTTTTGAGTCTTTGATGGAACGGGAGAACGCGACGGCGCGGCGCATGTGCAACGGGTCGGCATCGGATGTAGCGGCAGGCATCCTGCCTGCCGTAGAGGGCGGCATCTTGCCGCCCGGATTGGTGTCCGAACTGGCAGTGCCTTCCAAATTTTCCACGCGCCCACTGCCGCCAGCGTCTTTTCCGCCGGACTGGAAGCCCGGCTCTACGGCAGGCAGGATGCCTGCCGCCACATCTGATTTGGCAAAGCGTTTGGCGAGACCGTTCCAGCAGCCGGTGATGCGGACGGCATCGTCGAGGTCTATCTCGTTGTTCGCATCGGCGATCTGGCGCTGGAACGCTTTGTTGACGTATTTCTCGTCCACGGCCAGCACGAGCACCTTGTAATCGGACAACAGATTTTTGCTGACGGCTTCGCCGAAGCCGAGGCGGTGGAATTCCTCGCCGAAAAGCGCGGCGTCATCCATCGAGCAGAGTTCGGCGTCGGCCTGGCCGGCTTTCATCTTGGCTTCGTCGCCATAGACTCGCGGCGTGGCGGTCATGTAGAGGCGTTTCTTCCCCTTGATGAAATTGGCGTCATGCACTTTGACGAAGTGGCTTTCATCCTCGCCGCTCAACGTGACGCCCGTGGTGCGATGCGCCTCGTCGCAGATGATGATATCGAAATCCGGCAGCCCGGCCTTCTGCGCCTGCGAGACGGCTTCGATGGATTGGTAGGTGGAAAAGACAACAGTCATCTGCCCGGCCACCTTCTTTTTCTCCGCCATGCGATGAATCGCCTGATACTGGCCGATAATCTGCCGCGCTGAAGTCGTGGCCGGAAACGCGAGGTCGTAGGTCGTGATGTCGCCTTTGTCGTCGTCGGTCTTGGTGGTGCGCTTGCCGATGTTGGTATCCGAACACACGGCGAGACTGTGGATCGGGCGGACGGATTCCGCCGTCCACTCGCGCAACGTCTGCGACATCAGCGAGAGCGACGGCACGAGGAACAGAACATGGCCGGTGGGCGCGATCTTCTCGGCAATCTTGAGCGCGGTGAAGGTTTTGCCCGTGCCGCACGCCATGATGAGTTTGCCGCGCTCGGCTTGGCTGAAACCTTTGAGCACGTCGGCGATGGCGGTTTTCTGGTCGTCGCGTGGTTTCTTCTGCGGACGGAGCGCCAGGTCTTGCGGGCGCTGGAGACTGAACTTCGCCCAGTCAATCGGGCTGGCATCGAGATCGTGAACCGTCAGGCGCGTGACGGGCTTGGATTGATTCGCCAGCGCGTGCTCGGCGTTCTTGCTCCACCGATCCGTGGTGGAGACGATCATGCAGGAGGCGAACAGTTCCTTGCCCGACGCGGTGAAGAACGAGTCAATGTCCTCCTTCGCGATGGTGTGTTCGGGCAGGAAGAACTTGCACTGCAAGGCACAGAACTCGCCGGTGGCGCGTTCCTCCGCTACGACATCAATGCCGACATCGCCGACGTTTCCTTTGCGCGGCCATTCGTTCCACATCCAGACATTCGAGAACCGCTCGGCGTAGATGGGATCGAGTTCAAGGTAACGACAGATGAGCCGCTCGAAGCGGTCGCCAAGGTCGCGGTTGGAAGAGGCGGCCTCGCGAAAATGCGCGAGGACGTCGTGAATGGAATGTTTCGCCATGCAGACAAGCCGAATTCGCTCGCGAGCGAATCAGTGCTGTCTGCGGAACAGTTCTTCGTAGGAACTCCGGTGCCTGAAACAAAAGTGGGACGCACTTACTTGCGTCCCGTAACAGGCACCTCGGAGGGCCCACGAAGGAACGCTTTCAGCGCGCCCCGGTTGGGGCGCGCTTCAAGCGCTGTCCTTCGTGTCGAAATTTCCGAGGTTTCGTTACGGACAGCAGCCGAAGCTGCGCGAAATGATTTTGTTAAATGGTTTTCTGGTCGTTGTGATTATTCGGACGCAGGAGAGTGTGCGGGGGAAACCCGGCAGCGTCAATTTTCGGTTTTACCGAAGCTGCCAGTCGCCCCTTAACCCGGAACAAATCTTTTGAACAGGAGCGAACCGAGGTAACGGAGTTCGGAACAAAGAGTTTCCAGGCTGGCGAACGACAGTGTCGGCACACAGCAAATCGTGGCGCTGGGGGGGGCCGATGGCGAAGCCAAGCTTGCCCGGCCTGCTCCGTTTCCTCTGCGTCCTCCTGTTCAACTGCATCGTTGCTTAACGCAGTTCAAACTCCGCCACGAGCGGCAGGTGATCCGACGCCGCAGACTTTGGCAGCCACGATTTAAGCGGTTTCAAGGCTTCGGGCTGGGTGAACCAAATGTAATCAATGCGCCGATTCGGGCCGTTGGCCGGAAAGCTGAAGCCATCGCCAACGCCCACTTTGGCCCAAGTGTCGTGAAACATTTCGCCTAGCCGCTGATAAACGCGACCAGTCGGTTGGTTGTTGAAATCGCCACAGAGAATCACCGGCGTGTCGCCATGCTTTTTTGCCAGAACTTCAATCTCGCCCACGTTTAACCACCGCTCGGCGTCATCGGGACGGGAATCAATATGCGTGTTCATCACGACGAGGTCGCGACCGTGAACATCCAGCTTCAGTTGCAGAAGGCCGCGCTGCTCGTTCGGGCGCAGCATCTGATAGTGATGATTGGTCCAACGTTTGACCGGAAACCGCGTCAGCACGGCATTGCCATACTCGCCGCCTTGATAGTGGAAGTTGTTGCTGAAGATGCCAGTCATGCCGGTGAGCGACGCCAGTTCTGCCGTCAAATCCCGCAGCGCCGTGCGGCGGACCCCCTTATCTACCTCCTGCAAAGCGACGATGTCCACGCGCTCCTGCTTGATCAACTCCGCGATGCGCGCAGTGTCCACGCGGCCATCCAAACCTTCGCCATGATGAATGTTGTAAGTCATCACGCGCAGCGTCACGGGCGCGTCAGACTTGGTGAAGAGGGCGCAACCGCAGCAAAGCCCGATGCAAAGGGCTACGAGAACAAAAACTGGTTTCCATCGAATCATAAGAATAATTGCCCAAAACCGCCGCCACCGTGCCGCGAGAACGGAGCGCGGACGGTCCCCGTCCGCAGCGCGTGACCAACGCGGATGCGTTCCGAACCGCCAAAGTCACACTGTAATCGGCGCGCTGCGACTGGGAACCAGTCGCGGTCCACCATCCAAGCATCCCGAAACTGACTGCGGACGGAAACAATTATTCACCCGGCTCCTCGTCAGGCTTTTCCCACTCGGGATATATCTCAGGTTTGAGCTGGCCGCGCCGGATCAACTCCTGTAGATCGCGGATGATGGTGCGGCGGGCGACCTTGAACTCGCGCGCCAGCGCCGAGATGTTCGGACGCTCGCGGGATTTGCCGATGATCTCGATGATGCGATTCTGCCGGCTGAGGCGATCCGTCGAGCGACTCAACAATTCCTGCGCGTCAATGCGCCGCGCCCGTTCCAACGCCTCGAACTGCCGGACGATTTCCGCATCGCCACACTCTTTGAGCGCGGTGGCGACGGTGCGTTTGAGTTCGCGGAGGTCCACCGGCTTCGGCAGGCAATAATGCGCGCGGCGCGGCCCTTGCAACGCGGCCATCTGCTGGCGGACTTCCAGCGCGCCCGAAACGATGATGATGGGCACGTGCGGCAACAGCTCCTTGAACTCCGGCAGAAAATCCAGGCCCAGTTCGCCATCCGCCAGCACGTGATCCAAGATCAGCAGGCTGGGCAGTTCGGCGGGAACTTTCGCCAACGCCTCCGTGCCGGTGAGCGCCCGCGTCAGCCGATAGTCGTTCAACGCCTCCTCATAGAGTTCATATTGCAAATCGTCGTCCTCGATGATGAGCAAATGCGGTTGGTTCATGAACTCCTCCGATTCTTAATCGTCATCTTACTCTTAATCTCCGAATGAGGTATTACGGAGGGATCAAGGCGTGTTTTCAAAATGGATTTATCTGCTGAGTTGGCGGACAGCGAGTGGAATGGCTGGTCGCCCGCCCTCACCCCGACCCTCTCCCCCGGGAGAGGGAGAAGGATAGCACCGTCCTTCAGTTCTCGAACGCGAAACATGATAAAACCCGTCAAGGCCAATACGTCGAAGCGCAGTGAGCATGTCCCCCTCTCCTCGGGGGAGAGGGCCGGGGTGAGGGCGAGCGTTGCACTGCCGGTCATGGTGATATTCGTTGCACCACAGAGCCGCCGGAACACATTTTGAAAACCCGCCTTAAGATTAAGCGTAAAATTACGATTTTTGCGCATGATGCTTCGCTGGTTCGGGTATTGCATTCGTGTCGGTGGGCTTCACCGGCAGAATTAGCGTGAACGTGCTGCCTTGTCCAACAACAGATTCGACCGCGAGACCGGCCTCCATCTTCTTCGCGAGTTCGTAAACCATCGAGAGACCGAGGCCCGTGCCGCGTTTGGTGGAAAGCGCCTTCGTGGTGAAGAACGGCTCGAAGATGCGCGGCTTGATTTCCGAGACGATGCCGCCACCGGTGTCGCGGACGGAAATGAAGACAAACCCGGCCGTAGTCACCGGCTTGAGGACCAAGTCCTCCGGCAAAGTTGCCACTGAGCGGGTGGCAAGGGTGATTTGGTTGCGACCGCGTGGTGACGGAGGAGCGCCGATCTCCTGATCGGCTCGTTGGGTTTCGCTGTCAGCGCCGAGCCGATCTGGAGATCGGCGCTCCATCGCTTCGGCGGCATTGAAGATGAAATTCAGCAGAATCTGCTGCACGAAATCGCGCGGGACGGAAACTTCCGGCAGCCCTTCGCCGCGCTCGAACCGCACCTCCACCTCGCGCAGAAAACGGTCGCCGAGCAGCTTTCGCGTCTCGTCCACCACCACGTTCAAATCGCACGGCGCGGGCGGCTGATCGGTGCTGCGACTGAACCCCAGCATCGCGTCCACGACTTCCGCGCCTTGCTGCACCACGGTTTTGATACGGTCCACGCGGGTGCGGATTTTTTCGGGTTTGTCGGCGTTGTCCTCGATGATCTGTGCCGAGCCTTTGATGATGGAGAGGATGTTGTTGAAATCATGCGCGATGCCGGCGGCGAGCGAACCGAGCGCGTTCATCTTCTGGCTGTGGAGCAACTCGCGGTTGGCGATCTCCAATTCGCGCGTGCGTTCGGCAATCTGGCGTTCCACCTCGGCGTAACTGCGCTGGAGTTTGCGATGCCGGTTCATCGCGAGCGCGGCAAAAAAGACGGCAATCGCCAGCGCGATGGCGAGAATCAAAACCAGCCGCGTCTCGCGATACCACGGCACGACGATGGTGAATTCCAGTCGCGCCGGCTTGGGATCAATGTTCCCGGCGCGATCCATCGCGCGGACTTGAAAATAATGTTTGCCGAGCGGCAAATCCGTGAACGTGACTTCATTCAACTCATGAAACGGCGACCATTCCCGCTCGTCGAGACGATAGGAAAACAACAGTCGTTCCGGCGCGGTTTGCTTCCACTTGTCGCGACCGGTGAAGGTCAGCGTCAGCACTGAACCCTCGCGAAACTGGGCGTTACCCAGCGCATTCGTGGCGATGCGGGTCCGCGGCGCGTCGAGATCGGCTTCCGGATGAAACGCGCTCCAACCCGCCGTCGTCTCGACAGAGATGCGTCCGTCCGCGGCTTCTGCAATGCGGCGGATGTCCGGGTTTGGCAACCCATCCTCCAGACCATTCGCCAGCCACGCGCCCGCCGCATAGCGAAACAACCCATTCGTCGTGGCGACCCACAGTGTTCCATCCCGCGCGCAATGCAGCGCGTTGATGCGCTCGAAACCACCGCGCAACGTGAGCCAGTTTTTGCCGTCGAACTCCCAGACCTTGCGTGGCGTGCCGCACCACAGCCGCCCGTCCGGGGCTTCAGCAAAAGCAAAGACTTCCTCCGGGCCCAGTTGATTCGTGGAAAGGAAAAGTTGCGTCACACCGTAATGCAATCGCGCGAGGCCAAGGTCGCCGCCAAACCATTCATCGCCGTTCTTGGCGATGAAGCGGGTTTTCCATTCTCCGCGCGCCGAAGGTGGGGCTGACAACGCAGGCGGAGCGCCGATCACCGCCTCGGCGCGTTGTGGTGCGTCGTCATTATCGTCGCGCCGAGGCGGTGCGCGGCGCTCCGTGGCTTGCCAGAGTTCGCGCGTGTGGCGGAACAACCCATCCGATGTGGCGAACCACGTGATGCCATTGGATTCCGATTGCGTGTCGAACACGCGGCGCACCGGAAAAATGTCCGGCAATGACAGGGGCGGAAAAGCGTCGGCACTCCCGGCCGCCGGCAGCGTTTCGATTCGCGCCCGTTCCGGATCAGCCGCATCCAGTTGCAGGGTTTCACCCGGCAGAAAGATCAGCACCCGCCCCTGCCGCACGGGTTGCAACCGGATTTCGTTCGTGGCCCCGGCGCGAAAGTGCGCGGCGATTTGCGGCACGGAATGCGGCAGCCATTCGCCGTCGCGAAATTCCAGCAAGCCTTCGGTTGTGACGGTCCAGAGCTGGCCGCCCGGGCTTTCGTAAATCCGGCCACGATTCGTTCCCGGGCCCGGGATGCTGGTGAATTCGTAGCCGTCGAAGATCGAGATCATGGGGGACTTGGCATGGCGCACGAGGATGTTGCCGCTCGCCCCGATGGTGAGGGAGACGCAGGAGTGCTCCAACAAACCATCCGCTTTGGTGAAGGCCCGCCAATGATTCGTCGCCGGCGCGGCCCCGCCGGGGGACAACGTGGCGAGCAGCGCGACGCAACCGAAAATCATGGCGCGAAGTTTCATCTGGCAGCGCCCCGATTATCCGGCACGGCCGGGGTTGTGCAATGAAAAGCACAGGGTGTGCTGTGAGACGCACACTTTTGCCGCAGGGGCGGTCGGAGTTACAACGACTTTCAGATTCACCACCGTTCCCAAACCATAACCGCAACGACATCATGAAAACCAAAACACCTTTCCGGACTCGTCTCCGGCACTGGACCTGCGCCGCGCTCCTGGCTTTCGGCCCCGGAGCGCTGCCGGTTCACGCCGGCGGCAAGGTGGCGGTGTGGGGAGGCAATACTTTTGGCCAACGGCTGTTGCCGAATGGATTGGACAACGTGAAGGCCATCGCGGCGGGCTCCCGACACAGCCTTGCGTTGAAATCGGACGGCACCGTGGCGGCCTGGGGGCAAACCAACAATGGCGGCGCAAGCATTGTTCCTGATGGTCTGAGCGGGGTGAAAGCCATTGCGGCGGGGGGCAACTGGAATCTGGCGCTCAAGACGGACGGCACGGTGGTCGGCTGGGGCGCATACAATTCCGACCTGCATGTGGCGGGCTTGTCGAATATCACCGCCATCGCGGCGGGTTGGTATCATTGGCTGGCGTTAAAAGCGGACGGCGACCTTGCGACTTGGAGTAGCGGCGGGAACAGTTTTACCCCCAACTATATCCCCGCAGGAATTTCCAACGTCGTCGCCATCGCCGCCGGGTCGGAATTCAGTCTGGCGCTGAAATCCGATGGCACCGTCACCGCGTGGGGTTGGAACGAATACGGTCAGACCAACGTGCCGCCGGGCTTGTCCAGCATTGTTGCCATTGCGACCAGCGCCGCGGCCAGTCACAGCCTGGCGCTCAAGGCGGATGGGACGGTCGTGGCGTGGGGCGGCAACTGGGAAGGCCAGGCGAATGTCCCCCCGAATTTGACGAATGTGATCGCCATCGCCGCTGGACATTCGCACAGCCTGGCGCTGCGAACCGATGGTTCGGTTGTCGCTTGGGGCAATGTTACAGGAGCTTATCCGGACTCCAGCCAAGCCGTTGTGCCGCCGGGACTGGCCAACGTCAAAGCCATCGCGGCCGGCGAATCCCACAGTCTCGCGCTGGTCTTCGATGGGCCGCCGGAAATTCTGACACAACCGGGCAACACCGAAATATCCCACCGATCGAACGTGGTTCTCACGGTGACCGCCACCGGCACCGCGCCCTTGAGTTATCAGTGGTATTTCAACGGCACGGCGTTGACGGATTCCGATCGCATCACCGGCACCAGCACGGCGGCGCTGTCCATCAGCAACGCCCAATTCACCGATGCGGGAAATTATTCGGTGCTGGTCAGCAACGCGTTTGGCCTGGTGACCAGCACCGGGGCGGTGCTCGCGGTGATCAGCCCGCCGCTCATCACACAACAACCATTTCTGACGCCGACCAATCAGCAAAGCCCCATGCTCTACCCGCCGGTTCCGCCCGGCAGCAGCGTGGTGCTGCGCGTTGCGGCCACGGGTTCGCTCCCGTTGCTGTATCAATGGCGTTTCAACGGCGCGGATGTGCCGGGCGCGACGAACGCGACGCTGCCGTTGCTGAATTTGAATTACGTCCAATCCGGTTATTACAGCGTGGAAATCCGCAACGCCTTCGGCGTGACGAACAGTGTCAAGCTACTGCTCAACGTGTCAGATGTGCTGCTGGCGGGACAGCCTTTCATCGGAAGCAGCAATATGCCGACGGCGTTGACCGACGTGATCGCGGTGGCGGCGGGTGGTTCGCACATCATGGCGCTCAAAACCGACGGCGCGGTGCGGACGTGGCTGGCGAACAACAACAACCTCTTCGGCTCGCCGTTCGCCGTGACCAATATCCCCGCGAGCGTGACAAATGTGACCGCCATTTCCGCCGGTTACGATCATTGCCTCGCCTTGCGCTCAAACGGGACGGTGGTGGCGTGGGGTTCGGTGGGCACTCACACCAACGTCCCGATCGGGTTATCGAACGTGGTGGCGATTGCGGCGGGGCAGTTTCGCAGTTACGCCGTCAAAGCGGATGGCACGGTGACAAGCTGGGGGTCCAGCCGATTGCCCACAGGCTTGTCCAACGTGGTCGCGATGGCGTCAACATCATCGCAAGACTACGCGTTGCGCCGGGACGGAACGGTGGTGTACTGGCCCGGGACCAGTGCGCCGTTCACCGTCGTGTCGGGCTTGTCCAACGCCATTGCCATCGCCGCCGGTTCGAGTGGACAACGGGCGTTGCGACAGGACGGGACGGTGGTGGCGTGGACTGGTTCGTCCGCACCAGTGCCGGTGATGCAAGGTAATTTCCCCGTATCCAATGTCGTCGCTGTTACGGTCGGCAGCGGCAGCGCGAGTCTCCTTTTGAAAGAGGACGGCACGCTGGTGACACCCATCCCCTTTCAGCCTCCGTTTCCCGTGACAAACAATCTCATCGCCATCGCAGCGGGCGGGGTTCAATCCGGCTTTGGGGTGGCGGTGGTGGGCGATGGCCGGCCGTTCTTCACGTTGCATCCCGTCAGCCAGGTTGTGCAAAAAAGCGATGCCGTCCAACTCCACGCCCGTGCGGTGGGCGCGCCGCTTCCGCCACCGAAGCCGCGCGAGCCAGTCGGGCCCGCCCTGACGTTCCAATGGCAGCACGATGGCGTGAACATTCCCGGCGCAACGAACGCTTCGTTGCTGTTGAGCAATGTGCAAAGCGCCAACATCGGCGATTATCGCGTCATTGCTTCCAACACGCTCGGTCTGGCGACCAGTCGCGTGGCGACGATTTCGATTGCCGTTAATACGAATCTGGCCGCCGCGCTCAACGCCACCAATCTGAATTGGACCACATCCGGCGGGGCCACGCAAACGGTGGGTTGGTTCGCGCAAAACCGCGAGACACACGACGGCGACGCGGCGGCGCAGAGCGGCGCAATTTCCCACAATCAGCAATCCGTTTTGCAAACCACCGTCACCGGCCCCGGCACGGTGTCGTTCTGGTGGAAGGTTTCCTCGGAAGTCGGATATGATTTCCTGCGGGTTTATGTGGATCAAAACCCCACGCCACTCTTCAGTATTTCCGGCGAGACGGATTGGGAACAAAAGAGCATCACGTTCACGAACGGCAGTCATTCCGTGCGCTGGGTTTATTCCAAAGACGGCAGCTTGAGCGTCGGGCGCGACGCGGGCTTTCTGGATGAAGTGCGTTTCGTTCCGCCAGCACCCGAAGTCAACATCACTCCCGCCGTTCAAACCGTCAGTTGCGGAGCAACCGCGGGCTTTTTCGCCGTCACGTTGAGTTACGAAAAACCGGTTTTTTATCAGTGGGCATTGAACGGCACCAACCTCGTCGGCGCGACGAACCAAACGCTTTCGCTGACCAACGTGGGCAGGAAAGATGCGGGCGCATATTCCGTGTGGGCCGCAAACTCCGGCGGCGGCACGCGGGCCGGCAATGCGACGCTGAACGTGGTCGTTCCGCAACAACTCGGCAACCTGCGTTGGCGCGCGGACGGCGGGGTGGAATTGCTTTCCCGCGACGCGGATGGCGGCGCGATGTCACCGGCCCTGCTCGCGAAATTTGAGGCGCAGGTGAGTTCCAATCTGGTGGATTGGGTCGCGCTGCCCAATGCCCTGACCGTTACGAACGGCTCGTTGCTGGTGCGCGACCCCGAACCGCCGCGGTGGCCGCAACGTTTCTACCGGATCGTAGAACATTGAGTCGCCCGGCTTTGCCGCCAGAGCATCCACCGGGTCAAGCGTCCTCCGGTCAGGTGTGCCCCCAAACGCACACTGCCCGAACCACCCGGAACAGGGTAATAACATCAGCATAATTGTGTTGTTCCGACCAGCAGTCCAACCGAGCAGGCCGCGCCTTCATGTCCCCGGCGGACAGCGCAGCGGCCTTGGTTTCACGCTGATCGAACTGCTCGTGGTCGTCGCCATCATCGCCATTCTCGCGGCGCTGTTGCTGCCCGCCAGCAACGCCGCGAAGAACAAGGGCAAGACCATCAGTTGCCTCGGCCAACTCAAGCAATTCGCCGTCGCCACCCAGATGTATTCCGGCGACAACAACGGTTTCCTCGTCGCCAACCTGGACGCCACCGAGACGAACAGTTGGGCCGGGGGCAACATGAAGGTTGATTCCCAAGCCACGAACACCGCGCTGTTGCGCCAGGGCAAACTTTTCCCCTATTTCGGTCGCGTGGAACTGTTTCATTGTCCCGCCGACACTTCGACCAGCGCCACCGGCAGCCTGCGGGCGCGCAGTTACTCGATGAACTCCTGGATCGGCAGCCGCGTCATGGAATCCGCCAGCGCGGCGGCGCGGAACTTCCGGACCTTCGTGCGCGACGTGGAATTTGCCACCGGCGGCGCGGCGACGTTGTGGCTGATGGCGGACGAACATGAGACGACGATTGACGATGGGTTCTTTCTCGTGACGATGGACGACACGCAACCCTTCGCGAGTTTTCCGGCGCTGCGGCACCAACACGGGTTTGCGTTGAATTTTGTGGACGGCCACGCCGAGCTTTGGCGGCTGCGCGATCCCGAATCGAGAATTGGCGACCGACAGAGCGCGCTGGTCAGCGCCAAGAATACGGATTGGCTGCGGCTCAAGCAGAACACGACGGTGGCGCAATGAGTTGTAGCGGCAGACCTCCGGGTCTGCCGCTACGATGGGCTGGGTCCTAATATGCGGAGCGCGGCCTTTAGGCCGCTTCAGCGCCGCTTGGCAAAATCACCTTGAAGCGGGCTGAAGCCCGCGCTCCTCTTTCAAATGAGGACACTGCCCTACGATGACGCAAGTTGCTCCGGGGATCAACAATTGGCAATATCGCGGCCATGAATTGCGTGGTCACTGCCGGGCCAACCTACGAGACGATGGACAACGTGCGTCGGCTCACGAATTTCTCCACCGGACGTTTGGGCACGGAACTCGCCAATTTCCTCACTACGCGCGGCCACAACGTCACGCTGCTGCGCGGCGAGCAAGCAACCTACTGCGGCAAATCCAGTGCGATGCGGATGAAACCGTTTTCCACCACGGCGGACCTGATGCAGCAATTACAAGCTCTCGCCAAACTGGACATCGGAGCGGTGTTTCACGCGGCGGCGGTGAGCGATTTCACCTTCGGCAAGATCTGGCTGCGCTCGGAACAAGGCGAGTTGAGCGAGATCAAGTCCGGCAAAATCTCGACGCGCCAAGGCACGTTGCTCGCGGAACTGGTCCCCACGCCAAAAATCATCGCCAGCCTGCGCGAGTGGTATCCCAAGGCCAAACTCATCGGTTGGAAGTTTGAAGTGGACGGCGACCGCGCCAGCGTCCTGCGCGCGGCAGAAAATCAATTGCGGGATTGCCGCACGGACCTCTGCGTGGCCAATGGCCCGGCGTTCGGACCGGGCTTCGGGTTGGTGACCAGTGCCGGGCGCTGTGTGGATTTGCCCGATCAGGAAAAGCTTTTTGCGGCCCTGGACCAATTGCTCGATGGAAGCAGCACGGCGGCATGAAAGCTAAAATTCGCTTTGGGTTTCGCGCTGGCTGGTTCGTGGCGGAACTGTTGCTCTATTTCGCGGCGTTCTTCTGGCTGCTGTTGCGGCACTCGGGAAAACCAACCCAAGCCGCCCGCTCGCGCTGGTTGCAATGGTGTTCCCGCCGCACCCTGCGCGTCTTTTCCGTTCAGACCAGTCAGGCCGGCAACCCGCCCCAAACCGGCCTGCTCGTCTGCAATCATCTCAGCTATCTCGACATCCTCGTGCTCGTTTCGCTCACGCCCGCCGTGTTTGTTTCCAAGCGCGAGGTCAAAAACTGGCCGGTGTTCGGCTGGTTTGCCCGGCTGGCGGGAACACTGTTCGTGGACCGCACCAAACGCAGCGACGTGATGCGGATGAACGCGCTCATCGAAAAATCTCTCTCCGACGGCAATGTGCTCGTGCTCTTCCCCGAAGGCACCAGTTGGAATGGCAGCGAAGTGTTGCCGTTCAAATCGTCACTGCTCGAACCCATTGTCGGCGCAAAGCATCCGCTCGCCGTCGGCCATCTCAGTTACGCGCTGGACGATGGCGACGCCGCCAACGACATCTGTTACTGGGGCGACGCCACCTTTTTCCCGCATCTCGTCAAGTTGATGACCAAAAACCACGTCCGCGCCCGCGTCCGCTTTGCTGTTGTTCCGCACCCCGCCGCCGACCGCAAAGAGCTGGCCCAACAGCTTCACGCTGAGATTTCACGCCTTGCGCCGGGCAAGTCATGAATATACGTGAGTCCCCCACGTCGGTAATTTCGTTTTGAACGCACCTGCAATTCGTTTATCGTAAACCAACCATGAAGCCCGTGATGAAATTGAATTTTAGCCTGAACCCGATTCCCGCTCTCGCCGTCGCAGTTTTGACCAGCGCCCTGGCCCTGAACGTCAGCGCCCAGGAAAAAGAAGCCCTGACCCTGCAACTCCCCGCGCCCACGCTCAAGGGCACGCCCGAGCAATTGCCCACCGGCCCGAACATCGAAGCCAATTCCGACAAAGCCCCCGCCGCGATACAGATCGCCAAAGGCGCGAAGAACGTCGCCCTCGGCAAAACTGTCACGACGAGCGTAAAACCTTTCAGCGAAACCCAACCCGAAGCCATCACCGACGGCAAAAAGGAAGCGTTCGATTACGACACCGTCGAGATGAAGAAAGGCCCGCAATGGGTCCAGGTGGACCTCGGTGAAGCCTACCAGATTGAAGCCATCGCCATCTGGCATGACCATCGTTACATTCAGGTTCTGCGCGACGTTATCGTGCAAGTGTCTGATGATCCCGGCTTCACAAATAATGTCACCACGATCTTCAATAATGACACGGACAATTCCTCCGGGCGCGGGGTCGGCACGGATCGCGAATACTTTGAACGGCACTGGGGGCGCGTGTTCGATGGCAAGGGCACCAAAGCCCGTTACGTGCGCGGCTACACCAATGGCGGCAACCAGAGCGCCTTGAACTGCTGGCAGGAAATCGAAGTTTACGCCGTGCCGAACAAATGAATCGTTGGAGCGCACTGGCCTTGCTGCTGGCAATCGTCGGGGCGCTCTTTTTGCGTACTCCCGACCTCGGCAATCGTCCCCTGCACAACGACGAGAGCACGAACGCCATCAAGCTCGCCGCGCTCTGGGACCACGGCGAATACAAATACGACCCGCACGAGTATCACGGCCCGACGCTGCACTACTTCTCGCTGCCGTTCATCGCGGGCAGTTCCGCGATCACATCAGATGGTAGGGCGGGCAGTCCCCTGCCCGCCGCGCGTGACAGTGAGAGGGACGGCGCGCACGGAGGGACGCGCCCTACCTTCAGCGACGCCCAACTCCGCCTCGTCACCGTCGCCTTTGGCACGGCATTGATTCTCCTGCTCTTGCTGCTCCGCGACGGTCTCGGCAATACCGCCACCGCCTGGACCGCCATCTTTCTCGCCGTCTCGCCTGCGATGGTCTTCTACAGCCGCTATTTCATCCATGAGATGCTGCTCGTGTTCTTCACGCTGCTGACGCTCGCCGCCGGCTGGCGTTACGCGCAAACGCGAAAAGCCGGCTGGGCCGCGCTGACCGGTGTGGGCATTGGATTGATGTTCGCGACGAAGGAAACTTTTGTCCTGACTCTCGCCGCGATGTTCTTCGCACTCATCGCGTCTCGCCTGTGGAATCACTGGCGCATCCAACGCGCCGGAGCGCCGAGCGCCGCCTCGGCCCGAAGCTCCGTTCCCCCCCGAGCCGAGACAGTGCTCGGCGCTCCGAAATTGCACCTTGCTTTCGCAATCGGAACTGCCGCGTTGATCTGGCTGCTATTTTTTACGTCGTTCTTCACCAATGCCGCCGGACTGGCCGATTCGTTCAAAACTTATCTGCCCTGGCTGAATCGCGCGGGCGGCGACTCGCCCCACATCCATCCGTGGAGCTTTTATTTCGAGCGCCTGCTCTGGTTTCATCCCGCCAAAAGCCCGCCGTGGACTGAAGCGATCATTCTCATCCTCGCGCTCATCGGCACAGCGGCCGGCTTCTGCGGCAATCGCGCCCGCGTCACGCATCCGCCGCTCGTGCGTTTCTTGAGCTTCTTCACTTTCGCACTCACGGGCATCTATACCGTCATCGGCTACAAGACGCCTTGGTGCGCGCTGAACTTCTGGCTCGGCCTGATTCTCCTCGCGGGCGTCGGCGCGGCGGTGCTGGTGGAATCTTTCCGCGATCGGGTTGGGCGCTGGCTCATGACCGGCCTGATCGGTGCCGGCGTCATCCACCTTGGCGTGCAAGCCTGGTTGCTCACGCACAACTTCACTTCCGACCTGCGCAATCCCTACGTCTATGCCCAAACCTCGCCGCACGAACGCGAACTCGTCGCGCGCCTCCAAGCGATTGGCCGCGTCGCCCCGGATGGTTTTGCGACTGTGATGAAAGTGATTTCGCCCGAAAGCTACTGGCCGTTGCCGTGGGCGCTGCGCGAGTTCCAACACGTCGGCTGGTATGACGAACTGCCCGACGATCCTTACGCGCCCATCATTTTGACGTCATACTCACTTCACGCGCAGTTGGATGAAAAGTCCGACAAGCGCTACATCATGGCCGAGATATACCAATTGCGCCCGAACGTCTTTCTTGAACTCTACGTCGAGCGCGGCCTCTGGGAAAAGTTTGTCGCCACCCTGCCCCGCGACGTGGATTGAGCCAATTCGTCATGCTTCTTCACGTTGCGAGCCTGCGAAAGCCCCGCACCCCGTCCCTCTCCCCATCCGATGGGGAGAGGGTGGCCGTCAGGCCGGATGAGGGGAATCCGAACGCACTAACGGTTTCTCCAAGTTCCCGGAAACTCGCATGAACCAAGCCGCTCCCAGCATCAAGCATCGCAAAGCCATCACCATGCTGCTGGTGGCGACGTTCTTTTGGGCGTCGAGTTTCCCGGTCGTCAAAGCCCTCGCGCTGGAGCAGCAAAAGCTTGTTCCTGACGCCGGCACTTGGTTCTTCGCCTTGATCGGCGCGCTGTATCGCTTCGGCATCGCGGGCTTGCTGCTGGCGCTGTTCCTTAATCGCAGCCTGCTGAAACTTTCCCGGCTCGAACTCGAACAAGGTATCTGGCTCGCAGTGTTCGGCATCGGCGGCATTTTATTTCAAATGGACGGTTTGTCCTACACCGCTGCGTCCACGTCCGCCTTTCTCACCCAACTCTACGTCGCGTTCATCCCCGTGTGGGTCGCCCTCGTTCACCGGCATTTGCCGAAGCCAAAAGTCATCGCCAGCCTCGTTCTGGTGTTGGTGGGACTCGCCATTCTGGCGGACCTCGATTTCAAAACGTTCAAGCTCGGGCGCGGCGAAACCGAGACCCTCATCGGCTCGCTTTTGTTCGGTGGTCAAATCCTGATGCTCGAACGCCCGCGCTACGCCGCCAACGACCCGCTGCGCTTCTCCGTCGTGATGTTTGTCATGATGGCGTTGCTCTGCGTGCCCGGCGTCTGGCTCACCGCACCGAGCGCCACCGCCTGCCTCAACGCATTTGCGTCCCCAGCCGCCTGCGGCTTTCTCGCAGTGCTCGTTATCGTCTGCACACTGGGCGGCTACCTGTTCATGAACCGCTGGCAACGCGATGTCACCGCCACCGAAGCCGGCCTCATCTATTGCGTCGAACCCGTGATCACGAGCGTGCTGACCCTGTTCCTGCCGGCGTGGATTTCTGTGTGGGCCGGCATCCACTACGCCAACGAAACCCTCACCACCCGCCTGCTCATCGGCGGCGGTCTCGTCACGTTGGCGAATGTGTTGCTACAAAAGAAATCTTCAACCACGGATGGACACCGATGAACACGGATGGGGACGGGCTTGACGCGAATTGTCGCTAATTCCCCAATTCGCGTTTAGTGTAATTCGCGTCAAAGGTTTTTTATCCGTGTCCATCGGTGTCCATCCGTGGTTAATACTTCCCCCTTTTTAATTTCTCATTTTTCCTTTTTAATTGTCCCGCATGATTACGCGTTACTCGCGCCCCGAAATGCGGGCCATCTGGACCGACGAAAACAAACTCAAGATCTGGTTGCAGATCGAACTCCTCGCCAGCGAAGCACTGGTGAAGGAAGGCGTCGTCCCCGCCAGGGATTTCCAGAAGATCAAAGCCGGTTGCGACAAATGGTTCGCCGACCTCCCCGGCCTCGTCGCCCGCCAGCGCGAATTGGAGAAAACCCTCAACCACGACGTCATCGGCTTCACCACCGCCGTCGCTGAAGCCATCAACGACCAGGCCAGCCGCTGGTTTCATTTCGGCCTCACCAGCAGCGACGTGGGCGACACCTGCTACGCCGTGCAGATGATGCAATCGGCGGATATCCTCATCGCCGATGTGAAGGCGGTGCTGCCCGTCATCGCGCGCCGCGCGAAGGAACACAAGTTCACGCCCTGCATGGGCCGCAGCCACGGCATCCACGGCGAACCCACGACGTTCGGCCTCAAGCTCGCGTTGATGCACGATGAATTCACCCGCGCCCTGCGCCGCCTCGAATCCGTCCGCGATGTCGTGGCCGTCGGCAAAATTTCCGGCGCAGTCGGCACGAGTGCGCATTTGTCGCCGCGCGTCGAGGCTTACGTCTGCAAAAAGCTCGGCATTCAACCCGCGCCCATCGCCACGCAAGTCGTGCAGCGCGACATCCACGCCGAATTCCAACTCGCAATGGCGCTCGTCGGCGCGAGCATCGAACGTTGGGCCGTGGAGTTCCGCCATTTGCAACGCACCGAAGTGCTCGAAGCTGAAGAACCGTTCACCAAAGGCCAGAAAGGCAGCAGCGCCATGCCGCACAAGCGCAACCCCATCACGTGGGAACGCCTCACCGGCCTCGCGCGCGTGTTGCGCGGCAACGCGATGGCGTCGCTGGAAAACGTCGCTCTCTGGCACGAGCGCGACATCAGCCACAGCAGCGTCGAACGCATCATCTTCCCGGACAGTTGCACGCTGCTTGATTACATGTTCGGCCTGCTCACGCGCCTGATGGACGGCCTCGTCGTCTATCCCGCGAACATGAAGAAGAACCTCGGCCTCTCGCTCGGCATGTGGAACAGCCAGACCGTCCTGCTCGCGCTCATCAGGAAAGGCCTCACCCGCGAAGCCGCCTACAAACTCTGCCAAGACGCCGCGATGAAAACCTGGGAAGTCAAACACGCCGGCCGCGACGACGCGGACTTTGTGGAAGTCCTCAAAGCCACACCTGAAGTGGCCGAGCATTTCAAGAAAGGTGAACTGGAAGCCCTCTGCTCGCTGGATTTCCATTTCAAGGAAGTGAACAACCGATTTAAGAAGCTGGGGCTTTAACCGCTAAATCATAAATGGCAGCAAGAACTCTGATGAAAGTGAATCACGAATCAAAAACAAGTTCGATTGCCAAAGTCATTCAAAAAGCGGTGAATGAAGTCGTTGAGCCTGATTATGTGAGTCCATGTCGCACAAAAGACTTATCTTGTAACCTTGCCAAAGGTATTGAGGGGTTATTTGTGGCAAATATTGCCAGCCAGCTTCATCTATCGATTCAAGAGGCCAAACCTGAATGGACGTTCCATCAATTCGTCTATATGCCGTCGACGAGCATTGAAAGGAAGTGTGGCTTCGATCTTTCGTTTGGGCATTTTGAAAATGCTTCCGGGCGTCGGGTGCGGTTGATGCATAAACTGAAAACGGAGTGGTGTGACGAAGACTGGGATTGGAACTCAGATTTGGAAGTTACCCCCAACGGAATTTACAGGTGTGCCGATCACATTTTCAAATTAGTAAGCCAATTCCGTGACAGCGACCATAAAAGCCATCCATTCCTTTCATTCAGCATTTGCCATTGTCTTCATGAATTTCGTCGGATGGGATCGAAGAGTATTCCCGCGTTTGAAGATAGTCGTCGTTCTATATTTATAGACCTAAGAAAATTGGCAGAAGTTTTGCCCGACAAATTTGATAACAAAGAACGAAGTGGGCGACTTGAAGTCATGCACAAAGTGGAGCAAGAGAAATCTTCTATTTCGGCCCGTTGGATTCTTAAAGGAAAAACGCAAACGTCTCTTGATGTTTTGGACTGGTCTGAATTTAAGAAATCAGCCGGAGCTTTTCTCACAACAGGTGGATAGAATACACAGACTAAGGTCACTTACAGCGTGAAACTAAACGACCAGCAATTCGCCCCAACGCTTGCCCAAAAGCTGGGTGATGTTCCGCACGTTTCCGGGTTGTTGCGCCGCATCGCGCAACTCAGTGGCACGGGCGAACGCGTCGCCGAGTGGTTGCTCAAGGTCGCCGTCGCGCGCGGAGCGAATCACTACCGGCGGGACTTCGATCCGACCTTGCCGACGGATTTGCCCGCCATCAGCGACGAAGAAATCGGCGTGGCGCTTTGCCTCGGTCAGAATCCCTACAATCTGGATGCGTTGCGCGTGGCCGCACAGTTCCTGAGTTCTCCGCGCATCAATACCGCACGGTTGTGCCGGTTGGCGGAACAGGAACGGTGCGAGCCGGTGTTGCTGCACATCGCCGAAGTCGCCAAGAAATACGCTCCGGAACAAGAACCGTGGGCCGCATTGAGGAAGCAAATTCGTCCGCGCCGTGTGCCGCGCACCGACACGTTGCCGCACTGGACGCGGCTCGTCAGCCACACGGGCGTGACGGCAAATGGTGGTTCACCGCGCACCGATTGGCTCTGTCGCCATGAATAATCCGCTCCATATTCTCCAGACGCTCGACCGCCACCTGACAAAGCCGGCGGAGATCACCATCTTTGGTCGCGCGGCGCTGGCACTGGGTTTTCCCAACAGTCCAGCGGCATTTGCGACGACGCATGACGTGGACGCCATCCTCCCACTCGCTTGGCTCGCCGCTGACGACGAGAACATGGATTTCTGGCAGGCCCAGCAGAAAACCAATGCGGAGCTTGAGCCTTCCGGCCTCTACATCACGCACCTGTTCCGTGAATTGGAAATCATCCTCACGCCCGATTGGCTGACGCGGCGCGTTCTGGTGCCGCTGGCGTTGCAAAGGTTGACCGTGTTCCGTCCGGCCACGTTGGACCTGATTCTCACCAAGATGGCGCGCGGCGATGAAAATGATTTGACCGATATCCGCTTTCTGTTGGAGCAGGGAAAGATTTCCAGTGCTGCGCTTCAGACTGCGTTTGCGCAGGCGCGGGTGCCGGACGTGCCGGAATTGAGAGAGTTGTTTTCAAAAGCCCAACCGCAAGTATTGGCCGCTGTTAAGCAGTAGCAAAAAGCTTGGGCGGCGAGCGCATTGCGAATCACTGAACATGAAAACCACATACAAGTCCGGTTTGTTGTCATTGATGCTACTCGCAGCAGCCAGCGAATTTTCATCGCTGCGGGCGCAGACGAATGAACCGGCCGCGCGAGACGGGTTAAAGGTTCAACAGGGATTGAAGCTGGCGGATGTGCGCGTGCATGATCCGTTCATCGTCGCGCATCAACCGACGAAGACGTATTTCCTCTACACGGCGAGCGGGCCGCGACAGGGGCTGGGGCGGTCGGGAGTGGTCACTTACAAGAGCAAAGACCTGCGCGAGTGGGAGGGGCCGTTCGTGGTGTTCACCGTGCCCGATGGCATCTGGGCGAATCCGCGGCATGGTGTGTGGGCGCCGGAGGTGCATGAATACCAAGGCAAGTTTTATCTCTTCGCCACGTTGCACAACAACGACGCAATCCTCTCGACGCCGCCGCAAGTCTGGCGCACCAATCATTTGCGCGGCTCGATTGTGGCGGGGAGCGATTCGCCAGCGGGTCCGTTTCAGGTGTTGAAGCCCAGCGGCCCGCATCCGCCGACGAATTTCATGACGCTGGACGGCACGCTTTACGTTGATCCGGCAGGCCAGCCGTGGATGGTCTATGCGCATGAATGGATTCAGGTGATTGACGGCACGATGGAAGCGATCCGACTGAAAGATGACCTGTCCGATTCCATCGGCGAGCCGATCCATCTGTTCAAAGCCTCGGACGCGCCGTGGATCAATGCGGAACGGAAACCGAGCACGCGACAAAGCCAATACGTGACCGATGGCCCGCAACTGTATCGCACCAAGACCGGCAAGCTCGTGATGTTGTGGGCGAGTTACAATCGCGCCGGTTACGTGGAAACCATCGCGCGGTCGCGGTCGGGCACGTTGCAAGGACCGTGGGAGCAGCTTGAGCCCTTGGTCGGCGGTGACAGCGGCCACGGGATGCTTTTCAAGACGTTCGAGGGACAATGGATGCTCGTGTTGCATCATCCCTTCGGCAAGCCGACGACGCGCGCCCGACTTTATGAGATGGAAGACACGGGCGATACCTTCCGCGTGGTGCGTCCCCGGGCGGATTTGGACGGGAGAAAGCCTGGCGACTGAAAAAGCCGCTCTGAGCCGCTCTCATAGACGTCTTCTGCAGAGGTTGGTGGGGCGCGTCACTCCGTGCGCGCCGCCCTTCGCCAGCCAGACGACGGCGCGCAGGGGACTGACGCGCCCCACCTTTCAAGGCTGCTTGGTCGTGCGCTCGAAGGCATACAACCGCCCGTTCTCCGCCAAGCTAAACTTCGGACCGCGAAAGCCACGACGAATAAGTTCCTTTCGCAGGAAGATCATCATGCCGGCGTGGGAGACGACCAAGGTGTCCACGGGTTCGGCCTCCAACAGATCGGCCATCTCACGGACGCGGCGGTGTAAATCATCGCGGGCGGCGCGTTGGGATTTGTGCCCCGTCAGCCACGCCAGACGGAAGACCCAGCGCCAGACCCAGAGCGGTAATCGCAACCGTCCCGTGGCAAAGGGCAACGTCTCCACTTCGCGCAGCAGCGGCGTCTGAATGGTCGTTCCGGCATACGCCGCTTGCGCGGTGGCATAGGCGCGTTTCAAATCGCTGCTGAAACAGCGTTGCCAGGCATGAACACTGACATCAATCGGACCAACGATGGCTTCCGACTGATCGTAGCGCTCACGCCATTGCTGCAATTCAGCGGAGGTCACCCAGCCGCTCGGCCAGGCTTCTTGCACGGGAAAATGTCGGACCAAGCCAACTCGTATTCGCGGGCGGATGGGCGCCGGAGCATCCATTGTTTCAGTAGCAGATACCGGCTCAATTTCTTCGGGCGGTTGACTGCCACCCAATGTGGGGCAACGTCGCGCGCGGTGTTGGGATTGCAGATACTCCTCTGCATCCGGGAAGACCTTCGTCGTTTTGGCGTAAACGATGCCGGGCAGACCCTGGATGAAATCCATGATCTGGCAGTAGCGGTGATAGGAACTCAGTTCTTCTGGAAAGTGAGCCGCCATTTCACAGACACCGCGGCCCAGTTCCGCGCCGATGTAAAACGTCCAGCCGCCATAACCCATCGTCCACTCTTGCTCATTAAACGAGGTCCAACAGCCGGCCGTGACTTTCCAACGCCGCGGCTCGCGTGGCGATGTTTCGCCGGGATCAAACATTCCCACCCCCAACCCTGGTGTCAGGATCTCTTCCACATCGGCGTAAACACAATGTTCCTCTTCCGAGCCATGGATGTTGAAGACCCGCACCCGGATCGCGCCTTTTTCGATGCAGATCGCTTCGCGGTTCTCGAAAGTCGCGCGGAGTTTTGCGATGTTGGCGGCGGCGCTTGATTCCATTTCAATTGGTCGTGGGCACGAAGAGCTTGCGGTTGCTGTCATCCTGCGGGTCGTCGGGACGGGGATAATCGCGCCAGAGCCAGCGGAGCATCTCGGGCAGCATTGCACCGCCCTGTTTGTTCGAGTGCGTGCCGATGCCCCAGCAGTAATTCACGTCGTAACCTTTCTCGGTGAGCGCGGCGACCATGAGCCGGTTCTGCGCGTGCCAATCCCATTTCGGATCGTAAACCCCACCACGACGCCGACCACGATTGTCGTTCAGGCCGTCTTGCAGAAAGATGCGGATGGGTTTGCGTTCGCTCTGGCGGACGAGTTCGGGATAAGCGTGACCGCCCCGGATGTTGGTGAAGCTGCCGATCGTGCTGAGAACTTTGCGGAATTGATCGGGCCGCTGCCACGCGACGGTAAACGCGCAGATCGCCCCGCTGCTCGCACCACCGATGGCGCGGTCGTCGGGGTTCTTGGAAAGGTTGTAATCCTTTTCCAGCGCGGGCAGGAGTTCGTTGACGATCAGGCGCGCGTAACGGTCATTCAGCTCATTGTACTCAGTGGCGCGGTTGTTGATGCTGTCGCCCCAGTTGGTAGAAGTGGACTCGGGTTGTTCCGGCGTGCGTCCGGGATTGATGAACACGCCGATGGTCACGGGCATCTCACGGCGATAGATCAAATTGTCGAACACGTTCGGCACGCGATAATCCTTGTCCGGCGCGACAAAGAAATGGCCGTCTTGAAAGATCATCAGGCTCGCAGGTTTCTTGGGGTCGTATTGCGCCGGGACGTAAACCCAGTAGTGGCGGGTGGTGTTGGTGAAGACTTCACTCGCGAGCGTGAGCGGGCCGATGACCTTGCCCTTGGGCACGCCCTCCTGCGGCAGCGAATCCGGGCCAAGCAGATAGACGTCATCCGTGGGCGCGGCGGGCACAGACGTCATCAGCGCAACAATCGCCGCGATGGTGGACAGGGATTTCTTCATAGCATGATGGCAGTGCGGGTGAATAACAGGTTGCGGTCCGCCGAAGCAAGCGTGCGTTTGCTTCATTTGCCGGTTCAGAAATCCGTGTTCATCGGCGTTTATCCGTGGTAGAAAATCCGCATGGCCTTCCGCATTCATGACAGCGTGGTCCGGGGCGAAATTGATAACCGCATCAAAGGAATCGTGCGCGGGAAGATCTGGGTCGTCGGGCGCAGGAAACCCGTGGTGCTCGAACTCAAGGGGAACGCGTGGCCCGATCTGGCCGGGTGCTTGTTGAAGTTCAAGAATCCGCTCCAGCGCGTGGCGCATCAACATCTGGAGACGTTGCATCCCAAACAGGACGGCCAGGTCGGCGACATCACGGCATCGCGCAAGGTGCGGGTGATGGAGATCCCGATGCCCGAGGCTTACTTGATGAAAAAGCGCGGCGAACCTGTTCCCGAACACATGGCCAACTCGCTTTATCTCGAATGGTTCAGCGCGCAAAACGGGCGGGTGGTCATCGAAAGCGCGGATTATCATCTGGCGATTTCCGCGCCGGAATGGCGATTGACGCCAGCGGAAGAAGTTGAGCGCGCCAAACTGGCCGCGTCCGGCATGACCTGGTTCATGCAGAAACTCACCGAGGCCATCGAGCAACAAAAGCGCGGACAGAAAGATCCCGAGGCGGAATGGGACGAGCACGATTACGAGAAGCTGATGAAGGAGTCCGACGCGCGCACGGACAAGTATGGCGAACTGCTGGACAAGTACGGTCATTCCGATGAAGCACACGAGCAGATTGAAAAAGAAATGGGTTGGGCGCGCGAGTTGACGCCGGAGGAAGCCGCCGAGGAGGAAAAGCGGATCGAGGAGATGAACCGCATTTGCGAAGAGGCGCTGAACGAACCCGAGCCCGAACCCGAGCCGGCGCGCGAGGGCATTGACTGGATTCGCGACCAGCACGGGCACATTCACCATCCACTGCAACATCGGTGTTCCGAAAGCGCGCTGAAGTTTTGGAAGCAAACCGACAAGCTTGGGCTGAAGGATTCCAATGACAAAGACCTCGGCGTTTTCATCGGCGAATGGCTGACCACCGGCGCGAAACTGGCTGGCGCGCTGGATGGCATTGCCCAAGATCGCGGCCCCCGCGACGCGGCGTTCACGGTGGCGTATCTCAAACGCGCATTGAATCACCTGCACAAATCACAAGCCGGGCTGGAAGCGCTGGCGAAGCGGAAGAAAAAACTGCTGCCGGAAAAACTGATTGTGGCTGCGCGCCGGGAACTGCTCGAAATTCGCGAGGCGATTTTACAGTTGATGGATGACTTTCGGGGGCGGAAATGAAGGTGTTTGCCACAGTGTGGATGGCGCGAAAATCCTTCCCGCCACGGAAGCACACCTGCCCGCGCTGGCCGAACTCGCCGGCGTCATTTGGCGGCAGCATTATCCCGGCATCATCTCGCGCGAACAGATTGATTACATGCTCGGCCGGATGTATTCGCTCGACACGTTGCGGACGGAATTGCGCGAGAAACAAATCCGCTTCGTGCGCCTGCTCGCGGGCGAACGCTTCGTGGGCTTCGCATCATTTGGACCACAACCCGAGCCGGACGTGATGAAGCTGCACAAATGCTATCTGCTGCCGGAACTGCACGGACGCGGCTACGGCAGTCTCTTGCTGCAACATTGCGAGACGGAAGTCCGCAAGCTCGGCGCAAAGCGGCTGATCCTGGCCGTGAACAAGCACAACACCAAAGCGGTCGCCGCGTATCAGCGCAATGGTTTCGTGGTCGCGGAATCCGTCATCACCGACTTCGGCGGCGGCTTCGTGATGGACGACTACCTCATGGCGAAGGAACTGGGCGGCGAGTGACCAGCGGCATCGTCAGGGGAATGGTTGGCAGAGGAATAATTCGGCATTCCCCTGCCAACCATTCCCCTGACCACTCGGTTTATTTCGCCCCGCGCGTTTGGCGCTCATCTGAGTTGGTTATAGCGGTTTAATTAAAACTGGAGCCGCAAAGAGGCACAAAAAGCACAAATAGAAGCAGTATTTTGAGATTTTTGTGAATTTTTGCGGCTCTGGAAAAAATTAAAATGCACTAGCCTGTGGTGGGCGAAGAATTTTTTGGGAACTCTACGGGCGCGGTTGGGCAGTCCCAAAGCCATCACGGCGATGGCGCACAAACTGGCGCGCATCCTCTGGCATCTGCTGAAGTACAAACAACCCTTCAACCCGGAAGTCTTCGCCAAAGAGGAGGCGAAGCTGAAACGCCAGAAGCTCCACCGCCTGCACGACATGGCTGCGTCTCTTAACTACCAACTCATCCCCAAACCATAAAAACCAACCACTTGGCAGGCTAGTTTCTCAGGAGCACACCAACCGCCTGCTGGCGGCCCCTCGCGGGAAGAAACATTCGCGTCTTGCCAAGTTCCAGCGGCACTGGTGAATTGGGGGCGAACCGGAAGGGAAGCTGGAGACCGGCTTGCCACTGGTGCTCAATTGAGCCCGTTCATGGAGCTTGGTCCCGCACGCGCCGACCCTCACACTGGTGGCGTCCGCCGCCGCAAGGCTGCGGGAAACGACCCCGATTAGGAGATTGCTCATTTGCAATCGACCGTGCGGCCCGCCTCCGGTTCCACAACTTGATCTGTTGCCCTGGCCGCGTGGGATTTTTCGCGAAACCCCTGTCCGGCCTTTTTGGGTTGGCGTTGACACCGCCTGTAAAAAACTCCGCCCGCAAAATCCCCAATAAAAACAGGCCTTCCCGCTCCGCCATGTTTCTTAGGAGGCGGCGTCATGGAGTCTTCGGCAAATCTTCGCGTGGAATACTCGCAACCGGAAACACTGAGGACAAACGGCCATCTCTATCGGTCGCGAAGGAAAAATAAAACTCACGCATGGCTGCATCCATCATAGTGTCATACTGACAAAGGAGGGAAGCCCGAAACTGGGTGCTAGGTGGCAGTGGCCTGGGTCTCTCGCCACTGGCTGGATACTTCTGCTTGGCACTGCTGGTCACACCTCCAAACGTCTTGAAATCTGTCGGGACAACACCATACGTGAGTCGTGGCTCTCGGTAGTAGCGGAGGTCCACATCCCAGAACAACTCCTTGGTGTCTGCCTGCCAGATTCGCAATCCAAGCAAACCATTGACGTGTTCGGTGGAAATCGTGAAATCGAGATTCGTGGTGGTCTGCTGGGCTGTCAGGGTGGCCTTTGGATGAACTGTGCAACCTGTCAGAGACAGCGCGAGCAAAACCAGAATGAGTGACGGAATACGCATAGCGCTTGAAGCTGCCTAACGACCCAAGCTCAGCGATCCGGCCCGAGGGACGCCACGATTGCACACCACGGCGTTATGCCGGGTTCGCTGCAGCGCATGGTTAGCTGACTTGCTCTCTTCCACTCTACGTAACTTGGGAGCAATCTCTCGCTGCCAGAGCTCATGGCGCATAGGATCAAAATCTTCTGACTTCATTTCGCGAAAAAGCTGGATGAGCTGCTCCTCCGTCAACGGAAGCTCCTGCAAGCTCCCGTCAGGCTGAAGCGCATACACAGCACGGTGATCAAGACTTGGATGGACCGGGCGACCATATATCTCCGTGAGCAAACCATCCTTGCTGGCCGAACCACCTCCGGGTCTGTCTGCAATCCACGCGATCACAAAGAACAAATGCCCAGATCCATCCCTTTGCGACATCAATAAGGTGGTGCTCTTGTTATCAGGACTCGGATACGTGCTTCCAGAACAGCCTTCAAACTGCGGCCTGCAACCGCACACGACGGCGGCGATTACGATTACCAATATGGCGGGAAGGAGGTGTCTCATGTCAGCTAACAGTGTATTGAGCAACTTGCTAGTTGGATAACATGGCTCATGAGTTTGAGGCTAATTTGGCGTTTTTACCTTGTCCAGTAGGGAGTTTGTGAAATTCCGCAACGAAATAACAATCCGGCAAAAGCAACCGGTGCCTCCAACCGTCCCGCACGGGCGACGGTTGGGGCGCTGGTAGGGCGGGCCGTCCCTTGCCCGCCGCGGTTGGAACGGGCGCATCCTGATTTGCCTCGAACGACGCGCAGGGATTGACGCGCCCTTTGCGCCTCACCCGCGCGGCGAGCGCTTTGGCAGCGGAAGCTTAAAATTCCCCGCGCTCAAGATTCATTGTTTCGCCGGCGGCGTGCCGCGACCGTGATAAGCAGTCAGGAAATAGATCAATACGGCGGTGACGGCGGCGGCGAGACCGATCCAGAAGACGGGCCAGTGGGTTTTCCCGTCGCGGCTGCAAAGATCAAACCACCAGCCGTTGCCGAGATAGCCGATGAGGTTGCCCACGCCGCTGGTCATGAGGGCGTGGAGGGATTGCGCGCGGGCGCGCCACGCGGGGTCAATGCGTTGTTCGAGATAGATCTGCGAGGTGATGAGCACAAGGGTGAAAGCCGCGCCGTGCAAAGAGAGACCGATGAGCAGGGTGTACCGGTTATCCAGCGCGCACAGGCTGTAACGGATGACCGCCAGACTCAGACCGAGGACGAAGATCCATTTCAAGCGCCAGCGCAGGAGCAATCCACCCAAGGCGAACATGGCGATGAGTTCGGTGACCTGGGCGAGGGACATCCACGCGGTGGTGTGTTGGAATCCGAGTTCCTGCAGATGCGGCGGCGTGAACGGAAACAACGCCGAGACGGTGGCGTTGAAGAGCGCGGCGGTGATGAACACGACGCGATGGTCGGGGTTCTTCAACAGGGTGAGCGCGTCCCAGCCCATGCGTTGGCGGAGAGTGAGGCGTTCGGCGGATTCCGGCGGCGACACGGCGGGCAGCACGAAGGTGTAGGCGGCCACTCCCAACCACGCGACGGCCGCGGAATATCCGGCGAGCGGCGAGGAGTCCGCCCCCAGGAGACTGATCGCCCAACAACCAGCCATCCAACCAAACGTGGCCATCGCGCGGATGGGACCGAATTCGCTCTGGGAATTTTTCAAACGCGAGAAGACGATGGTGGTGGTGATGCCGAAGGTGGGCGCGTTGCAGAGGGCGTAGAGTTGGATCAGCAGCAGCACGAGGCCGTTGCTCGCGCGGAATTTGATGGCGGTGGTTGCGAGCGTGATGCTGGCGGCCGCGGCCACGGCCAACCAACGTAACACGACGACGGGAGCGGCGTGGCGATCGGCCATCGCGCCGAAGATCAGCGGGGAAACAAAGGCGGCCAGCGCCGAGGTCGCGAAGGCGTAGGGGCGGAGGCTGTGGAAGCCATGCGCATCCAGCAAGGTGCTCAAGGGCACGAACCACATGCTCATCGCCATTGCATTGATGAAGAAGAGCACGATCAGTTCGAAGTATTCCGCCCGGCGGATGGTCGTCAGCACGGGCATAGTCCATACGAGTGCGGGAAAAACTCAAGCCCGGCATTGCGGCGGATGGAAGCATGGGGATAACAATGAGGGCTGCGGGAATGGGACGTTTTTAATCTGGGAGCATGTATCAAAATGACGTTTCACAGGTAGGGCGCGTCACTCCGTGCGCGCCGCCCTTCGCCAGCCAGACCACGGCGCGCACGGAGTGACGCGCCCTACCCGCCCTCGGCCTTTGGTCATTTTGTGGTACGCCCTAAGAGCGGGCGGGGAATGTAATCCTCCATTGACGCATCAAGATGGGGCTTTCATCCTGACCGGATGAAACACTGGCTGGCACTGCTGCTCGCGGGCGGATTGTTTTCATCCGCCCTTGCCGAGGTCAAACCCAATCTCGACCGCGCGTATTCGGTGGATGTGTTGACGCGCGTGGCGCGCCCGGTGTTGACCGCGCTGGCGGAGGGGAAGTTAAAACAGAATTTGCCGGTGCATGAGTGGGAGCGCAATCGGACGAATTATACGGGATTGGAAGCGCTCGGACGCACGATGGCGGGCATCGCGCCGTGGCTGGAACTCGGGCCGGACGAAACGAAGGAAGGCAAGTTACGCGGGGAGTTCATTCAACTGGCGGTGAAAGCGATCGCAAATGGAACGGACCCGCAGTCGCCCGACTTCTTGAATTTCACCAAAGGAGGCCAACCGTTGGTGGACGCCGCGTTCCTCGCGCATGGATTGTTGCGGGCGCCGAAGCAAACGTGGGGACGGCTTGCCGCAGAACAACGAACTAATGTTGTCGCTGCGTTGAAAGCCACGCGCGGCATCAAGCCCGGCGAGAGCAACTGGCTGCTGTTCGCGGCGATGGTGGAGACGGCGTTGTGGCAGTTCACGGGCGAGTGCCAGATGAAACCCATCGAGTATGCCGTGCAGCGGCACATGGAATGGTACAAGGGCGACGGCACGTATGGCGACGGCGCGGAGTATCATTGGGATTATTACAACAGTTTCGTGATCCAGCCGATGCTGCTGGAGGTGTTGCGCGTGGGCGTGGAAAAGAAACATCCGCTCGGCGAACTTTATCCCAAGGTGCTGGCGCGGGCGCAGCGTTACGCGGAAGTGCAGGAGCGGATGATTTCGCCGGAAGGAACGTTCCCGGTGCTGGGCCGGTCGAGCGCGTATCGGTTCGGGGCGTTGCAACACCTGGCCACGATGGCATTGATGCGAGAACTGCCGAAGGACGTCAAACCGGCGGCGGTGCGCAACGCGCTGACCACGGTGATCCGCCGTATGATGGAAGCGCCGGGAACATTTGATGAGAAGGGTTGGTTGCAGGTCGGCGCGGTGGGGCAGCAGCTCTCCATCCGCGAGGGCTACATCGCCACCGGGAGTCTGTATCTGTGCCTGACGGGACTGGTGCATCTGGGGTTGCCGCCGGATGATCCGTTCTGGACCGCGCCCGCCGAGGCCTGGACGCAGCAACGTATCTGGTCGGGGCAGGACATTCCCGCCGATCACGCTTACAAAGAAGAAACGAAGAAATGAACCCAAACTCCGAAGTTGGAAGGAGCAACCGCGTTGTTAAGCCAGTAGGGCAGGCTTTCCAGCCTGCCGGTGCCCCGGACTTTCCAGTCCGGTGTTCCGCCGCACCGGGCGACTGGAAAGTCGCCCGCACTGGCAGGCTGGAAAGCCTGCCCTACGTTTGCTGCGCCGCGCCCACTTTGGCGTTCGGGATGAAACTGACGCAACTGTTGTTACTGACGGGCGCACTGGCGTTCACGCAATTCGCGGTCGCGCAAAACACCACCAACGCCGCCCCGGTGGACGACGCGACGATGCAACGCCTCTATGACGAGGTGAAGACGCCGTTCAAATACGGCGTGGTGCTGCGCGGCGATTCGACGAATCAACTGGTGGATTGCCCGAGCATTTTTCGCGACGGCCAAAAGTGGTTCATGATGTATGTCGCCATCACCGGCAAGGAGGGCTACGAGACGTTTCTCGCGGAGAGCGACGATCTGTTGAACTGGCGCAAGCTGGGCAAGATCCTGCCGTTCACCCAAAGCGGCTGGGACGCCTGGCAGGCGGACGGCGGCTTGGCACTGGTGAATCACGAATGGGAGGGGGATCATTCACTTGGGAAATTCGACGGCAAATACTGGTTGTCCTACATCGGCGGCGCCATGCAGGGTTATGAACCTGACCCGCTCTCCATCGGCATGGCTTGGACCACCACGCCAACGCAGCCGCAGCAATGGAAACGCGTGCCGCAAAATCCCGTGCTCACCCCGTGCGATGCGGACGTGCGCGAGTTCGAGCGGTTGACGCTGTATAAAAGCTCGATCATCCACGACCGCGAGCAACGGCTCGGCGCGCCGTTCGTGATGTATTACAACGCCAAAAATAAGAACGGTTACGAGCGCATCGGCATGGCGCTCTCGACAAACCTGGTGGATTGGACGCGGTTCGGGACGAATTGCGTGCTGGCCAACGGCGAAGAGAAACGCAACGGCATGAGCGGCGATCCGCAGCTCGTGAAGATCGGTGACGTGTGGGTGATGTTTTATTTCGGCGCGGGCTGGGGGCCGAAGGCGTTCGACACCTTCGCGGCCTCGCCGGACATGGTGAACTGGACGAAGTGGAACGGTCCGAAGCTCATCGAGCCCAGCGAGCCGTGGGACAAAACCTACGCGCACAAGCCGTGGGTGCTGAAATACGACGGCGTGGTGTATCACTTCTATTGCGCCGTCGGCACGGAGGGCCGCGTCATCGGACTGGCGACGTCGAAGGATTTGCACGCAGAGAAAAAGCAACCGTGAGAGTTTTTGCACTCATCTGCCTGCTGACATTGGCCGGCAACTTCGCCCGCGCCCACGATCCCTACGAGATCACCACAGCGGTTTATGTCCGCTCGAATGTCATCGAGCTGTTCATCGAGATGGAATTCCCCGCCGGGATGAAACTCGCGGGCGTCGAGCCGGTGCGCGAGGTGGCGGTATTGCCCCAGTTTGAAACCGCGCAATCGCAACTCGCAGCGTTGGCGGGAAGCTTCTTCAGCTTCACCGCCGGAAACAATGTCGTGCCCGCGCTGAGCACAAACGTGACATTGGGGGTGGAAGATCACATCCAGCTCAAAGTTGAATACGCCGTCACGCCGCATCGCCCGCTGCAATTCACGGCGCGCGGGTTGCGGAACGTGGCAGAATTACCCTACGGCACGTCGTTGACCGTGCTGGACATGGTGAACCAGAAAGTGCTCGGCCAAACGACGCTGTTCGCTGATTCGCCGCGCGCGGAATTTCCGCCGCCGCCACCGGAGGCCAGCGAGCCGCCCGCACCGGCAATCGTGGCCAACCCCAGTCCGGGGTCGAACCCCACAAACATCTCCCCCGCCCCGCCCGCAGTCGCGCCCCGCACACCCGCCTCCCCCACCCCATCGGCCGCGCCGGGGCCCGGCCCAAGACAACCACGCTGGTTGCTGTTCCTGGTTCTGGCAGGCGCGCTGGGTTTGATCACCTTCGCCTTCTTCCACCGCCGGGACTGACGCGATGGTCGCCCCGGAATTTCCCCAGAACCGGCTTCGTCCCCCTTTCCGGCGATGGTGAAGCGCGCTTGGCGTGGTAGTCTATGACCGTTCCCTGCGGAAACAGGCGTGCGCCGGTGGCGGACAGTCACCGCACGGAGTCGTTTATCTTGTTCGCCATGAGAAAAATTTGTTTTGCCCTGGTGCTGTTTGCTTTATTGCTCGGCATCTCTTCTGCCCCCGCCCAACGCCAGATGGAAAAGCTCGGACGCGGCGTCGTGGCCGTCCGCACCGGCACGGGCACGGCGTATGTCGGCTGGCGTTTGCTTGGCACGGACGCGGAAAACGTCGGGTTCAATCTGCTCCGCTCGGCAAACGGGACTCCCGCCGTCCAACTCAATGGCGCGCTGCTCACGAACAGTTGCAACTTCTCCGACAGCACGATCAACTTCGCGGTCTCGAATGCCTATTTCATTCAACCCGTCGTCAGCGGTGTGACACAGGCCTTGAGCGCGCCGTTCGGGCTGGCGGCGAATCCAGCGACGCAGCAATACCTCAACATCGCCCTGCAAAAACCTGCTGACGGCAACAATGCTTCCGGCCCGTACACCTACAGTCCGAACGATTGCAGCGCCGCCGATCTCGATGGCGACGGCGAATATGAAATCGTGGTCAAGTGGGAACCATCGAACGCGAAGGACAATTCCCAGAGCGGCTTCACGGGAAATGTTTTCCTCGATGCCTACAAGTTGAATGGGACTTTGATGTGGCGCATTGATCTCGGGCCGAACATCCGCGCGGGCGCGCATTACACGCAGTTCATGGTCTATGATCTCGACGGCGATGGCCGCGCCGAACTCGCGTGCAAAACCGCGCCGGGCACGAAGGACGGCCTCGGCGCGTACGTGGATGGCAATGCGAGCTTCAGCGTTTACACCAACAGCTCCGGTTACATCCTCAGCGGGCCGGAATACTTCACCATCTTCAACGGGCTTAACGGCGCGAAACTTTGGAACACCAATTACGTGCCCGCGCGCGGCACGGTGTCCAACTGGGGCGACAGCTACGGCAACCGCGTGGATCGTTTCCTCGCCTGCATCGCGTATCTCGACGGTGTGCGACCGAGCGTGGTGATGTGCCGCGGGTATTACACGCGGGCCGCGTTGTGCGCGTGGGACTGGCGCAACGGCGTGCTGACGCAACGCTGGTTGTTCGACACCGGCGATTCCACCAGCGGGCCGCTCGCCGGTTATCGCGGGCAAGGCGCGCACAGCCTCACCGTGGGCGACGTGGACGGCGACGGGAAGGACGAGATCACCTACGGCGCATGCGCGATTGATGACAACGGCACGGGGCTTTACACCACGCTGCTCGGCCACGGCGACGCTTTGCATCAATCCGACATGAACCCTGACCGCGATGGCTTGGAAGTCTGGATGGTTCACGAAGACCCCGGCTCGTATGGGCCAGCCGGACTGGAGTTTCGCGACGCCAAGAACGGCGGACTGATCTTTGGCGTGGACGGTGCGAATTCCGACATTGGGCGCGGCGTGGCGATGGATGTGGATCCGAATTATCGCGGCTACGAAATGTGGGGCGCGCGCGGCGGCTTCATGAGCGCGACGGGCGCGCAGATCGGCACGACCAAGCCCACCTCCCAAAATTTTGCGTGTTATTGGGATGCCGACCTGCTCCGCGAACCACTGGACGGCACCACCATCTACAAGTGGAATCCCGCCAACAACACCACGAGCACGATTTTTTCCGGCGCGGGCATCGCCTCCAACAATTCCACCAAATCCACGCCGAACTTGAGCGTGGATTTGTTCGGCGACTGGCGCGAGGAAATCATCTGGCGCACTTCAGACAATCTCAACCTCCGCATCTACACGACCACCGCGGTGACAACGAACCGGCTCGTGACGTTGATGCATGATCCGGGGTATCGCGTGGCCATCGCATGGCAGAACACCGCCTATAATCAACCGCCGCATCCCGGCTACTACATTGGACCAGGGATGTATCCCGCACCCGTACCTCCCACCTCCGCCGCCGATCTGGTCTGGCGTGGCAACGGCGCAAACCTGTGGGACACGGGCACGACGGCGAACTGGGTGACAAACGGCGTGTGGACGGGAGCGAATCCAACTGTGACTTTTGCAGCAGGCCGTTCAGTGCTGTTCGATCTGACGGGTTCAAACAACACCGCCATCGCTCTCAGCGGCACCTTGAGCCCGGCGCAAGTGACGGTTTACGCAGCGAAGGATTATACATTCGCCGGCAGCGGCCAGTTGAACGGCGCGATGAAACTCGTCAAAGCCGGCCCGGCGAAACTTACGCTGAACAACACCAATACTTACACCGGTGGCACGTTCGTGAGCGGTGGTTCGCTTTTCGTGAACGGCGCGCTCGCCAGCGCGGTCACGGTGGAACGTCGTGGCACACCGGAAGGCCCATCGCAGCTCGGCGGCACCGGCCAACTGGGCAACGGCCTGACCGTGCAAGCGGGCTGCACATTGACGCCAGGGACGAACCCCAATGCGCCCGGCACCCTCACCATCACGAACACGCTCACCGAACTCGGCGGTGTGTTGAATCAATTCGATCTATCGGTTGATCCGAACGGCGTCACCGGCAGCAACGATCTGCTGCGCGTCATCGGCAACGTGGTCTTGACCGGCACGAATACCATCGCGATCAAACAGACGAGCGGCTTTCTCGGCGGCGGCGTTTATCCACTCATCACTTACACCGGCACGCTCACGGGCGGGCTGACGAATCTCACCCTCAGCGGCAATTTCATCCAACCCGTGACGCTCACGAATCCACCGGGCATGATCGCCCTGGTCGCCGTGGTGCCGAGCGCGCCTCCCTCAGCACCGACAAATCTAGTCGCCGCCGTGGCCGGTCCGTTCGAGGTGAATCTGGTCTGGACCGACACCTCGACGAACGAATCCGAGTTCCTGCTGGAACGCTCGCTCAATGGCGTGAACTTCGCCACGCTCGATTCCGTGCCCGGCAACACCACGGCGTATTCCGATGTCGGCCTGACGCCGAACACGACTTATTACTATCGCCTGCGCGGCACGAATCTCGCCGGCGTGTCGCCCTACTCGAACATCGCGAACGCGACAACTTCGACGAACGCCCCGGCGCTCACCTGGCGCGGCGACGGCGTGAATAATTTCTGGGACATCGCCACCACGGCGAACTGGCGTAACGGTGCGACGCCCACGCTTTACGGCGACACGGCGTTGGTCACGTTCGATGATTCCGGCTCGAACAATCCGACGATCTACCTGACCCAAACGCTGCTGCCCGGCGCAGTGACGTTCAACGCGACGAAGAATTACACCCTCGGCGGCACCGGCGTGTTGTCCGGCGCGACTTCGCTGCTCAAGGCGGGTTCAGGCACGCTGACCTTGAGCGTGAACAACAGTTACACCGGTGGCACGCTCATCGCGGGCGGCACGGTGAGCTTGAACACCGTCGGCGCGGCGGGCAGCGGTGGCATCACGGTGAGCAACGGCACGCTCACGTTGAACAGCGTCGGCGGCCCGGCCACCACGGCCAACAACCTGATCTTCCCCGGCCCGGCGACCTTGAGCGTCCCCAGCGGCAATAACAATCAAGCCACGACCGGTTCATGGAGCGGCACTGGCGCGCTCACGCTGAACATCGCCAGCGGCGGCACGTATTCGCCGCGCGGCAGCATGAGCGGGTTCAGCGGTTCGGTGACAATGGGCGCGGCGGGCACACTTCGATTCTACGGCAGCGCGGGCAGCAGCGCGGCGAGTTTCAATCTGGGCCCGGGCACGGCAAACTTGATCACGCGCGATGGCGGCACGGTTTCGCTTGGCAGTTTGAGCGGCGGTGCGGGCACGTTTCTGCGCGGCGCGAGTTCCAGCGACGTGGCGACGACCTTCCTCATCGGCGGCAACAATGCGAGCACGACGTTTGCCGGCACGATCACCAATGGCAACAACGCCAACCGTTCCGTCGCCCTCAACAAGCAGGGCGCGGGCACATTGACCCTGACCGGAACGAACGGTTCTTCCGGCCCGACCACAGTGAGCACGGGAAAACTGCTCGTGAACGGCAATCACATTTTCGCCACCAACACGGTGACAGTGAACGCCACCGGCACGCTGGGCGGCACGGGCATCATCGGCGGGAATACCACCGTCAACGGCACGCTCGCGCCCGGCACGAGCATCGGCACACTGACCTTTGCGGGCAACTTGACGTTTAACTCCGGCAGCCGCGCGCAGTTTGAAATCAGCCGCAATCCGTTCACGAACGATCAAGTCACGGTACTCGGCACGCTCGCCCGTGGCGGCACATTGGAAGTGTTGAACACGAGTGTCGAGTTGCTGGAGGCGGGCGACAATTTCCAACTGTTCAACGCGCCGAACACCTCGGGCAATTTTGCTGCTTATGATCTGCCGGCCTTGGAAGAAGGCTTGGCCTGGAACACTTCGCAACTCGCGACGAACGGGCGACTCTGGGTCGTCAGCACCAATCCGCCCAGCATCACGAGTTACAATCTTGCAGGCAGTAGCTTCACATTCTCCGGCACGGGTGGCACGCCGAACTGGGGCTACGATGTGTTGACGAGCAGTGATGTTGCGCTGCCGCTCTCCGTCTGGACCGTGACGAGTTCCGGCCAGTTCGATGCGAACGGAAACTTCAGCGTCGTGCTGGCGGTGAACCCACTGAACGCGCGGCAGTTCTTCGTAGTGCGGGCGCGGTAATGCTTTCGGAGCGCCGACCTCCGCGTCGGCTCGTTGGAGTTCATGCTTTAGACCATCTCCATGAATCATGTAGCTAAAAAAGAGGCGGAAGGCGAGCGGCGAAATCCCGGCACGCAGATGGATGGAACACCCGCCCTCTCCCCGGCCCTCTCCCCCAGGAGAGGGAGAAACCTCCGCCGTCTTGCGGAAAAACCTGCGACTGGATTGGCGAAACGGAGGATCGAAGCGCGAAGCGCACCCAATGACTGTTCCCTCTCCCCGGGGGAGAGGGCCAGGGTGAGGGCGAGCGTGGCCTTCATCAAACCAATTGCCGCCTCGCTACGTCATGCTTGGAACCGCTCTAGCTTGCCCGGAACACGCTGAAGCGTGAACTCCAACAAAACGGTTTCCGGCTCGCAAGCGGGCGAGGTTTTTCCCACACTCCCCAAGATGTCCGAAGCGATTCCGCCCATTCCGCCCTTTGATCCCGCCGTCCAACCGCACAAGCGACGGCCGCGGTATCGTGGCTCCCATCCGCGCCGCTTCGAGGAGAAATACAAGGAGCACGATCCAAAGCGTTACGTGGAAACCGTGGCCAAGGTCATGGCGTCCGGGAAAACCCCGGCGGGGATGCACCGCTCCATCATGGTTGCGGAAATCCTGGAAATGCTCGCGCCGCAGCCGGGCGAGGTCGCCGTGGATGCCACCCTCGGTTACGGCGGACACACGCAGGAGATTTTGCCGAAGCTCGCGCCGGGCGGATGCTTGCTCGGTCTCGACGCCGATCCGATTGAACTGCCCAAGACCGAAGCGCGTTTGCGGACGCTGGGTTTTGGCCCGGAGGTTTTCACCGCGCATCGCAGCAACTTCGCCGGATTGCCGCAGGTGCTCGCCGCATTTTTCTCTTCCCTCGCCCCATCCGATGGGGAGAGGGTTGGGGTGAGGGGTGCGGACATCATCCTCGCCGACCTCGGCGTCTCCTCGATGCAGATTGACGACCCGACGCGCGGCTTCTCGGTGAAACTCGACGGCCCGCTCGACATGCGCATGAATCCACAGCGCGGCCAATCGGCTGCCGCTTTGTTGCAACGCGTCAAGCCCGACGCACTCGCGGAGTTGTTCATTGAAAACGCCGACGAGCCCCACGCCACCACCTTGTCGCCCGCCCTCGCCGGAAAATCATTTGCCAGCACCCGCGCGCTGGCCGAAGCGATCCGCACCACCCTGCCCCGCTTGAACAAGGAAGACTGCGACCTCACAATCCGACGTGCCTTCCAAGCTTTACGCATTGCGGTGAACGACGAATTCTCCGCGCTGGAAACTTTGTTGCGCCACCTGCCCGCCTGCCTCAATCCCGGCGGCCGCGTGGCCATCCTGACGTTTCATTCCGGTGAAGATCGGCGGGTGAAGAAAGCCTTTGAAGCGGGCGCGCGTGACGGCATTTACGCCGAAATTGCTCACGAAGTCATCCGTCCCACGTCCGCCGAACGCAACACGAATCCCCGCTCCGGCCCGGCCAAACTGCGCTGGGCCAAACACGCTGATTGAGCAGGAACAGGTTTTGAACCACGAAACACACAAAACACACGAAATGGGAACGAGGCGAGACAACAAAGGAACGGGCGTCGTTCCCGAACTGTGCGTAAAACAAACTTCCGGCGAAGCCCTTTTATTCGGCTTTCGTGTGTTTCGTGTGTTTCGTGGTTAATCCCCCCCCGGCCCCCGTCATTGGACAATAATTGGTCAGCTTTGACCAAACCCCTTCCTTGACTCACTCTGTGCGGGTTTTATCATGCGGGCTTCATGAATTTGTCGGTCAGCAGCTCCGTAAATGAAGCCCTGATCGCCTGAGTTCCAAATCGAAATCGAACTATGACCAACATCCAGAACATCCAGGCGCGCGAAATCCTCGACTCGCGCGGTAACCCCACTGTTGAAGTGGACGTGACTTTGAGCTGCGGCACCACCGGCCGTGCCGCCGTGCCCTCGGGCGCGAGCACCGGCGAACACGAAGCCGTGGAACTCCGCGACGGCGACAAGAAGCGTTACCTCGGCAAGGGCGTCAGCAAGGCCGTCGCCAACGTAAACACCAAGATTGCCAGCGCGCTGCGCGGTGTGGATGCTTTGGATCAACTCACCGTGGACGCGAAGATGCTCAAGCTCGACGGTACGGAAACCAAATCCAAGCTCGGCGCCAACGCCATTCTCGCCGTCTCGCTCGCCACGGCCCAGGCTTCCGCCCGCGCGCTCGGCCAACCGCTGTTCAAATACATCGGCGGCCCGAACGCCAAGGTCCTCCCCGTTCCGATGGCCAACGTCATCAACGGCGGCGCGCACTCCGACGCTCCGATTGATTTCCAGGAATTCATGGTCCAGCCGCACGGCTTCAACACGTTCAGCGAAGGTTTGCAGGCCATCACCGAAATCTTCCACGCGCTCAAAAGCGTGTTGAAGAAACGCGGCCTCAGCACTGCGGTCGGTGACGAAGGCGGTTTCGCGCCGAAGTTGAACAGCGTGGAAGATGCGATTGAATCCATCCTTGAAGCCACGAAGAACGCGGGTTACAAGGCCGGCAAGCAAATCTTCCTCGCGCTCGACGTCGCGGCGTCCGAGTTCTACAACCACGACGGCACCTACACCTTCAAGAAGAGCACGGGCAAGACCGTCAGCGGTGTTGAACTGGTTGATTTCTACGCCAAGCTCGTCGCGAAATATCCGATCGTCAGCATCGAAGACGGTTGCGCCGAAGGCGACTGGAAACACTGGAAGCAACTCACCGACAAGATCGGCGACAAAGTCCAGCTCGTCGGCGACGATCTGTTCGTCACCAACGTGAAGTTCCTCCAGAAGGGCATTGATACCGGCACGGCCAACTCGATTCTCGTGAAGGTGAACCAGATCGGTTCGCTCACCGAGACGCTCGACGCCGTTTCGCTCGCGCAAAACAGCGGCTACACCGCCGTCCTCTCGCATCGCTCCGGCGAAACCGAAGACGCGACCATCGCCGACATCGCCGTCGCGACGAACTGCGGCCAGATCAAGACCGGCTCCCTCAGCCGCTCCGATCGTCTGGCGAAATACAATCAACTCCTGCGCATCGAACAGTTGCTCGGCAAGAACGCCGTGTATGCCGGTTTGACCGCGCTGAAGAAGGCGAAGTAAACAGCGGAGCGCCGAGCACCGTCTCGGCTCGTTCCGAATAATAGAACCAGCCGATCCGGCGATCGGCGCTCCAATTCAAACCCCGGAAGTCAGGCGACTGGCTTCCCGATTTTTATTTCTTTGATTGGCCCGCCAGCATTTTGCGCCATTTCTTCTGGCCGTTGGTGACAATGCTGCCGGGCTGCGTGGAATAGTAGTCGTAGCCGAGTTTGTTTTTCACAGCCATTGCCGCGAACGTCTCATAGCTGACGCCATCCCGACCGGGGAAAACCGGTTTGCTGGTCTTCAGATCGTAGAAGCGCGCCCAATAAACTTCGGTGGAAGCGGCATCCAACTCATAGCTCGTCTTGCCGTTCACGTTGGTCTTGCTCAGGCCGGTGATCTTCACGTCTTCCAGCCACTTCAGGCCGCTCTCAATGCCGGCCACGACCTCGGGCGCGGGATTGGTGAGGGTCATCAGGAATTTCAGCAGTTGGGCGCTTTCCATCCCGCTCAACGTGGCCGGCTCCATCTTGCGCGCCGAAGCGGGCTGAAGCGTGAGGGCGTCATACTGCGAGCACCAAGCGGTCTTGACTCCATTTTGTACGATCTGGATTTTGAGCACGCACTGGATTCCAGCGGCCAAAGCCGCAGCGGCTTGTTGACGCATCGCATCGTCCAGGAAGGCGAATTCCGGTTCGTTATTCTTGATGTCCTGAAGCAATTCGAGCACGTGCGTCATCACGTCATCGTTGAACGTGATGTCGTCGTGATACCCGCCCTCCAACGGATAAACCTGCGGCCAGCCGCCGTTCGGAAATTGGGCGGCAAGGATGAACTTGAGTCCCTGGATGAACCCCGCTTTGCAGTCTTCGCGCTTGGTGGCGTGCCAGACGTTGGCGAGGAAATACATTTCCTCCGTCGTCGCGCCGTTGTCGAACGTGGCGACGTAATGCGCGGGTTGACCCGGCTCATTCTGCGAAGTCCATTGCATCCCGGGCTGGCGCGGGCCTTTGGTGAAACCGATATGCTTGGACCAGCCGCCCGTCGGGGTTTGATAGGACAGAACCGCGTCGGCCAGTTGCTTTGCTTCGTCGCCGGCATACCAGGCATCTCCAGTCGGAGTGGACAGTTTGAAATCGCCGCCGCTGGGCGCGCGGAGGGCGTTGGTCATTTTGCGGGCAGCAACCTCCGCCTGCACCACAGCGGCGTCTGCCAGCGCATTGGTCTGAGACTGTTTGAAGTAAACCTGCCACGCGGCGCGCTCCGATGCGGGCAGCCCAGTGACGCGCTCCCAAGTCACGGACCCGGCAAATAATCCAGTCCCGGCAAACGCGGTGACGATGAATACAAGCAATCGGGCCATGATGCGACTCTAGCAGGTCAACGCACGGGGCGCTTCCTCGACTTCTGCATTCCAGCGTGAAGATTGTGCGGCAACCTGCGATAATCCGGGCCGCGACAACCATGAACAATCCCGCACCAACCGCTACCTGAGCCAGCATGGAGAACCTCGCCGATTCCAATCTCTTCAACGCGAGCTTTCTCTTTGCGTCGTTGCTGTGGGGCTCGGTCGGGGCCGGGTATTTCATCTACGGCAAGAAACAGGGCGCGATGATCCCGATGATCGGCGGCCTCCTGATGGTTGCGGGGTCTTACCTGATAAGCAGTTGGTTTTTGATGTCGCTCCTCAGCATCGCGCTGATGATCGCGGTCTATTGGCTGGTGAAACAAGGTTACTGACTCACGGCGTCGGCTTCGCCTGCTGCTTCGCGGCTTCGGCCTTCCTGGCTTTGGCGGCGTCGGTGTAGGCTTTGTACATCTTTTTCCAATCGCGTCCGTTGGAGTTGAGATATTGCTCGGACTTGGTCTTGTAGATTTCAAAGATGGCGGAGATCTGCTCCATATTCTTGTAGTCCACCGCTTGTTCCCGGGCCTGTTTGAGAAAGCCCAGAATCTTCGCTTCTTCCTCTTTCGTCAGATCGGGCACGATGGCTTGGTAGCCTTTCATCGTGAATGCGACCTTACCCACGGTGTATCTGTCCAGAATCGCTTCGACCTGTTCCGCACTGAGGTCTTTTTGCAAACCAGTCATCAAGTTTTCGTGAACCGACTGGGGCATCGCGGAGTTGGCGATCATCTGCCGATGCAACGAACTGAGCGGGGTGCCAGTAACGGGATTGATGCCGGCGGGAACGGTGGTATAGGGATGCTCATTGTGCCAGTCACGGATGGTTTTGAGATGCGTGACGATGACTTCGATCACGCGAGCTTCCTTGGCGGCGTCACCCAGTTTGAGTGAACCGACCCACTCGGCAGCTTTCTTCTGTTGGTCCTCGTCTGACTTGGCCTTGGCCGCCGCAGCCTTTGCTTCGGCTTCAGCCGACCGGGGCGCGGCCGGCTGATTTTGGCTGGGTGCGGTGAACTGAATCGCGTTCACCGCCAGTGCAGCGATGAGCAGGGAACGGACAAGCGTTGATCGTTTCATGGGTGGGGATTGGATGCTTTGCCGCCCGGGTTATTCAAACTTCCGCAGGCAGTAAAAACATGACCGGAGGCGGTCATTTCTTGGCGGGTTGTTTCAGCAGCACCGCAAACTCCTTCAACGCCGCATCACGGTCCACTTTCACGTTGTCCACGACGACGTTGCCGAACCGATCCAGCACCCAGAACTCCGGCAGGCTGGTGCGCCCCAGAATTCCCGCCAACACGACCGTCTTCTGTTTCTGCGGGAAAGCCACGGCCGGCCAGGGGAAATTCACCTCCTTCGCGTACTGTTGCAGTTCCCCCGCGGACTTCTCCGCCGGAATATAAATGACTTCAAAATCCCCGCGCTGAGGCTTCATCTCCTGGTAGAGCGCGAGCAGGTCCGGCGTGAACTTCTGCGTGTACGGACACCAGCGGGCGCCGTGATAGATCACGTAGTAACGCGGCGGCGCATTCGTGCTGAGCGGCGCCGGTGCGCCCGTGGCGGCGTTGATGAGTTTGCCGCGCAAATCCTCGTTGAGCCGGCCCGGCGCGCTCGCCGGGTCATCCACATATTTTCGCGCGTAGGAAAGGATGTCGGTGTCGTCAGGCTTCAGTTCAAAATGCTGATCAAACGTCGGCGGCACGAGCACTAATTGATCTTTCTTCACGCTCATCAAGTAAACGGTGTCGCCCTTGTTGAAACGTTTGCGCCCCACGTCAAAAGCCTCGGTCAACTTCACGCTCCACGGCCACAGCTCGGGACGCTTGAGGATTGCGGCATAGGTCAACTCCCGTTGCTTCGGCGTGAGCTTGGCGTAAGCGGCGTTGGCGGTGGCAAGCGCGTCCGTGTCCGTCGGTTTCGTGGCGAAGCTGATTTTGCCATCGAGCGAACCGATCACGATCTCGTTGGGGCTCATCTCCAGCACCGTGACCTTCTGCCCGACCTTCAGACTCTTGCCGCTCTGGAACTCGAACGACTTTTTCATCGTGCATTCCTGCGGCCAATGCTCCGGACGGCGCAGCAGTTCAGCCCAAGTCATTTCTTGTGCCCCGGCAATGACTGTCAGCAGCCAAAGCCCCAGCAGTAGGGTCGTAGTTTTCATGGTGTCATTTCATTGGAAGGTTATGCAGCGGTTCAGTCGCGCTACTTTCAAAAGCATCTCACCTCGGTGACCCGCGTCAAGCCGGGTGTAACTGAAACTGCCACGCGCACCTTCCCCCTCTTACTCTTAATCTTGTTCTTAATCTTAATCGCTGTCGGGATAGATTAAGAAAAGGACCGTTGCAGGTAGGGCGCGGCAGTCCCTGCGCGCCG
>CAZQNQ010000032.1:0-48907 GCA_964594985.1 uncultured Bifidobacterium sp.
AGGACGAATGAAAGGGCGAAGGAGATTATGATTAAGAAAAAGATTAAGATTAAGAACCGGGGCGTCGCTCCCCGGCAGCCTCTTAATCTTAATCTTTTTCTTAATCTTACTCCCGCAACCCACCAGCCAACATGAAACGGTTCTCCCAACGCAGTCACCTGGTGACGTTGAACGAGATCAACATCACGCCGTTGCTCGATCTGGCGTTTGTGTTGTTGATCATCTTCGTCATCACCACACCGCTGTTGGAAAAAGGACTCGACGTAAAGCTGCCCGTAGGCCGCAATGCAGCGGATCGCCCCCCCGATCAAAGAAACATCCGCACGGTGGAAATTAGCGCTCAGGGCCAATACATGGTCAACAAGCGGTTTGTTCCACTCAACAATCTAGTGAACGGACTGGCGCAGGAATTCCAAGCGAATCCAAATCTGATCATTTACATCCGCGCGGACGAGAATAGCCGCATGAAAGATTTTGTGGCCCTGACCGACGCCTGTACAAGTAAAGGCATCGCCCGGTATTCAATCCGCACCCAGACTCCGGGGAGCCAATAAACGATGAGCCGATTGCATAAAAAATGCGTCCTTGGCGCTATGACCATGCACGCCCTGCTTCTGCTGGCGTTGCTGGTCGGACCGGGATTTTTTAATCGGCCCACCCAAAATGACGCGCCGCTTCTGGAAATAATTCCAGATGTGGCAACGGACGCAGATTTCAAAGGTGGTGGCGTGCCACGCGTAGCGGAACGCCTCCCCGAACAGCCAACCCAACCAATTCAACAGGTCCAACCCGTTACTCCACCCCCCCCCGAACCGGAGGAACAGAAAGTTGAGCGCGTAGAGAAACCGCCACGAGTTGAAACAGAGAAGCCAGAAGTTGAAAAAAACATCCGTCCCGATCGTGATGCGCCCGTAACTTCCAAAACTAAAGCGAAGCCACACGAAGTTACCATTAGTAAAACCAAGGTTAAAATTACAGGAACAAAGCCGGCTTCCACACCCAACAATTCCACATCGAAACAGCCAACCAGCAGCGCCAACAACGAACTCGCCAGCGCGATTGCCAAGACTGGCACTCGCGTGCGTTCCGGCCTCTCTTCCACAGTACAGGTGGACATGCCCGAAGGTTTTGGCGGAGGCGGTGCCAGCTACGCAAATTACACGCAAATCGTCCGAAAGATTTATAACGATGCTTGGAACGCCTGGTCGGTGCCTGATGATTTGGCCGACGATGAAGCGACGGTGCAGGTTAGTGTAACAATTGCACGCGATGGACGGGTGATTTCGTCTCGCATCATCGAGTCCTCCGGCAGCCGTGCCGTTGTTAACGCGGCGCAGGCGGTTCTGGATCGTGTGAAGTTCGTCAAAGAGTTCCCGGCCGATTCCAAAGACGCCCAGCGGACCTTCACCATGAGATTCAAACTCAACGCAAAGAAACTACTCGGATGAATCGTAACACTCTATTGAAACAACTGATTCTGGTCGGAATTGCCATCAACATTTCCACCACCAGCTTGGCACAGGTTACTGACGCCGGTGACATCACGCGGGAATGGATTCCCGGGCGTGAGAAGCCATTGCCGGTCAACCTCTCCGGCTTCAGCGGCGAGGCGCTGGAGGTCATCCAGTTCGATCTCACGGTGCAAGGCTTCAGCCTCGTCAGCGGGGATGCGGCGCAATACTTGTTGAGCGGCAGCGCCAACGGCAACCTCGTGGGCCGCGCGCAGGACCGCATCAACAAGAGCTATCTGGTGAACAAAAGTTACTCTGGCGCTTCCGTACGAAAGCAGGCCCATGCCTTCGTGGATGATTTCCTCGCGGCACTCGGACGCAAAGGCATTGGTGGGACCAAGATCGCCTTCAAAAAGGGCGAAGGGAAAATCAGCGAAATTTACATCGCGGACTTTGATGGCAACGGCGCGCAAAATGTGACGCCGGATAAAGGCGCCGCCCGAGCGCCGTCGTGGGCGCCGGGCAAGTTTGCCTTGTGCTACACGTCGGATCGCACTGGCGACTCCCATATTTATTATCACGACCTCGCTTCGGGCCGGCGCACCGACATCGCTCCCTACCCCGGCTCGAATCTCAGCCCGGCGGTTTCGCCCAATGGCCGGAATGTGGCGATGATCCTCAGCAAATCGGGCGCAGTGGATCTTTATGTGGGCGACATCGAAGGCGGCAGCCTGAAGCGGTTGACCAAGTCGCGCGACGATGAGTCCTCGCCCTGCTGGTCGCCGGACGGGAAATGGATTTGTTTCGCGGGCAAGATCGAAGGCAAGCGGGCGCTGTACAAAATTTCAGCGGCAGGCGGCAGCCCGACCCGGATTCCGACCGGGGTCGCGAATCCGACCGAGCCGGAGTGGTCGCCCGACGGGAAATGGATCGCGTTCACCCAGCAACGGCGCGGTGGTTTTGATGTGTGCGTCGTGCCGGCGGCGGGAGGTTCAGCCACGGTGCTGGTGGAAGGCGAAGATCCGTCGTGGGCGCCGAACTCGCGCACGTTGATTTACGCGCGGCGCGAGGGTTCGGGCAAACGCCTCTCTATGCTTGACGTGCCTACGAAACAAACCAAGACTATCTCCCGAATTTCGGGAAATAACTCACAACCCAGTTGGGCGAAATAAAACCGCCCGTTCCCAAGAAAACTCAACGAACATGAAAGCTATCAAATTGACCCATGTGCTGGCCGGCGTGCTGGCGCTCACCTTCATTGTCACCGGCTGCCAGAAGCGTCCGGTCGGCAACACACCCATCAAAACACCAACGACGCAGATTCGCCCGGGTGAAATCGGTGATATGCCGCCGGTCAATATTGGTGAAGGCGACCTCGGTCCTGGCACCGTGATGAATCCGCCAGATTGGATGACCCGTCCAGAGCTTCACGATGAAGACCGGGCAGCCTTGGCTGCACATGTGGTTCACTTTGACTACGACAGCTCGGCCATCCGAACCGCGGATCAGGCGAATGTGGAAGCCGTGGCCAGCTATCTGAAGAGCAACGACGACGTCGGTGTGCGGGTGGACGGCCATTGCGACGAACGCGGCACGGAAGGCTACAACGATTCGCTCGGTGAACGCCGGGCGGCCGCGCTGCGCGAAGCCTTGATCGCTCTGGGCGCCAATCCCGACCTCGTCATCACCCGGAGTCTGGGCGAACGCCAGCCCATAGACCCCGCTCAGAATGAATCGGCCTACGCCCAAAACCGCCGCGGCGAATTCATCGTGTTGCGGAAGAAGTAATTGCTGCTTCCAGCTTTCGCCGGGGAGTTTTGGCGCTTTACTCGCCATGCTCCCCGGCTTAACGTCTCTACACTAGGTGACATCTATGAATATCATGTTTGCAGGTATGCTCGGTGGCTGGGAGATCGTTCTGATCCTCGCGGTGGTGCTGTTGTTGTTCGGCTCGAAGAAGCTGCCGGAACTCGCCAAAGGCCTCGGCTCCGGCATCAAGGAATTCAAGAAAGCCACCCGCGAAGTGACGGACGAAATCCACAACGCCGCCGAAGAAGCCCCGCCCGTCCGCAAGCTCCCGCCCACGGAGGCCACCGCGCAATCGGACGTGCCGTCTTCCAACCCTCCCAAAGCCTGACCTGAGCGGCCTCGTTCATGGCAGACGAATTTGAGCCGGAACATTCCGACCCCGGAAGCGAAGGCGGGCCGGTAAAGTCTTTTCTCGACCACCTCGAAGATCTCCGGTGGGTCCTGATCAAGAGCATCTCGACGCTGGCCGTCGCGATGTTGATCTGTCTCATCGGCGGCGATTACGTGGTGGGCATCCTCAAATGGCCGTTGGAACGCGCCAAGGTCCATTATCCGGGCACGAACCAGGTGGTCACCGTCACGTACGGGACGAACAAGCTCACCACGGTCAAGCTCACGACGGAACAGGAAAAAGCCCTGCAACTCGACACAACGAACCGCTTCGTCGCCATCGAGGTCGAACCGCAGATCCTCGGCACGAACCGCGTCCTCGGTTGGAAGGTAAATCCCGACTCGTCATTGGCCGAGTCGGCGCAGCACCTGAAGATCGAGTTGATCAATCTGAGTCCGGCGGGCGGGTTCATCGTGGCGTTCCAAGTCGCGCTCTACGGCGGCACGGTGATGGCGTCACCGTTCATCCTCTACTTCATCCTGTCGTTCGTCTTCCCCGCCCTGCGGATGAAGGAACAGAAATACGTCCGGCGCGGATTGTTCTTCGGCGCGGGCTTGTTTCTGGCCGGCGTGTGCTTCTGCTATTTCATATTGATGCCGGTGGCGCTCGCGGCGTCGCAGATGTATTCCAACTGGCTCGGTTTTGGCGCGCTGCAATGGCGGGCGGAGGATTACATCAGCTTCGTCTGCAAATTCATGCTCGGCATGGGACTGGGTTTTGAACTGCCCGTCGTGCTGCTCACGCTGGTGAAGATCGGCGTGCTGAGTTATCGCGGCCTGCGCGCGATGTGGCGGTACATGATCGTCACCGTGCTGGTGCTGGGCGGGCTGTTGACCACGCCGGAAGTGCTGACGCAGGTGATGATGGCCGTGCCGCTTTATGGACTTTACGAACTCAGCGTCTGGATCGCGTGGTATTGGGAAGAACCAGACCGGACGAAGGCGCGCACGCGGCTCATTGCGGTGCTGGTTGCCATCGGTGGCGGTTTCGGCTGGCTCATCTGGAAGTTCGGCCTGCCGCTGCTGAAACATTTCTATCACTAAGCGGGAACAAAGCAGGAGAAATCTCACGCGAAGGGCGCCAAGGCCGCAAAGCCAAGGTGGGATTAAACAACTTCTGTAACCAAGTGCTTACACCATTTGGTGCGGCGCGACATCTACCAAAGCTCCCCCTCCCTTGGCGCCCTTCGCGTGAGGCGTTCTGTTTTGAACCGTATTATCCAACCAAGCAAGAATGAAGCTGTTGGCCGCGCGGCGCCGCCTCGGGCGCAATTTTTGCGGAATCCCGGCCAAAATCGGGCGACAATTTTCATTTCCCTGCGGATTAAGAATTTGTAAACTTAATACTGCTTCGAGGACACTTGGAGCAAAAGACTGAACCCAGAAACTTATGCCACTGACACATACCAAAGACCTGTTCGCGAAAGCACTCGCCGGCAAATACGCCCTCGGCGCTTTCAACGTCAACAACATGGAACTGATCCAGGCGATTGTTGAAGCCTGCGAAGAGGAAAAAGCCCCGCTGATCCTCCAGATTTCCAAGGGCGCGCGCGCCTACGCCAACCCGGTTTACCTCAAGAAGCTCATCGAAGCCGCCGTCAGCTTGAGCAACATCCCGATCGCCGTGCACCTCGATCACGGTGACACCTTCGAGCTGTGCAAAGAGTGCATTGATGAAGGATTCACCAGCGTGATGATTGACGCCTCGCACGAACCGTTCGAGAAGAACGCCGAGATCACCCGCAAGGTTGTCGAATACGCCCACAAGCATAACTGCTCCGTGGAATCCGAACTCGGCCACCTCGTCGGCGCGCAGTTCGACGAAGGCGAAGAAGGCGGCGCGCACTCCACCAGCGGCCACTACACCAACCCGGACGAAGCGGTCAAGTTTGTCAAGGAAACCGGCTGCGACTCCCTCGCCGTCGCCATCGGCAACAGCCACGGCGCGTTCAAATTCAAGGGCGAACAGCATCTCGATCTCGAACGCCTCAAAGCCATCAAGAAAGCTTTGATGGAAGCCAATCTCGGTGACTATCCGCTCGTACTTCACGGTGCGTCCAGCGTGCCGCAATATCTCGCCGACGAGATCAACAAGTACGGCGGCAACATGCCCGACACAAGGGGCGTGCCGGAAGCCGACATCGAAATCGCCCGCCGCGTGGGTTGCACCAAGGTCAACATTGATACCGACCTCCGCATGGCGATGACCGCCGGCATCCGCAAGGTGTTCGTGGAAAATCCGAAGGAATTCGATCCGCGCAAATACATGGCCCCGGCCCGCAAGATGGTGAAGGACCTCGTTCGCCACAAGGTGAAGAACGTCCTCTGCTGCGCCGGCCACGCCTTTGACTGATCTGTTTCTCTTGTTTGTTCTGTAAAACCCCAGGCCTGACGGCTTGGGGTTTTTTGTTGGTTGAGAGTGGCCGCCCCAATTCATTTCCAACAAGGAGCGCCAACCGGAAATTCAGGGCTGTTACAAAGGCCGAGGGCTGGTAGGGCGCGTCACTCCGTGCGCGCCGTTTTGTGTCAGCCAGACGACGGCGCGCACGGAGTGACGCGCCCTACCCGCGCAACATCATTTTGATGCACACTCCTGTACTGCACGCTGAAATCCCCACGCGGTGGTCGTCCGCGAGAACTTGACCGCTCCAGGCGGCAACGCTAGAGTCGCCGCATAGTCACAAAAAAACAGGAAAGCTCAATTCCATGTTTGGGGCGGAAGATTCAAGCTCATGGAATTAATTCCTGATAGTAAATAGTTAGCTCCCCGCGACGCATGAAAACCTTACTGACACAGATCGCCGCGCTTAATCTGGTTTGCGTGGCTTCAGTGCTCGGAGCGGAGCTGGATCAAAGCCAGCCGGCGCTTGATCCCGCGCTCATCCCGTTTGGCATTGGAGGGCAAAGTGAGCAAGTCCTGGCTCAGGTAGTGACGGCGGGGCGATCGGGTTCGCTCACCGCGATCGGCTTGCCCGTGGCTGGGGTTGGCACGTTGATAGTACAAATCCAAGGGATCAATGGCGGCGTTCCGAACGGGACGGTGTTCGCTTCCCAAGCCATTCTGGGCTCCAGCTTGCCGGACTTCATCACTGACCCGACTGGATTCAGGCAGCTTGAACTTGCCACTCCGGTGGACTTTTCTGCTGGAGATCGCTTTGCCATCGTGTTGAAAGCCCTGACCCCCTCAACCGACAGCTTTGGATTTCTCAGTGGCCCAAGCGGAAATCCCTACGCAGGTGGGGACGGTTTTTTCGATAGCCGTCCGAACGCCGTCGGAGTCTGGGTGGCATTGGGCGATTTCGGCGGGTTTGATCTTCCTTTTCAGACCTATGTAACGTCGGTCCCTGAGCCTGGCATACTCGCGCTCCTTATGCAGGCGGGACTTATCACCGGCATCCTGCGAGCCCCCCAAGCTAAGTTGTCGGCGATGAGGTTCAAGATTCCAGTGTCTAACTAAAAATTGCGGTTGGAATAAAAGTATCACGGCCCCATCACTACCGCGCCGTCCGTTTCCGCCGTTTCGCATTCAGTGCCGCGCAATCGTGGCACAACAAATCTCCGGTTGGCACAGCGTCTCGGGCCACGCTTGCACGCACCCCTTGCCAATCGTTTTCAAAAGCTGCGCAATCATTGAGGTTTTCGCGCGTCTTCACCTTGGCATCCCGAAAGCTAAATAGAAGTTGTCGTAACAAAGACAACACAACTTCAACCGAAAGGACAAACTATGAACATCGTAAAATGGCAACGACCGACATTGACGAACTGGCCGGGTTTCGGACGCTGGTCCGATCTGCGGGATGAAATTGACCGGCTGTTCGAGTCGCCCCTGACTGAACTGACGCGCACCTCGAATCTCCTGAGCGGCTGGACCCCCGCGCTCGATGTTTACGAGGACAAGGACAATTACACCGTGAAAGCGGAACTCCCCGGCATGAAGAAGGAAGAGATCGAAGTCTCGCTGCATGACGGCACATTGAGCATCTCCGGCGAACGCAAGAGCGAGTCAAAGCACGAAGACGCCGAGGTGTATCGCGCCGAACGATTCTTTGGTCGCTTCCAACGCACCGTCACCCTGCCCTCCACCGTCGCGGCGGACAAGGTGAAAGCCGCCTACAAAGACGGCGTGCTGACCATCACGCTGCCCAAAACCGAGGAAGCCAAGCCGAAGCACATTGACGTCTCGGTGAACTGATTGAAACCGAACATTCCGGCGGACGCATGTCGTCCGCCGGACTTCAAATCACAACACAAACCAAACGAATCTATGAAAGCACTCTTCAAAAAGGAATCCCAGCCGGTGACGCAGGAACGCCCGGCGCAGCGACAGTTCATCACGCCGGATGTAAACATCTACGAGGCGAAGGATGGTTACGTGCTCGAAGCTGAAATGCCCGGCGTGAACAAGGACGGATTGGAAATCACGCTCGAAGGCCATGAGATCACCATCACGGGTCGGCCGACGGATGAAGTCGTGGTCGGCAACGTGTTGTTCCGCGAACGCCACGGCGCGGATTATCGGCGTGTGTTCGAACTGGACCCGGCGATTGATACCACACGCATTTCGGCCCGGATGAACCAAGGGGTTTTGTTCCTATCCCTGCCGAAGTCGGAAGCGGTCAAGCCGCGCAAGATTGCCGTCAGTGAGTGAAATGCGGAAAACCAAACAGCGATCCAGCATTTCCTGATTGCAAAACCCACGGGCACTTTGGCTCGTGGGTTTTTTATCAATTCGGTTCGAGCGTCGGAATTTACCACTGACGAACTCCGCCCGGCCCGCTAGTCTGCGCCCGAGATGAAAACGAAGATCCCCGAGCAACTGATTGCCGACATCCCTCAGACGAAATGGGGGAAAATCCTCTCGGTCACGCCCATCGTCATGACGGTGGTGGCCACGTTGCTGGCGGGCCTGGCCTCCAGCGAGATGACCCGCGCGCAATACGACCGCGCCCTCGGCGCGCAGCTCCAATCCAAGGCCGGCGATCAGTGGGCTTACTTCCAGGCCAAGAAAATGCGGGGCACGTTGTACCGCAACTCGATCGAACTCGTATTGGCCACCAGCGACACCCGGCTGACGGACACAGTCACCCTGCCGCAAATCCCCGCCCCGGCACCGCTCAACTTCGAGGCCGACCTCGAAGCCGCACGGCACGGGTTGGAAAAACAAGCTTCCGAAGCCGAGATGGCCGAACTGCTGAAACCCATATCCGACGAGGCGCTGGCCGCCGCGCTGGCCGCCGCCAAGGATAATGCCATCGCCTTCGATGCCACCATTTCCACCGCCAACCAGCGACTGGAGGAATTGGAAAAAAACCTGCCCGCCGACGACAAGACCGCGGCACGGGAATTTGCCGCCGCCAAGATGCGTTACAACGCCAGCCGCTATGAAACCGAAGCGCGGGTGAACCAGGTCATCGCCACGCTTTACGAACTGCAGGTGCGCAAGGCCAATTTCGCGGCGGAACGCCACCACAAGCGCAGCGGTAAATTTTTCTTCGGCATGTTGGCGGCACAGGCGGCGGTCATCGTGTCCACGTTTGCCATCGCCGCCCGGCAAAGGAATTTCCTGTGGTCGGTGGCGGCCATCGCCGGCGTCGCCGCGATCATCTTTGCCATCTACGTGTATCTGCGCGTTTAGACTGATTCTCAAAAATACTTTCCGGACGTCCCCCTCACCCCGGCCCTCTCCCCATCGGATGGGGAGAGGGTGGCCGAAGGCCGGGTGAGGGGTTCTCGATACTTGATCCGGACATTATTTATGAGAACCGCTCTAAGTGGTCGCAGGCAAAGGCTGCTTCGCCCAGCGGTTGGCCAGCATGCCGTTCACCAGCAACTGGAGCGGGTGATAAAACATGATCGGCAGCAGGATGAGCGGGAGGTCGCTGCGGTTGCCGAAGATCAGCATCGCCAGTGGCACGCCCATCGCCAGTGTCTTTTTCACCGAACAGAAATAGACGGCGATGGAATCTTCGCGACTGAAGCGCAACCAGCGGCAGACCAAGCCGACCAAGCCCGACATCCCCGCGAACAGCAGCGTCGCAAACAGCAGCACCAACGCCGTCGTGCCGAGGCCATGGCGTTGCCAGACTTTTTCCACGACCGAATCGCAGAACGCGCTGTAAACGATGAACACGATGACGCTGTTGCTGAGTCGCGCGACCCAGGCCTTGTGCGCCTCGACCCAGGGTTTCACGTAGCGGCGCAGTCCCATGCCGAAGAAGAATGGCAGCAACGTGAGTAACAGAATCTTCAGCAACAGCGGGCCGAACGACGCCGTCTGGCCCGTCGTGTGCATGAGCAACTGCACCAGCACCGGCGTCAGGAACACGCCAAGGATGTTCGAGAGCGCCGCGTTGAAGAGCGCGCCGGGGGTGTTGCCACGCGCCACCGCTGTGAGCACCACGGACGTTGAAACCGTGGACGGCAGCACGCACAGGTAAAGGAAGCCATCGCGGATCGCCGCTGGTTCGCCCGGCCAGAGCAGTGGCACGCCGAAGTGAAACAAGATTCCCACCACCGGAAAGACCACAAACGTGAACGCCTGGATGACCGTATGCAAACGCCAGTTGCCCGCACCGCTCTTGATCTTTTCATACGCCAGCGACAGCCCTTGCAAAAACAGGATCAGCGCGATGCCGAAGTTGTTGACCAGATCCGCGTGCAGCACGCCACCACGCGCCCCCGGCTCCGGCAGAAGAAACGCGACGAGCACCGCCCCGACGAGGGCGAGGAGAAAGCCGTTGCTCCGAATCCAATGCACTTGCGCCATGCGCGGCGCAGCATGCGCGCTGCGTGCCGTGTCGCCAAGCGGAAAGGTGGTGCGCCCAGCGCTTACGGTGATCGCCAGGACTCACTCACCAAGGGCGATTGAGATCGGGCCGGCGCTTGCGGTTTTCGCGGGCGAGCTGGTTCGCGCTCTTTCGGCGGGCTGGTTCCGGGGCAGCTTCTGGCGCGGTGGTCGGCTTGCTGCCGGCCTCGGCCGCGATGGCGGCCATCAATTCACCGATCACTCCGAGCAACTCGGCCCGCCCGTGCCCCGTCGTGGCGGAACACATGAAGGTCACCGGCGGTTTCTCAAACCACGGTGCGATGCGCGCCATGAACGCCGCGATGTTCGCCTGCGCCTCGGCGGGCGTGACTTTATCCGCCTTGGTGAAAACGATTACATAGGGCACAGAGTTGCGCGTCAGCCATTCGACGAATTCCACGTCAATGTCCTGCGGCGGCAAGGCGGATTCGATCAGCGCAAAGACGCTGCACAGATTCGTGCGATGCTTCAGGTAGTTCACCACGGCTTGATTGAACTTGGCGCTGTCCTTCCGCGCGCCGGCGGCGAAGCCATAGCCCGGCAAATCCACGAGCCGCCAGGTTTTGTTCATCGTGAAGATGTTGATCATCTTGGTGAACCCCGGCGTCGGCGATACGCGCGCCAACCCTTCCCGGCCCGCGAGCACGTTGAGCAAGGAGGACTTGCCCACGTTCGAGCGCCCGATGAAGGCGAACTCCGGCAGCGCTTCGTCCGGACACGAGTCCAAGTCCGGCGCGCTGCATTCAAAAATGGCGGATGTAATGTCCATGATGAAAACCGACAGCGGAGTGTCGCAGCAATCGCGGGGCACCGATACAACGAATTTCCGCCGGCCTCAATGCTTCGGCGACGGCGTGGGCGCGACCGTTTTAGTCGGCAGCACAAAGCTCAGTGGCGCGTGGAAGACCCGGTGCCACAGCGCGCGATAAAGATGACTCCGCTCCGGCCCGCGGACATTGCGCGCCCGGATCGCCACCAAAAGCGCCAGCCCGAAGCTCACGGCAATGTTCAGCACGCCGATGCCGAGAATGCCCACGATGGTGCCGACCGTGGTCAGTCGCAGCAGTTGCTCCCAACCCAACGTCGCGAACGCCGCCGTAACCTGCCCCGTCGAGAGCGTTACATGCCGGACATCCAGCGGCAACCCGAAAAAGACAGCGATGGATGGGGCCAGACCAAGCATGAAGCCGAGCGAGATGTTGCCCGCCAGCCCCGCGACATTGTGCTCCAGCCAACCGGCCCAGCGTCGGGCCCGCGTCGGGCCAAGCACCTGCTTCCAGCGCCGATGTTGAGCGAAGGTCGGCCCCAAATGATGCAACACGAACCAATTGTCCGCCCACGCCGCCACCACACTGGAGGCCCACAGCAGCACGCCGGTGAAGATGGCAAAGGGCCACGCCATGCTGAGCGGCGAAATGGATTGCAAAATCACCGTCGCCTTGTGTTCGTCCACGACATGATGGCCCGTCAAAAGTTTCAGCCCGAAATCCAACAGGAACACGGCCGGAATCACCATTGCGAGATTGCCCAGCACCGCGGCGTTTTGCGACCGGATGAGAAACACCACTTCATCCACGAACGCCTCGAGCTGCGCCGGGGTGCGCAAATCCTCCATGCGCCGTGCCAGGGCCGGAGCCGTCGTCGCCGGCTGCTTGGTGGCCAGTGTAAAACCGCACAACTGGATCAACACGAAGCTGCCCGCGTAGTTAAACCCCGCCACCGCCCCCTTGAAAAACTCGGCCAACGCCAGTTTGGCCAGCAAAAATTTCAATATCGTCGTGAGGCCGGTCAACGCGCCGCCCCCCGCCGCGCTCCACAACATGCTGAAATACTCGGACCGGTTGCGCGCCACATAGTGCTCCCCGGTTTCGGCGTTGCGATCCACGATCCGGCGTGTCAGCAGTTGCAGATTCTGCCGGCACAATGCCACCACGCTCTTGCGCTCATGATTTTGGCGCACCAGATCAACGACCAGGGTCAGGAGGCGCAAGGCGTTCCGGTCGGGCGCGGCCCAGACTTCCAACAACATCTCCAGCCGCCGCAACTGGGCGCGCAGCCGCGCCAGATCATACACCAACGCCATGCTCACGCCGGTCTGTTCAAGGTGACTGACGACCTGACTCATGGCTTTGTCACAGCCGTCCATCAGGGCGCGCACGTGGTTCAATTCCGGCACCAATTCCGGGCGCGGCGTGCCGGCCTGATGTTTCGCCAGCAAGGCGGTGATGGCCCCCGGCAGTTTTTGAAACGGCAGTTCGCGAAAGACAATGACCTCCAGACGTTCGCGCATCTCCCGCTGCGACCCGATCACGCCGATGCGGTCGGCCAGCAGCATTAACGCATCCTCGAAGTCCGTTTGCAGTCCGCTCCAGTCCCCGACGGCGGTCCGGTCCTCGAACAAGGCCATCATGCTGGCGGCCAGTTGCGGGTCGAGTTTTTCGAGCCAGTCAGCGTCCTCGTCGTTCGGGAACAAGCGGTCGAACACGTCATCCAGATTTCGGGAGTCGGGCCGCTCGGGCAGCACCTGCTCGAACAGGCGGGCCATGAATTCATGCGAGAACGCCGCGCCCCGGGGCAGGCCCGTGTCCGCCAACAGATCCAAGGCGTGTGTTTCCCGGAGCACCGAACGCAATGTCCCGGCCACCCGCGCCCGGGCTTCGGGCTGCCGCTCCATCAATTGCAGCAACAACTTCAGCCGCGTGGACGGCACATCGCGACGCACCCAGGCGAACAGGTCCTCCGCCCACTCCAGACGCACCGCGAGCGGGTGATTGGGGTTTGCATGCGCCAGCAAGGCATCCAACGCCGGACGCCCGCGCAGGTTGGCCAGCCGCTCCTTCAGTTTGGTCCAGAAAGTCATGGTATCAGCACGGGCACGCCCAGTGTTCCCAACCGCAGATGGAATGTCGAGTCGCGCGAAACGGCGCTGCGGAAATGCAACTTGTTTGTTTACAGGCGAAAAAACCGACTTATGCTCACCCCTACAGCTATGAAACGCTCCGGCCAACTCAAGGCCCTCGTTCTGGTGGCGATATGTGCCGTCTGCCAATCGGTTCCAGGGGAAGATCAAATCAGGCTTCAACTCAAAAAGTCCGCAACCCAGGGCGAGATCGGCTTGCATTCGCAAATGGGACTGCCGGTCAGCTCCATGTATCCCGAGTATGTGATCCAGCAGAGCAGCAACATGGTGAACTGGACCACGGTGGCCGGCCCCTTCCCGGGCAGCGTCGGCGTGTCCGATGAATTTCTCCGCATCGCCGTCCCGACGCCCGGCGCTCAGGCTTTTTATCGCGTCGTGGCCAACGTGAAGGTGGCCGCCGGCGGCAGCGGCATCGGCGATGCCGTCTATGGCTATGGCACGGCGTTCGGTCAACAGCTCCAACAACTCGGCCAGCTCTCGCTTGAAGATTTTGCGGCAACCTACCAGCCCACCAATCAATACCTGCCGCAGGTCACGTTTGATCCGACCACGGCCGAGTTCTGGAATCTGTTCAGCCTTGATCCCGCCGTCTGGAACGCCACCAACTCGTATCAAAACCGGCGCGTCTTTGATTTCCGCCTCAACCCCACTGAACTCGCGGTGTTTCAGACGAACGGATTTGTTGTCAGTCAGCGCCTCGAGCGCCGCAGTTTTGCCGACGTCTATTACGACCTCTACACCGATGACCTGCCGGTATTTGTCACCGCCGATTCGGTGCTGCAAGCCTGGCATCGCTCCTTGGTGACGATGTTGGCCGAAATCGAAGAAACGTGCTTTCACCAGACCTTGGCCAATCTGGTAGGGTCCATGTCCGCTCAAGTCCCGGCGCTGTGGGCGCAAGCCGCCGGCACGCCGCTGACCAATGGCGTGCTGGACGCCGACTATTTCCTCGCCGTGGCGCAGTCGCTAGTCAGTGGCGCGAATAATTACGGCTCGCTTGGACAGACAACGCGGGTCAACACGACGTTGAATGCCATCAATGCCCTGCAGCCGGCCAACTTCAATTTGTTCGGCGAATACCGCGACGTTGATTTTTCGCAATTCACCGTGCGCGGACACTATGCCAACTCCACAACACTTCAGCGTTATTTCCGCGCCATGATGTGGTGTGGTCTCGCCGATTTCCGTTACGCTGGACTCGCCAACGGCGCCAGCAGCGGCACGAACACCTTGCGCGAACTCTCCGGTGCGGTGGCGTTGGAACTCTTGCTCCGGAACTCCGGCGGCTTCAGCAACTGGCTGCAATTCAATCGCACGCTGGAAATGCTCGTCGGCACACCGGACTCGCTCACCTTCGCCCAATTGAACGGACTGCTGGTGACCGCAGGCATTAATTCACCAGCAAACCTATCCAATCAGGCCGCGTTGACCAATCTCCAGAACCAGCTCATGTCCGGCCAGCTCGGTCTGCAACAGATCGCCAGCGGCTATTACTACACGCCGTTCAGCGCCACCCAGGTGAAGCTGCCGCGTTCATTCTGCTTCATGGGCCAGCGTTTCGTGATGGATAGTTGGGCGTTCAGCAAAACCACCTTCGACAGCATCATCTGGGATGAGAACGGCATTCCTGAATTTACCGACAAGGTGTTGCGCCGCGTTCCCAGCGCCCTTGACGTGGCCTTCGCCGTGTTGGGCAACAGCCAGATTGTGCCCGAGATCGCCGCGCGCATCGCCCGCACCAATCTCACTCCCGCCGATGGCCGGCCGTATTGGCGGGACGGACACAAGTATCAACACAACCTCGCTGCCGTCCGTAACGTCGTTGATAGCCAGAATTCGTCGGCGTGGACCAACAGCATCTACAATCATTGGCTGGCCTGCCTGCGGCTGTTGTCCGAACCGACCACCGGCAGCCAATATCCCGAAGCCATGCGGACCCGCCCGTGGGCTATGAAGACGGTGAACACCCAGCTCGCCTCGTGGACGCACCTGCGCTACACGACGGCGCTCTACGTGAAGGAATCCTACACGCCCATCGTCCTGTGCCTGTATCCCAAAGGTTACGTCGAGCCACACCCGGCCTTCTGGTCGCGCATGGGTGAAATGGCCCTCGCCACCAAATCTGTTCTCACCACGCTGACGACCAATGGCGTTTTCAGTTACCGGCATACCACCAACAATGCGCAGGGTAATCCGGTGAACTACAACGTCCTCGTCAGTGGTGCGGCCATGTATTCGAACCGGCTCGCGTTGATTGATCGCTTTGTCGGCACCATGGACACGTTGCGATCCCTCTCGGAAAAGGAATTGACCAAGACCCCCTTCTCCGCCGCCGACAACCTGTTCTTCCAACAACTGGTGGAATTCGATTACGTCGGCAAGCGCACCTACACCGGTTGGTATCCGATGTTGTTCTACAAACCCGGCAGTGAAATCGTCCCGCCAAGTAATGATCCTTTCAATCCCATCCAAGACACCGGCGACGAAAAAGGCTCGGATTATTGGGATGCGTTGGTGACGACGGTTCACACCGATTCCCCCGATGCCATCGTCGGCGACCCCGGCAGCATTCTCCATGAGGCCGTCGGCAACGTGCAATTCATGCTGGTCGCGGTGGATAACGGCCCGGGCGACCTGGCGGTTTATGGCGCTCCCATTCTGAGTCACTATGAATTCGAAATGGGGCCGAGCACGCGCATGACTGATACCGAGTGGAAAGCACGCGTCAGCACCAACGGGATTCCCGCCGCACCGGAGTGGACTCAATCTTATCTGGTTCCAAAGCCTTGACGGCTCCGGCAATCTTACGTTGCGGCACCATTGCCCAATCGTTCCAACAAGGAACTCAATTCCGGTCCAATCCGGCGCAACTGCTCTTCATGCGTCGCGGATAACTTGTCGAGGATCTGTTCCCCTCGTTCCGTCAACCGCACATGAACCTGACGCCGGTCAATCTCCGAAGGCTCGCGGGCGACAAGCTTCAAATCCACCAACCGATCCACCAGTTCAACGGCACTATGATGTCGCAGTTGCAGGCGCTCCGCCAATTCCCCCATCGTCACCGCATCGCGGCCGGGAAATCCCTTGATGGCCAATAAAGCCTGATGTTGCTGGGGTTTGATGCCAGCCCGTTGCGCTTCCTCTTCGCTGAAGCGCAGGAACTGTCGCAGCGCGTAACGAAACGCGGCGAGATTCTCATACTGCGATTTGGAAAGTTTTTTGCGCGCGGCCATCGGACGCCAGTGTAACACCGGCGGGCCATCGTTCACCACTGCCGATTTGACTTATATCGCTTTGCGATATAATCTGCGCCCGATTTATGAGTGTCAATGCGGCAAAAATTTCTCTCCCGGCCAACGGCCCCCAACCGGTCACGGCCCTTGAGGGGCGTCTGGCGGATTTCAGCACCGATCGGCGCGTCTTGTTGCTCGCTTCGATGGCGGTGGTCATCGGCAGCATCAGCTCGTTGGTCGCCTACGCGCTGCTGTGGTTGATTGCGGTCATCACCAACCTTGCTTTCCATCAGCGCTTCTCCGCGGCGCTGGCCGTGCCGCAAGGACATCACCTGGGTTATTGGGTCGTGGCGGTTCCAGTGATCGGAGCATTGATCATCGGATTGATGGCGCGCTTCGGTTCGGAAAAAATCCGCGGGCACGGAATCCCGGAGGCCCTGGAAGCGATCTTGCTTGGGCGCAGTAAAATCCAGCCGAAAGTTGCCATCCTGAAACCCATCTCCGCCGCGATCTCCATCGGCACGGGCGGACCGTTCGGCGCGGAAGGTCCGATCATCATGACCGGCGGGGCGTTCGGCTCCATCTTCGCCCAACGATTTCATCTCAGCGCCGCCGAACGCAAAACCCTGCTCGTGGCCGGCGCGGCGGCCGGCATGACCGCCGTGTTCGCAACGCCAGTGGCTGCGGTGTTGCTCGCCGTGGAATTGTTGCTTTTTGAATGGAAACCGCGGAGTTTCATCCCCGTGGCCGTGGCCGCCATCGTCGCATCGGTGCTGCGCGTGCCGTTGTTGGGAGTTGGCCCGATCTTTCCAGTGACCGTTCACGCCGCGCTTTCCGGTGAACAGCTTCTCTTTGCCGCCGGCGTCGGCATTGTGGTCGGGTTCGGCTCCGGCCTGCTCACCAAACTGGTCTATACCTGTGAAGATTTGTTCAAGAAACTGCCGGTGCATTGGATGTGGTGGCCGGCCATCGGCGCGGTGTTCATCGGGGTCGGCGGACTCATCGAACCGCGCGTGCTCGGCGTCGGCTACGACACCATTCACAGTCTGTTGCGCGGGGAAATGATCGGCCCGATGATCGCCGGACTGATGATCGCCAAGGCGTTGGTCTGGGCCATCGCCCTTGGCTCGGGAACTTCCGGCGGCGTGCTTGCACCATTGCTCATCATGGGCGGAGCGCTCGGGGCACTGTTGGCCCAATGGATTCCCGGCCACGACGCCGGACTCTGGGCGACGATCGGTCTGGCGGCGATGATGGGCGGCACCATGCGCGCGCCTTTGACGGCGATGATCTTTGCCGTTGAATTGACGTACGATTTTCATCTGCTTCCCGCTTTGTTGATCGGTTCCGTTGCCGCGCTCGGCGTCACCGTATTGCTCATGCGCCGTTCCATCCTGACCGAGAAACTCGCGCGTCGCGGGCAACACATCACCTGCGAATACAGCATTGACCCGTTTGAATTCGCGCGCGTTGGCGATGTGATGGAAAAGGAGGTCCCGACCATTCCCGCGACGATGAAAGTTGTCGAGCTGTCCGATCGCCTCGCCAAGGGTGATCCCGCCCTCCAACGGCGGCAGGGCATTTTGCTGGTTGATGAGCAAGCGCGCCTCAAAGGAATCATCACGCGTGGCGACATCATCCGCGCCTTGGGAGAGAACACCGCCGCCGACCTGACTGTGGCTGAGGCTGGCTCGACTGATCTCATCGTGGCCCATCCCGATGAACCACTTCACGCCGCGCTCACCAAGATGTTGCGCGAAGATGTCGGGCGTCTGCCGGTGGTGAACCGGGACAACCCCGGCCAGATCGTCGGCTATCTCGGACGAGCGGCCATCCTTTCAGCGCGAATGAAGCTGCATGACGAGGAACACATCCGCGAAAAAGTTTGACCTGCGCCACCGGCAACGTCTTCCATCGTAAGATATGTTTTCATTGAAAATCATTTTGCTCAAACTGCTCATCGCCGCGGCTTCCGGCGCGATCATCCTCTGGGCGCTTTGACATGCACCGCTTCCGCTACCTGCGCGATCCGCTGTTCCTGGTTGGCTGCGCCGCGTACACGCTCAACCGCTGGCTGCTCAAACCACATCTGCCCAGCGGTTTTCTGCATTCGCACTTCAACGACCTGTGGCTGATCCCGTGCGCGCTTCCGCCAATCCTCTGGCTGCATCGGCAATCCGGCCTGCGCTCGCATGACCAGCCGCCAACACTTTCAGAAATCACACTCCACCTCGTCTTCTGGTCCGCGCTGTTTGAATGGATCGGGCCGAAATTCGTTTCCCACACTACCGCCGATCTGCTGGACGTGGTGGCTTATCTGGCCGGCGCAGTGCTAGCGGGAGTTTGGTGGCAGCGCGATCGCTGGTGCAAAGTCGCCATCCGATCATGAGCTTCGACACGCTCGCGCCGCACTATCGTTGGATGGAAGCCCTTCTCGCGGGCGGAAAACTTCATCGCTGCCGCACGGCGTTCCTTGCCGACATCCCCTCCGCCCGAAACATCCTCCTTCTGGGCGAAGGCCACGGCCGCAGCCTCGTCGAATGTCGCCGCCGCTTTCCGAACGCGCATATCACCTGCGTGGACGCCAGCGTGCGGATGCTCAATCAGGCCCACCGCAATCTTATCCGCCACAAGCTGACGACTGACCGCGTAGAATTTATCCACGCCGATGTCCTGCACTGGTCGCCTCCGGTCGCAAGCAGCGACCTGATCGTGACGAACTTCTTCCTCGATTGTTTCCGGGCGGAACAACTGGAGCAAATCGTTTCCCGCCTCGCGACCGCTGCGACGCCGGGAGCGAACTGGTTGCTCGCTGATTTTCAAATGCCCCGCGCCGGGTGGAAACGCCTCCGCAGCCGGTTGATCATCGGGAGTCTGTACACCTTCTTTCGCGTGATGACGCGATTGCCTGCCAAGAAATTGACTCCACCCGATCCATTTCTGGAACGCGCCGGGTTCACGCTGCATCGCCGCGTCGAGAGCGAATGGAGTTTGCTCCACAGCGATTGGTGGAAACGCTGACAGAAACGCTGGCCTCCAGACGCCAGCACCATCTCCCTTACTTCACCCGACCGAAAGCCACGTCAAAGGTTTGTTTCATGGCCGCCTGGAAATATTCCCCAAACAACTGGTCGTTCTTCGCATCGTAGGTCAGTTTGTAGGTGCTGCCGGGATAGTTCACATCGCGCAACTCCACGAACACCTGCAGGCTGTCATCTTTGCGACTGGCCTGCGCCTGGGAAACGTTGATGGGCCGGGGATTGTAATAACGCGCGTCCAACTTTCCATCGGCAGCCGCGCTCTTGATTTCGATGAGGTAATCGCCATCCCCGCGCTGCCATCTGCCTTGCAGCACTGTGAACTCATTCGTCGCGATCACGACAGCAGCGGGCGCATTAGTCACAGCCGGACTGGATGCGGCGGACGGCTCGACTTGCGCTGACTTCTGGTCACAACCCGCAAGTCCAATCACCAGCAACGCGCCGCTTACAACAGCAAGGTGTTTGGTCTTCACCCAGCGAGTGTATCGGCGGCGGGCGGCATGGCAATTCTGCATAATCCTGTGAAGCCTGTCTGAACCTTTGCCGCCGTCCAGCTCAGACCGGCAGCAGTCACCCGGATCATGGGCCAAAAGTCCCAGTGCGCTGGGAAGCTCGGGTTGCTAGAAATCGTGCATGAGCAAAACACAAATTGACGAAATCGCACCTGACCTGTTCCGCCTTTCCATTTACGTTCCGGACTTCGACATGCAGTTCAATCACTTCCTCGTGCGCGACGAAGAGCCGCTGCTCTTTCACGCGGGGTTCAAGGGGATGTTCCCCGTCTTGCGGGAAGCCGTCGCCACGTTGATTGATCCCACGAAACTCCGGCACATCGCCTGGAGCCATTTTGAATCCGACGAAGTCGGCGCGCTCAATCACTGGCTGGAACTCGCACCCCAGGCCCAACCTGTCTGCACGCTCGTCGGCAAGCTCGTGAGCGTGGATGATTTCGCCATCCGCCCCGCGCGCGGCATGACCGCCGATGATGTCCTGACCACGGGCAAATACCGCTATCGCTTCCATCGTTCGCCGCATCTGCCGCATGGGTGGGACGCGGGCGTGTTGTTCGAGGAAACGCGCAAGACGCTGTTCTGTTCTGATCTCTTCCATCATTTTGGCGACGTCGCGCCCGTGACTTCGTCGGATCTGATTGAACCGGCGCGAAAGGCGATGCGACAAATGCAGCAAGGCCCGCTCGCCGACTACATGCCTTACACCAGCCAGACGGAAGGCGTCCTGCGCGGACTCGCCGCGCTCAAACCGGAAACGCTGGCCGTCATGCACGGGTCATCTTACATCGGTAAGAGCGACAAACTGCTCACCGACCTGGCGGGCGTGATCAAGGAAAGTTTCAATAACGGGGAATGAAGGAACGCGACTGTGTCCGCTGGACCAGTCGCAACGGGTGGATGGTGGTGAGGCGTGGAAATGATTTTAATGCGTCGTGAGTCTGGACGTGCTGCGGCTGATCCCGCTTTGCGGGACACAACCGCGCTCCTACCAAGGCGGAGCAGCAGCTCCGCCCTACCTGCCGTAACGCGGTTGCAGCATTCAGCCCAGCGTTGGCCGACGCAGTCGGGCTACGCTGGGTGACGACGGGAAAATGAAAACAACTCTGACTTGAGCAGTTTGGGAAACTGCGAAAGGAATTCGGCAAAGCCGAAGGCCCGCAAGGGCCGAGCGAGCGGGCGCGAGCGAGTCCACGAGTTAAACCCTTAGGCGGCCGGATTGGATGCAACCCATTCAGGGTTGAAAACATTTTGGGGAACGTAACCCAGGATAGGCGCGACTTGCCGCGCCGAAGCGTAGCGAAGGCGGGTGCGCTAACCCTTGGCTGATGGATGAAATCCCGTTGGGATTCTTGGAGCGCCGTCAGGTGCGGCATACTTGTAGAATCCGCGATGGAAATGAATTCCAGTTCCGTCAGGAACGGAATATGCCGCCCCGATGGGGCTGGGGAATTTTGTGGCATGGATGGCTACAAAGATTTCGCTCCTGACGGAGCTATGGGATGCAGCCGATCTCTGGCGAGCAATGGGGAGCCGGGTCGCGGTCGCCATAGACTTCTGTTCCGATGCGCCAGGGTTTGCCGCCGCCCAGGCCGCTGCGACTGGGGGCACACGGTCACCGTGTCTCCAACGAGCGCAGGCATTTTTGCGGGCTTTCCTTGAACGTGCGGCCGATGGCCATCGCTTCGCCGACGCTTTTCATCTGCGTGGTGAGCGTGGGGTCGGCTTGCGGAAATTTTTTGAAAGCAAAGCGCGGAATCTTGGTGACGACGTAATCAATGCTCGGCTCGAAGCTCGCGGGGGTTTCGCGCGTAATGTCGTTCTTGGATTCGTTGAGCACGATTCAAGGTCGGCTTTTGGGAGCGCATTTGTATTCGTTTTTCCCTTCAAGGAAAAGCATCTGCTTGACTCCGGCATCGGCCAATTCTTCTTGCGGAAGATCTCTTGGAACTCTGGCCGCACGCGGATCAACTGTATCGAAACCTTCAAACGGTTTTGCCAAACGCTTCCGAGCCTTTGCCACAAATTCTGGATTGAGTTCAATTCCAATACTGCGCCTGTTTAGCACTTGGCAAACGCGCAACGTCGTCCCGCTGCCGAAAAAGGGATCAAGGACAAGGTCGCCTTCATCTGAGGAAGCCAAAACCATTCGAGCAACCAACGCTTCAGGCTTTTGAGTTGGGTGTTCTTCTCTTTCTGGGTTCGAGTAGTGAACGTGCGAAAAAGCCCACACGTCACCAGGATTTGCACCGTTCATGTTGTTCCGCTCCCGGTAATATTTTTGAGGCACGCGAACATCGTCCAGATTGAACTTGAATTGCTCCGTCTTGGTAAACATGAGGATGTCGTCGTGACGGGGCGAAAACCCCTTGGTTTTTCCAATTCCCTGCGTGTAATGCCACGTTATCCAACTGTTGAAATACATTCCCAGCTTCTGATCAAGAATGTCATACAAATATGAGATGAACCTAAAACCCATGAACACATAGATTGTGCCGTGCGGAGTAAGAATGCGCTGAGACTCCTTGAGCCAAGCTTCGGAGAATTCAAGATATTCTTGAAACCCTTTTACGTCGTGATTATTACCGTAATTTTTCCCAAGATTGTAGGGAGGGTCAGCGATGATGAGATCAACCGACTCGGATTCGATCAGCTTCAACGATTTCAAGGCATCGCCGGTGTGTATTTGAATGTCACTCATCTAATTTAATCCATTGGTTTGCCTTTGCCAATTCAAGCCAGCCAGCAAATCCTTTTTTCGAGTGAATGAATTTCTTGTCCAGAAGCTGGCAGAATTCCCAAGTGGTTCGTTTCGTCAGCGTCACATAGTGAATGTCTCGCACTTGAAGCTGGCCGCTTCCAAGGGCGGGGTTGTAGCTAATGTCGGCTGACGACAAAAACTTTAGGTCGTAGGAATTGTAGGCAACGACCTCCATGATCCCATCCATCAAGCTGGTCGTTTTGTTTTTCGTCGAGTAAACTTTGTGCTTTAGCGAAAGGATGATGAAAATATAGTCGCCGTCCTCGACGTATGCCGTTCGGATTCTCTTAAACGAAGTGATATTCGGAGATTTCCCGCTGGATTCAATATCCACAGCGGTCGCTTTGACATCCACCTCGGCAGTTACTCCGCTTTCGACTTTGCGCTCCTTCCTGAATTGCAGAATTACATCTGCCATGTAAAGGCGCTCTTTTGCCTCTACATTGATAAGAGCATAACGGTTGTTCTTATCTTCAAGCACATTTTGAAAAACTTCGACCGCCCAAGCTTCTACGAACGGCCCTGCGATCTTGTTGATGTTCTCCATCGGCAAGCCGAGTTTCAAATTCGTGTTGATAATAATCTTATTCCGCCCAGCATCAATTGCCTCCCGCATGATACTGTCAATTGAGGCAATGACAAAGGCCGAGCAATCATCGTAATCGGGACTTTGCTGCGGAATCTTAAATGTAAGGTCCTCGTAATTCATTTTAATTCTTCACCGTCGCCAACTCCTCCTCAAAATCCACAATCTCTTTGATCTGAACCAAGAACCAGCGGTCTATTTTGGTCAGGCTGAAGATTTCCTCAATCGTGAAGCCGGCTCGTAACGCGTGTCGGATGAAAAAGATTCGCTCGGCGTTCGGGACGGAGAGTTTTCGGGAAATCACGTCGCGCGGCAGGATGTCGCGGTCGCCATAGACTTCCGTGCCGATGCGCCACGGCTTGCCATCGCCGCCGAGGCCGCTGCGGCCGATTTCGAGGGAGCGGAGACATTTCTGGAGGGATTCTTTGAAGGTTCGCCCGATGGCCATTGCTTCACCGACGGATTTCATCTGGGTCGTCAGGGTCGGGTCGGCTTGGGGGAATTTTTCAAAGGCGAAACGCGGTATCTTGGTGACGACGTAATCAATGCTCGGCTCGAAGCTCGCGGGGGTTTCGCGCGTGATGTCGTTCTTGAGTTCGTCGAGCAGGTAGCCGACGGCGAGTTTGGCGGCAATTTTCGCGATGGGAAAGCCGGTGGCTTTGGACGCGAGCGCGGAACTGCGGCTGACGCGCGGGTTCATTTCGATGATGACCATGCGGCCATTCTCCGGACTGACGCCGAACTGGATGTTCGAGCCGCCGGTCTCCACGCCCACGGCGCGGATGACGGCGAAGCTCTGGTCGCGCATGATCTGGAATTCCTTGTCGGTGAGCGTCTGGATGGGTGCGACGGTGATGCTGTCGCCGGTGTGGACGCCCATGGGATCGAAGTTCTCGATGGAGCAGATGATGACGCAGTTGTCGGCCTTGTCGCGCATGACTTCCATCTCGTATTCCTTCCAGCCGAGGAGGGATTCTTCGATGAGAATTTCGTTCACAGGCGAGAGTTCGATGCCGTTCTTGGCGATGGCTTCAAACTCGTCCTGATTGTAACCGATGCCGCCGCCCGTGCCGCCGAGCGTGAACGCCGGACGGATGATGAGCGGAAAACGGCCGATTTTCTTCGCGACATCGCGGGCTTCCTCAAGCGAATGGGCCACGCCGGAAATCGGGACATCGAGGCCGATGCTCAACATGAGTTCCTTGAACGCGAAACGGTCTTCGCCTTTGTGGATGGCTTCGGGTTTCGCGCCGATCATTTCGACGCCATATTTTTCCAGCACGCCGGAGCGGTGGAGGGCCATGGCGATGTTCAGCGCGGTCTGGCCGCCGAGCGTGGGGAGCAAAACCAACTTGTGTGGCTGCGCCTCGTAAGAGCGCGGCTGATTTTCCGTTGAGTATGCCGCGCTCTTACGAGGCGCAGCCACGGGTGAATCAACGGGCACGCCCATGCGCTTCATCTCCTCCAGTTCGCGCACGATGATCTTCTCCACGCACTCGGGCGTGATGGGTTCGATGTAGGTGCGGTCGGCGAACTCCGGGTCGGTCATGATGGTGGCCGGGTTGGAGTTGATGAGGACGACGCGGTAGCCTTCTTCCTTGAGGGCTTTGCAGGCTTGCGTGCCGGAGTAATCGAACTCGCACGCCTGGCCGATGATGATCGGGCCGGCACCGATGATGAGGACGCTGTGGATGTCGGTTCTTTTTGGCATCTCTCTGAATTTACGATTTCGGGTTTTCGATTTGAGACTGGCGGCTTCGCCGACGATCTCCTGCCCGGGGATTCAACTGCGGTTGCACGCTGCGGCTGGGGACAGCCGCGCGCCGGGGATTGCGCGCCGCAAACGGCCCAGATGAAACACGGATTTGGCGTCGAACGAAAGGAAAAAGCCTGTGGGAACTACGGAAGCCCAGTCGCGCGAGGAACGTCCGGGAGCAAGGGGGCGTCTGATTATCCGCACGCAGTTGGTCCAGCGGGTATGGCGGATACAGGTGGGTTAATTGTCGGAGTTAGAATAGATTCAAGTCCACCGAGCTGACGAAGCAGGCCGGGAAAACGTATGAACCCGTGACCTCCGAGGGCGCGGGGCACGGGTTCATGCGCGCCGGGGAAGCCCCGGATGCGAATGCCGCCAACAAAAAGGCGCGCGACGAAGCGTGGACGCGGGTGAAAGAGCGGTTGAAAAAACTCTGACTCCCGCCGCCAAAATCACTTGGCTTGCGCGAACAACAGGAACAGGCGCGGGCCGCGGGGCGTCGTGATCGAATAGCGATGTTCAATGTCGCCATGCGGCACAGCGTAGCCGTCGCACATCTTGTCGTTGTGCGGGTGGCCGTTCACCAGGAGCATGTAGTGATGCGTCTTGTTGCTTTCAATGCCTTCGATGTTCACCTGCCAGTTGTGGTCCTGCGGATTGAGCGACATCGAAACGGGCCGCCAGTTGGTGAAGGAACCGACGATTTCGACGTGGGTCGGCTGGTGATCGTGGCCGTGCGCCGCGCTATACCGGAAAACTTTCGAGTAAGTGGCCTTGCGATCACCGGGACGCGGGGCCATTGAGACGGCGACCGCCGGTTTGGCCGGGGCCGGCACAGCGGCCTTGGAGAACAATTTCAACATACAGCTTTTGACTTGATGGTATTGGTTTTGAGTGGCGGAAAGTAGAGGCACACGGCCCAGATTGCAAATGGTTTGATGGATGAAATGAAGTCATCGTCAGACCACCCCGAATCTTCCGAAATTTCCCGGAATAAATGCTTGTGAGCCAGCAGAGTTTCCCGGATTCTAGCTTGGTATGAAAAAACTGTTCTCCGTCGTCGCCCTGCTGGCTGTGGTTGCTGCGTTCGCAGTGGGTTGCAAAAAAGAAGAGACTGCGCCTCCGACACCTCCGGCTGAACCGAGCACCAACGCTCCGGCGGCTCCCTAATCGGAAACCAACAAGTTGTATCTCCACAAACCGGGCTTCGGCCCGGTTTGCCTTTTTGCGGGGCTCCGGCTAGGCTCGCGCCATGAAAACGAGCTGTCTTCTTGCGGCCCTGTCGTTTCTGTTGCTCACCGGCTGCAATGATTCCCCGCCGCTGGGCAAGGCCAATTCTGGTTCCACCGAGGCCGGGAGTTCATTCGCGCAGCCGGCCAACGCCATGCACCGCGCCCAAAAGACGGTTGACCTCGCCGCCATCAACAAAGCCATCGAGACGTTCTACCTCCAGGAAGGCCGCTTCCCCACCAACCTCGTCGAATTGGCGTTCCGGGATTACATCCCGATGATCCCCATCCTGCCGGCGGGCATGGCTTGGGATTACGAAACCAACACCGGCACCGTCAACATCGTCAAGGAAGCGGTTAAAGAATAGCAGGGGCGAATCAAAGCCCGGCGAAGAGTCGAAGGAAGTTTTCCTCGACCGACCGCGTCAATGCTTCCAGCGGAATACCGCGTAGCCCGGCAGCGAATTCATACACCGACGTCAGATTCACGGGGTGATTGATGGGTTGACCGGTAGCCTGATCCGTCAGCGATTTCCCCAATCCCACCGGCAACATCTGATCCGGCGCATCGGTCTCGATCAACAATCGTTCCAGCGGAATCTGGCGGAAGGTTTCGCGCTGGCGCTCCTTGCGTTCGTGCGCATAGTAACCGGGCAACGAGAAATAAGCGCCCAGTTCGACGAAGGATTTCACCATCTCCAGCGGCCCGCCGTAGCTGTGCAGCAAAAAACCGCGCGCCGGTCGCGGCTCGGCCTTGAGAATTTCCAGCATCCGCCCCCACGCCTGCAAACAATGGATGCTCACCGGCAGATTCCGCTCCGCCGCAATCCGCAGTTGCACGATGAACGCCTCCTCCTGTCCTTCGTAGGGCAAGTTCGGTTTCCACCGGTCCAAGCCAATTTCCCCGACTGCCGCCAGGGTCTGCTCCAGAAACCGGATCAGATTCTCCCGCCACTGCGGCGTGCGTTCCTGCAGATACCACGGATGATAACCAAAGCTCGGCAGCACCTCGGGATATGCCTGCGCCAGTGCCAGCACCTGCGGCCAATCCGCTTCGCACGCGCCGTTCACCACCATGCGCGCCACGCCCGCCTGCCGACAGGCCGACAGCAATTCCGCCTGTCGCCCGCCAAAGCGGTCGTCCTGCAGATGATTATGCGCGTCGTAAAGCCGGAGATTCATGCTCGCCGCCGGGAGTTTCCCGCGCCCGGTTGCCGAGCGCAAGGCCACATCGGTTGGAAGCGTGTGCCTGAGACTGCCGCGCCCTGCCGGAAGCGCTGGCGTCTCGCCGGCGGGTTGCTTCACCAAACTGAAGCTGCGGAACTTGCCAGCGAGACGCTGGCGCTCCCGGGCTAAACCCGTGACCAGACGGTTTCAGTCCCATCCTTGTTTGAATCAGCCGCGGGCCAATCACGTCGGACTCTGCCGAACTGCGTGAACCCGGAACCAAAACCAGCTCCAAGGCCCGAACCGCTTGGCGATTGCCGCCCCGGGCCTTTTGGCTAAACTACGTCCATGTGTTGCCCGGAAACCCGAACGCCTGAACCATGTCCACTCCCAGCTTGAAACTCACCCGCACCCAGTGGCTCATCTGCCTCATTGCGGCCATCGGCTTCGCGTTCGACATCTACGAACTGCTGATGCTGCCGCTCATCATCAAGCCGGCGCTGGCCTCGCTCGGCGGACTTGGACCCGACGGGTTGCCGCTGCTCGTCCCGGGTTCGGCGGAATATGTGAAGTGGGCGCGCACGTTATTTTTCGTTCCCGCCATCGCGGGCGGGGTGTTTGGTCTGCTCGGCGGTTATCTCACGGATCGGCTCGGACGCCGCCGCGTGCTGACGTTCAGCATTCTGCTCTACGCGTTCTCGGCGTGCGCAGCAGGGTATGCCACCAACCTGACGCAACTCCTCATCTTCCGCTGCCTCGTGTTCATCGGCGTGTGCGTGGAATTCGTCGCTGCCGTGGCTTGGCTCGCCGAGTTGTTTCCCAATCGCGATCAGCGCGAAAAAGTCCTTGGTTACACGCAGGCGTTCTCGTCCTTTGGCGGATTGCTCGTCGGCGGGATGAATGTGCTCGCGGCCAAGATCGCGATTGATCTCCCCGCCATTCACGGCAACCACGAAGCCTGGCGCTACACACTCATCTCCGGCGTCATCCCGGCGATTCCGCTCATCCTTATCCGCCCGTTCCTGCCGGAATCTCCCGAATGGGAAAAGAAACGCGCCGCCGGCCAGCTCAAACGCCCGAGCATTCTCGCATTGTTCAGTCCCGAGCTTTGGAAAACCACCGTACTCACCACGCTCATCTTTGCCGCGAGTTACGGCATCGCATTCGGCGCGATCCAACAACTTCCGCAAATCCTCGGCGCCCAACGCCCCGGCACGCCGACCGAAGCCGGCCACGCCGCGATGATCGCCACCGCCAAAGCCGCCGTCGGCAAAGCCGTCACCGAAGCCAAGGAGGCTGGCAAACCCGAACTCACGCCGGGTCAGAAACGCCAGATCGGCATGAACGCCTCCGACGCCGCCGTGGCCAAAGTTACGCTCGCGCAGGAAATCGGCGGGCTATTCGGACGATTCGTGTTCGCGGCCGTCGCGGTCTGGATCGTCAGTCGGCGCGCCCTGCTGCGCGTGTTCCAGATTCCATCGCTCATCTTCGTCCCCCTGCTCTTTTGGTGGATCTCGACCAGCCTCAGCAGCGCCGACTCGCTGCTCTGGATCAAGGTCGGCGTGTTCGTCGCCGGCTTCCTGACCATCGCGCAATTCAGCTTCTGGGGAAATTACATCCCCATGGTGTTCCCGCTGCATCTGCGCGGCACGGGCGAAAGTTTCGCCGCGAACATCGGTGGCCGCGTCATCGGCACCGCCGCCGCGTGGATTACGATCACCCTCTCCGCCGCCACGCCACCCAGCCCGGCGAAGATTGCCATCGTCGGCGCGTGCGTGGCCGGCGCATACATTCTCATCGGCGCGATCCTGACCCAGTGGTTGCCCGAGCCAAAGGAAGGAGCGGTAAAGGAATGAATGTTATGTTAGACATGTTCCATGCGCGCTCGGAAGTTTGCAGCATTGAGACAGATTCAGCTTCCGAGGCATGGAGGAAATTATGAATTGCCAACGGCCTAACTATGGCGCCGACCATGGCACCACAGCGAACTGCCGTTCCGCTAAACAGTTGAACGGTTCGGATAATTTGTCAGCGACTCTTGCAGCCGACCGGGCGTTTCCGCCGGCGGTCGTTGAGCTTGGACGTCCGACTTTCATCGAATGAAAGCTGTCAAGATCGCATTGAAGACGTTCAAGTCCGACGACCAATTGTTCTGGTTCAACCGTCGGAGCAAGTGGCGGGTCACATGTATGAATCCGACGGATGCTGATATCTTTGTTTCGTGGGATGAAGTTGACCGAGTCATCACTGATTTGAAAATAGATGAAACAAGCGATGCAGGTAAAGGAATCATACTGGATCTCACTGGTGGAATCTGCCGATCTTACATCCATGCGGGTTCACAAGAAAGACGATTGGCTCCACATCGCTTTTTGGAAATTCAGATTCCCCCTGGAAAGTCATGCGAGTGGACAATGGAGGAGCCTCCTCAATCAAGCCGGCACCGATTCTCTATCCGGCACGGCTCAATTTGGAATTCATGGGTGCGTCACGGCACAATCCCAAAGCCTGATGAACAAGTTCAGGCGGAAAGGAACGGCTTGTTTTCAACGAGCAAGGGACGGGCTGGAAAAAAGTAGTCCAACCAGAGTGCCGCGGCGAACCGCAAATGGAACAACAATTAAATTACACCGTTCGTGGATACCGCCCCGCTGGGCAGTTGGGCGATTCGGGAGAATTTGCTCGCGACTGTCGCAGCCGCCGCCCCGCTCCCTTTCGGTCTGTCGCAACCAACAATCTGAAACCACTCAATCAAGCCTTCGACTGCCGCGCGTTTCCCCCTCTCCCGGGGGAGAGGGCCGGGGTGAGATTTCTCCGAAACGATTCGCGCTATGAACCCCAGAACCAAGCGGAGCGCCGATCTCCAGATCGGCTCGTTGTTGGCCAGCATGGCATCGCGCCGATCAGGAGATCGGCGCTCCGGTTCAGGGGGAGGACGGGCGTCACTTTCCAAAACTAACTTTCAACTAAACCGTATGCCTATCTCCGACTCAGACATCCAAAAAGCCCAAGCCCAACTCGACGCCCACACGCGCGAAATCATCGCGTGGCATTTCGCGCCCGATAGTGGTTGCCCCTACTGGCTCGATTGGGCCAAGAAAAATTTCGACCCGCGCCAGGAAGTGAATTCCTTCGCCGACCTCATCGCGAAGTTTCCGCACTTTCAGGACGAATCGTTGCGCGACATGCAGCCGGAAGTCTGGGTGCCGGCGCAGTTCAAGGGCCAGCCGTTCAACATTTTTGAAACCGGCGGCACGACCGGCATGCCCAAGCAACGCATCGGCTGGAACGATTACAAGGTGGATTACTCCGAGTTCAGCGAGAAAATCTCGGACGAACATTTTCCGCGCAATCATTACTGGCTGATGATGGGCCCGACCGGCCCGCGCCGCCTGCGCCTCGCCATCGAACACCTCGCCAATGTCCGCGGCAGTTCGTGCTACTTCATTGACCTCGACCCACGTTTCGTGAAGAAGGTCATCTCGAACAAACAATTCGAGGTCGCCCGCGCCTACATGGATCACGTCGTGGATCAAGCCGTGACCATCTTGAAGCACCGCAAAGTTTCCGGCCTGTTCACCACGCCGAAACTCCTCGAAGCGCTCGCCGAGAAAATTGATCTCTACGAAGCGGGCATTCGCGGCGTGTTCTGCGGCGGCACGACGATGGCCCCGCAATACGTGCGCTTCATCGTCGAGGAAGTGTTGGAGGGTCGCATTGGATTTTATCCCACCTACGGCAACACGCTCATGGGCCTCGCCGCCAGCGTGCCGCTCAAGCCGGAAGACAAGTTTTCCATAACTTATTACGCGCCTCAGCCTCGGGCAGTGTTGCGTGTAGTGGATCCAAAAAATACGTCACAGATTGTTCCATACGACTCATGGGGCCGGGTCGAGTTGACCACGCTCACGAAAGAATTCTTCATGCCCCGCTTCCTCGAACGCGACGAAGCTCTCCGCCGCGCCCCGCGTGAGCCTTATGCCTGGGACGGCGTGGCGGAAGTGCGCCCGTTCGGTGCGATGGAGAAGAACATCGTCGAGGGTGTTTACTGAACGACTGACCAACAACCAAGGTCAAGGGAATGGATGTCAGAGGAATAAAACTCATTGCTTAGTCCCCATTCCTCTGACCTTCATTCCCCTGACGATTATTCCGTGCTCCGACCATTTCCCGCGTTTGAAATCACGTCTGGTTTGAGGCACTGTGCCCGCATGAGCAAAGTGGCCCAAGTCGAAGCGGAACTGGAGAAACTTTCGCAGGCGGAACTCCGGCAGGTGCGCGACTGGCTGGACGACATGATCGAGGACAATCTGGAGTTCACGCCCGAATTCGAGGCCGGCATCCAGCAATCTGAACGCGAGATGAGCCAAGAGCAACGCCCGCGAACGCGCCAACCTTGAGCCGCCGATGAGCGCGGCCCTGCAAATCTGCTACTCCGGTTTCGACACGCCCTTCTTCAAGTTCCCACCCACAGTTGATGCGCCACGCGGATTCCTTGGCTTTGGACAACGACGGCAGGAGCAGCGCCGCCAGAATCGCGATGATGGCGATGACGACCAGCAGTTCGATCAGCGTAAACGCCGGGACCGCTTTGGAGGAAGCACCGCGCAATTTCATGGCAGCAGGTTTGAGTCTGGCGGAATCAAAATTGATTTCCCCGCCCCCGTCAACCGCGCATCCGGGCCTCAAACTCATTTAGAGCGCGTAATAAAAAGACTGTTGCTGGTAGGGCGCGTCAGTCCCTTGCGCGCCGCACTTCGCCAGCCAGACGACGGCGCGCAGAGGACTGACGCGCCCTACCAGCCGTAGCAAAAAGTTCATTTTGCTACACGCTCTTAACCGGGGGTCGGACACAACACCAGGAGCATCAGCCCCCTGCCCCGAAGCGGCCGGGGTCGTTCGGTGGGCCAAACAAGTCTAATTAAAATCAGTTCTGGACGGAATTAACCGTCGCGGGCAGAGTTGCTCTGTTCCGAAACTTTACCGTTCCAAACCAGTTGTGAGCCATGAAGAGGGGACTTTTATTGACCTTGGTCGTCGGAGGATTGCTTCTGATCGGATTGTTGCTGCCGCGCTCACCTCGAGAACAAACTCAAACCACCACGCCGGCACCGACGCCAACTGCGGTCGCCGGAACGGCAACCAATCTTCCCGCCAGCCGCGCGAGCCAGACCACCGCCGCAACTCCATCCCCCCTTCCGCTCAGCCCACCAACGTCACCCGCGCTTGATCTAGACAAACCCTTTACGGCTTTCTCCGACTGGGCTCAACGTTGGCTCACAAATGATCCCGCCGCCGACGCGATCCGCGGTGAAGCCCTCGCTTGGAAACGGCGCGAGGCGCTACTGGAGTTGATCGAGACGAATCCCGAACGCGCCCTGCAACTGGCCGCACCGTTTTCGTGGCGCCGCGCTTTGCCGAATAACGTCACGCGCCACTTCGAACGGTGGATTGATGCGCGCGGCGATCTCGAGGTGGCGATGGCTGAAAGCGCGACGACTCATCGCGACCTTGTTTATCGCTGGGCGGTGTTCGGCGGGCAGCGATATCGCGCGTTTGTTCACGGTCGCCGGACGGCTCAGATTTCGCAGCAGAACATTCCGCTGCACGGCATCGCGCTCGCGGACAAAATTGCTCTGACGCCCGAACCCATCCGCCCGCTCGACCCCGCGGAGGCAGCCTCGCTCGAAACTATGCGCGGGCAGGCGACCGGAGATTCCTGTGCGGTGTGCGGACGTGGGTTGGGAACCGAACCGCAAGCCGGCGAGATCGGTGGGGAAACGCGGCGGTTTTGCAATGCCGAACACATGGAGCTGGCAAACGTAACCCTCGCGCTCGCGACCTCCGGTGGCGGCGGCGGCACGTTAAATCTGGCGGCGGGCGGCAGTTCCGCCTGGACGCAGGGACGCAAAAATGTGCTTTACGTGCGCGTCAACTTCCCCGACGACCTGTCCGAGCCGAATTCCGAAACGGCCGCCTACGATACCATGGCCGCCGTCAACGCGTTTTACGTCGAAAATTCCTACAACCAGACTTGGCTTGATACGACCGTGACGCCGCTGCTGACGCTGCCGCAGATCAAGGCTTGGTATGCCACGGCCGGGCCAGACGCACTGTTGAACGACGCCCGCGCCATCGCGCGCAAGGCGGGGTACGATACGGCGAATTATGACCGCGACATCGTCAGTCACACGACCGTGCCGGGTTTTGATTGGGGCGGACTCGGCATGCTCGGCGCCAAAGGCACCTGGCTGCAGGGCTACGGCACGGGCGTCACGGTGCATGAACTCGGACACAACGCCGGATTGCTCCACGCGAATTTTTGGGAAACGTATTCGACCAACACGGGCATCTACGGCTCGGGCACGAACATCGAATACGGCAACATCTTTGACACGATGGGCAGTAGCGGCGGCGGCGGGCATTTCGGCGCCATGTTCAAACATCAGCTCGACTGGATTCCCGACACCGCGGTCCACACCGTCACAACGAACGGCGTTTATCGCATTTATCCGTTCGACACGGCGCTGCGATCAAGCGGGAGATTTTATGCCGCGCGGGTGCGGAAGGATTTCGAACGCGATTACTGGCTGGAATTCCGCAATCGCTTGAGCGCCAACCCCTCGTTTCAAAACGGGCTGCTGTTGAATTGGTCGGCTTGGAGCGCCACCGCCGGGGCGGGTCTGCTCGACACACAGCCCGCAACCGAAAGTCGCCAAGACGCGCCGGTGGTGATCGGACGGACGTTCAGCGATCGCATCGCGGGCGTCCACATCACGCCGCTGGCCCGTGGCGCGACGGGCACCGAACCGTGGATTGAGGTGCGGATCAATCTGGACGACGGCGGGCGCAACATTCCCTGCTGTCTGAATGTGGAGGTCGAGCCTGCCAATGCCGCGCCCGGGCAACTGGTCCGCCTGCACGCCACGGTCGCCGACCGCGACGACAACTCGTTCGCCTACGCGTGGTCGTTCGACGACGGGACATTTTCCACGAACAATAGTTCCTGGACTTACAAAACCTGGTCACAGCCCGGCGAACATGTGGTGCGGTGCGAGGTCAGTGACATGCGCGGCGGACGTGCGAGTGCAAACGTCGTGGTGACCGTCGGCGCGGCAGCGAATTTCCGCGTCACAGGTCTGGTGCTGGATGAATACGGCAACCCGCTCGAAGACGTGCTGGTGGACCCGAATTATTCCAATGGCAACGGCCCGGTGACCGGTTTCACGGACAGCTACGGCATGTTCGTGCTGGCCGGCATGGACGGGCAGATCAATTTCAACCTCGCCAAATACGGCTACACCTTCGAGCCCGTCGGCTGGGCGAACCCGTTCTTCGTCACGTCGAACACGACCGGCCTGAATTTCATCGCGCGGGCGCTGACGAATGTGACGCTCACCCTCACCACCAACCTGGTGTTCGAGAACATCGCCGCCAGCGGCCAACTGGTTCTGGCGCGCAGCGGCAGTGTAAGCAACGACTTGAATGTGCAAGTGTTCCTGGCGGGAACGGCCGGCGTTCCGGGCGACCTCACGTTCACACCTCCGCTGAACTTCGGCAGCAACAACATCGTCATCCCCACGGGCACGAACCGCGTGGTGTTCACCTTCGCGCCGGTCAACAACGGCACGGTTGAACCCACGGAAGCCTTGAACATCACCGTGCGCGAAACCGACGACTATGTGCTCACCACGCGCGGTGAACAACACATCACGATTCTCGACGACGATCAACCGGCCATCCCCGCCGTGACCATCGCCACGCTCGATGGCCCGGTGTTGGAACACGGCATGAATCCGGCCGGCTTTGTGGTCACCCGCACCGGCAGCACGGCCGCGGATTTGCCGGTGACGTACGCCGTAAGCGGGTCGGCGACGGCGGCGACGGATTACGCGACGCTGTTGGGCACGGTCATCATCCCCGCGGGCAGCGCGAGTGCGACCATCGCGCTACTGGTGCTGGATGACAAGGAGGTCGAACCGAACGAAACGGTTGTGCTCACGATCAATGCCAGCCCGACCTACACCATCACGACCGCCTCGGCCACGGCCACCATTCTCGATGACGATTTGCTTGTCGTGACCGTTTCCCCCACGGGCAGCGGCCTCGCCGAACCTGGCAGCAGCGGTCGTTTCACCATCCAACGTGACGGCGACATTACTGCGGCCCTTCTGGTTTATTACACGCTCACCGGCAGCGCGAGCAACGGCGTGGATTACGCCTCGCCCAGCGGCTCGATCACGATTCCGGCGGGCGCAACGGCGGCAGACGTGATCCTCAGCGCGCTGGACGACGCCTTGGTTGAAGGCGACGAAACCGTCACGCTCGTCGTGACCACCAACGCCGCTTACGACGTCGGCACGCCCGGCAGCGCCACGCTGATCTTGCGCGACGACGAGCGCGTGACTGTGAGCGTGAGCGCAACGGATGATTCCGCGTCCGAACCGGGCAGCGATTTTGGCACCTTCACCATTTCCCGCAACGGCAGCACCAGCGGCGATCTGACGGTAAACCTTGCCGTCAACGGCACGGCGATCAGTGGCGTGGATTATGTCCCGCTCGAAAATCCCGTCGTGATTCCCGCCGGCAGCAGTTCGGTGACGCTCATGGTGATTCCGTTTGAAGACCTGTTCTGGGAGCCGACCGAAACCGTCAACCTCACCCTCATCGCCAGCCCCGATTACAATCTCGGCGATCCGGCTCACGCGACGGTGGAGATTCAAGACAACGATTACGGCATACCCGCCGTCGGGTTCACCTTCGCAACCATGACCGCGCTGGAAAGCGAATCGCCCGGCCTGCCCGTCGCCCTCAGCCACACGTCCACCGCGCCAATCATGGTGCAATACCAGGTCATCGGCGGCACGGCGACCGCTGGCGCCGATTACACCCTGGCCGCCGGCACGCTCGAATTTGCGCCGGGCGAATGGGCCAAATCCATTCCGCTCGCCATCGTCAACGACGCACAGGTGGAATCCGACGAAACGATCCGGGTCACGCTCTTCAATCCCACGTCCGCCGCGCACGACGGCATCCAGATCATCACCTACACGATCCGCGACGACGACGCCTCCGCCGTGAGTGTGACTGCGACCGCCGCCACCGCGTCCGAAGTCGGCCCCGTCGCGGGTAATTTTCGCATCTCGCGCACCGGCGGCACGAACAACAGTCAGCTTGTGAACTTCCAGATCACCGGCACCGCCAGCATGCCGAGCGATTGTCCAGCGCTGGGAACTGCCGTGACCATTCCTGCGGGCGCAACATTTGTTGATTTGCCGGTCGTGCCTGTAAACGATGGAACGGTGGAACTAGACGAAGATCTGAAGCTGACCTTGATCAGCGCGCCGACGGGAAGGATTGTCGCCCCCAGCACGGCGACGATCATGATTCTTGACGCGAACACGAACAATCTGCCGACCGTCGTGCTGACCGCAACCAATCAACCAAACGCCGTCGAAGGCGGTGTGAATGGCTCGTTCGTCCTCACCCGCACGGGCGCGACCACCAACACATTGACGGTCCATCTCAGCACCAGCGGCGCGGCAACCAGCGGCGTGGATTACACCGCGTTGCCCGATTCGGTCACGTTTGCCATCGGCCAAAGCACACTGCCGCTCACCATCACGGCAACGGACGACGCCACGATTGAGGGCGAGGAAACCATCATCGTCGCACTGACCACGCGGGACACGTATCGCGTCGCCCATCCCGGCACGGTCACGGTGACGATTCAAGACAACGACCAGAGCGTCTGGATTGACGCCAGCGATTTCGACGCGGCTGAACCCGGACTGGATCGCGGCGAATTTGTCTTCACGCGTTTCGGCACGACCAACACGCCGGTGCAGGTGTTCTTCACCATCAGCGGCACGGCGGGCAATGGCAGCGATTACGCCACCATCTCGAACTCGTTCACCATCCCCGCCGGCAGCCTGGCCGCGAGCCTGCCCATCACCCCGCTCGATGACGCGTTGTTCGAGAGCCGCGAGTCGGTCACGCTGACGTTGCAGGCGAACGCCGCTTACACCATCGCCACGCCGAACGCCGCCACGGTGCTGATCCGCGACGACGAACCAACCGTCAGCCTCACGGCCAATGTGACGGAAATCCCCGAGGCCAGTCCTGTCCCGGCGATTCTCACTGTGCGCCGCGAAGGCGATCCGAATCGTGAATTCATCGTGAACCTCGCCGTCAGCGGCACGGCCACGGCAGGCGTGGATTACCCCGCCTTCAGCACGAACATTCTATTCAGTTGCGGCGTCGTGGCGGTGGATTTGTTGGTATCCCCCACGAACGAAGCGTTGGTTGAGGCTGAATCACTGACCGTGACGCTGCTGCCCTCACCGTCCTACACGCGCTCCGCACAAAGCAACATCAGCCTCACCATCGTTGACGCCGGGCTGAATCATGAACCCCGCGTCACCATCACCAGCCCGACAACCAATCTCGTTTATCTGCTGCAGACGAACGCGAACATGATTCTGGAAGCGACCGTCACGGATGCCGACGGGGACACAAACACGTTGGAATGGTCGCGGGTCAGCGGCCCGGACACGATGTCGTTCAGCGCCATTGACACGAACAACACCACGGTGAGCTTCACGAACAGCGGCGTGTATGTCCTGCGCCTGGCGGCCGGTGACGCGGCGTTGACCAATTACGCCGAGGTCACCGTGGTCGTCGGCGCACTGCAAGGTTTGACCAACCATCCGGCGGGAGAAGAACTGCTGCATTGGACCTTCAACGAAGGCAGCGGCCCGACGGTCTTCGACGTTTCCGGCCATCAGCGCAACGGAACGATTCAAGGCGCGCTCGGCTGGGTGTCCAATGGCATCAGCGGCGGCGCGTTGAATCTTTCCGGGACGAACAACTTTGTCGCCACCGGGAACGACGCGGACTTCATGAACGGGCTCAGCCGTTTCACCTTGTCGTGCTGGATCAAGCCCGCCGCCGTTCCCGCCACGCGCGGGTTGTTCGCGGCGGATGACAGCGGCGCAACGACCCTGACGCTCGCCACGCGTCAATTTGCTTCCTGCGGCCCGGCCACGAATGTCATCGAAAGCACGCTCGTCACCTCCTGCGGCGAAGCCCGGCAGATCAGCGCGGCCAATGCCGTCACCAATATCTGGCAACATCTTGCGCTCACCTGGACCAACGGTCTTGATCCCCTGCTGTATCTCAACGGGAAACTGGACCAAAGCGGCCGGCACAAAACCCCGTTGCTCGGCGAGCTGGTGAATTGCCCCAAATTCCTCCTCGGCAAAGGACCGGCGGACCTCACGGCAAACTGGGCCGGCCAGGTGGATGAACTGCGGGTGTTCTCGTGGCAGTTGAATGCCGCGGAAATCGGCGCATTCGTGGCCGGAAATTTTGGTCCGATTGTGGAAGTAGCCACCAACCTTACCGTGCCGGTGGTGACCCCGGTGGCAATATCCGGCGGGGTGACCGATGACGCCCGGCCGGTGCCGCCAGCAAATGTGATCCTGACCTGGAGTCAAATGAGCGGCCCGTTGCCGGTGACGCTGACCAATGTCAACGCGCTCACCAACACCGTCCTCTTCACGCAATCCGGCGATTATGTGTTCCGCCTCATCGCCGATGACGGGCAGGTGAAAATTTTTACCGACCTGCCGGTCACGGTCGTGGAACCGACGCAGGTGCATCTCTTCGCTTCGGACCCGTATGCAACGGAGCTGGGGCCGGACCCCGGCGAATTCTTTTTCTACCGCATCGGCGACCTGAGTTTTGCGCTGACCGTCTTTTTCACCCAGACCGGCACGGCCAGCAACGGCACGGATTTTGTGCAGATGCCGTTGACCAACAGCATCACATTCCCCGTGGACATTGATACGCTCACGATCCCCCTCACGCCGTTTTTGGATCATCGCACCGAAGGCGATGAAACTTTTACCCTCACGCTTGTCAGCAACGTGCTTTACACCATCGGCTCGGGTGTGGCCACGGTGACGATTCAAGACTCGCCCTACGGCCTGTGGAACATCGCCAACTTCACCCTCGAAGAACTGACCGACCCGCTGTTGAGCGGCGAGACCGCTGATTACGACGAAGACGGCTTGATCAATTTCGTTGAATATGCCGCCAACCGGACGCCCAAGTCGCCCGAGACCAACGCACTGCTGCAAGCCGCCATTGAACTGGACCCGAACGACAATCTGAATCACATCACGTTCACCTACCAGCGGCGGCTGCCCCCCACGGACGTCGCCTACGCCGCCGCTTATTCCACCAACCTGCTCACGTGGCAAACCGACCCGAACGCCGTGCGGGAGATTTCCGTCACGCCCGATCCGAACGGTCTGACCGAAACCGTGAAGGCCCAAGTCGTCGCACCCTGGCCCACCGCGTCACCACAATTCATTACTGTGCGGGTGTGGCTGTTGAGCACCGGACCGTGATGTGTTACAAAGCGCGGGTGAATATCCGGGGCAAAATCTGCTGCATCAGCAACGCGACGGAAGCCGCCATCGCCGTGCGACACGGCGCGGCGGCGTTGGGTTTGGTCTCGGCGATGCCCAGCGGACCGGGAGTCATCGCGGAGGAAACCATTGCGGAAATCGCCGCCACGGTGCCGCCCGGGGTCGCGACCTTTCTGCTCACCAGCCAGCGTGACGCGGATTCCATCATCGCCCAGCAACGGCGCTGTCGCACCAACACCCTCCAGCTTTGCGATGCGGTCGATCCCGGTTGCCACGAAAAGTTACGCGCGGCGCTGCCGGGTATCGCTCTCGTGCAAGTCATCCATGTCACCGGGCCGGAATCGGTGACCGAAGCTGTCTCTGTTGCGGAAAGTGTGGACGCGATCCTGTTGGATTCGGGCAACCAAAAGCTCACGGTGAAAGAACTCGGCGGCACGGGGCGCAAACATGATTGGCGCATCAGCCGACAGATCGTCGCAGCGGTGCGTGTTCCCGTTTATCTCGCGGGCGGCTTGAATCCCGATAATGTCGCCGAAGCCATCGCGCAGGTGCGTCCGTTCGGTCTCGATATTTGCAGCGGCTTGCGCACGAACGGACAGCTTGATGAGGAAAAGGTGCGACGCTTCTTCACCAACATCGCCACGACCACCGCCGCTTAGAGCGGTTTAAGTAAATTTATGGCCGCTTTAATGGCCACAAAAGAACACAGAGAACACAAAGATTCCAATTCCTCTTTCGTGTTCTCTGCGTTCTTTTGCGGCTACAGGGATATTTAGAGCGTACTGCAAAAAGAATGTCGAAAACTCTGCCCGGACGGGCGGCCCCTCACCCCGTCCCTCTCCCCATCGGATGGGGAGAGGGTGGCCGGTAGGCCGGGTGAGGGGAATTCGTTTCCGTCAAGCATTTTGAGAACTGTTCTAACTTCACTTCGCCGGCAGCACGACCCTCGGCCCGGCATTCGTCGGCCACGCCCAGAGCCAATCGTTGGCGGATTGTGATTTGCGATCATCCTCGCCGTCCGGGCCGAAGCTGCGAAGGATGTAATGATCCGGGCAGAGCCGTTGATAAATCAGGCTTCGTCCGGTCATCACATCGCGGGGCACCCGTTCGAGATACGTCGGTATGAGCGTGCCAAGGGATTCGGGATATTTGCCGTGTGCGAGCCAGTAGCGTTCCAGCGCGATCGCCAGCCGCGCTTGATTCAGCGCGGTTTGGGCGAACGTCAACTGCGAGGGGCTCGGCACGTTATGCCAATATTGCCGATACGGATCGATCAATTGTTCCGCCGTCCCTCCCAGCGACAGGCCGTTCAAAGCGCTCCAATCGTGATCGGTTCGGATTCGTTCCGCCTCTGCTTCCACCCGTTTGATGGCGTGTTGGCCGGCGTGATAAAGCTGGATACAACGGTCATACCACCAGCCGCGCGGCTGCCAGGGCCAGGCCGCATCCGCGGTGAAGCCTCCCATCTGGCTCGGCACGGACAGCGGCGCGGCTGGATTATCCGCCAGCGATTGCCACGCGGCGAGGTGCGCCAACATCACGCGCCGGACGGCATTCGTGTAACCGGCGATGAGATTGAACCCGGCCAGTTGCGGCTCGAAGGCGACAAGTTGCGGCTCGGTCCACGTGTGCTGGACACATCCCTCCCAGAGCGGTTGACAGGCGCGCGACAGCATCACGTGGACGCGGATCGGCGCTTTCGCATCGGGCAACTGTTGGGCGAGCCGGGCCAGTCGGAAGCTGGTCAACACATCTTCCCCGGCCGGGAGATTCGTGCCCACCTCCAGCCAGGCCGAAGCCCGAAGCACAAACAGAAATTGCAACCGCTCCAGCAATTGCGTCTCCCGCGAATCCGTCTGGATCACCGCCCGCACCGTTCGATCCTGATGAAATTGCAACTGCGGCAAGCGCGCGGCAGCCGCCAGTTCGCCGAGCAACGGCTCGTACCCTTGCAACCGCCGCAATAGCACCGGCGCCACGACCGCATTGTTGGTCCGGCCCCCGCTGATCTTGCCGTCCGTGCCCAGCCCGGGAGCGTGCTGGAAGAGTGGCAATTCTTTTTGCGCCGTCCATTCAATCGTCTCGGGCGTGCTCAGATAACTCTGGAAGGCATTATCGAGATTGTTCAAGACCAGCAGGGTTTGCCCCAGGCCTTGATTGGAGCCAGCCAGCAATTTTTGGAAGGCCGCCGACTGGGCAAAGTTCAATTCACCCGGCACGGCGGCCGGCAGATCTTTGGCGAAGTCAAAGGTTTCTCCCTGCCGTTTTGCTTCAACCTGGAACGCCCGCCACGCGCGCTGGCTGCGCCAGTTCTGATAGCCGTAAAACCCCCATACGATCAGAATCAAGGCGATGCCGACCGTCGCCGTCCGGACCGCCAGTCGCCACAGCCCGCGCCACGTCGGCAACCACCAACGCCGCGTCGCCACCGGTTGGAAGCGGCTGGTGACGACGTTGCGAAACTCCCGCCGCAGCCGGCCCGCCGCCCACCAGGACAAGAATACGCAGTGCAACACTCCGACACCGACCGCCACCCACATCATCATCGGCAGAAACTGGCGCTCCGGCAGCCGATCCAGGTTGAACTCGTCCACCAGGTAACAGATCAAGCTGAACCCCAGGATTGGCGGCACGAAGATCAACGCCAAAGTCAGCATGGGCGCGAAGCCCGGATGCTTCATCTTCAACCCCAGCCAGCGCCCCACCCAACCGCATGTGATCCAGACCACGACCAACAGCCCCAACAGCAGCATGATGATTTGCAACATGAACCCGAACTCCCAGTCCAAATAACGCCCCCGGATGGGTTGATTGAGCAAAGCGCCCCAGAATATTTCACCAGCGGTCACCCCACGCGCCATATTGCTCGGCGGCTCCAGTGTGCACAGGATCAGCACCTGCCAGGCAAAGAAACAATGAACCAGCACGCACAGCAGTGCCGGAAACAACATCCGGCGCGCAAACGCCAGCCACAGTCCGCGGGAAATGATCCGCTCCGTCGTCGGCGTACACAGAATCATCTCCAGCGCCCCGACCTGTTTGTCCTCGGCCAGCCGTTGGGACGCGACCATCGCCGCGTAATACAGCGAGAGCACATGAAACGCCATGCCCGTCCACAGCCAGGCAAACAAGCATCCGATCATCGCCCGCGACGAACCGCCCCCGATCACCCGGCCAAAAAACGGCGCGGTGACATAGGCCGTGATCAGCACAAGCACCAAGGCCAACGCCATGAACACCGGCGAACTGATCTGCTTGCGGCCCGCGAGCCAGAGGAACGGATTGATGTCGAGCAGGCGGCGGCGAAACGCGGGATTGTCAGGGCGGCCAGCGGTCGGGACTGCCTCGGGCTTTTGCCGTTTGAACAGCTTGAACAAATTCCACGACCGCGCCGGGGCTTTGGGTTTATCCCGCCACGAACGTGACAGAATCCCCGCCACCACCGCCAGACTCGCCAGCGACAACCCGGCCCCCGTCACCAGCGACACCCAGTAGTGATTCGCGCCAAACATCTTGCTGCCGTCGGCGATGAGCAGCGGATAAAACGGGCAACTGACGGACAGCACTTCGATGATCCACTTCGCGCCGCGATACTCAGCCACGATTCCCGCGACGCCGAGGGTTCCCACGCCGAACAGCAACGCCATGCCGGTGGCGATGGCGACTGCCGGAAAATGTCGCAGACACACCGCCGACGCCATGAAACCCACCGCGAGCGAAAACAAGATTGCGTTCAACAACGCCAGCACCGTCCGCCAGAAATAATCGCCGGTGACTCCGCCCATCAACAGCGGGATCGCCATGATGGGAAAGATCGCCACCAGCCCATACACCGTCGCCAGCGCGTTGGAGCAGAGTTTGCCCGCGACGATTTCCACGCTGTTCAGGTTGGTGAGATACAACAGACCCAGCGTGCCTTCACGTTTCTCCGAGCTGAGGCAATCTGCCGTGCGCGCCGTGCCGATGATGAGGCAATAAAAGAAGATCAACACGGCGAAGACCTGTAACACGTCCGGCACGACGCGCTGGTTCGTGAAGGCGTCGAACGCCCAGAGCAACCAGACGAGCAAGCCGAAGAAGGCGACCCCGGTGATCCAGCGCACATAGTACGTGGCGCTACGGCGCGCTGCGGCGCGCAATTCCCGATCCGCTACGGAAAGAAATCGCATCAAATGCCCGGGGTGAAACGTGGCTCGCGCCATGACGGACGAAGCCGTTCCAAGTTTCAAGCGAAAAGACGGGGGGTGATTGGAACTGCCGTTCACCGTGTCCGTTCTTAATCTTAATCCTAATCTTTTTCTTAATCCTTCTGGCCCGGAGATTAAGATTACGAAAAAGATTAAGATTAAGAAACCGGAGCGCGCGGCAGTTTGAATCACCCCCGGCCCCTCCCAAGAGGGGAGCAACATGCGGAAGCGCTCGCAAAATCGTTCCCCTCCTGGGAGGGGTCAGGGGTGGGTTCCTCCGCAAATTCCTTTTTGGCACCCGCTCAATCCATGCTCTGGCGCAGTTCCGTGAACACGGCGTCAAACCCGCGGATGCGGATCATGCCGATGCGCGGGAACTCGTAATCGAGGATGACGTAGATCGCCAGCGTGATGACCAGCACAAAGGCGGAGGCGTGAAACCAACCGAGGGATTTGCCCTTGCCCATTTCATAACCCATCAGCAAAGCGCTCGCGAGCACCAGCAACGCGAGCATGCCCAGGATCTCCCGGGGCACATGCGCCCGCGCCGACATCGTCCGCGTGGTGGCCATGTCAAACATCTCGTTGAGCGCCGGCAACACCAGCATTGCCGCGCCCGGGGCCGTCCCGGCATCCCGGCAGGCCGGCACCGCTTGTTTCCAGATGTCGTTCTGCAACGCGGCCGCGCGGGCCAGCTCCGCATTGGCGGCGGCCAGATCGGGCAGCTTCTGGAACACCGCGATGCGGGCGTCGGTATATTGCCGCAGGTTTTCGCGCAGGGGCGGCTGCAACGCGGGGGCCAGCAGATCCAGCCGCAACCACGCCGTGCCGATGCAATTGGCTTCCTGGACGACCTGCTGCCGGCGCTCATCAAATCGCGCCGACGCACCGGAAAAAGTGAAGGCGATCAACAACCCCATCAAGCCGAACACCGCGCCTTCCACCGACGCCGGACTGAACTTGGTCCCTTCGGGATCGCGCGCGAAGTGATAGGCCCCCAGACGCCGGCCCAGTTCCAACACGCCCAGCGTCGCGCCAAACACGCCGACCACCGCCAGAATGCCAAGCCAGGCCCAGTTCATGCGTTGTGGGAGGGAAACGGGTTGCCCGTGCGAAACGATTTCATGCGCGAAGGTTATGCGCCCGCCGCCCGGCTGCAATCAGAAAACGGGCGTGAACGCAACCACCACAACCAACCGGCAAACGGTCGCATTCTTAATCTTGGAGCGTACTGCAAAAAATGTCGCAAACGTGAATGGAACGAACCGCCCTCACCCCGTCCCTCTCCCCATCCGATGGGGAGAGGGTGGCCGGCAGGCCGGGTGAGGGGAATTTGTTTCCGCCAACCATTTTGAGAACTGTTCTAATCCTTCGGGCCGGAGATTAAGAAAAAGATTACGATTAAGATTAAGAGGGAAACTGGCGCACCGCTGTTTCCATCCCAACCGGAGGGTGTGACTGGAACTGCCGCGCATCGCTGCGGTTCTTAATCGTAATCTTAATCTTCAGGCTCGGGAGATTAAGATTAAGAAAAAAGATTAAGAGTAAGAGCTTAAGCGGCACGGCAGTTTCAAGTCACCCCCCCCAACCGGATTCTCCCTTGACCATTCCGCGCGAAGCTCCCACTTTGCGCGCGTGTCGCTAAAATTCTCGATCGCAATTCTGCTCTGCTTGGGAGCGCAGCTCGGGCTGGCCATTGAACCGGAGCGCTCGGTCATCCAGATTTTCACCTTCCGCCAGGAGCCGGACTGGACCGCGCCGTGGCGGTTCGACGCCGTCCAACGCGCCGGCGGCTCAGGCTTCGTCATCAAAGGTAAACGCATCATGACCAACGCCCACGTCATCGGCTGGAATCGCCAGATCGTCGTGCGCAAATATCAAGACCCGCGCCCCTACCTTGCCAAGGTGGAATTTGCCGCGCACGATTGCGACCTCGCCATCCTCAAACTCGAGGACGAGAGTTTCTTCGATGATCTGCCCGCGCTGGAATTTGGCGAACTGCCCAAGGTGCGTTCGCAAGTCGTCACCTACGGTTATCCCGCCGGCGGCGAGGAAATCTCCTACACGCGCGGCGTCGTTTCGCGCGTTGAGATGAGTCCTTACTCGCACATCGGGAATCGCCGTTTGCTCAGCGTGCAGACCGATGCCGCCATCAATCCCGGCAACAGCGGCGGCCCGGTCATTCAAGACGACCGCATCGTTGGCGTGGCGTTTCAAGGCATCCCCGGCTTGGAGAATACCGGCTTCTTCATCCCGCCCAGCCTTGCCTTGCGTTTCCTCAAGGACGTGGAAGACGGCAAATACGACGGCGTGCCGCTCGCCGGCATCGGCATCACAACCCTGCAAAATCCCGCCTATCGCGCCATGCTGAAATTGCCTGACAATAATCTCGGCGCAAAGGTGGATCGCCTCCGCGCCGGCAGCAGCGTCGCCGAGGTGTTGCGGCCCGACGATGTCATCCTGCGCATCGGTGAATTTCCCGTCGCGAGCGACAGCACGATTCTTTACCAGGGCAATCGCGTGTTCTGCGGCGTGGCGTTTCAACTCGGCCAGAGCGGCGACAGTGTTCCCGTGGAAATCTGGCGCGATGGCAAAGCCCAAGAGTTGCCGGTGAAAGTGGAGTCCAATCCCAACGACCGCACCGAGGGCAATCAACACGATCTGCAACCCCGCTACTACGTTTTTGGCGGGCTCGTTTTCACGCCGCTCTCGTTGGATTACATGCGTGATGCCGGTCGCGACAACACCGACACCAGTGGCGGCACCGATCTAACCTACGAGTTGTTCTATCGTTCACGGGAACTGCCGGAAACCGCCCGCACCGAACCCGTCGTGCTCAGCAGTCTGTTGAGCGACGAGGTCAATGCCAACTTCACCGTGCGCGGCTATCAATTGGTGGACCGCATCAACGGCATCCGCATTGAGAAACTTGAGGACGCCATCCGCGCCTTCGAGACCAGCACCAACGCTTACGACCTGATCGAGTTCGGCCGGCGTGGCGTATTCGAATGCCTCAATCACGCCGACGCCGTCAAAGCCAACGCCGACATCTTGAAAACCTACGGAGTCCCCCGCGACCGCCACCTATGAAACATCTCGCCCTCGTCCTCCTGTTCACCTGTAGCGCGGCACTTACCGGGCTGGCCCAAAAGCCGTCGCCGTGGGAAAAGTCCGTCGTCCGCATCGAAGTCGCCCGCAAGTCCTACGACTATTACCAGCCGTGGAATCGCCGCAATGACATGGTCGCGAAGACCGGCCTCGTCGTCGGCAAGGACCAGATCCTCACCACCGCGCAGGATTTGTCCGATCACACCCTCGTCCGTATGCAAAGCGGCGGGCGCGGCGCGTGGGCCATCGGCTCGGTGGTCTGGGTGGATTATCACGCGAACCTCGCCGTGCTCACGACGACGGACACAAATTTCTGGACGAACCTGAAGCCCGCAAAGTTGCAGCAGAAACCCAATGTCACCAAAGCCCCGCTCCAGATTCTCCGCTGGCGCGAAGGCAAACTGGAAAATCGCCAGGCCGAGTTCACGCAGTTCGCCGTGCGCAAAAGCCAGTTGAGCGACATCAATCAGGTCTGCCTCGAAGTCGCGTCGGACATCCAGGCCGCCGGGGTCAGCGAACCGCTCGTCAGCGATTCCCAGGTCGCCGGCCTCGTTGTTGCCCAAGGCGGCCGCAACTGCCGCGTCATTCCGGCGTCGTTCCTGCGCATGATCCTCGAAACGCGCCGCACGCATCCCGACCGCAGCCTCGGCTACTTCCATTTCTTCTGGCAGCCGGCGGAAAATCCCAATTCCCTCGCCAGCCAGAAACTGCCCGGCCAACCGCGCGGCGTGCTCGTCATCAATGTGCCGCCGCGCCTCGACGGCGTCGCCCCCGTGCTGCAACCGCGCGACATCATCCTCCAGATTGACGGCTTCAACATTGACATCCAGGGCGATTACACCGACCCCGATTACGGGCCGCTGATGCTGGAAAATCTCGCCACGCGCGGCAAATGGGCCGGCGACGAAGTGAAGATGAAAATCTGGCGCGATGGCGGCGAGCAGACCGTGAGTTATCGCCTGCCGAAATATGACTTCGCCAACGCGCTCGTGCCCGTCGGCGTTTACGATCAACCGCCGGATTACCTCATCGTCGGCGGACTCGTGTTCCAGCCGTTGACCACGCCCTACCTGCAACGCTGGGGCAAGGACTGGCAACGCAACGCGCCCTTCCGCTTCAATTACTATCGCGAAGACGAAGCCACCAAAGAACAACCGTCGCTCGTGATCATGTCGCAGGTGTTGCCGGACAAATTCAACCTCGGCTATCAGGAATATCGCGGCTACACCGTCGCCAAGGTCAACGACCAGCGCGTAACAAGCCTGACCGATCTCCAAGCGGCGCTGCAAAAGCCGCAGGGTGAATTTCACGTCATAGACTTCGTGCCGAACGACACGCTGCAACGCATCGTCATCGCCGCCGGCGCCACCGAGCGCGACGCCACCCGCCGCATCCTCGAACGCTTCGGCATCTCCGCCGCCGTACAGATCACGCCGAAGAACGCGGCGGCGAATTGAGAATGGTTTAGAAAAGGTAACAGAACGGTGGCAGGTAGGGCGCGTCACTCCGTGCGCGCCG
>CAZQNQ010000033.1:0-46090 GCA_964594985.1 uncultured Bifidobacterium sp.
CCCCTCACCCCGGCCCTCTCCCCATCCGATGGGGAGAGGGTGGCCGCTAGGCCGGATGCGGGGATTCCGTTGCCGATATTCTTTTTGAGAACTGTTACAACCTGATGTTCGCCTCGCTCACTTTCTCCGGTCGTGACTGGCTCTGGCCCGCCGCCCTTTTTGTCGGCGTCGTGGTGCTCGTGTTGGTCTGGAGTTATCGCGCGGGGCCGCGTGGCGCGTTGCGCTGGGTCTGCGCGGCGCTGAAGTTTTTGGCCATCGCGGCGCTGGCGTTCTGTCTGCTCGAGCCGTTGTGGACGCGACAACGCAGCAAGCCGGGCGCAAATCTTTTCGCCATCGTCGCCGACAACAGCGCGGGCTTGCAGATCAAAGATCGGGGCGAGGCGAAGTCGCGCGGGGAAACGCTGCGGGAGTTGCTCGATCCCAGCACCGCCCGATGGCAGGAAACGCTCACCGATAATTTCGAAGTGCGGCGCTTCACTTTCGATTCCCGCCTGAACGCGACGCGGGACTTTTCCGATCTGGATTTCAGCGGACGCGCTTCCGGCATCGCGACGGCGTTGCGGGGCATCGCGGAGCGCTTTCAAGGCCGGCCCGTTGCCGGGGTGCTGTTGTTGACCGATGGCAATGCGACGGACATCCCCGACGCGCTGCCGGACTTGAAAGGATTGCCGCCGGTTTATCCGGTCGTGATCGGTCGCCCGGGCGGGGCGGCGGACATTTCAATCGGCCAGGTGAACGTGAGCCAGACGGTGTTTGAGGACGCGCCGGTTTCCGCGCAGGTCAACGTGGATGTGACCGGCCTGGGCGGGGAAAACGTGACCGCGCAGTTGCTCGATGCGGCGGGCAAACGGATCGAAACACAGACGCTGCGGGCGCGCAAAGGCAGCGAATCGCTCGCGTTCCGGTTTCAATGGCGACCGGAGCAACAGGGGCTTTCCTTCTATCGTCTGCGTGTCGGGTTGAGCGATGAAATCCAGACGACGAACACCAGTTCGGCGCGGGAGGTGACGCTGGTCAACAACACGCGCGTGATCCCGGTGGATCGCGGACGCGGGCCGTATCGCATTCTGTATGTCGGCGGGCGGCCCAACTGGGAGTTCAAATTTCTGAACCGCGCCGAGCAGGAGGACGACCAGGTGCAGCTCGTCGCGTTGATCCGGGTGGCGTTGCGCGAGCCGAAGTTTGATTTTCGCGGCCGCGCAGGCGAGACGAGCAATCCGCTGTATCGCGGCTTTGGCAATCAATCGGCGGAGGACGTGGAGCGTTACGATCAGCCCGTGCTGACGCGCTTGAACACGCGCGACGAGTTTGAATTGCGGAACGGCTTTCCCCGCCGGGCGGAGGATTTGTTCGGCTACCACGCGATCATTCTTGACGATGTGGAGGCGGCCTTCTTCACCCCCGATCAAGCGGCGTTGTTGCAGAAGTTCGTCTCCGAACGCGGCGGCGGTTTGCTCATGTTGGGCGGGATGGAATCCTTCCGGCAGGGCCAGTATCAACGCACGCCCATCGGCGATCTGCTGCCGGTCTATCTGGATCGCGCCGATGAATCGAAGCCGCCGGAAAGTCTGAAACTGGACCTGTCACGCGAAGGCTGGCTGCAAACGTGGGCGCGGTTGCGGGACAATGAATCCGACGAACGCGCGCGGCTGCAAGCCATGCCGGCCTTCGAGGTGTTCAATCCAACCCGCGCCGTGAAACCCGGGGCGAGCGTCATCGCCACGGCGACCGATCCGGCGGGCAAGGATTATCCCGCGCTCGTGACGCAGCGGTTCGGGCGCGGGCGGAGCGCGGCGTTGCTGATCGGCGACGTGTGGCGCTGGGGCATGCAGAGTCCCGAAGCGCGGCGCGACATGGAGAAGTCCTGGCGGCAACTGGTGCGCTGGCTGATTTCCGACGTGCCCCAGCGGGTGGAACTGGCCGTTGAACCGGTGGCCGATGCGGCGGCGGGGGCGGTCAAATTTCAAGTCCGCGTGCGGGACGAGAAGTTTCAACCGCTGGATGACGCCACGGTTTCGTTGGAGATCGAACCGGTCTTATCTGAAACCGGCAGCGCGAACACCAACACCCTCCGCCTGCGGGCCGAACCGTCGGCTTCTGCGGCGGGAGTTTATGAATCAACCTACGTGCCGCATGCCACGGGCGGCTATCGGGTGAAGGCGCGCGTGGTGAACGCCACGGGCGCGGAGGCGGGCCAGGCCGAAGCGGGCTGGAGCAGCGATCTGCTGGCGGAGGAATTCAAATCGTTGCAGCCGAACACGGCGTTGCTGGAAGCCATCGCGAGTCGCACGGGAGGCGAAGTGATTTCCGCGCGGAAGCTTGCGGACTTTGCACGCGGCTTGCCGAATCGTCGCGCGCCGGTCATGGAAGCGTGGACGACGCCCGCGTGGCATACGCCGGTGTGGTTCGCGTTTGCGCTGGCGTGCCTCGCGGGCGAGTGGGGCTTGCGCCGCTGGAAAGGAGCGCCATGAAAGACAGGGAAACGTCCGACATCCAACGTCCAACATCCAACGTTCAAGTTGTGGCGCGCGGTCGCTGTTTAGAGCGATTCTCAGAAAATATTTCTGGTCGGCCCCTCACCCCGTCCCTCTCCCCATCGGATGGGGAGAGGGGGGCCGCAGGCCGGGTGAGGGGTTCTCGTTGTTCCATCTGGAAACTATTTTCGAGAACCACACCAGGCTGCTGGCTGTTGGTTTTTTGCTTCGCCCTGTTCTTTGGCCAATTCGCCGGCGCTTCGATCACGAACCAGCCGACCGTCATCCTGGTCGTCGGCGCCCCGGGCGAGCCGGAGTTCGGCAGCAACTTTGTGCAACAGGTTCTGCTTTGGGACAACATCTGCAATCGGGCCGAAGCGCGGGTGGTGCGCATCGGCTTGGCCCCGACCAATGCGACTTCCGATCGGGAGTTGCTGAAACAAACGCTGGCCGCCGAACCAACGGCCGGCAGCGAACCATTGTGGCTGGCGTTCATCGGCCACGGAACGTTCGACGGCAAACAAGCGCGCTTCAATCTGCGGGGGCCGGATGTGTCGGATGTCGAGCTGGCCGAGTGGCTCAAGCCAATTCAACGCCCGCTCGTCGTGATCAACTGCGCCTCCGCCAGCGCGCCGTTCTTGAAAACTCTTTCCGCCCCGAATCGCGTCGTCATCACCGCGACGCGAAGCGGAAACGAATTGAACCTGACCCGCTTCGGCGAACACTTCGCCAAGGCCCTTGCGGCGACGGAGAGCGATCTGGACAAGGACGGCCAGGTGTCGCTGCTCGAAGCGTTCCTGATGGCGTCGCGGCAGGTCGCCGAATTTTACAAAACCGAGGGACGGTTGCTGACCGAACATGCGTTGCTTGATGACAATGGCGATGGTCAGGGCACGCCCGCCGACTGGTTTCACGGCGTGCGCGCGACAAAGAAAGCCAAAGACGGCGCATCGCTGGACGGGGCACGCGCAAATCAATTCCATCTGGTCCTGAGCGCGGAGGAACTGGCACTCCCGGCGGAAATCCGCACTCAGCGCGATGCCTTGGAATTGTCGGTCGCCCGATTGCGCGAGACCAAGAGTCAGATGCCCCAAGCGGATTATTATCGTCAGCTTGAAACCATCCTGCTTGAACTCGCCCGGCTGCAAGCGCCGCAACTTCAATCCACGAATCCAGCCGTGCGCTAATCAGCTCTTCACCGGGTCAGGGACGGCGGCGCGGCTTCCAGGGTACTGCCCCAGTTGGGATTAGGCTTCGCGCCCATCTGGAAGACAAACGTTCCGCCCGCGGCGATGTCCGCGTGGCTGAACCAGGGTTTATTCCACGGTTTGCCATTCAACGTGGCGGACTGGATATAAACGTTCTTCGCGGAATTGCTCTTCGCCTGGATGACGAGTTTCTTGCCGCTGCCCAATTGCATCTCGACTTCATCGAACAGCGGGCTGCCGAGGACATAGTTCGGACTGGCCGGGTCAACCGTGTAAAAACCCATCGCACTGAGCACATACCACGACGCGACCGAGCCTTGGTCATCCATGCCGGGAAACGCCAGGCCGTGTTTGTCGCTCCCATACATCAGGCGCAGGATGTCGCGCACCAGCTTCTGCGTCTTCCACGGCTGCCCCGCGTAAGCGTAGAGATACGGCGCTTGTTGATCCGGCTGGTTACCCTGGCAATAGAGGCCAATCATACCGGTGACATCACGCGCGACGCCCTTGGGCTGATACGGCGTGGTGAAAAACGTATCGAGCCGCTGCACAAACTTTTCACGCCCGCCCAGCAAATTGATCAACCCCTGCACATCGTGCGGCACCAGCCACAACGTCTGCCAGCCCGTCGCCTCCTTGAACATGTAGTTGTAATACGGCTCGAACGGATCGAAGGGCGTAATCCACGAACCATCCTTGGTGCGACCGCGCATGAAACCGGTCGCTGCATCGAAGACGTTGGTATAATTGTATGCACGGGCGAGGAACATCCGGCGGTCATCCTCTTTGCCGAGTTTCTTTGCATACAGCGCGAGCGCGTAGTCGCTCCACGCATATTCCAAGGTCTTGTCGCAACCCGCATCGCCATCCGCGCGCGGCGGACTGGGATGCTCCTGAAAGGCATCATGCACCCAACCCTTTTCCAGATACTCGGCGAGACAACCGCGCGGCCCGGCGGGGTCCATCGCGTTCTTGCGGAGGAATTCATAGACGGAAGCGTAGTCGAACGGCAGGCCGCGTTCCCAAGCGCCAAGATACATCAGCACCGCGTTGTCACCGTGGAACGAGGTGTGCATCCAACCGGATTCCCGCGCCATCTCGAGATGCGTGCGCAGGATGTTGGTTTTGACCTCGGGTTCGAGCAACGTAAGCAGCACCACTTGATTGCGACCCGTATCCCACAACGCGATGGGGCTGTAACGGTCATAATCCGCCACACGGCCTTCGGAGTTGCGACCGCGTGACGGCGTGCCCTTCTTGGCGATCAATCGCGGGGTCAGCAGCGAGTGGTACAGCGTGGAGTAAAACAGTTCGCGTTCCTTCTCCGTGCCGCCTTTCACTTGAATCAGATTAAGTTTCTCCGCCCACGCGGCGCGAGCCGTCTGATGCGCGACCGCAAAATCACGCGGCTCGGCATCGAGTTGCTCCTGCGCCGCGTCAAAGTTCCGCCCACTGGTCACTCGCACGAGCACTACTTCGTCTTTCACCGTGGCGAATTCCAGATACGCGCCCGCATAGCTCCCCGAGGCATTTCGCTCCCCGGCATAGATGGCATCATCCCGCCGCACCCGCGCGCCTTCCAAACGCGGCGGATGCTGGCGGAACGTCCCAAAAGATTTGAACGGCTTCGAGAATTCCGCCACAAAACTGCGCCCGCCACGGGAGCCACGCCCGCGCACCGTGCGATCGCCGACGATCTCAATGCTGTTATCGCCCGCGCCCAAGTCCAGCAGCACGGTGCTGCGATCAGATTGAGGAAACGTGAACCGGTAGAATCCCGTGCGCTCGGTCGTGGCCAGTTCGGTGCGGATGCCGGTGTCGGGAAAAAACACGGAGTAATAACCCGGCGAGGCTTTCTCCGTCGTCTTGTCGTACGGCGACGCGTAGGTGCGGTCGGGCGGAACATTCCACGCCCCCACCACGGGCATGATTGTCAGCCCGCCAAACGGCGCGGAGAATCCCAGCATCGTCCGGCGTGAATGGAGATAGGGAAAGATGATGCCGTGATTGCCCGCCGCCTCAGTGAGGTCCTTGTTGATCGGCCCGAGAATGATGTCGCGATGCGGCAACGCTGGCCCAGGAAAGGTGAAGCCGGTGTAAGCTTCCTCGCCCGGCGGCGGTGCGTTGCCGCGCAACTTCGGGTCATCGAGCGATGCCGTGCCAACCATCGGGTTGGCATAATCTACCGGCGACCGGGCTGCGCGCAGTTCGGTGGCAGCAAGGAACAACAATAGGAAGGTAGTCAGTTGTGAGGAGGTCATCTTGTACGTCATGCAAAGAATGTCGGACGCGGCATCACCAGATTGTCTTCATGGGCCAGGCTTGAATTCGACGCATCCGGGCTTCGCCGGCTTTGGCGTGGAGTTCCAGCCGCAGGCCGGAAGCGTCCAGCGGCGCAATGGTCTTCGTGAGGCACACCGTTTCATTGGCGAACACCTCGATCACGGAGCGGTCCATGAAGATGTGGAGCCGCAAGTTGCGGTCAGAGTCCTTCAACTTCAGTGGCGCTTTGACATCGAGCAGCGACAACTCAGCACCGTCGTATCGCGCCGTGACGCGTTGCTGCTGTGCGCCCTGAAGAACCAACTCAAACTGAGTCGTCGCGGACAAGCTGACTTCCGCCAGGATTTCCAGCGCGTTCGTGGCCGGCAGCGACAACGTCCGGCTTTCATTCTCCAGCCGGATATTCCGCCAACCCACCCGCGTGCCACGCAGGCGTTCCAATTGCGGCGCGGGCCGTTGCCGCAATTCTCCGTCACGCGTCACGCTCAGTTCCCGGGGCAACGAGAGACAGCCATTCCAACCGCGGCCGCCCGGAAAATCCTTCACCCAGCCCCAGACCAGTCGCCGCCCATCGGGAATCTGCATCGTGTTCGGCGCGTAGTAATTCGCGCCATGATCAAGCAGGCCGCGCGCCTGGGCCTTAAAACGGCAGGTGGCCGGATCAAAGTCGCCGATGAAATACTGCACGCGCCCATACGGTGACACGAGCAACACCCAGCGATCGCCCACGCGGAAAAAGTTCGGGCACTCGGCGGTGCGCGCCTCCTTGTCCGGATGCTGAAACAGCACGCCGCGATAGGTCCAGTTCGTCAGCCCGGCATTCGCCGCTTCATAAATCACCACCACGGCCTGCCCGCCTTCCGACCGGTTCAGACTGCCGCCCAAGACCATGAAGGTGCGTCCGTCCGCTTGGAAAACGAACGGGTCGCGCCAGTCATAGATTTTCGTCTCGCCATGCGCCGCCGCGGACAACACGGGATTGGCCGGGAGCTTTTGCCAGCGGAGCAGATCATCATCGCTGGTGGCCGCCCATTGCTCGGCGTGTTCGAGGGCGGATTTGCCGGGCGCGATGCTCGTGTAAAAAATCATCGGCTGCCCGGCCCCGTTGACGGCACAGCAACCGGACCACACTTCGGCCTCGCCCTGCTCGCCACTGGGCGCGAGGGCGATGGGCAGATGTTCCCACCGGGCGAGATCGCGACTGCGCACATGCCCCCAATACTTCGGGCCGCTGCCATCGCTGAAGGGATGCAACTGATAGAACAAGTGGTAATAGCCCTGGTGAAAAATCGGGCCGTTGGGATCGTTGATCCACTGTGCCGGGGCCGTGACGTGAAAGATCGGTCGCCCCGGGTCGGCCTGGGCGCGCGGCACCGCGGCGGCGACCGCCACTGTCGCGCGGGCGAGCGTTTCCTCCTGATTCTCCCCGCGCGCCCAGAGCGGCAGGGCGAGCAGGAACAGCAGTATGATTTGACACGTTCGATTCATTATCCAGAGCGTTTCCCAGCATGAGGCAACTGGCTTGGTACAGGCCACGCTCGCCCTCACCCTGACCCTCTCCCCCGGGGAGAGGGAACAGCCATTGAGTGCGCTGCTCGGTTCGGTCGGTCGTCCCGCCAATCCAGTCACAGGTTTTTCAGAAAGCCGGCGTAAGCTTCCCCCTCTCCTGGGGGAGAGGGCCGGGGTGAGGGCGGGCGTCCCACCCGTCTGAGCGCCGGAATTTTTGCCGCCGCCGGCCACCGCTTTTTCAGCGCCAGGATTCATGGAACCACTCTAGTTCTGCGGCCATCGCGACGGCTGATCGCATTGCCCGAAACAGCCGCCGCTTGAAACCGCCTCATCGGCTGTCAGCCATCGTGGCGGACTTCGCCACCGGCTCCGTCAACAGCGCCAGATCAATGAACTGGCCGCCGCCGGTCTGATGCGTGTGGACGGCCAGTGAATTTTGACCGCGCTTGAGCGCTTTCTTCAGCGTCTCCGTGATGTTGAAGATTTCGTAACTGGTGTTGAACCCGGCCCGTTCCCACACTTTCTGCCCGTTCACATACACCTCGGTGATTTCGTCGTGAAAGATGACGAGGGCGGCGGTCTTCACGTCCGCGCCATCCCACTCGAAACTCCGCCGCAACCAGATGTCACTCGTGCGCCATTCCGTGCGCGGATTGCTGATCGTGCCGAACGGCGCCAGCGCCGACTTCCACGTGCTGTCATTGAAGCCGGGTTGATTCCAATCCGCCGCGGGCGTAATCGTGGTGTAGCGGTAGGGTTGCGCCAGTTGCCCATCCGCCGCCGCTCCAACCAGCACGCGCCATTGCCGCTCCTCCGCAGCAGCCGCCGGGGGCGTCACCGGGCCGGTCTTCTCGTAAGCCGCCGGGCGCGCCGTGATGGCGTGCAGCCGCTTCAGATCAAACTTCGGCCGGCGGTCGTAGTAATAAAGCCCGTTCTTCTCCTGCTCGACGTCCGTCAATTGCGTGTAGCAAAAGCCGAACAGGTCGGGATTGTCGAGTTGCGCGTCCACCAGACCCTGATAGCGGGTGTAGAATTCCTCGATCGTCTTCGGGCCGGAGCCATAACCCCAGCCGCCTTCGGTGCTCCAGCCGATGCCGCCAAATTCGCTGATCATGAACGGCACGCCCAGATCACGACCCGCAGCGCCCGAACCATAACGCGACGGCAGCACCAAGTCTCCCGATCCCATAAAGAACTTCTCCCAGCGCAGTTTGAAACTGGCGGGGTCTTGATTGTAATCATGGTCATCGCGCACCTCGGCGTTCGGCAACGTGTGCGTCCAGCCGCTGGTTTCGAGCACGGGCCGCGTGGGATCAATCGTCTTGGTTTCGCGCACGATGATGTTCTGCAACTCCCCGGCGGCGGCCGGCGTCTCATTCAGCGGACACCAGCCGATGATTGCAGGATGATTGCGATCGCGCTGGAGAATCTCCGTCCACTCATTGATGAAGTTGGCATAGTTCTCCGGGCGATAGTTGAAGCCCCAGTTCGGGAATTCGCCCCAGACAAGGTAGCCGAGTTTGTCCGCCCAGTAGAGGAAACGCGGCTCGAAAACTTTTTGATGCAACCGCGCGCCGTTGTAGCCCGCCGCCATGGAACGTTCGATGTCCTTGCGCAACTCGTCATCCGACGGCGCGGTCCAGATGCCGTCGGGATAAAAACCCTGGTCGAGGATGAGGCGCTGGAAGACGCGCTGATCGTTGATGAGGATGGCCCGCCCGGCGATGGAGACGTTGCGCAAGCCAAAGTAACCGGCCACTTCGTCAATCACCTGCCCCTTGCGGCGGAGCGTGAATTTCAGGTCGTAGAGGAACGGCGTGCCGGGATGCCACAGGTGTTTCTCTTTCAGGTCCACCACGAGGCGGTTGTCGCGCCACGACGCGGAGCAAGTGTCCTTGCCCACGCTTTTGCCATTGGCGAACGCCTCCGCGGTCAATTCCAGGTCCGCGTCGGCCCCGTTGATGGTCGCTTCGATCAACACCCGCGCGCGGTTCGGATCGGTCACGAGGGAAAAATTCTCCACAAAGGACGAGCCTACCGCCTCCAGCCAGACCGGTTGCCAGATGCCGGTGGTGCGGGTGTAAACACAGCCTTCGCTGACGGTGTGCGTCTGCTTGCCCGTCGGCTGCCGGCCGCTCGCCGTGTCGTCAAACGCGCGCACCACCACTTCGTTGTCCCCGGCGCGCAGCAGCCGCGTGATGTCGAACGCAAAACCCACATTCCCGCCGATGTGCGTGCCCGCGAGCTGGCCGTTGATCCAGACCCACGACTGGTAATCCACGCCGCCGAAATGCAGGCGCACGCGCTGGCCCTTCATGCTGGCCGGCACCGAGAACGTCCGGCGATACCAGACGTTGGCCATCTTGTCGTAATGGCCGATGCCACTGAGGCGGCTCTCCGGACAGAACGGCACCATGATTTTCTGCGCGAGGTCCTTGCCGGTGCGCAAGCCGCGCGATTCGCCGTCGCCGCGCTGATCAATCTCGAACTGCCACTCGCCGTTGAGCGTGGCCCAATTGGCGCGGAAGGCGTCGGGGCGCGGATGCTCCGGGCGCGGCACGGATTCGCTGAAGGAATGGAGTGGCAGCGCGGCGAGCAGCAACAGCGCGGTCGCGCAAGACATGATTTGATTTCGTTTCATAAAAGAATTTTTCATTTCACGCGCCACTCCAGGATTCCGCCCGAGTATTTGGGCTGGAGTTCGGCTTCGAGCCGTAACGCGGTGGTTTTGACCGGTTGAAAACGCATCCGATTCCACTGGTCTTTGGCAACCCCGACGCTGATGGCGTTGGGCACGGGTTTCCATTGCAGGTCATCCAAGTAGAGCAACCGCCAGCCCTTGGGTACGCGACACTCGCCCTTGCCGGAGTCGTCGAACCAATACACCTCGACGGACGAAACTTCCTTGGGCTGGGGAAAATCATACTGCACCCACTCGGTCGAGCCGCGATGCGTCCACCAGGTGTGCCGGGGGATGCTTTCGTCGCTGGAGTTCGCCGGCTCGAGTCCATCGGCCAACGCTTCCACCGTGTCGCCCGGATAACAGTGCGATGCGCTGACCTTGTAAAGCGACGGCTTCGGCACCGCGGGCGGCGTCCAACGATACGCGCTTGGCCCGGTGCCGATGACCGGGAACGAGGCGATGCGCAACCGCGCCGCGCCCATCGGAATCAAGGTCACCGTTTCCTCCGGTTGCTCCGAAAACACCGGGCTGTTCTGCAACACCGCGCACAGGCCGTGGCGGTCAACGGTCCACTCCGGAATCCGCCGGGCCTTGGCGGTGATCGTGAGCGGCACCGCCTCGGTCGTGAACGGAAAATCATCCGCCGGCCAGTTGCCGGCCTTCACGGTGAAGGAACTTTCCGGTCGCACCGGGTCCAGCACGAGGCCGTAGTTCCACGGCGTGGTCGGATGGATTTCCCACGACGGCCACTTGGACGGATCCGTGCCCTTTTGCCAGTTTGAATCGCCGATCGCGGTCTTGGTGCTGTCATGCCGGTCGTAGCGTTCGCCGATCTTGAGCGAGAACGTCAGCGGCCCGTAATCCACGCTCACACTGTTGTGATTCGCGGTCCATTCGCGCACGGAAACTTCCATCGGCAACTTCAGCGTCACCACATCGCCATTCTGCCATTCCCGAGTGATGCGGATGAACTTGCCGGTGGCCGCCGCGAGTGGCGCGGCTTGACCGTTGATGGCTACTTGCGGCGCTTTGCACCAGGCCGGCACGCGGAGATAGAGCGGGAACGTCACCGATTGCTCGGCTTTCACCGTGAACTGGATGCTGTCGGCGAATGGATAGCGCGTCTCCTCCGCGATGCGGACGGTCGCGCCGTTGCCCACTTTCAAGCGGACTTCGCTGGCGCTGTAGAGCGCGGCGAGCACGCCGTTGTCGGGCGTGGCCAGCCAGAGATTCTTGCTGAAGTACGGCCAGCCGTGCGAGTGGTTGTGCTGGCAGCAACGCGAGCTGAACGGATTCATCATCAGGAACGGCCCGTGATTATCAATGCCCGGCGCGTGATTCTTGGCATCGCTGACCACCATGTTCGGCGCGGTGAGATAACGCAGCGCCTTGAAGTCCGGCATCACCGCCGCCGGATAGCTGTTGAACGCCACGTCCTCGCAATGGTCCGCCCAGAACGGATCGCCGCTGATCTGCAACAGCATCTGGTCCGAGAGCATCTGCTCGACGAAACCGCAGGTCTCCGTGGCCTGTCGTGGATCGTCGTAGCCGGGCCGGCAATTCTCATCCCCGCCAAACATGCCGCCGGGCACCTGCCCGTAACGCTTGCGAATCTCGAAGTGATTGGCATACGCGGCCTGCAGGTCCGTCCGGTCATGGGTCTGCAAATACATCTGCGCCGGTTCGCGGAAACATTCGGCGATGTTGACGTTGTGCCAGTTCGGCAGGTCGTCCTTCATTTTCCAGTTCGCGGTGGCGCGATGGATTTTCTCCACCACCTTGAGCAACTCCGGATCGCCGGTGCGGTTGTAGAGCCAGTGGATGGCGTAGATGTTGTCGCCGCCGCGCATCTTCTGCCAGTAATGCGTGAGCAGCTTCTCGTCCGGGACCGTGAGCTGGTATTTGAAATACTTCGCCATCAACTCCAGCACGCGCGGGTCGCTGGTATGCTCGTAATACGATTGCAGGCAAAACAGCATGACCATGTTCGCCCAGTAATCCCGCGAACCGTCATCGCCAAAACGCTCGTCCGGCCCGAAGTCGCCGTCGGGCCGCTGGCTGGCCAGCGTGCCTTCAATCCACACCTGGCTTTCCGCGATCATCTTCGGGTCGTTGAAAATGTAGGCGAGTTCGATGTAGCCCTTGAGCCAGTAAGGCAGTTCCTCCCAGCCGTATTTGCCCTTGCCATTTTTGCTGAGCCAGGCGTTGTCCTCCTTCTGCAACCACGCGCTGATCTCGCCGAGATGCCCGGTCAATCCCTCGCGCTGGCGCTTGAGAAATTCCCGCACCCACCCGCGCGGCTCGACTGAACCGGTCGGCAAACCGAGGAACTGGCTGGGCACCAGCGGCGCGCGATTGCCGACGTAAAAACGATTCGTCTGGGAAAGATCCGGCCCGGTGACGACGGTCACGTCGGCCCGCAGTGCGGCGACGCTGGCGGCGGCCATCAGCAGTCCGAACAGATGGTATTTGGTTTTGATGAACATGCTCTTCAACTTGGCCGGTCTTCGCTAAAACGATCTCCATCCCCGGACGACAATCCTGCCGTGAAATTCAAACGGCGGCGGCGGATCTTTGCGACGTGCCTTAGAACCGGTTTGAAAACTCCGCGCTGGAAACCCGGAGCAAGGATGCTCCGGGCACCCGCGGGCAGGATGCCCGCGCCACGCCGTAACGCAGGCATCTTGCCTGCGGGTTCGGGCGGCATCCCTGCCGCCAGTTCCGGGTTTTCAAATAGGCTCTTAGAGCACATACGCGCCAGGCGCGGCGACAAGATTAACGAAAGTGTTCGGAGACGCTGCCGCCATCATCTCTTCCCTCAAACCCACCACGCTTGCGACGCACTACATCGCCCTCGTCGGCAGCTCAAGCATCACTTGATGTCTGATCGTGTTCCGGCAGACCAGTCCGCGCTTTAACACCACGGAGGGCATGTTTGGCTGATGCGGCGAGTCGGGATAATGCTGCGGCGGCGGGCAAAACCATTGCGCATTCGATACCGCTAGTTGGTTTTCAACGCCGCGAAACCGAGGTCCACGTATTGTCCGCCTTCGCTTTGGCGGCAATGAATGGCGATCAGGTTTTTGCCGGGTTTGAGCGTCGCCTTCGCCGCCGGCGTCAGTTCAAACGCCTCGTAGCTCGAGGTCCAACCGGTCGTCCGGAGGGCGAGCACGCCGTTGATGAAGACCTCCACGTCTTCGTCGTGATGCACCCACAGCATCAGGTTTTTCACATCCACCGCCGGCAGTTCGATTTCGCGGCGCAGCCAGATGTTGCGCGTGTTCCAGACGGTTCCAACCCGCGCGCCGGGCGTGGCAACCGTGCCAAAACCGGATTCGCCCTGGGGCCAGGTGGAATCATCGAAACCCGCCTCGAACCAGTTCGCGTCCGGACGGTTCATGGCATAGCGCCAGATGGCTTTGGAGCTATCCGCCGCCGGAACCACAGCCACCACCTCGGGCCGTTTGGGCAGGGGCGCCCAGTTGCGCGCTTTGGTCTGGTCTTGTTTCGCCCACTTCTTCCAAGTGCCCTGGTCATAGAGCATCTGTAGGAACACCCCGCCCACGACCGGCCGCGCGGTGAAGCCCTCTTTCTTCGCTGACTTCGTCTGATACCAGTCGGGCATCGGGGCGCGATCCGGCGTCTCATTGAGGAAGGTGTAAACTGGAGCGATCAACGCCTCAAAATCCGCGCGATTCTGCGTCAGCGTCGCCGTCCAGAGAATCCAGTCGAGCTTGGTGTAATCGCGGCGATTGTCGAGCGGCAGACCGTAGCGGTTCTGGTGGCGCTGGTAGAAATCCATCTCCTTGCGCCAGGTGCCGGCGGGCCAGAGGTTCAGGCCGAGGATGCGATCCCACGTGGCATTATATTTTTGACTCCAGGTGTTCGGCTTGTCGAACGCGAGGCGATAGTGATCGCCACTGTCCGCCTCTTTCAACCAACGCTGCGCGAACTCCTGCGCGACCTTCGAGTATTCGGCGGCTTTCACCTTGTCGCCGCGCAGGTCGCACAACTTGGCGAACGCGCCCAAACCACAGATCGCCTTCGCGCTCAGATTGACATTGTGCGCCATGTGCCCGGCGAAGTCGTCGGTGCAAAGCTGGTTCTCCGGATCAAAACCCTTCTCCTTGAGATACGCGGCCCATTGTTCGAGTTGCGGCCAGTATCTGCCGGCAAAATCCGCATTGCCTTCCATCTGCGCGACGGCCGCCATGAGGATCAGCAGGTTGCCGCTCTCCTCGACGGGCATCTGGTTCTCTTCGCTGATTTCGCCCCCGCCATAGACCTGCCCATTGGCGTGCGGATAAGTGCCGATGTCATGCGGCGCAAAGGGAAACTTCCAGTACGAACTCGCGGCGTAATCCATGAACGGCACGAGGAACGACTTCGCCAGCGACGGACCGAACAGGAGGAACTGCGGGGCCATCGGATAGAACACGTCGGACGTGCCGATGCAACCGTTGGAATGGTTCTCCTTGCAGAACGAAATCGGCTGGCCGTTGTCGTCCGCGACGAACTTGCCCGCGGCGAAGCACTGCCGAAACGCCAACGCCGAGATCTGCGCATATTTTTCGCCCCCGGCTTTCGTGAGGTCGGCCATCAATTTTTCGTCAAATGCCGTGCAACGCTTCACGAGCGCCGCATATTCCTTGGCGGAAGCGTTGAGCAGGTCGGCGGCTTCCCAGCCATTGCGCCGCCAGTAGGGCCGCAGGTTTTTCTTCATGAACTGAATCGAATACAGATCGTCATACGCAAGCATCAACCAGCGCGACGTCGCCTTGGCCGTCACCGTCAGCGGGGCAAATTCGAGTCCGATCCGCGCGCGTCCACCCGGCAGCTTGCTCTCGGCGGAGGTATGCACGGTTACTTCCTGGGCGCGTGGGGCGGCCAGGTAGAAATAGCCCCAGTCAATGCGCAAGTCATCGCCGCGTTTCGCGAGAATCGGCTGCGCGACGGAACCCACCCGCACGGCGCGGAGCGTATTGCCCACTTCGGGAATTGAAGCTTCCACCTGCTGAGCCGGTTCGTTCACGGCGATTTCGCCCGAGGCCTCCAACTGGATGCTGACCTCGTGCTTCTTTCCGTCGGTGGAACGCAGATCATAAGTCAGATACGTCACCGGCCGGCTGAGGATATCAATGTCCTCCGGCAATGCCGGCGTCAGGAAGGTCAGCGTCAACGCCACGCCCGCGCCTTCGAACGTGTAGATCGTCCGCGTGGGCAACACCGTCACACTTTTCTGCGTGAGCACCGCTTCGCCCGCCGCCCCGCCGCCCATGACGCGGTAATTCGTTCCATCAATCCGCACCGAACTCCACAAGCGGTGCGCCTTGCCAGTCCAATGCGTGGTATCGGCGCCGTTCAGTTTATCCGCCGGCGACCAGATGCTGAAATACGGATCGCAGGCGACGAGCGGCACGGAGGGCGGCCGCAAGGTGGGTGCTGCTTTGTTAGCAGCCGCCCGCAGGTTGGAGGATGAGGTCGCTACGAACAAGGCAGCAAGCCCGATCGCGGTGAGCTGTCGGCCAAATAGTGATTGTCTCTTGGTCATATTAAATCTGCTAGTCACAAAATTTCTGGGCCAGTAAGTAACCATCGCTGCCGACAAGTCAAACTTGTCAGCCCGAGGCGAAAGGCTTCCTTCAAGGATCAACTCGGTTGATGACGGCGGGATTCAACGTCCAACTGACCTCGGTGTGCGGATCGCCATCATTGTTCCAGCGGGCCCGCCATTTGATGTTATTGGGATCAATCACATCATTGCGGATGGCCGCTTCTGCGTGGCCATCACAAAACATCAGGGTCGTGCGACGACTGTGGCGATTTGACGGGAACTGCTCCCCATTGACGTTGTCCAAGATGCTCACAGGATCAATGCTCCCATCGAAACTGCCGTCCGGCTTGCTATCTCCAACCATGATCAGGTCGGACGGGCGGCGGACCTGGGTATCTTTGACCAACACCGCCGTGCCAAGATTCTCATCCCCACCCACCCCGAGGGCGGGAATCGAGCGGTTACGCAACCCCCAATCGTTATACCCATAAGAGAACCGCGTATTTTTGCTGATGCCAAAGAGATCAAACCCGGTGGCGGGCGGCACCGCAGTCGCACCCAAACCATTTGCTCCGGTATTCAAGTCCCGATCCCAGGAAGCATTCGCATTGGCTGTCGGGCACCGAAACACTTTGCGATTGCCACCGAGCATTGGCAGCAAGCGCTGGGGCCAGACGTAGGCAAAGTTGCCGCCCCCAAAGTCATACAAGCAACCAGGATAATAGGTATTCTCGTCGGCATACAACACCACCCCGAGGCCGATTTGGCGGAGATTGTTCAGGCAGTTAGTTTGTTGCGCCTTGGCCTTCGCCTTGGAAAGCGCCGGCAACAACATCGCGGCGAGAATCGCGATGATGGCGATCACCACCAGCAGTTCAATCAAAGTGAAGCCGCGGGCCCGCGAGCGGGCTGGAATTAGCGTGGGCGTTTTCATCGGTAATCGCGTCATTCCCAAGCCCGGACAAACCGGGCGACTGGCGGGGTGACGATGTGCCCAAAAGGTAGTTTTAAGTGGCGGCAGTGTCCTGTCGCATGATTGGGTGACACCTGAAAACAGGGCGGGCGGAAAGTAGGGCAGGCTTTCCAGCCTGCCGGTGCACCGGACTTTCCAGTCCGGTGTTTCTGGTAACGGGCGACTGGAAAGTCGCCCGCACTGGCAGGCTGGAAAGCCTGCCCTACAGTTATGGCCGCGCGCCAACTTCGGAGTTCGGGTTGAACGCTCCATTGCCCCTCGTCCTCGCTCTCCTCCTCGTCCTCGGTTTTTCAAAGGAATGCGAGAACGAGGACGATTCGTCGGCACGGGAGTTTTCAGACCGGTTCTTACTCTTAATCTTTTTCTTAATCTTAATCCTCCCCCAAAGACCGAAACCGGAGATTAAGAAAAAGATTAAGAGTAAGATTAAGAACCGCGGCGGGGCGCGGCGGTTCCAGTCACACACACACCCCCTTGAAAACCGGCCCGCCCGATCAGGGTTGCGCCTTCTCACCCAACAACCCCGCATCAATGAACTGGCCGCCCGTGGATTGATGGCAATGGATGGCGATGACATTGCGGCCCGGATGCAGCGTGGCCAGCGCCTCGGGACTGATGCGGATGATTTCGTAGCCGACCGTGTACCCCTCCAACCGCGCCGCCAGCACGCCGTTCAAATAAACCTCCGCATCCTCATCGTGATGGATGACGAGACTCAACGCCGCCGGCCAGGATTCCGGCAGCGTGAATTCCCGCCGCAACCAGATGTCGGCGGTTTTCCACGGGGTTCGGGCGATCGCGCCCGGCGTCCCGCTGGCACCAAAGCCGCCGCTCCCTTCCAGCCAGGTGGCATCGTTGAAGGCCGCCGCCATCCATTTCTCCGGGGGCGCGTTCGTCGTGTAACGCCATTTGAATTCCCCCTGCAACGCGCTCGGCAAAAGCATTTCCCCGGTGATGTGCACCGGCGGCGGATCATTGGCGCGGCGCACGCGCTCGGCATCCACCTTCAACACCGCGCGGTCATAGGTGAGGAAGCCGTTGCATTCCGTTTCCACGTCCGCCAGTTGCGTGTAAACCGCCGCCGACAGGCCGTTCAATTTTTGCAACTCCCAGACTTTTTGCAGCAGCGCGCCATACCGGCTCGTGAGCGTTTTCGCATCCGGCTGCCCCTGATACCACCATGTCTGCCCCGACCACTTGTGACCCTCGATCCCGAGGCCGAGGCCGCCAAATTCGCCCAGCACGCCGGTCCGCACCGCCTCCGGCGCCGGCACCAACGGTTCCGGATAACTATGCACGTCGAGCACATCGCCGACTTTGGCATCCGTCCAACCGCTCGCGTTGTTCACGAGGCGCGTCGGGTCCGCCGTCTTCATCCAGGCCACCAACCGCTCCGTGTCGAACTGGCCCCACCCTTCATTGAACAGCACCCACATGACGATGGACGGGTGATTGAATCGCTGCGCCATCATCCGCTCGAGTTCCATGCGGAAACCGCGCCGGCCGACCTCGGTCGCATTGTTGCCGCTCGGCATGTCCTGCCACACCAGCACGCCGAGTTTGTCGGCCCAATAATACCACCGCGCCGGCTCCACCTTCACGTGCTTGCGCACCAGGTTGAAGCCCAGTTGCTTGGCCATCTCCAGATCATAGCGCAGCGCCTCGTCGGACGGCGCGGTGTAGAGTCCATCCGGCCAGAATCCCTGGTCCAGCACGCCGACTTGAAACTCCGGCTTCCCGTTCAAAAAGATGCGGCGCAAGCCCCGTTCATCCGCCGCCACCCGGATCTCACGCAACCCGCAATACGTTTCCACCCGATCCAGAACCGTCTCGCCCTGCACCAACGTGACCGTGGCGTCGTATAAATCCGGCTGGGCCGGACTCCACGGATGCACCTGCGCCAAGGGCACCAGTGTTTCCCCGCCCACGAGGCCGGTGGCGCGACCCATCTCCTGGCCCTTGAAACGCACGACCACTTCCACCGCGACGTTCGTCGTCAAGGTGTTCGCCTGCGCCTCCAACCGGATCACCCCGCCGTTGAGATCAGGTGCCAGGCGGACGGATGTGAGACTGGCCACCGGCACAGGTTCCAACCAGACCGTCTGCCAGATGCCCGAACTGGGCGTGTAGAAAATGCCTTCGGGCTTGCGCGCCTGCTTGCCGCGCGGCTGATCGCCCTCGGTGGGATCTTGCACCGCCACGAGCAATTCGTTCTCCCGGTCCCAATGCAAAAAGGGCGTCAGGTCAAAACTGAACGCGTCATACCCGCCCCGGTGCGAACCCAGCACCCGACCGTTGAGCTGCACGGTCGCCATCCAATCCACCGCACCAAAATGCAACAATATCCGCCGCCCCCGCCACGCCGGCGGCACGCTGAACTTCCGCCGATACCAAAGCGTGCTTTGCTCATCGAGCCGCTTTTGCACGCCGGACAGATACGACTCCACCGGAAAGGGCACGAGGATTTTGCCGGCAAACGCCTCCGGCGCGCGGCGCGCGTCCGGCGTGATTGCGTAATCCCAAAGTCCGTTCAGGTTCTGCCAGTCCGGCCGGACCAATTGCGGGCGCGGATACTCGGGATGCACATTCGTCGGCGTCACCGTCGCCGCCCAGCGGGTGATCATGGGCTTGGCCTCTTCGCCGGACGCGAAGCCGTAGCTCAACAGTGCCAGCAACAGCACAACCGCGCAACGGGGCCAGGTGCTCCGGGAGGAAGGTTTCATTTTCGCTCCATCGTTGAGCCGCCACCGGGGTTGTTGCCGAGGAAGCGCACCACGGCATCGGTGCGGGTATGGACGTGCAGCTTTTCGTAGATGCGGCGGATGTAGGTGCGCGTGGTGTCCATGCTCACGCCGAGTTCATCGCTGATCTGTTTATACGCAAAACCTTTCGCGAGGCATTCCAGCACCTGCCGCTCGCGCTCGGAGAGCGCGTCACTCTCCTTCGTCGCCGGCGGGCCCTGCCGGAACGAATGGACCACCTTGCGCGCGATGGGGCCGGACATCGGGGAGCCGCCGGTGTAAACCTCGCGGATCGCCTCCAGCAATTTCGCTGGCGCCGCGCGCTTCAGCAGATACCCGCTCGCTCCCGCCGACAGTGCGCGGAAAATGCGTTCCGTATCCTCATAAACCGTGAGCATCAAAATCTGCGTGTCGGGCGCCGTCTCTTTCAACCGGCGCGTGCATTCAATCCCGTCCATGCTCGCCATGTTGATGTCCATCAACACCACCTCCGGCTTCTCCTTGGGCAGGGCGATCAACGCCTCCTCGGCGGAAGCATAGGCGCTCAGGAATTTCACGCCGCGCGCCGTGCGCAGAAAGCGTGAGATGCTGTCCCGCAAACCGGCGTCGTCGTCCACAATGGATACGGTGATGGTCATAATTTGGCTTTGGTTGAATTCATCATGGCACTCAGTCCCGGCAGCGGGCAACGCAGCCGCACGGCGGCACCCTGGCCCGGCTGACTTTCCATCAAGCACTCCCCGCCCACGGCCCGCAACCGCGCGCGCATGTTCATCAGGCCGTTCCGACCCGCGCGCGCCGCCGTTTCGTTCGCCGCGAAACCGCGCCCGTCATCCTGCACCAGGATTTCAAACTCCGCGGCCCGGATGGTCATCGTGATGGCCACGCGCGAGGGATTCGCGTGCTTGAGCGTGTTGCCCAGCGCCTCTTCAAAGGCCAGGAACACATTGTGCCGCAACTCCGCCGAGAGTTCCACCTTCGGCAACGCCGGGGGCACGGTGATGGCGCACTCCACGGGCGTCGGGAGAAAATATTCGCGGGCGTATTGTTCGAGGTAACCCGCGAGATGTTCCAGGTTGTCATTGCGCGGATTGACCGCCCAGACGATTTCATCCAGCGCCTGCAGCAATTCGCGCGAAGTGTCGGCGATCGCCGCCACCGTCGTGCTGTCCTCGCCCGAAGTCGCCCCCCCGCTGCGCACCACTTCGCTGAGAAAGGAAATCCGCGTGAGCTTGGAGCCGATCTCGTCGTGCATGTCCTGCGCGATGCGCGTGCGCTCGCGCTCCATCGCGCGGCGTTGTTCGGATTCCTTCAACTGCGCCCGCAGCCTGCGCACCGACACGTACCGCACCACCAGCCAGATCGCGCCCACCAACGTGACCCCGCTCAACGTGATGAACCACCAGGCCCGCCAGATCGGCGGCAATACCTCCAGCGCCACCGCCGCCCCTTCCTGCCCCCAGATCCCATCCGCACTGCACGCAATCACCCGGAACCGGTAGCTGCCGGGCGGCAACGGCCCGTAATGCACGCGCCGCGCGACATCGCTTTGCACCCAGTCCGTGTCAAACCCCTCCATCTTGTGGCGGAAGCGGGTTTTCTCCGGCGCGTTGAAGCTGATGGCGGTGAAGGCGAAATCCAGACTGCGCACGCCCGGCCCCAACCGGATCGGGGCCGTCTCCGTCTTATGTTCCGACAACGAAGCGGAATGACCGTCCACCAACACCCGCTCGATCATGACGCGGGGCGCGGCGGCGGCCTTGACGTTGAACGGGTCCACCAGCAACAACCCGCCGTTCGAAGCGAACCAAAGCGCCCCGGCCGGCGTCAGTAATGCCGCCGGCCAACCCGCCGCACTTTTGACCTCAGTAGTGCCCTGTCCGCGCGCCGCCAATATACTCGTCACCGTGCGCGAGGCGCCTTTCAGGAACGCCTGCATCTCCAGTGACCGCACTTGAAACACGCCTTGATCCGAGCCGAACCAAAACTGTCCCGCGCCATCTTGCACGATTTCCCCGACGGAATCCGAAGCGAGGCCATTCGCCGTGGTGAGATTCACCCAATTGCCACCCGCCCGGCAAAACACGCCCGTGCCGACAGTGCCCACCCAAAGCTGCCCGGCGCGATCTTCCGTCAAGCAGCGCACCGGCTGGGCGGCGATGGCGGCGGGCGCCGGCACCAACGCCAGCCGCTGACCATCCCAACCCACAAGCCCGCCGCCATCGGAGCCGATGATGAGCCGCCCCGACCGCGTGAACAACAGACACCGCACCGCTTCGCCCGTGAGCCCTTCCGCCACCCCGAAGCTGGTGATGTTCGTTTCCGTGATGCGATGCAAACCGCCCGAACGCGTGCCCGCCCAGACCGCATCTGCGTCCGGCTCCGCCGCCACGACCGTCACCACGTCATCGCTCAAGCCTTCCGCCGTAGTGAAGCGCCACTGGCGATCCCCCACGGCGCGGATCACCCCATCGCCCCACGTGCCCGCCCACAAAGCGCCCGAGCGGTCCACGCATAATGACTGGATGTGCATGCTGCGATTGAACGGCAGTCCCGCCGCGAAGGATTCGAAACGCGTGCCGTTGAACCGCACCACGCCAGCGTCCTCGGTGCCGATCCACAACTGGCCGTTCGGTTCCATGGCCAGCGTGGTCAGTTTCGGCGAAACCAGTCCGTCCGTGCCCGTGAAAATCCGCCACTGCCGCACGCGCAAACGCGCCAGCCCGTTGCCGCTCGTACCGATCCACAAGTTCCCCTCGTGATCGGCGAACAAGGCGCGCACGTCGCATTGATCCAGTCCTTCGCGGGTGCCCACCACATCGAACCGACCTTGGAAGAACCGGACCAGGCCGCGCCCGCTGGTGCCGATCCAGAACGTGCCGTCTTCCTGTTCGGAAATCGTCCAGACGCGCGACGACGCGGGATCCAGCGAGCGAAAAGCGTTGTAACGCCGGTCGCGGCTGAGGTTCAGCAGGAAGGTCGTGCTGAACGTCCACAAGTTGCCGGCGCGATCCTCGTAGGCCCCGCGCAATTCCCCGTTGCTTTCGGGCGGCGAGCCCGCCAGGCGGAACAGTTCCGCGACCTCGCCCTGCAACTTGTAAACTTCCGCCCGTGTGGTGATCCACATCGCCCCCGACCGGCCGGCATGCAACGCCACCACCGTATCACCCGCGCGCAGCGTGTCCGAAGCGAACAGTTCCAATCGTTGATCACGCCAGCGATTTAATCCGCGTTGCGTCCCCAGCCAGACCGTGCCCTTCGTATCCTCCGCGAGGCTCGTGACGGCGTTGTCCGCCAGTCCCTCGGCCGTCGTCAACCGGTCCGCCGTGCCGTGATGCAACCGGAACACGCCCCCGCCCTGCGTGCCGACCCACAAGACTCCGGCGCGATCCTCCAGCAACGCCGTCACGCGGGCGTCCCGCAATCCGGGCGTCGTCTCATCGCCGATGAGGGTGAAGTTCAAGCCGTCGAACCGCACAAGCCCGCCCGCCGTGCCGACCCACAAGTAGCCATCGCGGGACTGGAGAATGGCATTGACGGTGTTATGCGGGAGGCCCTGCTCCGTCCGCCAGAAATCCACGACATAATCCGCCTCACTGAACTGCCGGGCCGGCGTGGTTTCTTCCGACGCCGCTTCTTGGTTCTGCGCCAAAACGGACGCGGTGCAAAGCACACTGATTCCCACACTCAACGCCACCCCCGCACTCACGCACGATGCGATACTTCGCCTCAAGCGAAGCAGGATGGAGTTCATGGGCCGGGGCTGCACCACTTCAAGTTGCCCGGCTTGGAGCCGGCGCGCAATCTCCGAGGCGGGGTTTTGAACCAGCGGTCTCCACCGGCGGAAATAAAAAGGGAGCGCAGCCTTGCGGCTGCGCTCCGTGACAAACTTCATTGCCTCCTGTTCAACCACCCCGGCGCATCCTTACGGAAACACGAGGCGGTAGAACACCGTCGGATTTCCGGTAACGATCGGAACGGACAATGCGGTCACGCTGGTCGAACCCGGCACTGTGACCCAGTTGTTGTTGACGCCGACCGCCAGCGAGTTGGTCTGCACTTCGAGCCGATAGCCGAGTTGGCTCGCCGGCCAGCTCAGGTTGAGGTTGTTGCCGCTGACCACCGAACTCAATGTCACCGGAGTACTCACAACCGAGAGCACCTTGACCGTGCCATCCACGTTCAGTTTGCTTGGGTCCCAGGTGACGGTCTGACCAGGTGTCTGCGACACCACGCTGCTGAACGAACCGCTGAAGCTCGCCGCATCGAACAGCTTGAACGTGTCGTTGACCGCCAGCACGCCACCCAGGTTCTTGATGACCAATGTGCCGCCGTAGGTGATCGCCGTCGCGCCGGTCACGAGATCGTTCGTGCCCGCGTTCTTGCTGATCTCCATGACGCTTGTGCTGCCTGCGGATAGTGACACCGCACCGCCGACGGTAAGCGTGCCGATGGACGTGCCCGGAGCCAGGGATGCGCCGGAGGCCACCGTGACCGAACCAGCGATCGTGCCGGTGCCGCCCAACGTGCCGGCATTGACCAGCGTCGGTCCGGTGTAGGTGTTGATGCCGTTCAGATAGAGCGTACCAGAGCCGAGCTTGGTCAGCCCGCCCCCGCCCGTGCCATCGAGCAAGGCTTGGTTGATCGCGATGACGTTCGCGCCGCTGTCAATGATCGCGCCGCCGCTCTTCACATTCGCCGCCGTGAGGCCGCTGAAGAAGTCGGAATTGACGACGTTCGAGGCGAGCAACGTGCCGCCGTTGAAGTTGAACGTCCCCGGACCGGCGCCGCGATAGACCCGACGCACGATCAGGGCCCCGCCATCCAGATTCACCAAGCCGCTGCCGCTGCCGTTTTCCGCCAGTTGCATGTCGCCCACCGCGAAGACTTGCGCGGTGCCGCTGATGTTGAGCGTGCCGGCCCCGCCTGATCCGACGAGGAAACGGTCCGCTGGATCCAGTTCGGCCAGCAAACCGCCGGAGATGGTGTAGTTGCCCGTGCTCGAACCCTGGCGTCCGATCGCAATCCAGTTGGTGGAAATCACCGTGCCACTGACTTGATTCCACGTGCCCGTCGCTCCGGTTTGACCCAGCCACAATTCACCCGAGATCGTGACCAAGCCGCCGGACTGGTTCACCGTGCCCTGGCTGGCGGAACTGTTGCCGAGAATGAAGTTGCCCCGGGAATTCACCGTGCCGCCGGAGATCGTCGCGTTGGCCACGGTACCACTGGCCTTGCCGATGAAGACCGTGCCGCCATTGACGAAGGCATTGTCCTGGACCGTCATTGAGCCAATGCTCGTGCCGGTGTCGGTGATGTTGAGGTCGTTGCAATACACGTTGCCTGAATCCTTGACGATCAGCGTGCCATTCCCGGCATTACCGTTGCCGACCGAGAACCACGCGTTGACCAGCAGCTTGCCGGAGTTCGCCACGGTCACCGTGCCCGTCGAACCGCCGCGCCCGATTTCGATGCGATTGTTCGAACCCAAGATCGCGTTGTTATTGATGTTGACGACGGCGCCACGGTTGCCACCGCTGCCGGTCAAGTTCGCATCACCACGATTCGTCCAGACGGAACTGTCATTGAGCGTCAGCGTGGCATACGAACCGGCGCTTTCGGCCAGGTGAAAGGTACCGTTGTTGTAAATCAAACTCGATCCATTCAAGGTCACTGCTTGCGTCGCCGAGTTGCCAACGATGCCGTTGTCGTATCCCGCCGAGAAGTTACCCGACCGCAACGTTGAATTGTTGAGCGTCAGGGTGGAGACATTACCGACCGTCCCATTACCGCGCCCCAACCCGATCCAGCCATCCACGAGCAAGGTTGAGTTGGTGAGCGCCAGCGCCGCACCACTCGCCGGCGTGCCGCCAATCCACGCGTCGTTTTGAACGCGGTTGGTCTGACCCGCGCCCGGGCCGTTGAGCAACAGCGGGCCTTCCATGACGTGCAGGCCGGGATTGACAGCGCCTGAGAGCAGATTCGAGCCGCTACCCGTGTAGGTCAGCAGACCCGGGCCAGACTTTTGGAGGCGCCCCGCAGTTCCCGCCACCACCGGACCGCTTACCGACAGATTGCCGAGCGTGTTGATGGTGCTGTTGTTGCCATTCAAAGTGACGCCGCGATTGATCGTGGTGGTCGGACCGGCATAACTCAGCGTCCCATTGGCGATGACCAGGTTTGCCGCGCTGGCGGACGAGGCGCCGATGGCGCTGGGCAGACCGCCGTTGGCGAGATTGCTGACGACCAGCGTGCCGTTCTGAATCATCGTCGCCCCGGTGAAGGTGTTCGTATTGCCGATGGCCAGCGTGGCGCTGCCTTGCTTCGTCAGTCCCGTCGTGCCCCCGATAGCCTTGTTACCGCTGATCGAGTAATTCAGCGCCCCGTTGGTCACGAGCAGGCTGCTGACCTGGACATCCTGCACGACGTTGACATCTGTCGTGCCCGCGGCATTGTCGTTGAAGACCACCGGATTGCCGTTCTGGAAAACCGTCGGTGCCGCAGTCGCAAGATCCACCCAGTTGGCGGTCGCGTTGATGTCCCAGTCCCCGTTAAACGTGCCATCCCAGCGCGGTGCGGCGGCGGCAGTCACCACCAGTTGCACCTGATTGGCCGCGGTGTTGTTCGTTACGTAGCCCACAACCCCCACCGGCAAGGTGCCGATCGCAAACGTGGCGGTACCCGCGCTGCTGCCATAGGAAATGAGCGGAATTATGCCCGTGGTGAAGGCGCCCGTGGGAATATTGACGGTGATGGTGCCATTCGCAGTCATCGCACCGCTCACCCCAATGGGTGCCGTTGTATTATTGCCACCGAGGCCCATGTCGAAGTCGAGCGTGACGGTGCCCACCGTGAGGCTCGTCATCGGAACTTGGGCGTTCAGAGCGAGAACCCCGAGCGAGTAACGGGTGCCGTCGGCCAGCGTGTAGCTGCCGCCACCGGATGCGGTGCTGATCTGGAGCGTGCCCGCATTGATAACAGTTGCGCCCGAGTAGGCCGCGGCGCCCGCGAGCGTCAGCGTCCCAGAACCAACCTTCGTCACGCCGCCGCCAGCGTCCGTCAGATTCTGCGTCACATGGATGTCAAAACCTTGCGAATCAATCGTCACCCCGCCCGCGCCCAGGTTCACGGCGGTCAGGTCGTGAAGGAAGTTCGCATTGGCGCCGGAGGCCCGGATGGTGCCACCGTTGAGGTTCAGCTCGCTGTAGGAGGCGGTGTTGGCCGAGATTTCCGAAACGGTCAGATCGCCGCCGTTCAGGTTCATAAAGGATTGATTGCCGCCGCCGTGCGCGATGCGCAGCAGGCCGAGCACCGCCGTGCCGCCGTTCATGTTCCAGGTCGCAAAAGATCCTTCGCCCAGCCAGGTCTGGCTGGTGGTGTTGCTGATCGTCCCGCCATATTGATTCACTTCGCCTTGACCGCCCGCGCCGATCACGATGTTGCCGCCGCCGGTCTTGTTGATGAGACCGTTGGTCAGGTTGAGGATGCCAGCGCCGCCATTGCGACCGATGGCAAGCCAGTTGTTCACGTTCAACACACCCGTGCCGCTCACGTTGAGCGTCCCCGTGGCCGGGGAATTCTCCGGAACGAGGAACTCACCCGAGGTGCTGTTGATGGTGCCGCCGCTCAGGTTGATCGTGCCGGAGGGGGTGCCGCCGATCGGAGATTGATAGCCGGTGCCGATCAGGAAGTTTCCGCCGCCGACTTTGTTCAGGACGCCGCCGGACATATTGATCACACCGGCGCCGCCACTGCGGCCCACGGCAAACCAGTTGCCGACGGAGTTCGTGCCGCCCGACAGATTGTATTCGCCATTGCCGACGTTGCCGATCCACATCTCGGAGTTCACGGTGATGTTGCCGGCAGTCTGATTGAGCACCGACGTGATGGAGGAATCCACCTGGGTCACCGGCTCGACGATCATGTCAGCGTTGTAACCCGTGAAGGCCACCGGGTCAAAGTTGCCACCGCTCGAACCGCTGACCGCGGCGATACAGGTGATCCCCTGACCGGAAATGTGATTGAGCTGGATGCTCGTCACCGGACTGGTCGTATTGGTGAGAGTCACATCATGGAACAACAGCGAAGGATTGTCGGCGATGATCTGGGTCACCGTGCCGTTGGCTTGGACACGACCCCGAGTTTCGATGACCAGGTTGGTCTTGCTCGCGGGAAACCAATCTTGAATGCTGAGCGTGCCGGTTTCGGTGGTGGCGTCCGCATGAACCACGGTATAGCTCACCGCCATGGCGCCGCCCTGGATGTTGCCCGCCGCGCCCATGAAGGACAACGCCGCATAGGCGGCGGGAGCGGACAGCGTGATCGTGGCGCTCGTCGAATTGGAATAAACGATCACCGTGTTGTTGGCCGTGTAGCTCGGCGCCATCGTGAAGGAGTGCGTCGCGTTGGAGGCCGCGACAATCGTCGCGCCTTCCGGCGGCAGGCCGATGCTCGGATCGGGCGTGTAAAAACCCTGCGCGAACCAGGTGTGACCCGTCTTCTCGAAACCGCCATCCATCGTGGCGTTGGCGGTGGCCATGGAATCGCCGGCATTGATCGCCAGGACGCCATTACCGGTCAGGTTGCCGCCGTAAACGTTCAAGATACCCGTCCCGATTTCACCAACCGCGACCATGCCGTTGGTGTAATACAGCGTGCCATCGTTCAAAGTGTAAACGCCGGTTTCCGCGGCGGACGTGCCCAGGCGAATCGTTCGCAAGCCGGGTTGAATGGCCACCGTCTGCCCGTTCTGCTGGAAAGCGCCGCTGCCGGCGCCGCCGGCCTGAAGCGCACCGACCGTCCAGTCGGGATTGCCGGCATTGATCTGCACCGCGTTGTTGGTGCCGTTGTTGTTGATGGCGACGTCAGCGGAGCCGGGGACCACCCCGCCAGTCCAGTTGGCGGCATTGGTATAACTCGCGGCGCCACCGCTCCAGGTGCGGTCCAGCGCCAGGGCACTGAAATTTGCCAGCGCCACGGCGGCGGCCACCAGCAGTTGGGCTCTATTTCGATTCGGGTTTGATTTCATGTTTCGAATGTTGGGTTGGGTGATTTGTTCCTGCGGACGGGCAGGAAACTTTTCAAGCCAGCGGCGACACTCCACCGAGAGATCGAAGCGGCGTCGGTTGAACCGCAGGGAACTCGACCCCATCAATGGTGGCATCGGAATTAATGCTCATGTGTGCAGCGGGCTTTGAATGTTGCCAGCCTAAGGCGGCACCGGATTTACAGCATGTCGCATGATTGGGTGACAATGGGTCTTGCGCCCGGGTGCAGCCCGCGTCAGTTGTGGGCAGGCAGGAAAAGTTTGTTCCGGAAAAACAATCGCCTTCATGCCAAACCGTTATCATTTCGCGCCCGGCTTTGTGGACGCAGGACGATGAAACAAGAGGCAGGAATCGTAAGATTCCTGCCTCAGATTTACCAATCAACCAACCAACCCATCCCAGACCACATCAGCCAACCCATTGCCCAATCACAATGGAAGCAGCGATTTGGCCTGAACTCCCCGCAAGCATGGCGAACTCCCCACGAATTCGACTCGCCGCGGATGAATCGGTGGGAAGGTATTGCAGAAGACTCGAAACTTCCTGTCACATGACTGGGTGACAATGCGTAGCAATCAGATCTGTCGCATCATTACGGCTCCCAGGTGAAACCACGCGGGCCATGATTTCGTACGGCCAACGTAGTCTGTCACCGTAGTGTTTCGATGAATGCGGCCCACAGTTCATCCACCGATTTGCCCGTCCGCTCCTGGAACAGTTCCGACCGGTAATTTCCCGCGCGCATGGCCCGGTTCAATTCCTTGACCAGTTCGGGATCGCAGTTTTTTTCCGCCCACTCCAAAAAAATCGCCGTGGTCTTGTAAGCATCCCGATAACTGGCCTTGGCCGGATCAATGCGCGGGCGACGCGCCTGCGGCTCGAAGTGCGTCAGGCGGATGTAGTCGGCCACGCCTTCCACCAGCCAACCCGGATTGTCGCCACCGCGATACGCCTGCACCACATGCGTCAGTTCGTGGATCACCATGCCGAAATCGTTGGTCGCGCGCCGGACGTAGTTCGCCGAAATATCAATCCGATCGCGGCTCGTCGCGGCCACGCCATTGTAATCCTTGCGAAAAACCAGCCGCACCTCCCGGGCCGGAACGAAGCCCGTGCTGGGCAGCAATTCCACCAGCTTCGGATACCACGCCACACACAGTTCCCCCGCGTGGCGGCCCCAATCCACCAGGTCCGGCGCTACCGCCGTGTTCACGATGAACGTGGCCATCACGTTTCCCTGCGCGTTGGTCGCTTCGCCGCGCCAAATGAAACGATCCTTGGGTTCCGTTTCCGGGCCGGCAGTTGGGGCAGACGGTACGACATGCAGGAGAACGACCGCACTGCTACAAGCCCAGGAGTGCAAATCCGTCGCGGGCGTCGGCGTCGTCCAATCCGCCCATGAAAGATTATCCGGCAACCGCCGGACGCTCCACGCCGCAGCGGCATTGTGCTGCAACCAACTCAAGTACCTTTCCTCCATCCCGCGCGCCTTCATGTATCGGGCCAGCCAGCGCACCGCGATGCCATTGAACCCGCCGCCGTCGCCGCTTTCGCCGTAGCGCGGCAGCACTCCGCCGCGACCCATGATGTTCATGAGATGATCCGCCGCGAGCCGGGCCTCGTTCGTGTGGCCCAGTAAATTTGCCGCGCCGATGAAGGTGCCTTGGTTGTAGCTGAACAGCCGTTGGTCCATCCGACCACGGCGGCTGATATTGTCACGCACCGCGCCGGTGTCCGGATCGAACAACGTCGCCCGCTCCCATTGAAAAAGCTGCTCGGCCTTGGCGAGGTAAGCGGCGTCACCACCAATCTGATAAAGCAGATGCGCCGCGATGGCCGCCGGGCCGTTCACACACGCATTTTTGGAGCGATTATCCGTCTTCCACCACAGCCCGCCGCCCAGATTCGTGGACCAGGCGCGCTGGTAGCAGAGATCGAAGTTTACCTGCGCCACCGCACGGAAGATTTCATTGCCGGTATGCTGATAGCCCCGGGCGCACGCGATGACCATCCACATGATATCGTCGTTGAACTCGTTCCGACTCCAGTTGGCACTGTGATCTGTGACAAAGCCATTGAAGACGTTGCTGAACATCGTGAGACAGGCGGCATTCGTCGTGCGCTCATAGACATCGAGCAACATCTCCATCTGCTCCGCGCGTTCCCAGAACCACGTCTTGCCCCCCGCCGTGGTCGCCTTGAAGTAGCCATTCGTGCCTTCGGTGAAATAGAACGCCTTCGTGTAACCGGCGACCATCGCAGCCGCGTCCGCGCTCGCGACCGCCGCCGCTCGCGGGCTTAACCCCAGCAATCCCATCACGCCGACTGTGACACGCAAAATGACAGCGAATCGAAACATACGATCAGCGCCCGGCCCCCGTGACCGAGGTGAATTTGTATTGGCCCGAACCCACTTCCAACACGACGCGCCCGGCTTCCACCCCAAGGAATTTTATGCCGGCGACGCGGGCAACCGCCTTGCCGCCCTCGGTCACTTGCGCCACATCGCTTGCGGGCAGATGAACCTTCGCCGTGGTATTCGCGGGAATGCTGATCTCAAGCTGGAAGCGTTCGCCGTCGCGCCGCCAACTGCTCGCCACCGGGCCGCGGATGGAATTGTATTTCGCCTTCACCCAACTGAAACCTTGCTCCGGCGTTCCAATTTCCGGGCGAATGACGATGCGCTTGAAACCGGGACCGTCGGTATCAATTCCCGCCGCCTGTGTAATGAGCCATTCGCTGACACAGCCCAACCAGTAGTGATTGAATGAATTCATGCCCGCGTCCTGAAAACCCTTCTCGGGCCGCCAGCCGTCCCAACGTTCCCACATCGTGGTCGAACCCCAGAGCACTTGCTGCAACCAGCCCGGATAGGTTTTGTTCAACACGAGTTGGTAAGCCAGTTCGGGATGACCCGCCTGCTGCAACGCGAACAGGATGAACGGCGTCCCGAGAAATCCCGTGGCGATGTGATTCTTCTCCTTGGCCAATGATGCTACGAACTGTTCCGCCACTTTGGACTTCAGTTCCGCCGGCACGAGATCGAGGCCGAACGCGAGCGCATAAAACGTCTGCCCGGTTTCATTCTTAGCATCCACAATGCGGCCATCCGGCTTGATGAAGTTCTTCCCGAACGCAGCCCGGATGTCGCCCGCCAGCGCGCGATACTTCGTTACGTCTTCAGACTTGCCCAACGCGGCAGCAATGTCCGCCATCGTCCGGGTGGTGTAGTAATAATACGCCGTGCCGATCGCGTCGGAATGTTGCGGGCCGGTCAGCCGCAACCAGTCGCCGAAGTCTCCGGTGCCCCGCACGAAGTCCTTGCTGGTCTTGGCCAGATAATCCTGGTGCCGCGCGAGCGCCGGATAATGTTCCGCCAACACTCGGGTATCCCCGTACATCTCGTACATCCGCCAGGCACAAATCGGCCCGGCATCCGTCCAGCCGGTGTTGCCGAAACCCACCACGTTCAGATGCGGGGCCACATCACCGAAGCCGCCGTCCGCGCGTTGCGAGTCCGCGCAGAGATCGCGCAGCCACTTCGTGTAGAACGCCGCCGCATCCTGGTTCAGGCACGCGGTCTTCATGAACACCTGCGCATCCCCGGTCCAACCGGCGCGTTCGTCGCGTTGCGGACAATCCGTCGGCACATCCAGAAAATTACCGCGTTGCCCCCAGAGCGAATTCAACGTGAGTTTGTTCACGAGCGGCTCCGAGCACTCAAACCAACCGGCGCGCGGCAGATCGGAATGCACCACCACCCCGGCGACATCCGCCAGTTCCGGTTGGTAATCCAATCCCGTCACCTCGACATATTGAAACCCGTGAAAGGTAAAATACGGCTCGAAACTCCGCTTCCCCTCAGCGGCCAGAATATAGGTGTCGGTCGCCGCCGCCGCCCGCAGGTTGGTCGTGTAGATCGTGCCGTCGGGATTCAACATCTCGGCATGACGCACCACCACCTTCTGCCCCGGCTTGCCTTTCAACTTCACCCGCGCCCAGCCCACCAGGTTCTGCCCGAGGTCAAAAACATAAACCTTGGGCTTCGGTTCGGTGATCTTTTTCGCGGCAACCTGCTCCGTGCGACGCATGGGTTCACCCGGATGAGCCACCAGATTTGCTTTCACTGCGACATCCACTTGGGCGGGCTGCCACTTCGCCGCGTCAAACCCGGATTTGTCCCAACCAGTAAATTCCGCGCGGGCATCGTAGAGACAGCCCATCAACAAATCCGCCTCCAGGATCGGCCCGGTTGCCGCCTGCCAGGTCTCATCCGTGCCGATGACTTCGCGCGTGCCGTCCTGATACTCGATCACCAACTGCACGAGCAGCCGCGGCTCGCCGCCGTAATAATGCCGCTTGCCCGTGAACGCCAGATAGCTGGCATACCAGCCATCGCCCAGCATCGCGCTCACGACATTGTCCCCGCGCTTGAGTTGCTCCGTGACGTCGTAGCCCCGGTAGTGGACGCGCTTGCTGAAATCCGTCCAGCCCGGCGACAACACATCCGTGTCCACCGGTTTGCCGTTCAGATGCAATTCATAAACCCCGAGCGCCGCCGCGAAAACGGTCGCGCGTTGGATGCGCTTGGGCACCGTGAACGGTTTGCGAAAGAACGGCGCCGGACTCATGACCTGCCGGGCGATCGTGCCCCACGGCTGGGCGCCATAACGCACGAGTTCCGCGGCCGGGAGCCAATCGTTTCCGGTCTCCAAGGAATCTTTCCAGTTTGCGCCGGAGTCCCGGCTGCTGCGCCACGATTGATCAATCGGCACGAATAATTTTTCGCCGTTGGCAAATTCCACGACGAGCCGCCCGACCAACCCGGCCGGATTGTTCCCGGTGTTCTCCGCTTCGATGGCGAGCAGATTCGCGCCGGGTTTCAGCAGGCCCGCGACATCGCGCGTGGCCGCTTGTTTCCAATTGCGGTGCGTTCCCCCCGCCGGTTGACCGTTCACGTACAGTTGCAACGTATCATCCGCCGACAACACGAATTTCGCGCGGGCCACGGGCGCATGCGCGGGCAATTCCAAAAGCTTGCGGAAGTAAACCCGGCCCGGAGATTGATTGCCCGGCGTCGCGCCATTGGCCCACACCCAGGCGCACCCGTCGAGCACCAGCAAACGCTCGAACTCGGACTGGGCGGAATTCGTCGGCGGAAAACCAATCCACTGCGCCTGCCAATCGCCGGTGTTCAACAGTCCCATGGTCCACGTCGCCGGTTTGCTCCAACTGGAAACTTTGCCCGCGTGATCCCACACTTTCACTTTCCAAAAACACACCTGCCCCGACGTCAGCGCCTTGCCGGCGTAAACGACATGCGCCGATTCGGCGGAAACCACTTTGCCGCTGTCCCACAAATCGCCGCGATCCTTTTTCAGCGCGTCCGCACTGCTGGCGACCAACACCTGATAGGCCGATTGCAACCCGCCGCGATCCTTGGACTCCAGCCCCCAACTCAACCGGGGCTGAAGCGCGTCCACGGCGACGGGGTTCTCGCGATATTCACAACGGGTGGCGGTCACGGAAACGGCCGCGTTCACAACGGTGGTTGCAGCGAGCCAGCAGGTCAGCAGGGTCAGTCTCAGCATAATTCAAAAGCGGTGGAGCAAACTCTGACGTTCGCCAAACCGGAACTGTTCATCCCTACGATGTGTTTGTCGTTCCGCTCCGTGGCGATTTCACTGCGCCGTTTTATCGGCAGCGGGACTTTCCGCGTTCCGGCTCGGAGCCTTGCCGAGCGGCTTGGCGGTCACGCCTTCAAAAGTAATTTTGACCGGCAGGATTAGGCCCTGGTCATCGAACTCCATCCGATCAATGCAAGTGACGCGGTGGTTGCCGTCCTTCTCTCCCAACGGTCGCCGGTGATACACGATGTAGTAAGCTTCCTCGCCCGGCACTTGGATCACGGAATGATGTCCCGCCCCGGTGGCGACCTTGGGATCCTGCTGCAAAATCTTGCCGATGCGGGAAAACGGCCCCAGCGGCGAATCCGCGATGGCATACGCGACGGAATAATTCGGCCCCGTCCATCCACCCTCGGACCACATGAAGTAGTATTTGCCGTTCCGCTTGAACATGAATGGCCCTTCCACGTAACCCTGTGGAGTCACCTCCTTGAAAGTCGTGCCGTCGGAGAACGGAACAAAGCCGCGAAAATCATCGCGCAGCCGGGCGATGTTGCAGTGCCGCCAGCCGCCATAGATCAAGTAGCACTGCCCATCGGAATCACGAAAGGCGAATTGATCAATCGGCTGCGCGCCATTGTGGAAGCGGTCAATCAGCGGTTTGCCCAGATGATCCTGGAACGGACCTTCGGGTTTGTCCGCCACCGCCACGCCGATGCCGCCGAGTTGCTGATCGTTCTGGATGTCGTTCGCGCCGAAGAAGAGAAAGTATTTCCCATCCTTGGCGATGATGGACGGCGCCCACATCGCGCGCCACGCCCACGTCACCCGGTTCGTGTCCAGGATGCGACTGTGCTTGGTCCAGTGGACGAGGTCCGGCGAGGAAAAGGCGTCGAGGAAAACCTGCTCTTCATACCGCGCCGAGTAGGTGGGATAGATCCAGTAACGATCCCCAAACACCACTCCTTCCGGATCGGCATACCAACCGGGGAAGATCGGATTACCGGAGGTGGTCTTGGCGTCGGCCGCCACCGCAAGATTCAACGGTGCTGTCACCCCAAGTCCGGCGAGCAGCAATCCGACAAAACATGAAGGGATCAAGTGCATACTGAAAAATCTCTTTTCCGGCGCGCTCCCGCCCGGCTTCACCGCAGCAGATGCGGCCGTTCGTGAAAGGTTTTCAGGACGAATTCGCCGAAGATGGTGTTGGCCCAGGCGAACCACGAGCGCGTGTACTTCTTCGGATCGTCCTTGTGAAACGCTTCGTGCATGAAGCCGGTGTTGGCGTGCGTCCGCTGCAACGTGTCGAGGCATTGTTTGATCTCGCGATCCGTCGTGGCGGTCAACCCTTCGATGATCACGCCCAGCGGCCAGATCATGTCCACGCCCACGTGCGGACCGCCCAACCCCGTCGCCGCTTTGCCGATGCACCAATACGGATTGTCCGCCGAGAGCAGCAGCTTGCGGGTGTTCAGGTAAACTTTGTCGTTCGGCTTCACCGCGCCGAGATACGGCAGCGACAGCAGATTCGGAATGTTCCCGTCATCGGTGCAGTAATAGTTGCCAAACGCGTCCACCTCGAACGCATACACCTTCCCCGCTTTCGGATGATTCACCGTGGCGTACTCTTTCAACGCTTGATCCACCTCGTCCGCCAGCGCGCGACATTGCTTGGCGAGATCGGCATCGTTCTGGAGTTTCTCCACCATCTCCGCCGCCTGCCGCAGGCTGACCAGCGCGAAGAAGTTTGACGGGATCAAAAACGGGAAAATCGTCGCGTCGTCGCTCGGGCGGAACATCGAATAAATCAAGCCGACCGGCTTGGCCGGATTGCCGTAACCGCGACCCGGCAGGCTGTCGGTCGCCCACTCGGTGCGGCGCATGAAGTGATACGGGCCTTTGCCGGTCTTGCGCTGTTGTTCCCGGAAGGTTTGCACCGTGAGCTTGATCGCCTCGCGCCACGCGGTGTCGAACGGCTTCGGGTCGCCCGACAACTTCCAGTAGCGATAGCCCAGCCGGATCGGGTAGCAGAGCGAATCAATCTCCCACTTGCGCTCGTGGATGCCGGGTTTCATGTCGGTCAGGTCGGTCTTCCACTCGCCGCGTTTGGTGTCGTCCTTGTAGAAGGCGTTCGCGTATGGATCTTTCAGGATGCAGCGGGTCTGGCGGTTGATGACGCCGGCAATCAACTGCTGGAGCGGTTGATCGTCTTTCATCAAATCCAGATACGGATAGACCTGCGCCGAACTGTCGCGCAGCCACATCGCATCAATGTCGCCCGTGATGACGTAGGTGTCGGGCCGACCATCCACCAGCGTGAAGTCCACCGTGGTGTCGAGTGTGTTCGGAAAACAGTTCTCGAACAGCCACGCAATCTCCTTGTTTCCAATGGACGACTTGATCTGCGCAATCGCACGCTCGACGGCGATGCTCTTGAAATGCCGTTTGCCCTCCGGCGTGCGGACCACCGGAAAGCCTGTCGGAGCGGCGAAACCGGGAGTGGGTGCCAACGCAATCGCGGTGGCAGCAAGGGTCGTGTTACGGATGAAGTCGCGGCGATTCATGACTCAAGCTCCTTGCGACCGATCTTATGTCCTTTGAAGCCATAGAAGGCCACGTAGGCATACGCGAGCAGCGGCACGATGAAGGAGAGTTGCAGGTTGTGCGTCACGTCGGCGATCTTGCCCTGCAACGGCGGCAGAACCGCGCCGCCCAGAATCGCCATCACCAGCAGGGACGACACCTGGCTTTTGTAAATCCCCGTCCCTTCCAACGCCAATGAAAAGGTGTTGGACCAGCCGATCGAGGTGAACAGGCCGATGGCGACCACGCACCACATCGCCACCTTGCCGCCCACCAGGATCGCCGTCAGCAACAGCGCCACCACCGTCAGCGAGAAGATCACCAGCGTCCGCGCGGCCTGCGCCCGCCCGAACTGGAACAGCAACCAGCACAACCCGATGAACGGCAGATACAGTTTGAACACCGCCCAGTTCGCCACGAACGCCTCGCGCCACAGCGCGAAGACGGAGGTGGTCGTATTGCCGTGCAACGCATCCAGCGGCGCGCTCTTGGCAATCCAGAGCAGCAGATACGCGAGCAGCGGAATGACGATCAAGGCCACCTGCTTGTTCGCCTGCTTCATCTCGCTCAACTCCACCGCGCCCATGAACCGCCCGATCATCAACCCGCCCCAATAAATCGCCACATACTTGCTGGCCTCAATCTCCGACAACCCGGCCACGTTCGGTTGCCCCAAGAAGTTGATGATGGCGCTGCCCACCGCCACCTCGCCGCCGACATACATGAAGATCGCGATCACCCCGAGACGCACATGCGGAAACTTCAACGCGCCCGCTCCCGGCTCCACGTGTCCCTCGCCGACATGCGGGAGATGGATGAAGAAGAACACCGCCGCCAGCACGAGGAAGATGATGCAAAACGCCATGTAGGGCACTTTCACGGACTCCGCACCATGCGAACCGCTGGAAGCAAAATATTGGAAGATGAGCCAGCCACCGATCAACGGCCCGATCGTCGTACCGATGGAATTGAACCCCTGCGCCAGGTTCAACCGGCTCGACGCCGTCTTCTCCGCCCCGAGAATGGTGATGTAGGGATTGGCCGCGATCTGCAACATGGCAAACCCCAGCCCCACGATGAACAACGCCGCCAAAAACATCGGATACGACGACGCCCCCGCCGCCGGCCAGAACAACGCGCTGCCCGCCGCCGAAATCAGCAACCCGATCACCACGCCGTTCTTGTAGCCGATCTTGGCGATCGGATCGCCTTTCGTCGCCGAAATGATGAAGTAAATCAGCGAACCCACAAAATACGCGCCGAAGAACGCGAACTGCACCAGCATCGCCTGAAAGTAACTCAACGTGAACGCCTCCTTGAACCGCGGAATCAGGATGTCGTTGAACACCGTCATGAACCCCCACAGAAAAAACAACGATGTCATGATCGCAAACGGGCCGCGATACGACGCGCCGTTGTTTGTTGCGGATGAACCAGGGGTGGCTGTGGTTGCTATCGAAGCCATAATTTATAGGTGGATTGATTTATGATATGCTGATCAGCGAGCCGGGAGAACTAGATTCATGGCACTGCCCGGTCGGCTCTCAGGCGCAGTGGCCCACTTCTCGGGTGCGGAAGTCATGTCAAACACCAGTTCGCCGCCACCGACGATCTGATCATGCGTCAGATAGGTGCGATGGAATTCCTTCTGGTTGAGCGTCGCCCAGCGGATGTACGGCCGTTGCGGCCCGTTCTGCTTCGCCGTCACGACAAACTTCTTTCCGTTCGGCAACTTGATTGTGGCGCGATCAAACAACGGGCTGCCGATCTGATATTCCGTCGTGCCCGGACACACCGGATAAAAACCCAGCGCGCTGAACACATACCACGAAGACATCTGGCCCGTGTCTTCATCGCCGCACAATCCGTCCGGCGTGGACTGATAGAGCAAGCTCATCACCTGCCGCACCCGCGCCTGCGTCTTCCACGGTTGCCCGACGTAATTGTAGAGATAGATCGCGTGCTGGATCGGCTGGTTGCCGTGCGCGTATTGGCCCATGTTCAAGGCGACCATCTCGGTCATCTCGTGAATCATCCCGCCATACGTGCCGACCTTCACATCCGGCGGCGTGTAAAACACCGCATCAAGCTTCCGGCCAAACGCCTCATCGCCGCCGAGCAATTTCACCAGGCCCGGCACGTCCTGAAATACGCTCCACGTCCAATGCCACGAGTTGCCTTCCGTGAACGGCCCGCCCCATTCAATCGGCGAGAACGGCTCGCACCACGCGCCATCCGCCTTGCGACCGCGGACGAAACCAAGATCCACATCCAGGACGTTCGTATAGTTGTAGGAAGTTTTCACGAACGCGTCCGCTTCGGCGTGCCGCCCGATCTGCCGGGCCAGCATCGCCGCGCAAAAATCGTTGTACGCATATTCCAGCGTCTTGGCGGTCGCCTCGCGCACCTCCGGATACGGGGCATAGCCGAGCTTCTGATAGAACTCCGCCCCGTCCCGGCCAATGGCCCGGCAGTTCTTGGGCGACTGCGTATTCGCATCGTGAACCATCGCCTCCACCGCCTTGCCGGCATCAAAATTAGTGATGCCCTTAACCCACGCATCCGCGAATAGCGAGAAGGCGTGATTGCCGATCATGCAATCGCGATGTCCCGGGCTGGACCACGCCGGCAGCCAGCCGCTCTGCTCGTATGCCGCGAGCATGCCCTGCATGATCTCGGCGCTGATTTCGGGGAACAGCAAGTTGTAGAGCGGATGCGACGCGCGGAACGTGTCCCACAATCCCGTGTCCGTGTAGAGATGACCGCTGTGAATCTTGCCGTCGAACGGACTGAAATAGACGGGCTTTCCCTGCGCATCGAACTCATGGAAGCGATGCGGAAAGATGACGCTGCGATAGAACGCGCTGTAAAACGTGCGGTGCTGCTCCTCCGTGCCGCCCTCGATGCGGATGCGGTCGAACATCTCGTTCCATTTCGCGTCCGCCTGCTTCAACACCGTGTCAAAATCCGCCTTGCCGATCTCCCGTTGCAGATTGCGCGCCGCCTGTTCCGGACTGATATAAGACGAGGCCACCCTGGCGCTGACGGACTTGCCTTTTTTCAACTTGAACTTGAAATACGCGCCGACGTGTTTGTCCGCCAGTTTGGTGACGCCGTCCTGGATCGTTTCCGGCGTCCAGACCCCATGCCCGACAAACGGCTGGTCGAATTCGATCACGAAGTAGTTCGAGAAATTGTTCGGCACGCCGCCGTTGTTGTTGCGACACACCCCGATCACCTTGTTTTCCTTGGGCAGGATTTCCACCGCTGAACCGTTGTGGAACGCATCCAGCACCACATACGCATCGCCGCCCTCCTCATAGGTGAAGCGAAAACTCGCCCCGCGCTCGGTCGGCGTGACTTCGGCGGTCGCCTTCCAGGTGTCCAGCCGCACCTTGTAGTAGCTGGGCCGCGCCACCTCCGTCTCGTGCCGGAACTCGGAAGCGCGCTCGTCCTCCTTGACCACCAACTTCCCAGACACGGGCATCAGCGAGAAGTTCGCGTAGTCCGCGATCCACGGACTCGGTTGATGCGTCTGGCGGATGCCGCGAATCTTGGTCTGCCGATACTGGTAGTAGAACGAATCCTTCGCCGGCTGCGTGTAGGGCGCCCACACGTTCATTGGAAAGGGCAGCGCAATCGCCGGAAACGTGTTGCCATGCGAGAACCCGCCGACGGAATCCGTACCCTGCAGTGGATTCGCCAACGAGACAAGCCCTGAGCCAGCGCTTGACCCGTTACCGCAAGCAACGACGAGCAGCAACAAACCGAGGTAAACTTTTCTCATAATCCCAGCGTGCGGTGTTCATTGGCCGGAGTGGCAAATACACGATAGCTTGGGCCGGCAGACTGCCAGACGCTCACCGCATCAGCCTGTCGCATGATTGGGTGACACCGTCCCGGACCCGCAATCTGCTACGCTGTTCCCGATCGAAGCCATGACAAAAACCCGACTGAAGAATTGTCCGAGAACAGCGGCCATGCAAATGGTGTGGGTGGAAATCTGGTTGCTCCTCCTCGTCGTGCTCACCATGACTGGGAGTGTCAACGCCGCGACCACCAAGGCACCGCGCCCCAACATCGTGCTGATCCTCGCGGATGACCTCGGTTATTCAGACCTCGGCTGTTACGGCTCGGAGATCGCCACGCCCAACCTCGACCGGCTGGCCGCCACCGGAAAACGGTTCACCCAATTTTATACCACGCCCCGCTGCTGTCCCACGCGCGCCGCCCTGCTCACGGGGCTGCAACCGCATCAGGCCGGCATCGGACACATGATGGAAGACCGCGGCTTGCCCAGCTATCGCGGCGAACTCAACCCGCTCGCGCCGACGATCGCCGAAATGCTGCGGACGGCGGGTTACCGTACCGCCATGGTCGGAAAATGGCATTTGAGCCACATATCGTTCGACGGGAAGCGGCAGTTGAATTTTGAATCCACCGAGCCGTTCTGGGACCACAAAAGCAACTGGCCGCTGCAACGCGGCTTTGACGAGTTCTACGGCACGATCCACGGCGTGAACAGCTACTACGATCCCTTCTCGCTCGTACGCAGCAATCAAGTCACGAAGCCAGCGACCACGAACTATTACTACACCGACGCAGTCAGCGATGAGGCGGTAGCCAGCATCGAACGGTCTGCACGCAGCAAGCAGCCCTTCTTTCTCTACGTCGCGTACACCGCACCGCACTGGCCGCTACAAGCGCCGGAGGCGGACATCGCCAAATACCGGGAACGTTACCTCGCGGGCTGGGACGTGATCCGCACGAATCGTTATCGGCGGCAGATCGAACTGGGGCTGATTGACAAGTCGTGGCCGTTGTCTCCGCGCGACGAACGCGTCGCTGCTTGGGAAAACGTGAAGGACAAAGCCTGGGAAGCCAATCGCATGGCGACCTTTGCCGCCATGGTGGAACACATGGACACTGGCATCGGTCGCATCCTGACCAAACTGAAAGAGACAGGCGCTGATCAAAACACACTGGTGATGTTCTTCTCAGACAATGGCGCGTGTGATGAAGCCATCCAGCCGGGTTGGTATGACGTGCCCACCCGCACCCGGGATGGGCGCGCGATCAAAATCGGCAATCAGGACCACAGCGTGTTCGCCGGGCCGGAAGAGACGTGGCAAAGCTACGGGCCGGGCTGGGCCAACGTCGGCAACACTCCGTTCCGGTGGCACAAACATTACGTGCATGAAGGCGGCATCGCGACGCCCTTCATCGCGAACTGGCCGGGGGTGATTACCACAAACAATCCGCTGACCAGTGAAGTCAGCCACCTCACCGACATCATGCCCACGTGCCTCGAACTGGCCGGGGCAGAATTCCCCACGACATTTCGCGGCCAGAAGCCATTGCCCCTGGAAGGCGGCAGCTTGCTGCCCGTGTTTCACGGTCGCTCGCCGAATGCGGAAACGCCACGGTTCTGGGAACACGAAGGCAACCGCGGAGTGCGACTCGGAAAATGGAAACTCGTCGCCCGGCACGCACAGCCCTGGGAACTTTACGACATGGAGGCGGATCGCACGGAGTTGAAAAATCTGGCCAAGCAGAACCCCGACCTGATCACGCAACTCCGGACACGCTACCAAGCATGGGCGGATCGCTGTGGTGTTCTGCCATTCGAGAAACTTCCTCCCGTGCGACCAATTGTTCCGGCGAAGCTCAACTGAAAACTGCCGCGCTTCAATGCTCCTGCGCCGGGCGTAACGCCGGGTCGTTGAGATCCAGTCGGTAAAGAATCTGGTTGTAATCGTAGCGCGGCGTGGGTGCCGGACGATCCGCGAACTCCCGCGTGTAAGTACCCTCGAACAGGAGGATCGGTGAATCCGCCGGCGTCAACTCGGGATGCAGGCGCGGATTATAGAACGTATAGTTCTCGTGCGTCAGGATTTTGACCGCCTTCCCCCACGGACCCGTGGGCGCGTCCGCTTCCGCATACCAGAGTTCGCCGAGCTTCGAGGGGTGGCCGTCGGATTCCATGAACACTGTCACCCAGCGTTTGCGCCAGGGATTCCACGCGATGGCACCGGTGTGCGGTTTCACGGGCTGGCCATCCGTGGCGGAGTCAAACGTCGCCTGCGGCTTGAGCACTTCCCAGGTGGTTTTATCCTGCCAAGCCTCGAACGTTGCCGGACATCGTAACTTCGGGAGCGGATTTCCAAACAACACCCACTCCCTGCCTTGCGCATTGGTCCAGAAACACGGCTGCCCTTCCGGCAATGGCGGCGGCTGGGGTGATTCTTTGGATTTCGTCCATACCACGCGCAACCGCTCGAACTTGGCGGCGGTCTCATTCCACCCGCACAGCCCCCACTCATACGCTTCGAGGTGGCCGCGGATCTTCGCGTACGCGCCGACGAGGTGCGGCACGCCGTTGGAATCCGGCAAGCTCACCATGCCGGAGATCCAGGTCGGTCCGTCACCCGGCATTTGGGCCACGCCGCACGGCACTCCTTTCGCGTCCGTGAAATAGTCATACTTGAGTCGCACGGGCGGTTTGAACTCCGCCAAGGGTTGCACCGCCGTCGTGGCGCTCGTGCTGTGAAAAACCCCCAGTGGATAATGCGCCAGCGTCGTGTCGCCCCAGAGCCAGAACAGTTTTCCGAGATGCACGGCGTTCTGCACGCTGTCGCAACCGAGCACGCCGGACTCTTTCCAATCGAGTTCCGCTCCGAGTTTCTGGCTTTCGGCGAACATTCCCGCGCCCGTGATCCGACCCAGTCGCCGGGCGATGATCGTGCGGTTGACTTCCACCTTGAGCGTCTTGCCCGGCTCGGGTTTCAAACGCACGCCCCGATAGCCAAAACCATCCTTCGGCACTTCATAGCCGTGGCCAACAACATCAAACCACGTCTCGCGCCCCATGAGTTCCGGCAGATCGAAAGCGATGACGCCCGCGTTGTCGGAGACGAACCGCACTTGATGCGTGGTGCGTAACTCGACCAGCGGCACGGGCCAGCCGCTGCCTTTCTCAACGACTTCGATCCGGCAGATTCCAGATGCCGCGGCCAGACTGCTGGATGCAGACTGCCAGATGAAAAACAGGCAGCCCAATAGCCACAGAGACATGAGAAGTAGCTTGTTCATCTTCGCTGTTTTGATCAGTTCACGACTGCCGCCTTGGACGGACGAAACCAATCGTCAGACAATTTTAATCATTCAGCTTATTCCACCCAGACCGGTTGCGTATAGGCACCGTTGGCCGCGATGTCCCAAACTTCCAGCCGCACCCACCGTTGGCCCGCCAGATCCACCGGCAGACGGAGCGTGCGCTTGCCGAATGCTTCCGTGTCCGTCAAATCCACACGCTGGCGTTTCACGGACGTGCCGTTGCCCGAAATGATTTCCGCAAACGCCAGCGGGAACGTCCACTGCAGTTCCGCCCGCAACTCGGCCTTCTCAGCCCCGGCGTGGGAAACGATCTCGCCACTTTCTTTCCCCGCCACAGAGAATTTCGGAATGAGGACCTCCCCGGTCGTCGTGAAAAACTGCCCGCCGCGCAATGTATCCAGCACGGATTGCCAGCCGTCCTTGAACTTCGGACTGCGCTTCAACTTCAGGTAGTTGATGTTCATGTGCGCGTAGAGTTCGTAGTCCGGCTCGACCTTGAACACGTCCACCTCGCCGATGGCTTGCTTGCGTTGGCCCCACTGGTTCATGTAGTCGAGCAGGTCCAACACCCGCCAGCCGAGCGTGGGCCGCGAGAGATCAGCGGGCATCGCCTTCCACGCGGCGCCAAGAAAATGCTTCGATTGATAGAACGGCTGCTGCCGATAATTGTCCGGGAACTGCGCCGAAGCCTTGATGCGCGCGTGCGCCGTCCACATCAAACCGTTTTCCTGTTCCATCACCCGCAACACGTCTTCCGGGCTGCCGACGCGATACACTTTGCCGTAACCCTCCACCATCTCCTCGAACGGCTCGCCCGCCGCGCGGTTCAACACCCAATACACCGGCTGCGGAAAAAAGCTCATCCAATGACCGCCGAGATGCACGTTGGGTTCTTCGCCGGGCAGCAGGAGCAGTTCATTATCCGAGAGCCGCGCGCATTCCTCGTGCATCACCTTCAACATGCGCAACCGGTCGGGGGCTTTTTGCCCCGGCGTCCACCCGTGATGAAATTCCGCGAGGTGAACGATATCAACCCCGGTGTCCTTCAACTTGGCGATGAAGCCGGGCGCTTCCAACCCTTCCGGAATCCCGGTGGTCTTCTGCTGTTTCTGCTGATCGAGGAAATCCACCGTGTGCTCCACGTGATAATGACTCGTAAAGGTTTTGTAACCCGGCAACTTCACGAAGCGATCGCCGTGCGTGTAACGAGCCACCTCGTTCAAGGTCTGTTCCCCGTTTTCGGGACTCAGCAGATAGAACAGGCCGAGATGATGCTCCCGATGGGGCGGCGCATCGAACCACGGTACCCAGCGCTTGTCCCCCTCCAGCGGTTGCCGGACGCCAAATCCAAAGCCCGCCGGCATCTTGCTGTAATTGTTGCCGATCCACATGAAGGCGAAGTTCTCCGCGAAATCCAACGGATAGAAATACTGGTGCGGCGCGGGAAAGACCGCGAGGGAGCCATTCGCGCCTTCGGCCACCACCGTGCGTTGCTTCACTGCGAGCGAATACGCCGACGCGTTGGTGTTGAGGTCTGCGCTTTGCAATTTTCCCAACGGATCGCGCCAGACCATCCTCTTCCAATCCGGCGTCCGGCTGCTCAGGCCCGCGTCGTAAAGGATGGCGCGCAATTCCTCGCGCGTGCTGACGACGGTCTCGGCGTGGATCAACGGGCTGTTGCGATAGAACGTGAAGCGCAGTTCCCCGGTGAACGAGCCGGCGGAAATCTCGCCGATGCTGACGGTGCCGCGCGTTCCTTCACTCGCTACGCGCACGCTCTGGCGCGTCAAGGTGACCGGATGCGTCGTGTAAGGTTTCTGCCGGGGGTTCTCGAAAAACACCATGCCGCGAAACGCCTCGTCGTATTTCTTTTTGTCGCGCTCGCCGATGGTCAGCGTGGCGACCGGATCAAGCCCGGTGGCGATGACCTTGGGTGATTTGCGCCCTTCCTGCAGACTCAGCGATTGAATCAAGGGCGCGTCTGGATTCAGGTCCAGCAGCAGCTCCGCGCGGAGATTCTTGCCGGCGGGCCAGACGATTTGCAGTTTGTTTGCCTCACGCTTCGTCACCGTGATGCCCGAGTCAGCGCGATAACCGCTCAAATCCACTTCGACTTGTGGCGCACACATGGCCATCGGGCCGGTGACCAGCACCAAGCAGGCGGCGAGAATAAAACGTGTCATTTTCATGGGATGATTTTCATGGGGCTATTAAGAGCGTGTAACAAAAAGACCGTTGCTGGTAGGGCGCGTCAGTCCCTGCGCGCCGTCGTTTGGTTGGAACGGAACGGCG
>CAZQNQ010000034.1:0-39682 GCA_964594985.1 uncultured Bifidobacterium sp.
TCTTGGCGTTGGGCAGGCGCGGCTCCAGCGCCTTGATGAGCGGGGAGCACAGGCCGACCTCGCCGACGCTCACGGCGTGCAGCCACAGCGTCTGGCGGTTGGTGAGGGCCTGTTTGAGCTTGTTATCGTAGTTGGCGAAACGCTCATTGAAGCCCAGCCGCCAGTTGCCGCGGCGCCACATCCGCCAGAAGTAATAGGGCGAAGACAGGGCAAATCCGATCAGGAACAAAATATTATAGAGTGTGCGCACACTTCCGACTAAAGCGTCGGTCGGTTAGTTTCGGGAAACCAAGCGCGGCGTAAAGCAAATGTTTTGCTACTGCCCCGCGTAATACGCGTCCACCTTGGCTGCCACGTCCTTGTAGCCGATGTCCGTCTCGTAGATCAGCTTGAACTGTTCGATGGCGTCCTCCTTCTTGCCCATCAGCTCGAAGATGCAGCCGAGCTGGTAGATCAACTCCTTCTTCTCGTCGTCGAACGTCAGCTTTTCCTTGATGGCTTCCTGCAAGGTTTTCGCCGCCAGATCGTTCATCTTGCGCCGGGCAAAGCATTGCGCCAGCCCGTGCATCGCCGCGATGCGTTTGTTTGGATTGCCCTTGGCTTTCTGAAATTCCGCGATCGCCTCGCCGATCTTGCCGAGGCGCAGATACAACGAGCCTAACTCGAAACGGAACGCCAGGTCGGTCGGATATTTCTCCACGCGCTGCTGGCATTCGCTGAGTTGAAAGGCCAGTTTCTCCTGCTGCAACCGTTCGGTCTGCTCGGCGAAGTCCGGCGCGGTCGGGTCCAGCAACTCCATCTGCGCGTCGAGCTTTTTGAGCTTCACCTGCGCGATGGCCTGATCCAGGGAGGCATCGCTCCCGGTATCAACCGCCTTCAACTTCGCGTAATACTCCAGCGCGCGATCGAAGATTTTCCGTTGCGTATAGAGTTCCGCCAGCGACCGCAGCACCTTGGGATTGTGCCCATCGGTCCGGAGCCGGTTTTCGTATTCGCGCACCAACCGGTCGCTCGTGTCCTCCGTCTTTTGCACGCGCTGCTCCTGCTCCAGGGCCTTGGCCTGGTCTTCGTTGCGCAAAATATCCCGATACGAACTCCCTTCCTCCTCCGCCTTGTCGTAACCGCCCTCGTTCAACGTGCGCGAGGCGGAACTGTTCTTCAGCGCCTGGTTCACATCCGGATCGGTCGGGTGGGCCGCGCGCAAATCAACCAAGACCCGCTCCGCCAGCTTCACCTCGCCGATCTGGCTGAGAAATTCCGCAAACTGGATGGTGATGTTTTTGTCCTTGGGATTCTGTTCCCACAACACTTCGAGCGACATGACGGCGGTGCGCGGCATATCCAAAGCGGTGGCCGCCTGCACGATGATCTTGTGCGCCTGGCTGCTTTTGGCGTCGGAGTTCAACACCTGCTCGGCGATGGCCAGGGCTTCGAGCGGATTGCTGTTCAACGCCATCTGCGCCTTGGCGATCTGTGGTTGCGCGCCGGCACTGCTGAAAACCTTTTTGAAGAAGCCGCCGCCCTTGGCCGCCGCCTTGCCCAGTTGCGCCTTGCGCAAGGCTTTGCGCACCTCCACCACTTCCGGCGCCCGGGCGATGACTTGCATCAGCAGATCAATCGCATAATCAAAATTCTCCCGTCCCAACGCATCGTTCGCCTTGGTGAACAACGGGCGGACCTCCCGGGGAATGTCGCTCAAACTTTTCTCTGGCATCGTGCCAAGAATCTAAACCGAGCCGGTTGCAAAAAGCGAATTGAAACTTGCCCGGGAGCGCCGGCGTCCCGCCGGCGGGTTTCGCTGGAGGAAAAAAGTGTCATACGATTCGCGGTAACGCCTTCTCCTCATCCGTGTCGTTCTGTGTTTATCTGGTTGAATGATTGAAGTTCTTACAACACGCCGGCGAGACGCCGGCGCTCCCGGGGTTTGACTCTCCGCCCCGTGCGCCTACGCTTGCGCCGTGCCGTTGGACCTCCAATTCACCCGCGCCGGAATTCATCTGCCACAACTCGGTTTGTGGCTCGATGCGCACAAACGCATCCGGGGCAACGAACGCGTCTTCGTCAGCCATGCCCACGCCGATCACATCGGCGCGCATGATGACGTGTTGCTGACGGAGGCAACGTCGCTGTTCATGCGTACGCGGCTGCCGGGAAAACGGCGCGAACAACATCTGGTGTTTGGAGAGCGGACTGAGTTTCGATTTGAAAGCGAAACCTTCGCGCTGACCGCCTTGCCCGCCGGACACATTCTTGGTAGCGCGATGGCCTTCATCGAGTGGCGCGATGAAACCTTGCTCTACACGGGCGACTTCAAGTTGCGTCCCAGCCTCGCTGCGGAAAAACCGGAAGTGTGCCGGGCGGACTGGCTCATCATGGAGACGACGTTCGGCCTGCCGCGCTATCAATTCCCGCCGGAGGAAACCGTGCAGGCGGACATCGTGAAGTTTTGCCGCGCGACGCTGGCCGATGACGCAACGCCGGTGCTTTACGGTTATGCGCTGGGCAAGAGTCAGGAGATTTTGCGCGGTCTGGCCGACGCGGGCTTGCCGGTGATGCTCCAGCGTGACGTGCGCAAGATGACCAAGCTTTACGAGAAGCTTGGGATGAGTTTTCCCGCGCATGAAGCGTTTGCGCCTGAAACGGCGCGCGGCAAAGTCATCATTGCGCCGCCGAACTCGCTCAAGACGTTGCAGAAAGTCGCGCTCGATCCGATGCGCAGCGCGGCGATCACCGGCTGGGCGATGGATTCCAGTTGCCGTTTTCGTTCCGGCACGGACGCGGCCTTTCCGTTGAGCGATCACGCGGATTACGACGGCTTGCTGGAACTGGTGAAACTCGTGCAGCCGAAGAAGGTGTTCACGATCCACGGCTTCACGCGCGAGTTCGCGCAAACGCTGCGGGCGCAGGGCGTGGATGCCGTCGCCCCCGGCTGGCACGAGCAACTGGCCCTGCTGTAGGAGCGCGGCTGTCCCCAGCCGCAGCGCCTCCGCCTGCAACCGAGCCGATCGAGGTCCCATGCGCTTCTGTCTTCCGATGCGCAGCGGCTGAGGACAGCCGCGCTCCGGAAACGGGCGTTGCCATAACTTCACCCCGCCGTCACACGTTCGTAACACGGACATGCGTTATTATTCGTGTGATGACCTGCCGCCATTATCGGTTTCAAGTGCCCCGCGAGGATGCGGATGAATTGCGCGCGACGGATGCCGGGCCGTGTTCGCTCTGCGATAACTCGCCCCGCGCAAGGTTTCAAATGGTCACGTGGAATCCGCCCGCGCCCCAAACGCGGCGGCGAACAACGTGGCTAAACTTTGGTTGGGTGCGGCGATTATTTGCGCCGAAATTTGACGCCGCCGCCGCGCAACCGACATTCGCCGCCCGTTGAAGACGCCGCCGCCCCGGTGCCCCGGCTCACGGCGAATTACCCAAAGTCCGCAATTCAATTTCCCTCGCGTCCATCGTTCCGTTGGGTGGTTCTGCGGGAATGATGACGCGCGCCTCCCCGGTCAATGCCAGCGAATTGGTTTTGCCTTCGTCAGGCCGCACCACCACAAAAATGGATACATTAAACTCCCCGGCGGGCACTTCCTCCGCCGTGAAAACATTGTTCACAAAAGTCATTTGAAATCGCTTCGCGGCTTTTTCGTAAGCTTGCATTTCGGCCGCGTATGCCTGCCATTGGGGATCGTTCGTGCTGATTGTTCCGGAAGTCCGGTTCTTCATCCACCCCTGCACCCAAGCCGGCGGCGGCGTATGAACAAAGCCGCCGATGTGTTCCAGTCGCGAGCGATCCACACCCGCCGGCCAGCGCACACGCGCCGTTACGGTATAACCTTCGCCACTCAGCGCCACCTGCGTGGTTTCGCCCGGACGCACTTCCACGTTTTTTTCCGGTTTGTCCGACCAACTGCCCATTCTCTCTGAAATTTGAACCGGAACGATGCGCACCAATTTCAATTGCCCGGGCGGCACTTGCGCGAAGACAAATTTTCCCTCCGCATCAGATTTCGCGCGGTACGCCGTGTAGCCAAACCACACATCGGAAGATTTGAGCTGCGCAAACTCCAGACTGAACTCCCGTCCCGCCACCGGCTCGCCGCCGTGCGTGACCACACCTTCGATGCGGCCCCACGGTTGGAGTTGGAGATATTCCTGACCGCGCACCGCCGCGCGGCTCAGGCACAAAAACCCCTGGGGATGCACCATCATCACCGTATGCACGGAATCATCGGGGGAGAGTTGCACCCGCCCTTCCTTATCCGCCAGCAGAATGCTGCCGCCGGATGGCACGCTCTGCCGGTTGAATCGTCCGGGTGCGAGTTCCAACCGCATTCCCGGCGAAATCAAACCGACTTCCGCGTTCGCCGCCGGACGACCATCCGGCAACAAGAGCGTGTATTTTTCGATGGTGGCGGGTTTGAGCGCCACGTCCAATTGCACCTCCCCTTCATCCGGTTTGATCACGCGCGAGACAAACGAAGCGTAACCGTCTGCCTCAAACTTCAACGCGTAACCAGGATTAGCCGTTCCCCGAATCAGGGTATCCTCAAAGGCATGACGATACTTGCCGCCCGTGAAGTTGAGCCAATCGCGTTCGAAACTGCTCCAATTCACGCCCATACTTTGATCAAAATTCATCCGCGGCCAACCGGTCACAATCCGAAAACGTGGAATCGCCTTTCCCGTTTCCGCATCGGTGACTTGGCCGGAAACTACCAACGCAGGATTGAGAACAACGACATGCTCTTCTCCATCCGGCCGCGCTTTGAATTCGTTCAAACGCATGTAGCCGGTGGCGGCGATGTCAAACTGCAATTCCGTGTCCGGCGCGTTGCTCCAAACCACCAGCCCGTTTTCGTCGCTGCGCGGACTGAAATCCGCCTGCACGGGAATCGGACGCGGTTGATTGATCGGCCCGTTGCGATGCGTATCCAGCCAAATTGAGGCTTTAGGCACGGGCTGGCTTTGTTGATTCACGATCCGCAAACGCAACAGTTTTCCCCGCTGTAAAACGAGCCGCAGCGATTCCTGACCCAATTCCGCGACTTCCATCGTGGCGGTGGCAAAACCTTCCGCCTCGGCGGAAACCAACTGTTTTCCCGGGCGACAACCTGAAATCGTGAATGAACCGTCATCGAGAGATTTTGTTTTGCGTTTGCTCGAATCACTGCGTCCGCCCACGAACACTTCGGCCTCCGCAATGGGCGTGCCGTCCGCGTCCACCACAAAACCCATGACCGTGACCGGGCGACCCAGTTGGAACACGAATTTTTCCGCCCGCAATTTTTCTTCCGCGCCCGGATTTTGTGCCAGTTGAAGATAAGCGGAATCCACATATTCAGAATGACGCGCTGAACCACGAATGCGGCGAATGATTTCATCCGCCATGCGATTGATCCGCCAGCGACCGCTTTCGTCCGTGGTCGTTTCAATCCAGCCAAACTCGTGACTTTCCGGCCCTTTGACCAAAGCGGGATCGTCATCGTGATTGAAACCCACTTTTGCGCCCGTCACCGGATTGCCGTCCGCGTCCACCACCGTGCCGCCAATCGGCACGCCGCGCTCCAATCGCAACGTGTATTCCTCGGGAATGACATCGCCGCGACTTGTGAGCCAACGCAAGCGCGTATCCGCAAAGCCGTCCACGCGCGTGGTCAATTCGAGGTGCGTCGTTGTTTCGCGCGGAAAGGAAACCTCGCAATCTCCCATGCGGGTGGACTGAAGCTTGCGCCCGGTGAACTTGTCAGCGTCCCAGCGCCGGTAATCCAGCGGCACATTGGGAATCGGTCGGCCGGAATCCGCCGTCACGATTTTCAAACGCAGCAAACCGGATTCGTTCGGCTTCGGCTTGGCCGTGGCGCTGACAAGAAGATTCGTCGCCGCATCCTCCGTCGCGTTGGGGCTGGTGGCGGTTTCATTGGTGATGCTGTCTGTCATCGTCGTGATCGCGCCATCAGCCCGTTCGTGCGCCGCAGACTTTTTCAAGACCAACGGAATCGTCACCGCCGCCGCAATCACCACGGCGGCGACGGCGAGTTTGATTTTCGCCGCCGTCAGCAACGCCAGAATGCCGCCGACAACTCCCACGCCCGCACCGGCGTTTGCCAGAGCCGCGCTACTGATTTTCCGGGCTAATCCCCCCGGGGCCGCCAGCACCGCGCCCGACGCCAGCGCCCCCGCCAGAATCGTCGCCGAGAGTGTTGCGCCGCGTTGCCCGACCAATTCGCGCAGTTTGTCCACGGCGCGGCTGACCCGTTTTTGCGCCGCATCCTCGCCGATGCCAAGCGCCACGCCGACCGCGCGCAAATCCCGTTGCTCGAAATACCGCAGCACGATGGCCTCGCGGTCGGCGGCTTCGAGTTGATCAATGGCTTCGTCCAGCACGGGGCCGAGTTGTTGCCAGGCATTGTCGGGAGCGGAATGGAGCGTGTTCATGTGCGCGGCCTCCCGTTCGCGGTTTTGGCGGCGCATTTCGCCGCGCAAAACATTTGCCGCCGTAAAACACGTATGCCGGTGCAGCCAGCCGCCCAGCATGACTTTCGGCGGCAGCGAACGCGCTTTGCGGGCGAGGTCGGTGAAAACGCTTTGCGTGATGTCTTCGGCCCGATGGGCATTGCCGGAAGCGCGCCGCAACGCGATGGAATAAACGAGGTCAACGTAGCGGGTGACCAGTTCGCAAAAAGCCGATTCCGAGCCGTGGTGAGCATAGGCGCGCAGGAGTTCGTTGGAATCCGTCATAATCTTCATCCATAAGAACCCGCCCGCCGCGAAAATCCGACAGGATTTTCAAAAAATTTCACCCACCCGGGAGCGTTTTCATAAGGGATGGAACTGAAAGAGATTTGAGGTTCTTCGACGTTTAGAGCGTACTGCAAAAAGAATGGCGAAAACTCTGGTTGGACGGGCGGCCCCTCACCCCGCCCTCTCCCCATCGGATGGGGTGAGGGGCCGGGTGAGGGGCCGGGTGAGGGGCCGGGTGAGGGGAATTTCGTTGCCGACATTCTTTTTGAGAGCTGTTCTGTTGTGGGTAGCTGTGGTGTGAGGCTGGTTTGTTCCATGACCGCCCCAGCCCTCTCCCCCCAGGAGAGGGAGAAGCGTACGCCGTCTTTCTGAAAAACCTGCGATTGGATTGACGGAACGAACGAATGAATTGAGAAGCGCGGCCCAATGCTGTCTCCTCTCCCCGGGGGGAGAGGGTCAGGGTGAGGGCGGGCGTCACACCATTCTTCCCCCATAATTCGGAGCCGCCGCCGTGAGGAGGCGGAAAGCTTGAATTCGCCTCCTCACGTCGGCGGCTCCGGCAAAACGCTCCGCTCAGATCGCGAAGTCCGTGTATTCCGGCTTCACCGCTTCCGTCGGCGGAAACAACATGCCGGCACCCACGGTCGCGTTCGTGCCTTGCTCGATCAGGATGAACGAGCCGGTGAGCCGGTTCGTGGCGTAACCGTCGTAAATAATGGGCTTCGCTGTCTTGAGGCGGATCACGCCGATGTCGTTCGCGCGAAACTCAGTTGGCCCGGCTTCGAGTTCCACAGTTTCCATGTTGATCCGGCCTTCGATCTGCGTCACGACAACCTGCACCGTCTGCGGCCCGTGCTTGAGGAAATACTTTTTGCCCGCTTGCAACGGACGAATGCTCATCCAGCAAATGCGCGCGTGCAAATCGCTGCCCATGCCGGGCAGTTGTTCCAGGCCGACAATCATGTCGCCCCGACTGATGTCAATGTCATGCTCCAGACAGATCGTCACCGACTGCGGGCAAAAGGCTTCGTTCAGCGAGCCGTCATAAGTCCAGATATCCTTGATCGTCGTCTTGATGCAACCCGGCAATACGGCGACTTGCTGGCCTTTGCGCACGATGCCGCTGGCGATCTGACCGCTCAGGCCGCGGAAATCATGGAGCGTTTTGTCCGTCGGATTGTTGGGGCGATTCACCCACTGCACGGGGAAACGGAACGCGTTGAGATTCCAATCGCTCGCGATGTGGACGGTTTCCAGATGCGCGAGCAACGTCGGTCCGGGATACCACGGCGTGTGCTTGGAAGCGTCCACCACGTTGTCGCCGTTCAGCGCGCTGATGGGGATGAACTTCACGTCGCGGAACACGTCGAGCTTCGGCAGAAAATCTTCGATCTCGTCGCGGATTTCCTCAAAGCGTTCCTCCTTCCAATCCACCAGGTCCATCTTGTTGATGGCGATGACGAGATGCGGAATGCCGAGCATCGCCGCGATGAACGTGTGGCGGCGCGTCTGTTCGATCACGCCTTGGCGTGCGTCCACAAGGACGATGGAAAGGTTCGCCGTGCTCGCGCCCGTAACCATGTTGCGCGTGTATTGCACGTGGCCGGGCGTGTCGGCGACGATGAATTTCCGTTTCGGCGTGGCGAAGTAGCGATACGCGACATCAATCGTGATGCCTTGCTCGCGTTCGGCGCGGAGGCCGTCGGTGAGGTTGGCAAGATTGATCTGGCCGCCGCCGGTAATGTCGGCGGATTTTTCCAGCGCTTCGACCTGATCTTCCATCAAGGACTTTGAATCGTAGAGCAGGCGACCGATGAGCGTGGATTTACCGTCATCAACACTGCCGCAGGTGTTGAAGCGTAAAAGTTCAATGGGATGCTGGGTGTGAGGCATGGGTAAAATCAGTTAGTCAATCTTGGGGACAGTGGCGCGGATTTGCTCCAGCCGTTTCATGGTTCCGTGTATTCCAGTCCAGCGTTGAATGTAATTCCAATCCAACGACGCCATTTTTGCCGCCATCACATCGCGGATGTCTTCAATGTCTTTGGGTCTGAACCAGCGTAGTTTGGAAACGACCACGTCTTCCGCAGAAAGCACGAAGGAATCGCAATTGTTAAACTTAAAAGCGATACGCCTCCGGAATCGTTCCTGGTCGAAATCGTCATGGCTCAGGAGAAAGAGTTCCGTCTTAAACTCCGTGGCCTTGTGGATGAGGGTGTGCCGGAACGTGCCGGTGTTCGTCTCAAAAGTGGTCTGCGGATCCAATGAAAAGTCCGGGCCAAGTTCTGTTTCAAACCGGTTTAGTCCCGCCACATCCACCGCCAGCACGATGTCGGCATCCTTGGTGGAACGCGGAAAGGCATGAAAGTTTCTGGCAAACGAACCCACGACCACATGCGGCACCTGGCTTCGGGCAAGCGCGGCAATGACGAGTGTTGTGATGGCCAGTGAATCAATCATGATGTGCGTTCGCGGCGGAAAATTGATCAAGTCGCCGCGCCAGTTCAAGGCGGCGGCGCAACGCCAGGCGCAGTTCGGCGGCGGTGGCATTGGGCATTTCGTGCCGCAATCCCGAAAGCGTAATCTCACAGGCGTAGTCGAACAGCCGCGGCCCATCCATGATCCGCTCTTCCGCTGGAACGCGACGCGCTCGCAGTACGCGTTCGCGGTACAGCTCGTCCGCCAATGATTGGAATTCGTTGCTCATTCTCTGTCGTTCAAAAATATCCTGCTTTCTTACGATCTTCCATCGCGGCTTCGCTGGCTTTGTCGTCGGCGCGGGTGCCGCGTTCGGTAACGCGGGCGGCGGCGACTTCGCCGATGATGTCGTCCACGCTGTCGGCGGGCGATTCAATCATACCGGTGCTGATCATGTCGGCGATGGTGCGGACGCGGACGACCATTTTCTTGATCGGCTCGGTCGGCTTCGGACGCGCCCCAGCGTAAGGATCGGGTTTGCCGTTCTCGGCGTGGGTTGGCGGCACGGGCAGCCATTGGCCACCACGGCGGAAACATTCGCGCTCGTGGCTGAAATAGATCGTTGGCACGGCAAGCTGCTCGCGCTTGATGTATTGCCAGACATCCATCTCGGTCCAGTTCGAGAGCGGGAACACGCGCATGTTTTCGCCGGGATTCACGCGGGCGTTGTAAAGATTCCAGATTTCCGGGCGCTGCGCCTTGGGATCCCATTGACCGAAACTGTCGCGGAAGCTGAAGAAACGTTCCTTGGCGCGGGCCTTCTCCTCGTCGCGCCGCGCGCCGCCGATGGCGCAGTCGAATTGAAACTCCTCAATCGCGCCGAGTAATACCGGGATCTGGAGCTTGTTCCGGCTGATTTCGCCGGGGGCGGGATGCGCGTGACCTTTGGCGATGGCTTCATCCACCGTGCGGACGATGAGCTTCGCGCCCAGTTCCTTGGCGCGGCTGTCGCGGAACGAAATCAACTCGGGAAATTCGTGACCGGTTTCGACATTCAGAAACGGCATCGGAATATCCGCCGGGCGGAACGCCTTCTCGGCGAGCCGCAGGAGACAGATGGAATCCTTGCCGCCGGAAAAGAGCAGGGTGGGCCGCTCGAACTCGCCCGCGACTTCACGCATGATGTGAATCGCTTCCGTCTCCAGGTATTGCAGGTGATCTAAATGGTATGAACTCATGTCAGAAATGTTTTAACCACGGATGGACACAGATGCACACGGATGAAAACCGGGTTGACGCGAATTGCGCAAATTACAACGAATGGGAAAAGGCGTTCCCCCATTAGCGTCAATTGGCGAAATTAGCGTAAAAGTATTTTCCGAATCCGTGTGCATCTGTGTCTATCCGTGGTTGAAATTCAGGCCGCCGCCGCCGCTTTGCCGCCCCAGGCCGCGTGCAGACCGCACTCGCGCTTCTCGGCGGCCTTCGCCGGATCAAAATAATCCCACTCGTTCGGCAGGTTGTGCTGCTTGAGATAAGCTTCCATCTCCGCGTCGCTCCAGTAAAACACGGGGCTGACCTTGATGGTGTTGAAATTTTTGTCTTCAACGACGATGTCCAGTCCGGCGCGATTCGGATTCTGCACCTTGCGCAACGCGGTGAGCCAGATGGTCGGCGCGAGTTCCTTCATGCCGCGCATGAACGGTTCAAGCTTCATCACCGCGCTGAAATCTTTGATGCGCTGCTCGTTCTCCGGTGTCGGATCGGGTGCGCCGCCGTAAACCGCGTCGTAGTGCGCGGCTGTCACCTTGGGCACGAAAGCCTTCACGTTCAGCTTGAGTTGCTTCTTCAACACTTCGGCATGCTTGTAAGTGGCGGGACGATTGTAGCCATGATCCGCCCACAAGACTTGAATGTCCGGCTGCGCCTGCGTGGCGAGATGCAGGATGACGGCTTCGTACGGACGATAATTGGTCGAAACAATGGCGCGACCATTGGCTTGGGCGATGGCCCACTTCACGATGTCCAGTGCGGATTTGTTCCGCAGTTCGGCGTTGGCTTTGGCGATTTGGTCAGGAGTCATGGGTAAATCAATTGCTGTTCAACGTCTGGGAAAACTGCTGGTCGGCGGCGGGGCCGGGTTGGCGCTTTGCACCAAGTCCACCAGCCCGCGATGGTAAATGAAAACCAGCAACGTTCCAACGATGATAAATCCGATGGCCGGCACGGCGAGGCACGCCGGACCAAAGTGCAAATCCGCCAGTTGCCCAAGCCAGCAGCCGAAGCCGAAGCTCAGGACGACGCACAGCAGGAAGCGCAATTTCCAGCCCTCGATCTGCCGGTGCCGCAACCAATGCCCCAGCATCACGCCGATGTCCGTGACGAGGCCGGTGACGTGCGTGGTGCGGATCATCAGGCCGCAATAGCTGCTCGACATCGCGTTTTGCAAACCGCACGCCATTGAGACCGCGGGCAGGGCGAGCCGGTGTTTTTGCAGAAACAACCCGGTGGCCAAACCAAGCAAACAACCTTCCACGATCAAGGCCACGCCGTAGCGCCGGCCGGGAATCAATTTCCACGCCCCCACGATCATTCCAGCCAGCATCGCGCCGGCGACGAAGCCGATCACGATGTTCAGCGATGCCGCCGCATCGGGCCAGCGCGCCTCGGCGATGTTCATGCCCAGATGTGAAATACCCCCGGTCATGTGGCTGACGGGGGTGAGAAAGAATCCCAGGGCCACTGAATTCACGAAGCCGGCGGCCGCTGCCAGCGCCAGCGCGCCCGGCAACAGCAAGCGGACCTGCTTGAAGGCGTTGTGCTTCTCGACGGATTGGGGATAGGAATAAGGCATGATGACAACAAGGCATGTCCGCTTTTGCGATCAGCTTTAGTTCGCCGCAACGGGTTGCTCCCGCAAGAACACGCGGTCACACCAGTCGCCGAAGCGTTCGCCGACGTTGCGTTCCCTGGCGAAGCGCGCGAGCACGGGGCGCAATTCGTTCTCCATGTCGGGGTCTTTGACCACGTCTTTCCAGAGACGATTGAGGCGCGTGCCGGAGGCGTCACCGCCGAGCCAGACTTGATAACGACCAGGTGCTTTGCCGACGAACGCAATCTCTGCCATGTAGGGCCGCGCGCAACCGTTCGGGCAGCCGGTCGAGCGGATGATGATCTCCTCGCCGCCGAGGCCGAGGTCGCCGGCGATTTTCTCGATGCGATCAATGAGGCCGGGCAGGTAACGCTCCGATTCCGCGAGGCCAAGACCGCAGGTGGGCAACGACGGGCAAGCCATCGAAGCGGCGTGCAGAATCGTCGCCTGGTTTTCCGTCTTCACGGCGGCAGCGTTGAGCAGCGCGGTGATGGCGATTTTGTCGGCCTCGCTCGCGTTGGCGAGGATGACATTTTGGTTGGCCGACAAACGGAACTCGATGTGCGGGAACTTGTCCGCGACCTGGCGCAAGGCGGTCTTCTGCGCATCCTTCACGCGGCCCATGTTGACGAACAGACCGAGAAACCACGTTCCGTCCACGGCTTTGTGCCAGCCGATGAGGTCGGCCATGCTCGTAAACTTGTACGGCTTGTTTGGCGCGAGCGTGAGGCCGGCGCGCTGGTTCACTTCGTTGCGCGCCCATTCGACGCCACGTTCCGCGATGACGTATTTCAAACGCGCGTGCTTGCGGTCGGTGCGATCCCCGAAGTCGCGATGAATCGTCAGCACGGCCTTTGCCACGTCCACGACTTTGTCCGGCGTAATAAAACCGATGACATCCGCCATGCGTGGATACGTGGCTTCGTTGCCATGACTGCGGCCCATGCCGCCACCCACGCAGAGGTTGTAGCCGACGAGTTGATCGTTCTCGACGATGGCGATGAAGCCGAGGCAGTTCGTGAAGATGTCCATGTCATTCACGGGCGGAATGGCGAACGCGATCTTGAATTTGCGCGGCAGATAGGTTTTGCCGTAGAGCGGATCCACGAAATTTTTGTGCTCCGGCGCTTCATTATCCAATTGCACGCCATCAATCCAGATGGAGTGATACGCCTTGGTCTGCGGGGCGAGGGCCATCGCAACCTTGTGCGCGTCGGCATAAACCTGTTCGCGCGCCTTGGTGTAAGCGGGCGTCGGCGCAGCCATGACGTTGCGGTTCACGTCGCCGCACGCGGCGAGGGTCGAGAGCAACGACTCGTTGATCTTCTTCACGAGCGGCCGCAGGCCGGCCATGACGATGCCGTGAAACTGGATGCTTTGGCGCGTGGTGATACGGAGCGTGTTGTTGCCGTATTGCGTGGCCAAGTCGTCAAAGACGCACCATTGCTTCGCGGTCATCACGCCGCCAGGGATGCGTCCGCGCACCATCATGATGTATTTCTTGCCGGTCTTACGGAGGTCACGGTCGTCCTGCTGATACGAGCCATGAAACTTGAGAAATTGATTGTCGTCCTCGGAGAAGTGATCCGTGCCGCTATCCATGGTGGCGGAAATCATGCCTCCAAGGGTAGGGATTGCGGCTTTTATCTCCTCGTTGTGAGATAATTTCTTGGCGGCATCGGTCGTTGTCATAAAGTCAAAACAGCATATTACAAAAGAAAAGCATGTCGTCGAGAAATGATTTTCAATACCCTATAAAACAAGTGTGGATTACGGCTTCTGAATGGAATTAAGCGGTGAATTAAACCCGGACGGGACGGGTGGAAAGGGTTTGTATAAGAAAGAAGAGCGCCGTTTGCACGACGCTCTTCCCAACCCCCACCCATACGCCTCCATGTGGCGTAAATCTATTCGGCCAGTGTCAGCAACTCGCTGCTCCGGTCGCGGATCAGCGCTTGCCGGCTGGCGCTCAGCCGGGCCGTTCGCGCTTTTTCCTCGAACAGCGCGGGCAACAGCAACAGCGGAAACGGTGTCAACCAGACCAGCGCCACGGCATCATTGGCCGCGCGCCGGAGCAGGACGTTGGCGTCCAGATTGATCGTGCGCGCCAGTTCGGCGGCGAGCAACCGCTCTTTGAGCCGTTCCAATTCGTTCTCCACGGCGCTCCGATATGTTGGGGTCGCTGTGAGCACCGGCAGGGCGAACCGGGTGTTCGGCCCGAATTCCGTCGGCACTTTGTTATTTCTCGTATTCATCTTTATACCTTTCTTCAGAAAGCTTTTGGTCCTGTGTGTTCAAACAAAAAACCCGCGATTGACTGGCAATCGCGGGTTTTTCAAAAATCTGGTTCGATGCGCTATGAACTCATTCCCGCGATGCCAAGGAGACAGGAGTGACGTTGCCAAGTGGATACGTATCCACCCATCGGCGTCATGACTGTTTTAATGGTCGCGGTCTTCATATTCCGTCGGCACAGAGTTAAGCAAACCCCGGCCCGCATGTCAAAATCCTTTTCCAACCGCCGTTGGACCTCCAAAAACGGGGGGAGCAAACTCGCGACGCTGATGGACGACAAGGCGACAGAACTTTGCCTTCAAGCGTTTGGGATTGCCCCCCGTCCAAGGGTCGCCAAACTGCTCAAGTCCGGCGGGCAGAAGGCGCAGCGGTTTGGGATTGCCCCCCGTCCAAGGGTCGCCAAACTTGACACGGTGAACCGCCGATGACCCCGGCGGTTTGGGATTGCCCCCCGTCCAAGGGTCGCCAAACTGGGGGAGATGATTTCAGCGGTTAATGGGATGTTTGGGATTGCCCCCCGTCCAAGGGTCGCCAAACTTGTTGTTGCTTGTACAAGTGGTGGCGTGGTGTTTGGGATTGCCCCCCGTCCAAGGGTCGCCAAACTGCGATGAGTGTCCGGGTGTATGCTTCCAACGTTTGGGATTGCCCCCCGTCCAAGGGTCGCCAAACTACCAGTAAGAATTATAGATGCTGCTGGCCGGTTTGGGATTGCCCCCCGTCCAAGGGTCGCCAAACTAAATATGAATAACTATGACCGGATTTTTGTGTTTGGGATTGCCCCCCGTCCAAGGGTCGCCAAACTCCCGGCCAGCGGCGAAATCGCAAGCAACATGTTTGGGATTGCCCCCCGTCCAAGGGTCGCCAAACTCGTTGGCGGACATGAACGCCGGGGCGTGGTGTTTGGGATTGCCCCCCGTCCAAGGGTCGCCAAACTGCGATAAAAGAAGCCGTCGCAAACGTCCAAGTTTGGGATTGCCCCCCGTCCAAGGGTCGCCAAACTCAGGCCATCGTCATCTTCCTCGCGCAATACGTTTGGGATTGCCCCCCGTCCAAGGGTCGCCAAACTTCTTCCGCTGAAATGTGCGGGCACTCTGACGTTTGGGATTGCCCCCCGTCCAAGGGTCGCCAAACTCATGAAGTTAAAGGTGTTTCTTGTCGGAGAGTTTGGGATTGCCCCCCGTCCAAGGGTCGCCAAACTATATGCCAGAGTAGGCATCCATCCAGAGCTGTTTGGGATTGCCCCCCGTCCAAGGGTCGCCAAACTTCCCTCACCTTTTTAACATTCCTCGCAAACGTTTGGGATTGCCCCCCGTCCAAGGGTCGCCAAACTATTCGTCATGTCGTCCAGTGCGCTCCGGTCGTTTGGGATTGCCCCCCGTCCAAGGGTCGCCAAACTGGCGAACACTTTGCAGTTTTGGAAGCTCACGTTTGGGATTGCCCCCCGTCCAAGGGTCGCCAAACTCATGTCTGGAGTTTTCAGCGAAACCAAAGGGTTTGGGATTGCCCCCCGTCCAAGGGTCGCCAAACTACTTGAGAAGAACTCTAAAGCGCGCTGAAAGTTTGGGATTGCCCCCCGTCCAAGGGTCGCCAAACTAAAACGTGGACGACATTTGCCGCATCTTCGGTTTGGGATTGCCCCCCGTCCAAGGGTCGCCAAACTTAATTTCAACGATTGAGACTCGTTGGATGGGTTTGGGATTGCCCCCCGTCCAAGGGTCGCCAAACTGCCGGGTGAATTGATACCGATGACGAGCTTGTTTGGGATTGCCCCCCGTCCAAGGGTCGCCAAACTCCTTGCACGAAGGCGAACGGGTAGTGAGGTGTTTGGGATTGCCCCCCGTCCAAGGGTCGCCAAACTCGACGGACAGCGCGGTGGAGTGTTGAAATTGTTTGGGATTGCCCCCCGTCCAAGGGTCGCCAAACTGGTGGGGATGGGGCGATCCACAAACAGCATGTTTGGGATTGCCCCCCGTCCAAGGGTCGCCAAACTCCGGATGCGAATACCTCGCCACCTGTGCCGGTTTGGGATTGCCCCCCGTCCAAGGGTCGCCAAACTCGGCGAGTTGAATATAATCTTGCTCGATGAGTTTGGGATTGCCCCCCGTCCAAGGGTCGCCAAACTTGTTTCTGGTTGTGAAGCATTGCAAAGTAAGTTTGGGATTGCCCCCCGTCCAAGGGTCGCCAAACTTACATTTGCTCGGGAGTTTCTTCCATTTTCGTTTGGGATTGCCCCCCGTCCAAGGGTCGCCAAACTGCTCGGCTCGTCAATCTGGTTGGTGCGGCTGTTTGGGATTGCCCCCCGTCCAAGGGTCGCCAAACTTCACGTCATTGGTGGTTTCGGTTTGCTCGCGTTTGGGATTGCCCCCCGTCCAAGGGTCGCCAAACTAAAGCGAGGCAAGCGATGAACTGGCTGCTCGTTTGGGATTGCCCCCCGTCCAAGGGTCGCCAAACTCATCCACTGAACTTTGCATTTATTGCCAGCGTTTGGGATTGCCCCCCGTCCAAGGGTCGCCAAACTCTGGCCGATTGTTGAAATTGTTCTTCAGCCGTTTGGGATTGCCCCCCGTCCAAGGGTCGCCAAACTACGCGCTGGTTGACCCAGCATTACACCTACGTTTGGGATTGCCCCCCGTCCAAGGGTCGCCAAACTTCAAACATCGTGTTTGCTGATACTCAATGAGTTTGGGATTGCCCCCCGTCCAAGGGTCGCCAAACTTAAGTTTTCTAAAACGATGGTATCAGCGTTGTTTGGGATTGCCCCCCGTCCAAGGGTCGCCAAACTGGTGGGGATGGGGCGGTCCACAAACAGCATGTTTGGGATTGCCCCCCGTCCAAGGGTCGCCAAACTTGGCCGCGTGATCTGGACGAACTGGACGATGTTTGGGATTGCCCCCCGTCCAAGGGTCGCCAAACTGGACGCGCGGCGCGGCGCGTTGCAGGAGGAGTTTGGGATTGCCCCCCGTCCAAGGGTCGCCAAACTGTTGTTTGTAAACGGCAGCCTGGCGCGGCTGTTTGGGATTGCCCCCCGTCCAAGGGTCGCCAAACTTTGGGAAGTCAATGGGGTGTTGGCCCCACCGTTTGGGATTGCCCCCCGTCCAAGGGTCGCCAAACTGTGATGAGTTCGATGTTATCGAGGGCCTTCGTTTGGGATTGCCCCCCGTCCAAGGGTCGCCAAACTCCACGCCGCGCAACACGCCCGCTTGCGCCGGTTTGGGATTGCCCCCCGTCCAAGGGTCGCCAAACTGAATTGCACGATCACAATCACATTCGATGCGTTTGGGATTGCCCCCCGTCCAAGGGTCGCCAAACTGGGCGAGAAGAAATACCAGCCTGGATCACCGTTTGGGATTGCCCCCCGTCCAAGGGTCGCCAAACTTTACGCAGCCGGCGGGCATCGTCCTTCGTGGTTTGGGATTGCCCCCCGTCCAAGGGTCGCCAAACTTCGACTTGAGCGCGCAACTTCTCAGCCGCCGTTTGGGATTGCCCCCCGTCCAAGGGTCGCCAAACTAGGGTCATGTTGGAAGTGCAGACACTGTTTGTTTGGGATTGCCCCCCGTCCAAGGGTCGCCAAACTAGGGCGGAGGGTCATGGCTTTGGTTCAACCGTTTGGGATTGCCCCCCGTCCAAGGGTCGCCAAACTGGGTTGACGGCGGAAAAGGGGTTCGGTATGAGTAGTTGCGAGAAGTTTGCGTCCTTTGGACGGGGGGCATCATCTCAAATATGTTGACCAACCTGCGGCACTGTTTATCACCCGCAGGCAACGAGGTCTTGAACGGCACTGATGAAAGTCAGTGCCGTTCTCTTTTAGAAGAACATCATTTGCTCCGGCATGTCTTCTGGGTTTTCCTTCTTCGCACCTCGTACCACAATCATTCTCCCCCATTGAGCATCGGTGATGAGTAACCCGCGGACTTCGCCTTGAGCCGGAATTTTCCCTCGCAACCGGCGCACTTGGGTATCCACCCGATCTGCTGAACCACACGGACGCGCATAGACGCTGAACTGGACCATCATGTAGCCATCTTTGATGAGGTCTCGGCGGAAGTTGGATGCGTCGCGCCGTTCCTCCGGAGTTCCTACTGGTAGATCAAAGAATACCATTACCCAGGCCATACGATATTTGCTGCACACCGGATCGCGTCCCTGTTTGCCTCGGGATTTGCGGCGCGGCGAATCGGCAGCGGTTGAGGGTTGAAGTTGAAACGACTTTTCAGATTCGGTCGGCGAAGAAACAGCTTCTACATCATCAAGGTTTCCGTATCGAGAACTACGTGGTCGCTCGTCGGGCAACAATTCATCGTCAGCGGAATTGTTGGGTTCGTCACTCACGGGAGCATGGGGAATTTTAACTGAGTGGGCAGACGAGTAAGCGTGGCGTTGGCGAAACTTTGAATGGAAAGATCAATCGCATTGAGCAGTCGCACTTTGGTTTTACCCATCGGCACTTCTTGTTGGAGAACTGACACCGCCTGTCGCATCCATTCCTCCATCGGGCGTTTACCACCTTGGACGAACAAGCGCAGCTCGCGATCAATCCACGGGCGGAACGGTTCTATCAAGTCATCCGCAAGAGCAAAGCTTCCGGCTTTGGGTGTGTGGGCGATGCCAATGGCCGCGATGAATCCATGAGCAGCGAGCGAACGCAAAACGGCGGTGCGAATGATGGCATAGCCGTAATCCAACATTCCATTTACACCTTCCCGCGTGCCGGGAACGCGATTGCGTTCGTCGGTTTGCTGCCATTCACTCAGCCGGGGCAGAAGGTGTTTCCAGTAATGGCGAGCAGCACGGGATTCACAGGCATTAGGTGTGTCAGAACGGTAGGCATCGCGTTGTGAGGCGGTGATGTCAGCAAGGGATGGTTTCTTTACTGTAGGAGATGAGGTAACGAGACTCTGACTGTCTTCGGGTTTTGATTTGAGACTCCTCGCGTCGTTTCCTAAGGAAGGGTTCTCACATCGTTTTGCAATTTCGGACAATACTGTATGTGCTCGTTTCAAGTGGGCAAGATTCGCCGCTTGGTTGCGAACCTTGGCAGTGATGATTTGCCGCCACATGGCGGTTTTCCATTCCAGCGTCCATTCAATCTGCCGCCGGAGTAATTCCGTGTTAGTGGCGCGATAATAGGGCAGGGTGAGAGCGCACGGTTCAAACTTCTCGTTGCAGACGATCATCAAGACATTCAACTCCGCCATTCGTCGCAACGCGCCCGCCGTGACGGACATATCCTGCGCTGCCGCCACAATCACCGCCACGTCAGACAACGGTACGGTGCGCTCCGTGCCTTTCTCAGAGTCAGTGATGTGAAGCTGATCAAGCTTGCACCTGACCCGGAGGTTGTGACTGAGCAGATGGAGGATGTGGTAGCTCATAGCCGAGGCAGTTCACAAATTCATGCCAACGCGGTTTAATGCCTGTTTTTGGAAGGCCGAAACTGACGCGCGCGTCGTTATTGTCAGCCATGTAGTGTGGCAAGATGATAACTTGGACTTGTCCGAAGTCTGTGACGATGTAGCGACCAGCCTTGTAACCAGCCGAAAGAGGTTTTTTCAATTCGACAATCTGACCCTTCTTGATGGTGGTGACGATTCCAAGATCGGCATTTATGGCTTCATTGCATACAGGTTTATCGTGTTTCCAGTATGGCATGAGTGCCGGAACAAACTTTTTCCCATCGGCGGAAATATGAATACGAACCTCTTTGTAGGTAGTTCGCTTTACATAGGCATGAGTGCCGGGGCTGAACGGCATGACGGCGGTGTCATCTTTAACTGAAATCAATCGCACGTTACGAATGGGGATTTTAATTTCTTTCGGCCAGGAGAATGCCGGAGCATCGTCAGCGCGCCATTTTTGGAAATGTGAGAAGCAAAGCTTGCGGGTAAAATTTGCCGGCAGGCAGCCTTTCGTCATTTTCAATTCAGTTTCAATGTTGACTGAATCCTCCGTGTAGCGTGCCCATGCTGCCTCACAGTAGATTGCAAATTTTCCTGGCCAGATGCTGCCAAGATTCTTTGGGGTGAGTGATATGAAGACTTCCCGTGCAACGTAGGTGTTGTCAGCTTTCTTCGCATAAAGTGTCGTAGCGTACGCTTGCTGGTGTTTGCTCCGCGAGACATGATGCCGAACGACGACCTTTTCGATTTCCTTTTTCGCCACCTCGTGCATCTGCCCCTCTTTAGGGAAAAGAGGGTTGGCGGCTTTACTCCGTTGCTTCTCGTCCTGTGTCCACCAGCCATGTCTGCCGAATTGGTCTTTTGCTCCGTGGGTTCGGTGTGCAAGCCAAGGCAACGTGCAGGCAATGACCATTGCATCAAGGGCATGATGGCGAAGATCGCCGCGATTCTTTTCCGTGAATTGCTTTTGTTCTGCTTCGGAAAGCTCATCCCAACGTGTGCCATTCGGAAGCGGGTGCAGAATTTGATTTAACCCCCAAGCCTTGCGTAATCGGCTGGTGAGTTGACCATTGGTAACTTGAAAGCGGAGTGCGGGATTTTGTCTTTCCGGCGTAGGATCACGACCATCTTCGCCGAGCCAGCCAAGTTGTGTTAATGCGACATGGCGGATAACGCGGGCGATGTAGGCTGTGTGTTGAAGATCGGCTTTCTGCTCAATCAGTTCTTCGGCTTTTGGACTGAAAAAGATTTCCAGTTTGCGTCCGGTAAATGTTTTCTCTGCGTTGTCTTTGAGGTCTGGCCATTGAGATGTTCCACCAAACGCGTTGAATGGAGTCCGGTCGCCCTTCAACTCCCGGTTACATTTAATGTGTGCGACAGTCAGGTTGTAGAACTCATTGCAATCTACAATCGAACGGGGAACCAGATGTTCAATGTCTGCCCCGTGTCCCAGGTCTGTTCGGGCGATGGTTTCCAAACAGAAAGGGCAGCGTCCTTTGGCTTCCATCCACAGCCGATAACGCTGAATGGCCTTGCGTGAGGTGGATTCTTTGTTTGCCGCCAGGTCTTCGCGCGCGTTCAGACGTTGTTTGCGAAATTCCTCGTTTCGCTTGTTTAGCTCATTCTTGTTCTTTTGACTGAGAGCCAGCGCGCGGACGGCTTCCAAAACAATCATGTCTGGCGGGCCAAAGCGTTTGACTAACTGTACCAACATCCGACGGAACAGCACCAAACGATGGCGGACGAGTGGATGTTTGATTTCTGCAAGATAGCGGTTTAATGATTCGTCGGCAGTCTCGCCTTTGCGCCGCAAGATTGGTTGAGGAGGATCAATGCGCTGGCCTGCTGCAATTTCATTCCGAATAATTTCCAACGTAGGCGAAGAATATCTGGCACGTCCGCTGTCAGTTTCCGGGGTAAGAGGCTTTTGATCTTCGACCAGCAAGAATTTATCTTTGAACGGCTCGGCAAGTTTCTTCAAACGCGCTTCAGTAACTTTGCCCTTCTTTGTCCACTCGTTCCGCAAGTTTTCAATGAAAATTGGGAATTGAATTCGCGGGTCGGTCTTTTGGCGCGTGTTGGCATCCAAGACGCGGAAATTCATCAAGGCTAATTCCCACTGTGCCTTGGTGAAGGCTTCCTTGTTTTTGCGAACGACATGGAGCGGACGACCTTGTTCATCCACCGGCTGAAATGAATCCAGAGCAGGCCCGCGATTATCAAAGCGCGGCCAGCGCATCCCGAGGACGCCTGGGTTGTGGGCGCCAGCGGCGTTGAAGAAGACGGGGAAGCCTTTTACTTCACGTGTATCGCCAAAGAGAAGCCGGTTGGCGCCTGCGGCCAGTTTCGGGAATTGTTTTTCCTGTGCTTTGACGATGGCAAGGAATTCGTCTCGCAACACTTCACGCGGCCAATAGATTTTGCGCGCCCACTTGTCCGTCGGACTTTTTCCGATTCTGGCCTTTTCTTCGGCAAGGAATTCGCAGGGATGTTTGCCGTTCAGCTTTGCCCTGATTTCTTCGACTTTTACTTTTACGCCCTCTTCATCGTCGTCTTTCTTCGGCTTGGCGCTTTCCTTGGCTGCTTTTTCCACATTTGCCCACGGAACCTTGCTGTAACCGCGCCGCTTAAAAAGATGCGTCAACGCCGCGTGGAGTTCTGCTGGTGTCAGCGCGTCACCATTGAGTGCGCGGAGTCGGAGGGAGATCGGATCGTGCGGTGGAGTTTCTGGTTTAGGCAGGCCAAGTTTTACCAATTCAGCAGCAAACCATCTGCGTCTAGCGTTGCGGCTACGAAGCGTTCGTCGTTGACGACGTAAATCGCGACGCTTGCTCAAGTCGCTGCCTTCACTGTCGCAGATGAGCACGCCCACGTCTTTGAAGTCGCTGCCTTTGCGCACGGCATAGCCAATCGAGCCAGTGCCCACATCAAAGCCAAAGACAAGTCCGTTCAAGAAGTCTGCCGTAGCTGTTTTTGAAGTCATGGTTTCTGGATTTTGATAGCGGGTTCTGTGTTGGGCGGCAATGCTTACTTGTCTGGGCAAAGGCTTTCCGGTAGGCCGGTCAATTCACTATCTGTGCCGTCGGGTTTCCAGACGACGTGTCCGTCTTCCAGCACCCGGACAATCACCCCATGCAGCGAACCGCGCAGGGTTTTCACCCGGTCGCCCGGTTTCCAATCGGCGGATTGACAGAGCGTTTCCAAGGCGGATTCCATCAATTCCTGCTCCAAAACCCCGGTGATGAAGTGGGCGACGGCGGAGGCAGCTTCCTTGCGGCGATGAAACGAAAGATCGGAAAACAAGGCGATGGCTAGGGCGCGACCGATTTCCGCGAAGGTGTTGCCGTTGAAAAAGAGGAAGGGAGCGCGCCGATGACAGGATTTGAGGAATTGGAACGTTTCCAGCAGGGTCAGCTCGGCGACGCGTTTTTGTTCCCACTCTGTTTGAGCCGTTGCGTGAGTTTCCGGGTTAATGCCTCGCTGCGCGCGGCCTCGATCGCAGAGCCCGTCGTGGATTTGGGTGACAGATGACCAATTCCAGTTTTGGAGAAAGTTGGCTCGGCTTTGTAGCGGTGCTGGTTCGCTGCGGCTTCCTCCAGAATATCCGCCGCCGTCAGGTGCGCCAGCAGATCGGTTCGCAGTTTCATCGTTCATAACCTAACTCGTTTGGGTGGCGGTTCAAGAATTCATTGCCTAGATAACCCGGACTCATTGGAGAGCTGTATGGCTTCACCGATGTAGCCTTTACCCAAGTCGAACGCCCAAACAGTCCCGGTGTTGGTCATAGAGTGGTTTTCCCTTGCTGGTTTCTTGGTCTTTTAGCGGGTCTGGTGGCCGGTGACAATTCTAAGTTGGTCATCGAAGGGGGAAAATGTCCGCTGATTATTCTTTGGCAGTAGGAAAAGGTTGCTGGCTGAAGTCTGAGAGCCGGTTTGAAACCCCGGAACTGGCGGCAGGGATGCCGCCCGAACCCGCAGGCAGGGATGCCTGCGTTACGGCGTAGCGCGGGCATCCGGCCCGCGGGTGTCCGGAGCATCCCTGCTCCGGGTTTCCGGCGCGGAGTTTTCAAACCGGCTCTGAGGGGGCGGAGAGATTAAGATTAAGACGGGCGAGACAGTGCGGTGTTCCAAATCACGCTGGGTTCAATGCCTAGACGGCAAGGCGGTTGTGGGGCTGGATGCAGGTGAAAACTAACCGCTCGGCTAGCTTGGCAGGAGGGAAATCAGAGTCAAACTGGTTTTGATCTATGATTCCCATTGCCCGCCGCAAACCCTCCGTGAAATTTCGCGCCTTGCTCTGGTGTTCCGTCGCGCTGGCAATCTGCGTGGCGACCCCGGCCCGCGCGGCCTGGACGTTGGTCTGGGCGGATGAGTTCGAGCAGGCGAACGGGACTTCGCCGGATTCCACCAAGTGGGCCTTTGACATCGGCACGGGGAATAATGGCTGGGGCAACAACCAGCAGGAATACAATACGGCGCGGACGAACAACGCCCGGATTCAAGACGGGCATCTGGTCATCGAAGCCAAGCAGGAAAATTACATGGGCCGGAGTTACACTTCCGCCCGGATGCTGACCAAAGGGAAAGCGGCCTGGACTTATGGCCGAATGGAGGCGCGGATCAAAATCCCGCGCGGCCAGGGGATCTGGCCGGCGTTCTGGACGCTGGGCACAAACATTGACGGTCCGGGTGGGGTGGGTTGGCCCGCTTGTGGGGAGATTGACATCTTGGAGAACATCGGAAAAACCAACAACAACGAACAGGGCAAAATCTATGGCACGATCCATGGCCCGTTGCAGAACGGCAACCCCTATAACGGCGGCGCCGGGGTGGGCAGTTCCTACACCTTGCCGGGCGGCGCGAAGTACGCCGATGACTTCCACATCTTCGCCATCGAGTGGACGACCAACCAGATCAAGTGGTACATGGACGAGCAGCAGTATTTCACCGCCACGCCGAACAGTCTGCCCAGCGGGGGCACCTGGCCCTTCACCCAACCACAATTCATCCTGCTCAATGTCGCCGTCGGCGGGAATTGGCCCGGTTACCCGTCCAATTACACGGTCTTTCCCCAACAGATGTTGGTGGATTACGTGCGGGTCTATTCATTCTCGAACGCGCCCGTCGCGCCCCCCACGCCCCCCACGACGTCGGGCGTGTTGTCGAATGGCGGCTTTGAAAGTGGCCTGCTTGCGCCGTGGGTCGGCAAGGATTTCGCCAACGCGAATCCTTCGGGCGGCGTTATCACGGACACGAATGAACTGGTGTGGAATCCGGTGATCAATGCGGTCAACACGCAGAACATCAAGAGTCCGGCGTTCGGGCGGTATGCCTGCAAGATTTACGGCAATTATAACAATGAGCCAAATGCGCCGGGAATCTATCAGGACGTGGATGCGTTGCCGGGCTCGCTCTGGACGGCTTCGATCAAGGCCCGCTCGCAGAACACCGATCACATCCGCGACCGGAATCAGGCCGTGGTCGAGGTTTCCTTTCTCGACGCCACGAGCACGGTGCTGGCGAAGTATGCGTCGCAGGTGTTCACGACCAACACGCCCATCAACACGTGGATCACGATGGCCGTGACGAACCGGATTGTGCCCGCCGGCGGGACGACGAATCTGATGCGCGCGCCGCCCGGCACATATCGGCTGCGGTTTGAGGTGACGTTTTCCCAACCGCTTTACGATTGGGGTTCGATTTATTTTGATGATGCGCAACTACAGGAGGTCGCGGTGACGCGGCCCTTGTTGGATGCTTTGCCGGATGGAGCGGGGAACATCCAGATCTCCTTCGCCACGCAGCAAGGCGTGAGCTATCAGGTGCAGTACAAGGACCAGATCAGCGACGCGACCTGGACGCCGCTCGAAACTATCGCGGGCGATGGCACGGCCAAAACGGTTTCGTATCCCGCCACGGCGCCGCTGCGGTTTTATTCGGTGCAAGCGCTGTAAGTCCGGCTGGTATGATTTGGTTCCGGAGCGTTCTTCACGCTCTTAAAATTCCCTCGGTTGCCTTGATGCGGGTTGACAATTCCTGCGCATTGGGGGAAAAGCAGATGATTCCGTGTTTTGAAATCTGAGTTCACATGTCGTTCCGAGCCGGCGCCCGCTTTGCGGCGGGCGGCGAAATCTGCGTGCGGGTGGCGGGTTTTCCATTTCGTCATGGCTGCGATGGCGTTGGTTTTTACTGGCGCAACCTCCGCGGAGGAACTTCGCACCGCCGCCTCCGTGCGCGGGTTGACTATCGAGCAGGCGCAACAACACATGCCGGTGAAGCTGCGCGGCGTGGTCACGTTCTTTGACGAGAATCTCTACTCTCGCTTCATCCAGGACGAGACGGCGGGGATTTATCTCCGGGAATTCACGAACACCTTGGCGTTGCAAGCCGGGCAATGGGTGGAAATCGAAGGCGTGGCCAGTCCCGGTGAATACGCGCCGATCATCGAGCCGCGGCGCATCGTGGTGCTTGGCGAAGCGCCGTTGCCCACGCCCAAGCCGGTGACCTACGAGCAGCTCGCCAGCGGCACGGAGGACAGCCAGTTCGTCGAGATCGCGGGCATCGTCCGCTCGGTGCAATTGCATGAAGCCTCGCAGCATCACTTGATCGAGATCGCCACGGGCGGCGGCCGGCTGTCCGTTTACGCGCGGCAATTGCCGGTGCAGCGGACCGAAAACCTGCTCGACAGCACGGTGCGGGTGCGCGGGGTTTGTTCGACGCAGTTCAATCATCGCCGGCAATTGTTTGCCATCCGGCTGATGGTGGCGCGGCCCGAGGATCTGGTCATCGAACAGCCCACGCCCGCGCAGCCGTTCAACATCGCGGCGCGACCGATCGGCAGTCTGCTGCAATTCGCGCCGCAGGAAACCTACGGCCATCGCGTAAAGGTCGTGGGCACGGTGATCTACTACGAGGCGGGGCAGGCGCTTTTTGTTCAGGACGGCGAACAGGGGGTGGAGGTGCAGACGCGCGCGATTGAACCATTGCAACTGGGCGATCGCGTGGAGGCGTTGGGATTCGTGGGGCAGGGTGAATACACGCCGATCTTGCAGGACGCCATCTATCGCAAGATTTTGCCGGGCGAACCACCCGCGCCGAAACGCGTGACGCCGGATGATGCATTGAAGGGCACCCACGACTGTCGCCTGGTGCAGGTCGCGGCCAAGTTGCTGGACCGCGCGCTGCATGGTTCGGAGCGGTCGTTGATTCTGCAGGAGGGCGAAACCATTTTCCACGCGTACCTGAAACAGCCGGACGGTCAGGATGCCTTTGCCGGACTGGAGAACGGCAGCCGGATTCTCGTCACGGGCGTGTGTCGCATCGAACCCGGCGAATGGTGGGCGGGCGAGCAATGGCGGGCGAAATCGTTTCGCGTCCAACTGCGTTCGGTGGGGGATGTCGTGGTGCTGCAGGCGCCGCCGTGGTGGACCTTGCAAAAAGTGTTGTGGATCGCCGCGGCGCTCGGGTTTGTGACGCTGGCGGCGTTCAGTTGGGTGGCGGTGTTGCGCCGACAGGTGACGGAGCGCACCAACGAACTGACAATTCAAATCCACGAGCGGCAACGGGCCGAACGCTGGCGGGAGATCGAGCAGGAACGCTCGCGCGTGGCGCATGATCTGCACGACGATCTGGGCGCGGGATTGACCGAGGTGAACATGCTTTGTTCGCTGGTGAAAAGTCCGACGACGTCCGACGAGGAGAAGAATCGTTATCTCGACGAATTGCGCGCGACGGCGGGGCGGATGGTGACATCGCTCGACGAAATCGTCTGGGCGGTGAATCCCCGCAACGACACGATTGCCTCGCTGGCCAGTTACTTCGGGGCGTATGCGCAACGGTTGCTCGATCTGGCGGGCGTTTCGTGCGGGCTGGATGTGGCGGAGGATCTGCCGGAGCATCCGCTCGATCCGAAGTTCCGGCAGGAGCTTTTCTTCGCGTTCAAGGAGGCGTTGACCAACGTCGTGCGCCATGCCGGGGCGACGCAGGTGTGGGTGCGCATCGCGGTTTTGGATGGGCACCTCACGGTGGTGCTGGCGGACAATGGCCGCGGGGTGGATTTGAGCGAACGCCGCGCGGGCGATGATGGGGTGGCCAACATGACGGAGCGATTGAAGTCGTTGGGCGGCGACTGCAATATTTCCAGCAGCCCGCAGAAAGGAACGACGGTGCGGTTCGAAGCACCATTGCCCAAACGATTGCTATGATCAAAGTCGGAATCGTCGAGGACAACAAGACCTTGCGTGAAGGCTTCGAGACGTTGCTCAACCGCACGCCGGGGTTCCAATGCGTCTGCACCTGCGCCACCGTGGCGGAGGCCTTGCGGAAGATTCCCAAGGCGATGCCGGACGTGGTGTTGATGGACATCCAACTGCCCGACGCCACCGGCGTGGAATGCACGGCCAAGATCAAGGAGTTGTTGCCGGCGGTGCACATCGTTATCGTCACGGTTTACGAGGACTCGGAACGCATCTTCCAGGCGTTGCGGGCGGGGGCGTGTGGTTATCTCCTGAAGCGGGCGCAACCGGAAAAAGTCATCTCTGCCATTCAGGAAGCCCACGAGGGCGGCGTGCCGATGACCCCGGAGATCGCCCGGAAAGTAATCGGGCAATTCCGCGGCCAGGTCACTGCGGCCCAACAGCTTGAAAGCCTTTCCGACCGCGAGAAAGAAGTCCTTGAACTCGTCATGCACGGCTTGGGCAACAAGGTCATCGCGGACCGGTTGGGCGTGACGGTGGCGGCGGTGAAGTGGCATCTCCAGCACATCTATGAGAAGCTGCACGTCCATTCCCGGACGGAGGCGGCGTTGAAATTCCGCCAGAGCCGCGCCGGCGAAAACTAGCCGCTCGGCTAGCTAGGCGTTTGGGGCTTTCCGCGTAGGATGTCAGTGTATCCACGCACCACTGACGAAACCCAAACCACCAAAACGCATGAATAGCATCCATCTGAATCGCTTTGTCCGACTGCTCGGGGTCGGCCTTGTGACAACTTTCGTAGCCACCGCGCCGGCCCAAAACGTCACCAACCTGTTCCCAAACGGCGATTTCGCCGCCGGCGGTCCGACCACGGACTGGTTGGAAGTCAGCGGTGACGGTGTCATTGCCTACACTTATCCCGCCACCGGCGGCAATCCGAACGAATACGGTGTCATTGACAACACCGGCGGCGGCGGTTGGGGTATTTGGGTGGGCGGTGCTACCGACCCGGGATTGCCGTTGTCTTCGTTGGGACTTGTTCCTGGCAGCACCTACACGTTTGTGCAGGACATGAAGACCTTGGCCGGAACCAACACTGGCGGGCTGAAAATTGAGTCTTGGAGCGAGACCGCCATGATTTCCAGCAGTGGCGACATGCGCCCGGGAACTTTGGGCACCCCCGATTGGTCAACTTACACGTTCAACTACACCATCGCCTTCGGCGCAGTTGCCATCAAGGTCGTGCCGTTATGGGGGCCGAATTCTTCGGTTGGTTACGACAATCTGGGCGTGGTGGTCCCGTTGTCCACCCCGCTGAACGCCCAGATCATCAATCCCAACAATGGGGCAACGATAGGCACGAATTTCCTCATCGTCGCCAATGCCTCCGTCGTCCCCGGCACGGTTACAAATGTTGATTTTTACCTCGGTGCCTCCCTGCTGGGCAATGATGACACGGCGCCTTTCAGTTGGAGTGTCGTCGGCGCGACCCCGGGAGCGGCAGCGCTCACTGTGGTGGCCAAAGATGACACTGGTGGCTCCGTCACCTCTGCGGTAGTCAACGTAACCATTCAGGTGATCACCCCTGAAAGTGCTTTTGTCGTGGATCCGGCCTCGCCCTGGCAGAGTTATATGAACTGGTTTCAGACTCCGCAGAACTTTAACGCCTACGTTCAGGGCTCACCATGGGGCGCGGATGGCTTGGTAGCGCAATTCTCTGGTTCCGGGCCGACCTCGGTCTTGACGTTGAAACCCGCGTCTGTGAACGATACCAACGAATACTGGTTTGACTACACCGTGGACCCGTTGGCTTCTGATCCCACCAACTTCGCGGCGGGAGCGGTCGCCTTCAAGGAGATGGAAGCCAGCTACTATGTGCAATTGCCGGACGGTTTGGTGAGTGGCAACGTGGTGAAATTTTCCGGCACGTGCGAAACCAACACGCTCGACGTCCGGCTCAACCCTGACCACGTCAACGGCATCGGAAACGGTTGGACGAATTATGCCTTCGTGAAGGAATTTGCCGCCGACTACTCCTCCAGCGTGGAATCCTTGGTCATTCTGACGAGCGGCGCGCCCTTCAGCGTCAGCCTGCCGACCTCCCCGAATCCCTTGCTGCACATCCAATATGGCTTTGTCACGCGCGGCCCGAATGTGCATCCGAGCGATACGAACAACTACGGAATCGTTCAAATCCAATCGCTGGATGTAACCCCCACCAATGTCACGGTCAACTCGTCGGCCAACTGGGTGGGTTACGTGAACGTGTCCAACAAGCCACAGGACGGTGGGGCATTCGTATTTGGCGGCGGGTGGGGTACGGCGGATTTGTGTGCGGTTTTCACTCCGGCGGGACTGAGGTTGTCCCCGAACACCGTCGGCGATCCTGATCCATTCTGGTACACGCCCGCCGGCGGCCCCGGGTCGGTCGGCAACAAGACCGTGGACGCCAGCATGTATGTGGAGATCGGTTCACTGCCTGGCCGGAAGCTGATTTTCTCCGGCACAGTCTTGTCCAATACGCTTGTCTCCGCCTCGAACACCAATGCGTTGGGTAATGGTTGGACCAGCGTGGCTTTCATCAAGGACTTCGCGCCGGACTACTCCACGTTCAACTCGGTCACGGTGCCGCTGACGAACGGTGCATTCAGCATCCAGTTGACGACCGTCAACGATCCGGCCCGCCACGTGCAATATGGCTTCCAGACGGTCGGACCAAACGTGTGGGCCACGGATGTCGCTCCGTTTGGCAGCGTCTTGATCGCCAATGTCGGCATTCTGCCCACGACCATTACGCCGAGCCAAAATGGAGGCAACCTTAACCTCACGTTCGCCACGCAAACCGGCAAAACCTACACGGTGCAATACAAGGACCTCCTGACTGCCCCGACGTGGAACACGCTCACCACCACCAATGGCACCGGTGCCAACGCCGTGGTCAGCGACCCGATCAGCGGCGGCCAGCGTTACTACCGCTTGTCAGTGCAATAAGCGATATTTGCCAGGAATGGCGGCCGGGTCCGCCCGCAGCGCGGATCCGGCCCGACAAGATACGAGAATGAAGACGACGAAGCAATCAGCGGCGCGAGGATTCACCCTCATCGAACTGCTCGTGGTGATCGCCATCATCGCCATCCTGGCGGCGATGCTGCTCCCCGCGCTGTCCAAGGCGAAGGAAAAGGCCAAGACGATCATCTGCGTCAACAACAACAAGCAGATCTCGCTGGCCATGTTTATGTATGTCGGCGACAACAACGACCATCTGCCGGTTCTGAACACCGGACGGTTTGGCGCGCGCACCACCAATTGGTGGTTCAATGTTCTGGACCAGGGCAACTACATGACGAAGAGCACCATGTCCAATAACGTCTGGCGTTGTTCGGCGGTGCGGGACCAGGACATTGGGCCGGATGTGGTGAATTATTTCAGCGGCAATCCCTGCGAGGGCTATGGACCACTTGAAGATCAGGATAATCCCGCCAACGGAATTATCCGTTACGCTCTCACCCCCGCCGGCGCCTACCAAGGGGGGCGCAAATTGAACTCAGTCAAACGCGCCAGCCAGATCTGGCTGGTCGGCGATGTGGGCGTTCCAGGCTTTGTGCGCAACGGGACCGCCATTGCCTATCCACCCTCGACCACCCGGCCCACGAGTTACTTCACCGAGATTGTCGTTTTCAAACCGAAACCGGTCACGGGATGGACCGCAGTTAATCCCGGCAAGCAGGCCGCAGCGCGACATGGTGGCCGGGCCGTTTTCGCCGCCTGTGATGGCCACGTGGAAGCTTGGAAGTGGCAGGACCTGTTCGACAATCGGAACGATGTTTTTGCGGTGGATTCCTTCTGAGAGCAGCCTTGGACTTTTTACTGGAGGAAATGCAGTCGGGCGCGCGGTTTGATCCGGGACGTTCACTGCGAAACAAATCAATCCCATGAGTTCCAGGCCACACCGCCTGTCGGGTGGTCTTGCGGTCAGGAGATGCAACCAAGGATGACACCAGACCGGTCAATTTAATTTTAGCTGAACAAATAAATTTATGAAAATGCCGTTTCGTTTACTTCAAACTCGGGCGCCGCACCATTCGCGGCGAGGGTGGAAATCCAATTGTGCCGCTATGGTCGCCGCCGCCCTGCTGCTGAACTCCGTGCCGCCGGCCAACGCCGCCAGCGGCACCGAGGAACGCGTCGAAGCCTTGCTCAAGCAGATGACGCTCGCCGAGAAGATCGGCCAGATGACGCAGGTGGACACCGCCGCGCTGCACGACAAGGCCGACATTCAGAAATACGCCCTTGGCTCGGTACTCAGCGGCGGTGGTTCTGATCCGAAGGACAACACCGCGCAAGGCTGGCTGCAACTCGCGAACGAATGCCAGGCGTGGGCACAGAAGACGCGGCTCAAGATTCCGTTGCTCTATGGCGTGGATGCCGTGCACGGTCACAATAACGTGCTCGGGGCCGTGATCTTCCCGCATCATATCGGGCTCGGTGCGACGCGGAATCCCGCACTGGTCGAGCAGGCGGCGCGCGTCACCGCCAAGGAAATTGCCGGTACGGGCATCAACTGGAATTTTGCGCCGTGCGTGGCGGTGGCCCAGGATGCCCGCTGGGGACGGACATACGAGAGTTTCGCGGATTCGCCAGAACTGGCGGGCGAGTTGGGCGCGGCAACGGTGCGCGGTCTTCAAGCTGGCTATGCCGGACCGGATTCCGTCGTGGCCTGCGCCAAACATTACGTCGGCGACGGCGGCACGCAGAACGGCGTGGACCAGGGCAACACCGTCATGGATGAGGCGACGCTGCGGAAGATCCATCTCGCGCCGTACCTCCCGTCGCTCAAGGCCGGCGTCGGTTCGATCATGCTTTCCTTCAGCAGTTGGAACGGCACGAAGCTGCACGGCCACAAACACCTCGTCACCGATGTGTTGAAGGGCGAACTTGGCTTCAAAGGTTTCACGATTTCCGACTGGGCGGGGATTGATCAACTGCCGTTCGATTTCAAAGGCAGCATCGCGGCGTCCATCAACGCCGGACTCGACATGGCGATGGTGCCGAACGGTCCCGGCCAGCCGAACAATTACGTGGACTTCATCACGAAGCTCACCGAACTGGTGAACGAAGGCCGCGTGCCGCAGGCTCGCATTGACGATGCCGTGCGCCGGATTCTCCGCACGAAGATTGAGTCGGGTGCATTCGCAGCCAAGCCAACTGCGCCCGCGCTCACGGCCGCCATCGGTTCGCCCGCGCATCGTGAAGTGGCGCGGGATTGCGTGCGTCAATCGCTGGTGCTGCTGAAGAACGATTCCACCGCGTTGCCGCTCGCCAAGAATCTCAAGCGCCTGCACGTCGTCGGCGCGGCGGCGGACGATCTTGGCATCCAATGCGGCGGCTGGACCATCAGTTGGCAGGGCGAGACCGGCAAGGTTACTTCCGGCGGCACCACGATTTTGCAGGCCATCAAACAAACGGTCAGCGCGGACACGAAGGTTTCCTTCTCCGCCGCCGGCAGCGGGGTGGAAGCGGCCGATGCGATCATCGTGGTCGTGGGCGAAACGCCGTATGCCGAAGGCAAGGGCGATCGCACCGACCTGAATCTCGCCGCGAGCGACGTGGCGTTGATCCAGCGCGCCAAACAAAGCGGCGCGCCGGTGGTGACGATCCTGTTGTCCGGTCGCCCGCTGGTGCTTGGCGCGGCGTTGGACGCGAGCGATGCGTTCGTGGCCGCGTGGTTGCCGGGCACGGAAGGTCTGGGCGTGACGGATGTCCTGTTCGGCGACTACAAGCCGACCGGCAAACTTCCGCGCGTCTGGCCGCAAGTCGCGGGCGCTACCGCGACGGCGGGCAGCTATCCGTTCGGATTTGGCCTGTCGTATGAAGGAAATCAGACCGGCGCGAAACAGATCAAGACCGCCTCGGCTGGTCACTAGCGCGATTCTCGAAATATAGTTTCTGAAAGTCCCCTCACCCCGTCCCTCTCCCCATCGGATGGGGAGAGGGTGGCCGAAGGCCGGGTGAGGGGTTTTCTTGGTTCGAATCGGAACTTATTTCTGAGAACCACTCTAACGAAACGAAACAGATTCACCCCAAAAGAAAACCCTCCGGCTCGAGCCGGAGGGTTTTTGATTTTTTGTCCGGTCAGACCGTCGGCACTTTCGCCGGTTTGCTGAAGATGTCGTGGTCGCCGGGCATCGGCGGACGCAGCGTGCGGAACGCGCCGAACTGCATCTTGCCCGCATCCGTGTAGAGCAGGTCCGGGCCGTAGGCGAAGTCGTTGCTCTTCATGTCGTCCCATTCCACCACGCCGCCGTTGTAAGCCGCTTCGCGCCCCATGATGGCGGTGAGCGTGCTGTCGGTGACCTGTTCGGTTTCGTTCACCGGCGTGTCGTTGACGATGGCGTTGATGAGATCAATATGCTCGTACACGTATTCCGAGAGCTTCTTGCCGGGGGCACGCCAGGCCGGACCGTCTTTCGGGCGGATCTGGCCGGACGGATTGGACGTGCCCTTGCTGCCGACCACGGCTTCGCTGACCGAACCGAAGTCCCGTTTGATCTGGCCGCAGAAACTCTGCATGCGCACGCCGTTGGCGTACTCGAACTCGACCGAGAAGTTGTCCCAGATTTCGCCGGGCTTGTCGCCGAGTTGCTGGCGTCCGCCCATGCCCCAGGCCTTGACGGGATGCGCGTTCATCACCCAGTTGCAGACGTCAATGTTATGCACGTGCTGTTCGACGATATGATCCGCGCACAGCCAGATGTAGTGATACCAGTTGTTGATCTGGATTTCCAAATCCGTGTCGCCCTTCACGCCGCGATGCCAGATCGGGCCGCTGTTGACCCAATACGCGCGCAACGCCGTGACATCGCCGATGGCGCCGTCCTGGATGCGCTTCACCGTCTCCATATAGCCGGGATGATGGCGGCGTTGGGTGCCGGCCACGACCTTGAGACCCTTGGCCGTCGCGTCCGCTCCGGCGGAATACATGATCTTGCAGCCGGGCGCGTCCACCGCGACGGGTTTCTCGGTGAAAATGTTTTTGCCCGCGGCGACGGCGGCCTTGAAATGCGCGGGGCGGAAGCCGGGCGGCGCGGCGAGGATGACGTAATTCACGCCCTTCACCTCCAACGCCTTCAGGTAACCGTCAAAACCGCTGAAGCAGTTCTCGCTCGCCACTTCGACGCCGAGGCGGCTCAGGTTCTGGCGGCACTTGGAGATCTGGTCGGGGAACAAATCGGCCAGCGCCACGATGTTCGCCTCCACGCCCACCTCCTTGGCGGCATCGAGAAAGTCCTTGCCCGCGCCGCTGCCGCGTCCGCCCAACCCGATGATGGCGGCGTTCAACTTGGGTTTGGTCTGCGCGTGCAGGATGTTGGGAAAACTCGTGACCGCGGCGGCGGTGGCCGCGAACAGCGTCGAGTTCTTGAGGAAATGCCGGCGCGTGACCGGCGTGATGAGGTTTTCTTTGGTGTTCATGGTGAATTTACTGGTGAGCTTGAACGGTTTGTCGGGTGCGGGCAATCCCTCGTTTGGGTTAGTCTTTCTCCACGCCGCTGATCCAATACTTGGCCATCTCCTCCGCCGCCGGCACGACGAGCGGGCGGACGATGCGGAAGCCGATGAATTGCGCGTCCGTGTGATACCACTTGCCCTTGGGCAACTGCGGGTCGGTCATCTTCCACGCGCGATCCGAACCGCGCCGGGCCGCGCTGCGCAGGGCGGCGGCGTCATCGTCCCACGAACCGCCCCGGGCCGAGTGCGGATAGGGCTGCGTCGCCTTGTTCCACGGATCGGTGATCGTGCCGGCGGCGGCCTGCAATTTGTAGAAGTCGGCGGCGTATTGATCGAGCACCCACTCGGTCACGTTGCCGTGCATGTCGTAAAGCCCCCACGGATTCGGCTTCTTCTTGCCGACCTTCTGATACTTGGAATTGCTGTTGTCGAAGAACCAGCCGTAATCGCCGAGCTTGCCCGCGTCATCGCCGAAGGAGTAAGTCGTCGTCGTGCCGGCGCGGCAGGCGTATTCCCACTCCGCTTCCGTCGGCAGGCGATAGAAATGTCCGGTCTTCGCCGAGAGCCAGTGACAGAATTTGTTCGCCCCGTGCTGCGTCATCGCGATGGCGGGATAACCGGCCTTGCCCATGCCGAAGCTCATGTCCACATACGGCTTCGACGGACGCGTGACCGCGTCGGTGAGTTCGTTCAACGCCGCGTCGGTCGAATGGGTTTCGCGGAGTTTCTTTTCGTCGTCGGGATAAACGAACAGGAGAAACTGATCCCACGTGACTTCGTACGTGCCCATCCAGAACGGCGACAACTTCACCTTGTGTTGCGGGCCTTCGTCGGCCTTGCGGTCGCCTTCGGAGTCGGGGCTGCCCATCGAAAATTCTCCGCCCGGGATCGGGATCATCGCATACGTCACTTCCGAACCGGGAATCGCATTCGTGTAAGCCTTCATGTCCGCTTGGGCCTTTTCCGGCGAGTTCGCCACGATGCGTTCATGGATGGCCGGAATCGTCGAGTCATCGCGATCATCCAACGTCGCCAGTGTGCCGTAGGCCGCCGCCTTGAACTGGCCATCCTTGAGCACATGCACCTGGTAATGCGTCGCCGCGCGACCCGGCATCAACGACGAGAACAACACGATGGCGTCCGGCAACGCGATGCCGGAGTTCAACACCTTGTTCGTCACGCCCTCGAGCGTTTGCGCCAGCACCGGCGCTTTGACGCCGTCGAAGTCCAGCAACTGTGCCGGTTCATTCGTGCCGCAGATGGCGAGCAACCGGCTCTGGCCGCCGCTTTCCGCGCCGACGAGTTGCCGCGCGGCCCGGGGCAGCGCGACCGTTTGCAGCGGCGCGGCTTGGAATTTTCCACCCGCTTCCTCCAGCGCGCTCACGGTGAAGCTTTCCGCCTCGCTCTTGAAGAACACCACTTCCTTCGTCGGCAGGCCGCGGAAGTTGCCGAGGAAATAATTCGCGTCCGCCGGCACGCCGCTGCGGCTCATGACTTCCTCCGGTTTGCCGCTGGTGAGAGCTTCCACCAACCACGTGGCGTCATCACCGCTGCCGGCGATGACGGCGGCGAGTTCCGCGCCATCCTTTTTCAAGCTGATTCGATTGCCATGTGCCGCTGCGTTCTTCGCGGGCAGGTCGGCGATCTGTGTGAAAGCCTTGCCCTCGGCGCGGAACAGCGTGACGTGATTTTCCGGGTCGGTGTTGTAGATGCTGGCGACGTAGAGATCGTGCAACGACGTGTTGCCCGCGCCGCCTGCGTCCACGGCGATGACCGCGTTCGGTCCGAGCACTTCGCACGGGATGTTGAGCGGCTCGGTCGTCACGCTCGGATTGGGCGCGTCGAGCACGCTGATCTGATTGCCATCGGCGGAGACGACCGCGAGCGAATCGCGTTTCGCATCCACCAGGCGACCGACGCTCACGCCGGTGATGCTCTTCGCCCCGCTGGAACGCCAGTCCACCCAGTTGAAAAATTCCGCCGACACGCGATAGCCGAGCCGCACGCGACCCGAGGCGCGATCCACGATGGCAAGGTCCTGCTGCCCGTCGCCGTTGAAATCGCCGCTGGCGAGAAATTCCACGCCGGTTTCGATCACCTGCGCCGGCACCGTCGCACCGGCGGGGGTCGGCGCGGTCGGCGCGGCGGCGGTGGTCGGGCTTGGTGCCGGTTTGGTTTGTTCGGCGACTGCTTTGGGGGCGGCGGATTTATCGGTGCTGCAACCCAGTGCCGCGAGCAACGCCAGGGTCGCCACGCTGAAGAGGGTCTTTGCAGTCGCCAAGCCACGGACGGATCGGATCATGTTCATTTTGCTGACGGCGGAACTCCGCCGATTGTTCAATTCAGTTATGGGTGCGGACAAGTGGGGTGATTGTAGCGAGTCAAGGGTGGCTGTGCATCCCCGAAATGCGGGATTGGCTTGAGAAAAATCTTTATGCTTCGTATCAGAGATGCGACAAACGGACGCGCGCCGTCCGGCTCTTAATCATAATCTTAATCCTGCTCTTAATCCGTTCCGATGGAGGCCGGGATTAAGATTAAGAAAAAGATTAAGATTAAGAAGGTGAAGTTGCCGCGCCGCGTGTCACGAGTATTGACGACAGCACCATGACCAATCACGAAGCCCGCTTCGGCGGCATCTTGCGGCTCTACGGAGCGGACGGCCAGGAACGGCTGCGCCGCGCGCATGTCTGCGTCGTCGGCATCGGCGGCGTCGGATCATGGGCGGTGGAAGCGCTCGCGCGTTCCGGCGTCGGCCAGCTCACGCTCGTGGACCTGGACGACGTCTGCATCAGCAACGTGAACCGCCAGCTCCATGCGCTCACCGGCACGTTTGGCCAGCCCAAGGTCGAAGCCATGGCCGCGCGCGTGCAGCTCATCAATCCCGATTGTGTCGTGCGCGCCGAACAATCCCTCTTCACCGCGAAGACGGCGGAACAAATCCTCGCCCCCGCCTACGATGCCGTGCTCGACGCGATTGATGCGCGCGAGATGAAAGCCTTGCTCATCGCGCTGGCGCGCGCAAAAAACATTCCCGTGGTCACCACCGGCGGCGCCGGGGGCCGGCGCGATCCGACGGCGTTGCGCGTGGCGGATCTGGCGCAGGCGACGCATTGCGGGCTGTTGGTGAACTTGCGGCGGTTGCTCCGCCAGGAACACCATTTCCCGCGGGACCCGAAACAACCGTTCGGCGTGGATTGCGTGTATTCGCCCGAACCGCAGGTGTATCCGGCCGGCGATGGCACCGTGGGCGACGTGAAACCGCCCGGCGAGCGTTTGCGCCTGGATTGCCGCACCGGCTACGGCACGGCGTGTTTCGTGACGGGCGCGTTTGGCTTCGCGGCGGCGGCGCAGGTGGTGAAACGGATCTCCGGGGCGGCGTGATTGATCACTTGCGTTTGGATCCTGCGGCCCGCCTCCGGTGCCACAACTTGATCCGTGTCTTGGCCGCGTGGGGATTTTTTCAAGCCACCCCTGTCCGGCCTTTTTGGGTTGGCGTTGACACCGCCTGCAAAAACTCAGCCCGCAAAATCCCCAATAAAAACAGGCCTTCCCGCTCCGCCATGTTTCTTAGGAGGCCACAAAGTCATGTCTCATCCTTCCATCCTTCCAGAATCACTCCTGGCTCACTAATCGGCTCTACTGGCACATCGGAGACGGTGCGAATATGCGTCACCAACTGTCGGAGTCGCCGCCAACCCCGTGCCCGCAACCCCGAGGCAATGTTGGGTGGCAACTCGCACTCAGTACCAGAACTCAATGCGAACCTTACGTATGTCCATCCCATGACACTATTCCCCCCAATCCGTATAGTCTTTGCGCCGATCAGAACCTTCCGAATATCTGGCAATGGCACACTGTCCGTGGCTTTGCCATCCTGCCAACGCAGCGTAGAGCTATCACTGAATAGCTTCAGCCTGTGACCAAAGAGCAGATCGCAAATCCAAAACAAAGAGAACAAGCTCAGGAAGACGACTGGAACATAAAGAGAAGCGCCCGAGCCAAACTTCAGCGCCAGCCAAATGCCCGCAACAACAAAAGCCATATTCACCGCCGCTACCCAGCGAACGCGATGATCGTAGATAATCAGCGGCTTATTGGAGAGGGCGGACATAGTGGCCAAAGTTCAGCGACCGCCGCCGGAAACGCCCGGTCGGCTGCAACAATCGCGAACAAATTACCTGAACCGCACAACTGCCCGGCGGGGCGGCGGTTCGCTGCTGGTAAATTGAAAAGCGGACGACCTGGTGAGTCGAACTGTTGAGG
>CAZQNQ010000035.1:0-37237 GCA_964594985.1 uncultured Bifidobacterium sp.
AATTAAATCAATGGGTTCGTCAATCCTTAACCTAGTTATCTAGGACAGCCCCTTAATTTTTACCACCAACGCACTCAGTATCGTTAGTGCCTTCGGGTATGACGCGCAGGGCAATCGGACATGGGAAACGAACGCACTTGGCTTGCCTGAGCAGGGCATTGTGGTGAATGAATACAATTCCTTTGGCTACCTCACGAGCAACGCGACTTTCAATGCGTCGCTCACGTTGCTTGCCGGGGTTGGTTACACCTATGATGACAACGGCAATCGGGTAACTGAAACCCGCGTGCGAACCCTGCCCGGTGGCGGCACAGAGGACATTCTGGCGCAGTTCAATTTTGACGCCGCCAATCGTGTGATTGAAACCGTCAATGCGTTGAATTTCACAAACCGCGTGGTCTATGACTCTCTTGGGAAACAAGCGCAGACGATTGACGCGCTCAATCGCACCAACCGTTACTTCTATGACGCACTCGGTCTGCTGACCAACACCACCTACGCGGACGGATTGATCGAGCGGCTTTATTACGATGCAGAGGGCCGTCGCAAGCAAAGTGTGGACAGGGGCGGACGCACGAACATTTACGTTTTCGATTCACTTGGCCGGTTAACCCGCACCACCTACCCGGATGGTTCTTACGTGTTCAATGTTTACGATGGTGTCGGACGCCTTTCACGCTTGGGACAAGGCAGCGTGCCTTCGGGTGGAATGATTCCATTTTCCACGGAATTGACCACGCGCTTTTATTACGATGCAGCCGGGCGGCAAGTTGCCGTGACCAACGCACTAAACCAAGGCACACGCTACGTTTATGACCTAAGCGGTAATCAAACCAACGTCATTGATGCCTTGAACCGCACTAACGCTTACGCCTTTGATGCGTTGAATCGGTTGACTAAAATCACATCCCCCGACACGACGACTGAATCTTACGGTTACGATGCGCTCGACCGCAAAGTGGCGGTGACGAATCAGGCGGGCCTCGTGATCCGCTTCGGATTCGATGCTTTAGGCAGGTTGGTTGCGGTGACGAACGGCTTTGGAACTTCATCTGCAATGGTGACAAAGTATGAGTTTGATGAAGTCGGGAATCTTTTACGCCAGATTGACGGAATGAATCGCACCAACCGCTTTGAATACGACGCGCTTGGTCGGCGCACCAAGGAGACGATGCCCGGCAATCAAAACCAGACCCTCGGCTATGATGCCGTTGGCAATCTTACTCGCCTCACCAATTTCAATGCCGTTGTCATCACCAACAGTTACGACGCGTTGAATCGCCTGACGAACAAGGCGTCGGTCAGCGGTTATCAAATCCGTTTTGGCTACTCGCCCACCAGCCAGCGCACCAACATGGTGGACGCGAGCGGCACGAACGCTTACGCCCACGATTCGCGGGATCGCTTGCTTACCAACACTACGCCCCAAGGCACGTTGACCTATACCTACGATAGCTTCGGCAATCTTGCGACCATCAAGACTCTAACCACCAGCGGTGCATCCGTGAGCTACACCTACGACATGCTGAACCGTCTCACCAACGCCACCGACCTCGTTACCAGCACCACGAACACCTACGACTTCGACGCCGTGGGCAATCTGCAAACCTCCCGTTATCACAACGGCGTTACGAATCGGTACACGTATGATGCTCTGAATCGGTTGACCAACCTTGTCGCTGGAACGCCGTCGGTATCACTCGCTAGTTTCGCCTATCGGCTTGCACCCGCAGGCAACCGGACTAATCTGATTTCCACCGTGAATGCCCTCACGCGCACCAATCAATGGCAATATGACCCACTCTATCGCCTGACGAATGAGGTTATTTCCGGGAGTGTCCCGACCGGCTCAGTCGGTTATCGCTATGATGGAGTTGGCAATCGCACCAACCGCACCAGCACCGTCAGCGGCATCACCAACCAGACGCCCGCTTACAACCCCAACGACCAGTTGACGGCGGATGTTTACGATTCCAACGGCAACACGCGCACGAACAGCGGCAACGCCTTCTTCTATGACGCGGAAAACCGGTTGACCAATGCCATTGTCGGCGGCACGAGCATCACCATTGTTTACGATGGCGATGGCAACCGCGTTCGCAAGGTCGTCGGCACGACTACCAACAGCTACTTGGTGGACACATGCAATCCCTCTGGTTACGCGCAAGTCGTGGAAGAAAAGACCAGCGCAACTTTGAACCGCGTTTATACTTACGGGTTTGATCTCATCACCCAACGCGACCTCGGGGCGAATTTGTTGAGTTATTTCGGTTACGATGGCAATGGCAACACCCGTTATCTCACCGGCACGGATGCCGTCGTTAGCGACACCTATTTTTACGATGCCTTTGGCACCACCCTCACCAACACCGGCACGACCACAAACTTTTACCGCTTCGCAGGCGAGCAGTTTGATTCCAACCTTGGGATTTATTATTTACGTGCCCGCTACCTGAATCAAAACTCAGGCCGGTTCATGTCCCGAGACACGTTCGCAGGAAATCAGGATGATCCGATGAGCCTGCACCGCTATCTGTATGTTGCAAACGACCCGGCAAATCGAATTGATCCCAGTGGCAATGAATACACAGTAGCGGCTTCGATCACCGTGATTTCAGGTTTTTCATCTTTCTTCGCACAGATTTCTCCGGGCGCATCAAGGGTTCAACAGCGGGCGAGACAGGTGACTATCGAGGGTGGTCCTAAAAACTTGGCAAAAAGGAAGAAGATTGATGAAACAGCCAGAAAGTATGACAAGAGTCAGTTGTGGAATTATGGAGTAAAGAAGGATGAATTCCCCAAAGATTCCAACAAGTGCAACAAATTTGTTTACGATGTCAGTAAGGAGGCTGGGGCAGAACCTTTGGTCACGATTAAAGGAACGAAGCGACCGCCTCTGGCTGCCGAATATGCGGATGCTGACACGAAAATTCCCAACTGGCGACCACTCAAGGACGGAGAAAAAGCAGAACCGGGGGATATTGCCGCCTACAAGTTGCCGGGTGGGGGAAGCTCGTTTTCCGGACACACAGGCTTCATTACGAAGGACGGGAATATCAGTGCTCACGACGATGGTGTCTATCAAAAGGCTGGTCAATTTGAAGATGAGCGAGCCACTCGGTATCGCAGATACACCGGAGAATAACTATGAATAATCGCAAACTAAAACTACTCGGATGCCTGTTTTTGTTCACACTGTTTCTTCAACCACTCAGGTTGGCAGCCGATTCTAATGCGGTGCCGGTTGCGGTGGTGGTTGGTTTTGATGGCGGGCGAGTTAAATACGAGGTGGATTCAAAACCTGTTCGCTCAGACAAGATTCTCGAAGTGTTCATGGAGGTTAAGAAACAGAGGGGAGGGCGTGATGTGCCGGTCGTAGTATTGATTGATGAAAGGAATTCCATCGCGGCTCTCTCGAACATTCGGGGTATTGTCAACAAGGCCGGTTTTTCGAGAGTTCGCTATTTCTGTTTTAGTGCTGATCGCAAAATGATGCAAGAAACCATCGAACAGCCAGCAATCCCGTTTTCACTGAATCCTGAACCCCCAACGACTAAGAACTCAAACCCCTAACTGGTAAGAATGACCAATGCCATCGTGTGCGGCCCGACCATCAACCCCATTGCGTTGGCCACCTGAATCCGCCGGGTGAACGGTTATGGCGTCCGACACTTGTGGGAAACTGTTACGAACTTTTTGTCATTGTTTGAATGGGTTGTTGCTTGATTTCGCTTCAACTTCCCACCGGATTTCGCTAGGTCTGGTTTTTCACCCGACGTAAACTCCCGGCGTGGATATCTCTGTGCATGACATCGCAGTGGAAGTCATCCGTACCGCCAGTCGCGACAAACCCGCCGACCAGGCGTTGCGTGAGGTTTTGAAAGCCATGCGCGCGTTGCCGCCGTTTGACGCGGCGGAAGTGAGCCGGACGGTCTTCAATTATTATCGCTGGCACGGCTGGTTGCGCGATGAACGCACGGTGGACGCCCGGATGCGATTGGCCCGGCGGCTGGCCGAACGCTCGCGCGCCAATACCATCCCCTACGCCGAACTGCGGGCCAAAGCGGTGCCCGCCTGGACGAGCGAGGTGTTGGACGTGAGTGATGATTGGGTGAAGTCGCTCCAAAAAGAGCCAACGCTGTGGTTGCGCGCCAAGCAAGGGATGAGCGCCGCGTTGTTGCAAAGTTTGCCAGGCGCGGACCCGAGTGACGCCTGGCCCGATGCGTTGGTTTACGCCGGCGAAACCGACCTGTTCAAGACCCCGGAATTTCACGCGGGCGAATTTGAGATCCAGGACATCGCCTCCCAGGCAGTGGGCTGGCTGTGCGATCCCAAGCCGGGCGAAACGTGGTGGGACACCTGCGCCGGCGAAGGCGGCAAATTGCTGCACCTCTCCGATCTGATGCAGAACAAAGGTTTGATCTGGGCAAGCGACCGCGCCGAGTGGCGGCTGCAGAAATTAAAGCGCCGCACGGCGCGAGCCAAAGCTTTCAACTACCGCGCGGCACAGTGGGATGGCGGCGCGAAGTTACCGACAAAGACGAAGTTCGACGGCATCCTCGTGGATGCGCCGTGCAGTGGTCTGGGCACGTGGCAACGGAATCCCCATGCGCGCTGGACGACGACTGTAAACGATGTGCGCGAATTGGCTGAGGTGCAGAAGCGCTTGCTGACAAACGCCGCCGGCAGTTTGAAGCCGGGCGGAAAATTGATCTTCGCAGTCTGCACCTTGACGCGCCCGGAGACGACGGAAGTCGTGGAACATTTCAATACGACGCAAACTGAGTTCGAACCGCTGCCGTTACCCGCACTGAACGCCAACGGTCGTGACTTTGGCAGCACGCCAACCGTGACGCTCTGGCCGCAGGACTTGAGCGGTAACGGGATGTTCATCGCGGGCTGGCGGCGGAAGAAGACTTGAACAGGAGGAAACGGAGAGAACAGAGCAAAACAGTGCTTATCTCCTTCTCTGTTTCCTCCGTTTCCTCCTGTTAATCCCCCTGGCAGTTGTCACCGATTCGTAACAATTCCGTAACCGGCTTGTTGCGACCTTGGCATTGTTTCGTTTGGCCGCCCATGCTATTCAACTGCCAGTGATGAAGCAGAAGATTCTCGTGGTGGATGACGAGTCCGAGGCGGTGGAACTGGTTGAGTTCAATCTCAAGCAGGCCGGGTTTGAAGTCGTGACGGCCGCCGATGGCGAAGAAGCCGTCAAAAAGGCAAAAGCCAGTCTGCCGGCCCTCGTGGTGCTCGATCTGATGTTGCCGGAAATTGACGGGCTGGAAGTCTGCAAACTCCTGCGCCGCGACTCCGCCACCGCCAAGATTCCCATCCTGATGCTCACCGCGAAAGCAGCCGAGATTGACCGCGTGCTCGGCCTGGAGATCGGCGCGGATGATTACGTGACCAAACCGTTCAGCCCGCGCGAACTCGTCCTGCGCATCAAAAAGATTCTGGAGCGCGGCCAGACGAAGACTGAGTCGCGCGAAACGATGCGGTACGGGGAACTGCAGATTGATATCCCCAAGCATCGCGCCACCTGGAAAGGCAAACCCTTCGACCTCACCGCCACTGAATTCAAGCTGCTCACCATCCTCGCGCAACGCGCCGGTCGCGTGCAGTCCCGCGACACGTTGCTCCGCGACGTGTGGGAATACGACAGCATGATTGACACGCGCACCGTGGACACGCACATGCGCCGGCTGCGCGAGAAGCTGGGCGGCGCCTCGAAATATCTCGATACGGTGCGCGGCGTCGGGTATCGGTTTGTGGAGTGACGGTGAAGTCAAAACAAACAACGCTCAACATCCAACATCCAACATCCAACCGGCGGCACACGCCCCTCATTGGATGTTGGATGTTGAGGATTCGATGTTGGATGTTCCCCTCGCTTTTCCTTCCCGCTCTTCCCGCATGTTGCCCGCTGTAATCATCACCGCCCTCATCGTTTTGGTTGCGCTCCATTTTTGGTGGCGGGCCCGACTCCAGCAGGAACGCGCCACCTGGCAGGCAGAAACCACCCGCCGCGAGCAACGCGAACAAGCTGTCGCCGCCGATACGCACGCCCGGCAGGATGCGCTCCTCGACAGCATGATCGAGGGCGTTTTGGTGCTGGATGAATCCGGGCGCGTGCAATTCGCCAATCGCGCTTTCGCCCAGATGTTCCGCAGCACCGGATCGCTGCTGGGCAAAACCGTCATTGAAGCCGTGCGCCTGCATGAAATGGCGGAACTGGTCGAACGCACCAAACCGGAAGGCCGGGTCAGCGGGCATGAACTCCGGCTCGCGGGCGAACCCGAACGCTGGCTGCAAGTCAACGCCGCCGCCATCACCAGTGCCGAGCGCCGCAAACTCGGCACCGTGGTCGTGTTCCACGATCAAACCCAACTCAAGAAGCTCGAAGGCACGCGCGAGGAATTTGTCGCCAATGTCAGCCACGAACTCCGCACCCCGCTCTCGCTCATCAAAGGTTACGCCGAAACCCTGCTTGACGGCGCGAAGGACAACCCTGAAGTCGCCACCAAATTCCTCCAGACGATTGACCGCAACGCGCGTCGGCTGGACCTGTTGATCCAGGATCTGCTCATCATTTCAGCGCTCGAATCCGGTCGCGTCAGTTTGTCGTTCGCCCCGGTGGAGTTGGTCCCGCTGATCGAGCGGTTGGTGACCGACTTCAAATCCCGCGCCGAAGCCCGGCACGTCAAAGTTGTCAGCACCATGCCGGAGCTGGCCGCGCACGCGGATGAGGCGCGCTTGGAACAGGTCTTCGGCAACCTGCTCGAAAACGCGGTGAAGTATGGCCGCGAACACGGCACCGTGACGATTGGCGGGCGCACCCTCGCTGACGGGCAACTGGAGTTGTTCGTGCAGGATGACGGCCCGGGCATTCCTGCGGAAGCGCTGGAGCGCGTGTTTGAAAGATTTTATCGTGTGGACAAGGCCCGCTCGCGCGAACAAGGCGGCACCGGCCTCGGCCTCTCCATCGTGAAGCACATCGTCCAAGGCCACGGCGGTCGGGTCTGGGTGGAAAGCGAACCAAGCCAAGGCGCGAAGTTTTGTTTCACCCTGCCGCCCGCCCCGAAGAAGTCTAAGAGCGTGTAACAAAATGACCGTTGCAGGTAGGGCGCGTCAGTCCCTGCGCGCCGTTCCATGCCAGCCAAACGACGGCGCGCAGGGACTGACGCGCCCTACCTGCCAAAGCAAACAGTTCATTTTGATACAGGCTCTAAAGCTTCCACCGAAAATCACTGCGGCGGTTTCAACTGGATGTCCGTGATCGCATCACGATCACACGTCAGCTTGCCGTCGCGATGGAAGAGTTCTGTCACCAAAATCGAACTGCGCTGCCGCTCATAGATATTTTCCTTCGGCACGCCATCGCGTCGCCCGGGATGCGTGAAATAAAAGAGAAACGTCCGCTCGCCGCTCACCACCACGTCGGGATGACCGCCGATCACCTGGTCGTCTGTGCCCTGCCCCGGCTGTAGCAATAGATTCTCGCCGGACTGGCGTTTCCAGTTCAGCGCGTCATCCGAGCGATACACGCCCAGCCCGCGCCAGACATCCGTGACCATCCAATAACTGTTCTGCCACCGGAACACCTTCGGACCTTCGCCGCTTTGATCGCCGACGGCTTTGCCTTTGTCCTGCCAGTTCACGAGGTCGGTCGAGTCGGCGTAGTAGATGGATTTGCGGTCGCGCTCGTTGTTATACCAGAGCCGCCAGAGTTGATTTGTGCCATCAACCACGCGCAGGATGCAGGCATCAATGACGCGATCCGACGCCAGCTTCAGCGGTCTGGCATTTCCCCACGTGCGCAGATTGTGACTGGTCAATTGCACGATGTGGCGCGGGTGATTCCAATCTTTGAAAATGCCCGGCACGACCGTGAGGAACATGTGATGCGTCCCGTCCGGCGCAGTAAACACTTCCGGCGCCCAGTGCGTGACATTTGTGCCGCCGTATTCTGCGGGCAATTCAATTTGCGCCGGGCCGACGTAAGACCAGCTCGCACCGGCGTTCGTGGATTCTGCGATACCGAGGCGCGTGCCATGCACCCACGCCACGCCCGGCTCGTTCGTCACGTTGGCACGGCGATTGGTGTAAAACATCCACCAGCGCTTTGCGTGCGGATTCCAGATCACGACCGGGTCCGCCGCGCCATCATGGACCGGATCGCGGAAGAGCGGTTTTGGAACTGGCTCGGCAAAAACGGCCAGTCCACCAACTGCCACGAACAGCAAAAGCAGGAATGATTTCTTCATGGGTGCGTCGAGCGTAGCGCGCCCGCCGCCGGCGGCAAAAACCATTTCGGGTGAGGTGTGCCTGTCGCTTGCCGCACATTGGCGATTTACTGGCGCATTTTGGCGTTGTTCACCTTGAACGGCTTCGATTTACTTTGGGAGTCCATCGCAACAATGAAAACCACCACCCGTTCCCAACTGTTGTCGCTCGGTCTGGCCGCCTTAACCACCGCCAGCACGGCTTCTGCCGCCACCGTCACCATCCAAACCGACAAACCCGGGCCTAAAATCCCCGCGACGCTCTGGGGCGTCTTCTTCGAGGACATCAATCTTTCCGCCGACGGAGGCATCTACCCCGAACAGGTGCGCAACCGCTCGTTCGAAGACTCGGACAAGCTGGAGAACTGGACGTTCACCAAGGTCGGCGAGGGCACGAGCGAAGCGACGATTGATTCCAGCCGCCCGCTGCATCCGTTGAACAAACGCAGCCTGAAGGTGAAACTGGATGGCGCGGTCACGCTCGAAAACAGCGGCTACTACGGCATGGGTATTACCAAGGGCGAAACTTACACCTTCAAGGCGGCGTTGCGCGGCGACAATTTCAGCGGGCCGATCGCCATCAAGCTCCTGAGCAACGATGGCCGCGAGCTGGCTTCCGGCGAAATCCGTTACATCGGCGAAAGCTGGAAGTATCAGAGCGTTGAACTCACGGCCCTGGACAGCGACGCCAAGGGCAAGCTGCAAATCCTGGCTTCGAGCAAAGGCACGTTGTTCCTCGACATGGTTTCGCTCATGCCGAAGAAGACTTGGAAAAACAACGGCCTGCGCCCCGATCTGGCCGAGGCCATGGACGCGCTCAAGCCCACGGTCTTCCGGTTCCCCGGCGGTTGCTGGGTGGAAGGCGAGACGATCGAAAAGATGTACAACTGGAAGAAGACCATCGGCAACATTGATGCCCGCACGCCGCTCTGGAACATCTGGCAATACAACGCCACGCACGGCATCGGTTATCACGAGTATCTCCAGATGGCCGAGGATCTCGGCGCGGAACCGCTCTTCTGCATCAACGTCGGCATGTCGCACAAAGAGATCATCCCGATGGACCAGATGGGCCAATGGGTGCAGGACGCGCTTGATGCGCTCGAATACGCGAACGGCCCGACCAATTCCTTCTGGGGCGGCCTCCGGGCGAAGAATGGTCACCCCGCACCGTTCAACATGAAGTTCCTTGAGATCGGCAACGAGAACGGCACGCAGGCTTACAACGAACGCTGGGCGCTGTTCTACAAAGCCATCAAGGCCAAATATCCGGACGTGCAACTCATCGCCAACGATTGGCAGGGCAATATCCCCAAAGATCCCAAGCCCGATCTCGTGGACGAACACTATTACAACACGCCCGAGTTCTTCATGCAGCAGGCGCATCGCTATGACACCTACGACCGCAAAGGGCCGAAGATTTTCGTCGGCGAATACGCCGTCACCCGCAACACCGGCAAGGGCAACCTGCGCGGCGCGATCGGCGAGGCCGCCTTCATGACCGGCCTCGAACGCAACTCTGACGTCATCGCGATGGCCGCCTACGCGCCGCTGTTCTGCAATGCGAATCACAAGCGCTGGCCCGTCAATCTCATCAACTTCGACAGCACCCGCTGGTTCGGCATCCCGAGCTACTACGTGCAGAAACTCTTCAGCGAACATCGCGGCGACACCGTGCTACCCACTGCGGTGGAAGTCGGCACGATTGAAGAAAAGCCTCCGACCGGCGGCATTGGCGTCGGCACATGGAACACATCGGCCGAGTTCAAGGACATCAAAGTCACCGCGCCCGATGGCAAGGTTCTGTTCACCTCTGATTTCAGCCAGAACAGTGCCGGTTGGAAACTGCTCGGCGACGGTGCCGACTGGAGCGTGCAGGACGGCGCGTTGCGGCAGACGGGCGAGCGGGAATTCATCCGCGCGCTTGCGGGCGACAAATCCTGGACGGATTACACCCTCACGCTCAAGGCGCGGAAGATTTCCGGCCGCGAAGGCTTCCTGATTCTGTTCCACATCAACGACGACGACGATCGCGTCTGGTGGAACATTGGCGGTTGGGAAAACACCCAGCACGGGGTGGAAGTCGGCGACACCCTCGACGGCAAGCGGGGTCGCATCGAAGCCAACCGTTGGTATGACATCAAGGTGGAGGTCAAGGGCGGCGCGGTGAAATGCTCGCTCGACGGCAAAGTCATCCATGACCTCAAGAACACGCTCACCGTCACGCGTGGCCTGTTCGCCAGCGCCGTCACCGACAGCCGGAGCGGCGAAATCATCGTCAAAGTCGTCAACGCCGCCGCCACGCCGACCGAGACGGAAATCACCCTCAACGGCGCGAAGAAACTGGCGTCGTCCGCCGCCGCGATCGTGTTGACGTCGGAAAGCCCGAAGGATGAGAACACCCTCGACGAACCGACCAAAGTCGCCCCGCAGAACACCACCCTCCCGGTCAGCGGCGCGAAGATCAAACACGCGTTCCCCGGCAATTCCTTCACGGTGATCCGGGTGAAAGCCGAGAAGTAATCCGCCTTTTGTATCAATCACCCCACGTTGGTCTCGGCCAGCGTGGGGTTTTCATTGGGAACACTGCCGGTGCGACTTAGCCCGAAACACCCGCTCCAACCCACCACGCGGCTTGATTTCACCGCGCGCTCCCCTACCCTGTGGGCTTACGCTTGGGGCGGATTCCGGGCATCAAATCATCAATCACGTGAAGACAACAACGACGGCTCCCAAACTCAAAAAGAACCAGGTGCAACTCATCGCCAGCGGCGACTTGCGACTCTCAGCCAACCAGGTTTGCTGGTCCGCGCAAGAGCAGATGGAAGCCACCCTCACCGCCGCACTCAAGGTTGAGGGCTATGAACTCGTCCGCGCGCACAAGTTTGATCCGGTCGCCAAACACGGCTTCATTGATTCCCAACGCAAGGGTCTCGAAATCTTCAAGCGCATTGATCCCGACGCGCCGCTCATCGTCGCCGAAGCCGTCTGGCAATACTCGCATCACGTCCTCGCCGGACTTACCACGCATCGCGGCCCGATCCTCACCGTGGCCAACTGGTCCGGCACGTGGCCCGGTCTGGTCGGCATGTTGAACCTCAACGGCTCGCTCACCAAGCAAGGCGTCAAATACTCCACGCTTTGGAGCGAAGATTTCACCGACGACAATTTCAAATCCAAACTCCGCGACTGGCTCAAGACCGGCGCGTGCTCGCACAAGACTGATCACGTCACGCCGCTTGCGAAGGTAAAAGTTGACGCCACCGCGAAGAAACTCGGCGAATCGCTCGCCGCCACCTTGCAGCGCGACAAAGCCATCATGGGCGTGTTCGACGAAGGTTGCATGGGCATGTTCAACGCCATCATCCCCGACGATCTCCTCCACGCCACCGGCGTGTTCAAGGAACGCCTCAGCCAATCCGCGCTTTACTACGAAACCACGCAGGTCAGCGATTACGACGCGCGCGAATGCTTCGCCTGGTTCAAGAAAAAGGGCATGCGCTTCGATCTCGGTCGCAACGAATCCACCGACCTCACCGAACGCCAGGTCCTCTGGCAATGCAAGACCTACATCGCCGCCGTGCGCCTCGCCGATGATTTCGGCTGCGACACCATCGGCATCCAATATCAGCAGGGCTTGAAAGATCTATTGCCCGCGAGCGATCTCGTGGAAGGTTCATTGAACAACAGCGATCGTCCGCCGGTGAAATCCCGCGACGGCAAACGCACGCTTTACGCCGGCAAACCGCTCCCGCACTTCAACGAAGTGGACGAATGCGCCGGCCTCGACGCCATTCTCACTCAACGCGTCCACGAAGCCCTCAAGCAACCCGTCGAAAACACGCTGCACGATCTGCGGTGGGGCGATTGGGATAAGTCCGGCACCACGAAGGATTACGTCTGGGTCTTCGAGATCAGCGGCAGCGCGCCGCCCGCACATTTCATTGATGGCTGGGAAGGCGCGGAAGGTTTCCGCCAACCGGCGATGTATTTCCCGAAAGGCGGCGCGACCTTGCGCGGCATTTCCAAGCCCGGCGAAATCGTCTGGTCGCGCATCTACGTGGCCGACGGCGGACTACACATGGATTTGGGCCGCGCCAAAGTCATCGAGCTGCCCGAATCCGAAACCCAGCGCCGTTGGAAAGCCACCACGTGGCAATGGCCCATCATGCACGCCGTCACCTATGGCGTCTCGCGCGATCAGATGATGGCCAAGCATCAGGCTAATCACATCCAATGCGTCTATGCCAAGAACGCCAAAGACGCCGATCAATGCCTGCTGGCGAAAGCCTCCATGGCCGCCGCCCTCGGCATCAAGGTGAACCTCTGCGGCACGAAGGCGGATGGGAAGAAGTGGTGAGGCAAAACTCCGTTGCCTCAGTCCAGCCAAGTGTTAATGTCTAGCCATGAGCGCTATTGAAATGGTCATCGAGAAAGTGAAGCAACTGGATGAGCAGCACGCCCGACAGTTGTTGAACTGGCTGCAAGATCAACAAAACGCGCCAACCAACCATCGCCAACCCGCCGGGGCCATGGCCATGCTTGGTTTCGCGCGCAAGTTTCGGGCGGCCCCGCGCGCCACCGCAGATTGGATGAACGACCTTCGTGCCGGAGAACGTGACTGATGGCCTGGGTGGTTGATACCTGTCTCCTGATTGATGTCGCCGAAGCCGACCCGACATTTGGCATCGCTTCAGCCCGGTTGCTCGACGGAAAACGTCCCGACGGCCTCACCATTTGCCCCGCTACGTACATCGAACTCGCGCCGGTGTTCAATGGGGACCAGACCGCGCAGAACGAATTCCTCTTCAATCTTGGGACGCCTGGCCGGAAGTCTGGATCGAGGCCGACACCAATGCGGCCCATGCAGCCTGGCATCGTTATGTCACGGCTCGACGCGCTGCTAAAATTCCCAAGCGCCCGCTGGCGGACATTTTGATCGGCGCGTTCGCCTCGCGCTTCGACGGGATTCTCACGCGCAACGAGGGCGATTTCAAACCGACATTTCCCGGGCTGCCAATTGTCACCCCATGATCATCCTCGCCCAATCCCCGCCAACCAAAGCCACCACGACCGCCGCCCCCGGCATCAAAGTGAACCTCTGCGGCGCGAAGGCGGATGGGAAGAAGTCGTAGAAAAGAAAACCATGAAACGCTTCCGCCCCATATTGTTCGCTTTGGTTGGTATTTTTACGCTGACATTTCTGCTGCTGTCTTGGAAGAACTCCTTGGTGGTCACCAGCGTTTCAATCAAGGTCAAGGAAGGCGTCAAAGAACACACGGATCACACCTTGTTGGGAATCGGGGCGGAAAGCCATCTCCCTGACTACAAGGTCAAGCTGCGCGTGAACCGAAAGCTGCTTGCGATTGATTTGGGGACAAAACTAAACACCAGCGCCACAAACTGGATCAGCTTCTCAGTCGCTGAAACCGCTCCCGTCCGCAACTTGCAAGAGATCATCATCATTGAAGACGACAAAGTCGAAAGCGATACACTGGACCGCATCCAGCCGACCGGCGAATCATTTGATGGTTCCAGCTTTCATGTCCGGTTGACGACGGAACGAAGTTTCGACGCGGGCTTGAATTGGTTTTTCAGCACTCCACCAGGCAAAGCCATTTCGACGGGAATCATCATCACGATAATTCTCGTCATCATGAGTTTCTTCTGACCGGTTGGATTGTTGCGCTCCCCAGCGCCAGCGGCGCGGCATGTTTATAGTTCGCCACCGAAAACAATCCCAAGCTCCGTAGGAGCGACATGACCATTCTCCGCCATGCCGCTCCTACGGAGCTTCACCTTTTCTGCCATGCGGGTTCTATAAACATGTCGCGCCGCTGGCGCTTGACCAACCAAGCTGTCCCGGAGGGACAAATGACAATAGCCCGGCGTTTCCACGCCGGGTTTGGGACGGAAAAACCCCAAGTCCCGCAGGGACGGCCGAACTTGGCATGCGTTTGGTTTGACGTGCGGTTCAATCATTCCTTCGGGACTTGCAGAATTGCGGGGCGTTCCCGGCGTTGAAACGCCGGGCTTTTCTCACACCGCCCCTACGGGACGCGGAGCAAAAACCAAGTCACGACTTCCAATCAAACGCCTTCTTCTTCACGGCGTAGATGTAGCCGACGAAGAGAATGCCGAGGAAGGAAAGCATCGAACCGAGAATCATGTTCCGCGTGGCCGGATCAGCGAGCATGGACTTGTAAACCACTGCCCACGGATACATGAAGACGACTTCGATATCGAACAGGATGAACAACATCGCCACGAGGTAGAACTTCACGGACATCCGCGTCGCGCCCTCGCCGATGGGCAACATGCCGCATTCGTAGGCGGTGTCCTTGATCTTGCTGCGTCCGCCGCGTTTGCCGAGCAACATGGATGCCCCGATCATCCCGCCCGTCGCCCCGACGGCGAGCACGAACATAATCAAAACCCCGATGTATTGGAGCAACTGTTTATCCATGGCGCAGATAATCCAAAAAAACGGCGGTCCTCGCAAGATTTTAACTTCCGGCTATCTCATGGTTGGAGTTCTCTTGCGGCGACGTAAGCCTTCCGTGCCCAGAACTCAACATCAATCTTGGGCCAATCAGACCGGAAAAGAGTGAACGATACCCACTCATTGCCGCATTCGGCATAGGGTAAGCCTCCGCTGGCCAAGGCACGAGTCTTCATGCGCTCATCCAATCGGAACGCGATCGTGTTCATCCCGACGGCGAGCGCAATGATGATACCCTTGGTAGAGGCGACTACATACCGATACTGCTGGCAATCCGGACAAAATATCTGGACATCTCCCAGCGGCTCCAATGCCGCGCCCAAGGCTTCCGCGATGTCGGAATGCGCGGACAAGCCTTCGACGTGATTAAGCACTTGGCGATTGATGCTGATTTGCAGCTCAGGTGGGACGTTTTGGGCCATGGGATTCGCTCCGCCTAACTAGCAATGGACGGCGACATCTTCCGCCTGTCCGTTTTCATGTGGCGACGCTATTCCGGGCGTAATTTTCTGTCCAGAAAAGATTCCCGCCAAAACCGGAGCGCGGCCATCCCCACGGCGAAGCCGTGACAGAAATTAGCCGGGGGTTGAGCGTCAGCGATACCCCCGGAAAGCGCGAAATGAAATCAGCATCCTGAAGGGATGCCAGAGCCGCTGCGACCCTTTCAGGGTCGTGTAACATTGACCATCATCCGGGGGTGTCGTCGTTTCACTCCTCAACCCCCGGCTAATTTCTTCCAGCCCGTCGGGCTGGAATCACCGGTGCGAAATTACGTCGCCACTTCCAGTTTCTCGAAACCTTCCTCGATGGTCGAGGTGTTCTGGATGCGCGCGAGCTTGGCGTAAAGTCCGCCGCGTTGCATCAATTCTTCGTGCGTGCCGCGCTCGACGATCTCGCCCTGCCGCAACACCAGAATTTGATCCGCCTTCCGAATCGTGCTCAGGCGATGCGCAATGACGAAGCTCGTGCGTCCGCGCATCAGATGTTCGAGCGCTTCCTGGATCAATCGCTCCGTGGCCGTGTCCACGCTGGCCGTGGCTTCGTCGAGGATGAGGATGGGGGAATTCTTCAACAACGCCCGGGCGATGCTCACGCGTTGCTTTTCGCCGACGCTGAGCTTCACGCCACGTTCGCCAACCGCCGTGTCAAAGCCGTCCGGCAAGCGTGAGATAAAATCGTAGCAGTTCGCCGCCTTGGCCGCTGCGATGAGTTCGTCGTTGGTCGCATCAAGTTTGCCGTAAAGGATGTTCTCGCGGATCGTGCCGTTGAACAGAAACGGCTCCTGACTGACCACGCCGATGTGGCGACGCAAGGAATCCAACGACAATGCGCGGATGTCCTGGCCGTCAATCGCGATGCGGCCCGAGGTCGCTTCGTAAAATGCCGGGAGCAGATTGACGACGGTGGATTTGCCCGCCCCCGTCGGCCCGACGAGCGCGATCATTTCGCCGGGGCTGGTGTGCAGGGAAATGTTTTTCAGCACTTGCTGCACTACTGGCGCGTCTGATGACCCCTCACCCGGCCTTCGGCCACCCTCTCCCCGTCGGACGGGGAGAGGGATGGGGTGAGGGGACGTCTCGTAGCTGAAACTGACGTTCTCGAAAACCACCTCGCCGCGCACCGGTTCGCGCAACGCGACTCCGCCATCGCGGACCGCCCGTTCCTCCACCGTATCCAGAATGTCGAACACGCGCTCCCCCGCCGCGCGGGCGCTTTGCATCATTTGATTCAAGCCGTGCAACTGTCCGATGGGAGCGTAAAACATGTGCAGAAACAGGAGAAAACCCACCAGTTCCCCGGAAGTCATTTTCCCCGCGATGGCAAAACTCCCACCCACCCACAGCACCAGCGCAAATCCCGCCGCGCCCGCGAAACCCATCGTCGGTCCATACACCGCCCAGACGCGCATGATGCCAAGTTGCGCGCTACGCATGTCGCCCGCGCGTTTGGCGAACCGTTCGTCCTCGTGCGCCTGCCGGCTGAACGCCTTGATCTGGCGCACGCCTTGCAGATTGTCCATGAGCAACGCGTTCATCGCGCTCGAAGCCTCGCGTTGTTTGCGATACCGCCGATGCGCCGTGAGCGTGTACCACAATGCCCCGCCGGCCAGCACCGGAATCGGGGACATCGCCACCAACGCCAGGGTCACGTTCATGTGAAATAAAAACGCCGCCACGCCGATCACACTGAGGATGGCGACCACGCCCTGCTCCAATCCATCAATCAATACGCGTTCGACGGCGTTCACATCCTCGATCACGCGCGTGAGCAAATCACCCGAAGCCCGCTGATCAAAGTAGCCGACGGGCAGGCGTTGCAAGCGCGCATAAACCGCGCGCCGCATATCGTAGATGACGTTTTGTTCGAGTTGATTGTTGATGAGAATACGCACGCTGCTGAACAGGTCGCGCAGCAAGAACGCCCCCAGCAAACCGATCATCGCCGGGGCCAGCAGCTCCCCGCGCGCCTTGCCGATGACTTCGTCAATCGCAAACTGCGTCAGCTTCGGAAACGCGAACGACGCCAGCAGCGACAGCACCGCCGCCAACACCGTGCCGATGGCGAGCAACGGATACGGCCGCAGATACACCGCCACACGCCGGAGCACATCCGACGTGGCCCGCTTGCGGGCGGAAAAGGTGGATTCGGTGGAACGAGCGTGATGCGACATCTGGAACTAAGATTGATTAACCACGGATGGCCACGGATAAACACGGATGCCCCTCACCTCGTCCCTCTCCCCTTCGGAAGGGGAGAGGGTGACCGAAGGTCGGGTGAGGGGAAACTCACGGTGTTCATTTTCTTTATCCGTGTCCATCGGTGTTCATCCGTGGTTAAGTCCTGTGTGTCATCGGACGTTGCGGTCGAGGAAGTCCACCAGCGCCTTGCCGAACGGCGCGAGGTCCAGTGGTGTGCGGCTGGAAATCAGATTACCGTCCACGACGACGGGTTCGTTCACCCAGATGCCGCCAGCGTTCTCCAGATCGTCCTTGATGCCGAGCGAACCGGTGACGCGTTTGCCCTTGAGAATCTTCGCCGAGATCGGAATCCAGCCGCCGTGACAGATGAACGCCACGAGTTTGCCCTGCTCAAAGAACTCGCGCGTGAGCGAGAGCACCTTGGCATCGCGGCGCAATTTGTCCGGCATGAAACCACCGGGCACGAGCAGGCCGCAGAAATCCTGGCTGTTCGCGTCCTTGAGCAACAGGTCGGACTTGGCGGGATAACCGTGCTTGCCCTTGTAGGTCTTGATTTCCGGCGCGGCGACGCGCATGGCGTAACCGGCTTCCTCGCACCGGAGCTTGGGATACCAGAGTTCGAGGTCTTCGTAGATGTCGTCCACGAACGTCAGCAATGTTTTCTGCATGAGCGCAGTCTAGCGGAGCGCGGCACGACGGCAAGCGGACGCACGATATGAAGCCTGACAACTCTCAAAAGCGGCGGTGAACACGCCCAGTCCAGACGCTTCGCGACAATCGTGCGCCCCCTGAACCGCGCGAAGCGTCTGGACTGCGGTGGCTTTAGCACCGCTTTTATCACAGCGCAACTCCTGCAAGCTGACGAGCTTTGGAGATTTGTGAACCCCATACTCCAGCTTGCCAAGCGCGGCAGCGATTTGGTTCAATTTGCGGGTGCTACACCAGCAGACCCTGAATCGTTCCGCCAGTTTTTCCGGGATCGGCCTCCATAGCGGCAATCGCGTCAACATGACGTTCCTGCCCGCGCCGGCCAATTCCGGCATCCGCTTTCGCCGCGTGGACCTCGACGGCAAGCCCGAGATCGAGGCGCGCGTGGAAAACGTTTCCGAAACCAACCGCTCCACCACCATCGCCAAGGGCAACACCAAGGTGCATACCGTGGAACACGTGCTTGCCGCCTTCGCCGGTTTCGGCGTGGACAACGCGATCGTGGAATTGGACTCGAACGAACCGCCCATCGCCGACGGCAGCTCCCGCGAATTCTGCAAGTTGATCGAAGCAGCGGGGATTCTGCCGCAGGAAGAAGTGCGCGACGTTTATACCGTCACCGAACCCATCCAGATCGAGATGGGCGAAACGACGATGACGCTCGTGCCCGACGATCATTTCAAGATCACCTGCACCAGCTCGGACAAAGGCGGCCGCTTCACGCAGTTCTACAGCACGGATGTGACGTCCAAAACGTGGGCGCAGGAGCTGTCGCACGCGCGGACGTTCTGTTTTTACGAAGAGATCGAATACCTCATCAAGAACGGCCTGATCAAAGGCGGCAGCCTGGAAAACGCCGTGGTCATCCGCGACGACGCGGTGTTGACCACCGAACCGCTGCGCTACACGAATGAATTCGTCCGCCACAAGATGCTCGATATCGTCGGCGACCTGTCGCTTGTCGGAAAATCAATCCGCGGCCACCTCATCGCGGTGAAGCCCAGCCACAGCGGCAATGTCGAGATGGCGCGCCAGATCCTTGCGCAGATGCAGAAACCGATGCGCGCTGCGCAAACGTTCGCGCCGCCTCCGCCCCCGCCCAAGCCGGCGGATGTTCCAGCGCAACCCGCCGAAATTCCGCCTTCGGGCGTCGGGGCCATGAGCGTGGAGCAGATCATGAAGATGCTCCCGCACCGCTACCCGTTTCTGCTCGTGGATCGCGTGTTGAGCATCGAAGGCAACAAATGCGTCGCGCTCAAGAACGTCTCGGTCAACGAACCGTTCTTTCAAGGCCACTTCCCGAATCACCCGATCATGCCGGGCGTGCTCCAACTGGAAGCCATCGCGCAGGTCGCGGGCATCTTCATGATCAAGGCGCAGGAGGCCGAAAACATGATGGCCTACTTCATGGCCGCCAATAACGTCAAGTGGCGCAAGCCCGTCGTGCCCGGAGACTCGTTGATCATCGAAGTCGAAATGATGAAATCGCGCGGCAAAATCGGCAAAGCGAACGGCATCTGCAAAGTGAACGGCGAGGTCGTCAGCGAAGCCGAAGTGACATTCATGGTCCAGAAGGCTTGAACTGCGCCATGATTCATCCCACCGCAATCATCCATCCCAACGCCAAATTGGGCGCTGATTGCCAGATCGGTCCGTATTGCATCGTCGGTGAACACGTAGAATTGGGTGATAGCTGCAAGCTGCATTCCCACGTCGTCATTGACGGGCACACCAAGCTGGGGCGCGAGAATGTCATTTTTCCTTTCGCCAGCATCGGGTTGAAAACCCAAGACCTGAAATGGAAAGGCGGGGTGACGCGCACCGAGATCGGTGACAACAATACCTTCCGTGAAAACGTCACCATCCACAGCGCCACTTCGGATGGCGATGCCACACATATCGGCTCGCATAATAACTTTCTCGCCTACACGCATGTCGCCCATGATTGCCAGCTCGGCGATCATATCATCATGTCCAACAACGCCAGCCTGGCGGGGCATGTGATCATGGAGGATCACGTCATCATGGGCGGATTCGCCGCGGTCCATCAGTTTTGCCGGCTCGGGAAGATGGCCATGATCGGGGGTTACTCGCGGATTGTGCAGGATGCCGTCCCCTTCACGATCACCGAAGGCAATCCTGCCGCCCCGCGGACGATCAACAAAGTCGGCCTGCAGCGGAATGGCGTTTCCGAAGAGACCCAGAACGCCTTGCGCCAGGCGTATAAAATTCTCTTTCGCGAAGGACTGACCACAGCCAAGGCGATTGAACAGTTGGAAGCACAACTACCGCCTTCCGCAGAAATCAAACACCTGATCGAGTTTGTTCGCGGCAGCGAACGCGGCATCACCCGCTAAGTATGATCTTCGTAGCAGCCGAAGTAAGGAGGCTCTGACATATTCGCAAACCGACACGCACACAAGGCGTGGGAGGCGCGGGCTAACAACAATATGAGTTAAATAACTTCTATCGCAGACTCGGCAACATCCAAATCTTTGATTTCTGATAAGCCGACAAACGATTCTCCGTAGACCTCAAAATCATCGCTGTAAAAGCGGGTTGCGCGTTTCCACAAAAATCGCTCGAAGGGAAGCTGATAATACACCACATAGTAGCCGCTACCGTCGAACCCTGACCGCTGGTCGTCAATTCCATGATAAAATTTCAGGCGGCAGGCGATTGCAAACTTCTCAATCCTCAAGCTGACTTCCATGTCCGTGTATTTCAGAAAACCAGTGAACGGATCATCATCCGTGACTTTTATGCAATATGGCTCTCGCGAGTCCATCAGTGTGAATACGGCAACCGATTCAGTGAAATCGTTGGTTGGTTTGTAAGTGGTGACGATTTCATCACTCGGCCACAAGGCCCATGGCGTAACGAGTGCCGAGTAGCGATAGGTCTTCCCGCCTCTTGCCTTGAAATCAAACTGCCAAGATGTGTAACCCATATCCTCGCTACAACGCATAGGATCAATGAACTTGGACATCTGAAGGAATCCACTGGTTTCTCCGACAGAGACTTTTATTCGACGATTGCCCTCTGCTTCAAACTCCTTCGAATCCGCAGAATTGTAATGGATTAGCATGGGTCAGCTCTTACTCTGCAATTTTCCCCTCATCCGCACTGCGCCTTGTGCCGCAGCGCATGATCCACCAGCACCAACGCCGTCATCGCCTCCACCATCGGTACGGCACGCGGGAGCACACACGGATCGTGACGACCACGCCCCTTGAGCGTCGTATTCTTGAACTTCGTGGAAACCGTGTCCTGCTCGTGCATCACCGTCGCCACAGGCTTGAATGCCACACGAAAATAAATCGTCTCGCCATTGCTGATGCCGCCCTGGATGCCACCGGAGCGATTTGTCGTCGTGTGAACCTTGCCGCCCTTCATGCGGAACGGGTCATTGTGTTCCAGGCCCGTCATCGTCACACCACCGAAGCCGCTGCCGATCTCGAAGCCTTTCGTCGCCGGCAGACTTAACATGGCTTTCGCCAAATCCGCTTCCAGCCGATCAAACACCGGTTCGCCCCAACCCACCGGCACGCCGCGCGCCACACCCGTCACGATGCCACCGACGCTGTTGCCTTCACTGCGCATCTTCTCGATAAGCCGGATCATCTTATGCGCCGTGGCTTGATCCGGGCAGCGCACGATGTTCGCCTCGACATCGGATAACTTGAGCCGCTCCACATCAATCTCGGTGGAAATCTTCTGCACCTGCGACACACAGGCCAGCACCTCCACGTCGAACTTCTCGCGCAAAATCTTTTTCGCAATCGCCCCCGCCGCCACGCGCCCGACGGTTTCGCGCGCACTGGTGCGACCGCCCCCCGGCCACGCACGGATGCCGAACTTCGCCTGATAGGTGTAATCCGCGTGCGACGGACGAAATTTCTCCGCCATCTCGTTGTAAGCCTCGGAGCGCTGATCGGTATTCTTGACCCATAGGGAAATCGGCGTCCCGAGCGTCTTGCCCTCGAACGTGCCCGAGAGAATCTGCACCGTGTCCGTCTCCTTGCGCGGCGTCACGATGGACGATTGCCCCGGCCGACGACGATCGAGGTCCGGCTGAATATCTTCTTCTGTGAGTTTGAGTCGTGGCGGGCAACCATCCACCACCACGCCCACACCACCGCCGTGAGATTCGCCCCAGGTCGTAATGCGGAACAGTTCGCCAAACGAGTTAGCCATGCGCCCATGTTGCGGGAAAATGGCACAAGGGTCAATTTCGCTGTCCCGAAAGGGACAAATGAAAATAGCCCTTCAGGATTGTAAAGAGCGGTAACTATCTTGCCCGATAGAAGCAGGCGGGGAAGTTTATCCACTGTGTATCAATGAAGTTCGTAGATGTGCTGGTCAACCGGTTTGTCCAAACGGGCTGCCAATTCACCAGATTGGTGCTGGCCTCGACGACGATGTTTTGGCCGCTTGCGCCGGAAATGGTGAACCCGAAGTTGCCGGATTGAATGGCGACGCTGCCGCCACCGCCGATTTGCGGCGCGGGCGCGCCCAACATCACCGTGGGCAATCCGCCGTAACTTGTTCCCCAACCGCTCGTGCCATAGTAATAATAAACCGTGCCGGAAACACTTTGAAATGCTGTAGCGCCCAAAGCCGGCGCATTCCCTAGAAAGGCAATGTTCGTCAGGCTGGTGCAGGAGCCAAACGTATTAACTCCAATGCTCGTCATGCTGGCGGGAATCACCACTTTTGTCAGGTTGGTGCATTGGTAAAACGCATTATCCCCGATACTCGTTACGCTGTTACCGATCGCCACATTCGTCAGACCGTAGCAGCGGTAAAACGCACTCATCTCAATGTTGGTCACGCTGTCCGAAATCACCACGTTCGTCAGACTTGGGCAGGAGAAAAACGCAAAACTATTAATATCTGTCACCGGATACCCGTTGATGGTTTCAGGGATGACGACGTTCGTGACCCCGACGGACGGACCGACGTAACCTGTGATGGTGATCGCGCCGTTGTTCGCGGTAAACATCAACACGTTGGGCGCGGGCAACATCACCGTAGGCCTGCCGCCGTAAGTCGCGCTCCAGCCCGTCGTGCCAGCGTAATAATAAACCGTTCCGGGAACGCCAGTGAACACGCTGTTATCCATGAAAGGCACCAAAACGGGCGCTTTTCCCAGAAAGGTGATGCTCATCAGGCTGGTGCAACCTAAGAACGCGTTGTTGTCGGCAACGCTGCCGATGGTTGTCACGCTGGTGGGCACCGTCACGTTCGTCAGGCTTCTGCAACCGGAGAACGCATAACCGGCAATGCTCGTCACACTGTACGGGACGGCATAACTACCGCCGCGTCCTCCGGGAAACCTGATCAATGTAGTCCGGTTCTTATTAAATATCACCCCGCTCAAGCTGCTGTAAGCAGGATTATCCGCCGCCACGGTAAAATCCGGTAGACGGGTGCAACTAATGAACGCAGTATTACCAATGTTTGTCACATTGTTGCCGATCGTTACACTCGTCAGGTTACTGCAAGACCGGAAGGCAATGTCACCAATACTGACCACTGGGTAACCGTTGATGGTGTCCGGAATGACAACATTCGTGACACCGACAGCCGGACCAATGTAACTCGTGATGGTGATCGCGTTGTTATTCACGCTGAACGTCAGCGGGTTTTGCGCCAGCAGCAGCATCGGCAGCAGACAGACCAGCGCAAGGAGGATTGAGATTTTTATCTTCAAGCGGTTGGCGCAGTTTCTGAATGATTTCCCCGAGCGCTACTTTTTTACCCCGGCGCCTTGGTCCCGTCAATGGCTTTTGCCAGGTATGGAGAATTTCCAAAAACGTAACCTTGTTACTTGTTGGCCACACAGAGGCCACCCCGGTCAAACGCCTTCACACCTTCGTGTGTTCTGAATTCCAATTTCTGCATAGCGACCCGATTCAGTTCCTGTTTCAATTTGCGCGTGCAAATCATCACCGACGCCCGCTGCACCGGCTATCACAACCCGGGGCATCCGGAACGTCCTGCGCGCATCACGAGTACCCTCGAAAAACTCCGCACCCAAACCGAACTGCCCATCGAATGGCTCACGCCCGAACCGGCCAAGGACGAGCCGATTCTCCGCGCCCACTCCGCCGAATACATCGCCCGCCTCCGCGTCCCGTACGATTTCGATGCCGACACCGCTTACTTTCCCGAGATCGAATCCCTCGCCCGCCTCTCTGCCGGTGCCGGCTTGCTCGCGCTGGAGCAAGCCCGTGCCGGTAAAGCTGTTTTCAACCTCATGCGCCCGCCCGGCCACCATGCCACGCGGGAAACGCCGATGGGCTTCTGTTACCTGAGCAACATCGCCATCGCCGCCTTGCACGCCTTGCAGACCGGCACGAAACGCGTCGCGGTGTTTGACTTCGACGTGCATCACGGCAACGGCACGGAGGACATCCTGCGCGATGTGCCCGGCGCGGCGTTCTATTCCATCCACGAACATCCGTGCTACCCCGGCACAGGCGCGACGAACGTCGCCAACAACTGTTTCAACTACCCCGTCGCGCCATTTAGTTCGCGCGAAGACTACCGCGCTGCGCTGGCGAAAGCCTTGGCAGACCTGAAGCAATTCAACCCTGAACTCATCGCTGTATCAGCCGGCTTCGATGCCTACGCCAACGACCCGCTCGCCAACAGCCCGTTGCTGGCGGAAGATTTTCACTGGCTCGGCAAAGAACTGCGCAGCGTCGGCGTGCCGCTGTTCAGCCTGCTGGAAGGCGGTTACAGCGATGACCTGCCCGAACTCATCTTCGCTTACTTGAAAGGAATCAATGGCAAATAAACCGGCCCGCCACAGTATCGCTGCTTTGCTTCTGTTGGCCGCAACGCTGGTATTCTCCGGTTGCACCACACCCCGACGCACTGCCAGTGTGCCATTCCAAATCGGCAGCAACACAATTCACGCTGACGTTTTCCAACGCGAACAACCCGGCCCGACTTATCTCAACGTCCACGACGACGAAAACACTTCGGTCATCGCCGGAAAAAAGATCCTCACCCAAACCGGCGGTCGGCTGATCGAACTTGCGCACAGCGGCAAACGCCTCGTGGAATTTGAACTCGATGGCCAAACCTACCGTTTCGATCCCAACCGTATCTTCTCGCCCGTCGGCGTGCGGGCGACGTTAGAACGCACGAAGAATCATTCCGCCACCGCGCAACAAGCCATCGAGGACTTCACCACCCGCCTGCTTGAAGCCTTCGCGCTCGACCGTGAGCCGGTCATCATCGCGCTCCACAACACCGGCGGTGGCGGACTCAGCATCAACAGCTATCTCACTACTGGCGACAAACCCACGACCGCCAGCGTCACCCACGTCAGCACCAATCGTTTTGCCGGGGATTTCTTTTACGTCACCGACCGCCGCTTCTTTGATTACCTCAAGGAGCGCGATTTCAACGTCACGTTGCAAGATGATGCCAACGTCCCTGACGACGGTTCGGCGTCAGTTTACTTTGCCCGCAAAGGGATTCCCTATGTGAACGTCGAAGCCGACGTGAAGAACCTGAAGGCGCAGATCGAAATGGTCCGAATCGCCCGGGAAATGGTGACACACTTTGGATTGGTCCGCTCTCCCGAGTTGAATCATTAACGACTGCCAAGCAAAAGAACTTTGCCAACCACTCCAGCGCCCGCTAGAAAGACTCCGTGCGCCGACTCACACATCTCAATCGCCGGGGCGAAGCCAGCATGGTGGACGTTTCCGCCAAACCACCCATGCACCGCGTCGCCGTCGCGCGGGGCGAAATCCGCCTCGCCAAAGCCACGCTGGATTTGATCGAGCGCCACCAGATCGCCAAGGGCAACGTCCTCGCCACCGCGCGCCTCGCCGGAATTCTCGCCGCCAAAAAGACTGGCGACCTCATCCCGCTCTGCCATCCCCTGCCCATCTCGCATTGCGAAGTGGCGTTTGAAATTCCCAAGGCGCGCAACCGCATCGTCATCACTGCCAGCGCCCGCATCACCGCGCAAACCGGCGTCGAGATGGAAGCCCTCACCGCCGTGAGCATCGCCGCGCTGACGATCTACGACATGTGCAAAGCCGCAGACAAGAAGATGCAGATCACCGGCATCAAACTCGTTTCCAAGAACAAAACGCCGGTGACAACAAAAGCCAAATGAAATCTGATTCAACCACGAAACACACTAAACACACGAAAGATGATTCAACCGTGAACCGATATCCCTTTCGGCTTTCTTTTCGTGTATTTCGTGTATTTCGTGGTTAATCCTCCCCCCATGCAAATCTCCGTTGGCATCATCACCATTTCCGATCGCGCGTCGCGCGGCCTTTACGACGACCTCGGTGGCCCAGCACTCAAGAAAGCCGCCGAAGGTTACGGCTGGAAAACCCTCGCCGACACGCTAGTGCCCGACGAGAAATCCGAAATCCAACGCGCCATCCGCGCGCAGATCAGCAAGGGTTGCCAGTTGATCCTCACCACCGGCGGCACGGGCGTGGCCTTGCGCGATGTGACGCCCGAAGCCGTGCGGGAAATTGCCATCCGCGAACTCCCCGGCTTCGGCGAAGTGATGCGTGCCGAATCCATGAAGATCACCAAGAACGCCATCCTCTCCCGCGCGCTGGCCGTGGTGGTGGAGCGTGCGCTGGTGATTTGTCTGCCCGGCAAACCCAGCGGCGCGGTGGAATGCCTCAGCTTCGTCGTCGGGGCAATCCCCCACTGCGTTGAAGTTCTTCAGGAAGTGCCGACGAGTTGTTAGCCCCACGCCAACCGTAAACCAAGGAAGTCTTTGACCACGAAATACACCAAACACACGAAAGGGGCACAAAAGGAATTGGGCAGCCGACTTTCCGTTCCTATTTTCGTATAGTTCGTGTGTTTCGTGGTTAAGAAATCAGTAAACCAGCGCCAGCGCCGCCGCATTGGCCGCGGAATGAACGGCACGGGGATCAAACCGGAATCCATTCCAACATTGAGATCAGAATCATGGGGTCAAAATGATGACTGCAAAAGCGGCATGATTCTGATCCCATCATTCTGACCTTGTCCCCCGGTCAATATACCAACACCGCCGCCGGCACTGCTGTATTGGCAAAGACACGAACGGTCGGGGAATAAAACCGGAAAACCAGTCCACCGTTGTGGTCAGAATAATGGGGGGTAAAATGATGACGGCATTATTCTGATCCCATCATTCTGACCTTGTCTCCTGATCCACACACAGGCGGTCCGGAAAAGAGTCATTCCCCTGACCCTCATTCCGCTGACGAATGCGTGCCATCCCAAAGCGGTGCTAAAGCCACCCGCACTCCAGACGCTTCGCGCGTGCCGGGCGTCTGCAAATCTCGCGGAGCGTCTGGACTGCGGCGCGTTCACCGCCGCTTTTCCCAGCGCCAGCGGCGCGACATATTTGTAGAACCCCGCCCACAAAAATCCCAAGCTCCGGCGGAGCGGCATATTCTCGGCGTGCAATTTCATGTCGCTCCTGCGGAGCTTGGTTGATGTGGTGATTGCAAAACTACAAATATGCCAGCCCTGACGGGCTTTTCCTTGTGTCCCGGAATCTTTGCGCCTTTGCGTTGAAACCGTTCGATTCCTAACTGCGTTTGAATATCGGCTTCGCCACGACTACGGCTGCTGAACGCCGTCCGCGCGCTTCGATCTCAATCACCGTTCCGGCTTTCGCGAATTCCGTCGGCACGTAGCCCATGCCGATACCCACATTGAGCGACGGGCTTTGCGTGCCGCTGACGACCTGTCCGGCGGATGCACCATTGATCCAAATGGGATAGCCCGGGCGCGGCGGGGCAGATTTTTCGGTCATCCTGAACGCCACACATTTCTTCGCCGTACCGTTGGCTTTCTGCGCCGCCAACACACTGCGTCCGATGAATTCACCCTTGTCCAGTGCCACAAAGAAACCCACGCCGGCTTCGATGGGCGTAGTGTTCTCGTCAAGTTCGTGACCGTAGAGCGGATAGCAGACTTCCGTGCGCAAGGTATCGCGCGCACCGAGACCGCAAGGTTTCACGCCAAACGCCGCGCCCTTGGCGAGCACCTCGTCCCACACCTGCTGAATGGCCGCGCCTTCACCAACGATTTCAAAGCCATCCTCGCCGGTGTAACCCGTGCGGGAGACGAGCACGCAGCCCTTCTGGAACGGAAAGCCGCCGATCTCGTTCTTCTTCAATTCCGTCACGCACCCGACGCGCTTGGCGGAAATCGAAGCGCCCGAAATGCAGTCGTTGATGAAATCTTTTACGCGCGGGCCTTGCACGGCAATCGCGGCATAGTTGTGCGACGCGTCGGTAAGACTGAGATCCTTGCCTTGTTGCTGGAACTCCGCCGCGCGGGCTTGCAGCCAGGCGACATCGTCCGGGATGCGCGACGCGTTGATGATGAGGAAATACACGCCCTCCGAAAGCTGGTAAGCGTAAAGGTCGTCAATCACCCCCCCCCGCTCGTTGCACATGAGGGTGTATTGCCCCTGCCCCGGCGCGAGTTTGCGGATATCATTGGTGAGGACGTGATTGAGAAATTCCGCCGCCGCACTGCCGCTGACGGTGACTTCGCCCATGTGCGAAATGTCGAAGATACCCGCCGCGTTCCGCACCGTCGCGTGCTCGTCCATGATGGACGTGTATTGCACCGGCATTTCCCAACCACCGAATTCGATTAGCTTACCACCGGCTTTTTGGTGTGTCTCGTAAAGTGAAGTGCGTTTCAACATTTGTTGCAGGTTGAAGGTTGAAGGTTGCAAGTTCAAGCCTGCGCTGCCGCCGTTGCAAAACTTGCAACCTGTAACCAGCAACTTGCAACTTCAACCCCTTCAGCCCCACTTCTCCGTCTTCATCTGCGCCTTGGGCACATTCAAGCCGTGCATGACGAGTTCCTCCGTCGCTTCCACCAGCGCATTCGGGCCGCAGGCGTAGAAAACGGTGTTCGGCAGATCATGCACGTGCTCCTTGATCCACGCCGGATCAATGCGGCCGCGCCGACCGGTCCAGGCGTCTTGATCGTGAAGCCGCGTGCAGGTGACGTAGAAGTTGAAGTTCGGGTTCTGCAACGACAACTCATGAAACTCCTCTTTGAAGATGATGTCGTTGGTCGTGCGCACGCTATAGAGCACGGTGATTTCGGTTTCGAGTTTGCGCGCCGTGGCTTCGCGCACGAAGCCGCGGAACGGTGTCACCCCCGAACCACCGGCGATACAGATGAGATGTTTGTTCGGCTCCAGCACCGGCAAGAATTTCCCGGCTGGCGGCAACACGAACATTTTATCGCCGGCCTTGGCCCAATCCACGATGCGCGTGCCCATCTTGCCATCACGCTTCACCGTGACTTCATACGCGCCACGATCCAGCGCACAGGACGAAAGCGAATAAGCGCGTTTGTAGCCGGGCGTGTCCGGCCAATAGACCGTGATGAATTGTCCGGTGAGGAAATCCGGGTTATGTCCGTCCGGCCATTTGAGACGGATGGTTTTGGTGTCCGGCAACTCCATGGTCGCCGACTCGACGAGCATTTCGATAGGTTCACGTGCCATAAGGGTGGACGCAGGTTAAAAGAAGCAAGGTTGGTGTAAAGGGTGCATTAGAGAAGAACGGATGCCAACTAAACAGCAACACAACCAGACCCATTAACCTAAAAATCCAAACAACAACACTCCGGCGGACATATTTTCTTTGCCGGGCTTCCGTCTCCGTGAACAGAAGGCGTTGAAATGTGTACTGCAAACAAACCCAGATCTTTCCGACAGTCGCCAACGAAACCATGCACTTCGAGAACTCCCACGTGATCAAGCCCGCAGGTAGAATATAACAACACCTGGGGCTTAGACCTGATTGCCACAGCAATCGCCAACAAAGCCCTGGGAGTTCCGGCTAGCGTACGAAGCTGGAAATCGGGTTTTAAGCTGGTGCTGTTGATTCGCTCAATGATCTCTTGAGCCCGTCTTTTTGAAATCCAACATTTGCACGCAAGCCAACCACTTGCGGTTTGATCCAGCACGCGTGATAACAGTGTGTTCTTAAAATGCAGCGGAATTGCCGAAGAAACCGTGAGTTGTTTTTCTCTTAGTTGACTTTCCAGAGAAGCCACAAAGTCCTCGTTGTAAATTGACAGTTCATTTCCAACATGAAGGCAAACAGCAGCACCGGGACGAACTTCAAACCGCGGCAACGTATTCGTCATCTGCGCCTCCTGCTTTTAACCAAGATTCAGCCGCTTCATCACTTCCTCCGCCAACACCTCGTAGGCGGCGGCACTGGCGCTGTATTTGTCGTAGTGGATGATCGGCTTGCCGAAGCTCGGCGCTTCCGCGAGTTTCGTGCTGCGCGGGATGACCGTTTCAAACACGCGTTCGCCCAAAAGATTCCGCACTTCGCTCACGACTTCATTGGAGAGCTTGGTCCGTGCATCAAACATCGTCATGACCACACCGGAGATGTCGAGGGTTGGATTCACGCCCGCAGCGCGCAACTGCCCGAGCACCTTGCTCATCATCGAAATGCCTTCGAGCGCGTAATACTCGCATTGCAACGGCACCAGCACGCCGTCGGTTGCCGCAAAGGCGTTCAGCGTTAAAATCCCCAGTGACGGCGGGCAATCAATCAGGATGAGATCGTAGCTGCTCGAATCACGGATGGGTTGCAGCGCCAGCTTCAGCCGCATGAGATGATTCTCGGAGCGCGCCAGTTCCACGTCCGCGCCGCACAAATCCACTTCGCTCGGGATCAATGACAGCCGCTCGAACGCCGTGGCTTTGATCTTTTCCGCCAGTGCTCCTTCACCGAACAACGGCCGATACGCGCTTGCGCCCTCGATCTTCTCCACACCGACGCCGCTGGTGGCATTGGCCTGCGGGTCGAGATCGAAGAGCAACACGCGCTTCCCGGCCGCGGCCAGGCACGCCGCGAGGTTCACCGAGGTGGTGGTTTTACCGACTCCGCCCTTCTGATTGGCAACCGCGATGACTTTCATTGGCACCCGGCAGATTTAAGGCCAAGCCGGGTGCCGAGACAATTTTTCTTTGGGTAAATTTCTTTCACTGGATTTTGCGGTGAAGCGAGCGCATCATGCTTTGCATGAAACTGATCATCATCCCGCACAGTGTCACCCTGACCAAAGCCATTGAAGATCACATCGTGTCCAAGATCGAAAAACTCGACCACTTGGACAAGCGGGCCATTGACGCCCGGGTCACCCTTGAACACGACCACACGCGCGCCCCGGAAAAACAGTTCTCCTGTTCCGTCCGGCTAGCTGTGCGCGGCCCGGACCTGTATGCCCAGGATCGCGAAGAGGACCTCTACGCGGCCATTGACCTCTCGATCAAAAAGATTGCAGGCCAGATCCGCAAACGCCACAGCAAGGCCAAGGCAAAACATCACACCGAAGCCTCCAAGACCAAGAATAAGCTCAAGGAGCGCGGGCTGTGAGGGGGAAGTTGATAGTTTTTAGTTGATAGAAAAAACTCGTGGGTGACTCTAACCATCAACTTTCCACCATCCACCATCCCCTAACGACAATCCTCCGCAGCCGCGTCGTCCTGCCGATCCGCCGCCCGGCCATCGCCGACGGCGCGGTCGTTGTTTCCGGGAAACGCATCCGCGCCGTCGGACGCTGGGACGCCATCCGCAAGAAATTCCCGCGCCTGCCGGTCCAGGACCTCGGCGACGTTGCGTTGCTGCCCGGCCTCATCAACGCCCATTGCCACCTCGAATACACCGATCTCGCGGGTGAGTTCCTGCCGCCGCGCCATTTCAGCGACTGGCTTAAACTCATCGTCACCGCCAAGGGCATCCGCACGGACGCCGACTTCGCCGCCGCCTGGCAACGCGGCGCGCAACAACTCCTCCGCACCGGCACGACCACCGTTGCCGACATCGTCGCGCTCCCGGAAATTCAACCGCAGCCCACGCCGTTGCGGGTTTTCTCGTTCCTCGAAATGACCGGCGTGAAGTCGAAGCAGCCGCCGACCAGAATCATCGCCGCCACGACGGCCAAGATAAAATCCCTCCGCGCCAAGGACCGGCTCGCGGGATTTTCGCCGCACGCCCCCTACTCCACCACGCCCGAACTGCTCCGTCGCACTGCGCAAACAGCCCGCCGGAATCGTTGGCGCGTCACGACCCACGTCGCCGAATCGCCCGAGGAGTTCGAGATGTTCACCGCTGGACACGGCAAGTTGTTCGATTGGCTCAATGCCCAACGCGATTGCAGCGACTGCGGCCACGGCTCGCCGATCCAACACCTCGCCAGCACCGGATTGCTGGGGGCAAACTTTCTCGCCATCCACGCCAACTGCCTTGCGCCCGGCGACGCCGGGTTGTTCGCGCGAAGCCATTCCAGCGTCGTCCACTGCCCGCGCAGTCATACATTTTTCAGCCATCCGAAGTTTCCCTTCAAAGCCTTCACCAGCGCGGGCGTCAACGTCTGCCTTGGCACCGACAGCCTCGCCAGCATCGAAGGTCGTGGCAAGAAACCGCCCAAGCTGAACATGTTTTCCGAGATGCGCTCGTTCGCCCGGAAGAATCCCGGCACGCCAGTCGGCACGATTCTGCGCCTCGCCACGCTCAACGGCGCCCAAGCCCTCGGCCTCACCGGACGCATCGGAGAAATTTCCCGGGGCGCATTCGCCGACCTGATCACCATTCCCTGCCGCGAAAAGCTGGCCGACGTGCTCGAAGCCGTCCTGCACCATCGCGGCGAGGTCAGTGCCAGCATGGTGAACGGAAAGTGGGCCATCCCGCCGCAGTGACGGAGCGCCGGTCTCCTGACCGGCTCGTTGGAGTTCACGCTTTAGCGTGTTCCCGGGCAAGCTAAAGCTTGAACTCCAACGAAACCCGCCGGTCAGGAGACCGGCGCTCCAACGCATTTGGACTCGTAAATCGCAAATCGTAAGTCGTAAATTGCCCGCGTGTCATCACTTGACGCCGAACTCAACCAACGCCTCGCCGCCATCCGCGCCGCCGGCTTGCTGCGCGAGTTGCGCCGCGTGGATTCAGCTCAAGGCCCGCGCCTTGAAATCGGCGGACGCACGCTGCTGAATTTTTCCTCCAACGATTACCTCGGCCTCGCCAACCATCCCGCGCTGAAGGAAGCCGCCATCAAGGCCACCGAAAAATTCGGCGCGGGCGCGGGCGCAGCGCGACTCATCTGCGGCTCGCTCGCGCCGTTTCACGAATTGGAAGAAACCCTCGCCGCCTTCAAAGGCACGGAGGCCGCACTGACATTTTCCACCGGTTACGCCACCGCCATCGGCACGATCACCGCGCTCCTCGGCAAAGACGACATCATCATTCTCGACAAGCTGGTTCACGCCAGCATCGTGGACGCCGCCAAACTCAGCGGCGCGAAACTGCGCGTCTTCGCCCACAATGATCTGAATGATCTTGAGGACAAATTGAAATGGGCGGCGGAAAACATCCAACACCCAACATCCAACACCCAACATCGAACCCAGGTGCTAATCGTCACCGAGAGCATTTTCTCAATGGACGGCGACGCCGCGCCCCTGAAAAAAATTGTCACGCTTAAGGAGAAATACGGCGCGTGGCTGATGGTGGACGAAGCCCACGCCACCGGCCTCTATGGTGTGAATCGTCGTGGTTTGGCGGAAGAGCTTGGCATCAGCAACCAGATCGAAATCCAGATGGGCACGCTCGGCAAAGCGTTGGGCGCGAGCGGCGGCTACATCTGCGGCAGCCGCGCGCTGGTGGATTTTCTCGTCAACCGCGCGCGAAGTTTTATTTTCAGCACCGCGCCAGTTCCCGCCGCCGCCGCCGCCGCGCAAGCGGGCATTCTGTTGACCCAATCCAACGAAGGCGCAAATCGCGTCGAACAACTCTGGAAACGTGTTGCCGAATTCCAATCCGCAATCCGCAATCCGCAATCCGCACTCCCCAGCGCCATCCTCCCGCTGATCATCGGCGATGAAACTAAAGCTGTCGAAACTGCGGTGAAGCTCCGCGAACAAGGCTGCTTCGTCCCCGCCATCCGCTATCCGACGGTGGCACGCGGCACCGCGCGTTTGCGCATCACCCTTACTGCCGCGCATTCCGAAGCTGATGTGAAGCAACTGCTCGCCACACTAAGGAGTGTTTTCAAAATGTATTCCAGCGACTTTGGGGCGCAATGAATCCCAGCTTGATTGTCAGTGCCACGCTCGCCCTCACCCCGGCCCTCTCCCCCGGGAGAGGGAGAAAGATATTACCGTCCTTTTGTTCCCGGTCGTTGGACCTGGTAAAACCCGCCAACGTCAACACGGCGAGGGGCAGCGAGCGCGGCCCCCTCTCCCTGGGGGAGAGGGCCGGGGTGAGGGCGAGCGACGAACCATTCCATCCGCTGTCCCCCTCAACTCAGCCCATAAATCCATTTTGAAAACACGCCTTAGCCAGTTTGAAACTGGCGATTGCAAATTGAAAATGCACAAGCTCGCCCAACTCGATCACGCCCACGTCTGGCATCCGTTCACGCAGATGCGCGACTGGCTCAGGCGCGAGCCGATCGTCATCACCTCCGGCAAAGGCGCGGTCTTGCGCGATGTTCACGGCAAGGAATATCTCGACGCGAATTCCTCTATCTGGACCAACCTGCACGGTCATCAGCACCCCAAGATCAACGCAGCGATCCAACGACAGTTGAAGAAGATTTCGCATAGCTCGGCGCTGGGCTTTGCCAATGAACCGGCGAGTTTGTTGGCTGAAAAGCTCGTCGAAGTCGCCAATCCTGGTAGCCGCCGACGTGAGGAGGCGGAAACAGCAATCACACCGAAATCCGCCTCCTCACGTCGGCGGCTACAGAAAGTCTTTTTCAGCGACGATGGCTCCACTGCGTTGGAAGTCGCGCTCAAGCTGGCCTACGAGTTTACCCGGCGCACCCGCGGTCCGAAGACCAAGCCACGCTTCCTTTCCCTCGACGGCGCGTATCACGGCGACACCATCGGCGCGGTTTCGCTCGGGCACATTGACCTGTTTCACAAAGCCTACGGCGGCATGTTATTCAAGACCGACAAAGTCATGTCGCCGTATTGCTACCGTTGCCCGTTCAACCAGGCAAAGCCCGAACGCGCCGACGCCCGCGAGTATCGGAAGTGCAATTGGGAGTGCGTCGGCATGGTGGAGCAAAAGTTTTCCGCGCGGAAAAAGCGCGGCAATCCCTACGCCGCTTTCGTCTTCGAGCCGCTCATGCAAGGCGCGGCGGGAATGATTCCGCAGCCGCAGGGTTGGCTGAAGCGCGTCACAGAAATTGCCCGCGCACATGGCACATTGCTCATCGCCGATGAAGTGATGACGGGGTTTGGGCGGACGGGGGTGGCTGCGAACGTGAGTTCGCGGCTAACTTCAGCGCAAGAATATTTGCTGCGTTCTCACGAACGCAGCCACGAAAAATTGTTCGCCTGCCACCACGAATCCGTCCAACCGGACTTCCTCTGCCTCGCCAAAGGTCTGACCGGCGGCTATCTGCCGATGGCGGCGACGCTGACGACGCAACGAGTCTTTGACGCGTTTCTCGGAAGATACGAAGAATTCAAAACCTTCTTCCACGGCCACAGCTTCACGGGCAATCAACTCGGGGCGAGCGCGGCGCTGGCGAGCTTGGGCATCCTGCAAAACAAACAATCCATCACGACACGCGCAAAGTTGGAGCACGTATTTGAAGCGGAACTCAAGACGCTTTGGTCACTGCCGAACGTAGGTGACATCCGCCGCGTGGGACTCGTCGCAGGCGTCGAGTTGGTCAAAAACTGGCGCACGCGCAAACCATTTGACCTGCGCGAGCGCGCCGGCATCCGCATCTGCGAAGCGATGGCCAAGCGCGGCGTGCTGACGCGTTCCATCGGGAATGTCATTGTGCTAATGCCGCCCTATTGCACCACGCCCGCGCAGGCGAAGCAGATGGTTGGCGCGTTACGCGATGCGGTCGTTGAAGTTTTTCGTCCCCAGGTAACCGCAAGGCTTGAGCAATAAAAAACTCCAAACCCAACGCGAGCCGCTTGAGTCTGGAGTTGGAAATTCAGGCTGATTATTTTTCGCCGAGCAATTCTTTCAACTTCGGCTCGATGGCTTCCGCCCAGATCGTATATCCCTTTTCGGACAGATGCAGGGAGTCCGGCATGATCTCCTTGGAGAGCGAGCCGTCGGCTTCGATCAACTGCGAGCCAAAGTCCACGTAGTGAACCATGTTGCCGTCGGCGACCCTGGCCAGCGCCTGATTGATCTGAAGCAACTTCCCCCGTTGCGTGCTGAAAGTCTGGCCGCGCGGAAAAATCCCCAACACCAGCAGCTTGGTTTCCGGCAAGCGCGTACGGATCTGCTTCACGATGGCCTGCACGCCTGCGAGGATCTGCGCCTCGGAATATTGCTCCGTGCCGTCCCGATTCTTGTTGGAATTGTTCGTGCCGATCATCAGCACGGCCGCCTTGGGCTTGATACCGTCAAGCTGGCCGTTCTCAAAGCGCCAGAGCACGTGTTGCGTCTGATCGCCACCCACGCCGAAGTTCAGGCATTTGCGATTGGCGTAATACTTTTCCCAAACCTTCTTGCCCGCGCCTTCCCAGCCTTGCGTGATGGAATCGCCGATGAACGCGATGTCGCACGGACCGGGATTATCCTTGGCGCGCTGCAAGACCTGCGATTGGCGATTGGTCGCCCCGCCCGTGCGCGGCACTGGCACGATGGCGGGATTGAGGTTCTCTGCGATAACCGCCGCCGGAGCGGGCGCATTGCTTTGCGCCCAAGCGGAAATGGTGAGCGCCGACACGAGAGCGATGATGAGGGTGGAATGAACGATGTTTTTCATGCGTGATAAAATCAGAATGCCCGGCCCCGAGCGTCACTGTCAATGAGCGGAATGGGTATCTGCCATTTGTTACTTAGCAACAACCCGTATCGCCGGAGGGCATCGCCAAAGCTCCAAACCCCAACAACCAAACTCCAATCCACGGCTGCATAGGTAGGGCGCGTCACTCCGTGCGCGCCGTTCGGTTGCAATCCAAGCCCGGCGCGCACGGAGTGACGCGCCCTACCATCATGGTTGGTTCTTGGAGCTTCAAT
>CAZQNQ010000036.1:0-34475 GCA_964594985.1 uncultured Bifidobacterium sp.
ACGCCTTCGCCCGCGCGTGGTTCAAGCTGACCCACCGCGACATGGGCCCGCGTGCGCGCTATTTCGGACCGGAAGTGCCCGCCGAAGAACTCCTCTGGCAAGACCCGATTCCGGCAGTGAATCACAAATTGATCGGCCAACAGGAGATCGCCGCTCTCAAAAGTAACATCCTCGCTTCCGGCTTAACGGTTTCGGAACTGGTTTCGATCGCCTGGGCCTCCGCTTCCACGTTCCGTGGCTCGGACAAACGCGGCGGCGCGAACGGTGCCCGCATTCGTCTGGCCCCACAGAAGTTCTGGGAAGTCAATCAGCCGCCTCAACTAGCCAAGGTGTTGAGCGCGCTGGAAGGGATTCAGGCTGAGTTCAACAAAGTGCAATCCGGCGGCAAAAAAGTCTCGCTGGCGGACGTGATTGTTCTGGCGGGTTGCGCCGGCGTCGAACAGGCGGCGAAGAACGCCGGTCACACCGTCACCGTTCCGTTCACGCCCGGGCGCACGGACGCTTCGCAGGAGCAAACGGATGTGGCGTCGTTCGCCGTACTCGAACCCATCGCGGACGGCTTCCGCAATTATCTCAAGGGCAAATACAGCGTGCCGGCGGAAGCGCTGTTGATTGACAAGGCGCAGTTGCTCACGCTGACCGCACCGGAAATGACCACGCTCATCGGCGGGATGCGCGTCCTGAAAACCAACGGCGGCGGAACACAACACGGCGTCTTCACGAAACGCCCCGAGACGCTGACGAACGACTTCTTCGTGAACCTGCTCGACATGGGCACGGAGTGGAAGCCGGTTTCGGAAGCCGCGGACGTGTTTGAAGGCCGCGATCGCAAAACCGGCGACGTCAAATGGACCGGCACGCGCGTTGATCTCGTCTTCGGTTCCAACTCCATTCTCCGCGCCTTGGCGGAAGTTTATGGCAGCTCCGACGCGGAGAAGAAATTCGTCCAAGACTTCGTCGCGGCCTGGAACAAGGTGATGAACCTGGATCGCTTCGATCTCGCATAACCGCTGGCGTTCTTTCGGGCAAATCATTGCCTGACCACAAGCCTCCCACGTGAAAGTGGGAGGCTTGCTGATTCCAGGGAGCGCGTAATGTGAACGCTCTCGCTTGCGACGAAGGTCGTGGCCTGCAAAGCTATCACAACGTCATCGTCCGCATGGCCGAAGAAATTCCATCGAGTCCGCAACCCGCACCGCACAAGCGGCGGCCTCGCTATCGCGGGAAAAATCCGCGTCGCTTCGAGGAAAAGTACAAAGAACACAATCCAAAGCGATATGCCGAGACAGTGGCCAAAGTCATCGCCTCCGGCAAAACACCCGCCGGCACGCATCGGCCCATCATGGTGACGGAAATTCTGGCGGTGCTCACGCCGCAACCGGGCGACATCGCTGTGGATTGCACGCTCGGTTATGGCGGGCACGCGCGGAAATTTCTTGCGCGACTTCAACCCGGCGGACGATTGCTTGGCCTTGACGCTGATCCTATCGAACTGCCGAAGACGGAAGCCCGCTTGCGCGCGCTTGGGTTTGGCCCGGAGGTGTTCTCCGTTCACCGAAGTAATTTCGCCGGTCTGCCACAGGTGCTCGCCGCCAATGGAATTGCCGGCGCGGATCTTATTCTCGCCGACCTCGGCGTTTCTTCGATGCAACTCGACGATCCCTCACGCGGCTTCTCGGTGAAGCACGCGGGCCCGCTGGACATGCGGATGAACCCCCAACGCGGCCAATCAGCTTCGGCGTTGCTGGCGAAGATCGAACCTCGCGCGCTCGCCGCTTTGCTGGAGGAAAATGCCGACGAACCCAACGCAACGTCGCTGGCCACCGCACTCGCGGGAAAACAATTCCCGACCACCACTGCGCTCGGCACCTTTCTGCGGAATCTGTCCGCCTGCCTGAACCCCGGTGGGCGCGCGGCCATTCTCACGTTTCACTCCGGTGAAGATCGGCGCGTGAAGAAAGCGTTTGAGGCCGGGTTGCGGGTTGGCAACTACGCCGAAATCTCCCGTGAAGTCATCCGCCCCACGCCGGAGGAAGTGCGCTCCAATCCCCGTTCAAGTCCGGCCAAGCTACGCTGGGCGCGGCGCTTGGAAAGTTAAGCGCGTCCTCATCTGCTCAGGCGGGTAGCCACCGCCGCCTTGACGGTTATACTGTTTGCCAGCTTTTTTTCCGAAAGCCCACCCCGTCCCTCTCCCCATCCGCTGGGGAGAGAATTCCCCGAAATCTCTTTCGCGCCTTGAACCCCTGAACCGGAGCACGCGCTCCCAGCGCACTCCCGTAGCGCAGGTTTCCAACCTGCCGTATCGCGGATTTCCAATCCGCCCGCCCCAGGCCGTTCTGTCGCGCTGGGAATTGGCGGACGCCCAGCCGAATGGAATTCGGCGATACCGCAGATTGGAAATCTGCGCTACGACCGAGTGGTTCAGGGGAGAGGGTGGCCGAAGGCCGGGTGAGGGGTTTTCTTGCTTCGATCCGGAAATCATTTTTGGCAACCGTTCTAACCCTGCGCGATCAGGGTGACGATGCGGCGGCTGGCTCGCGCGGAATTTCGCGCACTGAAATGCCCAAGATATTCGCTACGGCGCGTTCCCGCCCGTCCGTGGGTTGGTTGAGGATGCGGAATCCGCCGACGGCAGAATCGCGCAGCGCCATCACCGAACTGCCGCCACCGTCGAGATTCAACGCGTCTTTGCAGCCAAGGCGAATCATCTCTGCGGCCAGCTCATCGTAATTCATGCCGACGGCCATGCCGGGTTTGCGACCGTCCACAACGAGAATGGTCAGTTTGGTTCCGTCCGCATTCAGCCCAAAACCGTGCGCGCAGAGGCAAAACTCGTTTCTCCAGCACGACGGCTCCTGACAGGAGGATTGCAACAAAGAAGCCGCCCGTGATGTGAGCGTGGAAGTGAAGAAACTCCTCAACCAATCCTACACCGGAACGAAGGAATTGCTGCGGCGGGAAGTGAAGCGCCACGCTGCTTTCGCAAGCAAGCAAGCAACCTGTCGCACCCAAAGCGGGGTCGCCGCCCCGCTCTGCCATCGCACTCAAATTCTTGACTCGCGAGCTTTGATGGGCGGCTATGGCACTTGCCGGATGCGGAAATAACGACCCGTCGCATCAACGTCAAACTCGCTCACGATGGATTCGGATTCAGCCGTGAACGGTGGGCCGGTGGGCGTCCAAGTCGCCAGATCGCTGGACGATTCCAACACGTAATTGCGGCCCAACACCACGTTCTGTGTCACTTTCACCTTGCTTACGGCAATGCTCACCGTCGGCAGGAACGGCGGCGAAGCAATGCGAACATTGGGCGCCGAAGTGTAACCGGATCCCGCTGTATTGATGATGATGCCAGTCACGACACCGTTTTCGACCACGGCGGTTGCCGTGGCCCCGGTGCCGCCGCCGCCTTGAATCAGAACCACTGGCGCATTGGTGTAGCCGCAACCGGGATCGGTGACCGTCGCCCCAACCACAAAACCGTTGACGACCGTGGCCGTAGCAGAGGCCCGACGCGGTGAACAGTCAATTTGGAGCGGATCCACTTCGATCACACCGTTCAGCGGCCCCTCCGCATTCGTATTGTTATAGTAATTATTCCACTGCACCGCTGGCATAGGGAAACCCGCCGGGTACATATACACGTACAGCTCTTCTCCAATGTAGTTTGGGCCTCCGAAAGCCCAATTGAGATATGTAACAGGCTCGCCGCTCACCCAACGCCAGTCACCCGCCTGATTGACGTCGCGAAGCCCAATCCAAAGCGACCGGTTGATCCCTCCATAAGCGGAGAACGTGTCAAAAACCCACTGATTCTCAGCGGCGTCGTTGATGGTGACAAGATGACCGCCAAGGGTGTGCGCTTTAGCCTCGGACTCAGTCCATGTATTCTGTGATAGCAAATAGTAAACATGTCCGTTTGCGTTGTTTGTGATCGGGCCGGCCAAAATATCGGCGCGAGCAAACAGCGGTGCATAGGCGAGTAGCAGGGTGATAAGCAAGGTGTTTGGTTTCATAGTTTTCGATTGTTGTGGAGTGTTGACGACCGAGCTCAACGACCGTTGCCGGGTGACGCGATCCGGCTACAGCCGTCGCATTGAAAGTTTCCCGAACCGTCCGACTGCCCAGCAGGACGACGGTTTATTGTGGCACTTTTGTTAGGCATCAATCTCTACCTTTGCGCATTCTGGCAGTGCGATGCCGAGCGACGCCAACGTCAGGTGATTCTCCGCAATCGCCCGAGCTATCAAATCATCAAGCTGCACTTTCAATACATCGGCTGCTGTACGGCTCTCATAATGCAACGGGGTACGTGTCTCACCAGCCGATGCGCCTGCGCTCAGATCAAACGTAACCCGCAGCCGTGCTTGACAGTGCCGCATGATGAACTCTTTGGGATTTTCGTCATCAATGGCCATAAGTTTTCATATTTATTATCCTATAATAGACTAGACCATTTTGGTCTAATCCGTTTTGGTTGTCAAGCTTGTGGGGAATGAATTATTCGCCACGACATGGCCGGTTTCGCGCGCTGCTGCGCAAAATCAGGGAGGAGGCGGGACTGAGTCAGATGGCCCTGGCTCAAAAACTCGGCAAGCCGCAGACATTCGTCTCCAAAAGTGAGATTGGGGAACGGCGGATTGATTTTTTGGAAACCATCGACTTCTGCTCGGCCTGCGGCGTGCCGCTGGATCAATTCGTCAAGCGGCTGGAAAAAGCCATCCCGTCAACGGAAAGAGTAAAACGCCGAAGCCCGCGCAAAATGGATGACGAAGGCCGATTGACGGAATGATCCGCAAGGCAGACTTCGAAAATATTGGCGAAAGCCAAGCCCTGCCGGCTGATAGAGGGGGCATCCATTAGCGTGAGCGGTCAGGAGGGGAAAAGATTTCCGGCGGCCAGCTTTTCTCATCAGACAGCTTGGTCATTTCTGACCGTAGCGGGCGTCGCGGCCGGAAATTTCGTGCCACAAATCCGCCACGCTGATGCGGCGATTGGGCGAACGATTCACCCACTCAACTTCCACCGGCCCGCCCGGCGCGGTGAAGCGGATGCCCCAGATCGGATCGAAAGCCTCGGTGGAAAGTGAATAACGCATGTCGCCCAGGACGGTTGCATCGGTTGGCTTGCGCGCAATCCAGCCTTCGGAAAACCAGTGAAAGCGCTCGAAGGAACGGCGTTGATTGCGCGCCTGCTCCGCCTCCGTCAACCCGGCGGCCGTGACCAGCGGTAGCGACAACCCTGGCACCACCGTCGGCGCGGAAAACCAACCGACGCGGATCCGGTCGCTGTAAATGTTTCCGGCGTGAACATAAAGCGCGCGCCACACCAGGTTGTTCGCCAGGGTCGGCATCACTTCGAAGCGTTCCCTCCGGTGTCCGCGCGCCCCGGCCAGTTGGTGTTGTGCGGCGACCGCCCGCGAATGTTGCACCGCTCCCAGCGCGATGTAGCCCGCGGCAAAAATCAACGCGGCGATTGCGGGGCGCCGCCGCCGCTGTTTGAGCGCGACGACCAGTCCCGCTGTGAGGGCCAGGGTGAAAATCGGATCAACGATGGAAATCAAATCCCAGCCCGCGCGCGCCTTGCTGAACGGCCAGAGCCATTGCGTGCCGTAACTGGTCGCCGCGTCCAGCAGGCAATGACTCACATACGCCCCCAGACAACAAAGCCAGAGCGTGAACGCCTGGGACCGCCAGCGGCGGCGAAGAAACCAGACGCCCGCCACCAGGCCCGCTCCCAACGGCGCAAAAAACAACGAGTGTGTGAAGCCGCGATGATACTCGATGGCCAGGAGCGGATCCGCGGCGCTGCGAATGAAGACGTCGGCATCCGGCACGAACGCAGCGAGTCCTCCCGCCACCGCCGCGGTGCGCGACAGTTTTTTGCCGAACGCGGCATAACCCAGGCTCGCTCCCAACAACACATGCGTAATCGGATCCATTGCCGGAGAATGTAGCCAAGCCGGTTGATAACACAAATCCAGCCGGCGGCAGCGGCGCGATTGAACCTAAATTCCGCAAATGGAACCGCGAAAGCCGCGAAAGACACGAACGGGAAGGCCCTGATGAAGAGTGGGCGGCGCACCCATTGGGGGAAGTGTTTGAGGTCGGGGAAGCATTGATGTGGCCCCTTTGTTTTCGCGTGGTTTGCGTGGTTCGCGGTTCGCTCCAACTGCGGTTTTTAGGTTGAAAGCGCCGCGCGGAAACTCGCCGGCGGGACGCCGGCGCTCCCGGGGCGGCGCGGCAATTTCATACACAACGCCGCTTTCATTGAGCGCGACGAGGAAAAAACGGGACTTGACGCTGGATATGCAAATGATATCACTTGCATATCGTTGTGAAAAACAACTTCTCACTATGAAAACTGAAACAACCAAAACGGCAAACACTGAACGCACCGCCGCGGCAATCAACGGCTGGGGCATGTTGGGCTTCAACCTCGCGCTCCTTTTCGGGGCGATCGCGTGGTTCATCTTCACAATCGTCAGCGCAGCCAGATCGCACCACGAGGCCGGATTGTGGGCGTTGATTCCGGCGGGGTTGGTGACCATCCTGGCGGTCATTCTGCTCACGGGACATTTCACCTTGCAGCCCAACGAAGGGCGGGTGCTGATTTTATTCGGCGCGTATAAAGGCACCGTTCGCACCAGCGGATTTTGGTGGGCGAACCCGTTTTATTCCCGCAGTCGCGGTCGCGTGCCCGTCGCGGCTGGTTCGGTTTCAACCGAAAAACTCAAGAACGCCGGCACGCAGTCGCAGATTGAAAACATGCTGCACCGGGCTTTGCCCACAAAAATCTCCCTGCGCGCCCGCAATTTCAACAGCGAGAAACTCAAGGTCAACGACAAGCGCGGCAACCCCATCGAGATCGCCGCCGTCGTCGTCTGGCGCGTCGAGGACACCGCGAAAGCCGCGTTCGATGTGGATGATTTTGAAAGCTACGTCCACATCCAGAGCGAATCCGCCATCCGCCACATCGCCAGCCTGTTTGCCTATGATCGGGGGGATGAACATGAATCCACCTTGCGCGAGAGCGCGGATGAAGTCGCCGCCGCCTTGAGCAAGGAGTTGCAGGAACGCTTGATCAAGGCGGGGGTCACCATTGAGGAAGCGCGGTTGACGCATCTGGCGTACGCGCCGGAAATCGCCCAGGCCATGCTGCGTCGTCAGCAGGCGGAAGCGGTGATCGCCGCGCGGCAAAAAATTGTTCATGGCGCGGTCAGCATGGTGGAGATGGCCTTGCGGGAACTGTCCGAGAAAGGCGTCGTCAAACTCGATGAAGAACGCAAAGCCGCCATGGTCAGCAATCTTCTCGTGGTGCTTTGCGGTGAAAGCGAAGTCACGCCCGTGGTGAACACCGGCACGTTATACGCGTAATGGCCGCCGAAGATCGCAAATCGTTTCTGTTGCGCATCCCGCCGGATCTCTGGAAAGAGTTGGAGAAGTGGGCCGCGGATGAACTCCGCAGCGTGAACGGCCAGATCGAATACCTGTTGCGGCAGGCGGTCGAAAAGCGGAAGCGCAGCCGGGACGACGAAGGATGACGCCGGGAGCAGAATCGAACCGGCGGTGAGATACTCCCCCGCTGGTCATTTGCAGACCTCATTTCGCCGGTGGTCCGCCGAAGTGCGCCTTGCGAACGGCGGGCACACTGCCCCCCCGAAGCTGACGCCCTGCCTGGCATCAGCCCAAAGCTCTGAACCCGAACTCCGAAGTTGGGGAGCACGCCAGCACCTGGCGCACGATACTCCGGGGAACGCTGGAAACTTTTCAGCGCGCCCGAGTTTTCCGCGCGGGCGCGGAAAACCGCACCCGGGGCGGGGGCGCTCCCCGTTCGTTTTCGGCGTTCGGGCTAAAATCACTATTTGCTCCGGCGCCCGCTCCCCAGCTCTTTCGCGAGTTCTTTCGTGCCGTAAACCTGGTTCAACGCCTCCAGAATCGCCGCCGAATGGACCGACGTCGCCCGGCCTTGTTTGTCGTTGAAGGCGTAATCCCACGGCAGGCTTTGCAGATTGCCGTCGAAGATGATGCCGACAAATTCCCCGGCGCGATTCACCACCGGACTGCCGGAGTTGCCGCCGATGATGTCGCACGTGCTGACGAAATTATACGGCGTCTTGAGATTGAGCCGCGATTTGCGCTTGTCCCATAGCGGCGGCAGATCAAACGGCGGCAACCGATTCATTTCATCGGCGCGTTGATAGAGCGAAGCCAATGTGCTGAATGGCGCCACCTCGCGCCCTTCCTCGGCGTAACCCTTCACCGTCCCGAACGCGAGACGCAGCGTGAACGTGGCGTCGGGATAACCGGTCGTGCCCAGCACGGCATTGCGCGCCCGGGAAATCGCCGCGTGCGCCTGCTGCTTCACCTCGCCCTGATCGTCGGCCACCTGCCGCAACGCGCGGGCTTCGGCGTCCACGAGCCGCGCGAGTTCAATCATCGGATCGTTCGCCGCCACCACCGCCGCCGCGCCGCCAGCGTAAAGTTGTTTGCGGAATGCCACGTCACGCACCTTGGTTTGCTGGATCAATTCCGCGGCGCGTTCGCGCGGCGACTTGCCGGCAAGAATGCTCTTCACCAGCGGATCAGCCGCGCCAAGTTTCCCGGTCAGATGCGTGAGCGCATCCGTCAGCAAGAGAATTTCCAAGTCCGCATAAATGGGCTTCTCCGAGAACAGCGCCAGTTCCAGCGACTGTTTGCCGGAATCGGAAAACTCGCGCAGCCGTTCGCCGTTGGGCTTGGGTCGCTCGTCACCGGCGCGCAGCAAAGTCCGCGCAAGCCCGAAGCTGTCGCAGTTGAAGGCTTGGGCTCCTTCGAGCAAACCGTGGCGTGTCGCTTGCGCGGCCAGAATGCGCGTCGCCTCCGCAATCTTGTCGTAAGCCGCCCGCGCCTCGGCATACCCAGCTTGATTTGCCAGCCGGGACTGAAACTCGGTTTCCGCCGCGACCTTGGCCGCGAACAGCTCGGGTGACAACAATCCCGCAAGCCGGCCATCCAGCGCTTTCCGCGAGTTCTGCACCCCGAAATAATCGTCGCGCGCCCGGCGCGCGTTCTCGACACTGCGGGCACTCCAGTTGGCGAGCAGCACCTCGACGCGTTTGAAATTGGCGAGGCGCGCGGGCAGACCGACATCCCGCAGATATTCCAGTTCCACGACAGTCAACAACCGGCTCGTGCGGCCAGGATGCCCGGTCACAAAAACAAGTTCCCCATCCGCGGCGCCCTTTGGGGAAAACCGGAGATGGTGGCTCACCTTTGCGGGTTTCCCGTCCTCGTAGGCGCGGAAAAAACAGACGTCCAGACACCAACGCGGGAACTCAAAGTTATCCGGATCGCCGCCGAAGAAGGCGATCTGCTGCTCCGGCGCGAAGACCAGCCGGACATCGGTGTAACGCTTGAACGTGTAGAGATGATACGCGCCGCCCTGCCACAAGGTCACCACGTCGGAACGCAACCCGGTGCGATCCTCGGATTCCTTCTCGACCTCGGCGATGATTTTCCGGCGCGCGGCGAAGGCGGCGGCGGGAGTGGCGTCCTTCGGCACGGCGGCATTGATGCGGTCGGTCACGTCCGCGATGGATTGAAGCACGTTGAGTTCGAGATCGAGGCATTTGATCTCCTCGCCCAATGTGCGGGCATGGAAGCCATCGCGCAGATAATTTTTTCCCTTCGTGCTGAGTTTTTGCAAGGCGTCCGCACCGACGTGATGATTGGAGATCAACAATCCGTCCTCGCTCACAAAACTGCCCGACCCGCCGGAATTGAACCGCACCGAAGCCTTCTGCAAATGTTCCAGCCAGGCATCAGTCGCATCAAACTGATAACGTTCCCGCAAAATGGCGCGCGGCGGCTGATTGAACAGCCACATACCCTCATCCGCGCGGACTGCCAGGGTTGAAACACCGAACAAGACCGCCAGCAACAAAGCTTTCATTTGTGCCGCAGGCTAGAGTCAAGGCGGCGTGCAGGCAATGGAAAGCCGCACCGACGTCCCTGTGTGGTGCGACGACGTCCGCCGCTCTTTGATGCTCGCCAAAATCCCGGTTAGCACCTCCCCCTTCGGCTTCGCGCCTTGCGGGCCGCCGTGGTGGAGACGCACGCTCACCGCGCCGGCTTCCATGTCGCGCCCGCCGATGACCAGCCGTAGCCGCCGACGTGAGGAGGCGGAAGCCTTTGCCTTAAATCCGCCTCGTTACCTCGGCGGCTACACCGCGTTGGAAATCTTCGCCTCAAACAGAGGCCAGACAAATGCGAACCGCCAACAAACACGACCAAGCCGTTTCAATCAAGTCATCGGTTGCGCTTTTCCAATAGTCCGCTACTTTAGGCCGGTGAAGTTTGCAGCAAACAAAAATGTTCTGGCCGTGCGGGAGCGATTCGCCCGCTCGTGCCGCCATTTTTGTGTCGCGAATCCGTCGCGCCTGGCCGCCTTCCTTTCCTAAGGGAGCGGATCGCTGGTTTTCGCCGGTCGCCGCCGCTCCCCATCTGCTCCGTTCCATCGTTCCAAATTGACGCCGCGCCTTTTGTGCGCCGTCGCAATCAACCGTTTAACTTTTACAATTATTTGAGTATGAATCTGCCCATTACTATTTCCGAACGTGATGCCGCCCGCTTGCGCCAACTGGTCCAGGCCTGCGCGCCGTCCAACCCCGAGCATATCCAACGCTTAAAAGCCGAACTCGACCGCGCGCGCATCGTGCCCGGGCCCGAGCTGCCCGCCAATGTCATCGCGATGAATTCAACCGTCGAACTGGAAGATCTGGAGGACGGCGAAATCCTGACCTATACGCTGGTGTTCCCCGAAAACGCCGATATTGAAGCCGGGAAAATATCCATTCTCGCGCCGCTCGGCATGGCCATGTTGGGATTCAAGGCCGGCGACGAATTCGAGTGGCCCGTTCCCGCCGGCACCTTGCGGGCGCGCGTGCGGCGGCTGATTGAACCCAAAAGTGAACCGGCGCTGCTCGTGCAATTGCGCGGCTGATTCATACTTCCAGGAGCAACATGTCTCTCAAAGAATCAATCCCGTTGGACTACGTGGCCTGGGCCAGGCGGGTGAACAGCCGGTGGATTGCGCACCGCGATTTGAACCGGAACGCCGGATTGTATCTCGACCATCTGGCCCGAACCGATCCGCCGCGGTTGGTTTCATCGTGTCGCAATGCTCACTTGATGACGGGCTGGTGCGACCCCGTGGAAGACCCGAAGCCATGGTTTTACAGCGGTCTGTTCAGCCTGATAACGCCGAAAGAAGCCGGGACACTTCTCGCGGATCATTGGCTCACGAGGATGGTCACGGCTTCGCCCGGGGAACTTGCCACAACCGCCCCTGAAAACGTGGCAGAAATCACGTTGGAAAAAATCCAACGCATCCAGATGGCGCTGACCAAACTGCCACCGCCCTCGTAACGCCGACCGCCTGTCTGCGAGCACCGATGACAGCCGTAGCCGCCGACGTGAGGAGGTGGAAGCCTTGGCCTTAAGTCCGCCTCGTTACCTCGACGGCTACACCGCGTTGGGAAATCTTCGCCACAGTGATGCGGCGCGAGGCGCAGACCGTTTCAAGGTGTCGAAACCCGGTAGAACTGGCGGGAGGAAGCGGACGCAAAGTCGGTGAAGGTTTCGCCCGGGCCCGCAGAAGGCACATTACGAACCGGAAGGTAGGGGCCATCCACCTGGCTCGCGGCGTGAATCGTATAGGTTTTTCCGGCCACGCTGTTCCAAGTGATGCGAACCTGTCCGTTCGCGAGGTTGATGCGGGTGACGCGGAAGACGGAATCGGCATGGTTGGGATTCGTGCCGGCAAGGAATTCCTGGTAATTGGTCAAACCATCGTTATCCAGATCGCCATTGGCATCATTCCCGTTTGGGTTGAGGCCATTGGCGGATTCGTAGGCGTTGGGCATTCCATCCGCGTCAGTATCCGCCAAGCCGGTGCTGTAAGTGCCGCCGTTGGTGCTTAGATTCCAGGTCGCGGTGGCGGTGGGCATGCCGGGGGCATCCACCTGGGTGTAACTCCACGCAATCTGTTGATAAGACAAAGAAACGCTTTCAGTAATGTCGCCCCCGCCCGCGCTCGCCGCCGCGCTCATCGCGCTGATCTGCACAGCGGTCAAATCAATCTTGTAAAATTGGAGGAAGCTGGAGGAACTGCGGGTGAACTCGATCTGGACGTTCGGGATGACGGTGCCTCTGTTCAAGCGGTCATAAAGGACCGGGGAGGCGGAATCCAGACGTTTGACGAAATTCACCTCCGCATGATTTGCAGCGTTGGAAGCCCCCGTTGCCAGCCCATGACTCATCGCGAAGACGTCCAGCCAGCCAGCGCGACCAGGCGCGGTGGAATCACCGGAAATGCCGCTCATCAGCATGAAAATGTCCCCGCACTTTCCTGGTACTATGCCCACGCAGAACAGCAAAAAGAACAAGGCAACTCGCGCCCGCCAGGACGTATCAGGAACCTGCCGAACTAGGAGGCGAATGAATTGCTGTGGCGGCGGATGGCTGGGAGCGTGCATGGGGCTAGCGAGCACTCCATCAGAACGGGCCGTTCTTGGACAAATCCCAACCTTTGGTGATGGGAGTTTGCGCCTTGCCACCCACATATTGCACGTAGGACCACCGGATTCTGGTGTACACGAGGCTTACCGATTCGGCGGGCAAACCGCCGCCGGCTGATCCGCCGATTTGAACACTCGTGAAGGAAACCCCTTGCAGCTCTATCCGGTAGAAAACCTCCGTCGTGCCGCTTTTTCGGAAATCAATGGTCACATAATCAATCGGCTGGGAGACGGTGGCGGTCGCTCCGTTGACGAGCAGGTTGATCGAGGGCGTGGTCTTGTCCAACAATTTCGCGAGATTAACGTCTTGGTGGTTTGGGATGGATCCGCCCCCGCCGCCACCACCCACGGTGACCGTCCGACTGATCCCATGGCTCAAGGATAGAACCGGAATCCAGTTGGTATATTGGGAATCAATGGATTCCCCCGGCAAAGCCGGCGCGGGTTGGTTCTGGCCCATGGCTGCCGCCTGCCCGCCGATCCGCAGGAAGATGTCCTGCGCCTGCGCCGATAATGCGGCGACCAGTATCGCGGCGATACAGCCACCCCGAAGCAGTGCAACCACGGCGCGGTTTCGGAAAAAGTTTGCCGCCAGAAGCTGGCGCGCTTCGGAATGAGAAGAACTGTTTTGCAAGTTCATGACAGGCCGCACCTTTGCATTAGTTGCCTCAAAATGGAAGCTAAATTTCGCTACTTTCGCATCATTTGGATTCAAGCGCCGGTGGTGCGGCGTTGGTTTGCAAACGGACTGGCAGGGTCTGTTCAAACACCGCGCTCGAAAATACCACCGCATCTGGGGCGGAGGGATCACCCGTCACATCCGCCAAACTCGCGCCGATGAACCGCGCCCGGCCGGCGCGATAATGGACGCGGGGGCGATCGAGCGTTTCCACGCCAACCTCCGCCAACTGCCCCGCCACCAGCAGCAACCCCATCCGCTCCCGCTTCCGCAAGTCCTCGAAGGAGGTAATGCCGATCTCCGCCAACGACTCGCTGACGGCGCGATTGCCCGCCAATGTCGCCCGCGCCCGCTCTTGATCCGCCACCGTCAACGGACGTTTCGACGCGAGCACGAGCAGGTCGCCGGGGTCGCCTTGATAGATGCAGCCATGCGGGAATTCCGCCCGCAGCGTGTTCATCAGGATGCCGAAGGTCCGCGGGTCCATTGCATATTTCTGCACCCACTGCAGCAACACGCCGTTGTCCGTGAGATGTTCATGGGCGAGCCGGTAAAATTCCCGGCTGAACAACAAGTCCACGCCGGTGAGCCAGACGTTGCTCGGTTCGGAAACGATGATGTCCCAGCGCTCCTGACTGCGACCGAGCACCCGGAACGCATCGCCCTGATGAATCTTCACGCGCGGGTCCAGTTGCACGTCATGCGTGAACGGCGCGAACCACGGCAACGCGGCCACGACGCCCGGTGAGAGTTCCGCGACATCAATCTGCTTCACATCCGGATACAGCGTGAGTTCGCCTGCCGTCATGCCGGTGCCAAGCCCGATGACCATGACCTTTGATTTCCGCTCCGCCCACAGGGCGGGAATATGCGCGGATAATTTCAACGTCTGCCGGTCGCGCAACGTATTCGAGTCGGACTTGCCATTCACCATGATGGCGAGCGGTGGATTGGCTGATCCGGGGACTTCCATTCCCGGCAACGCCAAACCGGGCGGGAGCTGGCTCAATTCAGCGGAACCGCCGACTCCGACCATGTCAGCAATCACCGCCACCGTGCCTGCCGGGCCGTCGTCGTAAAACTTCACGGGCCGGTCGCGTTGGAAATGTTCGTGAAAATACTGCGGGCCACGATAAGAGAATGGCGTCAGTTGATTCAGATTGAACGTGCCTTGCGCGAAACGGTGTTTCTCAAACCCCGGTTGCCACCACGCCAGCAGCACCGACCCGCCCAGCAAACCCAACGCGCCGAGCCGGGAGATTTTCCCCAGCGGCCAGGCGGCGAGCGTTGTGGACAGCGCCACCAAACCCAGCGCCAAAGCCAGCACGCCGGGATTGTCGAGCGGATAAAACAGCAGCCAACCACCCGCCACACTGCCGATCACGCAACCCGCCGCGTTCGCCGAAAAAATCTTGCCGCTATGCCAGCCAACGGAGCGCAACTCCCGCTTCAGTTCATGGAAAATGATCGGTAGTGTTGCCCCCAGCAATCCCACCGGCACGATCAACACCACCAGCAAAACCGAAAACACCGCCGCTTGATGCAGCCAGAAGCCGATGGGATTTCCCTGAAACGCCGCGCGCACCAGATGCCCGACATACGGCCAGTCATCCACCGTGACGAACACCAGCCACCACGCGCCGAGCGCAGCGGCCTGCGTACCGAAGAGCAGTCCGCGCGGCAACCGCCGCAACGCCCCCACCGCAAAACTCCCGCCCGCCAAGCTCAACACAAAAACCCCGACGAGCAGCGAAAACGAATACGACGACGAACCCAGGGTCAGGTTCGTGATGCGGATCAACACATTCTCCAATGCCATCACCGCGGCACCGTTCAAACCAGCCATCGCATAGAGCGCCCAAGCCGGGAATGGTCTGGTTGCCGAGCTGCTTACCGAGGACGATTCAGATGTTGACGAATTTTCGCTCCGCGCCTCGGTGACATTGGATCTTAAAAACCAAGCGAAGAAAACCGCCGCGAGCAGATTGATCCCCGCCATCGCCCGTAACGATCCCGGTAGCCCGAGTGCGGGCACGAGATAGTAACCCGCCGCCATCACCCCGAGGAAAGCCCCGGCGGTATTTGCACCATAGATGCGCGCATGGACCCGCGTGGCCGCTGTCAGCGATCCCGCCAGTTCCCGTGTCAGCAATGGCACCGTGCCGCCCATGCACAAGGCAGGAATCCCGATCAAGATGATGGTGCAAAGCGAGCCTTGCAGCAGCAGCCACCCCGGCGGCGCGAAACTCCAGGCGCGACTCACCGCTGCGACACCGGCGAAAAGCCCGGGAAAGATCAGCACCCAGACCCCGATGATCGCTTCCAGCACCGCATACATTCGCGCGGGTTGAGTTACCCGGCGACTCAACCAGCCGCACAACGCATAACCGCCGGAAAGGCCGCCCAGAAAAATGCCAAGGATCAGTGCCGTGGCGAGACTGTCATTGCCGGTCAAGCGCGTGAGGTAACGCTGCCAGACCACCTGATAGACCAGCGCCGTCGCCCCGGTCAGGAAGATGAACAAGTAACAGAGTGATGCCCGCGCACGATTCAAGCGCGCAGAGTAACCAAACGTCACTCAGCCCAGAAAGTTTTTTCAACTAACGAGACTGCTACGCCCTTCTCTCTTTAATGCCCACCAGAATATCCGCCACGACCTCCCCCTTCGGCTTCGCGCCTTGCGGGCCGCCGTGGTGGAGACGCACGCTCACCGCGCCCGCTTCCATGTCGCGACCACACAAGCGTCTTGGTTCATCGAATAAATATCTTTTCAGGAAGCCACTTGCCCTCACGCTCAGCACATTGATACCAGCCTGACTGATCGTTCATTGGCACCCAACGCTTTTCTTCAGCACGATAATGCCAGTCTTTGTCGATTTGGAAAAACACCTGACGCCCGACCAGTTCGAGGATGTTGCAAATTTCGTCGTTATGATAATTCAGCGTGTCGTAATCAGTGTTCTTCGCGCCCGCCATTTCCGCATAGACGTGATTAAGGTCACGCAGCAAACCGTCCACCGCCGGGGCAAGGTCGCGAACATTTAACCCGAGCCGCCGGGCTTCCCGCGCCGTGATGGGATATGAATGCGATGGATAGTCGTAGTTTAGAGCCCGGCTTATTTTCAGCGCCTTCGCACGATTGGGAACGTGATAACTCAGTAATTCCTGACAGATGCGCATGGAAAGTGAACTGGACCGATCCAGCGCGCCAAGCACCAGCGGATGCAGGTACTTGTAAACTTCGGGGAAAGGGTTGTCGCCACACTTCTGCTCCTTCCACAATCGCAGGATGCGCATCACTTCATCCTGACTGACTGACACCAGATAGTTGTGATGATCCACCGGCGACAAATCATGCTTCAGCGACGAATCCACCGCTGTCAGATAGGAAGTTGGCCCCATGTGAATCTCATTCGCACCGAGCGCCACCATCGTCGCAGCTGACGCACACTCGAACGGGGCCAGCAAGGTGATGCGATCGAACTTTTGTCTGAGCAGATGCACAAATCGGAGCGCGGCCTCAGGATTGCCGCCATCGGATTTCAAAAATAATGCCACCTCTGCCTGACGCTTGGCAGGACCAAGCAATCGTGACATCGCCATGACATCGTTCTGGCAAATTGAGCCGCCAGTGGACACCCAGTAAACCAGCACTGGCTTCTTGAGCTCTTTCTGCAATGCCGCGACCAGCTTTTGCGTCTTGGCTGTCAGAATCGGCGGACGCTGAATCTTCACCTTCCCTTTCGTAGCTTTCTTCATAATTCCCTTTCTCCTGCAATCATGCTTTGCGTTCTTTGATGCTCGCCAGAATATCCGCCACCACTTCGGCCTTCGGCTTCGCGCCTTGCGGGCCACCGTGATGCAGACGGACGCTCACCGCGCCGCCTTCCATGTCGCGCCCGCCGATGACCAGCATTGTGTGGACGCGGGTTTTTTCCGCATCCGCAATTTTTGCCTTGAACGGTGTCGCTGAAAAATCCGCATCCACGCGCACCATGTTGGCGCGGAGTTCGGTCACGATGGGCTGGGCGTAGTTGATCAACGCTTCGTCGTCGTTGAGCGTGATGACACGCACCTGATCCGGCGCGAGCCAGAGCGGGAAGTTGCCCGCGTAATGCTCGATGAGGAAGCCGATGAACCGTTCATGCGTGCCGAGCGGCGCGCGGTGGATGCACAACGGCGTCTTGTTCGAGTTGTCCTTGTCGCGGTAGGTCAGGCCAAACTTGGCGGGCACGGCGAAGTCCACCTGGTTCGTGGCGATGGTGAATTCACGGCCGATGGCGCTCCACACCTGCACGTCAATCTTCGGCCCGTAGAACGCCGCCTCGTTGGCGACCTCCACGTAGTTGATGCCCGATTCGATCAACACCTGGCGCACCATGTCCTCAGTCTTCTTCCACAACTCCGGTTCGTTGACGTATTTCTTGCCCAACCCTTCCGCCGCGTGCGTGCTGAAGCGCATCTGATATTTTTCGAGGCCGAACGTCTTGAAATACTTCAGATACATCTCGTTCACGGCACGAAACTCATCGGCGAACTGCTCCTCGGTGCAATAGATATGCGCGTCGTTCATGTTGAGCGAACGCACGCGCATGAGGCCGAACAACTCGCCGCTCTGCTCGTAGCGATAGCAGCAACCGTATTCCGCGAGGCGCAACGGCAGGTCGCGATAACTCTTCGGTTCCGCCGCGAAGATGCGATGGTGATGCGGGCAGTTCATCGCTTTGAGGTAATACTTCTCGCCCAGGCCATCCTGTTGCAGCGTGAGATCGAGGGTTTCGCGTTCCAGTTCCTTGAACTTCTCGTTGTCGGCGCTCATGCCCTGGCTTTTGAGCTGAAGCAATTCGTCCGTGAGCGTGAACTTGCGGCGCGTCAATTCCTCGTTCTTTTCCCGGGCCTGCTCCTCCAGCAGGTTCATCGGCGGAAACATGCTCTCCGCGTAATACGGCAGATGACCGGAGGTTTTATACATCTTCTCCTTGGCCAGATGCGGCGTGCGGACGCGGACGTAGCCAGCGGCGAATTCAGTTTCCTTCGCCAGCTTCTCCAGTTCCTCGACAAGCATCGTGCCCTTGGGCAACCACAGCGGCATGCCCGGCCCGACGTATTCGGTATCAATCGCGAACAGCCCCATCTCCGCGCCGATCTTGCGATGGTCGCGGCGCTTCGCCTCCTCAAGCATCTTGAAATACTCATCGAGCGCGGTCTTGTTCTTGAACGCCGTGCCGTAGATGCGCTGGAGCTGCGGGCCTTTTTCGTCGCCCTTGTAATACGCGGCAGCCACGCTGGTGAGCTTGAACGCGCCGATGTTACCGGTGCGCATCACGTGCGGCCCGGCGCAGAGATCGAGGAAGTCGCCGTTCTGGAAATACGAGATGGCTTCGCCCGCGGGAATCTGCGCGATGAGATCGAGCTTGAACTTGCTGATGTTGCCGGGGCGCTCGGACAAGCCGCCGAGCCGACCACTCTGCGCGTCCTTGATGGCTTGGTCACGCGGCACTTCAATTTTCTGGAAGACGTTGTTGGCCTTGATCTCCTTCTTCATCTCCTCCTCGATGCGCGGGAAATCTTCCTGCGTGATGCGATGCGGCATTTCGAGGTCGTAGTAGAAGCCGGTTTCGACGGGTGGCCCGTACGCGAGTTGGGCTTCGGGCCAGAGGCGCAGGACGGCGGTCGCGAAGACATGTGCGCACGAATGCCGGAGGCGTTCGAGATCGGACATCTTGTTGCGGTCATCGAGCGTCTTGCGCTCCGGGTTCGCAACGGTGGGTGCTGCGGGCGGTTGGTTCAGTTGCTGATTTTCTTCGGCCATAAAATTCAAAACGATTTAACCACGAATGGGCACCAATGAATACTAATCAATGATGGTAGGGCGCGTCACTCCGTGCGCGCCGCTTGTTACCAGACAGACGACGGCGCGCACGGAGTGACGCGCCCTACCGGCGAAATTCCATTCGTGTCTCTTCGTGTTCATTCGCGGTTGGTTCAGGAAACAAAAACGCCCCGGACTTGCGGTCTGAGGCGTTGGCGTTCACTCCGGGTCGGAATGAACGCTAAAAAGTTGTCGGGGTCGCGTGGTTCACGGCGTTTACCGGCAAAACGGTAGTGAGAACGCACCGCCTTGGCAAACCGATTCTGTTCTGTCAATGGGCAGAACTGATTGAAGGTCCAAAACAAAAACGCCCGAAGGACTGGCCTCCGGGCGTGAAATCAAACCTGCGGATCAGGCTTTGCGGCGACGGAACAAGGCCGCAGCGGCCAGCGCAATGGGTGCGAGCGCCATGGTGGTCGGTTCGGGCACGGTGGAAACCGTGGTGATGCCCTGCCCTTGAACGTCGTTGTAGGCGAAACTCATCAGGGTGATGCTGAAATCAGGATTCACATTGATCTCGGCGTAGCCATAGAAAATGTCGCTGGCAGCGGCTCCGGCAGGATTGCGGATGGTCAATCCGACATAACCATGGCCGCCGGCCGCCCAGTTGCCAAAAGTCGGACCAAGGTCAGTATAACCCGCGCCGGGCGACTGATAGCCAACGCCAGGTCCGATCAACGCCCCGTCTCCAAAGCGAGCCGGGTTCAGATTAGACGCGCTCGCATAAATGACGTCGTTTCCACGGCTGAAAAATCCCTGCGTGTAGATTTCAGCTTCGGTCTGGGCATAGAATGTGTCCATGACGAGAAAATATTTTCCATCCTCAAACAAAGTGGCCGGAAAATAGTAGCCGCGGTTTTCCACATAGCCGGTCAGCGGGTTAAACCAAATGCCGGTGCCATCCGAATTACCGCCCGCCGGATTCGGATCGGTTGTCAGGTCAGCGTTGTCGGTTAAATGAATGGTGGCGCGAGTGACCGATGGCGTGAGAACCACCGAAACCACGACGAGAAGAGAGACCCAAGTTTTACGCATACAGATTACTTCTGATTGAGGTTTGCTGCTTCCGATTGATTTGATGTCAGTGGTGCCGGGTTTGCTCGGCTTCAAGCTGACGGATTGATTCAGCACTGCCCATACCAGCGATTCTGTTTCCATTGCATGAACCTCTGGGAAGGCAATTTTTACCGAATGATTCGTTCTTAAACTCTTTTTGCGGGCTTGTGAACCGCATGTTTGTGCTTGTTGATAAATGACCACCCTGGTGTTTATTGAGCGTGGAATTTTTCCGGACGACGGCGAATCTTGAGAAAACGCAAACATTTGTCCCTCAGGTTCAAAGCGGCGGGATTCATGCTAATGATGAGCCGATGTGCGAATCAATCCCAGCCCCGGTTAAAACTCCCTGACCTTTTCATCCATGTCGTTCCGTTCCTTCCAACAGGTGAATCGTCGCCAGCGCTTTAGTGCCGATGGCGGTTTGCCGTTTATTGTCGGGGAAATCGCGCGGGTGGTGCTGGTGCTTTTTGTCGGGTTCTTGTGGCATGGCTGGGCGCAAGCGCTTGAGTCGCCACCCCAACCGACGGTTGCCCCGTTGATCGGAAAATCTTACGCAAACGACGCGGATGGCGATGGGATCGAGGATCAGTTGGCCGCGCGCCGCTTGACCGCCGCAGCGCAAACCACTGTTGGGTCCGGGTTGCAACGAGCGCTGGCCATCAACCAACTCGCGGCATCCGTGGACGTCGAATTGATCTTCAAGGAACAGATCACATCGGCGCAGATTGATGCTTTCCTCAATCTCGGCGGCGAGATCACACATATCTACAAAGCGATTTCTTATGGCTGGACTGGGCGATTGCCGTTGCATCGTTTGCCGGAGGTAGCGGCAGCGGTGGGCGGAACTCTGGTTCTGATCGAGGAGGCCAAGACGGTCCAAGCGCATCTGGATACGGCCACGCGTACCGCGCGCGTGCGACCGGTCTGGAGTCCGGGCTTCGCCGGAAGCGCGAGCGGCTTCGCGGGCGACACCAACATCACCATCGCCGTGATTGATTCCGGCATGGATGCGACGCACCCCGACATCGCCGGACGCGGCGTGTTCTGGAAAGATTACACGACCGACGGTTCATCGTTGCCGCAGGATTTCAGTCAGCACGCCACGCACATCGCTTCCATCGCGGTGGGCTCGGGCGCAAGCAGCGGCGCAACAAACGACACGTTGTCGGGAACATTGATCGGCACGCTCTCGGGAATCTTCAACGGCAATTTTGTCACCACGGCCTACGATTTTCCGACCAACCCGATCACCTTTACAGCGACCGCAGTGTGGAGCGGCGGTGGCACGACGACGCTGCAGCTCATGTCGCACACCAAAGGCACGAAGACCGGCTGGGTGGTCGAAGGAACGAGCATCACCGGTTCGTCACCACTCTCGTTGACAACCACCGTGACGGGCTTCACGAACAAGGCGTATTCGCCCGTGCTGATTTCCAACGGCTCGATCACCGACTACGCGATCCGCTTTCAGATCCCGCAATATCCCGGCGCGGATGGCTTCAACCGGATGCGGGGCGTCGCACCGGAATGTAATTGGGCCGCCGCCAAAGTTTTCGCCAACAACGGCAACAGTCTGCTCACGTGGACGACGGCTGCGATTGACGATCTGGTGGCCGGTCGCGCCACGAACAACGTCAAAATCATCAACCTCAGCCTCGGCACCACCGGCACCCCGGGCATCTCAACCTCCACCCGGCAGAAGGTGAACACCGCCGTGAACAACGGCATCTTCGTCGTCTGCTCCGGGGGCAATGATGGTTTGTTCGGCACGGCGGCGGCGCGCGAAACCGATGATCCCGGTCGCGCGGCGCTGGCGTTGACGGTCGTGGCTGCGAGCGACCTCAACCAGCTCACGGATTATTCGAGTCAGGGATTTGGTTCACCAAGTTCGATGGCGGGACAAGAGGAAGATTACAAGCCGGACCTAATGGCCCCGGGTGGTTCGAGCTTTCAAACCGCCATCCTTGCCGCGGACAGCAATTCCGGCGACCGCACCGCGTTCGCGGACCAGCAACCGAACGATTACTGGGCGACGCAAGGCACATCCTTCGCCGCGCCGTTTGCGGCGGGCGCAGGCGCGCTGGTGATTGATGCGTTGCAACAGAGCGGCACGAACTGGGATTTCAACTCGGCGCAACATCCGCTGCTTGTGAAAATGATCCTCTGCGCGACGGCGACCGAATCGAACCAAGGCCGTGAAGGCGGGCTGAATAATCCAGCCCTCCAACGCGCCGGGACGGGCACGAATGGCTTTCCCGTGGGTAAAGATCAGTTCGAGGGCTACGGCATGTTGAACGCGGACGCCGCCGTGGAAGCCGTCGCGCAATTCCTCACGCTGGGTACGAACACCCATTCGCTGGGTGCGGACACAACGGATCGCCGGGCCTGGGCGCGCAAGGTCAACCTCAAAGCCGGCGGGAAACTCGTGGTGAACCTCAATGTGCCGACCGGCGCGGATTACGACCTGTATCTCTACAGTTTCGCGCCGGGCACGTACGGCAAGCCGGTGATTCTGGCGGCGAGCACAACACTCGGCCCGAGCGCGGACGAATCGTTCAGCTACGAAGCACCGATGAACACCACGGCATTCCTCGTCGTAAAGCGCATTTTTGGCGCGGGCAATTTTGAACTGATTGCCGAAGTGCCGCCGCAGGCCGGCTTCGGTGCAGCGCAAACCAACGGCTCCGCGCCGCTGCTGGTGGCTTTCACCAACACTTCCATCGGGGCGCAGAGTTTTGTTTGGAACTTTGGCGATGGCCGCAACAGCACAGACAGCAATCCCACACATTCGTACACAAACGCCGGAATTTATTCTGTGACCCTCACGGCGGCCAACAGCGCGGGAACGAACACATTGACGCGGACGAATTTTGTCGTCGTGCCACCGGGCGCGGAATTGCTCCTCACGAACGTGGCGCTTGTCGGTCCGAATTTTCAATTCACGTTCCCCACCGTGTCGGGCTTCACCTACGTGGTGGAGTTCAAAGACGGATGGGGCGAACCCGCGTGGAAACCCTGGCAGACCAATGCCGGCGATGGCCTGTTGAAGACCCTCGTCGTGCCGGCGACGAGTCCGCCGGAGCGGTATTTCCGATTGCGGGTGGAGTGAGCAGTGATTGTTACATCTCGGTCCAGATGGCGGCGTTGGCAGCCAACTTGCATCAGATGAAACAAGCCAATGCGACCTGATGCGAGCGGGTCACTGGCAGTCGGCACGGGCGAAAACCAAAACCAGAAACGAACGAGCCGTTCGGAACGAGAGATGAAACAGATCAACCAAGCAGAACATAATGCAGCCGGGCGGCAGGCGTTCACGCTGATCGAGTTGCTGGTGGTCATTGCCATCATCGCGATCCTGGCGGCCATGCTGTTGCCCGCCTTGGGTCGCGCCAAACAAAAGGCCCAAGGCATCCAGTGCCTGAACAACCATCGCCAGCTCGGCTTGGCGTGGCGGATGTATGCCGAGGACAGCAACGATCGGATCGTATATGCGAGCCACGACGCGGGTGGCGCCAATCCCCTGAATCAATACGCCTGGGTCGGGACGGCGCTGGGGTACGGTCCCGCCCAGGCTGACTGGGATGTAACCGCAGACATCGCGCAACGCCCGCTCTGGAACTATGCTCCCAACGCCGCCATCTACAAATGTCCGGGGGACCGCTCCTATGCCGACACGCCGGACGGCCCGAAACCCCGCACGCGCAGCATGTCCATGAACTTTTATCTTGGGGGATTTGCCGGGGGCGACGCTTCGCTGGCAGGTGGCCCGGCGGCGAGTTGGGGGAGCAAGTATCCCATCTATTTCAAAATGTCGGACCTGAACAGTGCCTCCCGTTCCCCCGGGCCAGCCAAGACGTTTGTTTTTTTGGATGAGCGCGAGGACACGATTGATTCCGGCAATTTCATGACAATGATGGATGGCTATCCCATCCCGCCGGACGCCGGGAATCCTGCGGCGTATAAGTTTTGGAACGATTTGCCCGCAAGCTATCACGGACGGTCGGGAGGATTCTCGTTTGCGGATGGCCACGCGGATCTGCGCCGGTGGCTGGTGGAATCCACCATGCCCGCCGTGGTCTCCCACGGACTGCTCAGCCTAGGGGTGCGACCCGTGCCGCGCAGCCGGGACGTGGAATTTCTCCAGGATATTTCCGTGCGCCCCAAGTAAACCGGACGACCCAGAATTCCCCGCCAACCAAAGCAAATTTCACCCTCCAGAAGTAAAACATGAAACCGATGATTCGCTGCGCCGTGCGGGTTGTTCTCGCAACAAACTTCTTCCTGCTGCTCACCCTTGATGCCGTTCGCGCTGACTATGCGACGACCGTGTTGTCGAACAGCCCGCTCGCTTATTTTCGCTTCAACGAAACAGTAGCGACCCCGCCGTTGAACACGGTGACCAACTTCGGTTTGCTCGGCAGCCCCGCAAACGGTTACGCCGTCAATGGCGCGGCGAAAGGCGAGGCGGGAATCGTCGGCAGCAGCGTGCGCTTCACTAATCCCGGCGCGGCCGTCGAATTCTGCGGCTCAAAAATTGACGTGCCGCATCAACCGGCCCTGAACACCGCCCCCCCGTTCACCATCGAGTTCTGGACCAAGCCAAACTCACTTGGCACGAACGACCCCGGCCTTTGTCCGCTCTCCAGTTTCGATCCCAACTGGTACGGTGGCGCGAACCGTTCTGGCTGGCTCTTCTACGTGAACAACATCGGCGGCTGGTATTTCCGGTTGGGCAATACCGCCGGCACCGCGGTCAATCTGATCGCCACCAACGGCGCGGCCACTGTCGGCGTGTGGCAACACATCGTCGCCACCTGCAACGGAACGAATGTGAATCTTTACGCCAACGGAGTCTTGATTGGCAGCGCGCCCGTTCCGCCGGGAAGTTACGTGCCAAACCCACAATCGTTCCTGCGCATCGGCGGGACGCCGTTGAGCGGTCAGGGGGCGTTTGCGACGGCGATCTCCGCTTCGAGTAATCTTGGCAATCGCGGTTACGATGGCTGGGTGGATGAAGTAGCGATCTACACCAATCTGCTTTCGCCCGCCACCATCGCGGCGCATTACGCCGCCGCGACGACGAACAATGCTGGTTATCAAACGCAGATCCTCGCGAACAGTCCGGTGGGTTATTGGAACTTGAACGAACCTGCCGTCACTGCTCCAGGCGTGGGCAGTCTTCCGGGCGTGGCGAACAGCGGCAGCCTCGGCAGTGCGGCGCACGCCACAAATCAATGGGGTTCGTTACCCGCGCAAAGCGGCCCCGGCTACGCTGGCTTTGGGGCTGACAATCGGGCGACCTTTTTCGACGGGCACAACGGTTACGTGCAGATCAATGATGCGCCCGGACTGCATTTCTCCAGCAACGTCACGATGATGGCGTGGATCAAGCCGACCGAGAAGGATTTCTTCCGCAACATCATCGCGCACGGGATGAACCAGAATCGGCTGGAAACCTTTCTGCGGATTTCGCGCGGCGCGGCCCCCGGTGGTTACGGGGATAACAACTATTACGAAGTCGGCTCGGGGGGCGGGGTTCCGTATGTATCCGCCTATCATCCCATGCCACCGGGTGATTTGGGCAACTGGGTGTTTCTTGCGGGCACGTACGATGGCACGAACTGGAATCTGTTCCGCAACGGCGTGTTGATCAAATCCGAGTTTGCGCTCAACGGTGCATACGATGTGACGAATCGCTGGGTCATCGGTTCGCGCAGCGACCCGCAACCCGGACAGGGGCAATACTTCGGCGGCTGGATTGACGAACCCGCCATCTTCAACACCGCGCTCACTCCGGCGGCGATCAGCGCGATCTACAACGCCGCGCAAGTTCCGCCCGTCATCACCCGGGCACCGCAAGTCACCAACACGATCTTCGCCGGGGCGTCGCTCAACCTGTCGGTCTGGGCCGAGGGCGCCGCGCCGTTGAGCTTTCGGTGGTTGAGCAACGGGATCTCAACCGGCGTGCTCGCCACAAACATCACGCTCAACAATCTGTCCGCCGGAAGCAAAACCATCTCCGTCGTGGTGACGAACAACTACGGCGCGCTCACTTCGTCCGTGAGTTTCGTTGTGGCGGCGAGTGCCCCGAGCATTCTGCAGCAACCACAATCCAGTGCCCGGTTCGTGGGATTCCCCTTTTCGTTCTCGGTTACGGCGGGTGGCAGTGCGCCGCTGACGTATCATTGGAAGCTCGGCAACACCGTGGTGCAGGCCGGCACCTCCTCCACCTACAGCAACATCGCGAGTCTCGGGAATGCCGGCACTTACACCTGCATCGTCAGCAATGCACTTGGCACGATCACCAGTTCCAACGCCGTGCTGACGGTTTCGGCGTTGCCGGAAAATTACAGCAGCCAGGTGCTCGCCAGTGCGCCGATCGGCTATTGGCGCCTCGGCGAAACGAGCGGCAGCGTGGCGAATGATTTCATCGCCGGCAACAACGGCGCCTATTTCAACGCGACCCTCAACCAGCCCGGCTATTCGCTCACCGATGCGAACAAGGCCGTGGCCGTCAACGGCGTGAACTCTTACGTCGGCAACATCAGCGGTGCCGCGATCAATTTCACCGGTGAGACCAACTTCACGCTCGAAGTCTGGGTCAAGGGTTCGCCCAATCAGAACAACGATGCGACCATCATCGCCAAGGGGATCGGCAACAATGGAATCACCCGCACGGAACAATTCGCGCTGGATGTCGCCGGTGGTTTCTATCGTTTCTTCACCGCGGGCGACGGCACGATTTACGCCGCTGAAGCCAATGTCGGTCCGAACGGCGCGTGGCAGCATATCGTGGCGGTTTACGATCATCTCAACCTGCTCGGCGGTGGTCAAAAATCCTATCTCTACGTGAACGGGGAACTGAAAGGCACGGGCAACACGCGGTTTAGCGGCTTGAACAACACCACGTCGCCCATCAGTTTTGGCAGCAAGCGGCGGGGTTTCTCGCCGAACTATGACGGCACGTTCAACGGCACGATTGATGAAGTCGCGATCTATGCGACCGCGATCGACGCCGGCACGGTGCAAGCACACTACCTGGCCACCTACGGCGCAAACACGCCGCCGTTCATCACCGTGCAACCGACCGCTACCACAAACTACGCCGGATTGCCGGCGACACTGCAGGTTTCGGCGGCAGGGACAGAACCGTTGTTCTATCAATGGAAGAAGAACGGCGCGGACATCGGCGGCGCGAATGATCGCACCTTTACGATTCCGAGTTTGGATTACCCCGACGCAGACACCTACTCCGTGCAGATCAGCAATGCCGTGGATGACACGAACAGCGCCTCCGTGACCATCACCGTGCTGCCACCGCCCGCGACGCCGCCCGCCATCGCGGGCCTCGTTCTGCATCTGCCCTTCGATGGCAATCTCACCGACGCGACCGGGCGCGGCAACAACGGCGTGGCCATCCAGAAAACCAGTTCCAGCAGCAATGCCGTCGCGCCCACGTTTGTGTCCGATGCGCCGCTCGGTCAGGGTGTGCATTATGAAACGCAGGCCATCAACACCGGTGGCCAGACCTCCATCGCCACCGACGCGCAATACGTCACGCTGGGCGTCCGGCCGGATCTGCAATTCGGCGCGGGCGTGGATTTCTCCATCGCTTACTGGATCCGTATCCCGTTGAATTATTTTGGCGGCGACCTGCCCTTCTTCACCGATGCCGCCGGCTCGGTGGGCAACAACGGTTTTGTGTTCGCGCCCGCTTATGGCTATGGCACGGCGGACCCCAATCCCAGCATCACCCCCGAACATTACGGCGGTTGGGCGATGTCCTTTTTCGGCGGCGGCGTGGGAGTGCGTTACTATGGCGACCTCGGTTCGATCAATGATGGGAACTGGTTTCATCTGGCCCATACAGTGGATCGTGACTCGGGGAACATCGTGACCTACCTCAACGGGGTCGCGGCCAACGCCACCAAGATGGACGGGACCAGCGTCCGTGATTCGGGCAACCTCGTCACCGGCCTGCCCGCGACTATTGGTCAGGATCCGACCGGAACGTACGGCGAAACTGGCTCCGGCGACATGGATGACTTGGGTGTTTGGAAGAAAGTCCTTACTCCGTTGGAAGTTGCCGCCATCTACACTGCCGCGCGCAGCAATCATCTGAGTTTCATCAATCTGCCTATCACTATTTCGATTCAAAACCTTGGCGGAAACCAGGTTCAACTGATCTGGCCCATCGGCACGCTGCAATCAGCCGACACCGCCACCGGACCATACTCCGACCTGCCGGCCGCGACATCACCATTCCCAGTTTCCATCAATGCTGCCGCTCAGAAGTTTTATCGGATCAAATTGTGATGTCGCAAATTCCTACCAAGGCAACAGACTATTCATGACGAAGGCGCGTGAAGCCACTAACGCGCGGGACGCGCTTCATAGCGGATGGCTACCTGTTGCGCATGGATCTGCTCGACCACGTTGAAATTGACCGCCAGCGAACTGGACTGGCGCGGCGCCACATGCCGCACCGGACGCGGCTTGGGATTGGTCTCTTCCTGAATGGCTTCCAGTTCCCCGAAATCCAGCCAGACGCCCTGACATTTCGGACAGCAATCCATCTCCACACCCGTGCCCAGACTGAACAGCCGGCGGACCAGCTTGGTCCGAGGGCAAACAGGGCAATGGCGCGGCTGTGAGTCGTCCACCTTGATGGTTTCGTCCCGGGTCACCTGTAGTCCGCGACCGGATTTGCGGTGCTGGTCATTGACGTGCGTGAGTTCATCCGCATCAAACCAAATCCCGCCGCAGCCGCCCTGACAGATGTCCAACAGCACCGAGCCGACCTTGATTTCGGTCAGTTTGCGGGTGCAGGCCAGGCATTTCACAACCCGAGTATATGGAATTCAGCCTTTTCAGGCCAGTCACGTTTGCACCGACTGAGGATGCTTCGATGCGCTTAAATTGGCTCAAATTCCCTCTTGTCAGTGGGCGCGCTCCTGCTATTGTGTGCGCCCTTTTATGAAAGCTGACATTCATCCGAAGTATGTGGACGCGGAAATCCGTTGCGCCTGCGGCAACGTGATCAAAACCCGCTCCACCAAGTCCACGGTCATCGTTGGGATCTGCAACGTGTGCCATCCGTTCTACACGGGCCAGCAGAAGTTCGTGGACACGGCCGGTCGCGTGGACAAGTTCCAGCAGCGCGCCGCCAAGACGGCCGCCGCGCAGGTCGCCTTCGAAGCCGGCAAGAAAAAGAAGAAATAGCGTTTTCCCGAACACCGCCCGCGTCGCCGATTCATCGGGGCGCGGGCGGTTTCTTTTTTGTGACGGGTGTCGGGTGTCGGGTGTCGGGTGACGTGAAACCCGTCGGCACGCCTCGCGCCACTCGTCACCCGTCACGCGTCACAAACTGAAATGGATTTCCGTCCGCACATTGAAAAATTCCGCCGCCGCTTTGCCGAGCTTGAAGCTTCGCTGAGCGATCCGAAGGTTTTTGACAATGCCCAGCGCGCCCAGGAGCTCTCCAAGGAATATGCCCGCCTCAAGGAACTGGTCGCCGCCGGCGACAGCTTTCTGAAAGCCCAGGCGGACCTCGCGGAGAATCGGGCCTTGTTGCAAACCGAGCTGCCCGACTCCGAGCTGGCGTTGCTGGCGAAGGAAGACATCGCACGGCTGGAAGTGGCGGAGAAGAAGTTTGCGACGCAATTGCAGTTCGGCATCGTGCCCCCTGAACCCACCGACTCGCGCAACACCATCGTCGAAATCCGCGCGGGCGCGGGCGGTTCGGAATCCGCGCTGTTCGCCGCCGATCTTTACCGCATGTACACCCGCTACGCCGAAACGATGGGCTGGCAGGTGGAGACGATGGATTCCAGCGCCTCAGACCTCGGCGGTTTTCGCGAAATCATTTTCCAGATCAACGGGCAGGACGTTTACAAACGCCTCAAATACGAGAGCGGTGTGCATCGCGTCCAGCGTGTGCCCGCGACCGAAGCCCAAGGCCGCATCCACACCAGCACCGCCACGGTCGCCGTGTTGCCGGAAGCCGAGGAGGTTGACGTTCAGATCAAGCCGGACGAGATCGAAGTGAATGTCTGCCGCGCCTCCGGCAAGGGCGGCCAGGGCGTGAACACCACGGACTCGGCGGTACAGATCATCCACAAGCCAACCGGATTGATTGTGCGTTGCGCGGATGGTCGCTCGCAGATCAAGAACCGCGCTCAGGCGATGGTGGTTTTGCGCACGCGCCTGTTGGAGCGCAAGATCGCCGAGGAAGACGCCAAATACGCCGCGCATCGGAAAGATCAGGTCGGCACGGGCGAACGCAGCGAAAAGATCCGCACCTACAATTTCCCGCAGAACCGCGTCACCGATCATCGGATTGAAGTCACGCTCTACAATCTGGCGAACTTTGTGAACGGTGAACTGGATGAATTGATTGACCCGCTCATGACGCATGAGATGGAGGAGAAGCTGAAACTGCTCGAAGCATGAAGCGGCTTTGCGTCTATTGCGGTTCGTCGTCCGGAAATTCTCCGGCCTTCACGGCGGCGGCGCGGGAGTTGGGCGAAGCCATCGCCGCGCGTGGCATTGAACTTGTCTATGGCGGTGCGCGCGTCGGTTTGATGAACGAAGTTGCGGACGCCGCGCTGGCCAAAGGCGGCAAAGTCATCGGCGTGCTGCCGCGTTTCATGTGTTCCAAAGAACTCGCGCATGAATCGCTGACCGAACTGCATCTGGTGGATACGATGCATCAGCGCAAGCAACTGATGGCCGAGTTGTCGCACGGCTTTGTGGCGTTGCCGGGCGGCTTCGGCACGTTCGAGGAGATTTTCGAGGCGGTGACCTGGTCGCAGTTGCATCTGCATCAATATCCCTGCGCGCTGCTAAACGTGGCCGGTTACTACGATTCACTGCTGAAATTTCTCGATGACTCGGTGCAAGCTGGTTTTGTCCGGCAGGATTTGCGTCATTCGCTGATCGTTGCTAGTAGTGTAGCGGAGTTATTCGCCGGCTTTGCCAATCATCGCCCCGCCCAAAGCGAGAAATGGATTCCCAAAGAGCCCGGAGCACAGATGCTCCGTGAACCCGCAGGCAAGGATGCCTGCGCCACGCCATGTAGCGCGGGCATCCTGCCGCCAGTTTCAAGTGTCGGGAAGAGCAACAAAGAAGTTTGAATTGAAATGAACCCCCAAGGATTGATTTTTGATTGTGACGGAACGCTGGCCAACACCATGCCGCTGCACTGGCGCGCGTGGAGCTTGATCACGCAACGCCACGGCCTGCATTTCCCCGAAGACCGTTTCTATTCGCTCGGCGGCGTGCCGTCCCGTGACATCCTCAAGATGCTGGCGAAAGAGCAAGGTCGCTCCCTCGATCACATCGCCGTGGCGCACGAGAAGGAAGAAGCGTATATGCCACTCATGGCGGAAGTGGAGCCGATTCACGCGGTGGTGGAAATCGCCAAGGCGCATCACAGCAAAATCCCGATGGCCGTCGCGTCTGGCGGCACACAGAAAATCATCTGCGAAGTACTCGAGCATCTGAAGATTCGCCACTTGTTCGACGCGGTCGTGACGAGCGAGATGGTGACGAACCAGAAGCCTGCGCCGGACATTTTCCTCGAAGCCGCAAAGCGCATCGGTGTGGACCCGAAATTCTGTCGCGCTTACGAAGACACCGACCTCGGTCTGACCGCCATCCGCGCCGCCGGCATGGACGCCGTGGACGTGCGGCAATGGCACAAGACCAGCCCGTGATGCACCGGCAGCGTAGGGCAGGCTTTCCAGCCTGCCAGTGCACCGGACTTTCCAGTCCGGTGTTCCCAACGGGCGACTGGAAAGTCGCCCGCACCGGCGGACAGGAATGTCCGCCCACGGGGAGTCTCCCAAACTCACTCCACAATCTCGATCTTCACCTCAGCCAGACCGGCGCGAACCATCTACAGTTCTTCCGCCGCAGCTTGGGAGAGATCAATCACGCGGTCTTTGACGCACGGCTCACGGTTGCGTCAGCACATGCCATTTGGGCCGTTTCCAACTGGAACGAAAGTCCGCCAGCGAACCCGGGCGGGCGTTCTTGGTCCGTTCGTAGCCATCGAGAAACTCCACCAGTTCGAACTGCTCGCTGCCATTCGCTGCTTGCGCGTCGAATTGCTTCACAAACTCGTTCGCCGGCGTCACCTGGCGACCGAGCATTTCCACCGTTGTCAGTTTCAAGCCGGTGTAACCATTCGCCGGCTCATAGGCTTTATAGACCACTTCGGTGCAGACCAGCTCCGCGTCCGTGGAAAAATCGAAATTGAAATCATACGGGCGGCCGATGAAATGAAACGCGCGCAGAATCGCCCGGGCTTTCTCCACCTTTGACAGTTTCGGCCGCAACACCGCCAGCGAATCGCAATCTGCCGAGTGCTCCAGCGTGGTGAACGAAACACCCTCGCTGATCGCCTCAATCACCCGGACAAAATGATCGTGCTCCTGCAACCGCGCGCTGTTGGTGAACGCCGTCGGATAACGCTGGTGCAGCAGCGCGTGGAAATCACCGCTCGCCTCGCCCTGCCCTTTGACCCACGCCAACACTTCCGCGTCCGCAAAGAACACCTGCCGCTCCGCCGCCGTGCCGATGTAGAGCGCCGCGTGCGGCCAGTAGCCCGGCAAGCCCACGTTGGACAAATACCACTCGCGCCGTTCCAGTAGCACGTCGCCCGGCTGGAGTTTGGCCGTGAGTGCTTCGATTTGTGTTGGAGTGATGAGCGACTGTCCGACGCGATAAACCTTCGTGTCGCCCATCCATTCCGAAACGCCTGCCTGGATCGGCAACCACGCCGAGTCCGCGCCGCGTTGCAAAACCTTCAGCGCATTCTTCGCCGTCAACAACTCCGCCTTGCCGCGCCCGGCTTTCCAGATGTAATCGGCATCGGCCTTGATGGCGGCGCGCAACGCCGCTTGTCGCCCGCCGGTGAATGTCTTCAGCGTCACCTCGTTCGCGGCGAACTCGGTGGCGATGCGCACATTAAGATTTTCAAATTTCAATTTCGCATACGTGCCGGTCGGCAGGCCGAGTTCCGGAACAGCATCGTTGAGCACCTTGTCCAACTCGGGATTCAACTCGGCCGCGCGGATGAACTCCAGCGCGGCGCGATAGTTCGCCAGCATCGCCGCGTAGCTGATGAGAAAGGAATCCTCGCGCGCGTCACCCTTGAGCCGCCACCAGTCCGCGTGGTAACGCTCGGTCGAATCCAGCACCAATGTGTAGTCCAAAAAACGCTGCCACGTCTGCCAGACGACCTCCTTCTCCTCGCGGCGCAGCAACCGCACCGCCTTCGGCTTCGCGATGGGAAAAATCTCCGTCTGCGTGTCAACAAACGCCAGCACCTTGCTCAACCCAACCCGATGCCCCAGCACCGCCGCCGCGTCGGTGCGTTGTCGCGCGGCGCGTTCGGTCGCCGACAATTTGTGGATGGGTTTGATTTCCGCGCCGGCAAGGGACAGACAGGCGGCCGTCACGCTAAGGAGAACCAGAATGGCTTTCACGTTTGATGCGCGCCAGCGTTTCCAAGAATCCGGCGCGTGGCAAGCTTCCTTTAGTTGAACGGCTCTCACTGCGTTGGGCGGCGGCGCAAACATTGCGTTGCCAGCAAGGCCCCGACGGTGCCGCCCGCGTGCGAAATGGTGATCGGGCTGCCCACCATGTTGAAGTAGAGAAACTCGAACAACACGTGACCGGAAATGGCTTCCCACGCGGCCTTGCCCACCACAATCGCAAGCGTGAACGCGCCGATCCGCCACTCGGGAGTTGACCGCGCGTTGGCCCGCATCATCTCGACGGCTGAAACCGCCATAAGCCCGTGAGCAATGCCGGAAAGGCCGCACAAGCCTTGCGTCGTGATCGCCGGTGCGGCCAGCCATGAAAGCCCCAAACTGCCCGCCGCCCCGGCGACCACATAAAGCAAGCGACGCCCGATCCTGTTCTCCAGCAACCCGTGATAGAGCAGAAAAAACGCGGACGCATCCAGCAACAGATGATACCAGGTGATATGCACAAACGGATGCGTGACGATGCGCCACCATTCGCCCGCCGCGACTGTGTCCGGACGAAACATCATCGTCCCCAACGGCGCACCGAATAGAACCGAACCGCTGAAGATCGCGACCAGCACCGCGAAACCAATCATTTCCCAGCGGCGCGGTGAAGCCGATTTTGCGACGATGAACTCGGCCGGATTGGCAGTAGCACTCTGAGCGTTCATGGATGTTTTGAATGGGAGATGTGATTTCTGATTTTGAGCCTGTATCAAAATGAACTTTTGCCTGCGGTTGGTAGGGCGCGTCACTCCGTGCGCGCCG
>CAZQNQ010000037.1:0-33463 GCA_964594985.1 uncultured Bifidobacterium sp.
ACGGCGCGCACGGAGTGACGCGCCCTACCAGTTGCAGCAGAACCGTCATCTTGTTACCCACGTTTCATTCCAGCTTTCCTGGGTTCCTCCTCCAAACCCTTGCTTCCGCTTGATTCAGTCTTCACATTTTCGCCATGCAAAAACTGCCGCGCAGCTTCTACGACCGCGACACCGTCACCGTCGCGCGGGAGTTGCTGGGCAAACTGCTCGTCCATCGCGTGGCCGAGGTGGAATTGATCGGGCGCATTGTCGAAGTGGAAGCCTACCTCGGGCCGCACGATCTGGCGTCGCATTCTTCCAAGGGCCTGACCGAGCGCACCCGGATCATGTTCGGCCCGCCGGGGCACGCTTATGTCTATCTCATCTACGGTATGCACCATTGCATGAACGTGGTGACCGAACGCGCAGGCCACGGCGCGGCGGTGCTGTTGCGCGCGATTGAGCCGGTGCAAAATATCTCCGGCCGCACCAGCGGCCCGGGTCTGCTGTCGCGCGCCATGCAGATTAATCGCCGGCTCAACGGCCACGACTTGTTGAGCGACGATTTCTTCATCGCCGCCGGAAATGATTCTCCCCCCATCAAGATCGTGAAACGCCCGCGCATCGGCGTGGCTTACGCGGGCGCATGGGCGAAGCGGCATTTGCGATTTTACGTGAAGGACAATCCCTTCATCTCGCGGCGTTGAACCAGACATCGCAGTGCAATGTCCCTGTCCAAATCAGCCCTTACAGGGGCGCTATCTTGTTCAAGACGAACTGTATCGTCTGAAGTTAATCTTCGCAAAACCGCTGCGCGACCTCCCTGCTTTGAAGCTCGCGCCAAGCGCGAGGCCGCCCTTGCGGCATCCCCGCTTTAGGGGAATAGCGAACTCCTAAACGACGGCTAAAGTCGCACCACGCACCAGCTATCAATTCGAGGCCACGCCGTGTTTGGTCGCTCTGATGCAGGATTGATGAAGTGGAAAGCGTACGTTTACAACTGCCTGATGGCGAAGGGTTCGGCTATGAACACTGCGCCTGCGGCACAACCAAAAGCAGAATGAAAACAACAACCCCCAAAAACTCAATCCTCGTGGGTGCCCTGTTAGGCGCCATGGTAGCCGGCCAGGCGCTGGCTGCAGATATTCGGTATATGAGCAACGGTGACTATTTGGAGCCAACCGGCTGGCAAGGCGGGGTCATTCCTGGCATAGACGACACGGCCCGATTCAACTGGGGCAACAACACCGTTACGCTGTCGGGCGAGGCGCCACTGTTGATGCGTTTTCAAATGGGGGTTGATGAGTCCGGCCAGTTGGTCGTCAACGCCGGTGGAAAACTTAACACGACCGGAGTTCAAAATAGCACGGTGGGCAACAACAACAACGCTGGCGTCGTTGGACGACTGACCATAAACGCGGGTGGAGAGGTGAATGTGACTAATGTTCTGTTCGTTGGCGCCAGTGCAACGGGAATCGTCACGAATGACGGTGGAATGTTGAGAATCACCAGCCACCTGTGGGTTGGCAGCGCCGCGGTCGGAGTCGGCACCATTTCCATCGCCAATGGCGGTGTTATCAACGTCGGGGGAAATATCGGTCTGGGCACGGTCAACGCCAGCACCCCGTCAGGTGGCAAGGGTTCCATTTACGTCCAAGACGGCGGGGTTCTCAACCTGGCCCAGATCTCGCCGGTCAATTCGATTCAGCCCAACTCGGTGCTGGATATCTCCGGCAGCGGCGTGGTCACCGTTCCGAACGACGTCACCGCAGTGATGAGTGCTTATACCAATGCCTTGAGAATCACCGCCTATGGCGGGTTGGGCACGGTGGGGATTGACTATAACAACATGAATGCGGGCAAGACGACGCTCTTCGCGATCGCGCCGGCGCAGCCTCCGCCAACGGAGGTGGTTTGGAATCCAGCGGCCAATCCTTCCGGCACCGGCAAGTGGAACGAGCCGGCCAACTGGACCGGCTTTGTGGCTCCAGTCAGCGTGACCAAAGTGATCTTCAATGTCGTCGGAGCGATTCCTTGCACGGTGACCAATGCGGCGTTGTCCGATTATGTGGTCCTGGGTGACAACGGCCCCGGCGGCACGCTGATCATTGCCAACGGCGGCAGTCTCGCGCCGGCCAGCACCGTAAATCCAACCGCCATTGGTTACAACAGCGACGCCCTGATGGTGGTTGAAAGCGGCGGGTCGGCCAGTTTTGGGACTCATTTGTGGGTTGGCTTGGATCCAGGCTCGGATGGTAAATTGATCCTGAATGGCGGAACGGTGTCAGTGGCCGGCATGTTCGGCTTGGGCTGGCAGGGCGGAAAAGGCACCGTGCAAATCAACGGCGGCACCTTGGAGCTTTCCCAGTGGGATTATTTCTATTCGATCCAGGGCGAATCGGTCCTGGACGTTTCCGACACGGGCAAGGTGGTGATCAATGGTTATCAGGTGGATTCGGTGAACAATTTTATCAGCACCGGCCAGATCACGAACCATACCGGAACGACGTTGTTGGTGGACTACAACAACATCGTTGTGGGCAAAACCACGATCTATCCGTCAGATGTTTATCTCCCGCCGGCGCAAGCCACTTGGAATCCCGCGCTCAATCCCGAAATCAGCGATTTGTGGAATGTGAGCAGCAACTGGTCGGGCGGCATTACTCCGAGCAACGTGACCGTGGTGACCTTCAATCTTGACGCAATTCCTTGCTTCGTGACCAATGCGGCGTTTGCCCGATATGTGGCCATGGGCCTCAACGGTCCCGGCGGCACCCTGATCATCACCAACGGCGGCAGCCTGACTTGCGGTGGCGATAATTGGACCGGCATCGGTATCAACCAGACCGGACTCATGATCATTGAAAACGGCGGGTCGGTCAGTCTGGGAGAACATCTCTGGATTGGCTTGGATCCGGGCTCGGACGGCACATTGATCATGAATGGCGGAACGATGTCGGTTAACGGCATGTTCAGTTGCGGTTGGCTGGGCGGGAAAGGCACCACACTGATCAATGGGGGAACTTTGAATCTGAACCAGTGGCATCCCACGGATTCCGTCAAGGGTGATTCGGTGCTGAACGTTGCCGGGACGGGCAAGGTGGTGATCAATGGTGATCAGCAGGCATCAGTGATCAATTATATCACCGCTGGAAAGATCACGGCCAATGGCGGCCCCAACGTGTTCTATAGCTATGACCCGGGCGCGAACAAAACCACCATCAGCGCCGTATTGCTGCCCGCGCCGCGACAATCAATCACGGCGGTTTCGGTCAGCGGCGGAAATGTGTCCATCACCTACCAGACCACGCCGCAACACACGTATTACATTGAAAGCAGTCCCGGTTTGTCGCCCGCTGTGTGGACGCCCGTGGTGGGCAGCACGAACGCGGCGACGGGAGCCCCGGTGACCTTCAGCTTCCCGGCGGGGACCGGGCCGAGGTTCTATCGGACGGTTTCACCCTGACCGCTGAGGAAGAGCGAGGGATTGGTTTAAGTAGAAGACGTTACCGGGCTTGCCTTTCGTTTTTTGAGAGGCAAGCCCGCGAAGTATAAAAAATCGGAAGATAGTTTCCTGAAAGATTCAGCCTAGTCCTGAAGATCGGCAACATAATGACGTTAAGAGTACAGTCTTTCACCGCAGGTTTGCTCCTCGGTGTCGCAATATGCGCCGAAGCGCAACTGACCACGACCGTTTGGAATCCGGCCGCCAATCCGGCTGGCAATGGTTGGTGGAGCGAGAGCGCCAACTGGACGGGCGGCCAGGTCGCCAACAGCACGAACAAGGTGGTGCTCAATGTCTCTGGCGCGCGAGCTTGCGTGGTGAATAGCGCGGTCAATGCCGGTCAACTGGTCGCCGGTGACAACGGTCCCGGAGGTCTTCTTATCGTCACCAACGGCGGCAGTCTTGCGGCTGGCGCCACCGATTGGTCCGCCATCGGCTACAACAACACGATTCAGATGATTGTTGAGAACGGCGGCTCGGCCGGTTTTGGAAATCATTTGTGGATCGGCTTCGATCCGGGCTCCGACGGCACATTGATCATGAATGGGGGAACGGTATCGGTGGCCGGCATGGTCGGATTGGGTTGGAACGGTGGAACAGGCACCGTGCAGGTCAATGGCGGCACTTTGAATCTGTCCCAGTGGAGTCCGAGCAATCCGGGTTCGATCGTGGGCGCATCCGTGTTGGATATTGGGGCGGGCACGGTGGTGATCGCCGGCAATCAAGTTTCTTCCGTCAGCAATTTTGTCAGCAACGGCAAGATCACCGGCTATGGCGGAACGGGCGTCGTGAGTAACTTTTTTAATGGCGTCTCCACCACGCTCACGGCCACCCCGGGTGAACCACCGACAACCAATGTGGTCAGCCTTCTTTCCATCAACCTGGTGAACACCAACCTGGTGCTGTCGTGGCCAACCTCGGCTGTTTACTATGTCTTGAAGTCCGCCACGAATCTCGCGTCTCCCGTGCTTTGGAAAACGGCGACCAACAACGTGACCATCAGCAACGGTGCCAATCAGGTGGTCCTGAAAATGTCCGGCCCAAGGTCATTCTTTCGGCTGGCTTCAGGAGTGGACACCTCCACGATGAACCACAAGTTGCTGATGGGCTATCAAGGCTGGTTCGCCGCGCCAGGCGACGGCTCGGCGCAGAACAGTTGGATTCACTGGTTTCATGGCAACCCGCCCAATACCGACAATCTCAACATCGACATGTGGCCGGATATGTCCGAGTTGGATCCCGACGAACTCTTCACCACCAGCATGACGTATTCGAACGGCACGCCCGCGAAACTCTATTCCGCCTACAAACAGAAGACGGTGGTGCGCCATTTCAAATGGATGGCGGAGCATAATCTCGATGGCGTCTTCTTTCAGCGGTTTCTCAGCGATCTTCCCGGCGGAAATATTTCCGCGCTCCGCAATCAGGTGGCGGTCAATGTGCGCGTGGGCGCCGAAACTTACGGCCGGGTGTTTGCCATCATGTATGACATCTCGGGTTATCCCACGAACACGCTCGTGAGCAAACTGACCAACGATTGGCTCTACCTCGTCAACACGCAGCAGGTCACCAACAGTCCGTCATACCTGCATCACAACGGCAGACCCGTGGTGGCCATCTGGGGCTTCGGTTTTTCCGGTCGCAACGACACGCCCGAGCAGGCGCAGGCGGCCATTGACTGGTTCAAGGCCGCGGGCTGCACCGTGATGGGCGGCCTGCCGACCAATTGGCGCACGTTGAACAATGACGCCCAAAGCAATCCCGCCTGGAGCAATGTCTTCCGCCAGTTCGACATCATCAGTCCGTGGGCGGTCGGACGTTACGGCAACAATTCCGGGGCGGACAGTTTCCGCGTGAATCAAATCGTGCCCGATCTGGCCGCGGCCACCGCTGCGGGGCGGGATTATATGCCGGTGATTTTCCCGGGATTCTCGTGGCATAACATGCACGATCAAAATCCGTTGAATCCGCTCAACCAGACGCCGCGCAATGGCGGGAGTTTTTACTGGCGGCAGGCCTACAATGCCGTCCGCTCCGGCTGCACGATGATTTACGGCGCGATGTATGACGAAGTGGATGAAGGCACGGCCATGTTCAAACTGGCGACGACGCTGGCCGATACCCCGCAAGGAGTTCCCATGGTGACACTGAACATGGACGGCACCGACCTGCCCAGCGATTGGTATCTCAAGCTCGCCGACCAGGCCGGTAAAATGTTGCGGGGCGAAATCCCCGTCACGAGCGCCATTCCGATCACGCCGCCCTGATCTGGGGCAATGATATTTTATGGCGTTCATTTCATTCGCTTCGGCCCCCCTCTCCCCATCGGATGGGGAGAGGGCCGGGGTGAGGGGCCGCGCGAAAATCATTTCTGAGAACCAATCTGGTTGAATTCAAACTATGAAAACAATTTCCATCTGCTTGCTGGTCTCGCTAGCGTTGTTGACCTCGAGCCCGGCTTCCGCCGGCACGAAGCATTCACCTTCCTCGCGCTATCCCTCTTACGAAGGCCGCATCATGTGCGGCTACCAAGGCTGGTTTCGCGCTGAGGGCGATGGCTCGGGCCGCGGTTGGGTGCATTACGGCGGCGGAAAATTCGACGCGAATCACTGCAACATTGACCTGTGGCCGGACGTTTCCGAATATACAAAGACGTACCTCACCAGCTTCAAACTTGCGGACGGTTCGCCGGCGCGGGTGTTCAGTTCCTGGGATGAGAGCACGGTGGATCTGCACTTCCTCTGGATGCAGCAATACGGCATTGACGGCGCGTTCATGCAGCGGTTCTTCGACGTGACACGCACGGAAAAAAGTCGCGCCAATGGCCGGGTGATTTTGGGTCATGCCCTCAAGGCGGCGCAAAAACACAACCGGGCCATTGCTGTGATGTATGATCTCTCCGGCCTGAAGCCCGGGGAGGATTGCGCTTCGCTCATCCAGGATTGGAAGGAGTTGGTGGACGAACTCAAACTCACTTCGCAAGGCACGAACCAGACCTACCTGTATCATCGTGGCAAACCGCTCGTCACCATCTGGGGCATCGGTTTTCCGGATCGTCCGTACGACATCCGCCACATCGGATTGGAGCGGCTGCTGGATTTCTTGAAGAACGACCCCGAATACGGCGGTTGCAGCGTGATGCTCGGCGTGCCCAACTACTTTCGGGATCTGCGCGCGGACACAAAACCAGATCCTTACTTGCACGAAATCATGGCCCAGGCCGATGTGATCATGCCTTGGATGGTGGGACGTTTTTCCGCATCGTTGTATGGAGAAATGAATCGTTATGGGGCGCAGGTTGAAGCGGATCAGGCTTGGTGCGCGGCCCGCAAGCTGGATTACGCTCCGTGCGTTTATCCCGGGTTCAGTTGGTATAACTTGTCCAAAGGCCGCGATCCGTTTGATGCCATTCCGCGACTGAAGGGGCGTTTCTACTGGGGGCTGATGACGACGGCCATCGAGTCCGGGGCGAAGATGATCTATGTGGCCATGTTCGATGAAATGGACGAAGCCACGGCCATTTTCAAATGCACGAACCAACCGCCGATGGACCAGCCTCCCGCGAAATTCCTGACTTACGAAGACCTGCCCAGCGACCATTACCTGTGGCTCACGGGTCAGGCGGGAAGAATTCTGCGGGGCGAAGTTGCCGCCGACAAGGAACTTTACCGGAACACCGCGCATAAACTCACTCAAGCCGCAAATCGTTGAAACAGCTTCTGCTTTCTTTGGTTGCGTAGGCGCTGGCCCACAGTGTTTTGCGAGGCCATTCCCAAGAGGATAACTTTGAACCCGCCCTCATCGGCGGTTTCCCACTCGAACTGTGCCCGTGAAACGGAATGGCTTTGAGTGACATCATCACCCGGGCAACCCCCCCGGATGCCGCCGGGGCAGTCCAAGACACGTATCCCCGCTTTCGGGGAATTGGCGAAGTCAACGGTTTGATTAATGTTGCCGCGTGACCCCGAATTATCCTGAGCGAGCACCTCATAGTTTTCAGGCGATGCCTTCTACCGCGACAACCAGCAAACGAAGTGCTTTTGGCGGCTTTACGCTGATCGAGCTGCTGGTCGTCATTGCGATTATCGCGATCTTGGCGGCGATGCTTTTGCCGGCGCTGGCGAAGGCGAAGATGAAGGCCCAACAGATTTATTGTCTCAACAATGGCAAGCAGATGATGGTCGCCGTTAATATGTATACCCTGGACGCGCGCGAGCTTTATCCTCCCAACGAGGATGACGGGGCCGCACCTGCCGGCCACGTTTGGGTCACGGGAAGTGCGGGCAATGCGGTGCCGCCCAATGCTCCCGGCGCCCAGCAGTTTGATGCTGACCGATTGCGTGATCCGACTCACGCACTCCTGGCAAACTATATCGGTAACAATGTTGCCGTGTATAAATGCGCTGCGGATAAGCGGAGTGGCATGTTCAAGGGCCAGAATGTTCCTGCGGCCCGGACCTTTGCGATGAATCAGGCCTTCGGCACTGCCTGTGACGGATGGGCGGCGGGCTTGGAGCAGCATAAAGGAATTCCCACCAAGCCAGTGAACGGCCCGTGGTTGGACGGTTCCCATTCACATAAGTCAAAGCAACCCTATCGGACGTTTGGCAAATCCTCGGACTTCATCGGCGCTGCGTCAGCGGCAAAGATCTGGGTTTTCATAGACGAGGACGAATACAGCCTGAACGATGGCGGGTTCGGTCTTAACATGAATACCGCCGAGTGGATTGATTTTCCAGGGACCTACCATAACAACGGATGCGGATTGGTGTTTGCCGACGGGCACTCGGAAGTCCATAAATGGGTCAACGGAACCACCAAAGTGGTTGGCGGCAACGTCAATCGCCGAACAATTCCGGCTACGGGGGCGGGATCGCAACGCGATTGGGAATGGTTGCGGGATCGTACATCCTCGCGCTAAACCCTTATTCAAAAGTAAGCCCGGATAAAATGCTGCGAACCGGAGTTACCTGTTCTGGGATTCCAAACCGGAGTTTCAATGACGGGAACGAAAGCGGCGACAAACCTCGCCACTGGTGACGTGCTCAAACTCGGAACGCCGTAAAATGGCAGCCGTTACTTCAAGGAAATGATTCCGCCCCCATCAGGATCGTGAAACGCCCGCGCATCGGCGTGGCTTACGCGGGCGCATGGGCGAAGCGGCATTTGCGATTTTACGTGAAGGGCAATCCCTTCATCTCCCGCACCTGAAACCCGTCGCCTCTCGCTCTGCTGAACCAATCTGGAGCCGGAACTCATAAACTCAGGAAAAATTGGTCTGGCTTGGTTTTAAGTTTGCGGTTTCAGCCCGGAAGCTCGCCTGAAACCCTGCCGCCGTTTCTGGGCCTTTATTGATGAGGCCGCCGTCTCCGGTGCAACGTATCGCATTGGCTGGGTTGTCTGGTTGAGCAGAATTCCAGTTCACTTGCGTTTTTCCGTGCGTTAGCATTTGAACTGAAATGAAACGAACGGTCCTGATTTATCTGGTCAGTCTGTTGGTGTTCGGCTTGGGCATTTTCTTGGTGATCAAGCAGGGCCAGCATTTGCCGCCACCCAAGGCGGAGAATGCAACGGCCATCGTCGGGATCAATCCCCCCGCCGCGGCATCGCCCGAGGCGGCTTCCGTCTGGTCCAGCTTGCGGGAGAACATGAAAGACCCGCTGAGCCGGTTGCTGCTGCAAGTCATCGTCATCGTGTTGGCCACCCGGACGGTCGGCTCAATTTTCGCCCGGTGCGGACAACCTGCTGTGGTGGGGGAAGTGTTGGCGGGCATTTTACTCGGGCCATCGCTGTTGGGCTGGGCCTGGCCGGAAGCCGCGAGTTTTGTTTTTCCCAACGAGTCCTTGGGCGTCTTGAAGCTGTTCAGTCAGATCGGCGTGTGTCTGTTCATGTTTGTGGTGGGCTTGGAACTGGAGGTGAGCCATCTGCGACAAAAGGCGCACACGGCGGTGATCGTCAGTCACATGAGCATCGTGTTCCCTTACTTCCTTGGCGTGGTGACGGCGTTCTTTCTCTATTCCAATTACGCCGCGCCCGGCGCTTCGTTTCCGGCGTTTGCGTTGTTCATGGGAATCGCCCTGAGCATCACGGCGTTTCCAGTGCTGGCGCGGATTTTGGCGGAGCGCGGCATCGCCAAAACCTTTCTCGGCAGCACGGCCATCACTTGCGCCGCCGTGGATGACGCGACGGCGTGGGCCATCCTGGCGTTCGTCGTCGCCATCGCGCGGGCGACCGGATTGGTCTCCACGGCGTTCTGTCTCGGCCTGGTGCTGGTGTTTGTGGTGTTGATGCTATGGGTGGTGCGTCCGCGATTGCCGCGCTGGTTCGGAGTCGAACAGATGAAGGACGGCGGGCCGAGCCGCTCGGTGCTGGCGGCGGTGTTGATCCTCATGCTGGTTTCCGCGTTCACAACCGAATTGATCGGCATCCATGCGTTGTTCGGCGCGTTTCTGGCCGGCGTGGTGATGCCGCAGAAAAAGGAATTTCGCGAATACCTGACCGTGCGGTTGGAGAACTTCAGTTCGCTGTTTCTATTGCCCCTGTTCTTTGCCTTCAGCGGACTGCGGACGCAGGTGGGATTGCTCAATGACCCGACCAGTTGGCTGGTCTGTCTGGCGATCATCGGCGTGGCCACGCTTGGCAAACTGGGCGGCACGATGGTTACCGCGCGATTGACCGGCATCAATTGGAACGATTCGTTCGCGCTCGGTGCGTTGATGAACACGCGCGGCCTGGTGGAACTCGTGGCGCTCAACATCGGTTACGATCTGGGCATCCTGCCGCCACGCATCTTCGCCATGATGGTCTTGATGGCGTTGGTCACCACCTTTTTGACCGGCCCGTTCTTGAACCTGGCTGACCGCCTGAAGCGAGACAGAACAGCCCCGATCGCCGTGCCGTCGTGAGCATCCGCCGGGGCTTCGCGGTATCATGGTAATTCCAATCAGATCAACACTGCATTGTCATTGATTTGGCGCCGCGATATTCTTGGCGAATGGCTGCAGCGAAAAATCGAAACCACAGAATTAAAACGGTCGCGATCCTCGGTGGGGGGCCGGCCGCCTGCACCTTGGCGACACTGCTGGCGCGCGAGGGAATCTGCGTGGCGATTTTGCATCGCCCGCGCGCGGCGGCGTTGTTGGTCGGCGAGTCGCTCGTGCCGGCCATCATTTTGATTCTGCGGCGGCTCGGCGTGGAAGAGGAGGTGCGCGAGTACGGCAAATACAAGCCGGGCGCGATTTTCAACATGAACGAGTTTGGCGACTACCCGTTCACGTTCCGTGATTTCTGCGGCTCGATGCCCGATTACGCCTACAACGTGCCGCGCATCAAGTTTGAAGCCACCTTGAGGGCCGCCGCCAAGCGGGCGGGCGCCAAAGTCATCGAAACCGAGGCGAAGGTGGAACGCGTGGTGGGCGCGGATCAGGTCCGTCTGAGTGCCGAGACGTTGGCGGCAACCGGTGGTTTTTTCAATGGCCAGCCGGACTTGATCGTGGATGCCACGGGTCGTGGCCGGGTGTTGCCCAAGTTGCTGGAGATTTCCAGCCAGGAAGGGGGACGCAAAGACACCGCATTGTTCGCGCATCTGGACACGGCGCAAGTTTACAAAAGCGGCTATGTCCATTCGTCGCGCCTGGATCATGGCTGGAGTTGGCGCATTCCGTTGCAGGACCGGGTTTCGCTCGGGATCGTCATCCCCTCGGAACATGCGATGAAGGCGGGGACGACGCCTGAGGAACGCTACGACACCCTGCTCAAGCAGGACTCCGTGTTGCGTGTGGCGACAGCGGGTTCAACCCGGCTGACGCCGGTGATGGAATACGCCAATTATCAACTCGTCTCCTCGCGACTGGTCGGCGAGGGGTGGGCGCTCTTGGGCGACACGGCCGGTTTTATTGACCCCGTTTTCTCCAGCGGTTTGCTGATCGGCATGACGAGCGCGATGGAATTGACGGAGGCCATCCGGGCGGGAAACGAGCCGGCCTTCAAAAAATATGAGCGCGGCGTCATTCATCACCTGAAGACGTGGCATGAGATCGTGAATTATTTTTACGACGGCCGGATGTTCACGTCATTCCGCGTCGGGGAGGCCATGCGCAACAATCCGCTGATGCGCGCGTGCTTTCCGCACATCAACAAACACATGGGCCGCATCTTCACCGGGGCCGCCGGCAAGGCGGCCTATAGCATGGCGATGATGCGCTTTCTCATGAAATACGGGTTGAAGAACGAAGACCCCAAGGCGATGGCCATCCGTTAAGCAGGGCGGCGTGGTTTTTGGTTGGCCCCGCCATTTTTTGTTTTTGCGGTGGGCCGGTGGCATAAGGCTGAAGTTGTTCAGTCCTTCACTTTCGGCATGAGGAAGGAAATCACCGCGGCGGGCAGGAAGAGGAATCCTGCGTAGAACAACGCGAGTCGGTGATCACCCACTTTGGAGAACAAGCCGAAGAACACCACCCCCACGGCGGAGATGGCGCGGCCGATGTTGTAACAGAAGCCCGCGCCGGTGGTGCGCAGCAACGTCGGGAACAGCGGCGGCAGATACATGGTGAACAGGCCAAAAACGCCCTGACAAACTCCGATGACCGGAAACCACCAGAGCAAGGTGTGATGATCGCGGGCCGTGCAATACGCACCGGACATCACCACGAAATAGACGAAGAAGGTCGCCCCGATCGTCGCCCGGTAGCCGATGAGTTTGGCGAGCCAACCGGAGAAGAAGTTTCCCGCGATGGACGAGCCGATGACGAGATACATGGCAAGGCTGGCGAGTTTGTTGCGTTCTTCACTGCTCATGGCCAGCACCTCGGGAAGATTTCGCAGGTGTTGGACGTGCCAGAACATGAAAGCCCAATGCGCCGTCAGCGAAATGCCGCAGACCACCATCGTCCAGAGCGTGACGCGCCAGACGTCGCCTTGGAAGAGCGCGGAGAGTTTAGGTTCGTGGTGATGCGCGTCTTTTTTGGCGGCCTGCCATTCGTCGGTTTCGGGCACGGCGCGGCGAATCCAGAACACGAGGAGCGCGGGGACAATTCCGACGAGGAACAGATACTTCGGTTCACTTCGGGCCATGAGGTGATTCGCCAGCACGGCGAAGAGGATGCCGATGTTCACGCCGCATTGCAGGACGGCGGCGATCCACGGTCGCCATTTGCGCGGCCAGGTTTCTGACAACAACGATGCGCCGACAGCCCATTCGCCCCCGACGCCGAGCGCGGCGAGGAAGCGGAAGATCATCAAGTGCCACCATTGCGTCGCAAAGAACGACATGCCGGTGAACACCGCGTAAGTCAGCACCGTGAGACTCAGCGCGCGGGCGCGGCCCAGGCGGTCGCCGATGCGACCGAAGAATGCGCCGCCCAATGCCCAACCGAGCAGGAACGAGCCTTGGATGAGGGCGGCATGTTTCCCGACGCTCGGATCGGTCGTGGGCAGATTGCCGAGCAGATGCGCCACGAAGGGCAGGGCGACGAGCGTGTAGAGATGCAGCTCCAGTCCGTCGAACATCCAACCAAGCCACGCGGCGATGCCGGATTTCCATTGCTGCGGCGAGAGGGAACGCAGCGTGGGCTTTGCTTCAGTTTGGTCAGGGGACATGTTGGGTGGAGAAGCTATTCTCGACGGAGGTTCACGTCGAGAATACAGTCACGGACAGATGCTCACGGCTCGTCAGGACAATGGAATCGTCTTTTACGACGGCGTCTGCGGGCTTTGCGACCGGTGGGTGCGTTTCGTGGTGAAGCGGGACCAGCAGCGGACATTGCGGTTTGCGCCGTTGCAAGGGGAGACGGCGAAAACGCGAACGGATCTTCCAGCGGAGTTGCGCACCATCGTTTTCGTCGTGCGAGCGGGAAAACCAGACGAACAAACCTTCACGCGTTCGGAAGCGGCGTTACGCCTGCTGGATCATATCGGTGGCTTCTGGCGCATTGTTTCCTGGCTGCGAATCATCCCGCGGCCGATTCGTGATTGGGTCTATGACGCGATTGCGCAGCGGCGTTACAACTGGTTCGGCAAGTTTGAGTCTTGTCCATTGCCGCCGGCGGAATGGCGCGATTGGTTTTTGCCGTGACGAGTCTGAACGAGCGAAACGCCCTTCACCCCGTCCCTCTCCCCTTCGGAAGGGGAGAGGGTGGCCGGTAGGCCGGGTGAGGGGAATGTGTTTGCGCCAAACATTTGAGAACTGATCCAGGCCTTGGACGATTCTTCGATTGTGCTTAACGCTGGAAGGACGAATAATCCCGACGCATGAGTGACACAATCCCGACTGTTGAACCACAACGCCGCTACACCTGGCCGTTCTATCTGGCGGCGGCGTTGTTGCTGGGCTTGGTCATCTGCGTGGTCGCGGTCAAGCGCGAGGCGGATCGTGTGCGGATGCAGAAGGAGTTGCAGCAGCAATTTGCTCCGGCGGAAAGACAACCCTGACCGTCAGGGCCGGCTGACACGATAGTAACTTTCCTGGCCGGGATTCCACGGGACGGTCAACTCCATCACATTGCCATTGCCGACGACGTTCGTGTAATTCACCCACACCGGCGTAGTCAGGTTGGTGGTCCATAACACGCTGTAAGGCTCGTAAGCCTCCGTGGCGAAACTGAAATGGAACGCATTGCTGCCGAGCGACGGCGCGAGAATCTGCACCGGAGCGATGGTGATGCCTTCCACGCGGAGATTATCAATGACGGCGAAGCTGTTGGTGTCGCCGATCGAACCAAAGCCGTCGTAGTAGCCGATCATGACACTGCCGCTCGGGTAGCCGTACGTGTTGGTGTATTGCGCAATGGCCGTTCCATCGAGCAGACACGTGATCAAATCATTCACCTGCCGAAGCTCAACGGTCGCCCAGCCCAGGCCGATCGAACCAGCCAGACTCGTGCTCCAGCCGGCAAAAGTTTTGGGCGGGAAGAGGCTGACGAAGCCGGCATCAGTATTGTCGAAGCGCGATCCCAGCAGCGGTGTCGGGCCGAACGTGGTGTTGTCGGTCGTCATGAACACGGGAATCGCATTCGCCCCACCGCCGTGATAGACCGCGTAATCGCGCAGGGTGGTTGCCGTGGCCGAAACATTGCCATCCGCGTTGATCGCGAAGAACAGCCCATCGCTGGTGGCAAGCCCGATGCGGTTGGTCACGTTCGCGGAATGGTTGATTCCAAAGAGAATGTGTTCGGTGGAACTGCCGAGGTTGGCCCAGTTCATCCAGAGATCGAACTTGAGCGCGAAGTTTCCGGCCAGCGCGTGGTTGGTTGGATAAAGGTTCACAGCGCTGATCTGGCCATTGGCGTCCTTGTTCACCGCGAGATAAAGACCCTTGGTCGTGCCGCCCGTGGAATGCGGGGCGGACGGAATGGTCGTGGGAAAACTGACCGTCGAGTAATCGAAGCCGAAGATGGTTTTGAAATCCAGCGGGCCGGCCAGGGCGTTGAAAAAGATTTTGTAGCCGTTGGTCGTGCCGAGGTTCGTCACGGTGACGGGCATGGCGTAGCCGTCAAAGTTGTCGCCGAATGCGAACCCGAGGATTGCCGCGTCGCTCGTCACGTTGCCGGCGACGTTGGTGATGCGCACGGTGTAAGCGCCCGCGTCGCTCAACTGGGCGTTGGTGCGGGTGTAAGAGGCGTTGGTCGCGCCGCTGATGACGCCGCCGTTGAAGCGCCATTGATAGAACCGCGGCGGCGTGCCGGTGGCTTTCACGCTGAAACTGGCGTTCGTGCCAGCGGTGACGACCTGGCTTTGGGGCTGGGCGACAATCGCTGGGCCGACGGGCAATCCTGAAATCATCAAAGCGGTGACACTGCTGGTGATCGCACCGCTGAAATCACTGACGATGACGTCGTAATTTCCCGCATTCGTGGCCTGGATGCCGGAGAGAGGCAGGGTGGCTGTCGTGGCTCCGGCGAGGTTTGTGCCGTTGCAGCGCCACTGGTAATGCAGCGGCGCGGTGCCGTAGGCGGTGGCGCTGAAGTTCACGCTGCCGCCCAGCGGCACGGTGGGGTTGGCCGGCGTCACGCTGGCAGCGAGCGGGATGTGATAAACGTGCAACGTCTGGCCCGACATGTAGCCGAGCGTCGGACTCGCGAACCGGATGCGATTGATCGAACGCGTGTTGCCGTAGCCTTCCGGCGTCCACGTCAACCCGCCGTCCGTCGTGTGGATGAACGTGTAAGGTGGATTCAGTGTTGATGACCCGCCCATCCAACCCTCGGTTTCGCTGACGAAGCCGATGCCTTGCAGCGCAAACGAACCCGGCGAACCGATGGCGTTCAGCGGGATACCGTTGGACACCCACGTCGCGCCGCCATCGGTGGTTTTGTAAAACACGACAGTGTTGTAACTGGCATTCTGTTGGAGCGATGCGTAGCCGACATTGGCGGATGGCCACGACATCTTCCAGAAATAGCTGTTCGCCACAGTTGTTGTAACCTGCACCTGCCATGTGAGACCGCCGTTGGTCGTGCGCGCGATGCTGCCGTAGTAGGGCGGGGCGGCGAACAGGTTCGTGTTCATGCCGACGATGAAGCCGTGTTGCGAATCCTTGAAGTAAACATCCATCAACCCGCCCATCACGCCCGCCGCAGTCAGATTGGTCACCGACCAGCTTGCCCCGCCGTTTTCCGACTTCGCGAAGTAAGCCGGGCCGCGCACGCGTCCGACACCATAGATGTGTTGGGGGTCCATGACATGCATCGCACAGAAGCCCTTCATGCCCGAGTTATTGATGGCTTGCACCACGCTCCACGTCTGCCCGCCGTCGAAGGTTTCGTAGAGCATGTTGGTGTCAGTCACGCTGCCATCGTAAGAGCCGGGGCCGAGATTACCCGCCCAGCCGCGCGTCAGGGACGCGAACCCGATCGAGCGGAAATGCGCGACCGGACTGGTGTTGGGAATCACCTTGGTCCACGTGAGGCCGCCGTTGGTGGTGCGATAAACGCTGTCAATGCCGCGCGCACTCCAGCCGTTGGTCTGGCCGACGAAGATGATGTCGTCGTTCCGGGTTGTGCCACCGGGAGAATTGGCGAATTGCGTCCAGACGGGGGTTTGGGCGCCGCTGCTCAAAATCAGAGTCAATGACACCAGCAGGGAACAGGAAATAGTAGGAAAGATACGACACATAAAACCGGATTATGGGAAGCTACCAGAATCCAGCCTGCGTACCTACACACAATGATGTCAGCTACCCCGTTGTGGCTCGGGCGGTTCGGCGGGTGGCTCGGGCGGCTCGTGAGATTCGTGGGCTTCAGGCGGCTCGCTGGCGACCGGAGTTTCTTCCCGTGGCTCGCGGAAATCTTTTGGGCCGCGTTCGCGCGGCTCCTGCCGCGCCTCTCGCGGGCCGCGGTGTGAATCGCGCTGGTCTCGCGGGCTGCGATGTTCCCGTGGTTCGCGCTGGTCGCCCCGGGAGCGGTCACTCAATTGCCGCAAGGCGCGGCGCAAGGATTCGATCTCGCGTTCGTCCGCGAGCTTCTGGCGTTCGGCCAGTTCGACCAGTTCCAAAACTTCCTCCATCTGATCCACCGCGTGCTTGAGCGCTTCGATGATCTCCATCACCTCATCAATCGCCTTATGAATGGCAGAGGCGCGGTGTTCGGGTTCGCTGCGGCCCATCCGTTCGGTCAGGCGTTGCACGCGTTCGAGCAAGGGACGGACGGGTTGTGGCGCGGGGCGCGGCGGCAGGGGTTCCAGAGCGGGAGTTGCCTCCGGGGCTGGAGCCGCGGGAGCATCACTCATCGGCTCAATGGCTTTGGCGGGCGGCGGAGATTCTTGTGTTGCGGGAGTAGCGGAAGCCGGTTCGCGCGGCGGCTGTCCCGTCGGCTTGCGCCGGCCCCGACCGCCCCGACGACCGCGGCGGCGGCGATTGACCCCACCGGGCGCGGGTTTGCCGCCGGACGATTCGGGACTGTTCGGAACTGACTCTTCGCTCTCTGACATGCTGGCGGGAGGTTGCGCGGAAAGTGTTTGAATGAAAAGTAATTTCGCTGGTCAATGAATTCTGTGGACGAGTTCGCGCTCGTTTTCCAACATCATCACAATCATGATTGCTCGTATGCAACAAAACTGGCGACGGCAGCTGTTGACGCTGGCTGCGACCATTCTTTTATTCCCGGCGCAAGCGGCGGAAACAACCAACAATCCGCCCCCCCCCGCGCCGCGGCGGCCCAGCATCATCCTCATCGTCGCGGATGACCTGGGCTACGGAGATCTGGGGTGTTACGGCCAGACGCGCATCCAGACGCCCAACCTCGACAAGCTCGCTGCGGAGGGCATCCGCTTCACGAGTTGTTATGCGGGCAGCGCCGTTTGTTCGCCCGCGCGCGCGGCGTTGATGCTCGGCCAGCACACCGGGCATCTCAACATCCGCGGCAACTCGAAGGACACGACATTGCAACCGGACGATGTGACCGTCGCCAAAATGTTACAAGGCGCAGGCTATCGGACGGCGTTGATCGGGAAGTGGGGACTCGCCGAACCGGGGACACCCGGAGTGCCGCAGAAGCAGGGCTTCGATGAATTCATCGGCTATCTGAGCAATCGCGAGGCGCATGATTATTACTCGGAGTGGTTGTGGCGTTACGATCCGCCGCGCCCGGGGCATGATGGGTTTGATGATCGGATGCACTTCTCCGAGAACGCGGGCGGCCAACGCGGTCTTTACAACCCGGACCTCTTCACCAAGGCGGCGTTGAACTACCTCAAGATCAACAAGCCCGATCAGTTCAATCGCTACCGGCCGTTCTTTCTCTGTCTGAATTACAACCTGCCGCACGCGAACAACGAGGAAGGCAGTCGCACCGGCAATGGCATGCAGGTGCCGGATGACGCGCCCTATGCCAACGAAGGCTGGCCGCAACCGGAAAAGAACAAGGCGGCGATGATCACCCGTTTGGATGGTTACGTGGGCCAGATTCTCGACCAGCTCGTCACGCTCAAGATCCACACCAATACGGTCGTGATCTTCACCAGCGACAATGGCCCGCACTCGGAAGGTGGCGTCAAAGCGGCCTTCCACAAGAGCAGCGGTCCGTTGCGCGGCAGTAAACGCGACCTGTATGATGGCGGGATCCGCGTGCCGGCGATTGCCTGGTGGCCCGCGCGCACCGCGAAAGGGCAGGTGAGCGATCTGCCGTGGGCGCATTGGGATTTTCTGGCGACGGCGGCGGACCTCGCGATGATTCCACCGCCCAAGAAGACGGATGGCATTTCGATCTATCCCACGCTCGTCGGGCAGACGCAGACCAACAAACACGACTTCCTCTACTGGGAATTTCACGAGAACGGCTTTCAACAGGCCGCGCGCATGGGCGATTGGAAAGCCGTCCGCCCGCAGGCGAAGGAACCGTTGGAGCTTTACAACATCGCCACCGACCTTGGGGAAAAAGTGGACCTCGCCAAACAGAATCCGGCGATTGTCGCAAAGTTTGAAACCTATTTCAAAACGGCGCGCACGGAATCGCCCAACTGGCCGATCAAGCCGAAGCCGCCGGAGAAGAAAGAGGCCGATACAGCGGCGAAGCCTTGAAAACCGTTGTTGGAATTCTGTTTTTGGAAACACGGAGCAGGATGCTCCGTGAACTCGCGGGCAGGATGCCCGCGCTACGTTGGTAACGCAGGCATCCTGCCTGCGGGTTTTGGCGGCATCTTGCCGCCAGTTCCAATCAAAGCAAACCCGGCTGCTTGCCGCCCGCCGCTTTCAAACCGAGTTTTTTGTAACTCAGCTCCGTGGCCACGCGCCCTTGCGGCGTGCGATTGAGGTAACCTTCCATGATCAGGTAAGGCTCATAGACTTCCTCGATCGTATCCGGCTCTTCGCCGACTGCGACAGCGAGGGAATTTACGCCCACCGGCCCGCCGCCGAATTTGGCGATGATCGCTTCGAGGATGCGCTTGTCCATTTCGTCGAGGCCGTTTTGGTCAATCTCCAGCATCGCCAGCGCGCGGTCGGCCACATCGGCGGTGATGCGGCCATCGTGGCGGACTTGGGCGTAATCGCGGACGCGGCGGAGCAGATTGTTCGCAATGCGCGGCGTGCCGCGGCTGCGCCGGGCGATCTCATGCGCACCCGCCGCTTCAATCTCCACGTTGAGCAAGTTCGCCGAGCGCACCACGATCTTCTGCAAATCCTCCGCGACGTAATAATCCAATCGCTCCCGCATTCCAAACCGCGTCAGCAACGGCGCGCTGAGCAGGCCGCTGCGGGTCGTCGCGCCGATGAGCGTGAAGCGCGGCAGATTCAGCCGCACGCTGCGCGCGTTCGGGCCTTGGTCAATGATGATGTCGAGTTTGAAATCCTCCATCGCCGGATAGAGATATTCCTCGATGGTTTTTTGCAGGCGATGGATTTCGTCAATGAACAGCACGTCGCCCTCTTCCAGATTCGTCAACAAGCCGGCGAGGTCAGCGGCCTTCTCGATGGTCGGGCCGCTGGTGGACTTGAGATTGCCGCCCATCGCCTTCGCGAGAATGTTCGCAATGGTCGTCTTGCCCAAACCGGGCGGGCCGGACAGCAGGATGTGGTCGAGCGATTCTTTGCGCTGCTGTGCGGCGGTGATGGCGATTTCGAGGCGTTCCTTGACCTTGGGTTGGCCGGTGAAATCGGAAAAGAGCGATGGCCGCAGCGTCAGTTCGAGTGCGACGTCGGGTTTGTTGAGTGTGGAGACGGGCCGTTCAGCCATGTCGTCAAAGCATGGGCAAAGGCGAAATCACCGGCAAGGTTGAAAGCGCCCGGGAGCGCCGGCATCCTGCCGGCGAGTTTCAAAAAATGACTCGCCGGCTGGAAGCCAGCGCTCCCGGGAAAGCACTCCGTCACTTCTTCTCCGTATGCCAGATGTCGCCCTCGCCGTAGCTGAACCAGCGGCTCGTCGTCACCTTTTGCTGCGTGAAGAACTGCACGCCCTCGCGGCCTTGCATGTGCAGGTCGCCGAAGAACGACTCGTCCCAGCCGTTGAACGGAAACCACGCCATCGAAGCCGGCACGCCGATGTTGATGCCAATCATGCCGGCCTTGGCGCGATGCTTGAACTCGCGCGCCGCTTTGCCGCTACGCGTGAAGATCGAAGCGCCGTTGCCATACATGGATTTGTTCGCCAGCTCGATGGCCGCGTCCAGATCTTCCATGTGCATCACGTTCAGCACCGGGCCGAAAATCTCCTCCTTCGCCACGGTCATGCCGTTCTGGACGTGATCGAGAATCGTCGCGCCGACATAGAAGCCATTCGGCGCTTCGGAAACCTTTACGCCGCGACCGTCGGCGAGGACTTTCGCGCCTTGCTGTTCGCCGATGGAAATCAGTTCCTGCACGCGGTCGGCGTGTTGCTTGGTGATGACCGCGCCCATGTCCGGCTGCGCGGCGCGGTCGGTCGGGCCGACTTTGATGCGGCGCGTCGCTTCGACAAGCGTAGGGAGAACATTCTTATCCGCTGCGCCAACGACCACCACCGTCGAGCCCGCCATGCAGCGTTCACCCGCGCAGCCGAACGCCGCTTCGATGACGCCGCGCGTGGAGTTTTCCACGTCGGCGTCCGGCATGATGATGACGTAATTTTTCGCGCCGCCGTTGGATTGCACGCGCTTGCCGTGCTTTGTGCCGACCTCGTAGATGTAGCGCGCAATCGGCGTTGAGCCAACGAACGAAATCGCCTTCACTTTCGGATGCGTGAGCAGCGCGTCCACGACTTCGCGCCCGCCATGAACGATGTTCAACACGCCTTTCGGCAGCCCGGCTTTCTCCAGCAACTTCGCGATCTTGATGGCCGTGAGCGGGACTTTTTCGCTCGGCTTCAGGACAAACGTGTTGCCGCACGCGATGGCGATGGGATACATCCACAGCGGCACCATCGCCGGAAAGTTGAACGGCGTGATGCCGACGCACACGCCGAGCGGCTGGCGGATGGCCTCGCAATCAATGCCGCGGGCCATGTTCTCCAGCACTTCGCCCATCATCAATGACGGCACGCCGAGCGCGAACTCCACGACTTCCATGCCGCGCTTCACGTCGCCACGCGACTCCACGAGCGTCTTGCCGTGCTCGCGCGTGTTGCTGCGGACGATGTCCTCAAAGTTATCTTCCATCAGCATCTTGAATCGCCCGAGGATGCGGGCCCGTTCGACCGGCGGGGTTTCCATCCACGCCGGGAACGCAGCGTGCGCCGCCTCAACGGCGGCATTCACGTCCGCCATCGTGCCGACGGGGCATTCCGCGATGACTTCGCCGATGGACGGATTAAAGACGGGCGTGCTGGCGACTTTAGGTGAAAGCCATTCGCCGCCGATGAAAAAGGGACAGGATTCGAGAGTTGTGGGCATATTGAAAATTTATCACTGAGGCACAGAGAAATTTCTCTGTGCCTCAGTGTCTTTGTGGTTAAGGACTCAGCGCGCCAACGCTTGCGATTGTTTCACGAAGTCGTCGCCGGTCCATTCGCCGTCGGCTTGGACCATCTTCTTGGCGGGCGCGGCGGCGGCGGCGGCCTTTTGGGCGGCTTTGCGTTCGGTCTGACGCTTCACGAGATCGGCGTGCGTGGTGAAATACGGCAGTGCCTTGCCTTTGAAATCCGCCAACGTCTCGAACTTGTGTTTCTCCATGAACGCCAGCAGTTGTTCGCACATCGGCTTCACGTGTTCGTAGCCGAACTTCATCACGCCGGTGCAGACTTGCACGGTGTCGCCGCCGAGGAGGATGAATTCCGCCGCGTCGTTACCGGACTCCACGCCGCCGATGGCGGATAGGGAGCGCCCAGGAAATTCCTTTTCAATCAACTTGGCGACTTCCATCACCATGCGGAGCGCGATGGGTTTTACGGCGCGCGAGGAATAACCGCCCGGCGTCGTGTAACCTTCCACGCTCGGCTCCGGGCGGAGCGTTTCGAGATTCACGCCGATGCAACTGCGGATCGTGTTGATGGCCGCGATGCCGTTGGCACCGGACTTGAGCGCCGCCCGGCTCGGGTCTTCGATGTGCGTGACGTTCGGTGTCATCTTCGCCCAAACCGGTTTCTTCGCTGCACTCATCACCCACGCGACAACTTCCTTGAGGATGTCCGGGTTCTCGCCCATCGCCGCGCCCATCTTGCGTTCGGGCAGACCGTGCGGGCAGGAGAAGTTCAATTCAAACGCATCCACGCCGCACGCCTGGCAACGCTCGACGATCTCGATCCACGCGTCCTTGTTGTATTCCTCCATGATGCTGGCGATGAGCACGCCGTCCGGGTGCATGTCTTTGCACTTCTTGAATTCCTGTTCCCACAGATGGAAGGGCCGGTCGCTGATCAGCTCGATGTTTTCCCAGCCGATGATTTCCTTGCCGTCACTGGAATGCAGTTTGCCGTAACGCGGCGTGACATTGACGACTTTCGACGCATCGAGCGAAACCGTCTTCGCGATGACCGCGCCCCAGCCTTCCTTGAACGCGCGGGAGATGACATTGAGGTTCGTGCCGGGCGGCCCGGAACCGATGATAAAAGGATTCGGAAGTTTAAGACCATCAACTGTCGTTGCGAGTGTGGGCATGGTTTGCCTTTTCTTTTAGAGGTTCAGGGAAAGTGTGGCGGAGGTTCGAGGCGCAGCACGGTGCGGCTGGAATTCAGCCAAGCTGGCGTTTGCAAGGGCCGGTCCGGATCGAGGACTGATGGGCATAAACTTTTCTCCCTGCGCCCTGTGCGCAGTCAATTTTTTCTATTTACGATTCGAGTCTAGCCCTCGGCCTCTAAATTGGAAGCAGGAAAATGGAGTTCTCGCTGACAAGTTCATGTCAGGTGGAAAAGGCAAACGCACCCGGCAGAGAAACCACCGGGCGCGTTCGCGATAAGAGCCGGTTGCCAGGTTGAATTCATTGTGTGCCGACGCGGAAATAGGATTCCTGGTTCGTCCCGATGGGAATGGCGATCGGCATCACGCTGCCATTCCCGGTGAAGTTGGTCACGGTGACCCACGGGGCCGTGGTCAGGTTGGTGCGTGACTGCACGGTGTGCGTGCGCCCGGCTTGCGAGAGAAACTGGAACTGGAGATTGCCGCCGGTCGTGAGCGCATCGGTGAGTTGCACCGGGGTGGCGCTGCCGCCGACCACCACGAACTGCGACGTGGCATCGGAATTGATGTGGGCGATGGCGCTCCAACTGTTGAGCGGCTGGCCGGAGCCGGTTTCAACCGGAGTGCTGAAGGTGATGAACGACACTTCGTTCGAGTGGTAGCTGAGGTAGAGACGGTTCGTGCCGGGATTCAGCGGCGGCGGGGAAGGCCAGAAGGTGGCTTCGCCGGGCATGTTGGTGGTGACCACGCTGCTGAAAGGCGGTTCATATTTCCGCACAAAAATGCCGTTGAATCCCACCGGGCCGGTCCAGGTGAACGAAGATGCGGTGGAGACGTTGGAACTGCCGTTGGCCGGCGCGGTGATGATGACGGGCTTGAGCAGATTGGTGGTCAGGTCGGTGATGTTCACCGAGAACCGGAAGAGGCGTTCATTGGCCGAACCTGCGTTGATGTATAACTTCCATAGCCCGTTGGTGCATTCGTTCAAGATGCCGCCAAGGCTGGAATAATTGACGGAGCTGCTGCCGCTGAGATGTCCGTCAAAATTGCCGTTCGGGGATTCGACGCGATGCTGGGTGGTCTCGGGAATGTTGACGGAGAGCAGGCGCGGGAAGCATAAAAAGATTTCGGGCGAGTCAAAATTGCTGTTGCGCGAGATGCTGATCTCCATTTCCACGTCCACGGGATCGTTGTTGCCGCCGCCGGTGGCGTCGGGGCTGGTGGTGCCGGGATTGTCGTAAAGATCCGCCACTTCTGCCGCAGACAAGACGCCGGAGTAAATCTGCAGATCATCCACGTATCCGTCGAAGCTGTGCGCCACCACGCCGCCGAGCGAGAAGTAGTAATCATTCGCATTCAGCACGCGGGTGGTGCCGGTGGCGGTGGCTTCCAGCACGCCGTTCACGTAGATCTTCTTCTCGCCCGTGTCCCGGTCACGCGTGACGACGATGTGATGGTAATTGCCATCGGTCACGTCGCTGGTGGAATGCAGGGTCTCACTGGTGCCGAATTCATCGCCGGTGTGGAAGGCCACCTTGGTGCCGGTGATGGCCACAGGAATGACGTCGTCCGCGCCGGAATCATAGGCCCAGATGATGGGCGCGCCCCAAAAGGCATCGTCCGCATCATCCCCCACAATTTCTTCCGTGCTGATCCACAACGAAACCGAAAAGCTGTTGGCCAGGGCGGACATGATTTTGTTGAAAACCGGATTCGGCGGCGCATGGACGATGCTGCTCACACCGTAGAATCTGACACTGCCCGGGCCGTCCAGGCTGTTGGGGTCAAAGTCATGCACCGGCGTGCCCCAGGAACTGCCGCTGGTGAAATGGTTGTTTTGGCCGGAACTGTCCAGGCCGAGGAATGTGTTATTATCAAACCGGTAGTGCGCGAGGTTCGTGTGCCCGCCACTGCCGCCGCTGCCGGATACGATTTCCCCGGGATTGTCATAGAGGTAATCCACCTGGGCCGGAGTGAGCGCGGTGGAATAGATCTGCAGATCATCCAGCAACCCTTCGTAACCGTTGTAAGGGCCGGCGAAGGCGGGATTGGATTCGCTCGCATCCATGAGAGCCCCCAACGTCAGCAGCACTGGCTCGTCAAGCGCATCGGCGTCATCGAAGCCCGAAACTTCGAGTGAACCGTCAATGTAGATGCGCTTTTCGCCGGTGGATTGGTTTCGCGTGACGACGATGTGATGGTAGTCCCCATCATTGACCATTTGCGAGGAGTTCACCGTGTGATCGGTAAAACCGCCGCCAGTGTTGAAGGCGACTTCGCCCTCCGTCAGGGCGAGCGGAATCAGATCGTAGCCCAAACCGCCCACGTCCGCCGCCAGGATGCCCGCGCCGTTGAAAGCGACGTCGCCCGAACTGCCGAAGCTCTGCGTGGTTTTGACCCAGACGGACACCGAGAAGTCGCCCGCCAATGCGGCGAGCAATCCGGATGGCGTCGGGCTGTAACTCAAGTAGCCGCCGCCGGAGCCGCCATCGGTGTAAAACTCCACCGCGCCGTCGCCAGCCATGGCATCGCCGGAATCGTAAACGTCACCACCATTCCATGCGCCGCCCGCATTCATGTGATAACCGTTGGGTGAACTGTCCGCGCCGAGGTCATTGTAATCGTCAAACGTGTAATGCGCCACGAGCGTGCCGCCTCCGGCGGTGCCGGCTACTGTGAACGTGGAGAGCTTGTAACTATGCAAATCTCCCTGCGCCTGCCAGTCGGCCAACGGCGTGCCGGCGGAATTCGTCGGCGTGGTGAAAGTGATGCCCGGAAAATTGTTGGAGTAATAATTGATGTAGAGCTGGTTCTCGCCCGGGGTCAATGCGCCGGGCGACCAAGATGTGACCGAGCCGGGCAGCGTGATGCCATAGTTGTTTCCGGAGACAAGATGGGAGGAATAGCCTTGGATTTGCGGCAGATTGCTCGGGCCGGTCCATTGATACGTGGGTGTGGTGGAAATGCCAGTGCTGCCACTGGTCGGAAAGGTGATGTTCACGTCGCCCAGCACGCTCGGCGATACGCCGGTGACGGACATCTTGAAATAGTAGATTTGTTCCGACGGATGATCTTTGTTCAGGTACAGCTTCCACAGCCCGTTGGTGCATTCGTGGATGATCGCCGCGAGATTGTTGGACAGGAAGAAGCCATTGACGCCGTTGGTGCCGCCGAATTGTTTCCACAGCACCCCGCTCGCATTCTCCATCCAGTGGAACGTGCTCACCGGGTTGGTGGAGGTGAGGTTCAGGCCGGGATAATAAAAGTCGTAACCGTGCCAGATGGAAACATTGACGCGCACTTCGGCCTGGCTGGCAGCAGGCGTCAGCATTCCCAGACTTGCCAGCAACAAAAGCCCTCCGAGCCAGCAGGTGAAAATTGAGCGGCGCACCGACGCCATCAGGTCGTAATACATATAATATGCAAAGGAGTTGAGGTTGAGTTTGCTTGGTCCGTCGCGCCCGGCGACGAGGCTGGTTAAGAAGCGTTTATAGCTCCAATTAAATCGTTGACAAGGGAAATATCCGGGGAATCCCCCGGGAAAAATGCGGAGGCTTGTCGGGGTTTGGCGCCGGGAGCGGTGAGTATGATTCCGATGGTTGTTATGGTGATGGTTTCATTCATGGTGCGCGTCAGAGATATGAGATTTTCCCCCCACTCACTGTGCAACGGTGACTTTTCGCGCTGCGCCGAGTGTTGGACGGGAAATGTTTTGAAAATGCGACCGACCCCGCCATGATGAAGCCGCATGAGCGCTTTGAACCCCAAACGCACCGTCGCCGAACTCAAGGAACTCCGCCAGCTTACCGGCGATGACAACGGCGCGCAACGCGTCGCCTTCACGCCGACCTGGGTTGCGGCCCGCGAGTGGTTTCAGAAGAAACTCGAAGTGCTCCCCGTCGAAATCCATCGCGACGCGGCGGGAAATCTGTGGACGACTTTGCGTGGTGAATCTCCGAAGGAACTCCTCATCGGCGGGCACATTGATTCCGTGCCGAACGGTGGCTGGCTCGACGGTTGCCTCAACGTCGTTGCGGGTGTCGAAATCCTCCGTCGTATCAATGCGCAATATAACGGCAAGCCACCCGTCACCGTGCGACTCGTGGATTGGGCGGATGAAGAAGGAGCGCGGTTCGGCAAAAGCTTGTTCGGCTCGTCGGCTTGCTCCGGCAATCTGGACCTGAACGAAGCGCGTGGCCTCGTGGACAAGCAAGGCATCAAACTTCCCGATGCTCTGGCGAATGTCGGCATTAATTTCGAACGTGTGAAGGACAGCGGCAAGGAACTCAAGAATGCCGCCGCTTACATTGAACTTCACATCGAACAAGGGCCGGTGTTGCTTGATCTCGATCTGCCGCTCGGGGCGGTGCTTGGGACGTTCGGCGTGGAGCGGCATGCCATCACGTTCCATGGTCAAGCCGCGCATTCCGGCAGCACGCCGATGAATCGGCGCAAGGACGCCTTCCTCGCCGCCGCGAAGATGAGTTCCGAGATTTACCAGATCGCCGAACGCAGTCACGTCAGTCCCAAGTCTGAAGTCCAAAGTCTAAAGTCAGAGGGCAGCGCGGCTGCTCCGACTTCAGACTTTAGGCTGGAGACTTTAGACTCGATCGGCGGCGTTTGCACCATCGGCTCATGCACGACCAAGCCCGGCATCGTCACCAGCGTGGTCGAGGAATGCCGCATCACGCTGGATCAACGCCATCTCGACGCTGCCAAACTTGCGACGATGCTGGCTGAGGCCAAAGCGGCGAGTGAAAAATTCGCCAAAGAAGGCAACGTGAAAGTTTCGTGGGAGCGTCTTTGGCAGATCGCCCCGCGTCCGTTCAACAACGATCTCATCAACCTGTGTGATGAGTCCATCCGCGAGACGTGCGGCAAATCGCATCGCCTGCCGAGCGGACCGTTGCATGATGCGGCGGAAGTCGCGGCGGCGGGCGTGCCGACGGTGATGATGTTCGTCCAAAGCCTGCACGGCATCAGCCACAACAAGATCGAGGACACGAAGGAAGAACACCTTGAACTTTGCGTGACCGCGTTCGACAAGCTGGCGGAGAAGGCGATGGGGTGGATTGCCGCAAAGTAAGTATTTGAATCTAACCTGCGCCGGGTGCTATCTTCCACGCCATGAGCACGGTAATGGAAATCGAATCAGCGATTGAAAGGCTCTCGCCTCAAGAGCAACAGCAATTGCGTGACTGGCTGCTCAACCGGGCGCAGGCGCAGCAGCCAGTAATGCAGAAGCTGCGCTCCCTCGCTGGCAAAGGCCGCAACCTTCCCAACGACCTCGCCGCCAATCACGATCATTACCTCCACGGCACGCCCAAACGTTCCTGACCATGACCGCCGTTTTTGCGGACACGTTCTATTTTCTGGCGCTGGTTAATGAACGTGACGCAGCCCACCCGAAAGCAGTTCAGTTCGATACCGCAACCCAACTGCTGGTCACCACGGCTTGGGTGCTGACGGAAGTGGGGGATGCGCTCTCCGCTCCGGAAAATCGCCCCGCTTTTCTTCAGTTGTTGGAGATGCTTCAAGACTCACCCGATGCTCGCATCATTGAGCCAACCGACGAACTGTTTAAGCGCGGCTTGGAATTGTTTCGCCACCGCACGGACAAGGAATGGTCGCTGACGGATTGCATCTCCTTCGTGGCGATGAAGGATGAACGCGTCACCGACGCATTGACCGGCGACCGGCATTTCGAGCAAGCGGGCTTCCGCGCGCTTTTCAAGTAATGACCACCGGCCACAACAAGATCGAGGACCCGAAGGAAGAACACCTCGAACTCTGCGTGACCGCGTTCGACAAGCTGGCGGAGAAGGCCATGGGGTGGATTAACTCACAATCCAAGTAATTGAATATGAAACTAGCTTCCTATTCTGTTTTCGGAAAACTCAGGCTGCGAAAATGGTTTCCAGACGATGAATTCTTGGAGGATCAAAGTAACTGGTATCATGTGATTACCGAGCACGCGCGGGGCGTTTCGTTTCAGCGATCCACCAAGTTTCGCGCAAACACATACAAGATGGAGTTCGCCTTGGATTTGATCGAGGACCGTTGCTTGGAAATTCTTGAAATCATCCAACTGCCGCTTAAGCGCGGCCAATCACCAGTAGAAGTTAAAAGCATTTTAGGAGAACCACTGTCTTCTAAAAAATCGAGACGCGATCATTCCTTTTCGGGCGAATTCAAAACTGCGGAGCCTGAGCCATATTCGATTTCATGCTTCTTCTCAGATGAAACAGGCCTCAAATCTATAGTAGTCACCCGTCTCGATATACCGACTCCTAAGTCAGACGGGGAGCGGAATTTGCCTCCAAGCAAACATCAGACGCTTGACGATTACGAAGTATTACCGGGAAACATCACCTCCTTGGAATCGCCTGTAAGTAAAGTGCGTCTTCTCATGGAAGCATTCGGGAATTTCCGGTTTCTCATTCATATCCCAGATAAAAAAGGAATCGTTGTCCAAGGAGCATCACTCACCATTCGAAACCAAGATAAAAAACTGGAAACAACTAGCGTTGGACTTTGCCTTCATGGCTGCAAAAACTTTACGACTGGAACGATTGAATTGCAGGGGTACATAGACAAAGAACTCCTTTTTCGGAGTTTTGTTCGCATCTCCATTCGAGACGAAGTCCACGACACTTCGCAAAATGTGTTCATCGAATTCGACCAATGGTACGGCAAATACGTCGGCTGAACTTTGACCTATGCGCCACAAGAATGCCAAACGCAAACCAACCACACGAGCCGCCGCCGGACATGAACCGGCGTTCCGCAAGATCATCGGCCTCATCACCTCCGCGCGCCGCCGTGCGTTTCAGGCGGTAAACACGGAGTTGATTGATCTCTACTGGCGCATTACGCTCACATTTGTCGCACCAGTGGTACGACAAATTCAGCCGACTACCAAAACTCTCGGCACTGCTGAGAGAATCTCATTAACACCCGACTTCAGTCGAGTGTTGCGGTCACAGGCATGGATAGAAACCGTTTCAACGGTTTTGCTCCGCGATGGGAAACCGTTGAAACGGTTCGACCTTCTTGATCGGCGGAATCACCCGGCTAAAGCCGGGTGTTAATGAGAGGAAACCCAAACCATGCTTCTCTCTCAACTCAACTCCCTCTCTCACGACGAATTCGTCCGCACCGTCGGTCCAGTGTTTGAACATTCACCGTGGATTGCGGAGGAGACTTGGCCGAAACGTCCGTTCGCCAGCGTGGAGGCGCTTCATGCGGCGTTGTGTGAAACCGTGCGCAGCGCGGGTGAGGGAAAACAACTGGCGCTGATCCGTGCGCATCCGGATCTGGTGGGCAAGCTGGCGTTGGCCGGGCAGCTCACGAAGGAATCCACGGGCGAGCAGGCGAGCGCGGGGCTGGATCGGTTGACGGCGCAGGAGGTGGAGTTGTTTCAGCAGAACAACGCGGCTTACAAGGAGAAGTTTGGTTTCCCGTTTGTCATCTGCGCGCGGCTCAACAAGAAGGAGGCGATCTTGAACGGGTTCAGGGTTCGCCTGCAGAATTCCCGCGAGCAGGAGATTCAGGCGGCGCTCGGGGAAATATTCAAGATTGCGGAACTGCGGCTGCGGGATTTAACTCACGCGTAGCTATCTGACTTATGCCCGCCAAACTCAGCACCCACGTTCTGGACACCGCGCACGGTTGTCCGGCGGCCGGAATGAAGATCGAACTCTGGTCGCTCGACGGCGAGGAACGCACGCTCGTCACCACGGCGCGCACCAATGCGGACGGGCGCACCGACACCCCGTTGCTGGCGGCGGATGAAATGCAGGTGGGGCAATACGAGATCGTGTTCTTCGTCGGCGATTACTTTCAGGCCAAGGCCACGCCGCTGCCGAAGGTGCGGTTTCTGGATCACGTGCCGGTGCGGTTCGGGATTTCGGACGCGGGCGCGGGCTATCATGTGCCGCTGCTGTGCTCGCCGTGGAGTTATTCGACTTACCGGGGGAGTTGAGTTTTAACCACGGATGGACACAGATGGACACGGATTAAAGATCAAGAACCGGTGTTACGCGAATTTCACGAATTCTCGCGAATGGGATTTGGATTCGTGAAAATTAGCGAGTTTCGCGTAAAAAATTTCCCCATCCGTGTTTATCCGGGTTCATCCGTGGTTAAAAATTCAGTGGGCATCCCCCAACAGATGTTTTCGCGCCTTCTCCAACTGCGCCGCGCTGCCGAGTAGCAGCACTTGATCGTTCACCTGCAATTCTTCGTCCGGGCCGGGATTCACGTTGTTCGCGCCGCCGCGTTCGATGGCGACGATGCTCGCGCCGGTCTTGGTGCGGAGTTCGAGTTCGCGGATGAGCTTGCCGATGGCGGGTGCGCCGGCGGTGAGGATGACCGGCTCCAGATCGGCGTCGCGGAGTTGCGTCGGGCGGGCGAGTTGCGCGGTTTCGTGCCGGGGCTCGGGTTGCTGGGCGAAGGTTTCCTGCAAGGCGATTTGCGCCTTCGAGTAAACCTTGATGAACGACCGCCAGAGCAGCCACGCGATAAAGCCGATGATCACCAGCAGCACGAGCAAGACTTTCAGTGGCGGCAACAGCGTGGAACTCAGCAGCAGCACGAACAATCCCAGGCCGACCGTGCCGGCGATGGGGATGACATTGGCGACGACGGCGCGGATGGCTTCGGTGCGACTCCCGGCGGCGGCGGACGTGACTTTGGTTTCGGCGATCAGCAGTCCCAGGGCCTGCAACTTGCGCGCGGTGGCGATGAACATCGGCAGCGAGAAAATCACGGCGGCCAGCCAGAGCGCGCCTTTCAGATATTGTCCGCCGCCGCTGAGGTTTTTCAGCCACTCCGGCGGGCGTTGGCCGATGAACGCCGCGGCGATGAACACGGCGGCGATGAGCGCGGCGTTCAGACCCATCTGGAGAATCCAGCGGCGGATGAGTTGCGCGACCATGTTGGGGGATTGGCGGCTGCCGATTTGCCCGACCCAGCGGGTGTAGAGTTCGAGCGAATTGACCAGTGGTTTCGGGGCTTTGCGGTCGAACCAGCCGACCAGCCCGTCGGCGCTCCTGATGAGATACGGCGTGAACAGCGTGGTGATGGCGGACACGGCCACGGCGATGGGATAAAGGAATTTGCTCGTGACGTTCAGCGTCAAGCCGAGCGAGGCGATGATGAAGGAGAATTCCCCGATCTGCGCGAGGCCCATGCCGACGCGCAGCGACGTGCGGGTGTCGTTGCCGCCGACAAACGCGCCGAACGAGCAGGTCAACACCTTGCCGATGATGACGGCGAGCGTGATGACGAGAATCGGCTGCCAGTAAACAACGAGCAGCTTGGGATCAATCAACAATCCGATGGCGACGAAGAACACGGCGCTGAACATGTCGCGCACCGGCTCGATGAGCGTTTCGACGCGGTGAATCTCCCGCGCTTCCGCGATGACCGCGCCGATGACGAACGCCCCGAGCGCGACGCTGTAACCCAGTTTCGCCGCCAGCAACGAGACGCCGAAGCACAGTCCCAGCACGGTGATGATCATCATTTCGTTGCTCTTGAACCTGGCGACGTAACCGATCAGGCGCGGCACGGCGATGAGGCCGACGACCAGCGTTGCCGAGAGGAAGATGCCGAGCTTGCCGAGGGTCGCGCCGACGTCGGTGACGCTCAACGAGCCGGTCATCGCGATGCCGGACAGCAACGCGATCATCGCGATGCCGAGGATGTCTTCGATGATCAAAATGCCGAAGATGAGCTGCGAAAAGCGTTCCTTCATCTTCCCGAGTTCGCCCAGCACCTTGATGATGACGGTCGTGGAGGACATCGAGAGCATCGCGCCGAGGAAGATGCTGTCCATGTTGCTCCAGCCGAACAGGCGGCCGATTTCGTAACCGACCCAGAACAGCAGCAGGATTTCGAGGATGGCCGCGATGAAGGCGGGCGCGCCGACCGATTTGAGTTTGCGCAGGCTGAATTCCAACCCGAGTGAGAACATCAGCAGGATGACGCCGAGTTCGGACAGGGTGTTGATCGTGTTCTGGTCGTGAATCAGCGGAAATGGCGGGGTGTGTGGTCCGATGATGACTCCGGCGAGAATGTAGCCGAGCACGACCGGCTGCTTGAGCCGGTGAAAAATGATGGTGACGACGGCGGCGACAATCATCACCACGGCCAGGTCTCCCAATAATCCGATGTCGTGCTGTTGGACTGATTCGATTTCAGGCATGCAAAAAATTCCCAGCACGAGGATAAACTTTTTCATCCGGCGCGTGGCAAGCCTCGAAATCAAAATCGGCAAATTATTTTCGCGGCGGGCTGGTGCTGTTGCCAGCGGCGGAGGCGAGTGATGGTGAATGACACTCTCATTAGCACCCGGCTTTAACCGGGTGACTGCGGGCGATCCGGCCGCTCGGCCGTTTTAACGGCTTAGAGCCGGTTTGAAACCCCGGAACTGGCGGCAGGGATGCCGCCCGAACCCGC
>CAZQNQ010000038.1:0-32172 GCA_964594985.1 uncultured Bifidobacterium sp.
AAATAAATTTCCGAATTGAGCAGGATGGTAGGGCGCGTCACTCCGTGCGCGCCGTTTTGTGTCAGCCAGACGACGGCGCGCACGGAGTGACGCGCCCTACCTTTCCGGAAATAACTTTCGAGAACCGCTCTAAAAGCCGCCGCCCCGATTTTCACTCCGGCAGATCACCCGCGCGCAATTGCGTCGCCTGCGTGCCGATGGCCAGCCCGTGGCGCAACCAATTTCCCGGCGGAGTCCCAAGCTGAATCTGCCGCGCCACCGCCGCCAGCAAGGCATCCCCGGCCCCGACCGTGTTGCGCGGCTTCACTTTGCGCGGCGCGGCGAAGCGCTGAAAGTTCGCGGCGACATTGACCAACAAACTTTGATCCCCGCCGCGCGAAACCAGCACCCAGCCGCGGGTCTGCTCCGATAAGCCGCGTGCCGCCGCGACAATCTGTGATTCTGAATTCAAGCGCCGGCCCCACCACAACGCCAGTTCGTGCTCGTTGGGTTTGACCAAAAACGGGCGCGCGGCGACGGCTGCTTTGAACGGCGTCCCATCGCAATCCAACAACACCCGCACCCCGGCGCGATGGGCGAGGCGGATGAGCCTGACATAAACGTCCGCCGAAAGTCCGCGCGGCAAACTCCCGGACAGCACCAGCAAGTTCGTGCGCTTCAATTCGGACTGGAACACCCGCAGAAAATCGCGCCACTCGGCTGAAGAAAGTTTCGGCCCCAGCGGATTGAACCGCATCTGCCGCCCGGCATCCGTGGTGACGATGACGTTGACACGCGTGGCTTCCCGCAGCGGGACGATGTGCGCGGAGATTTTTTCGCGGCGCAGATAACCCGCGAGTTCATCGCCGGACTGGCCCCCGAGCGGCAGGAGCAACTGTGGTTTATCCCCGAGATGTTTCAGCCAGCGCGCGACGTTGATGCCTTTGCCGCCCGCCCAGCGGCGCTCGGACTGGACGTTATTCTTCTCCTCCCACAACACATCCGCGACCCGCCATTCCGCGTCAATGGACGGATTAAGAGCGAGGACCAACGCACTCATCACGGCAGCAGCACCAGCCGATAGTAGCGCGTCGCCCCGAAGCCACCGGTCTGCGAGCCGTCATCCAGATACCCGTAGATGCCGGTGGTCGAAGTGATGGTTTCGGCAAATGGCGTCCACACCGCCGGCACGAGCGTCGGCGACCATTCGACCTGATATTGCTGGCCGGGCGGGCCGCTCCAGTTGATCTCGATGCCGTTGAAGCGTTTGACAATGCGAATGATGTACGGCGGCGGGACGTAGGTGGTCTGGGTCTGCCCTTCACGCACCCGGAAAAACTGATACGGCGACGGCAACGGCACGCAATACGTCGTGACCGGCCCGGCCCCGATCACCGTCGGCGACACCGCGACCCAGTTGGTGCTGCTCAGGTTCGTCACACCTTCAACCACATAACGCACGCCGGGCAACGACGTCCAGGTCAGACAAAAACTGTTCGTGCCCAGGAAGGTGTTCGTGATGACGATGTTGGTGCCATAGGCCGTCCATTCCCACGCCGTGGCGCAATAAGACACCGCGCCGGGCGATAGATTGGCGGCGGCGAAATACCAGTCGCCGGGCGCAAGGCTCACCGGCTGGCTGAAGTCAAAGACGGTGATGACCTCGTCGTTGGTGGAGACGGACGCGCTGAGGTAATCGAAGGAATTGAACGACGGCGGCAAACCGCGGCGCAGGATCAGCGTCATGTCGCCGTCGAGCTGGCTGAGTTCGAACTGGGCCCGCACGGCATTCGACGACACGATGAAGTGGTAGTAATCCAAACTGAGTGGCGTCGCATTGACGGTGCAATACGGCACGCCGTTGATGAGATCCACCAACGGAGGGAGCGCCCGCAGATCAAAGTCCACATAAACAGTAAAGGTGACGTTCACTGCGCCGGGATTCTCGACCGCGAGATAATACCGCTGGCCAGACACCAATTGCGGCACGGTGTTCGAGCTTAATACCGCGGTGAAATTCTGCGCGCCCAGGGTGAAAGCATAGTCGCCGCCGGCAACATTGGTCGCGCCGTAGGACGGAGGCAGGTTCTGATTAAAATAGAACCCAACGGGTGCCGTGGCATTGTAGAGCACGTTGGTGGCGAAACGTGCGAATGATGGCACGTCCACAATGAAGTAAATGATCCGTCCGGGCGGCAGCGTAACATCCACCGGCGTGCCGGGGTTCAAAACCCGCGGCGGCGCGGTGTTGGTCTGATAAACGAACTGTAACTGCCAATCCAGCAGCGAGACGTTATTGGTCGCGCCAGTGCGGGTATCGAGGATTTCCAGCCGCCACGTGCCATCCGCATACTCGCCCTCAAACGCGCTGAGAGATTCCTCCGGCAGGACGTAACGCGGGCTGGCGGTTTCCGTGACAGTAAAGTAGTCCACCAAGACGCCAGAGGGTAGATTGTTACTGACCGGAGACACGTTAATGGTGGTATTCGTACCGGTGGCGGTGAAGGTGAGCCCCCCCGCCTGCCAGTTGGTAGTACCAAGGAAGGAATTAGTGGCTACACCGGGGATGAAAACTTGTGCCCCCGAAAACATTGGTGCGGAAGCCTGCTCGATTTGCAGACCACAGATCATCGCCACATCACCAACTCCTGGCCTTGCAACAATTGTGATCGGCTGCAATGGGCCCGACACCAAAACGTTACTGAACAAGGTAAAGTTGGTTCCTTGTTGCCAGGTTGGAGTGACACCCGCTGTGTTTAGATCTCGGGTTGTTTTAATACCATAATCAATCGCACCCGAGATCAATTGATAATTCCCATTGTGACTATAGAGGTAGACGTTATATCGAGCGGCCGGCAGATTTGTTATCGTCAAGGTAATCGGGTTTGTCCCATTGGGAAGTGGGTAAACATAACTGTTATACATTGGATCGAGTGAACCATTTCCCCAAGCTCCTTTGGCATCATTAACCGTCAGGCCCACGGAACTAATTGTTCCGTCTGCTCGAACTAAGTTTACGAGTGCTCCGTTATCACGACCAGGAGGGTAAACGCCCCGGCTATAAAAATTCCAAAAATCAGTTGGCGTTGCACCTGTTGCCGCAGTTCCAACCTTGGGACTTGGATCGTTAATCGGTCCACCTGAAAAATCAACATTGAGCAACGGTGGCGAGAGCAAAGCCTGCCGATACCCATATCCCAAGCGATACGACCGGCCCGGAGTATTAGCAATCGTCCGGCTGAGTTCACCAGAACGGAGAGCCAGCGAATTTGTACCGTTGTAAGCGGTATTCGTGATAACCGTCACGGTGTTGGAATTGATCACACTCCAGCCATCGGGAGCGCCGACCGTCGGGCCAATGTAATCCTGCGCCACCGTCGGCAACTCAAAATTACTCAACTCATAATTCGTCCCCGGCATGCCAACATACGGCGGCAGCGCGAACTTGATCGGCGTTGTGGTCAGATTCGTGTTGTCGGTGAAGACGAGATAGCTGTTCGCGGTGCTGTAGGAAGCAACGGTGAAACTCCACGCCGTCGTAGGATTAGGATTCCCAGCTTCATTCATCCGCACCTCAATGAATGTGGAAGCGCCGGGACCGTAGTTCAAACGCAAGCGACCGGTACCGCTGACCATGAGCGTATCCGCCAAAAGATTGCCCTCGTAATAAACCCGCATCTGATCCGGCAGGTTGAGGAAGTCGTAGTCAATCGTCACGGTGCCCGCCGTGGCGCCGGTATCAATAAAGATGTTGGTCGCCGCCGGGCCGCCCGCGGCGCTGACGGGAATGAAATTCGTGATCACCGGCAGCGAACTGCCGAAACCATTGGTGGTCGTGCCGCCGCGATTCTCCACCAGCAATACCCGCGTGCCGCCCGGACTGATGAGCGTCACCGCCAGGTCCGAGACGCGCGGATGGTCAATGCGCAAACCGACGTCCAGCCGCGCGATCTGCATGTGGTCCGTAACCGTGGTCGTAAAGTTGGTGACCGCATCGTCCACCAGCGGCTGAGTCCCGGCCGGATTAAAGGTGATCGGGGCCGGGGGCGGGCCGGTTTCAACCGTGATGTTGATGTAGAAGTCCTGACTGGCCGCGCTCGGGTTGAACACGCCGATGAAGTAGCGCCCAGGCGACAAGGGCGGCAACTGGAATTTATCAATGCTCAGACAGTCGCCGGGTGGATTGATGGTTTTCTTGAAATCATACGCCGTGCGGGTGGGGAACTGGTCCTTGCGGATATAAAGTTCCAACGGAAACGGATCGGTCGGCGTGATGATGTTCACACACACCGTCATGTTCGTGGCCTCCACCGGGATGTTCTTGGAAAAGTAACGCCAGCTCTGCGGCGCCACGGTGTTGGTCATGTTGCATTCTTCTTCGCATTGCTCTTCCAGCCGGACCCGCAACGTGTCCACCCGGCCCGTCGCGGAAAGCACGTTATCCACAAAGAAGAACTTCCACTGGCCGGATTTCTTCTGGCCCACGTAGTCATACAGATGGCCCGGACCATCGGGATGGATGGCGTCGAGGTAATCGCCTTCGTCGTTGTCTTCGTAGAGAAACTCGTACGGCCCGGGTGCGACCGGCGTGGTCAGGCGCTTGTGGTTGTTCAACGTGACCGCCGTGCCGCCCGGACTCACCACGCTGCTGATCACGTCGTCCAACCGCTGGTGCGTCAGGCTGTTGGTGATGACCACGCGCCGGATGTCGCCGCCGCCCGGTGTAAACGCGCGCCATTTCGCCACGCCCGGCAGATCATTCGGACCGCTGGGAATGGAGCCATCACCCGGGCTGAACGGATAGGCGCGGAGGAAGCCATCCGCATCCTCCTGACCCAAGGGCAACAAACTGAAGATCGCCCACAACTCAAACTCTGCCGCCTGATAATCCTCCGACTTGACGCCGATGTAATAGACATCGCCCGCCACGGAATTGCTGTAGATGACCGCTTCATCGCCGTTAAACGTATTGCGACTGAGCGATTTGTCCGCCCCGGTGACCGCCGCCGGATCAAGCGCAAGCAACCCCTGATTGTTCGGGGCGACATAAAGATCCACGTCGGCATAGACCCGCGTGGCATTGAGGAAGGAGGATTCATGCACGCCCCCGCGCGGGATGGACAGATCCGTGGCCGCACTGATCAGGAAAGACGCATTGGTGTACCCCTCGAGCGTGTTGTTGGTGATGACATAGAAATGCCATTGATTGGTCGTACCGGTCGCGGTGCCCAGCAAGGGACTGTTCGCGCCCACGCGCTGCCCTTCCAATCCCGCCGAGGAAAAGCCGTCGCCCACAAAGATGTTCGTGATCACGGTGACGGCGGCAAAATTCGCATTCGTGCCGACGATGGGCTCGTCGGTTACCAGCGACAGCGCATCCCCGGCTTCGCCGCCGCCCGAGGAGATGACCAGCGCGTAATCCTGCACGATGCCGTTGGTGTGGGCGGTCACAGCGTTCACATTGACGCGCCGCGCGGTCACGGTGACGGAATAATTCGAGCCGAGATCGGCATTGATGTAAACGTTCTCGACGTTGTTCACCAGATCCGGGATTGGCGCGCTGTTGGTGCCGACCCCGATGGTGAACTGCCCGGCCGGAAAGTTGTTGCCATAATAAACGATCGGATTGTTCGGGTCGTTGAGGTTCGTCACGACCAGGTCAAGGTCGTTGACCAGCTTGATGCCGGCGGCGGGATTGCCCGGCGGATCGGTCCAGACCAGCGTGACGCGCAACGGCAGCGTCCGGCCATCCTCGCTGACGGTGAAGAACCGCGTCTTGCTTTGGCCCGTGGCCAGCGCATTGGTCGGCGACTGATCGTACAGGTAAATCGAGTTGGAGGGAGCGTTGAGAAAAGTGGTGTTCGTCGCCCAGGACGCCGGGATGCTGTTCGGCAACTTGGGCAAACCCCAGCCCTGATAGTTGATCGTGTTGCGGACGAGAAAATTGTAGAGCGAGGAATCCACCGACCGCGCGCCGTTGATCAGCAGCGCCTTCATCAGGGCGGGACTGTTGGTGACGCCGCGCTCCTGGAAAAATTCCTGCATCAAGGCCAGCGTGCCGGACACTCCGCCCGCCGACATGCTCGTGCCGGATTCATACCGGTAGTAATGCGGCTCGACTCCCCCGCTGAGGGAGTTGTTCAGGTTGCTCAGGACGGTCAACTGGTCGCCGTTTTCATTGGTGACCACGATGTCCGTGATGATGGTGAAATCCACCGCCTGCGTGGTGACATTGCGAATGCCGTAAAACCAGGTTTCGTCTCCAGTGATGACGCCACCGCCATCCGGCGGCACCGAAACCATGTTCGTGCGGATGAAGTCGTAAACGGTGGCGGTCGGATAATCGTCCTTGTCCACATAGATCGGCAGATCGGGGAACGGCACGGGCGAATTGGAGTTCGGCACGAGCCGGATCGAGAAGGCGACCGCATTCAACGGCAACGGCACGCCGCCGAAGGGATAATCAAAGGCGTTGGTCGCCACCAAGCGCCGTTGGGTCGAACGAAGGTGGCTGGTCGGATTGTAATACGCCGTTTCGTCCCAGGTCGTCGAACGCGTCGAGAGCACAAATGTCCCCGGGGCCACCACGTCCGGCTTGAAACGGCCAAAGGCGCCTTCGATGCCCACCCCGATATTGCCGCGCCCGGAGAAGCCCGCCACCTGCTGGTCCGAACTGGTCATCGCCTGCCACGGCGTCGAGGTATTCGTCTGGTCGCCCGAAATCTTGGTGACGATGTTGGTGATGTCGCGTGCCTGTTCCACCGCGCCGACCGTGATGACGTTTTTCGCCGTGCCGGGCGACGCAATGGACCGGGCAAATCCACCCAGGCCATCATCACCGCCGCTCCCGCTGTTTCCCGCCGCGAAGACGTACAATTGCGGTTGCGATCCGGTCACGCCGGGCAAGGCATCCCGCACGGCGGCATCGTAACGGGAGGCCGCCAGGTCGTAAGAAAAGGCCCCGGCGTAATGCCAACTGTTGTTGGAGATGAAGGCATTGGTGCGGGCGGCGTTGACTTGCAGCGCTTCGTCCGACACCCCGCCCCCATCCAAGTCAATGGCTTGCACCAGAATTTTCGCCCCGGGCGCCATGCCCCGATACTGGTTGGTCGTGGCCGGATTGACCGAGCCACTCGCGTTGGTGACCGTGAGGGATTCCGTGCCGTCGCCCGCGATGATACCGGCGATGTGCGTGCCGTGACCGTTATCATCAACCCCCGCGCCGGCGGTGAATGGGATGATGCGATTGATCAAATCAGGATGGTCCGCAGAAACGCCCGAATCATTCAACCCCACCAACACGTTTGAGCCGGTCAGTCCGAGGTAATTCGTCTGGGTCACCGAGTTGGTCGCAATCCCCAGCCGTTCGCGGCTGCGGTCGTTGGCGTGGACGCGCGAACGCGCCAATTCCACGCCCTGCACTCCCGCCAAACGCGAGAGACCGGCCCAATCCGCGCCCGGCGTCACCGTCACCACCGGACCAAAGGGCGAAGTGGTTTCCGCCACGATTGTTGCCCCCGCCTGGGTCAAGGCTTCGTGCGCCGCCGCCTGCAAAGCGGGCGTCAGCAGCAGATTCAGTTTTGCTCCCTCCGGCAACGCCTTTTGCTCCACCGCCCAGCCAAGCAGTTCGGATTTCAACTTGTAGATCGGCTCGAACGGCAACACCGCCTGCACGTCCGGATGATTGGCCAGTTGTTCCGCCACCGCCGCCGAAGCCGCAACCTGATACGCGTTGTTCGGAATGTAGGAAAGGACCGTCGCCCCCGCCGCCGTCAGCGCGGTCTGGAACCGTTCCGTGATGAAGCCGCGCGCCTGCACGATGTACGTGCCCGGCTCGACAGCGGCGCGCAGATGTTCGGGGATGGAAAAGTCCAGCGGGCGGGTCGTGTCAATCAACGCATTTTCCAGAAGGATGGCGCGGTTGTCCGCCAGCAGCGTTTCGATGCTGTTCGTCGTGTTCCGAAACTGATGTTCCACCGGGTCGGCGGGCGCCGCCGCGCCCTGCCCCGTCAGCAACGCGGGCGCTCCGGCGGCGGATATGATGGTCGTGGTGCGGCTGGAAGTCGGGGCGACGGCAGCCGACGTCCGGTCGGCGGTGGGCCTGCTCCACTGGTTGGCCTGCCGGATGAACAGCGACACGCCCACAACCAGCAACAAGGCGGCCAGCACCAAAATCAAATTACGGCGACGCATAAATTTCTCCACTCAACTTAAATCAATCATACTTCCCACCGGGCCAAAGGTCGAACCTCTCGCCCCCCCGCTCTTAATCTTAGAGCCTGTATCAAAATAAACTTTTTGCTGCGGCTGGTAGGGCGCGTCAGTCCCCTGCGCGCCGTTCCGTGCCAGCCAGCCGACGGCGCGCAGGGACTGACGCGCCCTACCTTCAACAGTTACTCTGTTACCCGCTCTTACTCTTAATCTTTTTCTTAATCTTAATCCCTCCCGTTGGAGATTAAGAAAAAGATTAAGATTAAGATTAAGAACTGTGGGGCCGGTTACTCCGGCCCCAAATAATTGAAACTCTCCACCACGGCCCGCGGCGGATAACGCTTCTCCACCGGCAGGAAACTTTGGGTCCGCGCCGGGTCGGGACTGCCCACCACTTTCACCACCGCGCGCAACGCGACTTCCGCCGTGATGGCGTAGTTCGTACACAAACCGGCATACGGACCGCTCGGGATGATCGAGTCCGGCGCGGGCTGCAACGCCTGGCCGTAGGAATAGACCACAAACCTCGGTGATCCCAGTTGCACCAACGACAGCATCTGCTGCGGCAACCATTCGTAGGCGGCGTCGGTCAAGCCGCGCTGCACGGCGTAATTGTTCCCCCGGTTGAGGAATGGGGATTCGTCCGTGAGTTCCGGCACGGCCAGGATGTCACCGAGATGTTCGAAGGTGCCGTTGGGAAAGAAATTGAGGTTGGACCGCGTCTGGTTGATGCCGTTGACCAACCGCACCAGCGCCGGCCAAGTGGTGTCATCGAATGCATCAAACGCCCCGGCCGGCTGGATGATGTAAGGACTGAACTGCGGCGCGGTGGCTGACCCGGCCAAAACGATGGGACTGTCATTCGTCAGCACGACCATGCCGCTGAACAACGCGGACCAAGCGGCCAGCCCGCTCTGGTTGATGGGCAACCGGCCGCGGGACGCATTGTCATTCAACGCCGTGGTGAACACATCAAACAACAACCGGTCCATCACCGGGCGGGAATAAAATCCTTCCTGCAAGCTGCGATTGCCAGTCCACTTGGCCCACTTGTCGGCGGCGTTCTTGAAATTCGCATTCAATGCCCAGGCGGTGGGAGTAAAGACGAGATTGGTCAGGCCGACGTTGGAGGACTTCAGATAAATGGTCTGCCAAGGCGTGCCGCGATGGATGCGCCCGAGCCAGCCGAGCGTCGGCAGTGTGTTGGTCGGAAATTGCCAGTCATCCGATCTGCGCACCAGCGGGTCCTTGATGGCGGGATTGAATGCGTCCGGGTCACTGGCGAGTGCGCCCGGCTCGCGACCCCACGGTTGATACCGCGCGTTCTGCATGCCGATGTTGGCCATGGCGTTGGTGTTGTCATTGCCAGTGGGCTTGATGCGATACGGAATGCCGGAACTCTTGAGGTCCAGCATGTCGCGTCCGATGTAATGCACGAGCGGATCGTTCGCCTGCCAACTCATCGGGACGGTGAACGTAACTGACGGGTTGAACGGCGTGTAGGCGCGGTTGGAGGAGTTGACCGCTGACGCAAACTCCCCGGTCGCAGGATCATTGAAAGTTCCAGCCGACCCCGGCGGTAAAAAGAACGCACCGAATTTCGCGATTTCATAGGCGCGATTGGCTGAGAAGGTGCCGTAGTTAAACTCCCAATCGCTCGGCTGGTTGCCGTTGAACACCGTGGCGTTCCCCATCGAAATCAAAATCTGCTGCGCGACGCCAATTCGCCCGGACAGCTGCGTGCCGACGGCATTGGTGGCCCACACTCCGGTAAAACCACGAGCGGTCGCCGGCTGCCCGAACATGGACAACAAGTTGGTGCGATAGTTCATGTCGCCAAGCAAGACGTAATCAATGATCCGTCCGGTCACCGAATCCGTGATGATGGCCTGCACGCGGTTGGTGACGCCCAGAACCCAGTTCGGGATCAACAGGCGGCTATCCACTTCATAAGGTGGAGTGGAGGCGCTGAGCAGCACATAGTTCGCGCTGCCGGGCCAGTAACCGGTCGTCCTCGGAATGAAGAATGAGATGTTCGTGCGAAACGGCACAATAAACGAATTATCCTGCTCGACACCAGTCCACGCCGGCCAAGGCGCAAGGGTGGTGTTGGTGGTTCTGCTGGAAAAGACCAGATTGGTGATCGGCACACTGATCGGGTAATTGCTATCCATGAGCGACAGCGTCAGATAATTATTCGCGACGATGTTTACCGGCCGGGTGTAGTTGGTGCGATAGGAATTCCAGAATTCCATGCCGCACTCCACCGCCACGTTGAGCGTGTAGAGTTGATTGGTCTGCGTGATCGCCGATTGCCCACCCGGCCCCGATTTGATCAGTTCCAATTTGCGCTCCATCGTGAACGTGGTGTCCAAGGCGAACTCGTTGAAGTTCGGCAACCCCTTGCGCGCACCAATGATTAGCGGCACGCCGTAAACAAGACTGTTGGGACGTACCAGCGCATTGTTTAGATCGTTGGATGCAACTAGCGTGAGATCCAAAGGCGGCGCAAGTGAGATATTAAATGCGGCATCGTTGGTTGTAAAAACCTCGACATAATTAGTGATGTAAACCGCATTGTTGATAACGTCGAAACACGGCGCAAACACGGTAGGCAGCGGTCCTAGTAAGTCATGCCGGTTGGTTTTGGCGTCCCAGATGTTGGCCGCCATCTGCAGGATGCGCTGCACCGCCGGCACGTAGGCCATCTGGCCGTTCACATAGACCGGAATGCCCGTCACCCCGAACGGCTGGTCAATCTTGAAGGTGTTCGTGTAGTTCGCATAATCCGCCGCCAGCCATTCCGTGGTGTAGGCACGCAGCAAGCGGTCCACGGCGTTGGTGAAGAAGAGGACTGAGCCGGGCACGCCAAAATTTCCGACGAAGTCGTAGGTCGGATCTTCCCAGCGCAAAAAATTGGTCGCGGCCATCCCGCCAACGTTGACGTAGTTCAGGTTCAGCTTGTCCGGGTCTTCCGGTGCGGAATCCGTACCGAGTTGTTCGAGCATCCGATAGAACGTGTATTGGTTATAGGTCGAGGCGTTCGTCCCGAGAATCGCGAGGCGATCCATAAACTTCAGGGCACCAGTCGGCGCGGCCACCTTGTTGCGATCAAAAAAATCCTGCGTGGAAAAAAGATGGAAAGGATGATCCGCTCCCACCCACGGACGGGTCGGGACATCGTCATCAACCAGATAACCAGATGCCGGCATTTTGATGCCGTTGGTTGACAAGATCGTGAACCTGTCGTCCGTGTAGCCGTCCACAAAGTCATTGAGAAATGCCGCGCCGCCGAACCCCACCTGATACATCGCATTCACCGACTGAAGGCCGTACCCAAGTGCTTGTGAGCCATTCACGCGGTAACGATAGATGCCGCCGGCATCCACAAAAGCGTTACCGCTGGGCGGAAATATATCGAGCGGATTGTAGAAGTAGCCAAACGTCCCTCCCCAGCCGAAATTGACGTTGGTGTTCAGGTCGTGCAGGAAAGCCGCGAGGTTGATCTCCCAAGCGCCGACGCCTTGGTTGCGGAAGAAATCCAAGCCGTCATTATCCATGGTTCCGGAAGTCCGCGCCAATGCCTGATTGTGAATGTAATTTACATCGAGCGCCTTTCCGATCGGCACAACGGCGTAGGCGATGCGGGCGACGAAACGATTCTCTGGACCGTGCGGCTGATTGGGCCGGTCCAGGATGCCAATCCATTCCGGGTCGCCCTGGACGAAATTGGTCAGGAGCACGTTGATATTAGTCGGCGACGTCATCGCCAGCCCAAAATCATTTGTCGCGGGCAGAGAGCCACTCCGGTCGTGGCGCCCGTTCCGGTTCAGATCGAGGTAATAGCGGAACTCGGTGCTGTTGGCGGCGAGCCGGTTGGTGATGAACACCGGCGCGCGCGGGCTGTAGAGCAAATTGGTCAGCATCCATAGCTCATGGTCGCGGTTGATTGGATTGCCGTTCCCGTAGGTGTAGCTGATGTTGGTTCGATCATCCACCATTCCCCCCGGATCAAAGCCTGTATAGTTGATGTAATTCGTCGAGACGAGCAGCCCGAAGTTGGCGGGATTCGTCGTCGCCAGCATGTTGGCGACGAGCTCGACTTTGACGCGTTCCAAACCGGCTTCCGCCGCCTGCTTGGCCGTGACCTGGTTGGTGGCCGTCTTGACCGAGCCTTTTTCCCGACCGCTCAGGGCCAGAAAAGCCACGGCAAGAAACGTGATCACCGCCAGCATGATGATGGTGACGATCAACGCCACGCCCGAGCGGGGTGACGGGTGACGGGTGACGGGTGACGCGACCGGGGCGGCGGGAACGCGCGAACGCCCGGGCTTTCGTAAATCCCAAATCGTAACTCGTAAATTGGCAGGACGCAGTTTCATTGATAGACAGAGGGGTCCGCATTGCGCACCGGCACGCGCCACCGGAACAGGTGGACCTTGCCGGCCTGTTGCGAAAGGTAACTGGCCCGGGCAGTCGGGCTGCTGATGGCGCGGGCGCGCTCGATTTCGCGTGATTCCAACACGCCCAGTTCGATTTCCACCGAAGCCGGGATGGTGTTGCTCTGGAAATAGCACCCGATCTCGCCGTAACGACTGCCGAGCGAGAACAGCCGGGCATCATTAGTCACCGACTGGTTGGGGTGAGATTGATTGGGCGGATAAACCATCTCAAAACCGGGGAACACGTTCGGATGATCGAAGTTGATCCAACGACCGGAGGAGTCATAGGCCCGCACGGTGAAATGCACCACGCCCTCCAGCACTCGGCTCATATTCGTGGCGTTCCAGTTTCCCAAGGCGAAGCGGTCATTGAGCAGCGCGGGATTAACCCGCAACTCCTGCACAGACGCCTTGTTTTCAACTCCATTTACATCATACCCATACCGATAGAGGGTGCCGATCCCGCCACCGGGATAGCCGGTGTAACCACTGGCGGGATCATTGGTGCGGACCACGTAGCCGATCCCCCGCCACGTCTGATTCTCGCGAGTCAAAAGGAAGCAATCCTGAATGATATTGCTGCGTTGCACCGCATTGCCTGGCAGTTCCTGCGACAAGGCCTGATACGGAGCCCGCAGCGTAGCCACGTAGAAATTGGTGGCCCCGCTCCAGGTCGGCAAACCGGCTGGCGCGAGCTGCTGCAAATCGCGCGTGATCAAATCCGTCGCCATGCGCCCGCCTTCGAGCACGTCCACCTGGGTCATCCCGAGTTTGTAGGCGCGCTGGGTCTGGGCGAACATCATCACCAGCCCGATGATGATGACGGACAACAAACCTGTAACCACCAGCACCTCGATCAACGAAAAGGCCCGCGCCAACCGCCGTCCCGCGGACGGACCCGGCAAAGAAATGGAAGTGCGGATTTTCACTGGGCAGTTTGATAAGTGGCCGGTTGCATCAGCCAGAGGTCTGGCCCAGCATCGTTGGTGTGTTGCAAGGTGCCGCCCGCCAGAGTGCGGAAGACCTGGCGTTGATTGCCGGCGTTGCGCCGGGAGTCCACCGGCCAGCGGAACAGGAGGCGCACCTCGTTCAGGTTGGCCTGCTCGTTCCGCGCCAGCCGCCAGGCATTGACGCGCGCGGTGATTTCATTCGTGGACAAGCCCGGCTGGTTCGTGCTCACCCAGCCGAGATTCCAATCGCCATACGGATTGACCTCCGGCACGAGCCGGTAGCGGAAGGCGAGATCGCGCACCGCGGTGTTGGTCTGCGGCGCCTTTTCCACCGCCGGTCCGCTCAGGGCGCGGATGTAGGCGATGACATAATTGCTGCGGAAGAAGCGTTCCTTCAACGGGTCAATCAGGTCAAGATTCGGGTAGGTGTAGTAATTACCATCATCGTGCCGGAATAAAAACCGGGGCGTGCTCAACAGCCCGATGATCCGCTGGCCGTTGGTGATGACGTTCTCCGGGTGCGAATCGGCATCAATCGAAGCCTCGACATACGTGTAGCCAAAAACATCCGGTTGCCCAGGCAACAGATTGGTCACCCCGTTCACCACCGAGTAAGCGGTCGCGATATTCGTGATGCTCTCAACATAGTTGGTCAGGTCATCCAGCCCGCGTGCGCCGTTGCGGATGGCATCGAGCAGATAGGTGGCTTCCTGAACGATGATGGTTTCCTCGCGGTTCTCCTTCTGCACGTTCAAGCCGAACGGCAGCACACCGATGATGGCCACCAAGGCAAACCCGATGATGGCCAGCGAAAGCGCGATCTCCACGAGGGTGAACGCCGCCGCCTTGCGGAAAGACAACGCCAGCTTCATTTCAATTCCTGTTTCTCCACCCGCGCCCGCCCGGTGAGCGCGTCAATGCGCACGAGCACGAAATTGTTGGTGCTGTTGCCCGGGGGCTGCTCGGTGATGGATGGCACGCCTTGGATGGCGACCTTGTTGGCATCGCGGGCATAACTGACCGAACCGCGCGCCACGGGGATGAATTCCTCCTTACCTTCCTCCGTCTCTGTCGCGGGTTTAACACCATCATAAGTCAACTGCCCACGATGATTGAAAGCGATGTAGGGCAAATTAAAAAGTTTCCCGTCTTCAGATGGAAAGGGAAAATTGTTGGTGGCAAAACCCCAAACCTTAAAATCACGTTCCGTCGGCAAAGTCGGCAACGGCGGATCATTTATAGTCACCGACTGGCTGCGAGAATTGATAAATTTGAATTCTGGAATTATGACGCCCTCCGGCATGGTTTTCCACTTGCTCAAATAGCGCACGGTGTTCTGCCCGGGTTGATCTCCGATGCTACGGAGCGTGAGGAACGTATAACCCGAAAATTGTTTTTCGTACAACTTGGCGGCCTTGTCCTTTTCAGATTGAAGCAAGGAAACATAGTTTGGCTGGGTCCAAAAATTCTGCGGACAAAACACCATGTACACCGTGGTGCGCTGGCTGATGGCGTATTGCCGGGCGCGGGCCACGTCATCCTGCAACTGCCGCAACCCCGCCGCCAGCGTGTCGCCCGCCTTGAACCGCCCCAACGTCGGCATGGCGATCGCCGCCAGAATGCCGATGATGGCGATGACCACCAGCAATTCGATCAGCGTGAAAGCGGAATGACGCGCGGGGATTTTCACAACACAACTCCAGATTACAAATTACTGCTGCCAGCCGAGGACGTTGTCCTTGTTAAGACCTTTGTTAGCTTTGTCAGCAGGATTTTCCCGCCCATCCGGACCGCGCGACCAGATCAGATATTGCCCGCGCAAACCATAGGAATCCGTAGCCGCGGCGGAATTGGTCGAGAGCCCGTTGAGAATCTTCGTTCCATCCAGCGAAACCGCCGTGCGAGAATAGAGATTGTCCCGCACATGGTCATTCAAGCTGGTGTCCATCGAGATCACGTAAGATTGGCCCCACGGATCACGATACTCACCGTCCGGACCGATTCCGCGGGAAGTAGCATCCTTCGCCGTTTCCGCATTCAAAGTCACCAGTCCGCGCGGATTGAACACTTTCCCCTTGTTCGGGGTCACGCCCCCGCCGGGATAGGTCTCCAGATTGAGCAAGGCCACGATCACGTCCGAATTCGTGGCGACGGCGTAGTGAGAGTTGACGGGCGTGATAATCGGTGTGGCGGCATAACCGTAGGTCACGTCCCGCTCGCCCGTCGGGATGTTTGGCGCGGGAAAGCGTCCGTTGTAATCGGATTCGTAACTCTTGATGGCCATGCCCAGCTTGTTCATGTCCATCTTGGCTTGAGCGACCATGGCCCGCTCTTTGGCTTTGCTGAGCGCCGGAAACAGCATCGCCGCCAGGATGCCGATGATGGCGATGACGACCAGCAGTTCAATCAAGGTGAAGGCCGCGACGAATTTGCGGAGATGGTGTGAAGGTGTTTTCATAACAGAGGGTTCAAGCGGGGTTGACCGTGCGCGCCCGGCAGACGGTGGGGTCGGTGATGATCTGGCAGGCCCAGGGCACCTGCGGGCGGGCCGGCCCCGCCGAACTGCGGCCGCGCGATTGCACCGGCGGGAACCAGACGCTGTCACTCCACGCCACCGCCAGGCGGTGGCCCAATCGGGTTGAGTTGGAACGGTTGGGTTTCATGATTCAAAGGGTAAAGGGTTTTTCACTCCAGTTGCTGAAACGGTTGGTCTTGCCGGAAATGATCACGTCCACCCAGAGGTCGTAGCGGCCCGGATGGTTGGTGGCACTGCTGGACAGGTAACGCCACGGATTGATGCTCTGCTCGACGGTATCGAAGAGCAGCAACGGGGCGGGAACATTGGCGCGGGTGCCCAAGACGATTCCCGAAACAGTACCATTGGTCACTTCCAGATATTGCGCCGGCCGCAGCCCGGTCAGGCAGTTTTTCGCGGCCTTCAACTCATCATCACTGCCCCGGGTCACGTTGATAAAACCGGTCACGTTGCCCGGACCAAAAAAGCCGCTCAGGTTGGCGATATTCCCCGCGCCGCTCAGTGGCTGGTATTCAACCCCCACAAGCTTGGTCCCAGCCAGCTCGTAATAGAGCGGATTCAAGTGCGGGAATGTTTGGTTCTCCGTCGGATAGACGCCGACGTTTTCCTTGTAGGCATCAATCGCCGTCTCGACCAGCTTCATCTCGCCCTGGATGCGCTTGATGGTGGCTTTGATTTTCAGGGAGGAGAACACCGGAAGTAGAATCGCCGCCAGCACGCCGATCACGGCGATGACCACCAGCAACTCGATCAGCGTGAAGGCTGACTGCGGTTTCGTAGAATTCGCTTTTTGGGTTTTCATCTTCGTTCAACGTTCGCGGACTTCCTGTTCCATCCGTTCGCTCAACCACTGTTTGATCATGCTCTGATAATTCAGATACCGGGACCGGGCGAGGCGCTTGATCCGCGCCAGCATCCGCGGGTCAATCCGCAGCGTGATGGTCACCGACTCGGAAACCTCACTGCCCCCCGCCACCGCCGCCTCCATCAACCGCAAATCCGGCCGATGCTCCGTCCAGAAATCCGCTTCGGATTCCTCGCTGTCGAAGATTGGCACGTCTTCCCAGTTGGCGATGGTGCGCATTGTTCGTCTTTCGCTTGAACCATCTTCGACTCGTCCCACCTCCCTGGCGTCGGTTTATTACGACAAGGTTTGATCCACTTTCTTCTGATAAAAGAACCGTTCTTCCGGCTGAAACGTCCGGGCATGGATGACCCGGATCTGTTTCCCATTCGTCCGATACACGCTCACCACGCCCTCGCCGCCGGCTGTCATGCCCAGATTAAAAAACCGGGCCTGCACCGTGAACCGGGCGGAATCAGGCAGCAGCTTGATGGCAAACGGATCCTCGAACGATTCTTCTATCTCCCGCTGAGTCAAAGAACTACCCAATTCAAAGGGCGGATTGTTCCAATCGAACTCCATGATGAGTTAGCTGTAAATAATTCGCCCATGCAATGTCTTTACTTTGTATTTACGCAGAGCAAGGCGAATGGTCAATGGGTTTTTCAGAAAAAAAGTCATTTTTCTGGCAAGCGCGACAATCGGAACGGTTTGGGAGCGGGACTTACTTTTTAGTCGCCACCCTCTGAACCACCCAGACCATTCATCAGGTCAATCAACGGCAGGAACATCGCGATGACGATGCTCCCCACGATGACGGCCAGAAAGATGATCATGATCGGCTCGAGCAGCGAGGTCATGGCCGCGACGGCGTTATCCACCTCGTCGTCGAAGTTGTCGGCGATCTTCATCATCATTTCCGGCAACGCGCCGGTCTGTTCGCCGACGTCCACCATCGAGATGACCATCGGCGGGAAAACGCCGGAGGCTTCGAGCGGGGCGGTGATGGTTTCACCTTCCTTGACGCTTTCATGCACCGCCGTCACCGCGTTGGCCAGGATGACATTGCCGGAGGTTTCGCGCACAATCGCCAACGCCTGCAGAATCGGCACACCGCTGCTGACCAACGTGCCAAGCGTGCGGGTGAACCGGGAGATGGCCACCTTGCTGATGACCGGTCCGAGCACCGGCATCTTGAGTTTGAATTTATCCCAGACGTGCCGGCCGAATTTGGTTTTGATGAAGAGCAAAAAGCATCCCACCACCGCCGCCACCACAATGAGGGTCATCACGATGTTGCCCCGCACCATGTCGCTGATGCTCATGACGAATTGCGTGAACGCCGGCAACGGGCGGCCTTCGCCCAAACCGGCAAAAACCTCTTTGAATTTGGGGATAACCACGACCACCAAGACGCCCATGATCGCCACCGCCACCACCAGCACGGCGATGGGATAGAACATGGCCGCGACCACCTTGCCTTTGATCTTCTGGGCCTTTTCCTGGAACTCGGACAAGCGGTTCAAAACGACCTCCAGCACACCGCCCAGTTCGCCGGCCTTGACCATGTTGACATAGAGCCGGTTGAAAACCTTGGGATGTTGCGCCAGCGCCTCGGAAAAAGTGCTGCCGCCTTCGACCGACAAAGCGAGTTCGCCGATGATTCTTTTTAAGGCTTGATTGCGCTCCTGTTTTTCGAGGACGCGCATCCCGCGCAACAACGGCAGACCGGCGTCCACCAACGTCGCCAACTGCCGGGTAAAAGTGGTCAACACCTTGGACTTAACGCCACTGCCCATCCCGGGAATCTTGATGTTGATGCTGATTCCCTTTTTCTTCCCGCCCGCACCTTTGGGGCCCGCCGCCTTCTTGGCGCCGCCCTTCTCGCCCTTCTCCTTGACCTTGTCCACCTCGACGATCTTGGTGGGAAACAATCCCATCTCCTTCACGCGGCCGATGGCTTCATTCTGACTGGCAACTTCGATGGTCCCCTTCTGTTCCTTCCCCTTCTGGTCCATCGCCACGTAAGTGAACTTGGGCATAAAAATTCCGGGTTAAGTATATTTCACGACTTCTTCGATAGTAGTATCACCATCAAAGATGCTGCGCAAGCCGTCCTCCCGCAGCGTCACCATCCCCAGTTCCACCGCTTTCTGGCGCAACACCACGGTCGGGGCGCGCTCGGTGATCATCGTGCGGACGGTGTCGCCGCACACCAGCAATTCATAGATGCCTTTCCGGCCCTTGTAGCCGGTGTCATTGCAGGTGGAACAACCGCGCCCGTAATAAAACACCTTGTCCCCAAGGTCATGCGGCGACAGGTTCAGCAATTCCAACTGCTGCTCCGTCGGCTCGAACGGCGTCCGGCAATTCTTGCAGACCCGGCGCACCAGGCGTTGCGCCAGCACCGCCATCAGCGTTGAAGACACGAGGAACGGTTCGGTGCCCATGTCCACGAGACGAGTCACGGCGCCGGGGGCATCATTCGTGTGCAGCGTACTCAAGACCAGGTGACCCGTGAGCGACGCCTGGATCGCGATCTGCGCGGTTTCCAAGTCGCGCATTTCCCCGACCATGATGATGTCCGGGTCCTGGCGGAGAAAGGAGCGCAACGCCTTGCCGAACGTCATGCCTTGGGCGTCATTGATCGCCACCTGCATGATGCCTTCGATGTCGAATTCCACCGGGTCTTCCGCCGTGAGCAATTTGGTGTCAATCACGTTGACGCGCCGCAAGCACGAGTAGAGGGTCGTCGTCTTGCCGCAACCCGTCGGCCCCGTCACCACGAAAATGCCGTTGGGCCGCTGGATGACCTCGCTGATGAAATCGTAAACGCCCTTGGGAAAACCGAGTGTTTCCAAGTCCAGATTCACCGCCGTGCGATCCAGCACGCGCAACACCACCGATTCCCCGAACTGCGTCGGCAACGTCGAAACACGCAGGTCAATTTCGCGTTTGCCCAGCTTGTAATTGATCCGGCCGTCCTGTGGCAGGCGGCGTTCCGAGATGTTCAGGTTCGCCATGACCTTGATGCGCGACACCACCGGCAACGCCAGATGCTTCGGCGGCGGCGACATCTCATACAACGCGCCGTCCACGCGATACCGGATGCGGAACTCGGTTTCAAACGGCTCGAAGTGAATGTCACTCGCGCGATCCTTAACCGCTTGCAGCAACACCAGGTTCACGAACCGCACGATCGGCGCTTCGTTCGCGAGACCCGCGACCAGATCCTCGTCATCCGTCTCCGCTGCGACGATGGATTCCTCGGCGATTTTTTCGTCGCCCCCGAGTTCTTCGAGCAGCTTGTTGACATCCTCGCTGGTTTCTTCGCCGTAAAACTTGTCCAACGCCGCGGAAATGTCCACGGGGTTTGCCAAGACCAGTTGGATGTCTTTTTTTGCGACAAAACCCAACTCATCCACCTTGGCCGGATCAAGCGGGTCTTCAAACGCGACGCGCAGCGTATTGCCTTCGAGCGAAACCGGGATGCACCGGTACATCTTCGCCGTGTTGCCCGGCACCGCCGCGAGCGCGGCCTTGGGAATCTCCACGCCTTTGAGCGATACCACTTCCGCGCCCAGATGGTTCGCCATCGCCTGCAGGATCGAGTCGGCGTCCAAGATGCCGAAATCCTGCAAAATCTGGAACACGCCGGTGCCGCTGCGTTTGATCTCGGCAACCACTTCCTCGTATTGCAGGTCATCAACCAGCCCCTGCTCCCGGATCAGCGCCAACAACGGATTTGAGATATCGTCCGACATACAATTCGTGGCTTAAGCCTTCTTCACGCCGACCGCGGTGGCCAGTTCGAGTTCCTGCAGTTTCTGCTGGATGGTGATCGGGTCCTGTGACTTCGTGATGACTTCATCCCGCGAAATCATGCCCGCCATGTATTTCTCCAGCAAGAACCCGTCCAGCGTCACCATCCCATATTTTGCGCCCGTCTGGATGTCCGATTGCAACCGGAAGGTCTTGTTGTCACGGATGAGCGCCGCAATGGACGGCGTGTTCACCATGATTTCAAACGCTGCCACCCGACCGGGCTTGTCCACGCGCGGAATCAACAACTGCGAAATCACCGCCACCAAAACCGTGGAAAGCTGGATGCGGATCGTTTCCTGTTGGTTCACTGGAAACGCGTTCACGAGACGGTCAATCGTCTTGGCCGCGCCCGTGGTGTGCAGCGTGCCGAACACCAAGTGCCCCGTTTCCGCCGCCGTCACGGCGGCTTCAATCGTTTCCAAGTCGCGCATTTCGCCGACCAGCACGATGTCCGGGTCCTGCCGCAAGGCGCGGCGCAATCCTTCAGCGAAGTTCGGCACGTCCACGTGAACCTCACGCTGCGTCACCACCGCCTTCTTGTGCTTGTGATAGTATTCGATCGGGTCTTCGATGGTGATGATGTGCGCCTCGTCGCGCTCCTCGTTGATGATGTTGATCATCGAGGCGAGCGTCGTCGTCTTGCCCGAACCCGTCGGCCCGGTCACAAGCACCAGACCGCGCGGCTTGTAGAGCAGTTCGCGGGCGGAAGGTGGAATACCGATCTGCTCCATCGTCAGCAACTTGCTGGGAATCTGGCGGAGCACCATGGCGAAGTTGCCCTTTTCCTTGAACGCGCTGACACGGAACCGCGCCGCCTCACCGAAGGCAAAACCGAAGTCCGCCCCGCCCCGTTCCCGGATCTGCTGGATGTGATCCTCGGATGTGATGCTGCGCATCAATTCCTCGGTGTCTTCCGGACGACACGGCGGTCCTTCCACGCGATGCAAAATACCGTGGACGCGGATCGTCGGCGGAATCCCCACCCGGATGTGAAGATCGGAGGAACCTTCCGACACCACCAACTGCAACAAATCGGACATCGAGTATGCCATGTGATAAAACTCCTAAAAAATTGCCATCTTACGGTTGGACAAAGCCGGTCACTTCTCGTCACCCACGGTGGCGCGGATGACCTCATCCGGCGTGGTCATGCCGCCGAGCACCTTGCGGATGCCGTCTTCGCGCAACGTCCGCATCCCCATCTCGCGCGCCCGGGCCCGCAACACGGATGTCGGCACTTTGTCGTAAATCAATTTCCGCGCGTCATCATCAATGACGAAAATTTCGAAGATACCCATCCGGCCGCGACAGCCGGAGCCGGAACAATTGTCGCAGCCCTTGCCCTTCTTGAAGGTCGCTTTGGCCGCCTGTTCCGCATCAATGCCCAGGGCCTTCAGTTCATTGTCCGGCGGCGTGTGCGGCGCACCGCACTTCTTGCAGATCTTGCGGACCAGACGTTGCGCCATCATCGAGCGCGTCGCGGACGCCACCAAAAACGGTTTCACGCCGATGTCAATCAAACGGGTCACCGCGCCGGGGGCGTCGTTCGTATGGAGCGTGGAGAACACCAGGTGACCGGTCAGCGCCGCATTGATGGCGATGGACGCCGTCTCCATGTCGCGGATTTCCCCGATCATGATGATGTTCGGCGCTTGCCGCAGAATCGAGCGCAGGGCCGCCGAGAACGTCAGCCCCACCGTCTCGCTCACCTGCACCTGGTTGATGCCCGCGAGGACATATTCCACCGGGTCTTCCACCGTGATGATCTTGCGATCAGGGCGATTGATGAAGTGCAGACAGGAATAGAGTGTCGTCGTCTTACCAGAACCGGTCGGGCCGGTGACGAGGAACATGCCGTCCGGCAGGCTGATGAGTTTCTCGATCAACTGCTGGTCGTCCGAGAGATAGCCCAGTTCCGCGAGACCGACGCGCAAACCTTCCTTGTCGAGAATACGCATCACGATGGATTCCCCGTGCTGCGTCGGCAGACAGGACACGCGCAAGTCAATCAGCTTGCCGCCCCCCACCGATGTCTGGATACGACCGTCCTGCGGAATGCGATGTTCCGCGATGGACATGTTCGACTGGATTTTGAGCCGCGCGATGATCGCCGGCTGCAAGCGCTTCGGCGGGCTCTTCACCTCGTGCATCATGCCGTCAATGCGATAGCGCAAACGGAAGCGTTTCGAGAGCGGTTCGAGATGGATATCCGACGCGCGCATCTTGAACGCGTCGGCGATGATCTGATTCACGAGCTTGATCAGCGGCGCGTCCCCATCCACCGTCAACGCATCGCCACCCGTCGCGATGTCCGCGGTTGGCGCCCCGGCGATCTCCACCTCGCCGCGCGTGATCTCCTGGATCATCGTGTCGAGCGCCGTGTCACCGCGACCGCCATAATACTTGCTCAGCGCCGCCTCGATGTCCGCTTCCGAAGCCACCTGCACCACCACATCCATATGCAGCAAGTGACCCAATGCGTCCACCGTGGCGATGTCCGACGGATCCGCCAACGCCACCGTCAACGAGTTGTCGTGTTTGTAAACCGGGATGACGCGATACTTCTTGGCGATGTCGCGCCGGACGGCGGCGATGACATCATCGGCGATCTGCAGACCGGCGAGATGCACCACCTCGGCGCCGAAGTGCGCGGCCTTGGCCTGGGTCACGTCCTCGGCGCGCACCGCCTTGTTCGCCACCATCAAATCCACCACGCCGACACCGGAAGCTTCCGCCTCCTGACGTGCTTGCGCCACCTGGTCCGGGGACACAAACCCCAGGTCCACCAGCATGTCTATCAAATAGTCGTCTTTTTCAGCCACAAAAGTTTGGTGTTCCACGGAGTTTGCGCGTGGAAACTGAGGTGGAGATTAGTCGTCTGCGCCGCACTGTGTCAAATGCGGAGGCTGACCCCGCCGACTTTTCTTGCCGCAGTTTTATCCATCGAATCGGACCCGCCATCCCAATCCCTATCACCGCACAGCAACTGGAATTTTCCTCGCTTTCCCGCAGGTCTCCCGTTACACGATGCCGCACCATGGAATGGCCCTCAATGTTGCTCGCCGGCTTCGCCGTGATGTTCATCGGCGTGGCAAAGGCGGGCTTTGGGGGAGGACTGGGTATGCTAGTAACACCGCTGTGCGTGCTGGCCTTCGGCTCCAAGACCGCCATCGGCATCCTCCTCCCCCTGCTCTGCGCCGGCGACCTCTTTTCCCTCTACCACTACTGGCGGCGCTGGCGGGCGGAGAATCTGAAATTCCTTCTGCCCGGCGTTGTCATCGGCGTCATCATCGGCGTGCAACTCGTCGGTCAATTCTCCCCGCGTCAACTCAACGTCGCCATCGGCATCATCGCCATCCTGTTCGTCACCTTTCAACTGACGAAGGAAAAACTCTTCCGTGCGGAAGGCGCATTCACTCCCAACCACACCATCGGCATCCCGTGTGGCATCGGCATGGGCATCACCTCCACCTTCGCCCACGGCGCGGGACCGGTCGCCGCGATGTTCCTGATGCCGCAACGATTGCCCAAGGAAATCTTCGTCGGCACCAGCGTCCTGCTCTTTACCTTCGTCAACTGGATCAAACTCCCCTTCTTCTGCGTGGACCGCTCGATGGTGAACCTGCCCTTGTTCGCCCCGCAGGCCCTGATCACCTCCGACACGTTGCTGACGAGCGCCAAGTTTTTCCCGCTCGTCCCCCTCGGCGTCTGGGTGGGCGTGTGGCTGAACCGTCGTTTCTCCGAGAAGAATTTTGTCCGCATCATCTACGCCATCCTGCTCGTCACGGGCCTGCAACTCATCTTCAACCTCGACCTCGCCGCCCCTTTCCGCTGAACACAACAGTCTCAATTTGGAACGCTAGAGCGATTCTCAGAAATGGTTTCCGAACGGCCCCTCACTCCGTCCGATGGGGGAGAGAGTGGTCGAAGGCCGGGTGAGGGTTCGGGGTTGGACCGCTGGCCTTGTCCCGCAGCCGGGCATTGGGCTGGGACGGCAGCGCGGTGGCACAGTTGCCATTGGAAAATTTGTCAGCGTGAACCGCCTGAGCGGTGGCACGGGGGCCGAGATAAGTGTTCTAACCAATCACCAGCCCGCTCAGATTGGTTTCGCCGCCTTCGACGCGATACAACACCAAGTCCGGGCCGTTCAGTCCGTAGAAGATTGTCCACCGGCGATAGCCTGTCACCAGCCAAGACCGCACGCCGGGATGATTCAGGTCTTTGCGCCGCCGCCCGACTTCCGGGGTGCGTTGCAAGAAACGCACGGTTTCCCAAACGGCTTCCAACCATTGGTCTGCCAAGTCGGGACTGGCATGGCGCGTCAGCCAAAGATGATGCCGCTCCAAGTCCAGCCAGAAGGCGGGCCGCACCAGATAGGTCATCACCGGGCTTGATGCTCCTGGGCCAGCGTGGCGTGCGTGTGCTTCCGCACTTGATTGAAGCGTTCCCGCAACTGGGCTTCCGTCATTCTTTGCGCCGGGCCGCTGGCCAGCGCCTCGTCAATCAGCGCATTGACTTTGGCGGTGGAAAATCGGTCTTGCACTTCAAAACTGCGTTGCAAGCGAATCAACGCTTCGGAATTGAGCGACCGGAGATTCGCCTCCGCCTCCGCTTTGAGTTGTGCGTGAATATCGTCCGGGATGTCTTTGAGCGTAATCGTCGCCATGCCAACAACCATAACGCAACCACTCCGACTGTCAATTGCGCCGCTGTCCGCGCGGTCCGGGCAAAGGGATTTTCGCGCAGCCAGAAAACCGCCGTCCGCCTCGGTGCGCCGAAAACCGGATTTTGAGCCACACAACACATAAAACGATGTAATCCGATTCTGTAAAATGAAAGCGCAACTGAAAAGACAGTAGGACTGGTGCACCCATCAGGAGTTGAACCTGAAACCTGCTGATCCGTAGTCAGCCGCTCTATCCAATTGAGCTATGGGTGCGCCCAAGGAGTTGTGAGCCTAGAAAACCCGGCGTCCGCTGGCAAGTTATTTTGCCAGAACAAACGGTTCGTCCCGCACCTCACGCCTGGATGAAATAACTTAGGTTTTCCAGTTCGATGGCCAGATTCACGTTGTTGACCATCACATCCTCCGGCACGTGCAGGACGATCGGTGAGAAATTCAGCACGCCCACAATGCCACAATGCACCAGCGTGTTGGCCACTTCCTGCGCCGCCTCGGCCGGCACGGCGAGGATCGCCATCTTCACGGCGTTGGCGCGGACGAACTCGGACAACTTGTCCATCCCGAACACCGGCTGTTTGATCTCCTTGTCGCGTTTCCGGTTTGGTTCGGCATCAAACGCGGCGAGGATCTCAAACCCTTCCTTCTCGAAGCCACGATACGACAACAACGCCATGCCGAGGTTGCCCAAACCGATGAGGATCACCGGCTGCAACCGCGACGTGCCCAATTCATCGGCAATCGAACGCGACAGCTCCGCCACATCGTAACCCAGCCCCCGCGTCCCGAACGTGCCGAAGTACGCGAGATCCTTCCGCAATTGTGTTGGTTTCACGCCGGCCACCTTCGCCAGCGCCTCGCTCGACACGGTCTGGATTTTCTTCTCCGCCAATCGCGCCAGGCAACGCAGGTACGTCGAGAGACGATAGACCGTCTTGCGCGGAATTTCGGGTCGGGTGCTCTTTTTCAACGCGCGCAGAATAATGCGAGCGCTCAGCCGAAGCAACCGAGCAGAGATGCGGCGTGTGACAAGAACTGCCGCGCCACCCCGGGAGCGCTGCCGTCCCGCCGGCGAGTTGCTGCGCCAAATGGAGGCCCGAAACTCGCCAGCAAGATGCTGGCGCTCCCAGGGGTCTCCTCCGCACGGCAGTTCCAGTCACCCCCGAGCAGCGGGTAATCTGCATCCGTGTTAATCCGTGTCCATCCGTGGTTCAAATGGTCTGGAGTTTCCCAGCCCAGTTAATTCAGCGTGACTAATCCCGCTGCTTGTGCTTTGCTCGCACCCGTTCATGAAACGCCCATTACTGCCGGTGGCGTTGTGTTACGTGGGTGGACTGTTGTTGGCGAACACAGTCCCGCTTCCCCTCTTTTCCCTTTTCACGGCCTGCTTCGGGTTGCTGTTAATTGCAACTCTGTTCGCCCGCACCCGGAATCTCCTGCTCTGGCCGCTGCTCATTCTGGTCGGCTGGACGAATCTTACCCAACGCACCGCCATCCTTTCGCCGTACGATCTGCGTCTGGTCGCCGATCAACAACCAGTCCTCGCGACACTACGCGGCACGCTCGCCGAAACGCCCAGCCTGCGACTGCACGAGCGCGACGGAAAAGAATTTGCGCGCACGCTCGTTCCGCTCGACGTCACCGTCCTCGCCACCAACGGCAACTGGCAACCCGCTCTCGGTCGCGTCATGATTTCAACCAAGGGAGAATTGCCCGCCGAATTTTTTGCGGGGCGCGAAGTGGAAATCTCCGGCGTGCTCGCGCCGCCACCCGGACCGATCGCCACCGGTCTATTCGATTACCGCACCCACCTCGACCGCCAAGGCATCTATTACCAACTCAAGTCCGAGTTCCCGCGTGATTGGCACGCCGTTGATGCCCGGACCAACGCGCCGTTTGCGGATCGCTTTCTGAACTGGGCACAACGCACCCTCGCCCGCGGCCTGCCCGAGCAGGACGAACCGCTCCGCCTGCTCTGGGCCATGACGCTCGGCTGGAAAACTGCGCTCACCGGCGAAGTCAACGAACCCTTCATGAAATCGGGAACGATGCACATCTTCGCGATTTCGGGTCTGCACATCGCCCTCATCGCCGGAATTCTCGTCAGCCTCCTGCGCGTCGCGCGCGTGCCCCGCGCGTGGTGTGGCGCAGTCGTCATCCCGCTGATCTGGTTCTACACCGGCGCGACCGGCTGGCAATCCTCCGCCATCCGCTCGACCCTCATGATGACCATCGTCATCGGCGGTTGGTCGCTGCGCCGCCCGAGCGACCTGCTCAATTCCCTCGCCGCCGCCGCGCTCATCATTTTGCTCTGGCAACCACAGCAACTGTTCCAGGCCAGTTTTCAACTCTCGTTCTTCGTCGTGTTAAGCATCGCGCTGTTCATGCCGCCGCTGGAAAAACTCCGCGACCACTGGCTCGCCCTTGATCCCATGCTCGCGCCCGATGTCATCCCAAAATGGAAACAATTCCTCCGCGCCGCCACTCGAATCGTGCTGACAAGTTTTGTTACTTCCCTCGCCGCATGGCTCGGCGCGTTGCCGCTCACGGCGTATTACTTCCACATCTTCAGCCCGGTCACATTGCTCGCCAATCTCGTCGTCGTCCCCATGAGCAGCCTCGCGCTCGCCTGCAATCTCGGCAGCCTGCTCTGCGGCGATTGGCTGCCATGGTTCACCGAACTGTTCAATCACTGCGCGTGGTTCTGGATGTTGGCGATGGTCAAGATCAGCCAGTGGAGCACGGAAATTCCCGGCGCGTACACCTTCATCACCGCGCCGTCCGCGTTCACTTTTCTCATCTACTACGGTCTGTTGATCGGCTTCATGAGTGGCTGGCTCTGGCAACCCGAACGCCGCGCCCGCACCATTGCGGCACTCGCGCTCATCGCAACTTTTTACGCCGGCCAATGGTTCATCACCCGCAAGAATACCGAACTCACCATCCTCCCGCTCGATGGTGGCCACGCCGAATACTTCAACGCCGCCGGCAAATCTCAAGACTGGCTGATGGATTGCGGCAACACCAACTCCGTGGATTTTGTGACGCGCCCCTTCCTCCGCGCCCACGGCGTCAATCGCCTGCCCCGCCTGCTACTCACTCACGGCGACCTGAAACACGTCGGCGGCGCCGAAGAACTCGCCGCCGAGTTCCGTTGTCATGACATTTTTGCCAGCTCGTTCCGTTTCCGCTCCGTCGCGTATCGCCGCATCTTTACCGCACTGCAACGCGATCCCTACCACATCACCGCTCTCCATCGCGGCGACGAGGCGGTGCCGTGGCGTATCTTGCATCCGACGAAAGAAGATGAATCCCCCCAAGCCGACGACGGCGCGCTCGTCCGCCAAGCGGAACTACACGGCGTAAAAATCCTCCTCCTCTCCGACCTTGGTCGTGCTGGCCAAAATCTTCTGCTTGATCGCGAAACCAACCGCCTCCGCTCTGACATCGTCGTCACCGGATTACCCACGCAAACCGAAGCGCTCTGTGAAGCCTTGCTGGACGCGACTCAACCCCGCGTCATCATCATCGCTGACTCAGAGCTTCCCGCCACCGCCCGCGCCAGCTTGAAACTCAAAGAACGGCTCGAACGCCGAAAGGTTCTCGTCTTGTCCACCCGTGAAGTCGGCAGCGTCAGCATTTTATTCCGCCCAGACCGTTGCAAAATCTCCACAGCGAACGGAAAGACGTTTGACCTCGCTGCCCAGCCTGCCATGACCTTCCCACGCCCACAGCCCTTTATCCCGGACGGCGAATCCGAACGCTGATCACTGCGTCGCGGTTTCCTTGATGTGCAATTCGTGGTTGTATTGGTCGAAGTAAATATTGTTCGTGCCCCACTCCAGTTCGCCGCGCTGGAAATCCACAGTGTCCGAGCGAAAGGAGTTTTTTGCAGGCGTCAGGTTTTGGTTGTGATCGCTGTTCGCCGCCATGCGATAGTAATCCAGCCCGCCGAAATAAAAGTCACGCACCTCGCGTTTCTGTTCCGGCGTGAGTGTCACCGCATAACGCATCGCCCAGATGCCCTTGTATGGATCAACCGGCATCCAGCCGTAGGGCTCGAGATAAATCTCGCACCAGTCATGGATGGATTTTGCGCCCGGAAAGAGATTCCAACCGGACTGCCACCGCGCCGGAATCCCGTTCAGCCGGCACAGCGCCACGAACAACAACGCCTCCTGCCCGCAATCGCCGTAACCCTTGGTCATGCAGTAATCGCTGATGTTGCGGATCGTCGAATACTCCAGCGCGTAGCTGTATTTGATGTTCTCCGCGATCCAATCGTAAAACTTCTTGGCCTGCACCGCTGGATTTGTTTCGCCGCCAATGATCCGCCTGGACAACGCCCGCAACTCCGGTGTGAAAACGACGTGCGGGGCTTCCGCCAGAAATGGCTTTAGCGCGGGATCGTTGGTGTTTGCGGGCCGCACCTCCTCCGGTTTGATGTCGAACGAGACGCCCGCCATCGTGTATTCGTAATTGATTTCAAATCTGGTGGGCTTCCCCTGCTCCGCCTTTTGTTCCAGATAAATCGCCCGGATGGGACTTCGCTCGTCATCCAAGTGGCGGATCGGCGACGAGGTTTCCCGCAAGGTAAATCCGTTTTGGAATGGGTACGCCCTTGGAATCGGCAGCCAGGCCCGGATGGCCTGTCCGGCAGGAACGGCGTCCGCATCCACCGTCACCGCCATCACGGCATCGAAGCACTTCGACAAAACGTAAGGTCGCTTTCCCTTTTGCGCCGCCGCCTTGATGACCCGACAAGTTTCCAGGCTGGCCTGGTCATGCTTGGCCGTATCTTTCGGTGGCAACCGGCGTGGATTCAACTCTGCGTAGCGAAAGAAAAGATTGCTTACGCTGGAACCCATGAAGCGCCGCTCCCCATCAATCTCGCGGCTGTCAAACCTCCCTTCCGCAATCCAACCTTCAAACTCTTGCTCCGTCAAATCGCGCACCGACTCTTTCAGTCGCGCGAAGAGTTTTGCCTTGGTCAGCGGGTAGTCCTTGCGGATGCGCTCCAGCCGGTCCAACTCGAAGCTTAATTCCTTTCGGGCCGCGTCGCCGAGCGCTGGTTGCGACAAAGCGTCACGCAGCACTGCGGCGGCTTCCTGGAATCTGCCCTGCGCTTCAAGTTTGGCGAAAACCAGCTCGTCGGCGCGGCTGGCCGAGGCTGCCAGCCCAATCAATAGGAAAAGCAGGCGAAGACATTTCACGCCGGAATTCTTAGCAGCCTACCGTTTCCCGGCAACAGCTTCCCCAAACATATCCATGCGCTGTGATTGCCAGTCGCTGAAATCACCCCGCCAACGCTTCCAACGCCGCTTTTACGTGCGCCAGCTTGCCCTGCCAATCGGTCAGGCGCTGCTGATGTTCCTGCAATACGGTCGCCGGAACTTTTTGCGTGAACGCCGGGTTCGCGAGCTTCTGCTCCACCTTGGTGATCTCCGTGGTGATCTTCTCGAGTTCCTTGGTCAACCGCACCTGTTCCGCCGCGACATCAATCAAGCCATCAAGCGGCAGGAACAATTCCCCGAACGGCGTGTGCGCCGTCGGCGTGCCTTTCTTCGCGGCATAGCTTTCATTGATCTCGAACGCTTCGGCGTTGAGCAGAATCTTGATGACCTCGCCGTCGTGCGGCAGCACTTCGCGCGTCGGCTTCAGCACGAACTTCACCTTCTTGCCGGCCTGAATGTTCCCGACGCGACGCAAGTTGCGGCCCTGCGTCACCACTTCGTATTTCTGTGTGGCAAATTCGAGATAACAATCATCGAGCGAATACGCATCGCGGAAATCCGTATCAAACGGCTTGGGCCACGGCGCGTTCATGATGGTTTTGCCACCTTGATTCTCCGGCATGTCCGCCGCGTAACCCATCCCGTGCCACAGTTCCTCCGTGATGAACGGCAGGAACGGATGGAACAACCGGATCGTGTGGCTCAACACGAAATCAATCACCGCGAGCGTGTTGGCTTTGCGGGCGTTGTCGTTGCCCCTCACCCCGTCCCTCTCCCCATCGGATGGGGAGAGGGTGGCCGAAGGCCGGGTGAGGGGATTTTCGGACGATTGTCTGCTTAACACCGCCTTGCTTGCCTCGACATACCAGTCGCAATACTCGTTCCAGAAGAAACGATACAACGCCTGCACCGCCACGCTGAAATTGTAGCTGTTCAACGCCTCGGTGATTTCGCGGATCGCCTCGTTGAGCTTGAGTAGAATCCACTTGTCGTCCGTGGTGAGCAGTGACGAATCAATCTCGCCCTGCACTTCGTAAGTAGTCGCGACGCCCTCGTCGCCAGTAGTGGCCGCGACGCCCCCGTCGCGTTTCGATTGGTTCAGCGACGAGGCGTCGCTGCCACCTTGCATCTGCCGGAAGCGACACGCGTTCCACAGCTTGTTGCAGAAGTTGCGGCCCAGTTCGACGTCCTTCTCGTCGAACAACACGTCCTGACCGAGCGGCGCACTGCGCATCGTGCCGAAGCGGAGCGCGTCCGCGCCGTATTGGGCGATGAGCACGAGCGGATCGGGCGAATTGCCGAGCGACTTCGACATCTTGCGGCCCTGCTTGTCGCGGATGATGCCGGTGAAATAAACATTCTGGAACGGCATGGCATCCGGGAGCGCGAACTTCGCGTCGCCCATGTATTCGTAGCCCGCCATGATCATGCGCGCGACCCAGAAGAAGATGATGTCCGGCCCGGTGACGA
>CAZQNQ010000039.1:0-29878 GCA_964594985.1 uncultured Bifidobacterium sp.
GCAGCCACAATGCTTACGACCGGCTCGAAGCCCTCGGCGCGCAACTCGAAGCCGGAATGCGCGCCGCGGCGAAATCGGCGGGCGTGCCGGTGGTGTTCAACCGCTGCGGCTCGATGTTCTGCGGTTACTTCACCAGCGAGCCGGTCTGGAATCTGGCCGACGCGATGAAGGCGGATCGCGAGCGGTTCAAGAAATTCTTTCACGGCATGTTGGACGCGGGCGTGTATCTCGCGCCGTCCCAATTCGAGGCGGGATTCATTTCCACGGCCCACACGGAAGCGGACTTGGAAAAGACGATTTCCACTGCCGCCCGGGTGATGAAGGCGGTCGGTTGACCGGCATAAGCTGTTTGCCAGGAGCGGTTTTAGCCTGGCGGGCGTGACTGAAACTGCCGTGCCGTCCCGGGAGCGCCAGCGTCCCGCTGGCCAGTCGCAGCGGGCGGAAACGCGCCGAGGAGACGCCGGCGCTCCCAGGCTGGGCCGCACTGGTGCCGCCAGAACAGCCCCTGCCCGCCGGGCTGGAAACGGACTTGACCCTTTGGCGCGGAAACGGCTAATCTGCCTGCGAAATGAACGGAATCGTCCGACAAGTAACACTGGTAGTCCTCGTAGTAAGCGAGGCCGTTGGCGCTTGTCGAGATTGAGTAGATTTTAACAAGAACCCACGGCTGGAAACGGCTGTGGGTTTTTTGTTGTCCACGCCGCCCGGCCAAAAAATAGATGGGTGGATGTTTGGATAAATGGATGGATGGGAAGACGCCCGCTGCGTCAACTCAGTCATCCAGCCATCCAAGAATCCATTCATCCGAGAAAGAAGAAAAATGAGCAAAGCAACCGAAACCGTGAAAAAAGCATCAAAGACCGCGCCCAAGCGCAACGAAGTCGGCGCCGCCAAGTTTGGCCGCGACATCTTCGTCGAAGCGCTCGAACGCGAAGGCGTGGAAGTCATTTTTGCGTATCCCGGCGGCGCGAGCATGGAAATCCATCAGTCGCTCACCAAATCCAAGATCCGCACCATCCTGCCGCGCCACGAACAGGGCGGCTCGTTTGCGGCGGAAGGTTATGCGCGCGTGACCGGCAAAGCCGGCGTTTGCATGGGCACGAGCGGTCCGGGCGCGACGAATCTCGTCACCGCCATCGCCGATGCTTACATGGATTCCTGCCCATTGATCGCCATCACCGGTCAGGTGACGCAAGCGATGATCGGTCGCGGCGCGTTTCAGGAAACCGACATGATCGGCGTCACATTGCCCATCGTGAAGCACAGCTATCTGGTCACGGACATCAACGACATCCCGCGCATCGTTAAGGAAGCATTTTACATCGCGCAATCGGGTCGCCCCGGTCCGGTGGTGATTGATTTCCCCAAGGATGTCCAACAGGCCAAAGCCCAGCCCGTCTGGCCGACGCTCGAACAGGTGAAGAAAGGTTTGCGCGGCTACACACAACCGGACTTGAAGGCCGATGAACTCGCGTTGAACGAGATCATGGGCTTGATCGAAAAAGCCGAACGCCCGGTGCTTTATTGCGGCGGCGGCATCATCACGAGCGGTGCGGCGGCGGAACTCAAGAAATTCGCCGAAGCGACGAACATCCCCGTGACCACCACGCTCATGGGCTTGGGCGGTTTCCCGGAAACGCATCCGCTGTCGTTGCGCTGGCTCGGCATGCACGGCTCGGCGGTGGCGAACTGGGCGGTCAACGGCGAATACGAGAAACGCAAGACCTTCAACGATCCGATGGTGAAATTGAAGAACGGCGCGGATTTGTTGCTCGCGTTCGGTGTGCGCTTCGATGATCGCGTGACCGGCAAGTTCGAGGAATTCTGCAAGACCGGCACGATTGTCCATGTGGACATTGACGCGTCGGAGTTGAACAAGAACCGCAAAGCGCATCTGCCGGTGGTCGGCGACATCAAGGATGCGTTGACCCGCTTGAACAAGATGATCGCCAAGCGGCCGTTGAACAAGAAGCACACCGCGTGGCTCGACCAGATCGAGGAGTGGAAAAAGAAAGCGCCGTTCAACTATCGCATCACGCCGGAGATCGCGAACAGCGACCACATGATTGACCACATGCAGGGCAAGGAAAGCGAAGTCATCCTGCAACAGATGGTGATCGAGGAGCTTTACGACCTCACCAAGGGCGACGCGTACATCACCACCGGCGTCGGTCAGCACCAGATGTGGGCGGCACAATGGTTCAAATACAAGTTCCCGCGCCAGTTCGTCAGCAGCTTGGGCCTCGGCTCGATGGGCTACGGCTTCCCCGCCGCGCTCGGCGTGAAAGTGGCGTTCCCCGACAAGCAGGTCATTGACATTGACGGCGACGGCTCGTTCCTGATGAACATCCAGGAACTCGCCACGGCGCATGTCGAAAAGATCGCCGCCAAGGCCATCATCCTGAACAACCAGCATCTCGGCATGGTGGTGCAATGGGAAGATAACTTCTACGGCGGCAACCGCGGCCATACGTATCTCGGCGATCCGAAAGATCGCCCGAGCATCTACCCCGACTACGTGAAAGTCTGCACGTCGTTCGGCGTGAAGTGCGAGCGCGTGATGTATAAGAAGGATCTCCGCGCCGCGATGCAACGGATGCTGGATGCTGATGAACCGTATGTGCTCGACGTGGTGGTGCCCTACAGCACGCACGTCATTCCGTTCATTCCCGCCGGCAAGACCGTGGCGGACATGATCTGGAAAGCCTGAGCTGCTGAAATCTCAAAACATACAAGCCGGGCGAAGGAAGCTTCGCCCGGCTTTTTGATTTAGAGCGTATAACAAAATGGCTGTTCAAGGTAGGGCGCGTCACTCCGTGCGCGCCGTTTTGTGTCAGCCAGACGACGGCGCGCACGGAGTGACGCGCCCTACCAGCCGTAGCAAGAAGTTCATTTTGATACAGCCTCTTAGCCGGAACGATGCAGTTGTGAAACCGCCGGAGCAACGCGGAGGCGCAAAGGCCGCAGAGCAACGCAGAGTAAACCGGGGCCGGAACCACCCACCGTTTTGGGACCGCCTCCTAAACCGCAATTCTCTGCGCCGCTTCGTGTTCTCCGCGTCTCGGCGTTGGTTCCGTCTCCATTCAATTGCATGGTTCCGGCTTAGGCATTTTCTATGTTGGGGGAGCAGGAAGGTGTTCAGGCTGTGTTTAATTCATGAAACGATCAGTCAGTCCGAGGAGCAGCATCCAAAACACCTGCACCATCAAAGGCAAAACCTTGTAGGTGTCCCACCACCACGGCAAAAGGTTTCCCCGCGTGTATGGGAGGAAAAGCAGCAAGAACAAAGCGGTTACAATTGTTTGAAACAACAGCGTCAGCAATGAGAACCAATAAAAGCGATTATCATCCTCCCAGCCAGAACCATCTATCCAAGCACGAGAAGGATGAGCCTGATCATAACGGATTGGAATAGAGTCAACGGTTGGGTCAGTTGCGGTCAACACCGCAACAGCCCGGGCAGACAATTGAGACGGCAGAATATGTTGTTCCGCCTCCACGCGTAGATGGGCATCATGCCGGCGACCAGCCTCATCTGAAAAGCTACACTCCACCTCGTACCAGGTCGCCGCCGGCCGCCAATGCTTTTTAATCGTCACAACTTGCGCTTCGGTTACGTGTGCCTGCTGGTAACCGTGGCGTTCAGTGGCCATGAGTTGGAACGCGAAAGCGAGGTCAATGATTATGGCCGTCAGTCCTCCACATGCGGCGATTCTGAAATGCTTGCGCCCATCACGGATTGATATGGAAATGAACGGGCGCGCGACAATGGCGTGGTCGAAAACGAATCGTAAAAACCATCCCAACGCCATGAGGTCGCCACTCAATAAGCCAACCCATTTCCAGGGTTCGATGCGGCGATGCTCGATAATCAGATACGGCAGATGAGCCCATAGCGCTACTATCAGCAATCCCAGCAACATCACGGAGAACAGCCTGACATTTCGAAGTTGCTCGCCTTGCAAACTGTATTGATCGTTTGCTTTGGTGATCATAGGTCTGCACTACGTGCTGAATGCTGAGAGTTTATCCCGGACCGGCATGGCGGTGATTATTTCGTCACAGCGACGTTTGGATCGGGAAGGCCTGCGCGAATCTTCCGTGAGAAATCCTCGTCTTGATCAGCAGCCTTGGCGCGGGCGTTGATGTGGCCAAGTTCTTTGACCTGTGCCAGCGGCAGATTGGTGGCGATGCGGCCGCGGTCGTAGAGCAGTTCATTACCCAGACCGTTCACCAACACGCGATAATCCCACGGCGCGCGGTTGGCGGCATCGCGCTGGGTGCGGATGCCGGTGGTACAATTGTCGGTGACGGCGTTATACCACTCGGGTTGCGTGTGCAGGCGATTGGCGCGATTCACGTAATCGAGGAACAATTGGCGCGCAGCCTCCGGCGTCGCTTTCAACCGGTAGAGATACGCGTCCTCGCCTTGCCGGTAATTCGTGCGCAATCGCACCACGTCCCGTTCATCCGCGATCACATACGTGAGTTCAAACTGGCGATACAATCCCTTCAAGGCCGAATAACCCTCGCCCTGCTCCTTCCGGGTCTCGATGGAAAAACACACGTAGGCGTCGTCGCCGAAACCAAAGCTCATCATCGTGTGAGCCATCAGGGGTGAGCCCCAGTAAACCATGTAAATATCCACGGTGCGCAAGTCCGCGAGGTCGAACGTCCGGTCGTAGTGGCGCACGTCGAAATCGGTTTCGCTGCGGTAGTCGCAGTTGCGGATGTTGTGGAGCGTCACGCGGTCGCCGTTGAATTCGGCGTAAGGCAGCACGGCGAGGTCGGGTTGCCAGTTGCGGTCGTTCGAGGGTTTGAGCAACGACCACCAGCCGAACACGAGCAGGAACGCGCCCGCCGTCAGCGCCGCCGCGCGCCAGCGGGGTTTGACCAGCACCCAGAGCGTGGCGATGACGCCGACATACAGTCCGGCCAGCGGCCCACGCAGCCAAGCGATCCGGACATCGAAATACAACGCGCCAATGGCCCAGAGCGTGAGCAGAAACAGCGTGCCGAGACCGGCGAGGACCAGCAAAAGACGCAACCAACGCAGTCCCCATCTGGCCTTGGCTGCCGCTGCGGTCATACTTTAATGGTTGCGGAGTTACAACTGCGCGCCGGTGCTGCCGCCGGTTTTCTGGCTGACCAGATTTGCGGCCTCCGCCATCGCGGTGGCCCAGCCGGGCGGCGTTACTTTCGCACCCTGGATTTCGGTGTAAATCTGGCTGAACTCGCCGGCATCCAGCCAGACGCCGTGGCATTGCGGGCATTGATCAATCTCGACCTTCTTCGCATCGGAAAACCATTTGCGGTCGAGCACCTGGTCCGGGCAGCGGGGACAGAGCCGCGGCTCGGTCTGCTTCACGTTGCTGACCGGCACGGTCCAGATGGTGTGCAAGGTGGCGGCGGCGCGGGCGCTGACGCGCTCGAGTTCCTGGGCATCAAACCAGATGCCGCCGCAACCGCCGTAACAGATGTCGAGAGTCATGCCGCCGGCGCCTTTCTCGCGCAGGGGACTTTTACAGGCCGGACATTTCATCGTTTTGCCTTTGGTTTGTGATTAGAGATCGCCCCCGGGCAACGGCCCGGGGGCTACGTCTTCACCCGCGATGGTGTCGGGGAATTTTGCCGGCGCAAGATTGAAATGGCTGTGGGGGCGGGGCGCGACCAAGCCCGCGTTGGTCCCGGCTCGACTCGTTTCCACGCAGCCGCTAGCTTGTCCGCTGCATGGACGTAAACGACCTGATTGACGGTTTGATCCGCTACCTGAGCCTCGTGATTCTGCTGACGTTTCACGAGTTCGGTCATGCCTGGATGGCGACCAAGTGCGGCGATGACACCGCCAAACGCGAGGGGCGTTGCTCCTTGAATCCGCTCGTCCACATTGATCCACTGGGGACGGTGTTGATTCCGCTGATGCAGATTTTTTTCCCGGCCGTGGGCGGCATTTTGATCGGCTGGGCCAAGCCCGTGCCCGTTAATCCCTACAACCTGCGCAATGAAAAGGTGGATGACATCCTTATCTCGATGGCTGGGCCGTGGATGAATCTTCTGCTCGCTGTCCTGTTCATCGGGTTGGCCAAGGTCGGCACCATGATGGGTTATCCCGGCCTGGTTCAGTTTTCCATGATGACCGCGTGGATCAGTCTGGTGCTTTGCTTCTTCAACCTGTTGCCCATTCCGCCGCTCGATGGCTCGCATGTGATGCGCGTCCTGACCGGGATGAGCCGGGAGACTTACCAGCAGCTCGCGCGCTATGGCTTCATCGTCCTGATTGTGATCATCAATCTCACCCCCGTGCCGCGCCTGGTCGGCACGGTGGTGCTGGCCTCGGCCAGCATCATCGCCGGCTGGTTCGGGATGGCTTGAAGGCGGATTCGCTCCAGTTGTCGTCCGCGCTCTGAATCAACGCCCCACCAACCGCTTCACCAGGGCCGTGAGTTCCGTGGCCGAATACGGCTTGGGGAGGAAGGCGTCGGGCTTGTGCGGCGAATTGAGATACACCGATTCATTCACCGTGCCGCTGACCATCAGGATTTTTTGTTCCGGATGGATCAGGCGACAATCGCGGATCAGATCCAGGCCGTTCATCCGGTGCATCGCGAAGTCGGTGACAATCAGCGCGGGCAGCGGATTGGCGAGCGAGAAGGCGCGCACCGCGGCGAGCGGGTCGCGAAAAGTCTCCACGCGAAAACCCTGCGGCTGGAGAATCAACGTGGCGAGTTCGAGCAGCATCGGCTCGTCGTCCACGGCAAAGATGAGCGGGCGAGGATCGCTGGGCTGGCCGTTTTTGTTTGTGGGCGACGCGCTCATAGTATTCGTGCGGCCATTAAACGCCCGTCGCCCCTTCCGTGGCAAGTCCGTATCTATGACAAACTTACCGGGTCAATGTCCGTAGTTAGCGTGACATCTTCGGGCAGTTCCAACGCGCCGATGATGCGCGCCAGCTCCCGGCTCAACCGCGTCATCGCCCGGGTGCGCAGCATGAGTTGGTAGCGATAGAACGTCTCCGCCCGCAGCAACGGCGCGGGCGCGGGGCCGGCGATGATCAAATCGCGGAAGTATTCTGGCGCGGCGGTCTGAGCGACGGTTGCTGATTCAGTCGTCGGTGCGACAGCATCAAACAAAGTCGCGTTCTCCTCCACACCCTTTCTCCCTTTCTCCCTTTCGCCCCCACGCCGGATCAACTGCTCCAGTTCCTTCCGCACGTGCGCTGCCGCGAACTGCACCTTCTGCTCATTGCGGCCTTTGAGCGTGAGCAACGCCACCCGCGCCGCCGGTGGATATTTCAGTTGCTCGCGAAATTCCAATTCCTGTTCGTAGAAACCGACGAAGTCATGCCGGCGCGCGTATTGGATCGCCGGATGAAACGGCGCGAACGCCTGCACGAACACCTCGCCTTCCACATCACCGCGACCGGCACGCCCCGCAACCTGCGTGAGCAGTTGAAATGTCCGTTCGCCCGCGCGGAAGTCCGGCATGCTCAATGACAGGTCGGCGTAGATGATGCCGACGAGCGTCACGTTCGGGAAATGCAGGCCCTTCGCGATCATCTGCGTGCCGATCAGGATATCAATCTTGCCCGTGCGAAAATCGCCGAGCACTTTGCGGTAATCTTCCTTCCGCTTCATCACGTCGGCGTCCATGCGTTTGACGCGCGCCTTTGGAAAAAGTTTCCCCAGCACCTCTTCGACCTTCTGCGTGCCGAGACCGGAGTAGCGGATCGCCGGGTTCTTGCACTTGTCGTTTGGGCAGACCTTGGGCACGCGCTCGTTGTAACCGCAGAGATGGCAGCGCAACAGATTCTCCGAGCGATGATACGTCAGCGAGAGTGAGCAGTTCGGACATTCGCAGACATGGCCGCACTTTTCACATTGCAATGACGACGAATAGCCCCGGCGGTTGAGGAACAAGATCGTCTGTTCGCCTTTCTCCAGGCGTTTGGTGATGGCCTCTTTGAGTTGCGGGGAGAAAACCAGCGTGCCCTTTTCCTTGCGTGCCGCCTGGCGCATGTCCACCACGCGCACCAGCGGCATCTTCTGGTCGTCCACGCGTTCGGGCAATTCGAGCAGCGTGTATTTGCCCTTCTTGCAGTTGTAATAACTCTCCAGCGATGGCGTCGCCGAACCCAGCACCACGACCGCGCCTTCCATCTGCCCGCGCATGATGGCGACATCGCGCGCATGGTAGCGCGGCGCTTCCTCCTGCTTGTAAGTGTGCTCGTGTTCCTCGTCCACGATGACGAGGCCGAGCGGTTCGACCGGCGCAAAGATCGCCGAGCGCGCCCCGATCACGATACGGGCCCGCCCCTGCCGGATCTTATGCCACTCATCGTGTCGTTCACCCGAACTGAGATGCGAATGCAACACCGCCACGAGCGTTTGCAATTTCCCCGAACTAAACCGCGCCTTGAAACGCTCCACCGTTTGCGGCGTCAGTGAAATTTCCGGCACGAGCACGATCGCGCCCGTGCCTTGCTCCAAAGCGTGCGCAATGGCCTGCAAGTAGATTTCGGTCTTTCCCGAGCCAGTGACGCCGTGGAGGAGGAAGGTGTTTCGTTCCGGGTGGAACAGGCCTCCGGCCTGTCCCGATTCAGCGTCCCGCTGAATCGCCGTGCGGAGTGAAGTTCGCTGAGTTTCAGAGGCGTGTTGAGCGGACGATGCGCCTTGGTTGTGCCCCGCTGACTGAGGGGTCGCGCTAGTTGCCGGCGCGACGCCGGCAACTACAGGCCGGAGGCCTGTTCCACCCAATCCAAGCACCTCACCAGTCAATCCGCTCGGTGACCAGAAATAAGGATACTCCTCCATCGGCCCGACGATTCCAAGCCGCCGAGGATTGTTCCAGATGTAATCCCAAGTCTTGTGCAGATCGCTTTCCGAACGAATCATTCGATCAAAAGATTCCTGCTGCCAGACCGGTCCGCTTCGTTTCATGACCTTGTTCACCTCATGCGCCGAAAACGATTTGATGCTGTGTAGAATCTCCGAGAGTGAATGAACACCTTCGTTGCCATGCTGAACTGGTAGCGGCTGAATCAACAGGTGAACATGATCCGGCATCACGCACGCGGCGGAGCACTTCATTTTGTTGCCGTGCCAGAAATGACAGGCCGCAAGAGTTTTGGTGCGGGCTTCGGGAGACAGCACCAGCTTGTTCTGCGTGTGCCAGGTGACGTGATAGGTGAAGCCGGGAATCTCGAAGTGCGGAAGATTGCGCTTGCGGGCCGTGGGTTCGGTGATGGGGTGGAACAGGCCTCCGGCCTGTTGAATCTGGCGTCCCGCCAGATTCGGCGGGTGCGCGGCGGGTGGATTGGCGCGCGATTCTGTTTCAGTGACTCGCCCCGAAGTTTCGGGCGCGACGCCCGAAACAACAGGCCGGAGGCCTGTTCCACCCATTGCCGCTTTAATCTTTTCCAATGCGACCGTCTGCGCCGGATTCAACACGATGGCCGAGCTGGGCAGAATCTGTTCCTGCGCATACGGGTCGCGCTCGGAGATTTCATTTGTAATGGAAACGAGGCCGCGATCTTCTAGTTTGCGAACGGTCGCTGCGGTGGTTTCGGCGAGTTCGACCAATTCGGAGAGGAGAATCTCGCGCCGTTCCTCGATGATGTTCCAGACTTCAAGCTGCCGCTTCGGGAGCTTGGGAAATTCTCCGGCGACCGGCAGCACGCGCACTAAAAGTCGCTCGCGCCAGCCGGCTTCTTCGTGGCGCACGGCTTCCGGCAGAACCGACTTGAGCGCGATTTCGGGCGCGCAGCAGTAGTAATCCGCGATCCATCGCGCGAGCCGCAGCACCTTCGCCGTCACGAGTGTTTGCGCGCCGATGACTTTGAGGATGGGTTTGAGTCGGGCGTGCGCGGATTCTTCCGCGACAGCGGTGACGACGCCGAGCACCTTGCGCGGACCGAACGGGACTTGCACGCGACTGCCCACGTCCACCCGGCCCACCAGTTCGGGCGGGATGGCGTAATCGAACTCCTTGCGGAGGGCGATCTCGAGGGTGACGCGCGCAATCATGCGCGGCGAGGTTCGGGAGTCAGCGCGAAAGAGTCAAGCGACTCGCTATCGTGGCGACACAGAGGAGCCAGGCAAAGTCCAGCGGGCGGATGATGTCGGGCGCATTTCCTTGTCCGGTCTGTCGCGGTTTGCCACTCTCCCCGGGATGATTTTCAGGTGTCTTGCAGCCCTCGGCCTGCTGCTCGCATTCGGTGCGAGCGCCGCGGAGGTGGTCTTGGATTTTGGTCCCGTCGGACGGGATGACTCGCCCGCCGGGTTCACCAATGTGCTGGTGGGCAGCGGGCGACCGGGCCGCTGGCGGGCCGTCCTGGACGACTTGCCGGGCGCGACGAACCAGGTCGTCCTCGCGCAGACCAGCGCCGATTTGAAGGACGAACGCTTTCCCGCTTTGATCTACGACAAGGCGCAGTTCGACGATTTCACGCTGACGACGAAGTTCAAGATCGTGGACGGTGTGACCGAACAGATGGCGGGGGTCGTGTTCCGTTACCAGAACGAAACGGATTTTTACGTCGTCCGGGCGAGTGCGTTGGGGAGCAATATCCGGTTCTACAAGGTCGTCGGCGGCATCCGCGGCCAACCCATCGGTCCGACGCTGCCCATCGAAAGGGGCGTCTGGTACGAGCTGAAGGTGGTGTGCAACAAGAACAAGATCCGCATCGCGCTCAATGGAATGGACGTGATCCCGGAGTTGACCGACACCAGTTTTGCGAAGGGCCGGATCGGGTTCTGGACCAAGTCGGATTCGTTGAGCCGTTTTGCGGACGCGCGGATTGAATACACCCCCCGGGAGCCGTTGGCCCAGGTGATGGTGAACGAGGCGCTCAAGAAATATGGCCAGTTGCTGGGATTGAAGATTTATCTGCCGGATGAAACCGGCGTGCCCCGCGTGGTCGCCAGCAAGGACCCGCAGGACCTCGGGGCCGAGGGCGGGAAGTCCGAGATCGGGGCCATCACCAAGGGCCAGGTGTTTTACGGGAAGGAAAAGACGGTGACGTCCGTGGTGCAACCGTTGCGCGATCGCAATGGCGAGCCCATCGCCGCCGTCCGCGTGATGATGAAGCCCTATCCCGGCCAGACGGAGCAGGCGGTGTTGCAGCGGGCGTTGCCGGTGGTGCGGTTGCTGCAGGCGCGCGTCCAATCCCCGGAGGATCTGCGCTAGCGCGGCGGCGGGCGGTCAGAATTTGAGGCCGATGGAGGTGCGGATCTGGAGTTCGTTCTTGTTCACTGTTGGCGCGGGATCGGTGTCGAAAAAGTCCACGACACTCAAGTTCAGCGAGAGGTTGTCAATCAGTTGAAAGCGGAGGTTGGAGTCCAGCCGCAGCCGGAATTTTTCGGTGTCCTCGAGGTTGAAGAAGTATTCGAGCTTCTTCGTGAAGGAGACCCGGGGGGAGATTTTCCAGGTGATGCTGTTGCCGAGGCGGGCATAGACACTGGACGTGTCTTCGCCTTCGCTGCGATCCTGCACCTGATAATCAAGGCCGGATTCCAGGTCCAATTCGAACACTGGGAACCGGAAGGCATGATACCCCACGCCCGGGCCCGCGCCGTATTGCAGGTTGATCTTGCGGATCTGGTCAAAGCCGCTGGTGAAGACGTTGTAAACATACGTGTTCGTGCTGTGGTCAAAGTCGGTCTTCCAGCTCCCCAGCAGCCGGTTGGCGGACTCGACGCTCTCGGTCTCCCCGTAGTCCGCGGAGACATCGAACAGGCTGCGGAAGAATTCCTTCGGGTTGCTTTCGTAGGGCTGGGAATAATTCACCTTCAGCCGGCTATAAAGTAATTGCTGATCCTTGGCGCCAAAGCTCAAGTTCGAACCGAACTGCAGATCGGTCTGAACCTTTTTGGCCGGGGCCGACTTTGAGGTGGCCGCGATGTTGCCAGGCTTGGCGGCGCCGGGTTTGGCCGGGGCGGCGGCGGGCTGGGTCGCACCGTCGTTCAGGGGAATCAACTTCTCGCCGCTGGTCGTCTGCACACCGCCGAGGGCGCTCAAGGGAATGGCCAGCGTGCCCGCCCAACCCGTGGCGATGATGACGTGGTTGGTTTCCTGGGCAAGCAGTTCTCCGGTGATGCGATCCCCGTTACGGAGCTGGGCCACGACCGGCGTGGCGGCGTGACTCAGGACCGGACCAAGCAGGAAGGCACCACCGAGCAGGGCGACGCACCGATTCCCAAGGATGAGATCAAGGGTGCTCCGAAAAAGCATTGGTATCTGATGTGACTGGGGCCGGCAGGTCGCTGCTGGCGATGCGGCGGGTGCCGCCGACCACAACAATACCGCCCGCTTCGTCGGGCTGCAGCCGGGGCCGGTTGCCCGCGATTTCGTGGGTCTGGCGGACGAGCACCTCGCCGTCCGGCGTGATGACCGTGTAGAGATAAGCGCGCGCGCCATACTGATACAACACGTGCAACTGGTTGGCGCGGTCCACCTGATGCTCCGGGTCGCTGATGGACACCATCGGGCCGAGATGCTGCACCTTGAACACCCGGGTCTCGCTGGGGTCCGTCACGCGCAGGTAAAGCCGGAGCTTGCCACGCAGATAATTCGCCTGCTCCAGTTTGTAACGTCGCACTTCGGGTGGCTGGTTCGTCACGCCCGCCGACTGCGGCATGCCGAAGTCCTGCGACCAGATCTTGGCGGCATTGATGATCTCAAAGCCCTTGGGCTTGGCGGTCACGGCCGCGTCCCACTCTTTGATGCGGACGTGGGCGTTGAGTTGATAGCGGTCGGTGCGATTGAGCGCGAAGTAGGGGGAGATTTCCACCCGGCGGATGGCGGTCTTGCCGGAGGCCAGCTCAAAGGCTTTTTGCACCGGCACGTCTCCGTTCTTGGCCACGACGTAATTGTTGCGCGACTCGACGGTGAACGTCAGCCAGTCGTTGTCCGCGCCGAGATGCAAGGTCTGGCCCGAACGATTCGTGATGCGGACTTCGGCGGGGATCGCCTCCCCGACCAGAAAGTATTCCTGTTCCATGACCACCTCGGCCGTGACCTGCGCCCGCAGCACCGGGGCCGCGATGAGCAGCAACGCAAAGGCTAACGTGATTATTTTCATGGATACACTTTAAATGGCCCTCCTCCACAGGCAAGCCGCAAAACCGGAAGGCAGACGGCGGCGGGAGGCCGGATATTCAGGGGAAATCCCCCGATTGATGCCAGCCAGCAAAAAGAATCTTCCAGCCGTCCGGCGGCTTGATTAACGTCTGCTTGCGCGCCGCGGAGCGCCGCGCCCCATGACAACACCAAAGCCACCACCAGCCGAAAAACTTTCCATGCGGCGCTATCGCCGGTTGCTGACATATCTCAAGCCGGCCAAGTGGCCCCTCGTGGGCGGCTTGCTGGCAGCGATGATGTTTGCGATCACGAGTGGCGTGGGGTTTCCAGTCGTGCTCCAAGTGGTGGTTCCCGTGTTGTTCGGCAAGACCAAGGCGCCGACGACCCAGGTGCAGACCGGCGCGGAAAATCCGGGTCAGCCGGTCACGCTTGTGACTTCGAGTAATGTGGTGGTCGCCACCGTGGTGACGAACGGTACCGCCAACCCGGTCCCTGCGGGGGCGGAGAATCCAACCGCTGACAAGACCAAAGCAACGCAGGAGCGGATTGAAAAATGGGCGCGCTGGCTGTTCGGGGCTGACCAGCCTGACCGGCTGTTGCTGGCGGCCTGTCTGGCATTGCCGCTGGTGTTTCTGATCCGGGGCGCCTGTTCATTTCTGACCCAATACCTTACGAACCAGGCGGGTTTTCTGGTGCTGGAGGCACTCCGCACCGATGTCTTCCAGCGGTTGCAGCAACTGCCGCTCGCCTTCTATCAGCGGAACAAATCCGGGGACCTGAGCAGCCGGTTGATGGCGGATACCGAGCATTTGAAGAACGCCATCGTCATGGTGAGTGCGGACATCATCAAGCAGCCGTTCACGTTGATCGGGGCCATGGGGTATCTGCTTTACCAGGCGTTCACCAATCGCAGCGCCCTGTTTGTGCTCATCGCCCTGGTGGGGGTGGCGCTGTGCATCATTCCGATCCGCATCGCGGCGCGGCGGCTGATCAAGAAGGCCCGGTTGCTGGCCTCCCAGACCGGCGAATTGAATGCCGTCGTCACGGAAGGCTTGCAGTCGCCGATGGAAATCCAGGCCTATAATCTGCAACCGCGCCTGCAGGAGCGGTTCGCCAATAGCATCCGCAGCATCTTCCGGCTCTCCATGAAGACCGTGAAGTATCGGGCGTTCGTCAATCCCGTGATCGAATTCATTTCCGCGACCGGTTTCACGATCGCGCTCTATTATGGCGTCAAGCACGGGATGGATGTGGGGGTCTTTACCGCCATGGCCGCGGCGCTCTTCGTGGCGTACGAACCGGTGAAGAAACTTAGCATTCTGAACGCGATCTGGAAGATGGGCGCCGCCTCGCTCGAACGCCTGGAACAGATCCTCGACGCCGAGGACACCGTGCCGCAACCCGTGCAGCCGGTGGCTTTGCCGGGCGGCGCCCCTGAAATCGCTTTCGAGAATGTCGGCTTCACCTATCAGCCCCGTGAGGCCGGCAGCCAGCCGTCCGTCGCGCTCGTGGCTGTGAACGCCCGCTTCCAGCCCGGCGAAGTCGTGGCGCTTGTGGGCAAGAGCGGCGCGGGCAAATCCACCTTCATCGCGCTCCTCCCGCGCTTTTACGATCCGACCGCGGGCCGCGTCACGCTCGGTGGCGTGGATGTGCGCCACGCGGACAAGGCGCAGCTCCGCGATCGTATCGCGCTCGTGCCGCAGATGCCGGTGCTTTTCAACGCCAGCATCGCCGAGAACATCCGCATGGGCCGGCTCACGGCCACGGACGAAGAAGTGCGCACGGCGGCGCAAAAGGCCTACGTCGCGGACTTCATTGATACGTTGCCGCAGGGTTACGATACGATTGTCGGGGAACGCGGCGCGTCCTTGTCCGGCGGCCAGCGGCAACGCATCGCCATCGCCCGGGCGTTTTTGAAAGACGCGCCGATCCTGATCCTCGACGAAGCCACGAGCGCTTTGGACTCGGAAAGCGAAGCGAAGGTCCAGCAGGCGTTGAAACAACTCGTGCAAGGCCGGACCACCTTCATGATCGCGCATCGGTTTAGTTCGATCAGCCTGGTGACGCGCATTCTTGTTTTCGAGGAGGGCCGCATCACGGGCGACGGGACCGCCGAGGAACTGAATCGCACGCACGCGACCTTCCGCCGCATGACGGAGTTGCAGCAGCTCTAGCAGGTTTCAGCCGGGCAACACCGTCGGCCGGCGCGGTGGTTTTATCTTCAACCAGCGCCGCACCTTCTTGACCGTGCCCGCCAGCAGCCGCGCCGGGAGCGACGGAGCGGGAAGCGGCAACTGCGGATAATTGCGTTCCGGAAACAGTGCCGCCAGCGCGCGTAACGTCGCCGGCATGGCGCGTTGCGAGAGATGGATGGCATCGAAGTAGTACCAGCTTATCGCCCGACCCTCGGCGGTGACGAACGCCGGGGCGGTCTCCAGAAATTTTGCGCCACAAGCCGCGCACCGTTGTTTCGCGCCGGCATTGAACGCGCGGATGGCGGCGTTGCGTTCCGGCAGGCTGCCCACGGCGATGTAGTCATCCTCCCGGGTCGTCTTGCGGGGCCGCGGAATCGCCGAGGGCACGGCGTTATAGACGATGACCGGAAACCCCAGCGCCTGCACCTCCCGCACGACGTGAAAGTAGTTTTCCAGACACTCCGCCACGACTGTTTCGAGCGGCACCTGGCGTTTGGCGGCCTGCTTGATCACGTGGGCACGGCAATCAATTTCACCAAAGGATAGCAGCACTTCACTGCCGGAGGGAACGGCCGTCTTGAGAATCGAGAAAAGACTTTCCCGTCCGCGGGTCTGGGTTTCGCTCCGCGTCAGATTATAGGCCAGCGCGCCCCCCAGATGATGAGTCACAAAAAGCGGCAACAAGTCGTCGGACGGCGTCGGCCAGCCCGGTTGGATCATGTCTTGGCCGCCAAACAAACACACATGACTGTCGCCGATGCAATAAATCGGCGCGGCGGCCAATGGAGCGGCTGCTTTTGATTCCGATGGAGCAGAAACGCGCATGGCACTTTCCCGGGAAACTATTGGACCGGTTTCTTTGATGTCTCCAGCCGCTTCGGCTGCAAAACCAGGGGGCTTTTGGCGACGATCAAGCCATCGCCGGAGTAGGTTTCCGGGATGTCCACCGAGCACAAGACCTCGTAGCCGAAGGCGACCAGTTGCTCGATGCATTGGCGATGCAATTCCACCGAGTGCGTGGAGATGAAGACGTAGTCAATGTCTTTGCGGGAAAACATCTCCCGGGCGCCATTGAGCATCTTGAGTTCGTAACCCTGGATGTCCGAGTGCAACACGTGGAGGTGCGGGATCTGTTTGCGCCGGCAATAACCATCCACGGAAATCGTGCGCGGCCCGCCGGGAGGTTGCGCGTCGGTGTCGCTGACGAAGGAATTCTCGAACTCAGCCGTCAGGCCGTTCATCTCAAAATTGACGCGCCCGTCTTGCAGGCCGGCCTCGTCCGACTCCACGAGATGGCAGTGGGCGGCGGGCCGGGAGGTTTTCAGCCAAAGGGAATAAAACCCCCAATACGCGCCCAGTTCCAGACTGACCGGGTTCTCTGGCAGGTGGGACAGCACCTCCGCAAAGGCGCGTTCCTCCTGGGGTTCATGCACGCCCTTGTTTTCGATCAGCATGTTCATCATGGGCCCGCCGTAGTAACTCAGGGCTTTGATCCGAATGCCGTTGTGCATGGTGATGACATCACCCTCGACGACCCCGGCCTTGGCGACGCGCGGAATGAAGGCGTTGTCCGGACAAGCGACAACCTCATCAATCCGCAGCCGCCAGACCGGCTTCATTTTTCCAACGAGCGCCGCGGGCTTGGTTTTACTTTCCAAAATTCTCCGGCGTCTCCACATCCGGAAGGAATCCCGCCAGCGGTCGGGAATTAAAGCGCGGCTCAACTTCTTTAACATCTTGGGAGCTTAGGATGCGATCACCCCCAAAAGCAATAGTTTGACCGGGGCGAGGGGTGTGATCTCAAGCCGGCACATCCGGCGGGGTACGACTGAAACTGCCGCGCCGCCCTGGGAGCGCCGGCGTCTCGCCGGCGGGTTTCCGCTCCTTGCCAATGGTGCCGAGACTTGCCAGCGGGACGCTGGCGCTCCCAAGCGGTGTCGCCCCCGCGCGGCAGTTCCAGCCACACGCCCCGACGGGAAAAGCTTTGACGCACTCCGGCACGGGTTGTCACCCTGTCGCGCGATGAATTTCCGCAAAAGATTGTTGAGCCTGATCCTGCCGCCGCCCGTGCCGACGAATCACCGGCTCTATTCCATGACCATCCCCCCGGATGCGTGGAAGAGCCGCCCCAATGACCGGCTCGTCAGTCTGGCGCTTCGCACGGCGGCCCGGGCGCAAAAGCTGGAGCTGACCGAGTTGGCCAAACGCGCCGGTGCCGTGGTGAACCATTGGCCGGGGGAACATTATCGGTTGGTGGCCGCCTTGGTCGCGGAACTCGGCGCCCGGAACGTGGTTGAAATCGGCACGTATCAGGGCACGGCCTCGCTGGCGATGTTTTCGCAACTGCCGGCGGACGGGCGGATGACGACGTTCGACGTGATTCCCTGGCCGGAGATCAAACCGCCGATGTTGCGCGACGCGGATTTTGCCGATGGCCGGTTGAAACAGGAGATTGCCGACCTGCAGGACTTCGCCACGATGGAAAAGTATCGCGTGGTGTTCCAGAGCGCGGATTTCATCTTCGTGGACGCGGCCAAGGACGGCGTCATGGAACAGCGGTTCATCGAAAATTTCCGGCGGCTTGGTTTGCCCAAAGGTCCGATCGTGATGTTTGACGATATCCGCGAGTGGAAGATGTTGCGCATCTGGAACGACATCACCGAGCCGAAGCTGGACCTCACCACGTTCGGTCACTGGACGGGCAGCGGCTGGGTGGATTGGCCGGCGGGCGGGGCCAAATAGTCGCAAAGCGCAACAGTTTGACGCTGGCCAGAACAATTTCAACATGAACACCAACGAAGCTTCGGTGGGGAAAGCCGCCCCGGATCGCGAACCTAGTTTTGCCTTCAAAGTTGCGGTGATCCGCCAGCAACTCCGGAATTTTGCCCGCTATCTGAAGTTTCACTGGCGGGCGTTGGGGCCGGCCCCAGTCACGCCGCATGGATTCAAGCTGCAAGGCAACCGTTATATGCAAACCGGCGTCTTTGAGCCTGAAGAAACGGCGCTGACCGAGCGTTGCTTGCGGGAGGCGGACGTGTTCATCAACGTCGGCGCCAACATCGGCTACTACTGCCTTCATGCCTTGAAACTGGGGCGGAAAACAGTCGCCTTTGAGCCCAACGATTTGAACGTGCTGCATCTGCTGCACAACGTCCACCTGAACGGCTGGGAGGAGGGTTTTGAGTTGTTTCCGCTGGCCATGAGCGACCAGGCCGGCATCCTGAAAATTTATGGCGGCGGCACCGGCGCATCACTGCTCAGCGGCTGGGCGGGCAGCCAGGCCTTTCATTCTACCCTGTGTCCCGTGGCCCGCATGGACGATGTTTTGGGGCATCGTTTTGCCGGCCAACGCTGCTTCATTCTGGTGGATATCGAAGGGGCGGAACTGGCCATGCTGCGGGGCGCCCGGCAGTTGCTGAATCAGAATCCCCGACCGATCTGGCTGGTCGAGATTTGCAAGCGCGGGCACAACAACGCGCTGAATCCAAATTTTGAAGCAACATTCGAATTGTTTTGGGCAGCGGGGTACTCGGCGTGGGTGGCGACCAAAAAACCGCGCCGGCTGGAAAAACAGGATTTGACCTCCGGCAATGACGCGCTTCTGGCGGGAAGCAATTTCCTCTTTGTTGAAGCGGATGCCGAGCCGGCCTGGTTCACGGCCTCATGAATATGGAGCCCGCCAATTCACCAGTGAACGTTCTTTGCATCAAATGGGGCACGCGTTACGGCCCCAACTACGTCAACGAATTGCTGCGCGGCGTGCGACGACATCTACGGCGACCCTTCCAGTTTCATTGTTGCACGGATGATCCGACCGGGCTTGATGCCGAAGTGCGCGTCATCCCATTTCCCGCCAATCCCGGCCTCAAACGCAGTTGGCCCGACGTCCTCGTCAAACTGCTGGTCACGCAGGATGGTTTTGGCGGACTCGTCGGCCCGACGCTGTTCCTCGATCTCGATGTGGTCATCATGGATTCCATTGATTGCTTCTTTGATCATGAGCCGGGGAAAAATTGCATCATCCACAACTGGGTGAACCCGCGCAAAGAACTCATCGGCCGCCGCCCGCCAGTGGGCAACTCGTCGGTCTTCCGTTTCGAGGCGGGTAAATCGAATTACATCTACGAAACCTTTGTTCGCGAGATGGCGCAGGCGGAAGACTTGAGCGTGTGGAACACCGAACAAGCCTTCCTCACCCACGCCATGCGGGAAGTGCATTGGTGGCCGGAAGAATGGACACGCAGTTACAAACGTCACTGTCGCCCGGCCTTTCCGTTCAATCTCATCTGCACGCCCAAGCCGCCGCGTGGCTGTCGCATTCTAGTGTTTCACGGGCGACCCGACCCCGACGAAGCGATCCGCGGTTATCGCGGCGCAAAGATCCATCATCACATCAAACCCGCGCCGTGGATCGCGGACTATTGGCACGCGTAAACGTGAACAGCGATTGGCAACTCTGGATTGGTGGATTACCCACCCCTAACCCTTCCCAGGAGGGGAACAAATTTGCGAGCGCGTTCTGCCGATCTCCCCTCTTGGGAGGGGCTGGGGGTGGGTGCGCACGAATTTTCGGTGGCGGCCATTCGTTGCAGCCCCCGCACAATCGAAGCACCGCATGACGCCACCCGCCACCAACTCCTTTTGGGAACTGATTGATGGCGTGTTCGTCATCAATCTGAATCAACGCACGGATCGGTGGGCGCAATTTCAGACAACAGCCCGCGCCGTGATTCCAGCGGAAAAACTGCATCGCTTTTCCGCCTGTCTTGGGCGGGAACTCCCGGGCTTCGGCCAGCGCCCGTGGTTTCGCAACGGCAAACGCGATAACACCTGGGCCGGTCGCGCTGGTTGCCTGCAATCGCATCGAGGCGCGCTGCTGAAAGCGCGCGAGTTGGGTTGGCGCACGGTGTTGCTGCTGGAGGACGACGCAGAATTCGCGCCCGGGTTTTCCTCCCTGGCTGGAGCGTTGGCTGCCGCCCTGAGCGAACACGCGTGGCAGGTTTGTTATCTCGGCTTCACCGAGCCGTGGGCACCCGGACGGGAACTCGCCAAACTAAACGACACGTTTTCGCTGCGTCAAATCCACGGCGGCACGACGACGCACGCCTACCTGGTGCGCGAAGCCGCCCGCGACTGGATTCTCGCGCGCCTGCCGGACGAGGAAAAGGTCTGGTCATGGCTTGCCACTCACCGCGCGATTGATCGCTGGTATCAACGCCAGCTCGGCCTGCATTTCCCCGTGGTCTGCGTCTCGCCGAGTCTGGTGAATCAAGGGGACAGTGCTTCGGATATTGTGGCTTCCACGGCCCAACCAACGGGAGCCGGGCAACCTGTAGTTGCGCCAGCGTCCGGGCCGGGCGCATATTATCTCGGTCACGCGTTCCGGCGCGTTTCCGTGCGCCTCGGGCTTGTCGCCGACACCTTGCGTGGCTGGACCCGGCGCGTGAACGGTTTTTGAATTTGCATGAGCCAGTTAGCCGCCATGATCCGCGTCAAATTCCTGACCAAACATCCGGATCGCGATGTCACGCCGCACTGGCTGCAGTTCCTCCCCGGAAACAATCCAGTTCTGGGCCGGTGTCAGTTCATCTTCGATCGGGACGAGCGAAACTACGACTGGATCGCGGTCTATGACGACCTGCCGTCCTCAAAGGGTGAACGCCATTCGCTCTGGGAAGAGGTGCTGGCCTGCCCGCAGAAACAGACCCTGTTGCTGACCAGCGAGCCGGCGACGGTGAAAGTTTATGGACAGGGCTTCCTGCGACAATTCGGCTGGGTGCTAACCAGCCAGGAGCCGTGGGTGATCCGGCATCCGGGCGCGATCTATTGCCAGACCGGCTTGATCCCATTTTATGTCGGCACGCACGATCACATCGCACAGCATCCGCCGACAAACAAAAACGCACTCATCTCCACGGTTTGTTCGAGCAAGCAGCAGCGCCATACGTTGCACAAGTATCGCTACCGGTTCACGCAACAGTTGAAGCAAGCGTTGCCAGAATTGGAAATCTTCGGCCACGGCGTGCGTTACATCGAACACAAGAACGAGGCGCTCGACACCTTCCGCTACCACGTCGCGATTGAGAACCACGTCTGCCAACATCACTGGACGGAGAAGCTGGCGGATTCTTTTTTGGGCATGTGTTTGCCGTTCTATCACGGCGCGCCGAATGCGGCAGATTATTTTCCGCCGGAAAGTTTCATCCCGATCAACATCCATGACTTCGCGGGAAGCTTTGCCCGGATTCAACAGGCCATTCGCGCCAACGAATACGAGCGGCGTTTGCCCGCCATCCGCGAAGCGCGCCGACTGGTCTTGGAGCGCCACGGAACTTTCCCGCAGCTCGCGCGGTTGATCGCCGAGCGACATGATGGTCAGCCCGTGCCGCTGCCGACCCCGCCGGCGGTGATCCAAAGCCGGCACCTGTGGCGGCGGAAACATCCGCTCGGGTCACTGGGTTTTGGGTTGGAAAAAATGCGGGTTGCATTACGCTTCGCCGCACAACGCCGCAACCGCTGAAGCCGAAATGACTTCCTTGTTATCATCATCCGGACGGGTTTCCCGTTGTCGCTCAACTGCGGGGCGGCTTCTATCGTGATGGAAATGATGGACTCCGATTCCAGCCGCCCTTGGCAGCATCGCGCGTTGCCGCTGGCAGCCCGCACACTTACAGCCGAGTTGTTGTCGCGGCCGTTGGCCATCCGCCTGAGCATCGCCATGCCGCCCCAAGGCGTGAACCTCTACACTCCGAACGGCTCAATGCGCTGGGGCGCGTCCACATTCGAGTTGAATCCGCCGGACGGCAGCCCGTGTGATTTCTGGGTGGTGCATAGTTACAGTGCTGAACGCGAGATTGCCCGCGTTGCGCCAGCCAATACACTTTTCATCAACGGCGAACCGCCCGCCAAGAAGCGTTACCCCCGCGCCTTCTACAACCAGTTTCAACATGTGGTGGACAGTCATCCGAACACCGGGCATCCGCGCACGATTCTTTACGCGCCCTGTGTCGGCTGGCATGTCGGACTGGATTCTTTCAACAGCCGGTACGCGTTTGGTTATGATTTTCTCAAGACGCTGCCGCCGCCCGCCAAACAGAATCGCATCTCGGTGGTTTGCTCCAACACCGCCAAGACCGTCGGGCAACAGCAGCGGCTGGCTTTTCTTGCCGCGTTAAAAAAACGTCTCGGTGACCAGGTGGTCCACTTCGGTCGCGGCTTCACGCCGGTGGGCGACAAGATGGAAGTCATCGCCCCGTATCGCTACAACCTCGTGCTCGAAAATTCCGTCAGCCCGCACTACTGGACCGAGAAACTGGCCGACGCGTACCTCGGTTGGGCGTTCCCGGTTTATTCTGGCTGTCCAAATCTGGGGGAATATTTCCCGCCCGACTCATTTCTGCCGATTGATATTCGTGATCAGGACGGCGCGATTCGTACGATTGAGAATCTGTTGAAACGTTCCGAACCTCCGGATTTGACCGGCGTGGCCCAAGCCCGGCAATTAATGCTGGATCACTACAATCCTTTCGCCATCTGCGACCGGCTGGCGCAACAGCTCTTCGTGGCCGCGCCCGCGGAACTGGTCACCATCCGTAACCATCGGGTGTTTCGTCCGTGGCGGAGATTTTTGAGTTGGTTCAAACGTCCGCAGAGTTGAATCCACCGGTGATAAAATTCCGGCTTTAACGCTTCGCCGCTTGAGGCATCCTTGCATCATGCTGCCATGGCTTCAGAAAATTTTGCCGCCGCACAATTCCCGCATCACCTGCATCTGGGACGGCGAAGGTGCGGGCTCGCAAGTCCATTCCCGACTCTCGACGATGATCTACGCCCAGCGGCTGGGTTTGACGTATCTGCATTCGCCCTTGCGCAACGTGGCGCGCGTTGAAGGCGGGTTGGATGTGAAAACGTGGTCCGACCAGTGGGAACAGTTTTTTAACCTGGGGCACGGCATCGAACGCCTCGATCAGCCCCCGCAAGGCGACAACGTGCAGTTCGTCCGCAAGCCGCAGCGGGCCTTTCTAAGATCGAACCGGTTTTACATCGTCAAACATTGTCATCCCATCTCCAACCAGTATCCCGAGATGTTTGCGGCGCTCGCGGATCAGTTCCGCGCCTGTTACTACTCGACTCCGAAGCCGGTCTTGACCGGTTTGAATCCCGCCACGATCAACGTCGCGGTCCATCTGCGCCGCGGTGAGATCACCAAGGATGGCCCGCATCGGGATCGTTACATCGAAGCGGATCACGCGGCGGTCAAAGTGATGCGCGCCTTGGATACTTTGCCCAAAACGGATTCGCGGCCCCGCGTGTTGCACATCCATTCGGAGGGAAAGCCGTCGGACTTTGAACCGTTCTTGAAGCTGGGGGCCGTGTTACATCTGAACGAGGATGCCTACACCACATTTCATCACCTGGTCTCGGCGGATGTGTTGTACATGACCAAAAGCTCCTTCAGCTATCTGGCCGCCATCTTGAGCAAAGGTGAATGTTTCTATGACCCGTTCTGGCATCCGCCGCTGCCGGGCTGGCGCATCCTGCCGGCGGATTGAAGAAATTCTGTCGAAGGGTGGGAGAGTTGGGAGGCAGCCTGGAAACGGCGGCCGTGTGCGGCGGGGCAGGAAGGAGCGCGGCGTTCCGCCCGTCCGGTTTTCTTTGCGTCCTCCGCGTCCTTGGCGTGAGGCCCAAGGAGCTGCAACTGCATGGTCCCGGCTTAGAGCGGCGACCAGACATTTTTTGACTGCCGCAAGCGGCTCGCCAAAATTTCGCTCCACATTTTGTTGCTGGACCGGAATTTTTCCGCCTTGGCCATGTCCACCAGTTCCGGTCGCACATACCAATCCTCAAACGGCAGGTAGCCTTTCAGCGCCACCGTCTCGGGACTGCCTTCCCAGAGGTAGTAAACAATCACGTCCGCCGCGAGCAGTTGATAGCCGGCACCCTGAAGAATCGTTCGCATCTCGCCGCGAAATTTGTCGCCATGCCGGTAGGCATCGTGCTCGATGGTGATCGCCCGGAACCGCAGCTTGTCGAACGGCAAGGTCCGCAAAACAATCAAGCTGGCCTCATCAATGTCGAACGACAGGTAATCCACCGGCTTCTGCAACATCGGATTCTTGGCGATGAACGCGTCCCAGTTGATCTTGGTCATGTCCATCACCTGCAACGGCACTTTGCGCACCCCGACGTACTTGGGCGCGTACTCCGGGCTGACATCAATCGTGATGCCCGACCAGCCCTTGCATTCCAAACCGTAGGAATTGTTGCCCGCCACCGGATTCGCCGCCCCGATGTCGAGGAATGTGCCGGCGTCGGTTTCGCAAGTGAAGTAGGCGAACACGTCCTGTCCGGATTGGGAATGGCTCGTGAACGAGGGGGTTTTCTTGAACATGAAATTCTTGTGGCTGGTGAATTGGTAATTTCGGCCTGCAAATGTTGCCGCAGGCTGACGCGAGCGACAACCTCAAAGTAGGCCGGCGCTGCGGCTGAACCGGAACGCCGCGGTTACGCGGCAGGAGCGTGACTGACCGCGTGGCTGCCGCCTGAAGGCGGCGTTCCGGGGGGCGGGCCAGGATACGCCCAAGGTACGGCGTGATCACGATTCCGGGGCAATCCTGCTCGCGATGCGCTGCCAGCGATCGGACATTACGATCGGATGACCCACCTGGGCGGGCGCAAAAATGGTCCGGCCCGCTTGGATGTCGCCCAGCCACGCGCCCCACCAACTGAAGGAACTGTTCGCCACCACGGCATGCCGGCACCGGCTCATGAGCCAGAGGTCAGCGAGTTCGTCGTTGGTATTGTGCGTGACGAGTTCTGTGCTCGCGCCGCGAAAATCCAGGTTCTGCTGCGGCCAGGTCAGATCGTCGCCGAACAGAACGAAGTGCGGCTGGGATAATTTGGCGCGGGCGGCGTCAATGGCCGCTTGATAATAATCGCGGCCCAGCAAGTTCCAGTAACGCACGCGGCGGAAATGGAGAAAGACTGACTCGCTCGTAGCGAACTTTTTCCCCAGCGCGCGGTTCTTTTCATCGGCAGGAACAGGAGGGGTGAGTTCGGCGCGGAGCGTGGTGGCGTGATCGGTGAAGTAGGCTTCATTCTGCCAGTAGCCGAGCAGGGTGATGCGCTCGCGGTGCGGATTCAGAATGGTGAGTTGGGCGGGAGAAGTATTGTGACGCTCGGCAAAGTAGGTGCGCTGGTCGCGGGGCAGAAGCTTGTTGAGCGCGCGGATGATTTTATGGCGTGGATGTTTCAACGTCGGGGCGATGCGCCATTCTTCCGGCATCGGCTCGGCTTTGATGGGAAATTGGTTCAGCCGATAAGTGCGACCGTAATCATCCTTCGTGTAGCCGCGCGTGGTGTCGAGATAGAGCGGGCGCCCGGTCCGCAGTGCCAGCGCGCGTGTCGCCGCGTAGATGAAGAGTTGGTTGCCCAACCCTCCTTTCACGATGGCGATGACGGCGGACGACATGGTGTTTAGTAGGTTCTGAGAAACAAACGGCGAAAATTCCAGACGTGCGAAAAGCCCCTCACCCTGTCCCTCTCCCCATCCGATGGGGAGAGGGTGTCCGTTAGGACGGGTGAGGGGTTGGCGTTGGCGGTATTCATTTTGATCACTCTCCTAAATCCGATTGGTCGCCAGACTGTTGTCAAGCAACTCGCGGTAAACGTCGCGCGTGCCGCGGCACATGGCGTCGAGCGTAAAAGGTTCTTTCACCGGCGCGGGCGCGGGCTGTATTACCAGCAGTTGCTGGGTGGTGGCGAGCAAGGCCGCTTCGTCGCGCAACGGGACGCGACCGGCGGGATACAATTCCCGGAGCAGTTCACCCACGCCACCGTGGTCGTAGCCGATAACGGGCCGCCCCAATGCCAGCGCTTCCAGCGTGGTAAGCCCGAAAGATTCCGGGCTGATGGACAGCGAGCAGACCAACTGCGACATCGCCATGATCTCGCGTAGATCAGAGCGATGACCGACGAACGTGACGTCGCCCGCAAGGCCAAGCCGTTGGACGAGTTGTTGAAGTTCGCCAAGGTAAGCGCGCTTACGCGGATGCGTGTCGCCGACGATGACGCCGTGAACTTGCGGATTGGTTTTCCGCAAGGCCGCGATGAGACGCAGGAAATCTTCGTGCCCCTTCAAGCGCGTGATGCGACCGGGCAGCAGCAGCAATTGCTTGCCGGTGAATTGCGGGAAATCCCTTTGCCACCGTGCAAGCCACGCAGCATCGGGTTGAAAGCCGCGCGGATAATCCGCCGGAGCGATGCCGTGGCGCACGAGGTGCAGAGCGGCTTTCGGTGTCTGCGGAAAACTTTTCGCCACGTAATCGCGGATGCACTCGGAGACGGCGATGACCCGTTCGCCACGCGTCATGATGGCGGAGTAGGCGTTCACGGAATAGAAACCATGAACCGTGCTGATGAGGCGGGGGCGCGTCTGGGGATTCATTTTGCGCCAGGCCAGCCAGGCGATCCAGCCGGGGACGCGGGAGTGAAGGTGCAGAATGTCGGGGCGTTCGTGCTCAAGAATGCGGCGCAACGGTCGCACTTGAAACAGCAAGCCGAGGTTTTTGCGATGCACGGGCAACGTGACGTGACGCGCGCCGGATTTTTCCAGCGTGGCAACCAGCCGTCCTCCGTTTGATACCACGATGGATTCATGGCCATTCGCCACCAGGTAATCCGACAGCACCATTGCGACGCGCTCGACGCCGCCGGCGTTCAACTCCGGAAGGATTTGCAGAACTTTCATGGCGTCGCGCCGGGGAAAAGTTTCTTCAACACCAGATCGGCGCAGCGGCCCGTTTCATGGAGCGGCTTGGGCGCGGGCAACCGTTGTCCGTTACGCACCCACGTTTCGTAACTGGTCGCGTAGCCTTCCTGCACCAGCTTCGCTACCGCCTGCACCGGATCTGCGTTGGGTTTTATAGCAGGCACGGGCAGGACGCCGGTGCGGGCACCCGCCGTGACGGCTTCAAAGATCATCGAGACGCTGTCTTCCGTGGCCCACGCTTCTTCGGCGGCCATCAGATGGGTCGGCACCCAATCGGGTTTCGTCTGCTGATGGGAAATGATTTCGGCGCGGAGGCCTTGGGTCCGCAATTGTTCCAGGAATCCCGCCGGGGTGCGACGTGAATCGGTGATGGCCCAAGTCAACTCCGGGCGCGAGCTGACGACGGCGACGATGGCGCTCGCGGTCCGTTGCGAATCCCAGCCATGCGATTTGGACGGTCCGCCGATGAGCACGACACCGTTCGATTGTTTGGCGGGAATGGTTTCGGGCACGCGATTCAGCGCGCCAAGCGTGGTGATGATGCGGGGATTGCCGTTGCCTGGTTCGGAATCGTGCTGCGGCAGCACGCATAGGTCGAACCAGCGCTTCGGCCAGGTCGGTTCCATGATGACGACGGAACGCGCGCGGAATTTTTTGGCGGCGAAGACGAGCGGCAGATGGGTTTTATGGCCCGCGCCGATGACAAGTTGCGGCGAAGCAACCCCGGGAGCGCCGGCATCTTGCCGGCTCGCGGTGTCGGATGAATCAACTCGCCGGCTGGAAGCCGGCGCTCCCGGGAGGGCGGCCGCGGCGCGGAGGCGCGACCCCGGGAAAAAGTTCGTGGGAATGCGGATGACTTCGACTTCCGCGCCGGTGCGGCGGGCGAGGGCTTGGGCGAGGCCGACGCTCTGGTTTTCATGGCCGGGGCGACCCTCGGAAATGACGCGAATCAATTTCAAGGGATGACTCATGTTTGGAGAGTGACGCGGGTCAGGTGTCGAGTGACGTGATCGGCTTCAGTTGAGCCTCGCGTCACGTGCCACCCGCCACTCGCCACACAAATCAGCGTCCGTACGCCAGACGTTCCGCCAAGCGTTCCGGCAAACCGGCGGCCAGAATCTTCTTCTGCGCGGCGGCGATGTCGTAATCCAACCGGCGGATTTCAATCGTGCCGTCCACCGTGTCGTAGATCACGTAGGCGGCTTTGGGATTGTTATCGCGCGGCTGGCCGACGGCCCCGACGTTGACAAAATACTTCTTGCCCGGCTCGGTCTTGAATTTCGAGTAAGTGCCGCCGCGCACCACGCTGTCCTTCATGAACGCGACCGGCACATGTGTATGGCCGAAAAAGCAGACTGAAGTGTTCTGATACGTGAAGCTCGCGGCGGCGGCCAGTTTGTCGAACACGTAACCCCAGCGTTGCGGACCGTCGAGCGTGGCGTGGACGATGGTGAAATTCGTCACCATGCGGGTGTACTTCAGATCGCGCAACCATTGCCGATCATCATCGGTGAGTTGCGTGCGCGTCCAGTTGACGGCTTCGGCGGCGGCGGGATTGAAACCTTCGAGATGTTCCTCGCTGGAGCAGTATTCGTCGTGATTGCCCTTCACACAGGGCATGTTCATCGCGCGAACGATGTCGAGGCATTCCTTCGGATTGGCGTTGTATCCCACAACGTCTCCCAGGCAGGCGTAATGGGTCACCTGCTGTTTCTTGGCATCGTCCAGCACCACTTGGAACGCGTCCAGGTTGCCGTGGATGTCGGCTATGATGGCAAACTTCATCTTAAAAATTATCGCTCAATGGCAAACCCGGTGAATCCGCCCTTGGCTTCGTCCCAATGAGCTTCTTCCTTGCGGATGTTGGCGGCCAAACCGGCTTCGTGGATCGCTTCGCGGAACGCTTCGAGTTCTTTCTTCTGACCTTCGACGGTCATTTCCACGCGTCCATCGGCCAGATTGCGGACCGCGCCGGTGACTTCAAATCCGGCGGCCAAGGTCCGGACCGCATAACGAAAACCAACCCCTTGGACGCGACCGGAATACAGGATTTGCATCCGGCGGCGCTCAGTAGGAGATGAACCCTGGTTCCCAACGGCCTGTGCCATAACCCGCAAATGAAGCCAAACCCCAAGCGGAGAGGCAATGTTTTTGTTCGGCAGGAACGACTCTTTTCGCAGACCACCGGTCTGGTTTCCGCCTTGTCTCGCGGCAAACGCCGGAGTAAACGCCTGCGACCGCTTTTCCTCTCAGCCGGAACCATGCAGTAGCAACTTCTTGCGCCGCACGCCAAGGACGCGAAGGCCGCAAAGAAAACCAGAGGGATTAAACGCCGCCATAGCGCAACCCAATCAGTGCCAGCAACGGCACCCGGAACACGACAGAAACTTCCCCCCTTTGCGTCCTTGGCGTGCGGCACCATTGATCTTCAACGGCATGGTTCCGGCTCAGAGCTTGTCGGTCGGTGTGAAAGGCAGGCCGCGTTCGCCGTCGAAAAGTCTTTTGAGCCGCCGGTCGCTGGAACTGCTTTTGCGCCGGATGACGCCGGGCGCGACGAGTTGGCTGCTTTCGCGGCGGGCGCGCCGGCCTTTCAGCCAGTCCTCCCAACTGATTGAACCTTCAATCGGGATGCAAGGGACTTTTGATTTTGAGTTCATCGGCGACTTCTTTCACCAGTTGCACGCACTCTGGAAGATTACGGTATTCTGACAGGCTCGCAAGCTGGCGCATTTCCGCCCAACTGGGCTGACGCAGACCCGAAATCTCTGGTGATTTTTCTCATTAGAGCATATTAAATAAAACTATAGCCGTATTGTCTGAGGTGTGGCAGGCTTGG
>CAZQNQ010000040.1:0-29681 GCA_964594985.1 uncultured Bifidobacterium sp.
ACGGCGCGCAGGGACTGACGCGCCCTACCTGCAACGGTCATTTTGCAACACGCTTTAAGATTAAGAGCCAGGGGTTCACGCTCATTGAAATCCTGCTGGCGGTCGGCATCTTCGCCATCGTGTTGCTCGCGATGAACACCGTTTTTTTCAGCGCGATGCGATTGGAGCGGGCCACCAGCCGGGCCGTGGATGAACGGCTGCCGTTGAATCAGGCGTTTGCCACGTTGCGGCGCGACCTGCTGGGGGCCGTGCCGCCGCTGACCAACTCAGTCCTGTTGCCGCGCAATTTCATCAGCAGCGGCAGCAGCAGCGGGATGAGTTCGGGGCAGGCGGGCAGCCTGGAATTTTACACGACGACCGGTTCGATCAGCGATGACGCGCCGTGGGGCGATGTGCAAAAGGTCCGCTACGAACTCGTCGCCGCCACCGATCCCGCCAACAACCGCGGCCAGGACCTGGTGCGCGTGGTGACGCGGAACATCCTGGCCACCACGACGGAAGACGAAGAGGAACAATTCCTCGTGGGCAACGTCGAGAGCCTGGAATTCCAATGCTACGACGGCTCGGGTTGGCGCAGCACCTGGGACTCAAGCGCGGCGGATGCCGGTTTGCCGTTGGCGGTGCAGGTGCGGGTGTTGCTCGCGCCGGAAAACCCGGGCGGAAAAATTTCCCGCGAGCCGCTGGTGCTGCTCGTCCCGATCACCACGCAGACCTTGACCAACTCGCTGGCAGGAGGTGCGCAATGAAAATGCGGGCGCAACTGCGGAGCGCCGAGCCCCGTCTCGGCCAGTCGGGATGGAAGAAAAGCAACGAGCCGAGGCGGCGCTCGGCGCTCCAAACCGGCTCGGTGCTCATCATCGTGCTGTGGATTGCGTTCGGGCTGGTGGCCATGGCGCTGTACTTCGCGAATTCGATGAGTTCCGAATTGCGCGCCGCGGACAACCGCGTCGAGCTGCTCGCGGCGGATCAAGCCATCGAAGGCGCGTCCCGCTATGTCGCCAAGGTGCTGGCCGAGCAGGCCACGAACGGGCTGGTGCCGTACATTGACGATTACGCCAAGGAGGCCGTGGCCGTGGGCGACGCGCATTTCTGGCTCATCGGTCGCACCGACGGTCAAGCCACGCCGAACGATGTCGTGTATGGCCTCGTGGACGAAGGCGCGAAGTTGAACATCAACAACACGAACGTCACGGCTGAGATGCTGGAATTGCTCCCGCGCATGACGACGGAACTGGCCGCTGCCATCGTTGACTGGCGCGACGCCAACGAAGACCTCACCTCCGGCGGCGCGGAAGCGGATACTTACTCGCGGTTGCGTCCGCCGTATTCCTGCAAGAACGCGCCGTTCGATTCGCTGGGCGAACTGAAACTCGTGAACGGGGCGACGGTGGAAATTCTCCTCGGCGATGATTTGAATCGCAATGGCGTGCTGGACCCGAACGAAAGCAGCGCGAACCGCGGCGGCATTTCCGATCCCGGCATCCTGGAATACCTCACGGTTTCCAGTTCCGAACCGAACACGCGGGCCGATGGTTCAGCTCGCGTGAACATCAACACCCGTACGGAACTGGCTTCCATGCTTTCGGAAACCCTGGGCGCCGGGCCGGCCAACCAGATTCTCGCCCGCCTCGGTCCGCCGACCCGGCAATTCGGCAGCGTGCTGGAATTCTACAAGGCGAGCGGCATGACGGCGGCGGAGTTCGCCGCGATTGAAACCGAGATCACCACGACGACCGGCGCGACGATTCCCGGCCGCGTCAACGTGAACACCGCGAGCGCCGCCGTGCTGACGTGCATTCCCGGCATCGGCGAGGACAAGGCGGCGGAACTGGTGAACGCCCGGCTGGGTAATTCGAGCGCGGTGGATTCGATTGCGTGGGTCACGCAAGTTTTGAGCGACGAACAGATCCAGCAGGCCGGGCCGTTCCTCACCGGGCAGAGTTATCAATTCACCGCCGACATCGCCGCCATCGGCAAGTTCGGGCGCGGTTATCGGCGCACGCGGTTCGTCTTCGACACGACCGAGGGCACGCCCAAGATTATTTATCGCCAGAGCCTCAGTCATCTCGGTTGGGCGCTCGGCAAAGAAACCCGCCAGGTCTGGCTGGCGACGGCAAAACCATGATTGATTCCGAACTCCAAAGCAGGCGCGGCGTCGCCCTTGTAGGGCAGGCTTTCCAGCCTGCCAGTGCGGGCGACTTTCCAGTCGCCCGGTTCGGCGGAACACCGGACTGGAAAGTCCGGTGTTCCGGCAGGCTGGAAAGCCTGCCCTACTGGCGCTGCCACGCGACCGTTCCTTTCAACCTTGGAGTCTGGATTGATCTGTTCTCATGAATTTCAAACTTCCAACAAAAAACACCGCCAACAGTCTGCTCGGCCTGTCGCTGGACGGCAGCCGGTTGGAGGGCGTGTGGCTCAAGCGCACCAACGGCGCGTTGCAGGTGGCCGGCAGCTTCGCCGCCACGCTGACGCTTGATCCGTTGACGGCGGCGGCGGAACTGGTCGGGCGCGAAATCCGCAATCACCTCGACGCGGCGGAAATTCGCGAGCGCCATTGCGTGGTCGCGTTGCCGCTCAAGTGGGCGCTGGTCGGGCAGAGCAAGTTGCCACCACTGGCCGAAGCCGATGTCGCCAGCTTCCTGCAGCTCGAAGCGGAACGCAGCTTCCCGTGCGATCTCGCGACGTTGATCACGGCGACCTCCCGCTGCAAGTCGGCCACCGGTGAGGATCACGCCACGTTCATCGGGATGCCGCGCGGCCACATCGCGGCGGTGGAAGCGGCGTTGCGAGCCGCGGGGTTGAAGCCGGACAGTTTTTCACTCGGCATCACGGCGTTGCAACGCCCGCAGGCGGAGGCCGCGCTCGCGCTGACGATTGGCGAAAGTCATGTCGGCGTGCAGGTCACACACGGGGGCGGCGTGCTGGGGTTGCGCGCTTTGGAAGGCACGATCGAAAACGCCGGCGGCCGCATCACGCTGCACGCGGATGTCGTCGCGCGCGAAGTGCGCATCACGCTGGGGCAGTTGCCGGAGGCGGCGCGGCAGGCGGTGCGACGGATGCGGGTGTTCGGTTCACGCGAACAGGCGCAACAACTGATCGAGGAATTGAAACGGCGACTGGGCGCAGCGGGGCTGGCGATTGAAATCGTGGACAACTACGCGACGGATGAATTCGGCGTCACGCTTCCAACCGACGCGCCCGTTTCGGCGGCGTTCAGTCTGGCGGCGGAAAAGCTGGCCGGACGCGCGGCGGTGTTTGATTTCCTGCCGCCCAAGGTTTCGCAATATCAGCAACTGATGGCGCGTTACGGCACGGGGAAGTTGCGCAAGGTCGGCCTGATCGCCGGCGGCGTTGTCGGCGTGGTGCTGGCGGCGTTTCTCATCCAGCAAGTCATCTTGTGGCATTACCAATCGCGCTGGGCCCGCATCAAGACCCAGGTGCAGCAGCTCGAAGCGACGCAGGCGAAGATCAAGCAATTCCGTCCGTGGTACGACGAATCGGTGCGCACGCTGAGCATCCTCCGGCAACTGACGCAGTCGTTTCCCGAAGACGGCGTGGTGACGGCGAAAACCGTGGAGGTGCGCGAGGGCAACCTGGTGACCTGCACGGGCACGGCCAAGGACAACGCGTCGTTGCTCAAGATGCTGGGCCGGTTGCGCGAGGCGGGCAACGTGGCCGAGGTGAAGGTGAACCGCATCCAGGGCAAATCGCCGATGCAGTTCACATTTGATTTCCGCTGGGTGGAAGGAGGCGCACATGCCAATTAAGAATCGTCAGCAACTTTTAATCATCGTCGCGGGCGCGGTCTTCGGTCTGTTGATCGCGGACTCGCTCATCCTCTCGCCGCTGACGAAGTCGTGGCAGGAGCGTACGAAACGCATCGGAGAACTGCGCAAGCAGGTGGACGACGGCGAGAAGCTGCTGAAACGCGCCGACGCGCTCAAATCGCGCTGGGAACAGATGCAGAAGAACGCGCTGCCGAACAACAATTCCGCCGCCGAGCAGCAGGTGTTGACCGCGTTCGACAAATGGTCGCAGGACGCGCGCATCAGCGTGAATTCCATCACGCCGCAGTGGAAACGGGATCGCGACGAACTCCTGACGCTGGCATGTCGCGTGGACGCCTCCGGCACGGTGGGCACGCTGGCAAAATTCCTCTACAACGTGGAACACGATCCGATGGCGCTGAAGATCGAGTCGGTGGAAATCTCGACGCGCGACAAGGACGGCCAGAATCTTTCGCTCGGTTTGCAGGTAAGTGGGTTAGTGTTGAATGGAACAGAGGAACGAAAGTGATGAAACCTCCAACGTCCAACCTCCAACGTCCAACCTCCAACGCCCAGCGGCGGCGGCAACTGGCCATGGTTGCGCTGCTCCTGGTCAGCGCCATCGCGGGCTTGGCGCAATCCACCAACACGCCGGTGCGGCTGACGTTTGATTCGTTCCGCCCGGTGAGCGACCGGAACATTTTCAACCCGAACCGTTACGCGCGCAGCACGGGTCGTTCGACACGGGCCACACCCTCCACCCCGGCGTCGCGCGTGGAATCCATTTCGTTCGTGGGCGTGATTGCCTACGAGAAGGGTTGGTTCGCGTTCTTCGACGGGACGAGCAGCGATTACAAGCAATCGCTGCAAACGGGCGGGACCATCGGGCAGTATCACGTGACGCGTGTGACCTCAGACGTCGTGCAGCTTGCCGCCGGGACGAACACGTTCGATCTTAAAGTAGGGATGCAGATGCGGCGCGAAGATGAGGGCGACTGGTTTTTGAGCGAGGGCAGTGATGCGCCGAAGAAGCGGATCGTGTCCACCCGCACCCGGACGCGGGGCGGGTCGCGCGGGGAAAGTTTCGCCGACAACGGCGGCGAGGAGATGACGGGCAGCGTTGAGCCGGAAGTCATCGTGGTGGAAAACAATTCGCAACCGGAAACCAACGGCGGAGAAGTCCAGCCGAACAATGAAAATGGAAATGGCAACAACGCCGCCACCCCGGCGGAAGCCGACGACGGAGATGCCGGAATAACCGATCCGGTGCTGCGGACCCTGATGGAACGACGGAGAAATGCTTTGAACCGATGAAAACGATCACAACCACAATCCTGCTCGGCGTCCTCGCCACCCATCTGGTGCGCGCGGCGGACGAAACCACGACTCACACCCTTGCACCTGTGGAGGTGGCGGTGCCAGCGGCACCCGAGGCAACGGTGCCCCAGACGCCGGCCCCGGCCAGCGCCGGGGTCGAAACCAACGCCCCCGTGTTGCTGCCCAACGGCGAGCCCGGCGTGCGCATGAACTTCCGGGGCGTGCCGCTCGAACTCGTCTTGAATCATCTCAGCGAGGCGGCGGGCTTCATCATCGTGCTCGACACCAAGGTGAGCGGGAAGATTGACGCGTGGAGCAGCCAGCCGTTGAGCAAGGAGGAGGCGGTGGACTTGTTGAACTCCGTGTTGAACAAGAACGGTTACGCCGCCATCCGGCACGGGCGCACGCTGACCATCGTCAACAAGGACGAAGCCAAGACCAAGGACATCCCGGTCATCCTGGAAAGCAACCCGGACAAGATCCCCAAGACGGACGAGATGGTGACGCAGATCATGCCGGTGCGGTTCATCGAGGTGGGGCAACTGGTCAAGGACCTGCAACCGCTTGTCAGCACGGCCACGACGATGACCGCCAACGAAGCGGGCAACTCGATCATCATGACGGACACGCGCGCGAACATCAACCGGGTGGCGCAGATCATCCGGGCGATTGATCAGGGCGCGGAAGACGTGACCGAGGTGCGGGTGTTCCACCTGGAATTCGCCGACCCGACGGAGATGGCGGCGCTGCTAACCAGCTTGTTCTCGGAATCGGGCACAACCAGCGGCAGTCAGACGCCGGTGCAATTCGGCGGTCGCGGGGGCGGCAACCAGTTCGGTGGATTTTTTGGCCGGGGCGGCGGCGGGAATGACTCCAGCGGCGGCAGCAACGCCCAGAACCAGCGCATCAAGAAGCGCGCGAAGGTGACCGCCGTGGCGGATCCGCGGACCTCGTCGGTGCTCGTGAGCGCCACCAGCGGCCTGATCGGCCAGATCGAAGAGATGATCAAGCAGCTCGACGCGAACCCGGCCAAGAAACAGAAGGTTTATGTCTATCAAGTGAACCCCGGCGATGTGACGCAGATGCAACAGGTGTTGGAAGACATGTTTGAAACCCAGACCACCGGCAACAATCGCAACAACCGGAACAGCTCCTCCCAACAGAACAGCGCGTTGCAAAACCGCGCCAACCAGAATCAGACGACCACCGGCACCAGAAGCGGCAACAACTCGACGCGCAGCAATAACCGCTCGGGACAGAGCAGCTTTGGCTTCTGAGCCGACCGGACCACCATGAACCAGAAAAAATTTATGCGCAGCATTCCACTTCTCCTCACGCTCGGTCTGGGCCTCGGACTCATCGGCCCGGCGCACGCCCAGTTCCCCGGCGGCTTCGGGGGCTTCGGCAACCAGAACCGGCAGAACACCTCCGGCACCAGCGGCTCCCGCCAATACAACAACAGCACCCAGGTCGGCAACGCGACGATCTCGAGCGACCCCGAGACGGGCCGCATCATCGTCATCACCGACGAGGAAACCAGCGAGCACATCAGCCAGGTGATCTCGAATCTCGACATCCCCAAGCCGCAGGTGTTGATCAAGGTCGTGTTTCTGGAAGTGACCCATAACAACGCCTACGACATCGGCGTTGAGGGCGGCTTCGGAAACAAGTCCGTCGGCGGCGGCAGCAGCGCGGGCACCGCGGCCGGCGCGAACATGTTCGGCATCTCCGGACTCAGCACCATCGCCACCAACGTCAATTCCCTGGGCTTGCCGATATCGGCCCTCGGCCCCACGCCGCCCGGCGCGGGGCTGTATCAAATCCTCAGCACGGACTATCAAGCCACGCTGCGGGCCATTGCGCAGGCGGGCAAGACCGAGGTGCTCTCCCGCCCCTCGATTCTCGCCCGCAACAATCAGCCGGCCACCATCACCGTCGGCCAATCCGTGCCGCTCATCACCAACGTGCGCTACGACACCTTCGGCAACGCGATCAATTCCGTGGAATACACGGACGTCGGCATCATTTTGCGCGTCACTCCGTTCATCTCGAATGACGGTCTGGTGGAGATGATCGTGGCCCCGGAGATTTCATCGCTCACGGATCAGACCGTGGCCATCGCCAACGGCGTGAGTGTTCCCGTCATCGCCAAGCGCACGGCCGACACCGTCGTGGTCACGCCCGACGGCCATCCGGTGATCATCGGCGGCTTGATGCAGGACAACAAGACCGGCGCGGAATTCAAAGTCCCGATCCTCGGCGACATCCCGATCCTCGGGTATCTCTTCAAACGCAAGATCAAGAACAACACCAAGACGGAACTGCTCATCTTCATGACGCCGCACATCGTCCAGACGCCGGGGCAATTGCTCGCGCTGTCCGAGAAGGAACGGTCCAAGATGGTCCTGCCCAAGAAAGCCTTCAGCGAGGCGGAAATGGATCAATTCTTGAATGAGTTGCCGAAAGACCCGGACGCAAAAAAGAAATGACCGGCGGCGCGGTTTGACTTCATCCCCGTAGCATCATGGAATCGCGTCGCGGCAGCATCGGAGTGTATGGCCTGCTGGTCGCCGCGTGGGTGCTCATCCTCGGCTGGCAGGTGGCGGAACATTCGCGGGTCGAGCAATCGGCCCGGGCAGAGTTGCGTAATCGCGCGAAGGACATTTCCACCACCGTCGGTATCGTCCTCCGTTCGCAGCGCCGCTTCGGCGTCATCTCGCGGGAACGCATCGAACCCGCGCTCAACGGCCTGGTGCGGCCCGAGGAATTGAGCGCCGTCGCGCTGCTGAACGCCGGCGGCGACATCGTCGCCTTCGCGCCGACCAACGCCGATCTGCATGTCAAAGCCGCCCCGCGCCAGCCGGAATTGTGGGAGCGCGATACCGTCACCATCATCAATCTCGTGGACCTCGGCATCAACGTGACGCGCGATCTGGAAAGCACCAACCCGACCATCGTGCTGTCGCGTGAAAATTTCAGCCGTCCCGGCGAAACCAATCGGCCGCCCCCGGAACGGGAATTTGTTCCGCCGCCCCCAGACGGAACGAACGCACACAGCGAATCAACGTCGCTCGCGGAAGCCGAACCCGATCGGCCCACGCAACGCAGCGGCCGCAGTGACAATGACGGTGATCGCCGCGGTCGGGGCGATGGCGACCGGCGACCGCGGTTCGGCCGGCCTCCGTGGATGAGCGAGGCGGAGTTCAAGACCATGATCGAGAAACAGGGGGTCCACAGTTTTCTCATCGTCCTGTCCACGCGCACCGTGCAGGAAGCCGCGCAACGCGATCTCTGGCTGCGCTGCATCATCGTCGGCCTGGCCACGTTGTCCGTGGCGGCCTTTGCCTTCGCCTGGCGCAACACGCTCCAGACGGCGGAACTCCAGATCCGCCTCGTCCGCGCGAGCGAAATGAATTCGCACCTCAAGGAGATGAACCTCGCCGCCGCCGGCCTCGCGCACGAAACCCGCAATCCGCTCAACATCATCCGCGGCCTCGCCCAGATGATCTCCAAACGCCCCGACACCGCGAACGACATCAAGATGCGCTCGATGGAAATCGTCACCGAAGCCGACCGCGTGGCCGGGCAGTTGAACGATTTCATCAACTACTCCCGCCCGCGCGAAGTCCGCCGCGCCCCGGTCGCGTTGAACCGCGTCGCCGACGAAGTGGTCCGCGCCTTGTCCTTCGACGTGGAGGAAAAACAGATTCAACTTCGCGTCGCCGGTGAGCCGTTGACGGTTGAAGCCGACGAACAACTATTCCGTCAGGCCTTGTTCAACCTCGCGCTCAACGCCGTGCAGGCGGTCGCCGAAAAAGGCGAAATCGAAATCCGCACGGTGAAAAACTCCGCCACGGACGCCACGCTTGAAGTGCGCGACAACGGCCCGGGGGTGCCCGTCGAAGAACGCGCGGCCATCTTCAAGCCCTACTTCACAACGACGCAAAAAGGCACGGGCCTCGGGCTGGCCGTCGTGCAACAGATCGTGCTCGCCCACGGCTGGGAGATCGAATGCGTCGCCAACGAACCCAAGGGCGCGTGCTTCCGCCTCAAGCACCTGAAGCTGGTGCGCTGACTTGGTAGCAGCCGACGTCAGGAGGCTCATCCCAATTCAGGAGATTTAGTCAGAGCCTCCTCACGTCGGCTGCTACAATATCAGAAGCTCAGGAAGTGCTCTGCGTTGCCGCCGTTTTGATCGCTTCGAGTTCCTCCCAGCGCGCGTAAAGTTTTGTCACGTTCGCTTTCGCCGCGTCGAGTTCGACGGTGAGTTCGTTCACCTTCGCCGCGTTCTTGCGGAAAAACTCCGGATCGGCGAACAACCCTTCGATGCGCGCCACCTCGGCTTCCACTGCGTGGATCTGCGCTTCCATGCCTTCCAGCTCACGCTGCTCCTTGAAGGAGAGTTTGCGAGGTTTTCCTGATTTTGTGGCTGCGTCTCGTAAGAGCACGGCTGACTTGTTCGCTGAGAGAATAGCCGCGCTCTCACGAGACGCAGCCACCTCTGCACGCTCCTTCTTCTCCAGGTAATAATCGTAGTCCCCAACACTGTGGGCGATTTTTCCGTCACCCTCGAAGGCGAGGATGTTCGTGCAGACGCGGTTCAGGAAATAGCGATCATGACTGACGACGAGCACCATGCCCGGAAATGCGATCAATGCTTCCTCCAGCACGCGCAACGTCGGCAGATCGAGATCGTTTGTCGGTTCGTCGAGGATGAGGAAGTTGCCGCCGCACTTGAGGATCTTGGCGAGTAACAACCGGCTGCGCTCGCCGCCGCTGAGTTTTCTTACCTGCGTGGTGATCCGGTCGTCTGCAAACAGAAATCGTTTCAGGTATGAGCGCACCGAAATTCTCGAATCGCCCCAGATTACGAACTCCGTGCCGTCGGAAGCCTCGTCCAAAACGGTGCGCTCTTCGTTCAATTGCAGGCGGCCCTGATCCACGTAGTTGAACTTCGTGAGCTGCCCGATCTTCACCGTGCCTTCCGTGGGCGGGAGCTGGCCGATGATGGCTTTGAGCAACGTGGTTTTGCCCAGACCGTTCCGCCCGCAAACCCCGATGCGTTGCCCGTTCTCGAACGTATAGCTGAAACCGCTGAACAATTTCTTTCCGCCAAGGGTCATCCCGAGATTGCTCACCTCGACCGTGCGGTTGCCCAGTTGCGGCGGCGGCGGGATAACAAGCTCCATGTCCTCCTCGATCGCCGGCCCGTCCTTCGCCGCTTCGTCGTAGTAACGCTCGAAGCGATCCTTCTGCTTGCTGCGTTGTGCGCGCGGGCCTTGACGCACCCACGCGAGTTCCTTCTTCAAAAACATCTGCCGCTTGTGCTCCACGGTGGCGTCGGCTTCCTGGCGTTCAGCCTTGGCCAGCAAGTAATCGGTGTAGTTACCGTTGTGCGACCAGAATTTGCCGTCGTACAGTTCCAACATCCGCTTCGCGACCCGATCGAGAAAATAGCGATCATGCGTCACGACCAGAAACGAGCCGTGAAACTCGTCCAGAAAATCTGCCACCCAATCAATGGATTCCGGGTCGAGATGGTTCGTCGGTTCGTCCAGAATCAGGAAATCCGGCAGCGAGACAATGGCCCGGCACATCGCCACGCGCCGTTTTTCGCCGCCGGAAAGCGTGTCCACGCGCCGATCACCCGCCGGACAATTCAGATGCGACATCGCCGTCTCAATGCGTTGATCGAGCGTCCAACCTTCCAATGCCTGGATGCGATGCTCCAGTTCCTCATGGCGTTTCGAGTCATGCGGCAGCGATTCAAACTCCGCGATCAGATCGAGTACCGGCTTCGCGCCATCGCGGATGTTTTCATAAACTGACTTGCTCGCATCCAGCATGAAATCCTGCGGCAGATAACTCACGACCAGATCCCGTCGTCGCGTGACATCGCCGCTGTCCGGTGCCTGCACACCCGCGAGCAGTTTCAAGAAAGTCGTCTTGCCACAGCCATTGCGCCCGACCAAGCCGATGCGATCGTCTTCCTCGATGGCCAGGGTGGCAGAATCAAGCACGGCGCGCGTGCCGTAACGAACGGTGATCTCGGTGGCAGTAAGTATGGTGGACATTATGTTTCAGCCCTGATGAAACGGACCGACCTGAGCCGGGGCCGCTTCACAAGGGCGCGGAAGATAGCAGGGAAACAGGCGGGAACAAAGCCCATCCTTTGGGAATGCAGACGAAACCTGGACCTGGCAAAAACACCTACTTCTTTTGCTGATAAAGCGCGACGAGTGCCGCCCCGATGGCTTGGGACATCTCCCCGAGAACTGCGGGCACGATCTTGATCGTCTTGCGTTGCGCGGGCCAGAAGTAGGGCTCGGCCGCCTCGCGGATCTGGCGCAGGTAGCGTTCGCGGAATTCCGGCGTAGTGGACTCGGTATCCATCAAACCGCCACCGATGACGACGATGCCGGCATCAAACGCAAGCGTGAGATTTGCGATATGCAAACCCATGGCACGCGCTTGGAAGTCAAAAATTTCGAGCGCGAGTGGATCGCCTTTCTGGGCGCGGCCACGGAGCGAGAGGGCTTTTTCCTTCGGGGTGCCGGGGGCCGTGGCGAGTTCGTGCGCCGGATACTTCTGGAGCTTCTCCGCGAGCAGATACGGCAAACCGGAGATTGTCGTGTAAACCTCGAAGCAACCCCAGTCACGACCACAGCCGCACGGAAATGGTTTGATGCCGCCGAGCATCTGTAACGGCGCGGGCATGTGTGCGCCTTCCATGCTGGCAAGCGTGTCGCCGGCGAGCGGCAGACCATTCGGCCCCACGTATGCGCAACCCAAACCCGAACCCGGCATCAACATGAGCACCGAGCGGTTGGAATCGCGCCGGGCATAACGCGCCTCGGCCACGCCCCCAAACTGGCCGTCGTTGCCAACGGTCAACGGGAGCGACCGCCCGGCGGCTTGCGCCAGCGCGGCGGAGTATTCCGCGTGCACATCCCAACCCGCAAAACTCGCCGGCAGGTTCGCCGATTTATCGAGCACGCCGTAACGTTGATACGGTCCCGGGATCGCCAGCCCGACCCCTTGCACCTGCGCCCAAGTCAATTGGTGCTCCTGGAGAAAGAGATGGATGGATTCGATCCAGCCGGCGATGACCGCCGCCGAACCGTTCTGCGCATTGGTCGGGCGTTGCAGGAGTTTCGTGGAGACCGGCGCCTGGTTTTCCCAGACCGCGTTGATCTTGGAAGTGGTCGCGCCACTATCCGTGCCGATGAAAATGTGCTTACTCGAACTCATGGTGTCTGCTGGCGGTGTGCCACCCGGCGATTGTGTTGAACCGCGCGATAAAATGAAAGCCGACAATGACACAACTAGCCGAGCGGCTAGTTGTGGGCGGGCGCAACCAGCGTTGCGGCGGGGATGACGAAGGTGGTGACGGATCGGGCGGGCAGTTCAACTGCAAATTCTCCTTTGGTGACCGGGATGGTTTGCAGTGACGCGACGTCTTCTTGTTGCGAAGTGCGATAGGTGGTTGCTTGCTCAACTGCCGTCTTCAAGCCGCTCAATCGGTAAGTGAGCAGGCGTGAACTTCGACTATCATTGACCGCGACGATGATGAGTTGCCGTTGCGAGCCATCGTAAGCGGCGAGAGAATCCTCATCATCGGTCGCGACAATCTGGCAACCGGGACGGATGAACCGACTGAACTGCGCCATGATGTGAAACTTCCGCGTCAGGCGATAACTGGAGTCACGGCCATCCAGGCGATTGTTCACCAGTCCCCACGCCCCGGCGTTGTCGGCGAATTGCCAGTAAATCCACGCCTGAGCGCGTTTTTCCGCGATGTCGTTGCGGATGCGCCGGGCCAGCAGCAGACCCGAGCGGTCGCCATCGCCGTATTCCGAAACCCACAAGGTTTTGCCGGTGCGTTCGGCGAGTTGGCGCAATTCGGACGATGCGTTGGCGGTATAGGTGTGCGTAACAATGTGCGAGATGTTGCTCAACGTCGCTGTATCGTAGGCGGAAACGCATTCATAAGTGCTGCGTTCGTCGTTGTCCTCGGACGCGACGATGGTGGCGCGCACACCGTGACGATCCAACGCCGGACGGAGCAAGTTGATCATGCGTTGTTGTTGCGCCACGCTCATGTGCGTGCCTTCCTGGCGATGGCCAAGCTCCCACCAGTTGGCGCTCGGCTCGTTCATCGGCGTGACCGTGTCAAACTTCACTTTGTCGAGCACGGTAAGATTGCTGATGACGATGGCCATGTAATCAGCGAACGGCGCTTCAAACTCGGGGCGCAAATTATCATCTGAGCCTTTCTTCGCGCCGGTGACACTGCCGCTGAAGTTCATCCAATGCGGCGGCGAATTGGCGAAGGCGACCACATGATTCGCGCCCCGCGCGACGGCGGCGCGCAACATCCAGCGTTGATTGGCGTCGGCGTTCCAGTCCCACTTGCCGGGTTCGGGTTGGAAGCCGGGGAGGCGGGCGCGAAATTCCATCGTGTTCGAGCGCGCGGGATTCTCGCCACCACCGATGTTGTAGCGGACGATGTTCAACCCAAGCTCCTTGAAGGCGAGGTCGGCGTATTCCTCACGGTTCGTGTAACCGCCCGCGACGTGCGCCCACCAGCACAGGGAAACGCCCCAGCCATCGAAATGGCGGACCAGCACCTTGCCACCGTCAATGACAGTCACGTTGGTGGCGGCAGACGCAGTGTAAGCGCACAGCAAAATGAAGAGGACCACCAAGCGAAAGAGAACGGTGTGACGCTCGCCCTCACCCTGACCCTCTCCCCCGGGGAGAGGGAACAAACATTGAACGCGCTTTGTGTTTCGGCTATCCGTCCGGCCAACCCAGCCGCGGCAATTCGTCTGAGACGGCAAACGATTCTCCCTCTCCTGGGGGAGAGGGCCGGGGTGAGGGCGGACGTTCACAAACTTTTTCTCCTACTCGCGCGCCGCTTGCACGGGTAACGCCGAGAGCGCACGTGTTCAATAAATTTTCCAACAAGCCGCCGCTTTATCCTGCTCAAACTTTCGGAGCACGTCCGCCTGGCTTCGGAGCAGATTGGCAACCACCAAAGTCGGCTGGTTGCCGCAGCGCAGCCAGATCACTTTGGGCGGCGGGCCAAACAGCGCTGCCATGTTGGCGAAATCTGAATCCTGGGTGACCAGGGTGAATCCATTCGCCTTGGCGTGTTCCCAGAGGGTGCGATCCTCGGCGGCATCCAGGCCCAGCAGGCGCACTTGATGGGAATCAGGGAATTCGTCCGCCAGTTGGGTGCAGAGTTTGAAACTGAGATTCTGATCGAACAACAGCTTCATGCGGCGGTCATCACGCGGCGCTCCGGTCGGCGGCAAATGCCAGACAGGCGCGGATATCTTCCTCGGTCAGTTCCGGGTAATCCGCCAGAATCTCCTGATGCGACATGCCGGCCGCCAGCCAGCCAAGCACATCGGCCACCGCGATGCGCATCTTGCGCACACAAGGCCGTCCGCCGCGCTTCCCAGCTTCGATGGTGATGATGTTCTGATAGTTCATGCGCGCTTTAACTGTAGCACACTATGCAAGCTTCGGGCGGGGGCGGCAATCTATCTGTTGCTGGTCGCTGAACCCCACCCGATTCCTTTCCCTGGTGTGACTTAAAGTCCGTGGACGATTAAGTCTTATTCCGCGACTCTCTGCGCGATGCCTGCCATTCAAATTTCATTTGGAAAACGAGTGCGAACTCTACGAGAAGCAAAAGGCGTATCGCAGGAAGAGTTGGCGGAAAATGCTGGGTTAGATCGCACCTATATTTCGAGCGTTGAAAGAGGCAAACGCAACATTTCTTTACTCAACATCGAACGGATCGCAAAAGCGCTAGCCGTGAAACCAGCAAAACTCCTTGAATAGCCATGATCGTAGCTTACCTCGACGAGCACCGTTCAGAAATTGAAGCAAGAATCCGACAAGAGATGATCAAATTTGTGGCGATTTCGGACTACTCGGTCATTTGGAAAGAGTACGAGAAAAAAGCTATAGCGGAGTTCAAGCTGGCACTGCGTAATGGCCTGCCGGTCCTACAAAATGATGCTTTTGAAGAGGGCGAAGCGGGACGGGATAAGAACAGAGCCGCAGACTTATTGGTAAATTACGCTGCCGAGAAAGTTCTAGTCTCAGTGAAGGCTTGTAGAGATGAAAAGAAATTCGAGAACGATTTAGGAACGCTCCGAAGCTATGCGAAGAAGAAAGCAACGCACACTGCGATGTTTGAAATTTGGGTCGTCTACAACGATCAAATCACGCCTCCCTCCGTGACTCAGGTTTACTTTGACCGTGCCTACAAGTTTGTGGGCCGGAGAAGGGACGAGCGATTTCTTTCATATCGCAAAAAGGACGGAAATTTGCGCCCAAAACCATGGAAAATGTTCAGACAACAAGAAAGCTTTTGGAATACGCTTGAGGAGTTTGAGGCTGCAATGGAGCGAACTATCCACTTTCGTGCTAACTCCTTGGTCGAGGAACATCTAAAGAATATGACCGAGGAAGACCTTCGAGAACTTTATGAAGAATTGAAAGAACGCTTTGAACCAACTTAAGCTGTCAGCACCACGCGACAACGCTTAATTGCCTCCAAGCGATTTGGATAAATAAGATCAATATTGGATAGCATCTCAGGCCTATCCTCTTGAATGTTTCCCTCGGTTGGTTCTTTTCCTAAACGTCGAGCAAGCCCCTGCAAATAAGTTTCAATCTCCTTCTTTGAAACCGATCTTCTTTCTCGCTGTACTTTTAGTCTTGGCACAACGAAATGGCCGAAAAGGTCTGCGTGCGATTGCATTGCTGCAATTTTCTTTTCAGTGATTTCAACGTAGTGCTTATCCAAATCCACCGTTACGAAGCTTCTTCCGACCTTCAAACTTGCGATCGCGGTCGTTCCCGCCCCGCAAAATGGATCAAAGACCAAGCCGCCCCGACGCGTGGATAGCTTTATTATTCGCTCCATGAGTCGTTCGGGTAACTGGCATGGATGCGCGTCTCGATCCCGTTTGTGCTTTATGCGATGAACATCAAACCAAATGTCAGAAAGCTCTGCCTTTTCATCATTGCCCAGTTGTTTGCGGCGCTTTACGCAACTTCCGCGCAGGCAGTATTTCAGGGAATCCGGTGGCGCGACCCCTTCTGTTGAAGCGGCCAGCGACGAAGATTTCCCAGCGTAGTTAGAGACAACGGGCGCTCCTGGCTTCGTGTAGTAAAGCAAAGCGTAGTGGGCAGGCATCAACTTCCCGCGGGGATCAGAAAGTGCATCCCACACAATCCAGTGGCGAAACTCCAAATGAGAATGCAGAAACGTAGCGTGGTGGATTGACCATTTGGGAAGGTTTAATACGAACAACGCTCCCCCAGGTTTTAGGGTTTTCGCCATCCAATAAAGCCATTGGTTGCACCAGTCAATGTAGAGCTGGTCTGCTCTTGCGTCGTCGTAACTGTTGTAACCTTTGCTTAGATTATAGGGCGGATCGGCAAAAACCATGTCGAAAAGACCTTCGGGATGGAGCTTTGCCACTCTTTGCAAAAAGCCCACGCAGTCGCCGCCATAGACACGATTCTTTTCAATTTGAGGAAGCTTTGCCCATTCCCGCTCTACGTCAGAATCTTTGCTGACCTCCAACGCACGCCTTGTCCCTCCGGTTTCAACACAATTGGTTTCTTGTACCAGTTTTGCGAACTTTGCCCCTTTGAACTGAGTTAAAGCAATTACTCTGTTTTCGACAGCTCGTGGGAGACGAGAATTCTTCAATTCTTTCTTCGGAAGATCTCTCCACACATCAGACAGGGTTGTTCCATGCGGATGCATCAGGTGCTTTTTGCCGCCCCAGTCCTTCACATTGAGGCCGCAGGCAGCACATAGTTTGTGCGGCACGCGCACCTCTTTCGTGTTCAACTGGAACGGAGAAGGCGATTTTAGGCTTGGGGCTTTCAAGTACAGAAGCAACCCCATGTGAGTGGGTTGAACTGTTTCTTCACGTACCCGATCATCAATATCTAAAGCGATCCAATACTTAAAAATCATCTGCCCGGATTCACAGCGATGCTGTGTTAGAAACTCTCCGAAAAATGGCAGGTCTTTCGGTAGGCCGTAAACGAATAACAGTCCGCCAGACTTGAGGGCGCGGGTGCTCTCTTCAAGAAGAAATCGAGAGTTTTCGGTCAGAGCATACGTATCCGCATGCGCTGGGCCTTCTTTTGTGAGCAAATCGAAACCCGTGTTTAGGATCGCGACGTCCAGACTCTCGTTTGGAATCTTTCGGATACGTTTCTCATCACTGCCACGAAACAGCTTTGGCTTGATTGTTTTCACGCGCACAATTCGTGGAGCAGATTATGTGGGTAACACGCGGTCTTCAACTACAACCTGTTCGCCAACTTACTCTCGCACCGTCTGCACGGGCAAGGCCGAGAGCGGACAATTCTTGTTCGTCTCGCCAAAATAGTTCGCCGACCACTCGTTCTGGAACAGCACGACGGGATTCTTGCCGATGTCGTACGCGACACGCGCGCCGGTCGGGAGCGAGAGCGCGTCGAGATCGTCTTCCTTGATGTCGGTGGGCAGCCAGCGGACGACGGACCAGGGGGCGGATTCAAGCCGCGACTCCGCGCCGTATTCGCTTTCGAGGCGGTATTGCACGACCTCGAACTGCAGCGGACCAACCGCGGCGAGCAGCGGCGTTTTCACCGAGGAATTGCGGAGATAAAGCGCCTGGATGACGCCCTCCTGCAAAAGCTGATCCAAGCCCTGGCGGAATTGTTTGAATTTCCCGGTGTTCGGGTTGTGCAGGTAGCTGAAGGCCTCGGGCGTGAAGCGCGGGATTTCTTTGTAGGCAATCTTCGGGTCCGTCGTCAGCGTGTCGCCGATGCCGAAGGCATCGTGGCCGACGAGGCCGATGACGTCGCCGGGGAACGCTTCGTCCACGGTCTCGCGTTCGTTGCCGAAAATCTTGTGCGAACTGGAGAGGCGCACTTTCTTCTCGGAACGCGAGTGATGCACGGTCATGTCGCGCTCGAATTTGCCGGAACACACGCGGATGAACGCGATGCGGTCGCGATGCTTCGGGTCCATGTTCGCCTGAATCTTGAAGATGAACCCAGAGAACGCCGGGTTCTCGGGCGCGATCTCGATGCCGCCCATCACGCGCGACTTGGGCGCGGGCGCATGCTTCAAAAAGCCGTCGAGCAGGAGTTGCACGCCGAAGTTGTTCACGCCGCTGCCGAAGAAGACGGGCGTTGTTTTACCCGCGAGCACGGCGGCTTCATCAAATTCGTGCCCCGCGATTTCGAGCATCTCCAACTCTTCCACGGTTTTGTGGTAGGTCTGATCGTCGAGACGCTGGCGGATTTCCGGATCGTCAATGCCGCCGACTTCGACAGGTGCGCGATACTTGCCGCCGACCGTGCGCTCGAACAGATGAAACTGCTTCGCGCGCCGGTCAAACACGCCTTGAAACTCGAAGCCGTTGCCGATGGGCCAGTTCACCGGAAACGCCCCGATGCCCAGCACGCGCTCCAGTTCATCAAGGAGTTCGAGCGGGTTTTTCATGGGCCGATCGCACTTGTTCATGAAAGTGAAGATCGGCACGCCGCGCTGGCGACAGACCTCGAACAGCTTGCGCGTCTGCGGCTCGATGCCTTTCGCGGAGTCAATCACCATGACGACGGAATCCACGGCGGTGAGCACGCGATAGGTGTCCTCGGAGAAATCTTTGTGGCCGGGCGTGTCGAGCAGGTTGATCCGGTAGCCGTCATACTCGAATTGCAGCACGGTGGAGCTGATCGAGATGCCGCGTTTCTTTTCAAGTTCCATCCAGTCGGACGTGGTGGCGCGCTGGTTTTTGCGCGCGGTCACGGAGCCGGCGAGTTGCACCGCCCCGCCGTACAGCAGCAGCTTTTCCGTCAACGTGGTTTTACCCGCGTCCGGATGCGAGATGATGGCGAACGTGCGTCGCTTTTGGATTTCTTTGGCAATGCTCACAACAGAGTCGCGGAGGGTAGCAAAGCGCGCGGCGGCGACAAGGTGGGATTCATCCGCGCGGCGGCGGCGTGGGGAAACGCCCGCGCTACCGCCTCAACGACGGCCGGCCCGATCCTTGCGCTCCACACTCAAACCTTCGCGCCCTTCGCGTCCACTGCGTGAGCAACCCAATCCGCCTCACGCCAAGGCCGCCAAGGTCGCAACGAAAGAACAACACCAAGACTCCTCCCGGCAATGCCAACGCATGGCTGTCGCTGAGCGGCCCAAGCTCAACGACCCGGCCCACGGGACGCATGGATTGCAACCGCAACGCCCACGCCGGGTTAGATGCGCATGGTTAGCCGTCATCATCGTCTCTCTACTATCTTCCCATCTGCAACCAGTAAAATGGACTCGTAAGACCGGGATGGACAACACATCGCGTCGGAATCGGTATATGTTTTGCCTCGGACGACAATCGCCCGATCCTTAATCTCGAAATTTTCGGCTAGTCGCTCCCCCTTACTGCCCAAAGTCAAGCGCATGACTCTCTGTGGCGATGAACTCAAACAAACGAACAACTCCCGACGCCACATCATCCCGTGCTCAAAGGTCGTGAGCAAAATCGCGTCGTCAATGCCGTCGCCATCAATATCGTCCTGTCTATGGCTCCTGAACTGAGCCATCTCCCAATCTCGGCTGGTCCGAACCATGTCAGCTATCTGCTGCTCGATACACAAAACTGGAAGCGCACGGGTATCGGCCTGTAACTCGGATGGAAAAGGCGGCTCATGCGTAGCACAACCAGCGATGAAGCTCGAAATCAGTCCACACGAAATTGCAGCAAACGTGCGCGCATGGTTAGGCGGCAGGGTCATACTGTGCTCTACGTCTTCGGTGTCGGAATCTTGTCGTAGCGGAGGCCAAAGGCGCGCCCAAACTGGTAGGCGAGAAGTGGAACGCAAGCGACTACGTAAACGCCAATCAAAACCTTCAAGACAGGAATCGGCACGCCAAGATACGAAAGAAGTAGCAGAAACATCGCTGGCACAGCCATGACTGCGTAGGTGACCCAGCACCAGAGAAGCAGGCAGACTCCGACGCCCCACTTGCGAGCCAAATCGAGAAGTGTGGATTTCATAAATGTGTGATGCCGCCTAACATTATGATTAAGCGACAAAAGTGTTGGTTAGCACGGTTGTCATGGCGCGACACTATTCAGGTCCTCACGGACTGTCCAGAATGGTTTATTCGGAGGGGTGGGATTGGGTGTGATTAAAAGTGGGTGAAGGCTGGGGCGATGTTCCCCGGAGCGCGGCTGTCCCCAGCCGCAGCGCCTCCGGGGGCTGGCGGCGGCTGGCGTTGGAGGCGTGCCGTCTGGTTGCTTGCCACCCGCTGCGGCTGAGGACAGCCGCGCTCCGGCCGCGTGTTGCGGGTTGGAGTTCAAGCTTTAGCTTGGCCCCAACAGTCCGGCCCCGCCCCCCACACGCTAGAACAGTTCTCAAAATGTTTGTCGGAAACGAATTCCCCGCACCCGGCCTGCGGCCGCCCTCTCCCCATCGGATGGGGAGAGGGACGGGGTGAGGGGCTTTTCGCCAGCATCTCGTTTCCGACATGCTTTTTGCAGTACGCTCTAAAACGTGAACTCCAACAGCAAACCAAGCGGTTCTTAATCTTAATCGTAATCTTGTTCTTAATCTTCAGGCCCGGGAGATTAAGATTAAGAAGAAGATTAAGAGTAAGAGCATAAGCGGCGCGGCAGTTTCAGTCCCACCCCATGCCAGGAGTAGTCTTGCCGCCGTGGGGAGGCTGGTCTAGGCTCTGCGCATGTCTTCGCGCCTTGACGTAAAAAAGACTTACAAGCTCTATATCGGCGGCAAGTTTCCTCGCAGCGAAAGCGGGCGCTATCTCCCGGCCAAGTCCGCCTCGGGCGAACATCTCGATAACTACAGCCATGCCTCGCGCAAGGATTTCCGCGACGCCGTCGTGGCCGCCCGGGCGGCGGAGGGCGGTTGGAGCAAGGCGACGGCATACAATCGCGGCCAGATTCTTTATCGCGCGGCGGAAATGTTGCAGAACCGCGCCGCCGAACTCGTGACCGAGATCGCACGTTCCACGGGTGTGAACCCGGCGGCAGCCAAACGCGAAGTGACGCTGGCGATTGACCGGCTCGTGCATTTCGCGGGCTGGACGGACAAGTATCAGCAGGTCTTTGGCAGCGTGAATCCGGTGGCCTCGTCGCATTTCAACTTCACCACGCCCGAACCCGTCGGCGTGGTCACGGTGCTCGCGCCGGACGAACCTTCGCTGGTTGCGCTCGTGTCATTGATTGCGCCGGTCATTTTGAGCGGCAGCACGGTCATCGTGGTGGCGTCGGAGAAGTATCCATTGCCGGCGGTGACGTTCAGCGAAATCCTCGCCACGAGCGATCTGCCGGGCGGCGTGGTCAACCTGTTGACTGGCAAGCGCGCCGAGCTGGTGCCCCATATTGCGTCGCACATGGACGTGAATGCCATCGTGGACGGCGCGGGTGACGTCGCCTTGAGCGCGCAACTCCAGGGCGGCAGCGCCGTCAATCTCAAGCGTTACGCCAACCGCGCGCTGGCGGCGAAGGAATGGTTTACCGCCAAGGGCGAAGACGCTTACGCCATCCTGGACGCCGTGGAGTTCAAGACGGCCTGGCATCCGATTGGCTTGTAAACCAAGGTTGCCGCAGGGTTGGAGCGAAAGTTTATTCGCCCCTTTGAATGATTCGGCCTATACTCGGTCAAAATGATGCCGCCCCGCGGTAATTTGAATTTCATGTCACGACGATTCGCATCCCTCGCGCTGCTGTTGGCAGCGGTTTCACTCCCGGTCATCCTGATCCTCCGCGCTGACGAACCGGGGCGGACCCCGGTCCTGACCGCGACCGTCGGGAAAACCAACGCCGCCAAGGCCCTCGCCCCCAGCCCGGACGATGGTGAGATCGCCTATGTCACCGCCCGCGCGCTGGAACAGGGCCACTACCGCCAGCACCCGTTCGATAATGATTACTCCGAGAAGTTTTTCGACCGTTACCTGGAATCACTTGACCCGCAACGGTTGCATTTCACGCAGGAAGACCTGAAGGAATTCGCCCAGTATCGCGACAAGCTGGACAACCTGACCTTGGGCAAACGGCGCGCGGCGGACACCACTCCGGCCTATCTCATCTTCAACCGATTTCGCGAACGGCTCGACCAACGCGCGGCTTATGTGGTGGAACTGTTGAAGAACGAGAAGTTCGAGTTCGACACCGACGAACAGATCACGGTGAACCGGAAGGATGAGCCGTATCCGCTCGATCTTGACGAAGCCCGCCAGCTCTGGCGGCAACGCCTGCGCAGCGAGTATTTGCAAGAGAAGATCGCCAGATATGCGGCGAAACAGAAGGCCGAGCGCGACCCCAAACCCAAGCTTGGCAACGCCGGAAACACCAACACCCTCAACGCGGGGGAAATCGCCGCGCTCTTTGGCAACACCAACAAGACGCCAGAACAGCTCGCCTGGGAGGCGGACAAGCCCAGCACTCTTGCCCTCACAAACACGAAGTTGACGGAAGTCCCCGCGCCGGCGAAGAAAACCGACGCGGAAGAGATCGCGGAAAAACTCAGCAAGCGTTACACCCGCAACGCCCATTTCTATCATGAACTGGATCAGCAGGAGGTACTGGAGATTTACCTGACGTCGCTCGCGCACGTTTACGATCCGCACACGGATTATTTCAACCCGCGCCAGGCGGAGAATTTTGCCATTGGCATGAACCTCTCGCTCTTCGGCATTGGCGCGGTGCTGCAATCGGACATGGAAGGTTATTGCAAGATCGCCGAACTCAAGCCCGGCCCGGCGATGAACAGCAAGAAGATCAAGTCCGGCGACCGCATCGTGGCCGTGGCGCAGAGCAATGCGCCGCCGGTGGACGTGGTGGACATGAATTTGAACAAGATCGTGCAGATGGTGCGCGGACCGAAAGGCACGGAAGTGCGCCTGACGCTCGTTTCCTCGGACAACACCTCGGATCGCTGGGAGGTGTCGTTGATCCGCGATGAGATCAAGCTCGACGAACAGGCGGCCAAGGCCAAGGTGATTGATCTGCCCAGCGCCGACGGTCGCACGGTGCGGGTCGGGGTGATTGATCTGCCCTCGTTTTACGTGCCGATGGATACAGGTGCCGGACGCAAACCCGACGCCAATGACAGCGACCCCCATTACACCTCCAAAGATGTCGCCCGGCTGCTCGCCAAACTGAAGAAGGAAGATGTGAAGGGCGTCATCCTCGATCTGCGGCGTAACGGCGGGGGCTCGCTGGAAGAATGCGTAAAGCTCACCGGCCTGTTCATCAAGGACGGTCCGGTGGTGCAGGTGAACGGCCCCGGCGGCGAACCCTTCCAAGACGAGGACGATGATCCCAGGATGCAATACGACGGACCGCTGATTGTGTTGACCAGCCGGTTCAGCGCGTCGGCGTCGGAAATCCTGGCGGGGGCGTTGCAGGATTACAACCGCGCCCTCATCGTGGGCGACCTCTCCACGCACGGCAAAGGCACGGTCCAGCAGCTCAATCCGCTGCGCATGTGGATTCCCGAGAGTGTCGTGACGAACAACCCGGGCACGCTCAAGATCACCAAGGCCAAGTTCTATCGCGCCAGCGGCAAATCCACCCAGTTGAACGGCGTGGCGTCGGACATCGTGCTGCCGTCGAAATTGAATTACGCGAAGGACATCGGCGAAGCGTCCCTCGACAGCGCCCTGCCCTATGACACCGTCAAAAGCGCCCACTTCGAGAAATTCAATTACGTGCAACCGTACCTCTCGAACCTGCTGGCCCATTCGAGCCAGCGGATCGCGACGAACCAGGAATACATCTACATCCGCGAGGACATCGAACAGTTCCGCAAGTATCAGGCGCTGAATTCCGTCTCGCTCAACGAGAAGAAGCGCATCGCGGAATGGGAGGAAGACGATGCCCGCCAACGCGCCCGCGACAAGGAACGGCTCGCCCGCAAGACTCCCGCACCCACCGTCTATGAGTTGACGCTCAAACAAGTGGATCTGCCCGGGCTGCCCGCGCCCGCCGCAAAGACCAACGCCGAAGTGGCGAAAGTCGAGGGAGAAGTGTTGGGCGAGGATGAAGCCGCCGAGGAAACGCCACCCGTCGTGGACGCGGCCTTGGAAGAAACCGAACGGATCATGTTGGATTATATCAATCTGCTGGCCCCGAACAGCATCGCGGCTAAAACGCAGTGATGGTTGGGGGGTGAGCGAAAAAACCCGGAGCACATCATGAAAAAAACTTTGCTGGTCACATTGCTCGTCACGTTGCTTGTGCCCGCCGGCTTCAGCCAGGGCGCGCAAGCCGACATGGTCAAACGCCGCGCGAAGGAAACGGTGAATCAAAACAACGTCCGCCAGGGCGTTCCTCCGTCCGCACCGACTCAGCCCGTCGCCCCGCCCGCAGTCGGAACGCCGCCCGCCAACACCGTTCCCCAGGCACAAACACTGGCGGCGCTGAAAAGCGATCTGGCCGGCTTCAAGGTCGGCGCAGCGGTCACGGAAGCGCAAAAGCAACAATTCACCATCAACCTCGCCAAGGCGGCACGGGGCAACAAGCCATCGCTCGGCACGGTGAAAAAATTCGTGGACTCACTGAGCAGCGCCTTGGGCAGCGCCAGTCTGACCGACGAGCAACGTGCCCGCCTCGCGGGAGATATTGACACGGTGATGAACAGCCGCGGTCTTTCCACCTCCGCGTTCGACAAGACCATTGAAGACGCGCAGGCCATCCTGCAGGTCGGCTCGGTCGCGCGCACCACGGCGATCAGCGTCGCCGCTGACTTGAAAGCCGTCGGCACCGAAATACGGCGTTAAGCGGAGTTGAACGTGAGCAGGTCGCCCCAGGTCAAATGCCCGACGTGCCGCAAGGTGGGCGCGTGGTTTGACGGCAAATTCGGGCCGTTCTGTTCGCAGCGCTGCAAGCTCGTTGATCTCGGCAAATGGTTCGCCGAGGAACACGCCGTCAGCGAGCCGTTGCGCCCGGAGCATCTGGAAAAATACGCCGATCTGCCGCCCGGAAAGCACCTCGATCAACCAGAGTGAGTCGGCACGGCAAGGTGCGACAACAGTTCCACGACCAAACCCGAGGACATGAAACGAATCCTCCAATTACTGTTAGGAATCGGCGCGGTGCTTTTGCCCGCGTGCCGACCGGATCCAGCCAACACCAACCTCACCGCCCCCGCCATGAAACCCTCCCCCAATCTCAACAGTCCGACCGAACTCGCCACCATTGGCGGTGGTTGTTTCTGGTGTACGGAAGCCATCTTCCAGATGTTGCCCGGCGTCAAATCCGTCACCAGCGGCTACGCGGGTGGCACGACCCCGAATCCCACCTACGAGGCCGTGAGCAGCGGCACAACCGGCCATGCCGAGGTGATCCAGGTGGCGTTTGATCCCACGCAGATTTCTTACGAGAAGATTTTGGCGACATTCTGGGAAGCGCACGACCCCACCACGTTAAACCGGCAGGGCAACGACGTTGGCACACAGTATCGCTCCATCATCCTGTACCACGATGCGACGCAGAAGGAGATTGCGGAAAAGTCCCGGGCGGCGGCGCAAAAAGACTTTGCCGACCCCATCGTCACCGAGATCGTTCCGCTCGAAAAATTCCACGCCGGCGAGGGTTACCACCAGAACTATTACCGCTCCAATCCGAACCAAAGTTACTGCCGCGCCATCATCCGACCCAAGGTCGAGAAGTTCGAAAAGAAGCTTCAGGGCAAATAAAAACCCGCCAGCGCAACTGGCGGGTCTTGGGATTCAAAGCTTAAGGCGCAGCGATGATCGCCGCGCGCTGTTTATGATAGTCCTGCGGGGTGATCTGATCGGCTTTGTATTGTTGCAGCAACGCCGCCAACCGCTCTTGTTGCGCGCTGTTGAACGCAGACGGAATGGCCGGCTGGCTGGCAACCATCGCGGTAGCCCCCGGAGCGGGAGTGGGAGACACCGATTCCGCCGCAATTGTCTGCCGCATCGCCGCCCGCTGTTTCTCTGCGGCAGGATTATCGTTCCCGGTGGGCACTTCGGAAAACACCGAATCACTCTTGGCCGCCGGGGCTTCCGGTACAGGCACAACCTCCGTCGGGGCAGCGGACTTGGGGGCGGGGGCGGCCGGCGCTTCCGCATCCATGGCTTCCATTTTTTTGTGCAACGCCTCGCGTAGCTTGTCCTGCGTCTCGCTTTCGGTAGCGGCAAAACCTGGAAGCGGGCTGGCCCAAACGGCGGCGACGGCTCCAATTACGACTAGAAATCTTGTGGTCTGCATAGAGTATTACTTGCTTACGTTTACGTGAATTTCGCTTTTGGCGCAATAGCTTTCCCGATGCGGCAACCGGGAGAAAACCTGACTCCGACGCGATTTTAGGTGGGGGCCGGGTTGGAAAAGGTCGCCAACTTCCGCCAGGCGCTTGGCACCGGGTAACGCCAGATTGAGCGCAATATGATGCTTCGCACCTCCGCCCGCGACACCTTCACCCGCCGCTCCGCATTGAGCACCGGTTCGGCCCGCAAACGGCGGAGCGTTTCCAAGCCGATCAAGATCGGCCATGCACAGGCCAGCCGGACGCGCAGGTGCGGCCACGGAATCGTGAGAGTGTAATCCCAGCCCGCCGCCAGATGTGCCTCGGCTTGGTTCAGATAACGGTTATAGAGGGGACGGAACTGCGCTTCGTTGGCGGGCGACAACAAATCCGCTGGCCGCAAACCCATTGTGGCTAGCTGGTCGGTCGGCAGGTAGCAGCGACCCGCCCGCAAGTCCTTCGACAGATCGCGGAGGATGTTCACCAGTTGCAGGCCCTTGCCGAAACGGACGCCATTGGCCTCGAAGAATGGGGCCGTCAATTCCGGTATCCCCAGAATCTCCAGGTCCGAGAACTCGTGTTCCTGACACATGCCCGTCCAGAACTCCCCCACGCATCCCGCCACGCGATACGTGTAATCGTCCAGTTCCGCATCGTTCTGGAGCGCGATGATGTTGTCCGCCGTCGCTCCGGCGAACCGCTGCAAATCCAGCGCCTGCCCGCTGGTGATCGTATCGAGGACTTTGCGGACCAGTTTCAAATCGGCCTCGGCCAAACCACGCAGCACAGCCAGAGCTTCCTCCACGCGCTCCAACAACATCCGCTCCGCCGGCAACCCCTGTTGTCGCGCCAGTTCGCCAAAATTCAACGGCGCGGCGCTCGTGCCGAGAATCCGCTCGCGCAATCGTTGCAAGGCATCGAGCCGCTGCGTCATCGGCACGAGTTCCGTGTCGGCAATGGTGTCCGTGGTGCGCGCGAGCAGATAGGCGAGGCCGATCTGCGGGCGGATGGCGCGCGGCAGCACGCGCAACGTGAGATAAAACGAGCGCGAGGTTTGCTTGAGCAGTTCGTTCAGGCTGGGCGGCAACATGGCTGGAGTCACCCTCTCCCCATCGGATGGGGAGAGGGATGGGGTGAGAGGATTTCGATTGGCCCGACGCTGGTGAGGTTCATGGTCATTTCACGTCGCCCTTGTGCTTCACGCGCTGCGCGAAGCTGCCCGTGCGCACCACGGCGCGTTTATGGACGCCGCGCGCGATCAATTCCCGCCCGTCGCGCGCTTCAATCTGAAAATCCACGAATCGTCCCGTGTGTCCGATCACCCGGGCGACCACCGTCACCGTTGCGCCGAGTGGCGACGGCGCAAGATGCCGCAACTCGATCTCCACGCCCACGCTGCGCTCGTCTGCGGCGAGGAACGGCGCGATGGCGTGGCGGGCGGTGCGCTCAAGAATGCCGATGAGATTCGGCGTGCTCAACACGGCAGGCATCCCATCCGTGGCAAACTCGATGCAATGCTTCTCCTCGACGACGAACGTCGTCTCACCTGTCGTGCCGGTTTTAGGTGCGGACTTCATTTGTTAAGAGGCAGCATCAGTCCTTTTCTGAAATCAAATAGGCAAGGATGGTTTCACGATGCAAATGATTCTCCAGCCATTGTTTGATGCGTTGCGTCTCTGCAAAATCAACCGACCCCAGCCTGTCAGCGAGTTGGGCCAGCCGTTGTTGAACCTGTTCCGCATGCCGGACCCGTACCTGCCACGAAGGCGAAAAAATCAAATGAACCTGATTCCACAGCGCGCTGGCCTTGAGCGTTTCCCATTCATTACCGTCGAACCAGCTCCCGCCACAACTCCCGCAGCGATCCAAGGTGAATAACAACGCATGACCGACTTTGTAGCGAGCCATCAGATGACTGCACCCGGGACAAATCTTGGCCGCCTTTGGCTCATTGACCGCCAAAGGCGACGGCGTGCTGGCAGCAATGCTGGCAGGATCATTAGTCGCAGCAGCAATCCAGTTAGAAAACTGTAGCGAATCCAGCCACAAGCCTCCGCAACCAGAACATTTCTGTGCATTGACCCCAGGTTGCAATCCATGAGAAACAAGTGCGACGCTTTTACAGACAGGGCATTTCATAATCTCAGAACACAAACTTCGGATCGAACACGGGATTGAACCCATGCTTGCGCAGCAGTTCGACGAACTTCGCGATGCCGCGCTTCTCGTCCTCGGCCAGGTGATAGTGGATGTGCCAGCCCAGATAATCCTTCCGGAACTCCAACGTGTAATCCGTGCGACTGCTGATGATGTGATCGAGCGTGTCGAGGCCGAAGTCACGGGCCTGGCGGAGTTCGCGCCGCAGTTCGGGCGTATGCGCCTCGCGGCGCAGCGCCCACACGGCATAAACGAACGGCAGCTTGGTCAGCTCCGTCCACGCCGCGCCGAGATCGAAGATTTCGTGCGTGGGCTGGGTTTCGTTGGTGAAGTAAAAATCCAGCGCCGGATCGCCGATGAGCAGGACGAAGTCTTTGTCTTTCGCCGCCGCATAACTTTCCAGCGGCTTGAACTCCGGCTTCAATCCGTGTTCAGCCAGCAACACTTTCAAGAGCGCCACGCTGGTCAGGGAAGCGGTGTCGCAGAAAACTTCTTTCACTTCCTGCAGCGGCTTGCGATGCGCGAGAAAGACGCTCTTCACCTCGCCGAGCGAGGCGACGGCGATGCCATCGAGGATGTCGTAGCGATCGTGAAACAACGCTTCCACCACGCTGACCAGCGCGGCATCGAGTTCATCCCGTTGCAACATCTGCGCGAGCTTGGAAGGAACTTCATAGACGACCGCGCTCTCGATGCCGCGGGTGAGCGGGACGGCGTTGAGGGCCTTGACCGAACCGACGCGGAACTTGCCGAGCGATTGCTCCAGGCCAAACTCGCGTTCGCGATTGGCAAGGGCCTGCTCGCGTTCGAGCCATTTGGCGGCGACCACTGGATTATCAGCGGCCATGCGCAATTTCATGATCGGATCAGACATTTGACCGCCAAAGGGGTAACAGGCTGCGGGTCGGATTTCAATGCCGGTATAGCGCGTGAATGTGGCTGAAACGGCCGCGCAACGGGTTCTCTTACTCTTAGAGCCTGTATCAAAATGAACTGTTTGCTTTGGCAGGTAGGGCGCGTCAGTCCCTGCGCGCCGTTCCGTGCCAGCCAGCCGCCGGCGCGCAGGGACTGACGCGCCCTACCTGCAACGGTCATTTTGTTACACGCTCT
>CAZQNQ010000041.1:0-28616 GCA_964594985.1 uncultured Bifidobacterium sp.
ATGATGCATCCGCAGGAACTTTGAGATGGTAGGGCGCGTCACTCCGTGCGCGCCGCTTATGCCAGCCGGATGACGGCGCGCACGGAGTGACGCGCCCTACCTGTTAAATGACATTTCGGAGCAGTTTTAATCACCCTATCAGTTCTAATGGACACTGAACTTCAAGCCGAAGTCGAGAAGCTCGGGCTGGAAAAATTCCGCCGCCACATCTTCCTCTGCGCGGATCAGACCGACGCGAAGTGTTGTGCGAAAGAGCAAGGGCTGGCGGCGTGGGAGTTTTTGAAGCAACGGCTCAAGGAACTGGGCCTGGTCGGGCCGCAACCACTGGTCTTCCGCACCAAGGCCAACTGTCTGCGCGTCTGTGTGCGCGGTCCGATTGCGGTCGTTTATCCCGAAGGCATCTGGTATCACTCTTGTTCCCCCGAGACCTTGGAGCGCATCATTCAGGAGCATCTGGTCGGGGGCAAGCCGGTCCAGGAATTCGCTTTCGCCCATAACGATCTGGGCGGGACTCCTTCTGTCGGGTGATTCCAGACAAAATTCCAGTTGCAGAATTCCAAGCGGCGTTTATTCTATTTCTGTCAGGACAGAAATAACGGAATAATAGAAGGGAAACGATATGAACTGGATCATCACCGCCTACCTCGCCTATCTGGCCATCAGCATCGCGCTCACTGTCTGGGTGGCGCGCACCTTGCACAAGAATGGCCGCATCTTCCTGGTGGATAGCTTCAACGGCAACGAGAAGCTGGCCGATTCGGTGAACCACCTGCTTGTGGTTGGCTTTTACCTGATCAATGTCGGCTACGTGACGCTGGCGCTGAAGTATGGAGTCACGGCGGCGACGGCGCAGGAGTGCCTCGAAGTTCTGAGCACCAAGATCGGATTGGTCTTGCTGGTGTTGGGGTTCATGCACTTCTTCAATCTCTACGTCTTCACGCGGATGCGGAAGCGGGGATTGGCCAGCCGGCATTTGCCGCCGGAAGTCCCGCCCATCATGCCCAAAGGAGTCGGAATGACGCCGGTGCGATGAAGTGAATCGGGTTTAATAGGCGCAGCGACGATGTCGCTGCGCTTTTTTGGTGGTCGGTTAGAGCCGGTTTGAAAACTTCTTTTGGAAACCCGGAGCAAGGATGCTCCGGGAACCCGCGGGCAGGGATGCCCGCGCTACGGCGTAACGCAGGCATCCCTGCCTGCGCCCGTTCCGGGTTTTCAAACCGGCGCTTAGAGCGCTGATTTCCAGCGACCGACGGCGGCGCGGATCTGTTCGGCGGCATTCAATTCCTGCTTCACGAACTTGGGCGTGAACCACGGATAGGTGCCGATCAAATCCGGCGTGACAAGAATCTGCCCGTCACAATCCGGGCCGGAGCCGATGCCGATGGTGGCAAAGGGAAATCTCTCGGTGATTTCTTTGGCCACGGCGGGCGTCACCAGTTCCAGCACCACGGCGAACGCCCCGGCTTCCGCGAGTGCGGCGGCATCGTCGAGCAGTTTGGCGTGCCCGGCGTCATCGCGGCCTTTGATGCGATACTTGCCGCCTTCTTCGAGCACGTGCTGGGGCAACATGCCGATGTGGCCGAGGAAGGGGATGCCCGCGCCGACGATGGCGTGGATTTGCGGCAGAATTTCCCGGCCGCCTTCGGCCTTGATGTATTGCGCGCCGGCGGCGACGAGTTTGCGTGCGTTTTCCAGCGCTTGCTCGGGCGAATCATACGCGTGAAACGGCAGGTCCGCCCCGATCAAGGCCCGGGTGACGCCGCGCGTGGCGGCGCGGGTGTGATGCTCCATGTCCGCCATCGTGACGTGGGTCGTGTTCGGATAGCCGAGCACCACCATGCCGAGCGAATCGCCGACGAGCAGCAGCGGCACGCCGCACTCATCGAGCAGTTTCGCGGCGGGATAATCGTAGGCCGTGAGCGCGGCGATCTTTTCGCGGCGCGCTTTCATGGCGACGATGTCGGCGGGAGTGATGATGGAGGAATTCATTTTCAACCACGGATGAACCCGGATGGACCCGGATGACCGAGCCGCGTCGCTTTGAAATGGTTTTTATCCGTGCGCATCCGGGTTCATCTGTGGTTAAAGCTTTCGAGCAATTCCTCGGCGCTGGCGGTGGCGGTGCCGACCTTGCCGACCACGATGCCGGCGGCGTGATTGGACAGAATGGCGGCTTCAACGGGTGACGCTCCGGCGGCGATCGCCAGTGTAAAGGTGGCGATGACCGTGTCGCCCGCGCCGGAGACGTCGAACACTTCCTGCGCCACCGTGGGGATGTGGAACGGGTGCCGGCCGCGCTGGCAGAGCAACATGCCGAGTTCACCAAGCGTGATGAGCAGGAGCGCCGGGTTGAGTTCTTGCAGCAGGCGTTCCGTTGCCTGCACCAGATTTTTGTCGGCAAACGGATCAGGATTGCGGGTGTCATCGGCGAGCTGCGCCAGCGCAAACGCCTCTTTGCGGTTGGGAGTCACCAGCGAGAGACCGTTGAGATTCAACTGATGCATGGGCTTGGGATCGAGACTCAGCCACACGCCGTGCTCGCGGCAGAGCGGTTTGAGTTCATTCAACAATTGCTGCGTGACGACGCCCTTGCCGTAGTCGCCGACGATGACCGCATCCGCGTGTGGCAACTGCGCCTTGAGATTGGCGATCAATCGTTTCGTCTGCGCCGGGGTCAATTCGTCACGAGATTCCCGGTCAATCCGCACGACTTGCTGGGTCTGGGCGACGATGCGGGTCTTGAGGCTCGTCTGGCGCGTCGGACTGGTGATGAGGCCGCGGCAACCGATGCGCTGACTCTTGAGCAGGGCGCGCAGTTCGTCCGCCGCGCCGTCCGATCCGACCGCCCCGAGCAATTCCGAGTTTCCGCCCAAGGCCGTGAGGTTGCGGGCGACGTTTGCTGCGCCGCCGGGCATGAAACTCTCGCGTTGAAAATCCACCACGGGCACGGGGGCTTCGGGCGAGATGCGCGCGACGCTGCCCCAGATGAATTGGTCGAGCATCACATCGCCGACCACGATGACGCGGGTCTTCCGCGCGGCGGTGAGAAGTTGTTTCACGCGCGGGATGGAAAGCTGGTTGCGATTCATGGCGGATCAGTCGAGGAACGCGGTCAGGGGGCTGGTGGCGCTGGCGAGTTGCGATTGCGGGCCGAGGCCGGATTCATAGGCGGCGCGTCCGGCTTCGACGGCGGTCTTGAACGCAACAGCCATGCGGTTCGGGTCGCTGGCGACGGCGATGGCGGTGTTGACGAGCACAGCGCCCGCGCCCAGTTCCATGGCTTCTGCCGCGTGGCTGGGCGCGCCTAGCCCGGCGTCCACGACGACAGGGACGGTTGCTTGCTCGATGATGATGCGGATCTGGTCGCGGGTCTGGATGCCGCGATTCGAGCCGATGGGCGAGCCAAGCGGCATGACCGTGGCGCAGCCGACTTCCTGCAAGCGTTTCGCGAGCACGGGATCAGCGTTGATGTAAGGCAATACCGTGAAACCGTCTTTCACGAGAATTTCCGCCGCTTTGAAAGTTTCGATGGGGTCGGGCAGGAGATAGCGCGGGTCGGGGTGGATTTCGAGCTTCACCCACTTGGGCAATCCGGCGGCGGCGGCGAGTTTGGCGAGGCGGACGGCTTCCTCGGCATTCATCGCGCCGCTGGTGTTGGGCAGCAGCAGATATTTCTTCGGATCAATGAACTCGAGGATGTTGGCGAACGGATCCTTTTTGCCCGACAGATCGGCGCGGCGCAGGGCGACGGTGACCATTTCCGTGCCGCTGGCGGCGAGGGCATCGCGCATGGCTTCCGGCGCGGAGAATTTTCCCGTGCCGAGAATCAGCCGCGACGAAAAAGTTTTTCCCGCGATGACGAGTGGTTGGTTGAGCAACGACATCCACATCAATCTGCTTGGACTGATGGGGTTTGTCGAGAAACGAGCGATTCAGGGGTGTGACTGAAACTGCGGCTCGGTTTGAGGTTGGAGTTCACGCTTCAGCGTGTCAGGGCGGTGCTGGACTGTTGGGGCCAAGCTAAAGCTTGAACTCCAACCCGCAACGCGCCGCCGTGGCGCGGGCTGGGAGCGCCAGCATCTTGCTGGCGAGTGGGCCGGAGCGGTTTGGCTCAGAAACACGCCGGCGGGACGCCGACGCTCCCGGGACGGCGCGGCAGTTCCAATCACACCCGCGATTCAGAAACGCCAGTCGAAGGCGACCGTGAAGCTGTGCGTTTCGGTGCGGCCGAGTTTGATGTTGTCCGTGCCCACGCCGGAAGGGGTGTCCACTGAAAAATTCGACTCTTCGGCATGGAAGTAGTGGTATTCAGCGCTGAGGCCCATCCGCTCATTGAGGGCGAAACGCAGGCCGGCGAAAAACTGGTAGGCGAAGACCACGTCGGCTTCTGCGCCCTCAAAGCGCCTCGCGCCGATGATGAGTTCGTTCCCGGTCAGGATGGTGCTGGTAAAACCAAAACCCGCCCCGACGTAGGGGGCGAGGCGATGTTTTTCGGGCACCTGCAGGCGCAGGTTGAACAGGAGCGGAACATTGAGGATCGAACCGTTGGATTCCAAGACGCCCGGACTGGTGATGACATCAATGTCGTTGGCAATCATTCCGGTTTCCACTTCCGCCGCCAGCCAGTCGGTCAGGCCGTAGCCGCCCCGGATGGCAAACCGGGCACCGGGGTCGAGCGTGATCTGGGTGTCGGGGGCGAGGGGCTGGCCGAGAAATTCCTTGAGATGCACGTCGCTGCTGATGGCGCCGCCGATATCCCCCTGAACGTAGAAGCGATTCTCTTCGGCGTAGCCGCGGGAGGCTGGGAACAAGGTCAGGCATAAAGCCGTGGTGCAAATGGAACTGAACAGGCATCGTTTCATAATTCTTCCTTTTCCCTTTCCCCGATCCGGTTATGCCGGGGCGATGGTTTGTGAGCCGGTATTTAGGCGGGATGTTGCGGCGGGTTCAAGCACGGATTTGAACTTGCGTTTCCGCGAGGGGAACGGAAGACTGCGCGCTTAAATATGGAACAAAATATCGCAGAGTCACCGCAACTTTTGAACGCTTGGATGTGGGTGGAAAAAAATCGCAAACAGGTCCTCCTTGGCGTTGGGGCTGTGGCGGTGGTCGGGTTGATCATCGGTTACACCTCGTGGGCCCGGGCCGCCAAGGAAGAAGCCGCCGGGCAGGCGCTGTCCGCGGCGTTGTTCAGCGGTCTGGGGAGCCGGACGCCGGGGGGGGACGCGGGCGCGCAATTGTTGAAGGTCGCCTCCGAGAACAGCGGTACACAGTCAGGTGGGCAAGCATTGTTGCTGGCGGGCGGGTTTTTGTTCAACGGCGGTAAATATGCCGAGGCGCAATCGGCTTTCGATCAGTTCGCGCGTGACAACGCGGACAGTCCGCTCACCGCGCAGGCGCTTTACGGCAGCGGTGCGGCCCTCGCGGCGCAAGGCAAGCCGACCGAAGCGGCACAAGCCTACAAGAGTGTGACGGATCGCTTCCCGAGCTCGCCGGTGGCTTCGCTGGCCCGTTACTCCCAGGCCGCGGCACTTGCCGCGCAAAGCCAGTGGGCCGAAGCCGTCGCACTCTACGAGGAAGTCGCCCGCACTTCGATGGGCACTTCGCTTGGCAATGAAGCGGCGCTGCGGGCGGATGAGTTGCGCGCCAAGTTGCCGCCACCGGCAGCATTGCCGGCGGTCGCTGCTCCTGTCGCTCCTTCCAATGCTGTGCCGGTAAAAGAGTGATCCAACCTCCCGGCGCATGATTTTCTGCATGTTGTCCGGGGTGACGCGGTTGTCGGAAATTTTTATTGCCCCATGAAATTAACAATCATCGGCACGGGCTACGTCGGTTTGGTCACGGGAACGTGCTTTGCGGAAGTCGGGCATCACGTGATCTGTGTGGACAACGACGCCACCAAAGTCGCCCTGCTCCAAGGCGGGGGCGTGCCCATCTACGAACCCGGTTTGGAGGAACTCATCCGCAAGAACGTTTCCGCCGGACGCTTGCGTTTCACCAATTCCACCGCCGAGGGCGTGGAAAAATCCGACGTCATCTTCATCGCCGTGCCGACGCCGCCGCAGCCGGACGGTTCGGTGGATATGAGTTTCATCGAGCGGGTCGCGCGGGAGATCGCGTCGGCCATGACGAGCTACAAGATCATCGTGGACAAAAGCACCGTGCCGGTGAAGACGGGCGACAAGGTGGCGGAAACCATCAAGCGTTACTGCAAGGCGAAGGTCGAGTTCGACGTGGTCAGCAATCCCGAGTTTCTGCGCGAAGGTTTTGCGGTCGAGGATTTGATGAAGCCGGATCGCGTGGTCGTGGGCGTGCGGTCGCAACGTCCGGTTCACGCCATGAAAGAGGTTTACGAACCATTCAAGGCCCCGATCATCATCACCGACATCAACTCGGCGGAACTCATCAAGCACGCGTCCAATTCCTTTCTCGCGCTGAAGATTTCCTACATCAACGCGGTTTCCATCGTCTGCGAGGCGACCGGGGCGAATGTCCAGCAGGTGGCCAACGGCATGGGGCTGGACGACCGCATCGGGCGGCGTTTTCTCAATGCCGGCCTCGGGTTCGGCGGCAGTTGCTTTCCGAAGGATCTCAGCGCGTTCGTCAAAATCTCCGAGCAGGTCGGTTACGATTTCCGGTTGCTCAAAGAGGTGCAGCGCATCAATGCCGAGCAGATGGAACGCTTCGTCAAAAAGATCACCGAGACGCTCTGGGTCTTGAAGGACAAAACCATCGGCGTGCTCGGACTGGCGTTCAAACAGAACACCGACGACGTGCGCTCCTCGCCCGCGATTGATCTGTGCCAGCGCTTGTTGAAGGAAGGCGCCGCGCTTCGCGTGCATGATCCCAAGGCGATGGACAAAGCCAAAGCCATCCTGCCCAATGTCACGTATGTCGCCGACATGAACGATGTCGCGACAGGTTGCGACGCGCTGGTGGTTGCCACCGAGTGGGACGAATTCAAGAAACTGGATCTGCAACGCTCGCGTGATGCGCTTTCCGCCCCGATCCTGTTCGACGGGCGAAATCTCTTTGATTCCGAGGAGATGGAAAAGCTCGGTTGGATCTACAAGAGCATCGGCCGCTGATGGGCACGAAAGTCATCGAAGTCAGCGCGGGCCTCGTCTTTCGCTCCGGCCAGTTGCTCATCACCCAACGCCACGCCGCCGCGCATCTCGGGGGGTTGTGGGAATTTCCCGGCGGCAAACGCGAGCCCGGTGAAACCTTCGAGCAATGTCTCGGGCGCGAGTTGCGCGAGGAACTCGGCGTGGAAGTCGTCGTTGGTGAATTGTTCGACACCATCACGCACGCCTATCCCGAGCGCACCGTCCTGCTGAAATTTTTCCTCTGTAAGTTGCCGCAGGGCGAACCACAGGCACTCGATTGTGCTGCGGTCAAATGGGTGGATCGCGTTGGCCTCGACGCGCATGGTTTTCCTGCGGCAGATGCGGCGCTCTTGGACAAACTCAAGGCCACCGTTTCACTTTGGCAGTAGCATCGCGTAGCGCGAACGCGTTGACCAAGAACGGTTTTTCGGCGCAAGTGGCGTTTCATCCTTTCGTCGCCCGGTTGATTTGCCCATGCTGAACGTATGGAAGCCGTTGCCATTGTTGCCATGGTCGTGGTCCTGGCGTGCGCCGGGGTCAGTTGCTTCTTTTCGCTCGCCGAGACGGCGCTGTTTTCCCTGAGCAAATGGCAGGTGCGCGAGTTGGCGCAGCAGAGCGGTCGCGGCGCGCTGGCGGTGCGGTTGCTGGACGCGCCCCAGGATTTGCTGGCGACGATGGTGCTGGGCAACACGTTCGCGAACGTGGCGATGTTGGCGGTGAGCCTGTGGATGGTACTAAGTTCAGCCTGGCCGCTCTGGTGGACGATGGGCGCGGTCCTGGTCCTGTCGGTCTTCGTGGGTGAAGTGATTCCAAAAATTCTGGCGGTGCGGCGGCCAGAGGTATGGTCGCGGCGCGTGGCGCATCCGATCTCGTGGGTGCAGCGCGGGACGCGACCGGTGCACCGGCTCGCGCAACGCGTCAATCGGGCGTTGATCACGGCGGTCGTGCCGGCTTCGATCAAGCCACTGCAAGGCATCACCGACGCGGATTATCAGGAGTTGGTGGAGTTCGCGTTTCAGCAGGGTAATCTGGCACGCTCGGCGCGGGACATCATCTTGCAGATCGTGAATCTCGATCATCGCACGGTGAAGGACGTGATGCAGCCGCGCGCGAAGATGGCGGCCATCCCGGACGATTTGTCGCTGGAAGACATGATTGCGGCGGCGCGGCAGCAGCGGCATCGGCGGTTGCCGATGTATGACGAGACGCCGGACACGATCGTCGGCATCCTCAACACGCGGGCGTTGTTGCTCGACCCGGATGTGGATCTGTCCGAAGCGATCGAATTTCCGTCGTTCGTGCCGGAGACGATGAATCTGTTGCAACTGTTCAAGAGCCTGCAACGGCAGCGGCGCGGCATGGCCATCGTGCTGGATGAATTCGGTGGCGTCGCCGGACTGGTGACGATGGAGGACATCCTCGTGGAACTGGTCGGCAAATTTCATCACACGGTGGAAGCGACTGGGTTCGTCATGGAAAAACTCAGCCCGGGTCGCTGGCGCGTGAACGGCACGATGCGGCTGGATGATTTTCGCCGTGAGTTCCCGGAATTGCCGCACGTGCCGGGCATCGAAACGATGGGCGGTTTGCTGGCGAAGCTGCTGGATGTGATCCCGGGATTGGGCGAAGCGGCGACGTTTCGCGGCCTGAAGCTCACCGCGCAGGTGGTGGATGAACGGCGCGCGCGTGAAATCCTGGTGGAGGTGGTGAAATGAACATCCGACGTCCAACATCCAACATCCAAAGAAACGCCCAGCGCCCGGCGGTGTCCGGCTTGAAGTTTGGAGCTTTGCCCTGACGCATGGAAACCAAACTCCTCATCGCATTCGGATTGATCAGTTGTCTGGCGCTGTCGTTTTTGTTGTCCGGCATGGAGGCGGGAGTGTTTGCGTTGAGTCGCGTGCGGGTGCGGCGGCTGATGCGCGCGGGGCATTCCTCGGCGCGCGTGTTGCAGCAATTACTGGAGCGCCCCGAAAACTTCCTCTGGACGATTGTGGTCGGAAACACGCTGACGAACTTTGTCGTGCTCGGCTGGTTTTTTTCGACGCTCTATGGCCAGATTCCGTTCCGCTCGGGCTGGTTCGCGTTGTGGGTGGTGGTGGCGGTGGTGGTGTTTTACACGTTCTTCGATCTGCTGCCGAAGATGTTGTTCCGCCTGTATCCCAATCGTCTGTGCCTCATGATGGCGCGCCCGTTCCGCCTCCTGCACATCGGGCTGCGCCCCGTGGTGGCCGTGGTGGAATGGGGCGCGCGCCGGTTGTTGCATTGGACCGGCGGCAAACAATTCTCCGGGCATCTGTTCGGCAACCGGGAGGAATTGCGCGCCGCGACGCAGGAATCGGAACAGGCCTTCACGTCCGAGGAGCGCGCGATGATCACGCGCGTGCTGGATTTGGAGAGCGTGACCCTGCGCCAGATCACGAAACCGCTGGCGGAAGCGGTGACGATTCCGGCGGTGGCCACGGTGGCCGACGCGATGAAGCTGTTCCGCGAAAGCGGGCATACGCGGTTACCTGTGTGGGAGCCGCGCACTAATGGGCGGCGGATTGCGGGCTTGGTGAGCGCGGAGACATTGATGTTTGATCCGAACCTGAACCAGACGCGCAAGGTGGCGGAGTTGATTTCGCCCGCGTTGTTTCTGGCGGAGGATTCGCGGCTGGACGCCGCATTGGAACGGATGCAACGCGGCGGGCAGCGCCTGGCGGTCGTGCTGGGCCGCGATGGGCGGGATGTCGGCATCATCGCGCTCGAAGACATTCTGAAAACGATTTTCGGGGAGGTGCAGTTCTGATGAGCTTGGAATTCATCATTGAAATCGGGTTCAAGCTGTTCGTGGTGCTGTTCCTTGTCCTGTTGAATGGCTTCTTTGTGGCGACGGAATTCGCGCTGGTCAAGGTGCGGGCGACGCAGTTGGAGCCGGACGCCGCGCGGGGCGTCAAACGGGCGCAGATGGCGTTGCATCTGGCGCAGCATCTGGACGCGTATCTCAGCGCGTGCCAGTTGGGCATCACGCTGGCGAGCCTGGGCCTCGGCTGGATCGGCGAGCCGATCTTTGCGGATCTGTTGCAACCGTTGTTCAAGCTGTTGAATGTCGAGAGCGAGAAGCTCCAGCATTCGCTGTCGTTCGGGATCGGTTTCAGCGTCATCACGTTCCTGCATATTGTCGTGGGCGAAATGGCACCGAAATCCCTGGCCATCCGGCTGGCGCAACCAACAGTGATGTGGATCGCGTACCCGATGCGGTGGTTTTATCTGGCGATGTATCCGTTCATCTGGGTGTTGAACGAAAGCGCGTTGTTGATCCTGCGGGCGATCGGGCTCGAACCGGCGCATGAAAGCGAAGGCGTCCATTCGGAGGATGAATTGCGCTTGGTGCTGGCGTCGTCGCAAAAACAGCTCGGCGCGTCGCGGTTCAGTCGCGACATCGTGCAGAATGCGCTCGATCTCCGGCGCCGGCTGGTGCGCGACGTCATGCGGCCCCGCCAGGAGATCCTGGTGCTGGACACGCAGGCGAGCATCGCCGAGTGCCTCGATGTGGCGGAGAAATCCCGTTACTCGCGGTTTCCGTTGTGCGAAGGCGGCGATCCGGATCGCACGCTGGGCGTGGTGCATTTCAAAGACTTGTTTGCGATGCGGCTCAAGGTGCGGACGGGCGCGGACTTGTTGCCGGCGGCGCGGAAGATTGTTTATGTGCCCGAAACGGCCCGGCTGGAAAAACTGCTGCAACTGTTGCTCGAACGGAAGCTGCATCTCGCCATCGTGGTGGACGAATACGGCAGCACGGTTGGGCTCGTGACATTGGAGAACATCATCGAAGAACTCGTGGGCCAGATTCAGGACGAGTTCGACCAGGAGAAACCGTTGCTCACGCGCTCCAGCGAGACGAGCTGGCAGGTGGCGGGGGCGTTGCCGTTGCATCAGTTGGAGGAACTCGTGGGCGTGCCGTTGCGCGCGGAAGACGTGACGACGACCAGTGGTTGGGTGACACAACGGCTGGGTGGCTTTCCCAAGGTGGGCGATACGTTGAGCGTGGGGAATTGCGATCTGCGCGTGGAAGAGATGGAAGGGACGCGCGTGGCGCGATTGGAGATGACGCGCCGGACATCCGCCTCCAACCCGGAAGGCTGAATTCGGGCGCGGCGACTCACCAGCGCGCACCGCGGATGGCGAACCCGGCGGAAAGAACGGCGGTGACCGCACACAGTGCTACGGCAGACCAAAGCTTTTCCATCGTGGCACCTATGCCGAACAATCCCAACAGTAAAACCCAGACAATTAACGGATGGTAATCCGGCGGCAACCGGCGCGACTTCGGGCTTTTGTTGATCATAAATGGGGTCGCAAACGCCAGCAGGACCAGCGTCCCGAGCGCCCAGCCGAGCGAGTTGGTCCACGGCATGCCATGCCAGGTGAAGGCGAATTTCGTCGGCAACCAAAACCAGTAGTGCGCGACTTTCGTGGCGAACACATCCAAGCCGAGGGTGAACAGTACGACGAGCAGCGTCGCCACGCCGATGACCCAGAAGCCGTAGGTTTTCGTTTTGCGCCAGGGTTTCAAGCCAAGTCGCGCCACGCCACGGGCGTTGAAGACCACGATTACCCACAGCGCCGGCATCGTCCACGCCAGGCAGCCGAACCAACGCGATCCGATGGCCTCGGCGAAGTTGAAAGGTCCGAACGGAATGCTGGTCGTGCTGCCCACGGCGTGAATGCCGCCGCCGCCCACCGCCACGATCGCCGCACTGAGGATTACCTTATGACCGGGCAACTGTTTCGCCTGTGCCAGCAACGTGCTGAGGGCGGTGGTCATTACGAGCAATGCTTCCGCCCGTCCGGTCTGGCCCAGCATCGGGGTGCGCGTGAGGAGTTGCCCTAGAACCAGAAGAAACGACAGCAACGCCAGCCCCGCGGCGAGGCGGTAGCTCCAGACGAAGAACTGGTCGGACGGCGTGGCTTCCAGCCGGTTGCGATCGGTGGTGGTTGAACTCATTTGGGCGGCGGGAAGCTAAACCAATTTTCTGCGAAGCGAAGTCCAAAATTGGACACAAAACCGCCGGGGAAATTTCCTCTTGTGGTTACAGTGGAGCAGAGAAGGCCCTGATTTTCGGGCAAATCTCACTTTGGGGGGTGGAGTCCCGGCTGGCGGCAAACCCAGCGCGGTAATGGCATCAAACATGTTTCATTTGGCGGCAGGAACATGAAACAATTATCGAATTTGGATGAGATGATGAGTGCGGTGCGCTTCTGTGCCGCCCAGATGGACTCGCAATACGGCGACACCGTTTTTGACGAATGGGTGGTCATCTCGCTGCACCAGTCGCAGCCGCGCATCCTGCATTATTTCGGCCCGCGCAATTTCGAGTTTCGGCAGAATTTTTCGCGCGACCTCGGCACGTTGCGGGAAGCTTTGTTCGGCGGCGAGCATCGTCCCGGCGACTTTGAATTCGCCCGCCATGCCCGGGGCACTTACTTCGAGGCGTTTATGGCGCTGGGCAATGATGTCTATCTGATCTGCAATAACACGCGCGCCTCGATGGAAGAGATCGCACAGAATCCCCGCTGGCTGAGTGCGCAGGTACCATTCGCCGATCTGAGCGAGAAGGTTTGCGCGGCGTCAGATGATTCGTCACAGAACTGAGCGGCGCTCACTTCAACAGACCGATTTTCAGAAAGCACCCGTAGGCTGCCACCAGCGCGAACCCCGCGATGCGTGGCAGCTTTCCCGTTGTGCCGATGAACAATAGGTGAACCACGGTTGCCCCGGTCAACAGGTACACGCTGGTCATGAACACCGCCGGCAACTGCAACGGTTGGAACAGGGCATAAAGGCCGACGCAGAGCGGAATGCAGATGTGTCCATCACCGACCTGCGACGTGTAAACGACTTCCAGTTTGCGGCGCCAGCCGTAGTAGAGCGCGAGGATGGCGTTGGGCAGCACCATCATCCAGCCGCTGAGCCAGCCGAGATGATCCTTGCTGATAAAACCGCCGGATGGGCGCGCGTTCAACCAGTCCACCAACCAGTTGATGCTGACGTAGGACGCATACGCCCCGACGCCGAGCAGGGCGAGATTAAATCCCGCCATCCAGGTAAAGGTTTCGCCGGTGTTCGCCCGGCCTTTCAACACCTCGAACACGTGGAAGCATTGCCAGAACAGGAACAACCCCACGAGCACCAGACCGTCGTTGAAGGTGATGATCCCATCCCGCCCCAACGCCCAGACGGCGCCGGTGAAAAACAGAACCGCCAGCAACGTCAGCAGCATCGAGAGCCGATGAGCGTCAGGTTTCGCCTTGGCGCTCGCGCCAGCCTTTTTCGATTTGCCTTTGCCGCCGCCGGGTTTCGCGGCAGCGGCCTGCCAGAAAATGGCGGGCAGGCCGATGAGCAGGGTGAGGTTGGTCACGTTGTTGACCAGCGCGTTGGTCATGACTTCCGCACCCGGACCATGGTTTTTCGCCAGCAGGAAGGCAAAGATCAGATTCCCGATGCCGGAGCAATACGGCATGATGAGTGTGCCCAGCACCGTGCCCTCAAAGCCATCCGCGCTCATGGCCTCCAAACGCCAGATCATCAACAGCGAGGCCGCGATGAAAATGCCGAGAAAACACCACGGCGCATAAACCCCGGTGCTCTCGACTTGTTGAATCAATCCTTTCAAGGCGCGCGGAGTAAATCAGGCGGGGCCGGGAGTGCCAAGAACGGACTGGCCGCAAAGACAATAAATCACGCGCCCGCGTTGGGCGGAGGAATCTGAAGTCAACCAGCGGCAGTCTTCAGGAAGGATTTGGTCCTGCAACTGTGGCGAGCGACGCGGCCTGATGGGCGTGAGCGGCTTCTTCCGCTTCCCGCGCTTCCATCTCGAGAGCGATCTCCAGGTCACTGCGATTTTCCTTTTCGCTCCCGGCCGGCCAGTCTTGCTTGATGCACAGATACAAGCTGCCCAATCCGCCCAGAACAACCAGCGCCAATGGGATCAGCCAGAGGTAGAACACTACGGCCATGAACTACTGTAAGCCCGCCCGGGATTTTTGCCACTGACCGTCGAAAACTTTTTACGCGTACGACAAAAATACAAGAGCCGCCAAGTTGGCGGCTCTTGTTTGAAACAGTTTTACAACGGGTTGCTTACGGCAAATCCGTGCTGCCCATCAGGTAACGGTCGCATTCGCGCGCCGCGCCGCGTCCTTCGTTGAAGGCCCAGACGACGAGGCTCTGGCCGCGTCGGCAGTCGCCGCAAGCGAACACCTTCGGATTGTTCGTCGTGTATTTCTCGAATTCCGCCTTCGCGTTCGAGCGCGGGTCACGTTCGATATTGAGCGCGTCGAGCAACGGTTGTTCCGGGCCGAGAAAGCCCATTGCCAGCAAGACAAGTTGCGCGGGCAGAACTTTCTCTGTGCCGGGCACGTTCTTCGGGATGAACTGGCCCTTATCATTGCGTGCCCACTCGACTTGCACTGTATGGACGGCTTTGACCTGACCATGATCGTCGGACTCGAACTTCGTCGCCGTCGTCAGATAGATGCGCGGATCAGCGCCGAATTTTGCGGCGGCTTCTTCCTGACCGTAATCCATCTTGTAAGTCTTCGGCCATTCGGGCCACGGATTATCCTTAGCGCGTTCAAGTGGCGGCTTGGGGAGGATTTCCACCTGCACGAGCGACTTGCAGCCATGCCGCATCGAAGTTCCAACACAGTCCGTGCCCGTATCGCCACCGCCGATGACTACAACGTCTTTGCCGGTCGCATCAATGAAATTGCCGTTCTTGTGCTGATCCAAAACCGCCTTGGTGTTCGCAGTGAGGAACTCCATCGCGAAATGGATGCCTTTGAGGGGGCGGCCTTCAATCGGCAGATCGCGCGGCTTGGTCGCGCCGGTGGCGAGGATCACGGCGTCAAAATCCTTGAGCAACTGGTCGGCGGGAAGATTTTTCCCGACCTCGGTGTTGCAGACAAATTTCACGCCTTCCTTCTCGAGCAAAGAAATGCGGCGCAACACGACTTCCTGCTTGTCGAGCTTCATGTTGGGAATGCCATACATGAGCAAACCGCCCGGGCGATCCGCACGTTCGAACACAGTGACCTCGTGGCCGGCCTTGTTCAACTGCGCCGCCGCGCTCAAGCCCGCCGGACCGCTGCCAACGACGGCAACTTTCTTGCCTGTGCGTTTCTTCGGCGGTTCCGGCACGACCCAGCCGTTTTCCCAGCCGTGGTCAATGATGCTGACCTCGATGTTCTTGATTGTGACCGGCGGATTGTTCATCCCCAGCACGCACGAACCCTCGCACGGCGCGGGACAGACGCGACCGGTGAACTCGGGGAAGTTGTTCGTCTTGTGCAGGCGTTCGAGCGCTTCCTTCCACAGGCCGCGATAGACGAGATCGTTCCATTCGGGGATCAGATTGTGAATCGGGCAACCGCTCGCCATGCCACTGACGAGCTGGCCGGTGTGGCAGAACGGAATCCCACAATCCATGCACCGCGCGCCCTGTTTCTTCAGGTCCGCTTCCGGCATGTGCTCGTGAAATTCCTTGTAATCCGCGACCCGCCCGAGCGGAGAACGGTCCTTCGGCAATTCACGGTTGAACTCTAAGAATCCTGTTGGCTTTCCCATTGTCAGTTGTTCGGTTGTTGTCGGATAAATCCAAAAAACGCCGAGGCGCGGAGAACACAGAGAGGCACAGAGATGGAATATAAATTCTTCTCTGCGAATCTCTGCGTTCTTCGCGTCTCTGCGTTGAAAATAAACATTCTTAAAATCACAGGCTAAACGATCCGGGTTCAGGTGGCGGCAATTGCAAGCCGTTCACCACCCGGGAAATCCCATCTTTCAAAACGAGCGAATGGAAGTTGATGATCAAGCCCAATCGCAAATTCGACAGCCGCAAGTAACTCAGCAGCTTCGCCCGGTCAAAATGCGTCACTTCTTCTTTTGCCTTCAAATCCACGATCACTTTTTCTTCCACCACCAAATCCAATCGTAACGGCACGCCCAGCTTTACGCCCTTGTAATAGATGGGCACTTGTTTCTGCCGCTCAAAGCGGATGCCCCGCAGGTTGAACTCATGGCACAGGGCTTCTTCATAAACCTGCTCCACCAACCCCGGCCCGTAATATTTATGCACTTCTATCGCCGCGCCAATGATGCGCTCCGATATTTCGTTCTCGTGCATAGCCTCAACGGTTTCTCAACGCAAAGGCGCAGAGAGCGCGGAGGAAACGCAGAGAAAAATGATTCGATATAAACTTTGCGGCTCTCTGCGTTCTCTGCGCCTCTGCGTTTCTTGGGGTTTCATTTCAATGGCCGCCTTTCACGTTTTCTTCAAACGCCGCCATGATGGCTTCGTCGCCACTCAGGCCCTGCGATTGCACCTTCTTGAGCGACGCCAGCACGCGCGCGTAATCCTGCGGCATCACCTTCACGAACTTCGGCACGAAGCTCTTCCATTCAGCCAGGATCTTGGCGGCTCTTTCGCTGTTGGTGTAAGTCTGGTGGCGTTGGACCATCTTCCAGACGATTTCGATTTCATCCGCATCAACCAATTTCTCCAGAGCAACCATCTCCATGTTGCAACGAGTGGCGAAGTCGCCCTTCTCATCGAGGATGTAAGCGATGCCACCGCTCATGCCGGCGGCGAAATTGCGGCCCGTCGGCCCGAGGATCACGACCTTGCCACCCGTCATATATTCGCAACCGTGGTCACCGACAGATTCCACTACGGCATTCACGCCGGAGTTGCGGACGCAGAACCGTTCGCCCGCCATACCGCGGATGAAGGCCTCGCCGTTCGTCGCGCCGTAAAACGCCACGTTGCCGATGATCATGTTTTCCTCAGCCTTGAAGGTCGCAGCCTTCGGCTGATAAACAATGAGCTTTGCGCCACTCAGACCTTTACCGAAGTAATCGTTCGCGTCGCCTTCGAGTTCGAGCGTCATCCCCTTCGGGCAAAATGCACCGAAGCTTTGACCGGCGCTACCGTTGAACTTCAGTTGCACGGTGTCTTCCGGCAAGCCGTTCGGCCCGTGCTTCTTCGTGATTTCGCTGCCGGTGATCGTGCCGACGACACGGTTCACGTTGTGAATCTCAAGCTCGGCTTTCACCTTTTCGCCTCGCTCGATGGCGGGTTTGCAGAGGTCGAGAATCTTGGTCACGTCGAGAGATTTCTCCAGACCATGATCCTGATCCATCTGACGGAAGCGACCGACTTCCGGCCCGGCTTCGGGCTGGTGCAAGATCGGCGTGAGGTCCAAGCCTTTCGCCTTCCAATGCTCAATCGCTTTCCAAGGAATCAATTTGTCCGTGCGTCCGACCATGTCTTCGAGTTTGCGGAAGCCGAGCTTGGCCATGATCTCGCGGAGTTCCATCGCGATGAAGCGCATGAAATTCACGACATGCGCCGGATCACCGGTGAAACGCTGCCGTAACTTCGGGTCCTGTGTTGCGACGCCGACCGGACAGGTATTCAAGTGACACACGCGCATCACGATGCAACCCAGCACCACGAGCGGAGCGGTCGCGAAACCAAATTCCTCCGCGCCGAGCAGTGCAGCGATCGCCACGTCGCGACCGGTCTTCAATTGACCGTCCGTTTCGACGTAGATACGGCTGCGCAGATTGTTCAACACGAGCGTCTGGTGGGTTTCGGCCAGGCCGAGTTCCCACGGGCCGCCCGCGTGTTTGATGGAAGAGAGCGGGGAAGCGCCCGTGCCACCATCGTGACCGGCAATCAGCACCACATCCGCGTGTGCTTTGGAAACACCCGCCGCGATCGTGCCCACGCCGACTTCGCTCACCAGTTTGACACTGATGCGCGCGTTGCGGTTCGAGTTCTTCAGGTCATGGATCAACTCCGCCAAATCTTCGATGGAGTAGATGTCGTGGTGCGGTGGCGGTGAAATCAAACCGACGCCCGCGGTTGTGCCGCGGGTCTTGGCGATGTCCGGGAACACTTTCTTGCCAGGCAACTCGCCGCCTTCGCCGGGTTTCGCGCCTTGCGCCAGCTTGATCTGGAGTTCCTTCGCGTTGACGAGATAATTGCTCGTCACGCCGAACCGTCCGCTCGCGACCTGTTTGATCGCGGAGTTCTTCGAGTCGCCGTTTGCTTCGAGAACATAGCGCGCCGGGTCTTCGCCGCCTTCGCCGGTGTTGCTGCGACCGCCGATGCGGTTCATTGCGATGGCGAGCGCTTCGTGTGCTTCCTTCGAGATCGAGCCGTAGCTCATCGCGCCGGTCTTGAAGCGTTTCACGATGGTTTCAACGGATTCCACTTCTTCGAGCGGAATCGCGTTCTCGGCAAACTTGAAGTCGAGCATGCCGCGCAACGTGCAAAGCGTCGTCGCGCGATTGTTCAACAACTCGGCGTATTCGCGATAAACCTTTTCGCTGTTGAGGCGGCAGGCGATCTGCAACTTGTGGATCGTCTGCGGATTGAACAGGTGTTGTTCGCCGTTGTCGCGCCATTGATATTGGCCACCGGCTTCGAGTTCGGGATTGACCGGCACGGGCGGGAACGCGCGCCGATGCCGCGCGAGCGCTTCCTCGGCGAGGACATCGAGCCCGACACCTTGGATGCGCGAAGCCGTCCAGGTGAAATATTTGTCCACCACTTCGCTGTTGAGCCCGACGGCTTCAAAGATCTGCGCGCCGCGATAACTCTGCACTGTCGAGATGCCCATCTTGGCCATCGTCTTGACGACGCCTTTGATCGAGGCTTTGACGAATTTTTTGATCGCTGTCTTGTGGTCGGTCTTGAGCAACAGACCTTCGTGGATGAGATCATCAATCGTCTGATAGGCCAGATACGGATTGATGGCACTGCAGCCGTAGCCGATGAGCAACGCGAAATGATGCACCTCGCGCGGCTCACCGGATTCGAGCACCAGCCCGATCTTGCCACGCGTGCCGGCGCGGATCAGGTGATGATGCAAACCCGCCGTCGCGAGCAACGCGGGGATCGGCGCGTTCTGTTCGTCCACGCCGCGGTCGGAAATGATGATGATGTTGCTGCCGTCCTTGATGGCTTTGTCGGCGGCGGCGAACATGTCGTTCAACGCCGTCTCCAGACCTTTCGCGCCGTCAGCGGCCTTGAACAAGATCGGCAACGTCACGGCTTTGAAGCCGGCGCGGCCGATGAACTTGAGCTTGTCCAACTGCTCGTTCGTGAGAATCGGATGCTCCAGCTTGATGAGCGAACAACTCTCCGGCGTCGGCTTGAGCAGATTGCCGCGCGCGCCGACCATCGTTTCCGTCGAGGTCACGATTTCTTCGCGGATCGGATCAATCGGCGGGTTCGTCACCTGCGCGAACAGTTGCTTGAAATAGTTGTAGAGCAGTTGCGGCTTCTGCGAGAGCACCGCGAGCGGCGTGTCCGTGCCCATCGAACCGAGCGGTTGCACGCCATCGTTGGCCATCGGGCCGACGATGAAACGCAAATCCTCGAACGTGTAACCGAACGCCTGTTGCATCTGCAAAACTTTGCGATGGCCGGGATCGGTGTGCTGGTCCGGAACCGCAAGGTTTTCGAGCAGGACGTGATGTTCGTCCAGCCACTTCTGATACGGCGCGGCGGAAGCGTATTTCTGCTTCAGTTCTTCGTCCGCGATGATGCGCCCTTGCTCGGTGTCCACGAGGAACATGCGGCCCGGTTGCAACCGGCCTTTCGACAAAACCCGTTCCGGCGCGATGGGCAACACGCCCGCTTCCGACGCCATGATGACCATGTCGTCCTTGGTGACGTAAAAACGCGATGGGCGCAGACCGTTGCGATCCAGACACGCGCCAATCATCTTGCCGTCCGTGAACGCCATCGAGGCCGGGCCGTCCCACGGTTCGATGAGGCAGGAATGATATTCGTAGAACGCCTTGCGCGCCGGGTCCATGCTCTCATGGTTTTCCCACGGCTCGGGAATCATCATCATCATCGCGTGCGGCAGTTCGCGGCCGGCCAGCGAGAGCAACTCGACGACGTTGTCGAACTGCGCGGAGTCGCTGTTGTCCGTGTTGATGACGGGGACGACTTTCTTGATGTCCTTGCCGAACAGGTCGGAGACGAAATTCGACTGGCCGGCGCGGATCCAATTCACGTTGCCGCGCAGCGTGTTGATTTCGCCGTTGTGCGCGATATAACGGTTCGGATGCGCGCGATCCCAGCTCGGGAACGTGTTCGTTGAGAAACGTGAGTGAACCAGTGCCAGCGCCGTGACCAACTCCGGGGCGCGGAGGTCCGCATAATATTTACCGACCTGCTCGGGCATGAGCATGCCTTTGTAAACGATGGTGCGGCTCGACAGGCTGGAGACGTAAAACCATTTGCCGCCGGAAATCTTGTTGCCATAGCGGATGGTCTGCTCGGCGACCTTGCGGATGACGTACAGCTTGCGCTCGAACGCCGCGTCGTCCTTCGCGTTGCCGTTGCGACCGATGAACAACTGCGCCATGTGCGGCTCGGCTTCCACGGCGGATTTGCCCAACGAGGAATTGTCCGTCGGCACGTCGCGCCAGCCGAGCAGCGTCTGACCTTCCGCGGAAACAATCTTCTCGATCTCAAATTTGACCGCGTCGCGCTCGATGGCGTTTTTCGGCAGGAACAGCATGCCGACCCCGTATTGACCGAACGCCGGAAGCTTGAAACCGAGCTTCGCAGTCTTCGCGACGAGGAAATCATGCGGCACCTGCATCAGGATGCCCGCGCCGTCACCGGTGTTCGCCTCGCAACCGCACGCGCCACGGTGATCGAGGTTCACGAGAATCTGCAGCGCGTCGGTGACGGTCTGATGAGACTTCTGACCCTTGATGTTGACGACGAAGCCGAGGCCGCAGGCATCGTGTTCGAAGGACGGGTCATAGAGTCCCTGTTTGGCGGGCAAACCGGGGGGCGCTGATGGAGTCTGATTCTGGTCGTGTTGACTGATGTTCATCGCTTCTTCGTTCTGGCCGGACCGTGCGGTCCAGCAAAATCCATTTATTTTTTACCGGAACTGGGCGGGCACGCAATAAATCATTTAGTAAAACTGCTAGAACCACGACTGATTAAAGCCGCTAAAATATCGGGTCGGCCTAATCGCAGCTTTGGTAAGTGCTGCTTTGGAAGAAGGGCTGTTGGCGTGTGAGGCTAAGATTTCGTAGCTGCTTGCTTTCGAGCGCGGGCAATAATTTTCTCCAGATCAACGCCCAAGGCTTTCGTGAGTCGAAGCAAGGTTTCGAGCGTTGGATTACGCTCTTCCTGTTCGATGAAGGAGATGGTCTGCCGGGACAAGCCGGCCTTTTCAGCCAGGGCGTTAAGTGAAATACCTTTGCCCTCACGTTCTTCTTTCAGAAGACGCGCGACTTCCGAGCAGATGCTTTCATGATCCTGCTTGACTGGCACTGCTTACGCATACAGGGGAAAAGGGTTGACGCGTGATGCTGCACTTGTGGCATCGTGTCGTTGAACAAAGTTCTGGCCTTGCCTCAGAAAAAAAGGCCGACTTAAAAGTTTTTGTCGAGGGTATCATGGACAAGGCCATGTCAAATTTGGACAGATTGTCGCCATTTACGGATTGAACAGCTTGGAGTTCAATCAATACAACCAACGCACTTTTTCTTTTCCACCTTGAGAACTGCAATGCCGACGAAACTGACGATTCTATTTGTCTCGCTGTTGCTGTTATCCGCGAACACAATCTGGGCCAAAGAACCGCCCGCCGAATTCAAAATTGATTTTCGCTGCTGTGGCGTTTACGTGAATTGTTGGGATCCGCCCTACTCCAATGCCGTTTTACAGGCAATCTATCCCCACTTCGTGGATTTTGCGCGCAAGTTGGATTTGCCTCAGCCGCAGATCAAGGCTGCCGCTCGCTTCTTGCCTCAACCCCAACTCACAACCAAGGATCAAGTGGAGGGTGGCGGAGTATTTAACGGACACACCTTTGGATTTGCCGCCGGCCATGTTTGCTTTTATTCCGGTCCCGATAATTACAGTAGTTTTCAGGATTTCAGCAAACTAGACCAAGCGTACGGTGCTCCCACGATGACCAAGCAGGAGGTGATGGCGATGGCTCGGCACGCCATCAAAAAGCTTGGTCACTCCCTTGAAGATGTATTGGCGGAATATGACCCCATGGTTTTGCCGCTGGAAACAAATAGAGCAAGTGGCAAGATACTACCCTATTATCACCTTCACTGGATTGATCCACGGAGTGGCGGGGCCGCAACTAAATTTGAAATCAATGCGCGGACCAAAACCATTCAGTACATCCAGTTCAATCGAAACCTGAACTTGAAGCGTCCCGCCCCCAAAATCACCGTCGAGCCCGCCCCGCTTGATCCCGCTAACCCGGTGCAAAAGGTGTGGATCGCGCAAAACGATTGGACCAATACCATCAATCACGATTACGCCTACCGGCTTGTGCCCGTCGTTTTCAAAGCCGTGGAGGAGTGGGTGACGAAATTACATTTGGATGTACCGCTTCCCATCACCTCAAACCAAGTGCGCCGGTTTTATTGCAGCAATGAAGGCGACGTCGCCCGGGTGGAATTGAGCCTGACCAATAACTGGGAGTTCATTTACAACTGTTGCAACGTCACCTATGCGGCATCGCCCCGGCGTTTTTTTGAGAGTGATAGCCTCCCATTCCGCATCAAAACCTTTGCCGGGACGAAACGCCTGACAGACGCCCAAGCTATCGAACTCGTCCGCAAGGCTGTGGCCAAGTTAGGTCCTGGACCTGAAATCACACATGTTGATGCTGAGCCGACTTTGATTCGTCCTACAACCGTTACTGGGATGCCAACGATTCCAAGATTGATAGTTGAATGGGTTTATCCAAATCGGCAGGAAGCACGTTCCGTATGGATTCGGGCGGAGGTTGATTGCGACAAGGGAACGGTGGAAACATTGCAGTACGATGTGACTTCACTTTGGAAAAAAGGCCCGGACTTAGGGATTCCGATTGATAATCTGCAAAATCCAAGTTCTGAAAAGCCGCAATAAAGTGTGAACTTTCGCAGGTTTGCTGTGGTCTTGATCAAGATCGCCCCAGTCTTAACCAAGATTGCTCTGGACCTAACAAGGTTTGCTTTGGTCTTGATTAAGATTGCGCCAATCCTTGTTAAGATTACGCCAGTCTTGCTCAAGATTGCTCTGGTCTTGATCAGGTTTACTCCATTCTTGATCAAGACCAGAGCATTCCTGATCAAAAATACTCCCATCCTTCTCAGCCAATTTCACATTTTACAGGCACCCTGCATGTACATGTGTATTACTTTTATTCAAAATCAGCCCTTGCGCACGCTTCAGTCGGTTGGCACGCGGTAAGCAATAGTGGTTTCAAGCCTGTACGGTAAATTTCAACGAGCGATTTCTCGTTTGCGATTAGCCGTATGTCTTCGGGCGAAGTCGTACCAGATGGTCACTAAAAACAAACGGGAGAAGCTCTGCCTTCTTCCGGTCGGAACTAACACATACAAACATATGAGCTACGCAAAACTGGGCCTGGACGGACTTATCGTGCCAGCCAAAATCCAATACCTGCGCCGTCTGGCGACAGGTGTCAACGCCAACCCCAACCTCCCCAGCCCCACGCCCACCAGCGCGGTGCTGAACGCGAAAGCGGACGAGTTGGAAACCAACTTCAACGCGGCTCAAGTGGCGCGTTTGGAGTCCAAGACCCGCACGGAGCTGCAGGACCAAAGCAGTGCCGAGGCGGACCTGTTGGTCGCGCAACTGGCCAGCTACGTGGACGGGGCCAGCGCCGGCAACGCCATCATCATCGAGAGCGCCGGCTTTGAAGTCCGCGCCACGCCCACGCCCATCGGGGAATTGCCCGCGCCGACCGACGTGCAAGTGATGCCGAGCGAACATGCCGGCAGTGCGGACGTGAGCTGGAAATCCGTGTATGGTGCGAAAACCTACACCATCGAACGCGCCGAAGACGGCGGCGTGCTCGACTGGAAAGTCATCGGTTACAGCACCAAGAAACGCGCCGCGCTGAACTCGATGGTGAGCGGAAAAAAGTATTGGTTCCGCATCGCCGCCATCGGCACCGCCGGCCAAAGCGCCTGGAGTGATCCCGTGCCCTTGTTCGCGCCCTGAGTCGTAACCTTCTCGCGTGCGTTGGCGTTTTGCCCCGGTCGTACACCAAACCGAAACGTGATCGTGCCGAGTTCGTATCCCAGCGGAACGGGTTGCCAGCCCCTTGTTCCGCTGTTTTCTTTTTATGACTTGGGTTCGAAGCGAAAGACCTGTGCGCCGTGCGCGGGCACATCCAGATAAAGCCCTTGCTGCGCCAGATCGCTGCCGACGCGCTCGCAATTTCACTATCCACCAAATCGAGGCAAGGCCACAGTTCCCGCATGGACCTTTCGCCACCAACTTTTAATGGCGATAACTATGCATGCCACCAGAACTGCCGGAGTCATCTGCAAAAACAAAGCAGCGATAGAAAACCGCTTTTGGAAAGACATCGCAAAATCCATCCCTTCGTACTTATGGTCGTGATGGTAATTCAAAATGATAAAGCTGATGATGCAAGCCAGGACGGGAACAACGCTAATAGGAATCAGCCATCGTTTCGCAATGAAGCTCACCACAAAAGCATTAAAAATTGTTCCTCCCAGGAGAACCAAAATCCCAGCCTCCATAAGGTTCATTGAATGTTTGCCTGTAAAATATCCGAGGAACATTCCCAATATAAGCGCCGCAGAAGTTCGGAAATAAAGCGACATGCTTCTGTTTGATCTCATGGTAGATATTTTCACGTTATTCGTGAACAATCGGGCTAGGCTGAACGGCGGGGTCATACTCCAAATTGCGCGAACCCGATGGGTTAAAATAGGATTCGATCTGACAGAAATGTTCCCCGTGAGCAATCATCCTGAAACTGATGCGACCAAATCGGGAATCCGAGGTGCGGATAAAGTATTGCCGCTTTACATCCCGTTGCCACAGCTTGTCTGGAACAACTTTCATGTCAATCTCGTCGCTGGACTTGTAATCCAACTCAGGAGCTAAAAACGGGAACTGTTCGCTATAAGCCTGAATCCCCCCACTCACAACGGAAATCCGGCAAAGCCAATCGTAGTGCTCGCCAGAGCGTTTATTGGCATCTTGTGTCCAGCATTCAACCTTCAAGAGCGCATTCCCAGTTGAGGCTTCCTTGCCTGTCTGCAAGTCTATTTGAATAGGCCCTCCATCTCGCGGCAAACGGTATGATTTGTTGAATCGGATTAGCGATTCCGCGTGCCCCCTTTTTTTCAACTTAAACACAACTGGATTTATCTCATCGGGCACAAAGTTTTCGTTCTCGCCAGCATAAAAAAATCCCACCGGGAAATTTTGGTATGAATAGTAGCCTGGCTTTGATACCTGAACTGTAAGAGCTTTTCCTGTTACCCCTCTTAACGAAAACATCCCGCCAGCATCGCTAGTCATATTTTTCTTTGATGTCCCATCTGGGGAAAGGTCCGTCCACTCAAAGTGAATATTTGCATCAGCCACCACATTTGAAGCTTCATCTATGACTTTACCAAAAAAATCAATCGGAGTACGCCACTCGTTTTGGTCTTGGTATATTGCATTCGTGAGATTTTGATAACTTGTTTGTCTTGGCTCTTCGAGCGTTTCACCGGGCCTGTTGTTGCTTGCATTGTTTGCCGACTTGACTTCACTCACCACCCGATTCTCCGTTTGGTCTGCGACTTGTTCAGGATTCTTGGACGCCTCATTGGGACGCCTATTGATGAGCAAAAAAACTGCTAAAATGGCCAAAACTGACAGGATAAGAATTATGCGGAGTTTTGTTTTCATCATCGAGCTATGTGTTGAATGCCGAAGCCTGTTAACACCTCGTCATAATATCCCCACGCAGTTTGAGTCGGCCTAGTAAATTGGCCGCTGTGCTCATCTCGGCTTGTGCCAAAACTAAAGGTAGTTTGGAGATTGAACTCATTGTCCACCGCACTCATTACGCCAGCCAGCGCCCCAATCGCTTTAGACCGTGTGCGGGCAATCACGCCCATTTTCTCATAAACGTCAGTGACAGTCTCCATGCTGGCATCTGGCAAATAATACGTGCGGCGGCTTTCCCCGGTGGTGGGCAAATAGGAATATCCCGGCCCGAACATGTACGAAAAGTCCTCCGGCTTCTGGCTCTCATGGTTCTTTTCCCAATTGGCCTGCGCACTTAAAAATGTACCCGTTGCCAACGCGTAGTCTTGCGGGTTGAAAAAGTTGACGATGTTCCCAGACAAGTTCTCAAAGTAACCGTGATACCCGCCGTTGGTCGGATAGAACGGTGTGGGTTTGATTACTTCCGCATTCAAAAACTTTTGCAGGAACGGCACATTGGTAGAAGTGTCATAACAATGCGCCGGGACGGCGGCTTGCGAGAGGATATAATTGTCAAACGGCGCACCCTGCCGGATCGCTTCGCTCGCCACGGTGTTCCCCTGACTGTGCGCCAGAATATTGATTTGGTGTCCGGCCAGCCGGTTGGTCAGGTCCTGCAAATACAGCTTGAAGGCATTTGCGGATTTCCACGCATAGAACTCGCCCTTGTTGTAATTCAGCGCTTTCAGATATTCCACGGGATTGATGCTGTCCTCTTTGGGCAGGTAGGAGCAAGGCCACCGGAAACCCGTCACGCGTCCTTGATAACCAGACCAATAAAGCCGTTTGAACATTGTTTCGGTGGTGTTCTCGTATGCGAATTGGCTGTTGTTGATGCCATGCACAAAAACAATGATTTGTTTGTCGTCACCGACCGTCGCCGCAATTGGGCGATCCAGCTTGAATTGACTCACCAACGTGCTGGGTGGCAGGGCGGAGGTGACATTCTCGGCGTGCGCCCACTCAATCATCTCCTTCACATCCCGCAAATCCAGCCAAGCGGAAGTCTGCATGAGGACGTTCGTGCCTTGTGAAATGGTCAGCACCAATTCACCTGCCCCGATGCCCGCCCCTTCAAACAATAAATAGCGGATGGCTTCGTTGGTGAAATAATGGCCGGGAAATGTGAATGGTGTCGTAGCGGTGACCGATCCGATTGTCCAACCGGGTGACGCCGGCGTTACTGAAGCGATTTGAGCCAAGGCCGTGTTTGTGTCGGTCAGATAGCCAGTGCCGCCACCGGCCTCAACGGCACGAAAGAGGTTAATCGCCGGGCTGCCGCTGCTGACATTCCAACTCAAAGTGACCTGATAACCGGCGTTGGTGACCAATACGGGAATCCCACAAATCCAGAGCCGTGCAAAATCTTCCAAGTCTCGCACAGAGCGGATGATGGGAAACTTATAGTCATACAGATACGAATGCAAAGACTCCACATCTTGCCCCCAATCATCAATATCCTTGATAACATCGCGGTCATTATTGACCCAGAACCGGAACGGCTTCGTGGCAGATGTCTGATCTGAACCAAAGAACGTGCGATCCATCGTGCCGTCATGATTGGCGTCCAGATTCATGGACACCACATATACGGTAGCCGTGCCGCGTTCGCCAGTCTCGAGGTCCGGCATCGTCACCAAGGCCGTGCGGCCCGGTTCGGTCGGGAAGAACTCACCATACGGCGTGAGCATCCCCGTTTCATTCGTTGTCACCACACCGTTGGTCGTCAGGAATGCTTGGTCAAAGTATTGCCCGAGAAAGCCGTAAACGCCGGGATAGCCGTTGGACACCGCCAGTTTGGCGTAACCCGCCACGCGGAAACCTGCCTGCCCGATGCCGGCAATCAACAAGGAACTGGTGTTGGTGGGGGAAAACGTCGGATGACCGGGTAGTTTGGGGGCGTCAAGACGGCCATACCAGGTGCCATACTGCCGGGCGAAATAGTAATCCACCGTTTGCAATTCGGGTTGGGCGGTTTGGGGATAAACATAACCCCCTGCTGAATCATTGGACGTGCCAGGATTGAGCAAGGATATCCCATTAGTGTCGGCCACGACAAAAGACAGATAAGGCAAGCCATACAAATTCCGCGCCCCAGCGGTCATGCTGTAAACTGGAATTCCATCCACAGAAAAATCCACCGTGACGCCGACATTGCCGAGAGGCAAATACGCCAGCTTTGGATTTGAACCATTCCAAACGGTCCAGATCGTTTCTGCGGCAGTAAGGATTGAGGCGCCGTTGCTAACGCCTGATTGCGGCTCAAACTTAAAGGCTCTGGGATCACCTACCCCCAAGAAGGATTGACTGTAGTACATTCCTGTCGCCAGCACCCCATCCTCATCAAGGTAATCAGGATCAAACACCAAATTCCGGTAATCATAATTGTCCTCAAAGGGTAAGAACTCCCGCACTATAGCCTGAGGGATGCCGGCGCTGGATATTGACAAAAAGCCGGCATAGGCATAGTCCGATGGCATGGAAGTCGTCGTTTCGAAAGCCCCATTGTGTCGGGTAAAACCAAAACTATTCATTGGCGTCGCCACCCGCAGCAAGAACCGCAGGTTGTCTTTGAGCTGCGCCCGCCCGTCATGGAATTGTGGCGGTGACGACCACGGTAAACTGACATAAAAATTTGCCGCACTAG
>CAZQNQ010000042.1:0-28118 GCA_964594985.1 uncultured Bifidobacterium sp.
CCCTCTGCACCGTCCTGCTCCTCGCCTACCAACTCAACAAACGCGCCACCATCGAAATGGCCGACGAACTCGCCGCGCGCCGAGCCAAGGCTAAGGTTGCCGGATGATGAAGGATAATCCGCCGATGATTCTCGCCCCCGTTTCATTAGCACCCGGCTTCAGCCGGGTGTCGTTCGCGGTGCGAGATGAAAGCCGTTTTAACGGCTTGTCCCCGGGCGAGGAAACCGTTGAAACGGTTTCCTCGTTACCCGCACCAAAACACCGGGCTGAAGCCCGGTGCTAATGAGACCTCAACCCTGATGCCATGAAAACATTCCCGCACCTGTTGGTCCTATTTTCACTTCTCTTATTCACCGGCGGCGTCACCGCCCAACCCGCGCTCAAAGCCGCCTTCAAGGACAAGTTCCTCATCGGCGCGGCGCTGAATGAATCCCAGTTCACCGAACAAAACGCGGCCCAGGCCGCGCTCGTGAAACAGCAGTTCAACACCATCACCCCGGAGAACGTGATGAAGTGGGAGAAGATTCACCCCGAGCCGGATCGGTTCGATTTCGGTCCGGCAGATCGCTACGTCGAATTCGGCGTGAAGAACGGCATGGTTGTCATCGGCCACACGCTCGTCTGGCACAGCCAGACGCCCCGCTGGGTGTTCGAGGACGGCCAAGGCGGCCCGGCGAATCGCGCCACGCTGCTCGCGCGCCTGAGCAATCACATCCACACCGTCGTCGGACGTTACCAAGGGCGGATCAAAGGTTGGGACGTGGTGAACGAGGCGTTGAACGAAGACGGCACCCTGCGCCAGTCGCCGTGGCTGAAGATCATCGGCGAAGATTATATCGCAAAAGCCTTCGAGTTCGCCCACGCCGCCGATCCTGACGCGGAACTTTATTACAACGATTACTCGCTCGAGAACGAACCCAAGCGCAACGGCGCAATTCGCATCGTCAAAAAACTCCAGGCCGCCGGCGTGAAAGTCCACGGCATCGGCACGCAGACCCACGCGAAGCTGGATTGGCCCTCGCCGCAACTCGTGGATGACACGCTCACCGCCTTCGGGCAACTCGGTGTGAAGGTGATGGTCACCGAACTCGACATTGATGTGCTGCCCGCGCGAAGCCAGGACCGCAGCGCGGATGTTTCCCGGCGCGACACCGCGGACCCGGCGCTGAATCCCTACACCAACGGGCTGCCTGATTCTGTGCAACAAGCGTTGGCCAAGCGCTACGGGGAAATTTTCACGGTTTATGCCAAGCACGCCGACCAGATCAGCCGCGTGACCTTCTGGGGTGTGACCGATGGCGACTCGTGGCTGAACGGCTGGCCGATTCGCGGGCGCACCAGCCATCCCCTGCTCTTCGACCGCAACGGCCAGCCCAAGCCCGCCTTTGATGCCGTACTGAAAACGGCGATCCGGAACGCGGAGTGATCTGACGAGTATCGCTGGACGGTAAGCACCGGTGACGCGGCGGAGCGCCGATCTCCCGATCGGCTCGTTGCCAGTCGAAAATCTCAGCGAGCCGATCGGGAGATCGGCGCTCCGTTTGTCACGGCAACAGTTGGACGCGATAGAATTTACTCTTCGCGTCGGGCGCGGCGTCAAAATAGAACGACGACGCGCTGCTCGCCTGGATCGCCGGACTGATGACCTGCATCGGATAAAACAGGTTGGTCGTCGCCAGCACCTGATAGTTGCGCCCGGCGACACTGTCCCAGACGACGAGTTGGTTACCATTGGCCAGTTCGGTGATGCGCAAGGCCGACGCCGCGTCATACGGGTCGGTACCAGCGAGCACCTCGTTGTAGTCACTCATGCCGTCGCTGTCGGAATCTCCCGGACGCGTGACAACAACCGTGCGCGTGGCTTCCAGTTGCGCAGCGAGATTGGTGTAGGTCACAAGAATGGTGTTCGTGCCCGGCGGGATCGAACCCCAGGTGTAATTCAAGGACCTCATTCCAACGCCGCAACCGGAACTCAGGAAAATGTAATTGGCCCGCGGCTGCATCACCCCGTTCACGTAAATCGAGTAATAAGTCGCCGACGTCGGAAGATTCGCGCTGATACAATTGCGGATGACGTAGGTGTCGTTGGTGTTCAACGTGAGGATCATTCCGTCGGTGGCGGGTGCGCTGACATACAACGTCGAGGCCGGGGCCAGCGTGTTCACCGTGCGCGTGAGCGTGGTGATGCGATTCGTGAACAGACCGCTCGTCGCTTCGCGCAACCGCACCGTGATCGTCGCCGTGCCGGCGTCCGGGACGTTGACGAAATTGAAACGATACTCCTTCGGCAGGTCCGGATAGGCAGCGCTGATGGTAGCGTTGGGCGCGACTTCACTGGCGGCGACGAAGCGCGGTGCGCCGTTGGTGTTGCCGTTACCATTAGTCTGACCGGTAGCAGAATCATCATTGAATACGTTGCTGTCCTGAATGTTGAACTCCACGCCCGTCACGCTGCTGTCCGCGCGGATCACCACGCCGTAGGTGCTGCTGGAAATCGTGCCGCCATCCGCGCTCGGAAACGCGATCGCCCCGGTCGGCGGCGCGGCATCATAGTAGAACGTCTGCAGAAACGTATTGAACACGGCGGATTTGCCCGCCCGCGGCAGATAAGCGCGCGCGCGGACGATGTGCAATCCCTCGCGCAGACCGGTGGTGGTGTCGTTCGTCTTGAGATTATTGTGCAACCAGACCGTGGCCGCCGTCGGGTTGAAGTTCGTGATGACAAACGTCGCCTGGCCGTAACGCTTCGCGTCGAGCGCGTCCGAGATGGTGCCGACGTTGTCATTGTGCAGCGCGATCTTGTAGCGGATGTGCGCCCCGTTGGTGTGGACGCTGGCGGGAATCGTCGCCAGCCACCAATCAACCGAGTCATCCAGTGAGTCGTCGTTGACCCAGCCGCCCGGCATCACCTGCGTCGTGCCGCGGCCCACGCCGAACGCGCCCTCGGGATTCGAGCCGTCCACCGTGTAATAGAGGTAACAACGACTGACCAGAAACTGATAACCGACGCGCACATAAATGTCCGTGCCCGATCCCGCGACCGGATGCAACGGCACCCGCTGCGTCGCCGGTCCGCCGCTGGCGATGGTGGTTGCGTTGCTCGGACTGTGGATCACCCACACCGCCGTGTTATTGGTCAGCGTGTAATCGTTGCCGTTCGCATTGACCACCTTGTTAGTGGAGGCATCGCCGACGGTGTAATGATACGTCTCCGCGCCGTCGGAAACCGTGTTGTTACGGTTCGTGGCCTGGGCGGCAAATTTCTCCGGGCCGAAGCGCGATTGAAACTGGCTCTGCTCGTAACCCACGTAAAGATCCGTGGCCGTGCCTGGCTTGTAATCGCGCCGGTCAAAACCACTCGTCGGTCCGAGCGCCATCTGGCTGTTGAGGTCCAGTCCGCCATCCAACTTGGCGAGAAGATTTGTTGCCGAGCCATCGGTGCGGAACACCAGATCGAACGCCGCATTGGTGATGATCGGCACATCAATCGCGTAGGTCTTGTTGGAAAGATTGCCGCCGCTGAGAACGTTGCCGTGCGAATCAATGCTGCCGCGCATCTTGAATGGATACAGCGGCGCAAAACCCGCGTCGCCGTTCACCCCGTCTTTGCGATAAAGCGTCACACGTTGCGCGTCGGCACCGTTCTGGCGAAGCGTGATGACGTCTTTGCGATTGTTGGCGCGACTCGCCTCCGGCCCTTGGTAGGCATACATCACGTAACTACCGGCGGGAATCTTCACTTCGATCGCGCCGCCGCCCGCTGGAATCGTCTGGCCGCCGACATAGATCGCGCGGTTCACGGGGTTCGCATCATTCGCCGTGCTCTGCGCCGTGGCGAGCGAACTGGTGGCATTGCGCACGAGCAGTTTCGTGCAAGCGCTGGTTTTGCCGGGCGAGTCGGCCAGTTGATACAACACCGAGCCGGGCGGGAAACCCACGGCCAATCCCACACCGCGCGAAACGGCCACCGGGAAACACTCGTAATACGTGCCCGCCGTCGCCTGACTCACGCCATCGTCGAAGCTGATGTCGCTGGCGTAATTGTCGTTCATGATGAAGACGACCGTTGTGGCATCCACGTTCGCGTAAGCGTCACCACCCACATCGCGATAGTCGTACCGCTCGAACGCCACGAGGTCCGCATCGCTCCAACGCGCCCGCGTGCCGCCGCGCGAAAGCTGGTGATGCAGATACGCGAGGTCGGGCATTTTGTTATCCCCGAACTGGCCGAGATAAGGCGCATTCGCCACGCGCGGAAAATAATCCGGCCCGCTCGATTGATTGTAGCCGTCGGAATAAATGATCGGAATGCCCTCGCGCGCGAACATATAGGCGAGCTGGAGTTCCCGGCGATTGGCGTAGGCATTGTCGTGGCTTTGCGCGTACATCACGCGATTCGCCGCGCTGAAACCGCCGGAGTCACGCTGATCCAGGCCATGCAAGGACGCGGCGGGATTGCCCAGCACATCATTCAACACTCCGTGCAACGGGGAATCCAACAACCGCATCCCGCGCGAATAGTATTCGCCGTAACTCGGCGGCTCACCGAGATGTTCGCCGAAGAGCAACGCGTCGTTCCGCGACGCTTCGCTGTCGAAACAACTGTCCCGATTGTTGCCACTCTCCACATACCCGTTGCCCGTCACATTGTTGCCGTAGCCGTGGACATGATCGTAAATCGTCTGGAGGCCGCCGACGTAACCGCTCGTCGTCGCGCTCGTGTCGCCGAAGAAACCCGCCGGCGTATGTTTTACCGCGTCGAGCCGGAAGCCGTCACACTTCGTCTCGCTCATCATCCACATCGCGGCGCGGATGAGATAAGCGTTCACATCCTCGATGACGGGATCGCCGTTCGCGCCGTTGAACGGCCGCCACGAGCCGGCAATCGCGGGCAGGTTCGTGTCCATGTAGTAGGAATTGCTCCCCGGCTGGCGCAGAAAGGAAACCTTGTTCGTCGTGTTGCCTTCCACGAGGCCGAAATTCCAGTTCAGGTTGCCCGGTTCGTTGGCCAGATCCAGCAGGCCGGAAAGCGGACGGTTTTGGATCTGCGAAACATTGCCCCAATCGCTGATATTGTCCCAGTTGCGATACGTGCCATCGGCCTGCCGCCGCAGGTGGAAATCCTGCACGGTCAACCCGGGATAAAGATTCGTCGGCGTACTGCTGTTGTAACCGGGCACATCAAACCCGCGATGATTCATGATGTTGTCGAAATAGACGCGGATGCCAAAGCGATGCGCCGTCTCGACGACTTGCAACAACTCGGCCTTCGTCCCGTACTTGGTGCGGATCGTGCCGCGCTGATTCTTGTCGCCCAGATCGAACGGGTCGAACAGATCGTAACCCACCGAGAACACGCTCCCGGCCTTGGCGGGCGGCGGCAGCCAGAGACTCGTGTAACCCGCCTCCGCGATCTCGGGCATCTTGGTGTTCAATTCGTCCCAGTTGACGTTGAACAACTGCAGCATCGCCTCGCCGCGCGCCTGGATGGAAACCAGCACGGCAAGCGACAACACCCAGCCGCAGAGAACGCGGTGCAGGTGGAATCGTCCGGCAGAAAAGTCAGTGGAACGCATCAATATTCTTCGGGTGTTACTGGCAAGAACATAACACCACCTCCTTGCCGGGCAACCGCACAAACATGCTGCGTTTACAGGCGGAATCGCGATTGCACCGCACCGGAGCGAACCGCAAGATGGCCGCACCACCATGAGCCAGAACCATCGAAGCCCTGCGTCCCTCCCAAATTTATGAACCGCCTCTTGAAACCGATTCCTCCCGTCCTAAATCTCCTGCTGGCCGCGCTGAGTCGCATGTGATTCAACGGCCAGAGCAACGCCAGCACCGGCGCATTCGTCGCGGCGGTGTAATCCAACACCACATCAAAGTTGGTGACCGTCACATTTCCCGCCCGATCCGCCACGATTGCGTAAGGCACTGAAGCCGCCGGGAACGCCATCCACCCGGGCCTCAGGCATTCACTCCCTGTCCACCAAATCGAGGCAAGGCCACCACGGTTAGAATTTAATCATAATAAAAGCCTGCCTCCGTTTGTGTAACTCTGTTGGAAGCGTCCAAATAAACATTGCGGAATAGATAATGACTTGAATTACGTGATCCCGAATAATGAAAAACCAAGACATACTCGTTTGAAATACTCTCATTGGGTTGATTGAATCTGGCTAAGATTTGTGTTTTCGTTAACCCTACGAGTTCACCACCCAAATATTCTCCACCAAAACTTGCTACTGTACCCGACGGCGAAAAAGAAAGATAAGTGTAAGTGTATGGTACGATTCTCTGCCGGAACTCAACTGAATCTATTGGGGGCTGATCTTTGGCCGGAGGGAAATAACGCCAAATCTCCGACCACCGTTGAGTCGAGGTTCTGTAGGGTGTTCCTAGTAATGCAATTACTTCTTCTGAAGACATGCCAACACGGACCATTTTAAATTTAGCCTTTGAGTAACCAGGGGCATATTGGGTTTTTTGATTTATCACCAACCAACCTATCCCAGCTAGCACACTCACTGTAAGGACCGTCGCAAAAAAACTAATTAGTATTCGTCTCATATGGGTTGGGAGGGTATCCATCCCTTTTTGTGGGTTTCCTTGGTCGTGGGAAGAATCCCTCGCACTTACAGGATAGATCAACTCCGCCATTTGAACACGTGAGGTAGCATGTACAATTGTCGGGTATCTTTATCACACCACTTGGTGAAGCAAGCCCATCGCTATCTGCGCATTTTCCGGGCTCAGGTATTTTTTCCCAAGGATTATCTCCTTTTTCGTGCTTCTTCTCCCATCCTTCTCCAGGCAGGTTTTGCACCGGGCACTTTTTATTCTCGCAGCTCTTATCGGTGCATAGTTGGCCTTGAAGTCCCCAAGGATCAATTACATCTGTTGGCCAATTAGCAACAAACGAAAACAAGTTTGCAGATTGCCACACCTCAACCGGTTCTCGAATCATTGAGTAAGCTGTGAAATCCCCCGTGTAAATTGGTGAGCCAAGATCTCCCAATGGATCTCTATTTAGCCACCGTTGCAGATTAGGCGCGTACCAGCGGTAGCCGTAGTAGTAGAGGCCAGTTAACGCATCCACCATCTTGCTCGAAAACCGGTAGGTGTTCGCGCTTGCCTGACTCCCACTGCTGGAAAGGATGTTCCCATACGCATCATACCGGTAGCTCGCCGCCAAAGCTTGGCTGGCATTGACCAAGTAGGTGATGTTCCCATTCCCATCCGCATGATAATAATTATGCGTGCTCCAGTTCCCACTGGAATAGCCGTGGGAACGCGCCAGCAAGCCCCCAATCCCGCCCGCGCCTTCCAGCGTCCCTGACAAGTCACTCCCCCGCGTGTAGCTCACCGCCGGCGTGTTGCTCCCATTCCGCTCCTGGATCACCCGCAGTCTGTTGGCAACTGAGCTCATTTTGTGTCATTACTCGGGACTGACCCGCTTCAGATCGCTTCGTCGGTCAGTGTCGTATTCATCGTAGCTGGTGCCGCTGCCGTCAACGACCAGCGCTTTGTACCGTCCGATGAACAGATGGCCAAACAACTTGTGCCACCGATTGAAACGCGCGGTGTAAGTGCCAAGAAACCATTTCATGCCGGCAACTAGATTCGGATTGGGCGTCTCGACGACGAGATGAAAATGATTGCCCATCAGACAATACGCGTGGATTTGCCAATCCATCTTGGTGCATACCTCGGCCAGTGTGGTAACGGGACTGACCCCCTCATAAATCATGGCACATTCGGTGCATTGGTTGGCTTATACCGTTCACTTACGCAGCGAGCCAGTCAAAGAAACCTATTGGGTCGCCATCTTTCATCCAAAAGAATAACAGCCAAACCACCAGCGAAATAATCCAATAAAAAATTCGGCGCCAGCTGCTATTCCATAATTTTTCAGCTAAATGAAAGGTCGCCACGTAACCGAATAAGGATGCGGCTAGAAAAGTCATCCAAATAGCGAAGAAAACAAACATACTCATCCCAACTGCCTCTGGGTTGGGTTGATGCGGATATGGTATGCGACCGAACCGGCAAACTGTGTACAAAGAGAGCAAGCTGGTTGTGACCACAAATGTAATGGGAGATAAGAGGACCAGAATTTGCAGATGATATAACAAGCTGCGGGAAAACTCGCCGCCGCGTGATAAACATGCCGCAAGCAAAAGCACAATCATTATAAAGACGGGCGTCAAATAAACTAGGTAAATGAGCGATTGGTGGATCCAGACAAGATTGGACCCCACGGAGTAAATCCAAAACGCGACAGCCCAGCCAATCAACCAAGTATTCAGGTGATTTATTCGCTCGGCGCTTTGAGGTTGCATAATGTTAGTCCCAAGTTCCTTCTCCTGGGACGGGGGGCAATCCTGGCTGCCCCGGCTGCCAAGGACCGCATTTGGGAAAAAAGGGGATTTTTTTACAGTCGGGTTGCCCCGTCGGATAACCTTGGCTATCACAACGTATTGTACACTTATTGCCATTTGGTATCTTAAACCCATGTTGCCTGCCATCTGGTCCCCACCAGCCAATCCCATCAATAATCCGGTTTTCTCCAGATGGTAAGGGTCTCCATTTCCAATCGTAGTCAGGATCTTTATCTCTAATTGAGAAAATCGGCTTTGTGCATGAAGCATCCAAAACTACCTGGCCATCAGGAGTGTAATCCGTAGATCCACCAGGAATCTGCGGAGTTGGAATATTGGGATCCCACTGAACATCCAGCCCCTGTGGGTCAAATGAGTTAATTGCCTGATTTCGGATAAACTCGTAGAGGTTCGGGCCATCGCCAAGCACAGATGCCCTGCCTTGGCGAAGAACTTCAAACCCAGCTTCTCCCAACGGATCCCTATTCACCCACCGTTGCATGATGGGCGCATACCAGCGGTAGCCGTAGTAATATAGCGGCATCCAGCCCGTCTGAATTCCCCGGTCGAAATGCTCCTTGCTCGAAAACCGATACCCATTGGCACTGGCCAGACTTCCGCTGCTCGAAATCGTCCTCCCATACGGATCATACCGGTAACTCGCCGCCAAACCCTGACTGCTGTTCACCAGATACGTGATGTTCCCGTTCCCATCCGCATGATAAAAATTATGCGTGCTCCAGTTGCCACCAGAGTATCCGTGGGACCGCGCCAACAGTCCGCCAATCCCACCCGCCCCCTCCATGCTGCCACTCAAATCATTTCCGCGCGTATAGCTTGTTGCCGGGGTGGTCGCATATAAACCACTCCGCTCCTGAATCACTCGCATCCCGTCATAAACGTAATACGTCACGTCGCTTGCTTCCCAATAATACGTCTCATATTCCGCGTCATACAAACACGCGTAATCCACCCGTTGCCGCAGCCGCCCCATACCGTCATACCAATAATCCGACCGCCAATCTCACCGCGCTCGCCGACCGCACCCCGCTTGTGCCGGGGTCAGTGTTGACCTGAATCAAAATCACCCATGCCTCATCCACTCACTCTCCATCCACCAAACCGATGCAAGGCCATTGCTAATTTGTCACCCACCCTGCTCTTCCTTATAGAGCAGCAACACAAATATGGAAACTAACACTAAAACGCAGGAAACAATCACAATAACACCGATTAGAGCACACGCGTTATCACTAATAGTTACCTTAATTCCGACAGATTTTAGACATTTACAAATCAAAACACCCACCTTTTTAGGGTTGGATGCATACATAATAAGGTCAATAACTGTAGCTACAATTTCTGACATACGTATCGGTTAATTGCAGTCAGGGCAACTGGCCAGACAATCATCTTTTATCCTTCCACAAGTTCTACTTATAAGCTGGCTAATGACTCCGCACCCGAAAATTCGCGCAGAATTACACAAAAACAAACAAACTGAATAAATCGGCCCGCTGCCCGCACAACTGACAGCACATCCACCGGTCAATCCAAAATTGCATGCTGCTCCAAGAGAAACACCAAAGGTCAGACAGGCACCATACTGGGCGTAACAGGCCTTAGCGCAGCCAGGTTCCGGTTTTAGTCCAAAATAATCCGAAAAATTCAGCGGACTGTTGTTGGCCATCACGTACAAATTCAATCCACCTCGTTCTCCAATCGGATCTCGATTCACCCACCGTTGCATGATGGGCGCATACCAGCGGTAGCCGTAGTAATACAACGGCATCCAGCCACTCTGTATGCCCCGGTCGAAATGCTCCTTGCTCGAAAACCGATACCCATTGGCACTGGCCAGACTTCCGCTGCTCGAAATCGTTCTCCCATACGGATCATACCGGTAACTCGCCGCCAATCCCTGACTGCTGTTCACCAGATACGTCACGTTCCCGTTCCCATCCGCGTGGTAAAAATTATGCGTACTCCAGTTCCCGGAGGAATAACCATGCGAGCGCGCCAGCAAGCCCCCAATCCCGCCCGCACCCTCCAAGCTGCCGCTTAAGTCTGTGCCTCGTGTATAACTCACCACCGGTGTGCTCACGCTGTTGCGCTCTTGGATCACCCGCCAACCATCATACACGTAACACGCAAAGCCGGCCCCTTCCCAGACGAACATTTCCAAATCCTCATCATACACCGCCACATGATCCACCCGTTGCCGCAGCCGCCCCATACCGTCATACACGAACACCGAGTGCCAATCTTCCACCGCCAACGGCTGTTCCATCGTGCTGTCGATATTGTCAAAAAAATACAACGCCACCAACCGGTTCTCATCATCGTATTCCCAGTGCCACCGATAGCCACTCCCCTCCAGACTTCCGCTCAAATCAGTTCCTCGCGTATAGCTTACCGTCGGCATGTTGCTCCCATTCCGCTCCTGGATCACCCGCAGTCTGTTGGCAACCGATCTCATTTTGTATCATTACTCGGGACTGACCCGTTTCCGATCCGCTACGCGCTGGTGTAAAGCATCGAAGCTGCCGTGACCGCCATCCTCCCCGGCCTCATGCACTCACGACCTGTCCACCAAATCGAGGCAAGGCCAAGGTTCTCTTTACTTATGGGGAGGTGCAATGGCGATGATATTGGTTATTGGTAGCGGCCCCCAAAAACGACTATCAAGTGCGTTAAAAAAGTTGTCACCCAAAAGAAACACTTCTCCCTCCCCCAAAACACATTTTGTAATAATACCGTTAGTTCGAGGAAGTAGCATTTCACCAGATGACAATACTGGCAATGCGTTTGTAGGCAATGGAACACCATTAATAACAATCGTATTGGAGCGGATTTCCATCGTTTCCCCCGGTAAACCAATTACACGAAAAAGAAAAAGAGTCTTTTGATTTAGATTTTCATAGAATTTCTTCGTTTCGGCGTAGGGTGGATAAAACACTACTACGTCATATCTTCGTATTGACTGTTCTTTGTATTTGTAAGGCCTCGTCAGAATTATGTCTGTGGATTTGTAGGTTGGTAGCATGCTTGACGAATTCACTGTGAATGGCCTCCCGGCATCAGAGCAGCCATACACAGACAATATGATTAAGCACAAAACAATAACTCTCCATGCTTTATGAATTTGCTCATAAAAATGTTCTACCGGTTTGAAATAATTATTTAGTGATTTCATTTCACTGTTGCCTCTTGAATTACTGACAGAACTCAGACCTAATAATTAAAATTTGCTATTTGTTAGAAGGCTTTTCTATTGAACAAGGAAGATATGATTCCGTAACCCCTCGCATTCCCCCAGGCGGCGCGGGCGGGCCAATAGGTGGCTCATCTGTTTGAATTTTTTCTCGATAACCTGTTTCTCCTCCTCCATGGCATGTACAACAAATCCAATTACCTTTCAATCCAACCCCTGGGTCGGCACCGGGCTGTTCGGAATAGCCTACAAATGCACAAGGGCCACACTCTCCTGGGCCAAATAATTGATTCGGACAAAGCGGATTCATTCCTAATCCTCCTTTCAATTTTCCCTTTCCAATGAACCTGATAATCCCCCCCATGCGGCCGGTTGGGTCAATTTTACTAATTGGCTCGTTAGCCACAAATCCATAAAGATTAATCCCTCCTCTTTCAAGAATCGGGTCTCGATTCACCCACCGTTGCATGATGGGCGCATACCAGCGGTAGCCGTAGTAATACAACGGCATCCAGCCACTCTGTATGCCCCGGTCGAAATGCTCCTTGCTCGAAAACCGATACCCATTGGCACTGGCCAGACTTCCGCTGCTCGAAATCGTCCTCCCATACGGATCATACCGGTAACTCGCCGCCAAACCCTGGCTGCTGTCCACCAAGTAAGTCACGTTCCCGTTCCCATCCGCGTGGTAAAAGTTATGCGTGCTCCAGTTGCCCGAGGAATAACCATGCGAGCGCGCCAGCAAACCCCCAATCCCGCCTGCGCCTTCCAGACTCCCGCTCAAATCCGTGCCTCGCGTGTAACTTACCGTCGGAATGTGGGCGCTACTCCCCGTCCGCTCCTGGATCACCCGCATCCCATCATAAACGTAATACGTCACGTCGTTGGCTTCCCAATAATACGTTTCATACTCCGCGTCATACAGACACGCGTAATCCACCCGTTGCCGCAGCCGCCCCATACCGTCATACCAATAATCCGACCGCCAATCATCCTCGGTGGCAGGAGTTTCGGGCGTGCCATTTCCATCATAAAAGAAACAGCGCCGCACCAGCCGGTTCTCGTCGTCATAATCATGATGCCAAGCGAAGCCATCCCCAGCCTCCCACCGGGTCAAGTTGCCGCTGGCATCGTAGGTGGGAGAAAAACCAGTTGTGGCCGAGAAATAGGAATACCCCAGTTCATTCCTGCTGTTCACGCCAAACGCATCCAAAGAGCCCCCGTTGGTCCGATAACTCAGATTCCACGCCCCATCATACGCATACCCGCGATCCTCATTGGCCGTGGCGCTGTCGGCAAACTTCAACTGCCCGATGGCGTCATACGTATAATTATACGTGCTCCCGGCGCTGAACACCTGCTGCGTGCGTTGATTGCCCTGATTGAGTTGATAGGCATGGGCGTTGAGTGTGGCGTGGCTGGAATTTTTCAAACTCGTGGTCAACAACCGCGCGTTGCCATCGTAGATGTTGGTAATGTAGCTGGTGTTGGGTAGCGCGAGCTTCTGCACCAGCGGACTGGCCGGAGCCGTCGCGCCCAGCGTGTATGTGAATGTTCCCGCCGGACTCGTCACGCTCGTCAACCGCTTCGCCGCATCATACCCAAACTCGTTCGTCCAGCGCCCCGTTAGTTGCGCCAGACTCAAACCCGTCCGCATCCGGTAACTATAGGTATTCGTCACGGTATCGTTGCTCCACGGGCCGTCTTCGGTCCATAACTGCCCGCCCGCCGCATAAGCATACTTCGTCGTCCCCGCCGCATCCACCATGTTCGTCACGCGATTGAGCGCATCGTATTGCCGCGTGACATCAGGACTCACGGGATAATCCACCAGCGTCAGATTGCCAACCGGGTCGTAGCCATATTTGGTCTCGCCCTTGGCAACACTCCAACGGTTGGTCAGCTGGCTGTTGGGGTCATACTTATAGCGCAGAATTTCCGTTCCCGCCTGATCCAGCTTGTTGGTCACGCGCCCATACTCATCATACTTCCACTGGGTCACCTGATTTTTGCCATCCACCAACGCCAGCAAATCCCCGGCGGTGTTGTTGGTGTAGCGGATCACCTCGTTGTTGGCATTCGTCTCGAAGGTTTTCCGTAAGGCTTCGTCGTAGGCGTAACGGGTGACGAAATTCAACTGGTTCGTATAAGCCGTCAACCCGCGCGCCGAATAACCAAAGCGCTCCATCCCCCCGTCGGGATATGCGCGGGTTTTCAGCCGGTGCACTTCATCGTAGGTATTGGTGACCGTCACGCCATTGGCATCGGTCACATAAAGCGGGTGGTCGTCAATATCATAGACCATGCTCTGTTCCACGGCCCCCAGACCGTTCGTCACACTCGTGCGCCGGTTTAGGTTATCATACCCATACCAAGTGTACCCCCAGGCATCACCCGTAATGGTCATGCGCTGCAATGAATCAAACCAGTTGGTCACGCTGGCATCCGGGTAATGAATTCTGACCTGGTTCCCTTGATAATCATAATCGTAAGTAGTCACAAATGCGGCTGCGGTCCCCCAAGCGTTCGTCACATACGCCGCCGATCCGCAATCACAATAGCCATAACGCGTCACCACCCCATTGGCATTGGTTTCGGCAATTTTCCGCCGCAGTGAATCGTAACCAAAATAATTCCAGCCCCCCATCCGGTTTTTGACGGCGGTCAAGTCCAGCAGCTTGGTGCTGCCCTGCACGTATAGATTGGTGGTGGTCGTCCCGTCGGGATAGGAAGTGCCCGTCGGCCGATTCAATGCGTCCCAGTAATAGGTTATCGTCAAGCCGCGTTCATCCGTATGCGTCGCCATGTTTCCGGAACTGTGCCAGGTATAGGCATTGGTGCGGTTGATCGGCAGGTCAATGGTCTGCTGAAGGCGGTGATTTCCATCGTAAAGATTGGTGGTGATCAACCCGCTGGGACGAGTTACGGAGGTGCGGAGTCTTGTCGTGCCGTCGTACGTGAAAGTGGTTTCTTGATTGAGCGCATCGTAGGAAGCAAGCACCTGATGATTCGCGTTGAAATAATTGCTGACCACCTGTTCCCCATGCGGTCCGCGATGCAAAACCAGGTCCAACCCATCGTAAATGAATGAATTCGTTCGGAACAAAGCATCATTTCCTGCATTCCATTTTTCGATGAGATTGGTGACCGATCCCCAAATGTTTCGTTGTTCCCACTTAAACCAAGTGGACCCATCCGGCATGACCCGGGCAGTTACCGCCGGCAGAATCTGGCTGCCGCGAAACTCCGGGGCGTCAAAATCCTTGCCTTCGTGATCATACCAGGTGATCTGCCCCTCAATGGTACCGTCCGGACTCGGGCTTTGTTCATGGCCCAAAGTATCAAGGTGATTGTTGTTGGCCGAGTCATCCCGCTTCTGCCAGTGGCGGATGCGGGCGCGTTTGAATTCAGACCAGTCAAACGATTCAAAGTTCGTAGTGCCCATTGCCGTGACCTGTTGCGGATTCCAATAAAAAGTGTTGCGCCGGGAGCGGTTGGTGATTTCCAGACTGCCGGATGAATAGCTGCCGCTGGCAAACGGGGTGTTGGTTGGGATTTGGTTGCTGGAAAATCCATCCGGCATGTCGGCTGGGTTTAGGTCCGTAAGCATGTAGGCGTGTTTCCCGCCATCCGGCTGGGTGACGACCGCCCACCGTTCAATCGTCATACCGTACCCGTTTTCAAATCCGGTGGTTCCATAGGGGGTTGTCAGCGAATTCAGCCGCCCATAAGGATCATAAGTGACGGAACTGGATATCCCCGCCGCGTCCACGATATTTGTTAACAGCCCATCCTCATAATTCAGCGTCGCTTCAAGACCGCCCGGCGCAGTGACCCCGGTGATGTTATACGGGTAGTCTTGGTCATCGTAATGAAGCGTGGTATCGTTGCCATCCGCGTCGGTGATGCTGGTGAGCTTGTCAGCGGTGTAATTAAAGGTCAGTTTGTTTCCCTGCGGATCAAGCAGCTCGCTCATTTGAAAGTAAGTGAGTGAAGAATAGGTTGACCCCTGAGAAAACTTTTGCTGGGTTCCATCCGGAAAGTGCAGAATGAATCCGGTGATAATGCCTGCATTTACCAGAACTTCCAAGTGGGTGTTGTCCCGATAGTTCGCCTCACTAACGTAAGACTGAGCGGGGAAGCTATAGGAGTACAAACGACCGAAACGCTCAATGTAAGCAGATGACGGGTAGCCTGCTTGTGTTAGAAACCCTACAGCGGCTACCACCCAATCACAGTTCCAATTCAAGCCGACGTCTGACCAGAGTTCGTACATTTCACCGCGTTGTTTATATCTTAGTTTGAAAACGACAGGTGGCCCTTTTGCGGGATCGTAATGTAACGGAACATCTTCGAGCCATAGATTCAAGTGTGGTTCAGAGATTCGCCAGGTGGGCATTCCCGGTGCGGCCATTGCGCCCTTTACGGCACCGTTGCCATTGCCGCAAGGTATACAACCCTCACGCTCATTGGAGTTCGGTCCAATACCTTCGGGACAAGGACACGTCTCGCATGGAACATCTTCATAGTCATCCGGAGGACAACTGCTGGCACGCCCACGAATCAGTGAAGCCTCCGCCTCGGACAACCTCCCAAAATCTTGATTTGCCAGCACTTCTGGAATCATGAAGCAGCCACTTGCTTCAACGTTGATTTCATCAGCCGTGAGCCACATCACCCCCAATCCACTCGGGTCGGTTACTTGAAATAAGTCACCACTTTTAGCAATGACGGCCGCATAATGCTCCTGCCGCCAATGCACCACGGATGGCACTATAATCTGGCTGGAGGTTTCGGCTCGTTGCACGGCCACCAGCCCCAACTCGAAACGTTGTGAGATCTCTTGTAATTCCTGCAAGGAGAAGCCACTGGGTTGCGATGGCGTCTGTAAAAGTTCGCCCCGGCGATAACGCAACTGCAATGCCTGGGCGACACGGTTCAGCGCGTAAATCCCGCATTTGTAAGATTCTTCGGGATGCGCCGTCATCCGGAGATGTTTCTCGTGCGTCCGCAGCCACATCTGGCTCATTGGGCCGCGGTCAAGTGTTCGGCTGCCATGTTGTTCGTACACAGCGGTCAACTCGTCGGTACGCCCGAGAACCATCAACAGTCGCGTCCAATTCGCGAGCGCGAAATCCGCGACCTGCTTACCACTGCCAGCCTCAACCATTCTGGTTGTTTCCCATGCCGCCTGCCAGTGATCCAGAGATTTGGTGATCTGCCCCCGGCTGCGGTAGAAATGGCCCAAATGGGCATGGATTGTTGGCGTCCAAGGGGAGTTGGTTAGTTGTGCAGCAAATTCCTCCAAATGGCTGGCGGCGACATAGGGATTGGCGCTCCAATTGGTCATGGCTTCAAGCAACAGTTGTGACTCCTCCTCGCCAGGCGGCGTTGATCCTACCCAGGACAGCCGGCCAACAAACAAGGCTCCGGCCCCAAGACGCGAAGTGGCAGTCGAAAATGTTGGCGGCTCTTTAACTGACGTTGCCTGCGAAGAAGCAGGACGGGAAAATGACAAAATGCCGGTTACACAAATCAGTCCCAAAACAATCAGCAGCCAATAATTTTTTGAAATTAAATTCTTCATGGGCATAAAAGGGTCGTCCGCACTGTTGTCACACGCGATGCACTTGCTCGCATCGTTCGGATTATACACTAGGTTTTATCAGGTTTCAGAATATTGGCATATACCCACTAGTTGGTATATGCGCTAGCAGCGCTCGCTGGGGGGGGCAAGATACACCCTAGCGCCAAACTTCCTTGATCTAGCTCAATCCAAGGAAGAGAAAGCGTTTCTCTTCCTTGGTCGGCTGGCCGCCAATACCACACATCAGCCCGCAGGGTCTGGTTCTGTGTCCAAAACCGGAAACCCTCGTGACATGAATATGTGCAAGCGCACTGAACCAAGCATCCTGATTCCGGCGGAGCGGAAAGTTATTTTATTATACCTTGGTATTAATTTGCGACCATCACCCACGCTTTGCGGTCGCGCGTCGTCGCTGGCAGAAAGGATTTTGGACTTGGTAGTTTTGGTCGGGAATTGGGCGGGATGGTTTTGGCGTCTGGCTCCTTTCGATTGCCGGCAGTGGCAGCGGATGCTCGCGTCAAGGGATGTTCCGCTGCGGACTAGGGAAGGAAATCGTCAGCCGTAGGCTTTGGCCCCGCGGGAAAGGAAGTTTCCGGCGTTTCAAGGTTACGCCAGCGCAGAATTAACCGCAGCCTGATTGGTAAAAACCGATGGTTGGCTTTTTCAAACCTCCAGTTGGCTGGCCGCGGCGCCAGAATACTTTTGTAATGAATCAGGTCATCGGCACAGGTGCTCAGATGGCTGGCCGCAGCGCCGAATCGCAAACGCAGTCTCGGTTTTGTCCGGCCAAAGAAAGAGAACATCAGATCAAAGGTTGAGTTTCCGCGGCTCATGATTTGAAAAGCATTTTCCTGCCGTGGTTGGCACCGGCCAAAGGCTGCAGGCGGGCCACCGCCGCATCATGGTTGGCAAGGCTGTTGCTAAACGTTTTTTTGCGAACTGGAGATCACCAGCGCGGTCTCGTGTGAGATTGTCGCTGGCCTACCTGGGGTGTTCGTGATGTATCCCATACAAAAATAGAACGAAAGGTAATACTATGCCCTTCAACAGGGTGTCCCTTGGTTTCGCTCAATATACCGATGCAGAGTTGAGCGATTTATTCACCGCCGTAAACACCGGGTTGACCGGAAACACTGCGTTTCCGAATCTGCCCATCACGTTGGCCGCGTTTGGCACGCTGGGCACGACGTTCATCGAGAAGCTCGCCGCCGCCGCCGATGGCGGCAAACGCGCCATCGCCGAGAAGAACGTGGCGCGGGCGGACTTGGTGGATGCGTTGCGCCAGCTCGCGAGCTACGTGCAAGCCATCGCCGGCAACAATCTGCCGGTGTTGTTGTCCTCCGGGTTTGAACCGGTGGCCACCAACCGGACGCAAGAGCCGTTGCCCAAACCGATGGTCGAGAACATTGACAACCTCCAAAGCACGATGGCCATGTTCCGGCTCAAACCGATCCCGAACATGCGGGCCATCGAAGCCCGGCGGCGCGTCCATGCGACGGGTGAGTATCAGGCGGCGGGCCTCTTCACACAGGCGCGCAAGATCAAGCAGGAAGACCTGATCCCCGGCACGTCGTACGACTGGCAGTTCCGCGCCATCGGCGGCAGCCTGGGTTACTCCGATTGGAGCGATCCCATCACGCACATGGCCACGTAACGGAAGTCTGAAGTCGAATGTCCAAAGTTCAAGAACAAGCCGGAGTTGTGCGTGCGCCAACTCCGGCCTTTTTTCTCCGCCGGGCAACCGCACAAACATGCTGCGTTTACAGGCGGAATCGCGATTGCACCGCGTCGGAGCGAACCGCAAGATGGCGACACCACCATGAACACGAAAGCGAAGCCTTTTATTGTCCGCCGTCTGGTTTCAAACCGATTCTCAGAACTGATTTCCGAACGGCCCCTTACCCCGGCCCTCTCCCCATCCGATGGGGAGAGGGGGGCCAAAGGCCGGGTGAGGGGTTCGTGGCTTCGCAGCCAGAAATCATTTTTGAGAACCACTCTAATCACCGCACTGCTTGTTGGAGCAATCACCGCCCGGGCCGAACGCGATGTTTCCACCGAAGCCGCCCGCCCCACACCCGACTGGCTGCGCCAGAGTGTGGTCTATGAAATCTTCCCGCGTCAGTTTTCCGCCTCGGGCGATTTCAACGGCATCACCGCGAAACTCGACGAGTTGAAAAATCTCGGCGTGAATGTGCTGTGGCTGATGCCGATCCATCCGAACGGCGAGAAGTTGAAGAAAGGCACGTTCGGCAGTCCGTATGCCGTGAAGGATTTTTACGGGATTCATCCCGATTACGGCACGACGAACGATTTCAAACAGCTCGTCCGCGCGGCGCACGCGCGCGATTTGAAGGTCATCATTGATCTCGTGGCCAATCACACGGCGTGGGACAGCGTGATGATGGCGACCCCGGAATTTTACAAGCGCGACGCCACCGGGAAAATCACGCCGCCCGTGCCCGAGTGGACAGACGTGGCCGGGTTGAACTACGAGAATCCCAGGCTGCGCCGCTACATGATCGAGATGTTGAAGTATTGGGTGCGTGAGTTTGATCTCGATGGTTTCCGCTGCGACGTGGCCGGAATGGTGCCGACAGATTTCTGGGAGGAAGCGCGGGTGGAACTGCAAGCGGTGAAGCCCGGCATCGTCATGCTGGCGGAGGCGAGCAAACCGGAGTTGCTCGTGAAGGCGTTCGACTTCGATTACGCGTGGCCGCTGCACGCGACGTTGAACAGGGTTTTTCTTGAGGGTGCGCCAGCGTCGGACTTACGCCGCTCGTGGGAGGATAGTTTGCGGCAGTTTCCGAAAGGCTCGCTGCACCTGCGCATCTCGGACAATCACGACGAAGCCCGCGCCATGGCACGCTTTGGCATCCGCGGCGCGCTGGCGGCGCAGGTCTTCATGCTGACGCTGGATGGCGTGCCGCTCTTCTACAACGGCATGGAAGTCGGCGACGCCACGGAATCCGGAGACCCGGCGCTGTTCGAGAAGTTGCCGGTGTTCTGGAAACCCAAGGAACGCCCGCCGCTGCGCGAGATTTACCGCGACCTGATCCAACTGCGGAAGAAATACGCGGCGTTCCAGAACGACCGGCTGATCTGGTTAAGCAACACCAACTCCGCTGACGTCGTTTCCTTCATGCGGCTCGATGACAAGGACGAGTTCGTGGTGTTGGTGAACTTTTCCAGCCGTCCGGTGACCGGCACGGTGGAGATGTTGAACGCGAATGAATTCAAGCCGGTGAAGATCGCCGGATTGCCAGAGTCCCCCAACGGTCTGACAAACTTCCGGCTCAATGGTTATGAGTGGCGGATTTATCATCGCACCGTCCGCAAGTAACACCTTCTCCTTGTGAACGCTGGTAGAACCGCAGAAGTCCCCTCACCCCGTCCCTCTCCCCATCCGATGGGGAGAGGGTGGCCGAAGGCCGGGTGAGGGGTTGGCGAACAATCTACCGAATTCATCCGCATTTGACATAATGCGGAGAAATCCCTCAAGGCAAGCGCAGGTCCGAACGGGCCTGCGTCTTGCCTTTTTCCTGGGTGATCAACGGCGGTTGCGGCGTGAGGATCGCCGCGCTGCGGGGCGGCAGTTGAAATTCGATTACGCCGTCCTTCACGAAAATCGTCTGATCGTCGGCGAGCCGGTTGAACCATTGCGGCTGGGCCGCGAGCGGCTCGGACAGTTTGAAGTGCAGCGTCTCGGGAATGCTGTTGTTGTTGAACGCCACGATGACGGCGGAATTATCCGTGGCCCGCACAAACGCGCCGGTGTGGTTGCCGGATGGCAGCACCAGCATCTTGCCACGGCGCAGCGGCTCCAGTTCCCGCCGCAGCGCGAGCAGCTTCTGCACATGCGCGAAGACCTGTTGTTCTTCCGGGGTGCGACCATTTTTCTCGAAAGCGTTGCGTTTGTCCTCCGGCCAGCCGCCGGGGAAATCGCGGCGATTATCCGGGTCGCCCCCGCCGTTCATCGCGATTTCGTCGCCGTAATAGATCAGCGGCGTGCCGCGCGCGGTGAGCAGATAGGTGAAGGCGAGTTGCAATCCTTCCCGCGTCGCGTCCGGTTCGCTCATGAAGCGCGCGACATCGTGCAGCCCGAGAAACGTCACGAGCCGGCTGGCATCCACGTAATTCGTGTCGGCGGCGATGACCTGCGCGAGCCGGTCAAACGGTTGGCTCCTGGCGAAGACATCGCGGATGGCGAAGTAGAGCGGAAAATCGAACAGCGTTTCCACGCCGGTGTCCACGCCGTCAAATTGCGCGCGGCCGCCCTGGAAGAAAGCGACGAGTTCGGGTTTGCCGTCCCACATCTCGCCAAGGATGGTCAGTTGCGGATACTCGCGTTTCAACGCGCGCGTCCATTGCGCCCAATACGTGCGCGGCACGTACGGCAACGTGTCCTGTCGCACGGCATCCACGCCGGTCATGCCGATCCACCAGAGGGAATTTTGGATCAGATACGCCGCCGTTTCGGGATCGTTTTGATTGAGGTCGGGCAGGATGTTGATGAACCAGCCTTCAAGCGTGGACTGCAACTGGTCCGCCGGCGGATTCGTCGCGGCGATGGTCCAAATCTGCCAGGAATTATCGAGATGGTTTTCCACGCTGCCGTTGAACCAGGTGGGGGTCGGCGGATTTTTCGCCCACGGATGATACGGCCCGGTGTGATTGGCAACCTGATCCTGGATGACCTTGAAACCACGGGCCCTTGCCGTGTCCACCAACTCGCGGAGTTTGTTCATGTCGCCGAAGCGTTCTTCCACGCCGTAGAAATCCACCGCGCCGTAGCCGTGATAATCGGTGGAAGCGACGCCATTCGTCGAACGCTGGTTGCCCGCCGTGTATTTTTCCTTGGTGTTGGGGTGATTGACGTTGTCGTACCACGGGGTGAGCCACAGCGCCGTGATGCCGAGGTCATGGAGGTAAGGCAAACGATTGATGATGCCTTGAAAATCGCCGCCGTGATAATTGCGCGGCTTGGTGCGATTCAACAGACCGGGGGATGCGGCGGGATTGTCGTTGGCCGGATCACCATTGGCGAAACGGTCGGGCAGCAGCAGGTAAATCACGTCGTCCGCGGCGAAACCAGTGTGGCGCGTGTCCCGAGGTTCACCGGGCAGAATCTCGAACCGGGCGCGAGCCACACTGGCGGCGGCGGTGAGTTTCAATTCCCGCGGCCCGGGCTTGGCTTCCGGCGCGATAAAAACATCGCAGAACAAATAGTTGCCCGAAGCACTGACCGCGACGTTGGAAACCGAAAGCCCGGCGGCACCGCCGACCGTTGCCCCCTCAAGATGCTGACCGGTCACGAGCAGGCGCACGGGATTGTGGGTGTGCCCGGCCCACCAGCCCGGCGGCTCAACGCGGAATTCCGCCGGAGGCTGGGCTTGCGCCAAGCCACCAACCAGCCCGGACAGGAGCAGGCACAGAGAGTGATGACGTAGTCGCATGACCTGACTTTTGAGCATCTGTGGGTTGCGAGGAACTTGAAACGGCGGGACAACGGTCCAAAATGGCCATGGCCCAAGGGACGGACTCACGGCCTGGCCGGGGTATGTTCGGCGAGCCAGGTTAAATCAACGTTTTTACTGGTGGGGACACTTTGTTTCCAACCGCCGGAGGCCGTGACCCGCGGGGTGGTGTCAGGATTTTTCCACCGGCGCACTTCAGCATGACCGTCGGCAAAAAACATCCCCGAGCCTTTGCCGTGCATGCTGCCGGGCAGTTCGGTGAACGAGGTGCCATTGCCATCGGCATCCTTGGGATTCACAAAGAAGGTGGCGTCATCGTTGCTGTCCGGATGCTCGTCCATGACGACCCAGCAATCCGAAGGGCCGGGCCGAATCATATCGGAAACCTTGCGGGCGTTGTAGAATTCCGGCCAGAGCGGGGGCGCGAAGTATTTTGAGCCATCGCCCATGGCGCCGTTCATGGCGCAACTGCGGATGCGATTCGGGTAGCCAAGGGAGATTTGCGCCGCACTCAGATACCGATCCGCCGGGCAGACAAAAATCTTCAGTTGCTTGGCGACGTATTGCCCCAGCAAGGCCGTTCCGAGCAGGGAATCATCAATGGTGATGAACGCCGTGTTGAAGTTGTTTGCGCTGGAGCTCCAATCCATGGAAATGCCGTACGGGCAGATCCAATTGGCTTTGTTGCCGCCGACATTCCGGTCGGAATTGGTCACCAGTTTATCGCTGTTGTCTCCGGAATACATGAACCAAGCCAGGCCCATCTGCTTGTAATTGCTCATGCAGTTGATCCCGATCGCTTTTTCCTTCGCCTTGCTCAAAGCCGGGAGCAGCATCGCGGCCAGAATGGCGATGATCGCGATCACCACCAGCAACTCGATCAGCGTAAATCCTTCGCCCGGGGTGGATGTTCTTTTTGTTTTCAAATTTCTTTGCGGTTGTTCCGCCCGGCGGGCAGATGCCCCCGCCGGGCGGAAAATTGATCCGTTACGATCCCGGCTTACGGTTTGACCAGGCGGAAATATTGACTCGCACCGGTTGCGGGCAGGTTGGTGTTACTCAGCAATCCGTCGGGGGAAATCGTGCCCGCCGACCAGTTCGTGCCGTCGGTTTCGATGTGATCCACCCAGGAACCACCGGTCACACTGGGGGCAGATTGCACATGCACACCGGGCCGGCCAAGCCATTTCAGAGTCACCTGCCCCCCCGGCGCCGGGACGAGCGTCAGCCCGCCAAAGTTGGGTTCGACGTATTGATTGCCGAAGGTGTCTTGCGGCAGGTCATAGGCCCCGGGGCCCGTGGCACGAATGACGCGGACGTGATCCTGAAATGACGCGGCTTCGTTATCAACGACATAATTCGTGCTGGTATTGTCGCCGTAGATGATGCCGTATTTGTAATGGATTTCCACCGGGCTGCCCTTGGGCACGGTGTAAGTGAAGGTGTAGGTGGAACTGCCAACCGGGTTGTTGGTCACAATGTTGCCGAACAGCGAAATGGGATTCCAAGTTGAAATCCAACCACCGCTCAAGAAATTTCCATTGATGACGAGCGTGTCCAGGTCAGGATCGAAGGCATGCGCCGTATAGCCGGGCGGAGCGTTTTGGGCGGAGGGCGAGTTGGTGCTGGTCATCGCGCCGGTCATATCAATGGTGAACGTGACGGCAACGTCTTGATTCAAATAGTCAGCCAGAGCCGCGTCGCCAAACACCGCCGTGGGCAGGATGAGCAAGCCACTGGCGGCCAGCGTGGTCAATGTCCGGTTATTGCCGCGGGGCTCATAGCCGCCGCTGCCGGAGAGACCGGGGTTGCTGGAAGTGAATTTATACTCATAGCTGGTGGAGGGGGCGCCGATGAACGTGTTGGTGCCGTAATACAAGTTGGTATTCCCATCGAGCGTCGGAAAGTTGGTCAAGACCAGCGCGCCCGGGCCGGTGCCGGGCCACCCGTTGAAAGAGCCGCTCACAAACACTTGATCCGTGTCCGGCACAAACCGGTTCAATCCGATTTCCACCGTCATATCCACCGCAAACACCACCTGGTTGGTGACGGGCACCACGGGAGCGCCGGCGAGCCAGCGGCCATTGGGCAGATCCAATTGAAAGAAAACCGGCTGGTCCGGTTCGGTGGTGGTGACAGTGGCATTGTTTGCCCCGCCAAAGTCCGCCCCCACATTGAGGCCGTTCCACGTTCCGGTGGAACGAAACTTGAAGTTATGTATGCCCGCAGTCGCGATCACATAAGTATTGGTATAAACGCCATCGGCGGCGGCCACCAGTTGCGCGGCGGGATCAGATTCCCAATTAGGCGTCGTAAAATCCCCGGCAATTTCAAAGGTGTCATTAAGCGGATCAACAAAACCAACGCGGTTTTGCACCGGCTGCCAGCCGTCGGTGAAAACACCGGGGTAGAAATAAATGGTGTTCCCTCCCGAGCCATCCAACTTGACGACCAAGTTATTGCCAGGCCAGGTGGTTCCCCAGGTGCCATCCGTGACTTTGAGTTGCTGGTAATTGCCGGCGGTGCCGCCGGTGACGGTATAATCATAGGTGGTGGGACCGCCGTTCATCAGAACGGCGCCCGGATCGCTCCAGCCGTTGATGACGTCGCCGACGATATAGTAGGGTTGGGCTTGAACCGCAATAGCGGTGGCGACAAGCGCGCCAGCCGCGGCGAATTTTGCCAAGCGGGATTTGAGGTTGTTCATAGGGGAGTTGATGGTGTTGTAACGTAAATCCCGCTGCAGCCCCGGCGGAGTTGACGGGACAAGTCTGGCCATGCCACCGGATTGGGATTCATAAGTTCAGTTTGGACGCATTTACGAAACCGTCCACCGCATGTTTGTGCGGAAAGTCCGGTTAGCGCCGGTTTGAAAACTCCGCGCTGGAAACCCGGAGCCAGGATGCTCCGGGCACCCGCGGGCCGGATGCCCGCGCTACAACGTAACACGGGCATCCGGCCTGCGGGTGCGGGCGGCATCCCGGCCACCAGTTCCGGGGTTTCAAACCGGCTCTTAGCGGCGCAGGTATTTCACCACGGCTTCGGTGCGCGAGTGGACGTGGAGTTTTTCATAAACTGTCCGCACGTAACTGCGCACGGTATCAATGCTGATCTTCATGCGGTCGGCGATTTCCTTGTACGCGTAACCGTTCGCGAGTTGATCCAGAAACTCGCGCTCGCCGGGCGTCAACCGCGCCACCTCAGAATCCTCCCGCGCGACGGCGGGGGCGCTGAAAAATTGCACGACGCGCCGCGCCAGTTGCGGCGTCATTGGCGAACCGCCGGTATTCACCTCATGGATCGCTTCGAGCAACCGCGCCGAAGCGGTGCGCTTGAGCAGATAACCGCTGGCCCCGGCTTTGAACGAGTTGAACAGCGAGTCGCTGTCCTCGTACACCGTCAGCATGAGAACTTGCAACTTGGGCAAGGCGGCTTTCAGTTGCCGCACGCACTCCACGCCGTTCATGCCGGGCAGATTGATGTCCATCAACACCACGTCCGGCACTTTGGCGGGAATCTCCTTCACCGCCGTCTCGGCATCCGCGTATTCGCCGAGCAGCTTGAGCGTCGGCGCGCGCCGGATGAGCGTCGCCAGACTGGAACGGATGCCCTCGTTGTCATCCACGATTGAAACTTTGATGGCCATTGGTTTGTCCTGATTTTCGCTCACGATAACTCCATCGCAGACCCGGCTGCGAATCTCAACCGCACAATGATGCGGCGCAACCGGAGCGCTCGGATTTTTCCTGGTTTGCCGCCACCGCGATCGGAACGACCAGCCGCACCGCCGTTCCCGTCTTCGTGCTTTCCACGGTCAATTGTCCGCCCATCGTCGCCGCGCGGCGCTGCATGTTCGACAGGCCGTTGCGCTGGATTTCATGCGTATTACTGCCCGGCTCGAAACCATGCCCGTCGTCCTGCACGATAAACTCCAACCTGTCCGCTGTGGCTTTCGCCTGCACATGAACCTCCTTCGCCTGCGCGTGCTTGATCACGTTGGTCAACGCTTCCTTCACCACCAGAAAGATGTTGTGCCGCAACTCGGGCGGCAAGGACAGTTGCGGCAGGTCGTGCGGCAGATCCAGCCGGCAGCGCGTGCCGTTGCCCTCGAACAACTCGTTCGAAAAGTGCGCGATGTATTCCACCAGGCTTTGCAACGAGTCGCTGCCCGGGCGCACGGCCCAGACAATTTCTTCCAACGCGCGCACCGTTTCGTCGGCGGCCTGGGCGATCTTGTTCAAGTGCGTCAACACCTGCTGCGGATCGGCGCGGTCTTCCCGGGCCAGGCCGCTCAACAACGAGATGCGCGCCAGCGACGAACCAAGGTCGTCGTGCAAGTCCTGCGCGATGCGGCCGCGCTCGCGTTCCAGCGCCCGCTCCTGCTCCGCCTTTTGCAGGCGCTGCTGAAACTTGCGGCGTTCAAAAAAACGCACGGCCCCCGCGACGGCAGCAAGCACCGCGGACGCCACCAACACAATAAACCACCATGTCTGCCAGAACCGCACCACGACAAAATCGTTGAACGACGTCGCCACCGCCATGTCGCTGAAGATCCAGCCGTTGCCGCCGGGATCGGGTTCGCCGTCCTTCGGGTCCTTCAATTTCAGAGCCGCATGCCGCAAGCGGATTTGGTTGAAGGCGGCGTTGGCTTTGAACTTGGTTGTGAGAATCTCGGGTTGATTCTCGTCCGTGGCGCCTCGCGTGAGTCGCGGGTTCAACCACACCGTGATGAGATCATCACCGCCGGGCACATACTGCACTTTGAAGATGATCGTGCGCGGGTGGCCGTGGTGGGGCAGTTCGTAGGGCTTGAAAGTGCCCAGCCCCGCTGCCTCTGGTTTGGCGGATTTCAGATCGAACTCGCCCGCTTTGCCTTCCAGGGTGCTGGTCTCGGCGGTATCGAACGCCGAGTAACCCCAGGCCTCGGGAGCGTTGCCGACGCCGAGCCGTGGCTCGTTGCCCTCGAACAATTGAAACCCCGCGAAGTACGGTTCGGACGCCAGATCGGAAAGCGGGTCCACCTGAAACTTGAAGAACAGCGCGTCGTTCGCCGTGTCATCGCGATGCACCGCGCCGCCCAACAGATCACTGCCGTCGGGGGTTTTGTGGATCACGCGCGGATCGGGATCGCTCCACAGGACCGCCGCCGGAAGTTTCAAGCCGCCCACAAACAGCAACCCCACCCCCCAAACCGCCCAGACAAGAGCGCTGCGTCGAACTCGGGTGGATGGCATGGCAAAAGTATTACCGCATTTTTTCACAAGGCAAGCGCGGCAAACGCACATAGACTGGTGGATCAGCCGCAGGGCATTGCCTCTTAATCTTAATCATTTTCTTAGAGCGTGTAACAAAATGACCGTTGCAGGTAGGGCGCGTCAGTCCCTGCGCGCCGTCGGCTGGCTGACACGGAACGGCGCGCAGGGACTGACGCGCCCTACCTGCCAAAGCAAACAGTTCAT
>CAZQNQ010000043.1:0-23397 GCA_964594985.1 uncultured Bifidobacterium sp.
CGGCGCGCACGGAGTGACGCGCCCTACCAATCGCAGTAAATTCAAGTAGAGCTTTCCTCCGCATGGCACTTGCGCCACCCTTTGCGCACGCATGAAACAAATCTCCCTTTTTGCAGTCGTGCTATGCCTTGGTGGCAAAGCCTGCGCCCATTATGTGGCCGACAACGAATACGCGGCGCAGACCGCGAATGAACTGCCGTTCGTCGTCGAAACCAAAGGGCCGGTGCGTGCGCCTGCGGCCATCAAAGCCACGCCTGAATTGAAAGTCAGCGGGCAAGGCTTTTGGAGATTTGTCGCCGCGCGCGACCGCGTTCCTGTTCCCGCCGCTGTGCCTTCGGTTGTTCAAGCCCACGGCACCATCATCGTGGATAAAGCCGCTGACACCGTTTACTGGGGATTGGAAGGCGTGGGGTGGATTGGTTTCAGCAACAAACTGCAAAGTTCTTGGATCGTGGCCGGTCATCCGGCTTTCACCAACGGTAATCTTCACGGCGCGGATATTCTTCCGCAGGGGAAGAAAGCGCCGCGCATCGCCGCCGCTGACAACAAGTCCGGCAGGGTTTATCTCACCGACACGACGTTTCAAGATGTGGCGGAACTCGTGAAACCAACCTTTGGTTCGTATTCCACCAACAAAGGTTTTGCGCCGACGGACGTGGCATTTGCCGGTGCCAAGGAACTCTGGGTGGTGGACGGCTATGCGCAGCAACGCTTCATGCCGGTGGACGTAAGCCCGTTCCAGTGGCGGGGCGAACAATACGGCGGTGGCAATCGCTTTTCCAAGACGTTGCATGGCGTCACCTACGACGAGAAGCATGATGAACTATTGTTCTCCGCGCGTCCCGAAGGGCAGATGAAGCGCGTCGAGCGCAAGAATCGGTTGCTTACGGAAATCCTCGGCCTCCCGAAAGGCACGTGGCTCTGTGACGTGGATGTCTGGGGTGACTACGTGCTGGCCGCCTGCTTGAACGGCGTGGATAAAGACAAAACCCCCGGCCCGCTCTACATCATCAACCAGAAGAAGCGCGCGATTGTGTCCACGATCAAACCGAAGGAAGACCTCGGCTACGAAGACGCGCAACACCTGCACGATGCCGCATGGTGCGTCACCGGCAAAGGTAAGGAGCAGGAGGTTTACATCCTATTCACCAACTGGAATCCCGGCGGCATCGGCGCGCTGAAGCTGGTGAACATTGCTGATTAGAAGGATTTTCGTATCAACGTTGGTAGCAAAATCCCCTCACCCGTCCTAACGGACACCCTCTCCCCATCCGATGGGGAGAGGGCGGGGTGAGGGGCTTGGTATTGCCTTGAAGCCCACATCAATTGTAACGTCCAAGTCACCTATGAAACGCCGCGAATTCCTCAAAACCTCCCTCGTCGCCAGCGCTGCCGCCGCCACCACCACTTCCATCGCCCGAGCCGCTGAAGAAAAACCAGCGGAAGCGCGCGAGTTTTACGAACTGCGCCTCTACCACCTCCGACAAGGACCGATGCTCGGGCGGTTTGACCAGTTCTACCGCGATGTCGCCGTGCCCGCTTGGAATCGCGCCGGGGTCAGCGCCGTGGGCGTGTTCGATGTGATGATCGGGCCAGACCAGCCGACAAAATACGTGTTGCTGCCGTTCAAATCCTGGGACGCGATGAACGCTGTGCGGGAAAAGTTCGAGTCGGACGAAGCCGTGTTGAAATCTGACTTCGCCAATCTGCCGCCGACCGATCCCGGTTACATCCGCAAGGAAAGCTCCGTGCTGCTGGCATTTAAGAGCGTGCCCAAGCTGGAAATTCCCGCGCAAACGAAGGAGAAGAAATCACGCATCTTCGAACTGCGCACTTACGAGGCGCACAGTCGCAAGGCGAACAAGAAGAAGGTGGAGATGTTCGACGTGGGCGAGACGGACATCTTCCGGCGCACCGGCCTGCAACCCGTCTTCTTCGGTGAAAGCCTTGTCGGCACGAATCTGCCGAGCCTGACCTACATGCTGGTGTTCGACGACATGGCCACGCGCGATAAAAACTGGGGCGCATTCGGCGGTCATCCCGACTGGAAAAAACTGAGCACCACCCCCGGCTACACCAACGCCGAAATCCTGACAAACATCACGAGCGTGTTTCTCCGGCCGACGGGCTATTCGCAGGTTTGAACACAATCGGATGTAGCGTTGCGAAATATTATGCCCCCTCTTGGCCTTTTTCTCTTGGCGATAATTGTTGCTTTGCCAATTGCATGGCTCATCTCTGAGTTTCGCGGTAACTGCGCCCTGCGAATTTCACTGGGAGTTTTGGCTTTAGGAATCGGCATACTCTGCTCTTGGGCTTTAAGTTCGGTCCTGACAAGGTTCAACTACAATGCTTGGTATGGTGGTGCGACTGGTGATTTGATCAGCACGTCGCTCCAGCAAATTGAGGATGGGCACCTCGACCGCGTGCTCAAGGTCTGGCGTGGTCTTGACCAACAGTACCAGCCGACTTACGAAAACCGGGCTCGATATGGAGATCTTGTGAAAGAGGCAACGAGTCGAATGCGAGGAGAAGTGCCAATTGAGTCAGGATCAAGCTGGGATGCTTCCGCATTCAGGGCGGAAACTTGGACAGGTCACTGGGACGATGGTTACGGTTACTGGATAGTCATCAACGATGTTGGCCAGCCCTTTGATATTGTGCAATCCGGACAACCGCGTGCTGAAGTTCATTCTGTATCTGTTTCACCAGACTTCACTGTGTTGAAGTTCAAAGAGGGCGAACAATGGCTTCACACGCTCACGCTCAAAAACAAGTACGAAGCAAACTACGAATGGTTTGACCTCAAAGAGGGCAAGGTGTGGCAGACGCGGCCAATTCACAAACTGATCGGAGCTTCCGAGGAACAGAAGCGGATGACTCAGCGAAACACAAATATGACCACCGGTTTGCCGATTCAGTCGGATACGAATCAGTCATTGCCTCGAGACGCTGTAAGGTAGGGAGTCCGCACTAGCTAGATTACGCAATCAAATCCTCCACCACCTTTCCATGCGCATCGGTCAGGCCGAAGCGGCGGCCTTGGTGGAAGCAGGTCAGGCGTTCGTGGTCAATGGCCAGCAGGCGCGATTGGTTGAAGTTTGTTTGTTGCTCGCCCTCACCCTCTCCCTCTCCCCCAGGAGAGGGGAACAGTCGCGAACAGTTTCATAAAGTTCCAACCTTCCTGTGCTTTCGCTGCGTTATCTGAATTCGCACAGCGACGGATGTTGAAACGGACACGCTCGAATTCGGAAGTGGCGTCCGATTGTGTCTCCCTCTCCCCGGGGGAGAGGGCCGGGGTGAGGGCGAGCGTCACCACAAACTCACGCAATCAAATTCTCCACCACCTCGCCATGCACGTCGGTCAGACGGAAGCGTCTGGACTGCGGTGGCTTCAGCACCGCTGTTTGTAGGCGACGATGGCAACTCAAGCCTCCAAACAATCTTCGGGTGTGCCTGAAACTGCCGCGCATCGCTGCGGTTCTTAATCGTAATCTTAATCTTGTTCTTAATCTTCAGGCCCGGGAGATTAAGATTAAGAACAAGATTAAGAGTAAGAAGATAAGCGGCGCGGCAGTTCCAGTCGCACCCCTTCTCAGCCCCAAAACGCTGGCGGGTTTGGTAAGTGGATTGGCGCGTTCTGCGAGTGACAGTCCTTTCGCTTGGTCTATTCTGAAACTGTGATGCCGGTCTGCATCCCCCCCCCGGGGATGCGATCCGTTCCGCACAACAAATTGAACCACGCAATCCTATGTATCGAACCCTCTCAGCCGCACTAACCATCGCGGTTTTCACCCAGAACGTCTTGGGCGGACAGTTCGACTGGCCGCAATGGCAAGGACCGGACCGCACGGCCCACTCCAAAGAAACCGGCCTGCTCAAGGAATGGCCAAAGGATGGTCCGTCGCTTGCGTGGAAGGTCAAAGGCCTTGGCGGTGGCGACAGCATGCCGTCCGTGGCCGGAGGGCGGATTTATGGAATGAGCCATCGCGGCAGTGATGAGTTCGTGTGGGCGCTCGCCGAGAAGGACGGCAAGGAAATCTGGGCCGTCCGAATTGCGCCCGCGCAACCCCAGAATTTTCCGCAATCCAAAGAAGGACCGAGCGCCACGCCGACCGTGGACGGCGACCGGCTTTATGTCATGGGTCTGGCGGGCAACGTGGCTTGCCTTCAAGTGGCCGATGGCAAAGTGGTTTGGCAACGCAACCTGGTGGCGGACTTTGGTGGAAGAAGTCCGATGTGGAGTTTTCGGGAATCGCCCCTTGTGGACGGCGACAAAGTGATCTGCACACCCGGCGGGGAGGAGACGACAATAGTCGCGTTGAACAAGCTCACTGGTGAGACGATCTGGAAAACCTTTGTGCCGGATCGGGGAACGGGTGGCCCGGCGCAGAACCGTGGCCCCGGTGGCGGCGGTGGTCCGAGCATGATGCAAAACGATCCCGTGCTCTCCACGCTCGACAAAGATCGGAACAAGGAGATTTCAGCGGATGAAATCGCGGCGGCACCGACCGCCCTCAGCGCTTTGGACAAGAATCAGGACGGCAAACTTTCCGAGGACGAAGTGAGTCCGCAAATGGGTGAACGTGGCGGTCAGGGAGAAGGTCAGCGGCGGCGGCGCGGCCCCGGCATCATGCGGATGATGAAGGCCAACTCCGCTCTGGATGCGGATGAGAGTGGCGCGATTGAGGCGGGAGAAATCAAAAATGCCGTGGCGGCGTTGCAAAAGCTGGATGCGAATCGGGATGGCAAATTAACGGAAGACGAAGCCGGCATGAAAAGCTTCGGCCCGCAAAACACCGGCGCGGCGTATTCGTCCGCGATCGCCGTGGACTTTAGTGGTCAGCGGCAATACGTGCAATTTCTGGCGACGACGGTCGTCGGAGTTTCCGCTGCGGACGGCAAGTTTCTCTGGCGCTATGACAAGCCGGCCAACGGGATGAAGCTCAACATCGCCACCCCGATTTATCACGACGGCCAGGTCTTCGCCGCTTCGGCTTACGGGGCGGGCGGTGGCTTGGCCCGGCTGAACAAAAGCGCGGATGGCACCATCACCGCTGAGGAAGTTTGGTTCTCGAAGTCCATGGAGAATCATCACGGCGGCGTGATCCTGCACGACGGCGCGTTGTTCGGGGCCAATGGCGGCAACGGCGGCGGCTACCTGGCTTGCCTTGATTTCAAGACGGGTGAAGTTCTGTGGAACGAAAAGGATTCCGACAAGCGCCGCGTGACGAAAGGCTCGGTCGCATTCGCCGATAACCGAATTTACTACCGCACCGAGGAAGGCCCGATTGTTCTGATTGAACCCAGCCGGAAGGAATATGTTGAGCGCGGGCGATTCAATCAGCCCGACCGTACGGATAAACCCGCTTGGGCGCATCCCGTGATCGCGAACGGCAAGCTCTACATCCGCGATCAGGACACTCTGTTCTGCTACGACGTGAAGGCAAAGTGATAGCCGTGTTGAAACCTGAGACACCAAATCAATGAGTGATCAATTACGAATCTCCAGCACGTGGGGAAAGCGATTCGCCGAGCAGAAAATCGCCGTGCCGGCTTTGCTTCGTCGCGCCGGATTACCCGTGACGCTTTTTCAGCAGGAAAAAGTCTGCGTGACCACCGCTGAACTCTTCGCCCTGTGGCGCAGCGTTGCGGAGCTGAGTTCAGATCCCGGAATTGGCTTAAAGCTTGGCGCGGAAACGCGGTTGGCGCGGACGCACCCAGCGGGCATCGCGGTCATGTGCAGCCGGACTTTTGGCGATGCGCTGCAACGACTCGGTCGTTACAAACAACTGACGTGCCCGGAGGAAATTCGCATCCATCGGACGGAACAGGAAGCCGCGGTGGAATTCTTTTACGTGGAAGCCAGGGAAACCCAACCGGAAGTGCTCGTGGATATGCTCCTGTCGTGGATTTTGAGCGTGGGGCGACAAGGCACGGATGGCCAGATCACCCCGCTGCGATTGGAGCTGATCCGGCCGGTGAAACATCGCGCCTTGCTCGAAAAACACTTCGGCTGCCGGGTCCGGTTCAAGGCCGACCGCAATGCGCTGGTGTTTCGCAGCAGTGATCTCGACCGCCCGTTTGTAACGCACAACGAGGAATTGCTGAACATCATCGGAACACAGTTGGACTCCGAACTGAAAGCCCGGCGCACGAGCAATAGTGTAAGTGATCAAGTGAAGCAAACCCTCCGGCAATTATTGGCGGGCCGACGTCCGACGCTCCAGGATGTCGCGCACGAACTGGGCTTGGGGTCGCGGACACTGCAACGTCGGCTGACGGACTCGGGCCTCACCTTTCAACAGATTGTTGAAGAGACCCGCCGGGAACTGGCCCGGCATTATCTGAAACAACGCGCCGTGGAACTGAACGAAGCCGCCTTCTTGCTGGGGTTTGAAGACGCCAACTCGTTCTTTCGCGCCTTTCAAAGCTGGGAAGGAACGTCCCCCGGCGAATGGCGGACTCGTGCTTGGAAAGAGTGACATCATGAATTTGAAACCGCTCATCGCGGCGGCCACCATCCTTTCTTTTCTCGCATCGGCGTCCGCCCAAACGAACCAAACGGGAGCCAGCGCGAGTGCAAGCTTCGCTCCGGCCACGAACTCGCATTCGATCAGAATCACGCGCGCCGGCTCGCAGCCCTCTCGCCAAGGTGCGGCCGAAAACTTTAACGGCTCCGTGCGCGTTGACCCTTTGTTCCAAGCGAACGCGCCGGCCCGCACGTCCGGCGCTCTGGTCACGTTTGAACCGGGCGCCCGCACCGCGTGGCACACTCATCCGCTGGGCCAGGTCTTGATCGTGACGGCGGGAATAGGCCGCGTCCAACGCTGGGGCGACTCGGTCGAGGAAATCCGGCCAGGCGACGTGGTCTGGATTCCGCCGGGACAGAAACATTGGCACGGGGCTTCGTCTAACAGTTCGATGGCGCACTTCGCCATCTCCGAGGCGCTCGACGGCAAGTCGGTTGAATGGATGGAGCAGGTTGATGATTCGCAAAACACCGCTGCGAATCGCGTTCAATCACCCATGACAAATGCACCGAGCGCGCCGCCTCGCCCTTCTCAGAAAGCCATCGGCGATTTTTCGCCCAAGCTGGCGCAATTGACTGATGACGTGCTGTACGGGGATGTGTGGGGGCGTCCCGAGTTGTCGAAGCGCGACCGAAGTTTGGTAACGGTGGCCGCGTTGATTGCCCTGAATCGCCCGGACCAGCTTCGATCCCATTTCACGCGCGCCCGTGAAAACGGCGTAACGCAGGAGGAGTTGATCGAGACCATCACGCACCTGGCATTTTATGCGGGCTGGCCCAACGCGATAACGGCCATCGGCGTGGCCAAGGAAGTCTTCGAGAAGAAATGATTTATAGCGTTTGCCAATTTCCCCCCGAAAAGGAACCCACCCCCGGCCCCTCCGAGGAGGGGAGCAGAGCCGAGCGCGCTCGTAAATATGTTCCCCTCCTGGGAGGGGGCAGGGGTGGGTGCGCCGCAGGCTTGGGAAATGAGTTTTGGCAAACAGTCTAATACAAATTTTACGGGATTTTACGGGAGCAATCAGACGAAGGAGAAATGATGAAAAGACCTGAAATGAAGTTTACCGCCCCGTGGCTACTGGCAGCCATTCTTTTAACATCGGCGAGCGCGCAAGAAACAAAAGCGAGCAAGGCCGAACCCACGACTCACCCAACGGTTCGCACCGCGTTGGGCGTCGTGTGCGGTGTGACCGAAGGAGATGTTTCCAGCTTCAAAGGAATTCCCTATGCGGCTGCCCCGGTCGGAACTAATCGCTGGCGTCCGCCCCAACCCATGCCTGCGTGGCAGGGTGAGCGTGATGCGAGCAAGTTCGGCGCGGATTGCGCGCAGAGAGGCTTTGGTTCCGGTGCTTCGATTCGCGAGAACTCTTCGGAAGATTGTTTGTATCTGAATGTGTGGAAGCCTGCCGATGCCGCGCCGACGGCCAAGCTGCCGGTCATGGTGTGGATTCACGGCGGTGCCTTTGTGTTCGGCAGCGGCTCCTCACCGGACTTTTCCCGCGCCCAGTTCGCCCGGCAAGGGGTCATCCTCGTCACCTGCAACTACCGCCTGGGGCGACTCGGTTTCTTCGCCTTCCCCGCGTTGAGCCAGGAGCATCCGGAAGAGGCCAAGGGAAATTACGCTTACATGGACCAAATTGCGGCCCTCAAATGGGTGCAGCAGAACATTGCCGCGTTCGGAGGCGACCCCAAAAACGTCACCATCTTCGGCGAGTCTGCCGGCGGGGTCTCGGTTCATTCGCTCCTGACCATGCCGGAGGCGCGAGGTCTTTTTCATAAAGCGATCAGTCAGTCGGGCGGCGGCCGGGATGGGGTTCTGACCGGCCGACCGATCCGTCAGGAAAAGGCGGATCCGTTTTACCCCGTTTCGGCGGAAACGATCGGAGTGAACTTTGCGCGCAAACATGGGATCGAGGGTGCGGACGCGACCGCATTGGCCAAGCTCCGTGCCTTGACCGTGGCGGAGATTGTTGATGGAGGGCAGGAAAGTGATGGCCCCGGAGGACCACCCATCTACTCGGGGCCGATTCTCGACGGGAAACTGGTTGTCGAAACTGCGGAGAGCGCATACAAGGCCGGCGGGCAGGCGAACATTCCGCTCATCATAGGGTCGAACAGTGCGGAAGTGCCGGGAGGTTTCGTCAATGCCCGTTCGAAGCCGGAACTGCTTTCGCTGTTCGGGAAGCTGAGTGATGAAGCGACGGCGGTTTACGATCCGGACGGCAAGACTGATTTCGCCGAGATGCTCACCATGGTCAATACGGACAAGGTCTGGGCGGAGCCGGCGCGGTTGACCGCCCGGGCCTTCGCGGCAAAAGGCGCACCGGCCTACATCTATCTTTTCTCCTACGTTTCCCCCTCAATGCGCGAGCGGATGCGGTTTGGGGCCGCGCACGGATCTGAAATCCCTTATGCGTTCAACAATCTGAGCGGCCGAAATGGAGCGTCCGTGGCACCCGAAGACCAAGCGGTTGCCAGGATGATGAACACTTACTGGGCCAACTTCGCCAAGACGGGCGATCCGAATGGTCCGGGTTTGCCGAAATGGCCGCGTTACAATTCCAGCAAGGACGAACTCCTCGAGTTCCAGCTCGATGGTTCGGCGGTCGGCAAATCCGATCCCAAGAAAGCGAGACTGGATGTGATTGAAAAGGCCGTCGAGATCATGAAGCCGCGCTAGCGTCGTCCCGCATTGCGAGAAAACTCCTGAAGATTATGCATGATGAAAAATACGAGATTCTTAACCACAAGCCGCGCAGGTTTCTCGGCCCGACAATAGCCGCGATTCCCGGCATTGCAGTTGCAGCCGTTGGCTTGCTGGCTTCGGAGATGTCGGCCCAAACCAACACCGCCGGACCGGTGAAACAGCCGATGGTGATTGGTTATCCCAACAACAAAGGTATCACCATCGAGCGGGTCAAATATCCGGCCAGAAATATGGGTGCCGACATCGCCGCCTACCTCTTCAAGCCGGCCGGATTCGACAAAGCCAAGAAGTATCCGGCCATCGTCGTGATCCATCCGTTTGGCGGCGTCAAGGAACAGACCTCGGGACTTTATTCCGCGTTCCTGGCCGAACAGGGGTTCGTCACGGTGGCCTTCGACAAGTCGTACCAAGGCGAGAGCGGCGGGGAACCGCGGTTGATGGAAGTTCCCGCCCAGCATCTCGACGACATCAGTTGCTCCATTGACTATCTGGTGCGGCAACCGTTCGTGGACCCAAATCGCATCGGTTCGCTCGGCATCTGCGCGGGTGGCAGCTACGCCATCGGCAATGCGCCGACCGAACTGCGGGTGAAAGCCGTGGCCACGGTCAGCATGTTCAATCTCGGCGACGCGCGTCGTCGGGCCATGGGCCTGTTGTCGTATGAGGAGCGGATGAAGCGCCTGAAAGACGCCGGCGAGCAGCGAAGTAAAGAAGCGCGCGGTGAGCCGGTTCGACTGGTGCCAATCTCACCCGAATCTCCGGCGCAATTCACTGAAAGCACGCCCGCGTTGTATCGCGAAGGCTACGATTACTACATGACTCCGCGGGCCAAGCATCCCAACTCGCCCAATCGCTATGTGTTCTCCAGCCTCCCTTTGCAGATGGCCTTCTTCCCTTTCGATCAAGTTGAAACCATCTCCCCGCGCCCGATTCTGATGATCGTAGGCTCGAAGGCGGACACCAAGTTCTGGAGCGATGAGGTTTATGCCAAGGCGCAGGAGCCGAAGGAACTCTTCACCGTTGATGGTGCCACCCACATTGATATGTACGACAAACCGCAGTTCGTGACCCCCGCGGTCGCAAAGCTGAAGGAGTTCTTCGGAAAGAATTTGAAATAGGTAAAAGCATGAAAACCGTTCGATGCATTTTGGAGAAGATGAAGTTCGCTGCTTGTGCGGCGCTGGCAGCAACCGCCTTTGCTTCCGCGACCGCGCAGGATGCGAGCAAAAAGGCCGAGCCGCTGATGATCCAGGAGCAAGGGAGTTTCGCCATCGGCGGGACGGTGATTACCAATTCCGGCAACTATGACGCCACCAATCGAAGTCCTGCCGGACAGACGTTGCACGGCGATCATGCCTACGTTTTCTATCAGGTCCCGGTACATGCCAAGAAACTGCCGCTCGTGTTCTGGCACGGATTTGGACAGTCCTCGAAAACTTGGGAAACCACGTCGGACGGACGCGAGGGATTCCAAAACATCTTCTTGCGACGTGGTTTTCCGGTTTACTTGATTGACCAACCGCGACGAGGCCGCGCGGGCCGCAGCACGCTGGCGGCGACGATCACGCCGAAGCCCGATGAGCAGGATTGGTTTGGCACGTTCCGCCTCGGCATCTGGCCGGATTTTTTTCCGGGCGTGCAATTCTCCCGCGACAAGGAAGCACTGAATCAATACTTCCGCCAGATCACGCCCGACACCGGCCCTCTCGATCCCGCGCTGAACGCGGACGCGGTCACAGCACTGTTCCAGAAAATCGGGCCGGGAATTCTTGTGACCCACTCGCACGCAGGTGGAATGGGCTGGCACCTCGCGACAAAGAACTCAAACGTCCGCGCTATCGTCTCCTACGAACCCGGGAGTGGTTTCATCTTCCCGGAAGGCGAAGTGCCTTCAGCGTTGCCAAGTTCAAGCGGCGCGCTTGAGGCAACCAGTGTTCCTCGGTCAGACTTCATGGCACTGACGAAGATTCCGGTCATCATCTTCTACGGCGACAACATTCCGGCGCAACCGATGGCAAATCCGGGGCAGGATGGTTGGCGGGTCCGCCTGGCAATGGCGAGACTGTGGCGGGATGCGGTGAACCACCGGGGTGGTGATGTCACGGTCGTCCACCTGCCCGAGATTGGAATTCGGGGCAACACCCATTTCCCATTCTCAGACCTGAACAATCTTCAGATTGCCGATCTCCTGTCACAGTTCCTTGAAAAGAAAGGATTGAACTGATTGCTCTCATGGCTGCGCCGCGCCGCGCTTTTCTTTTCACTCAGATACGAAAGCAAACCGAAAGAAACCTCCATGTATAAAACCAAAGCCTACTCCGCCGCCAGCGCGACCGCGCTGCTGGCTTCCACCCAGATCAACCGCCGCCATCCGACCGAACGCGACGTGCAGATTGAAATTCTCTTCTGCGGCGTCTGCCATTCCGACCTCCACTTCGCCCGCAACGAATGGGGCTTCACCCAGTATCCGGCCGTACCCGGCCACGAGATCGTTGGTCGCGTGACGGCGGTTGGCGACGGCGTGAAGAAGTTCAAGGTCGGGGACACCGTCGGCGTGGGTTGCCTCGTGGATTCGTGCCGCACCTGTCCCGACTGTCGCGCGGGTCTGGAGCAATTCTGCACGGACATGACCATGACTTACGGCAGCATGGACAAGCATCTCAACGCCCCGACGCTCGGTGGCTACGCGCAGAGTATCGTCGTGACGGAGGACTTCGTGCTGCGCATGCCGGCCAATCTCAATCTCGCTGCCGCCGCACCGCTGCTGTGCGCGGGCATCACCACATATTCCCCGTTGCGCCACTGGAAGGTCGGCCCCGGCCAGAAGGTCGGCATCGTCGGTCTCGGCGGTCTTGGTCACATGGGCGTCAAGTTCGCCAAGGCCTTCGGCGCGCACGTCGTGCTGTTCACCACGTCGCCCAGCAAGGTGGCGGACGGCAAACGCCTCGGCGCTCACGAAGTTGTGATCTCCAAGGACGACGCGCAAATGGTCGCCCACGCCAACAGCTTTGATTTCATCCTCGATGCCGTCTCCGCCACGCACGACATCAACGCCTACTTGAATCTGCTGAAACGTGACGGCAACCTGACACTGGTCGGCGCACCCGAGAAGCCGCTCCCGGTGGCGTCTTTTCCGCTGATCTTCCGGCGTCGCTCCTTCTCCGGCTCGCTCATCGGCGGCCTGCCCGAGACGCAGGAGATGCTGGATTTCTGCGGCCAGCACAACATCACCTGCGACATCGAAATGATCCGCATGGACGAGATCAACACCGCCTACGAGCGCATGCTCAAGAGCGACGTGAAATACCGCTTCGTGATTGATATGGCCTCGCTGAAAGCCTGAACGCGGAGGGGCAAAGAATTTCAACCACGGATGAACACCGATGGATACGGATTCAAGCGCACCGCTTGTTCTGTCACAGAAGTTTTCGCCGAATTAAGGTGAAACAGGAGGAAACAGAGACAACAGAGAAACCCGAAACTGATTGTTGAGAATCTCCGTTCCCTCCGTTTGCTCCTGTTCAACTCACGCAATCAAATCCTCCACCACTTTGCCATGCATATCCGTCAGGCGGAAGCGGCGGCCTTGGTAGAAGTAGGTCAGGCGTTCGTGATCAATGCTGAACGAACGTGAATTCGGAAACGTGTTGCCGCACCTCGCGAAAGCGGCGGTAAACGCGCCGTAGTCCAGACGCTTCGCGAAACTCAAACGCTGCCGATCTTCGCGAAGCGTTTGGACTGCGGTGGCTTCAGCACCGCTGTTTTGAGACGGCAACGAATTGCCGCTTGGTTCAGCGCTACAGGAACGCTAAATTCCAGTCGTCATGCGTGCGGAAACCAGCGTCAACAAAATCAACCGGTTCATGGCCGAATTGGGAAGGGCGGTTCGCTCGCCGGGTCGCATTTATTTCACGGGCGGCGTGACTGCGGTATTGCTGGGCTGGCGCGAAACCACCCTTGATGTGGACCTCAAGGCCGATCCTGAACCGCAGGGTTTCTTTGAGGCATTGCCCGAACTTAAAGACGCGTTGGACATAAACATCGAACTCGCCGCGCCGGACGATTTCATTCCGCAATTACCGGATTGGCGCGAACGCAGCACGCACATCGCCCCGCACGGACCGCTGTCGTTTTATCATTACGACTTTTACAGTCAGGCGCTGTCGAAGATCGAACGGTTTCACGCGCGCGATCAAGGTGACGTGCAACAAATGCTGTCCACCGGACTTGTGCAACGCGAACGGCTTTGGGAACTGTTTCAGGCGATTGAACCCGGATTGATCCGGTTTCCAGCCATTGACGTGGCGGGTTTGCGACAACGCGTGAACAACATCGTATCCACTCGCTGAAAACTCTCACCATGCCGCCAATCCATACCAACGACTTCGACGGACTTCCTGGAGCAGACGCAATTCGGGCGGGATTGGAAGACCTTGCGGCCGGACGCGAGTCGGTGGAATCGTTGTTGATTCAAATCGGAGCGCCCCGGTTAAGTGGACTGGGCGTTGTCTTGCCAGCAAAACCGGAAATGGATGCCGACCGCCGGCTTTATTATTTGCTTTCCGTACAACACGGTAACGCGGCGCATTCCCAATTCAACAGCCTGATCCGCCAACTCGTGAGCTTTGAGCGGGCGTTAGAGCATCGGCTGGGAGCGAAGCAACGCGCTTTGAGCATGGGTGGACAGTGCTGATTTGACACAAACGTCAGGTTTGGATGGCATTCGCAAATGAATAACCTCTATTTCGCCTGCTCCGACTTAAAATCTTCATTGATGCCGGATATCGTTGGGCCTACTGGGGACTTGAACACTCTGGCATTGTTGCACGCAACAAAGAAATCTCAGTGGAGTCTGTTCTCGCTGCCCATGAGTATTGGAATCCGCCCAAAGATGAAACCTCGCAATGGCTTTACGATGAAATCTTCCCGCCTTTGCAAGAATTCATAAAGCATCACAAATCACATCGAATTGTATTTGGAGAAACAGAAGATTTCGCTCCCGAGGGGGATGAAGATATTTATTGGATGCAAATTGGATATTGCGCGATCGAAACGCCTCGTCATTTGGTCGAGGTCTTGGGACTCGAAAGATGGGATCAGGTAGATCATTACATGAAATCAAAAAAGACAGATGAGAATGACTATCCTCCTGTTTGGTGGGAATGTACGTGGCACGGCAATCCGTCATCTCATGAGAAAGGTAAATTGTTCTTCGAACAACTTGTCCGGGAAAAGAAGGCCAAATCAGACCGCTGACAGCTGCAATGTCTTCAGTGTTGTGAACCGCTCGCGTCACGCGATCAAATCCTCCACCACCTTGCCATGCACATCGGTCAACCGGAAGCGGCGGCCTTGGTAGAAATAGGTCAGGCGTTCGTGATCAATGCCCAGCAGGCGCAGCATGGTAGCGTGGAAGTCGTGCACGTGGACGCCGCCTTTGGTGATGTTGTAACTGAAATCGTCCGTCTCGCCATAGACCAGGCCGGGCTTCACGCCGCCACCGGCCATCCACGTGGTGAAACAGCGCGGATGATGGTCACGCCCGTAATTATCTGCCGTGAGTTTGCCTTGTGAATAGCTGGTGCGTCCGAACTCGCCGCCCCAGATGACCAGCGTGTCGTCGAGCATACCGCGTTGTTTGAGATCGGTGAGGAGCGCGGCGCTGGCCTGGTCGGTTTCGCGGCATTGCACCTGGATGTTCTTCGGCAGGTTGTCGTGTTGATCCCAGCCTTGATGATAAAGCTGGATGAACTTCACGCCTTTCTCCGCGAGCCGCCGCGCGAGCAGACAGTTCGCGGCGAACGTGCCCGGCTTGCGCGAGTCCGGGCCGTAGAGGTCGAATGTCTCGGGCTTCTCGTTGTTCAGGTCCATCACGCCCGGCACGCTGGATTGCATCCGGTAGGACATCTCATATTGCGCGATGCGCGCGTCCACGTCGGCGTCGCCGAGTTTTTCCGCCGTGTGTTTGTGGAGATCGTTCAAGCGATCAATCAATAGGCGCCGGCTCTCGGGTGTGACGCCGTCGGGGTTGTTGAGATACAACACGGGTTCTTTGCCGCTGCGGAATTGCACGCCCTGATGTTGCGACGGCAGGAAACCGCTGCCCCATAACCGCGCGTAAAGCGGTTGATCCACCTTGCCCGGCGTGATGAGCACGACGAACGAAGGAAGATTTTCATTGTCGCTGCCGAGGCCGTAATGAATCCACGAGCCGATGCTGGGTCGTCCGGAAATCTGCGAGCCGGTCTGGAAAAACGTGATGGCGGGATCGTGATTGATGGCTTCGGTGAACATCGAGCGCACGATGCACAAGTCGTCCACGACCTTCGCCGTGTGTGGCAGGAGATCGCAAACCCACGTGCCGTTCCGGCCGTGCTGCTGGAAACCGAACTGCGAGCCGGCGAGCGGCAAAGAGGATTGATTACCAGACATGCCAGTGAGGCGTTGGCCTTGGCGCACGGAATCGGGCAGTTGCTCGCCGTTGCGCTGATTGAGCAGCGGTTTGTAATCGAACGTCTCCATCTGCGACGGGCCGCCCGCCATGAAGAGATAAATGACGCGTTTGGCCTTGGGCGGGAAATGGAACTGGCCGTTAAGGATACCACGATCCGCACCGCTCTTTGCTGCTGCTGCAAAAAGTCCCGCCGGATTCATGAGGTTGGCCAGCGCAACGCCACCGAGCCCCATGCCGAAGCGATTGAGAAAGCCGCGCCGGGAAAGTCCAGAGGCGGGCAACGATCCGGTGCAAATTTGGTGATTCATACGGTTCAGTTCAGCGTTGCACGACAAATTCGTCGAAGTTCATGATCGCATTGACCAACGTGGTCATCGCGGCAAAATCGGCGGGCGGCAAGCTTTCGTCGCGCTTGGATTCTCCAACGGCAAGGAGCTTCACCGCATCGTCTGGGCTCTTTGTGAACTCAGCTTTCTGTTCTGTGTAAAGCTTGGCCAAAATTTTAGCCTCAGTTCTATCTGGCGTCCGACCCGTCAGAGTGCGGAAGGCTTCACGGTTGCGGGCGTCGTCGTCCTTCGGAAATTGTTTCAGCAATTTCTCGCCGAGCACCCGGGAAGCTTCGATAAATTGCGGGTCATTCAGCAGCACCAGCGATTGCAACGGCGTGGCGGTGGCGTCGCGTTTGGCAGTGCAAACTTCGCGCGACATGGCGTCGAATGTCAGCATCGAAGGCGGTGGCGCGGTGCGTTTCCAGAACGTGTAGAGGCTGCGGCGATAAAGTTTGTCGCCGGTGTCCTGCGTGTAGGATTTGCCGGTGCCGGTCGCTTCCCACAGACCTTCGGGCTGATACGGCTTCACGCTCGGGCCACCAACTTGTCGGCTTAACAAACCACTGGCTGCGAGGGCGCCATCGCGGACCTGTTCGGCGAGCAGGCGCGTTTTCGGTCCACGGGTGAGCAGGCGATTGTCGGGATCGCGGGCGATGATTTCAGTTTTGGTCTGGGAGGCTTGTTGAAACGTGGCAGAACTGACGATGAGTTTGTGGAGTGCCTTCACATCCCAGCCGTTGTCCATGAACCAACCCGCGAGCCAGTCGAGCAACTCAGGATGCGTGGGCAACTTGCCTTGCACGCCGAAATCTTCCTGCGATGCCACGAGGCCGCGCCCGAAATGGATGCGCCAGATGCGATTCACGACGACGCGAGCGGTGAGCGGGTTTTGGCGGTCGGTCATCCAGTGCGCGAGGCCAAGCCGATTGCGGGGAAGCTCTTTCGCGAAGGGAAACAGCCATTCTGGCGTGTCGCGCGGGACGACTTCGCCAGGAGCGTCGTACGCACCGCGTTTGAGCAGGTGCGTCACACGGGGCGTCGGCAATTCTTCCATGACCATGATTTCGGGGATGTCGTTGACGAGGGAGTTTTCCTGGGCGCGGCGCTTTTTGAGTTCCGCGAGCGCGGCGCGGTAAGGCTCGTAATGGCGAGTGAGGAAATATCGGAACGCGGGTGTCTCACCCGCAACAGGGGCGGCTGTCGTGGGCGCGGTGATTGGGACAGCCGCGCTCCGGGAAATCATTTTGACTTCCGGATCGGTCAATCGCACGTCGAACACTTGCAGGTCGTCAATCAAGCCGTTCTTGAATCCGCTGTCGCGAAAACGTCCAGCGAGTTGGAGATAAACCTTGCCGACTTCCTTGTCGCCCCATTCGGCGCGGTGGATGATGTCCTTGTAAAGATTATCGCGCACCACTTCGGTTTCGAGCGGTGTGCCGTTGCGATAGAGTTGAATGCCGCTGGCGCGACTGCTGCCGTCGTAGGCGATGGTGAGGTGTGACCATTCGTTGAGCGGCAATTCCTGTCTGGCCCGGACGGCGATGGCGTTGCCGGGCCAGAAATGAATCAGGCCAAAGAACGGTTTGCCGTGATCAAGCGTGAGTTCAAAGCCGCGACTGCCGGCGTCGGTCCAGGCGCGGGATTGGTGCAGCACGACGGCGCGGTCCTGCTGCTCCGTGGGCTTGAGCCAGAGCGCGAAGGAGAATTCATCGGTGCGTTTGAAGTTGGGGACGGTCCGGCAAATGACTTCGTTATCGCCATTGAAATGGAGCGCGTGGTTTGGAGCGCCGATCTCCTGATCGGCTCGTTGTGGTGAGGTTTCGGGCCGAGCCGATCGGGAGATCGGCGCTCCGGGGACAAGTTTCGGTTCGTCCACCAGCCTGGCAAAATTCGTGGGCGTTACGGAGTCAGGCGTGGTGTTGCTGACGACGGTATCGAAAGTGAAATGGGCGATCGGTTGCGGCGGCGAGACCTGACCGCTGGCTGAGAGCCACGTGAGAAATTCTGGTTTGGCCAGTGACGCAATGGCCGCCAGATTTGCCTGCGCGGCGATGATCTGGTTGGTGAGGTCGGCGTGCTGTTGCTGTTTATCTTCCGGCCAGAGCAGCATCGCGGGCGATGGCGTCGCGCTGGTGAAGTGCGAATACAGGCCCGATTCGTCAATGCTGTTGAAGAACGCGAACATCGAGAAGTAATCGCTCTGTTTGATGGGATCGAACTTGTGATCGTGGCAGCGGGCGCATTCCATCGTGAGGCCGAGCATGGCGGTGCCGACGGTGTTGACGCGGTCGGCGGCGTATTCGGTGCGGAATTCCTCGTCAATGCTCCCGCCTTCGTTGGTCTGGCGATGCAGGCGATTGAACGCCGTGGCGATGCGTTGTTCGCGCGTGGCATCAGGTAGCAAGTCACCGGCGAGTTGCCAGGTCAGGAACTGATCGTAGGGCAGATTGTCGTTGAACGCCTTGATGACCCAATCGCGCCACGCGGACATATCGCGTTCGACGTCGTTTTGGTAGCCGTAGGTGTCGGCGTAGCGGGCGAGATCAAGCCAGTCCAGCGCCATGCGTTCGCCGTAGGCGGGGGAGTTCAAATAATGCGTGACGACTTTGTTGTAGGCGTCAGGAGACTTGTCGGCGAGGAAGGTGTCAATCTCGGCGGGCGTGGGAGGCAGGCCGGTGAGGTTGAGCGCGAGGCGGCGGATGAGAGTTTCGCGCGAGGCGGACGGGGCGGGGGAGAGGTTTTCTTTTTCGAGGCGTGATAGGACAAATGAATCTATGGGATTTCGAGTCCAGCGTGAATCACGCGGCTGGGGTGGAGTAATTTTCGCAACGGGAAGATAAGCCCAATGCGATTTATACTCCGCGCCTTCGAGCACCCAGCGTTTGAGCAATTCCTTTTCTGCGGCCGTCAGCGAGAGATGCGAGTCCGGCGGCGGCATCAAATCATCTTCGTTGGCGGTGATGATGCGCCGGATGAGTTCGCTGTGTTCGAGGTCGCCGGGTTTGACGATGGCCATGCCGTCCGCGAGTTCCTTGAGCGCGCCGGCGCGGGTGTCGAGGCGGAGTTTGGCTTTGCGCGAACCGGCGTCGGGACCGTGACAACGGTAGCAGCGATCGGAGAGCAGGGGACGGATCTGGAAATTGAAATCCACCCGGGCCGGTTCGGCGGCCAGCATTAGTCCGGCAGAAAAAGCCAGCCCGACGAACCCGGCGGTTCGCCGCAGGATTTGGGCAACGACAGAGGGAGTCACGCGGTCATTTTAGCAATCTGACGCGAGGATAAAAGTTCAATAGTGGCAATCAATCGGAGTGATTTACGTTATGCCACGCGGCTTGGGCAGGTCAATAGAAGGTCTATTATTGACAATTAAGTATTGATAACGTCGGTTGACTGTGCGGGGGTTTCCCCATTTAATTCCCTTATGCAAATTGAGAGTTTGAAAGTCTTCTGCGACCTGGCCGAAACCGAGAGTTTCACCAAGGCCGCGCAAATCAACAACGTCACCCAATCCGCCGTCAGCCAGCAGATCAGCTCGCTGGAACGCCAGTTCAAGTCGTTGCTGATCGAGCGCAGCAAGAAGAAGTTCCGGCTCACGCGCGAAGGCCAGGTGCTTTACGATTACAGCAAGCAGATCATCCAAACTTACGACGGTTTGCACAGCAAGCTGCAGGAGATCAAAGACATTATCTCTGGCACGATCCGCGTGGCGACGATTTACAGCATCGGTTTGCATGACCTGCCGCCGTACATCAAACGCTTCCTGAAGGATTATCCCACGGTGCACGTGCATGTGGAATATCGCCGGGCGAACCAGGTTTACGAAGATGTCTTCAGCAACGTGGTGGATCTCGGCCTGGTGGCGTATCCGACGAAAGATACGAAGCTGGAAATCGTGTCGTTGCGCCGCGATCCGCTCGTTTTGATCTGTCATCCGCAGCATCCATTCGCGAAACAAAAAACCATCAAGCTCAAGGCGATTGCCGATCAGAAATTCATCGGATTCGAGCCGGACATCCCAACGCGGAAGGCGATTGACAAGGTGCTCAAAGAGCAGGCGGTCGAGGTCAAAACCGTGATGGAATTCGACAACATCGAAACCGTGAAGCGTGCGGTGGAGATTGACGCGGGGGTTTCAATCGTGCCGCAGGGCACCATTGCACAGGAGATCACGAAGCAGACGTTGGCCGCCGTGGTCATCGAAGATGCGGAGTTGTATCGGCCCTTGGCGGCGATTTACAAAAAGGGTAAGGTTCTCTCGCCCGCGATGCGGCAGTTCATCAACATCCTCAAAGAGAGCGGGACAAAACCCAATTCATGAGCAAACTGGCCGGACAATTTCCCGCTTTGCGCCCCCGCCGACTGAGACAGTCGGCGGCGTTGCGTCGGCTGGTCTGTGAAACCCGATTGAACGTCGAGCAGCTCGTGTTGCCGCTCTTCGTGCGCAGCGGCAAGAAAGTCCGCAAGCCCATTGGCGCGATGCCGGGGGTGTTCCAGCTTTCGCCCGACGAACTATTGCGGGAAGCGCGGCGGGCGCATTTGCTGGGCGTGCCCGCGGTGTTGTTGTTCGGCATCCCGGATCAGAAGGACGAACGCGCTTCCGGGGCGTACGCCAAGAACGGCATCGTCCAACAAGCCGTGCGGCTCTTGAAAAAAGAACTGCCCGAGTTGCTGGTCATCACGGATGTCTGCCTGTGCGAATACATGAGCCATGGGCATTGCGGGATTGTCCGGGCGGACAAGCGCGGGGCGAAGATTCTCAACGACACAACGCTGAACCTGCTGGCGTTCACGGCGGCCAGTCACGCGGAAGCCGGCGCGGATATCGTGGCGCCGAGCGACATGATGGACGGGCGCGTGCGCGCCATCCGGGCCAGCCTCGACAAATCAGGTTTTTCCGACACGCCGATCATGTCCTACGCGGCAAAGTTTGCCTCGGCGTTTTACGGGCCGTTCCGCGAGGCGGCGGAATCCACGCCGAAGTTCGGCGACCGCCGCAGTTATCAGATGGACGCGGCAAACGCCAACGAGGCCTTGCGCGAGGTGGCTTTGGATATCCAGGAAGGCGCGGATATTGTCATGGTGAAACCGGCGCTGGCGTATCTTGACATCATTCATCGTGTAAAGACCGAGTTTGGTTATCCCACGGCGGCGTACGCGGTGAGCGGGGAGTATTCGATGGTGAAAGCCGCGGCGGCCAATGGCTGGATTGATGAACGCGCCGTGACGCTGGAAAGCCTGCTGGCGATGCGCCGGGCGGGCGCGGACATCCTGATCACGTACGCCGCGGCCGATGTGGCGAAGTGGCTGGCGGAATAAAAAAACCGACGGAGGTTTTCCGTCGGTTTCAGGAAAGCTTCTTTCGCTTCGGCTTATTGCCCTGGCTTGCTGGCTGACATCAATGCGAACAACACCAAGCCGACGATAATCACGCCTACCACGATCGCGGCGATGAGGAAAATTTTGTTTCCCTTGTTGTCCTTCTTGGTGAAGCCCTTGCCGGTGGAGGTATCGAAGCCGCGCGCGCCTTGCTCCAGATCGGTCAGGCTCACGCCGCGTTGCATCGCCACGGTATTGTCGGAAACTTTCTTTTGAGCGGCTGCCGGCGCGGGGGCACCCGTAGCTGGGGCCGGGGCGGGCGGCGCGCCGTCAACTTCAAGGCGCAACTCGATCTGGCCCAGGCGCAGAACCTGGCCGGGCTTCAGCACCGCTTCGCCGGTGATCTTGTCGCCGTTGATGAAAGTGCCGTTGGTGGAGTTGAGATCGTTCACCACGACATCAGCGCCCCGCAGGAGGATTTCGCAGTGATGGCTGGAAACAGAAGACTCAGCGATGGGGAAGGTGTTGTCGTCCACACGACCGATGGTGGTTTTATCCACCTTCAATTCGTGTGAACGGCCCGTCATGCCCTGGCTGAGGATTACGAGTTTGGCCATATCGCTTGCTGACAAAAAGGTACTCGCGCTGGCAAATTCAAGTCAAACGCAAAGGTTCCATTTCTCTGACATAATTGTGACGACCTGCTCACGTCGTCATTCACCGCTGCGCAATCATATTTCGGAATTCGGCGAACAAAGGCGTCGAATCATGCGGTCCGGGTGACGCTTCGGGATGATATTGCACACAAAAGATCGGCTTCGTCTTGTGACGCAGTCCTTCCACGGTCTGGTCGTTGAGGTTGATGCGGTGCACGGCGACCTCCGACGGCAGGGACTTCGCATCCACGGCAAACCCGTGATTTTGCGAGGTGATTTCGACTTTGCCGGATTCGAGGTCCTTCACGGGTTGATTGCCGCCGCGATGACCGAACTTGAGCTTGAACGTCTTGCCGCCGAACGCCTGACCGAGAATCTGATGGCCGAGGCAGATGCCGAAGATCGGAATGCCGGTCTTGGTCAATTCGCTGACGGTGTTGACCGCGTAGTTGAGCGCGGAAGGGTCGCCCGGGCCGTTGGAGAGGAAAATTCCGGCGGGCTTGTGTTGCAAAACTTCGGCAGCGGTCGTCGTCGCGGGCACGACTTGAACCTGAAAGCCATGCTGCCGGAGGCGGCGGAGGATGTTGTATTTCATCCCGAAGTCGAGGGCGACGATGGGAATGTCCGCGGGCGGCAGCGGCTTGTGATGCTTGCGCGCGTCCAGTTTGGCGTTGCCGCGCACGAGATCGAACGCGCCGCTTTGCTCGTCCTTCTCGTCCCAGCGGAACGCCTGTTGGTGCGTGACTTCCTTGACGTAATCCACGCCGACGAAGACAAATTCCTTCGCGCGCTTCACCGCCTCCGCGTCCGAAATATCTTCCGTGCTGATGAAGCCGTTCAACGCGCCGCGCACCCGGAGTTTCTTGGTGAGTTGCCGGGTATCAATGCCCTGGATGCCGGGGATGCCGTTCTTTTCCAGATACTCACCGAGCGAATAATCTGCGCGCCAATTGCTGACCACGGGGGAAAGTTCGCGGATGACAAAACCGGCGACGTGCGGCCGCCAGGATTCCACGTCCATCTCGTTCACGCCGTAATTGCCGATGAGCGGATAGGTCATCGTGACGATCTGACCTTTGTAGGACGGGTCGGTGAGGATTTCCTGATAACCCGTCATGGAAGTGTTGAAACACACTTCGCCCCCGGCGGAGGCGCGCGCGCCAAAACCGGTGCCGTGGAATACTGATCCGTCTTCGAGTGCGAGAATGGCTTTCATTGCTAAACGACCGGGCGGGATGCTAGGCGACGGAGCGGGTTCATTCAAGCATAGCCTTGGCTCTTAATCGTAATCTTTTTCTTAATCTTAATCTGTGGGCCGTTGGAGAGAGATTAAGAAAAAGATTAGGATTAAGATTAAGAGCGTGAAACAAAATGGCCGCTGAAGGTAGGGCGCGTCAGTCCCT
>CAZQNQ010000044.1:0-18234 GCA_964594985.1 uncultured Bifidobacterium sp.
AGGGACTGACGCGCCCTACCTGCCAAAGCAAACAGTTCATTTTGATACAGGCTCTTAATCTCCAGCCGGAACAGATTAAGAAAAAGATTAAGATTACGATTAAGAACCAACGGCAATCAACCCGCCCGGGTGGCTTCGGATTCCTGCACCCATTGCGCCAGCGCGGCGGCAATCAACAGGCACGCGCCCCCAACCATCACGGCGTGGACCAGATTGCCGCCGAGCCAGTGCTTGACGATCGGCCCGAACGTGAGCGCCGCGAGGATTTCCGGGATGACGATGAAAAAGTTGAAGATGCCCATGTAAACGCCCATGCGTTCGGGCGGCAACGCGCCGGACAAAATCGCATAAGGCATCGAAAGAATGCTCGCCCACGCCACGCCGCCCAAGGCGAGCGCGCCGACGAGCAACCATTTCTGCTCCGCGCCGTGGATGAATCCCGTCGCCAGCAAGCCAAGTCCGCCCAGCGCCAGACAGATGCCGTGGATGCGCCGCCGGTCAAAATGCCGCGACGCCGCCATCAAACCGAACGCCGCCACAAACGTCACCGCGTCCTTGACCGAATAGCAAACCCCCGCCCACTCCGCGCCGTCCTTGAACAGCGGCGAGGTCGGATCGTTGCTGCCGAAGATCACCGGCACGGCATTCGAGAAATGCAGCCACATGCAGAACAGCCCGAGCCAGGTGAAGAATTGCACCAAGGCCAGCCGCCGCATCGTGCCGGGCATCTTGCTGAGCGCGTCGGGAATTTCCTTGAGCAGATGCACAAACCCGCCGCGCTCGGATTTCTTGCGGCGGAACTCTTCCATATTTTCCGGCGGATATTCCTTGGAAGTGAACACCGTCCACAGCACTGCTGCCAGAAACGCGATGGCCCCGACATAGAAGGAAATTTTCACGTTGGTCGGCAAAGCATTGGCGCCATCCGCCGCGTCCGTGACGCCGAACCAGTTCTTCAACATGTACGGCAACATGCCCGCCACGACCGCACCGACACCGATGAAGAAGCTCTGCATCGAAAAGCCCATGCCGCGCTGTTCCTCCGGCAGTTTGTCCGCCACGTAAGCGCGGAACGGCTCCATGCTCACGTTGATGCTCGCATCCAGCACCCACAACAATCCCGCCGCCATGTAAAATTTGGGCAGATGCGGGATGAGCCACTCGGCGAGCGAACCGGAGTTCGGCATCAGGATCAACGCGAGCGAACTGAGAATGGCCCCCACCAGAAAGTAAGGCCGCCGCCGCCCGAGCCAGCACCACGTGCGGTCACTCATCGCGCCGATGATGGGTTGCACGAGCAATCCGGTGAGCGGGGCCGCGAGCCAGAGTTTGGCGATCTGTTCATCCGCCGCGCCCAGATACGTGTAGATCGGGCTCATGTTCGCCATCTGCAGGCCCCAGCCGAACTGGATGCCGAGGAAGCCGAAGCTCATGTTCCAGATTTGCCAGAAGGACAGACGCGGTTTGCTCATGTTGGGGCGGTTGCTTGTCGGGACAGTGAGCCGGTTTTTGGGCGCGGACGCAATCTTCGCTTTACCGCATGTTTGTGCGTTTGGTTTCCCCGCAACTGACTGACAGACTGACTCATTCACGCATGAAATTTCCCAAGCTTCTTCTCGGCACTTGTTGGATGACCTGTCTATCGGCGTTGGCGCAAAGCAACGCCCCGGTCGCCGTCCTGCAACCGCGCGTCACCGGCACGGTGGAACATCTTGTGCCGCTGGAATCGAAGTTCGTGGACCGCCGCGCGGTGGATGTCTGGTTGCCGCCCAGTTACTTCACGCCTGCGGCGAACGCGCAGCACTATCCGGTGCTTTATGTTCACGATGGGCAAAATGTCTTTGATCCCGCCACCTCGTTCATCGGCGTGGACTGGGGCATTGACGAAACAATGACCCGCTTGATCGCGGAACAGAAAGTGCCCGAGACCATCGTCGTCGCCATCTGGAACACGCCCAAACGCCTCAACGAATACATGCCGCAGCGCGCCATCGAACGCGCTGTCGAGGCCGATCTCGACGAGATGTTCAAACCCGTGCGCCGCCAACCACTCGGCGATGCCTATCTGAAATATCTCGTCACCGAACTGAAACCCGCGATTGACGCGCGGTATCGCACGCGGCCGGATCGGGCGCATACAAGCATCATGGGTTCGAGCATGGGCGGGCTGATCTCGCTCGAGGCGATCTGCCAATACCCGGAAGTGTTCGGCGGCGCGGCGTGTCTTTCGACCGCGTGGACGGTCGCGGGCGGCGTGACGACGCAGGAATTGCAAAGCGCCCTGCCCGATCCGAAGACGCACCGGATTTACTTCGACTTCGGCACCGAGACGAAGGACGGTCGCTACGAGCCATTGCAGCAAGCGGTGGATGCGCAGATGAAAAACGCTGGTTACATCTCAGGCACAAACTGGATCACGAAATCATTCCCCGGCGAGGAACACTCGGAACGCGCCTGGAAGAAGCGCGTTCACGAACCGCTGGAATTTCTGCTGCGCTGAACTGACGTCCGGAAACTGGAACAGGAGCAAACAGAGGCAACGGAGTGGTTGGGGCATGGTTTTGCCGCACATGGAGATCAGGTTCACCGATAGATAGACCGATTCTCAGAAATGATTTCCGAACGGCCCATCACCCCGGCCCTCTCCCCATCCGATGGGGAGAGGGTGGCCGAAGGCCGGGTGAGGGGTTCGTGGCTTCGCAGCCAGAACTCATTTTTAAGAACCACTCTGAACCCAAACCGGAGACCGCTGCAAAAGCCGGAACGCCGGCTTCTGGCACGGCTCGAAGTTGCGAATTTTCCAACGCCGGGCCGGAGGCCGGCGCTCCAAAGACTTTTGCAGCGGCTCAAACGGCGTTGGGTGTCCCGCACTGCCTCCGTTCGCTTCCAGTCCGGTGGTCTCTGCCCCCTCTGCTGCCTCCGGTTCAAAAAAATTGGGACATTGCGGGGCAAAAGAAACCGGGCCGTTGTTCATCACAACGACCCGGCTCGATTGATTGGCTGAGGAGATCAACGGCGACGCATCCGATGGATCAGCGCCAGCGAGCCAAGGCCCACGAACGCGAGCGACGCGGGTTCGGGCACGGCCACTGCCGACCAACGCCCGTTCGGCAGGTCCAACTGAAAGGATACGAATTGATTGGCATCGGTCGTCGTCACCCCGGCATTGTCGCTGGAGTTTCCAAAATCGTTGCCGATGGAAATGTCCCAACTACCCGCCTCGCGAAATTTGAATTCATAGCTTCCCGCCGCCGGCACCAGGAGACTGCCGGCATACAATCCGCCGCCCATGGCCGTCAACGTCACTACGGGCGTGGTCCAGCCATTGAATGAACCCATGATGTCCCACCCAAACTGTTGCGGGTCGCTGTAGCCCACCCGATCCGCCGCGGGTCCCCAACCATCGCCAGCAGCGCCAGCGCGATAATACACCGTGGCCGCGCCCGCCGCATCAAACGCGCTCCGGCTGTCACCACCCGGCCAGGCCGCCGCCCAATCCGCCGTCGCCACCTTGAAATTGAACCGGCTGCCGGGTGTCCCCGCAATCGTTGCCGAATACAAGCCGCCGCCCAAGTCGGTCATGGGCGTGGAGGTATCCCAGTCATTGAAACTGCCCCGCAGATAAAAGGGTTGGGCACTCAAGCTCCCCACGGAGAAAAGCACTGCCAACACGCTGCCGGAAAGCCATCGAAGAGTTTTCATACGTCGCTACAAGTTGTTTGGGTTCTGAATCGGGTTCGTCCGACGCTAGCACCCGGCCCGGCGTTTGGCTACCGCACAAACATGCGGAGCGCCTCGCCAACCGAGCCAGAGCCAGCCAGTCCCGCAAGAAGGGTTGCCTGCGCCCGGCGGCCTCTCTATTTTTCGGCGCGTGGATTCCTACGGCTACGAAGAACCGACGGTTTCGTTCCTCGATCAATTGCAGCACTGGTTCGGCCTCGGCGTGGGCGGACTGGTTCTGCTGTTCACCCTGTGGATGATCATTGACGCCGTCCGCAAAGGCGAATGGGCCTGGGTGGTTTACATGCTCATCATGCCCGGCCTCGCCGCCGCGTGGTATTTCTTTTACCTGTTCCGCGGCCCGACGATGCGCGGCTTCGAACTGCCCGGCGCGCATGATCGCCGCCGCATCAAGGAACTTCAGGCCCAGATCCACAACCTCGACCACGCCCATCACCATTCGCAGCTTGGCGATGTTTACTTTCAACAGGGCAAATATGAGCAGGCCGAGGCGTGTTACCGCGCCGCCATGCAACGCGACGGCAACGATCCCGACACCCGCGCGCATTTTGGTCAATGTCTGCTCCGCCAGAAACGCGCCGCCGAAGCGAGACCGCTGCTCGAAGGGGTGTTGCGGGAAAATCCGAAGCACGATTACAACCACACCGCGATGGCGTACGCCGAAACGTTGGCCGCGCTCGGAGAAACCGACAATGCCATCAAGAGCTGGGAGTATGTGGTGGCGCACAATTCCTATCCGCGCGCCAAAGTGCAACTCGCCGAGCTTTATCTTGCCAAGAACCAGCCCGACCTCGCCCGCGCGCAACTCAAAGACATTCTCGCCGACGACCCGCATGCGCCCGCTTATCAACGCCAGCGCGACCGCGTGTGGGTTTCCCGGGCCAGGAGTCTGATGCGGAAGCTGCCCAAGTAAACCATCGCGGTGCTGAAATTCGCCTCTCCAATCGAACGGGCGGGACGGAAATCCCCCGCTACTCTGAAAAAGCGAGGTAAGGGACGAAGACGATGTTCAGGATGGGAACGAACATGAGAAGCACCAGCCACGGGCTTTTGCCTCGCGCGGAACAGATCTTGGCCCACATATAGACGCCAACTGCCAGATTGACGAATGGGATGAAAAAGAGAATCAGCATCCACGTCGCCATGCCGGCCACCTGCAACAACGGGATGATCTGCACAATGGGAATCCAGATCAATACTCCCGGCTGATTCCCGCATTTCTCGCAAATGCGTTTCAGGCAAAAGCAGGTGAAGATGTAAAGAGCCAAGGCGATGATCAATAGCAGCCCGATCGTAAGCAAGCTGGCTTCAGCAGAAGCACCATTTGTGGTCGTTTGTTCCATAGTAATTTGAGATTCTGGATTTTAGTTGTTTTCGGGTAAGTCAACAAACCCCATGGGGTTGCCGCCTTCTTTGTTGCAGAATCAACGGCAAATGCAAGCCCGATCCCGCTTGGTGGCAGTTGCCGAAACAGTTGAAGCAAGCCGCCGCCTTTTGCCTTTCTCCGCCTCGTAAACTCGCGCATCCTGTGCGCATGTCAGGTTTAATCGCCATCGTCGGCCGGCCCAATGTCGGCAAGTCCGCGCTGTTCAATCGCATCGTCGGCAAGCGCATCGCCATTGTGCATGACATGCCGGGCGTTACGCGCGACCGCGTCAGCGCCGAAGCCGAGTGGCACGGCCGCCCCTACACGCTCGTGGACACCGGCGGCATCGGCCTGTTGCGCAAAGAGAAATCCACCGATGTCATCGTCAAAGCCGCCGTCGAACAGGTGGACCTCGCCATCGAAGCGGCGAACGTGATCATCCTCGTCGTCAACGTGCAGGAAGGCATCGTGCCGCTGGATCGCGAAGTCTCGCAACGCCTGCGCAAGTCCGGCAAGCCCGTGCTCGTGGCCGTCAACAAGGTGGATACCGCGCGCGTCGAGCCGCAGACGGTGGAATTCTCCCAGCTTGGCTTCGAGAAAATTTTCCCAGTCACGGCCATCCACGGCGAAGGCATTGACGATTTGATGACGGCGGCGGTGGCCTTGCTCCCAGCGTTCACGCCCGAAGCAACCGAGAGCGAGACCGAGGCGGAGCCGGTCGAAGTCCCGGAAGGCGCGGAGGGCGAACAATTCCCCGTCCGCAAACCGCGCGGGCCGTTGAAGCTCGCCATCGTCGGCCGCCCGAACGTCGGCAAATCTTCCATCATCAACGCGCTCACCAAATCCGAGCGCGTCATCGTCAGCCCCATCGCCGGCACGACGCGCGATGCCGTAGATGTGCCGTTTGAGGTCGAGACGGATGGCGTGCGGCAGAATTACATTTTGATTGATACCGCCGGCATGAGGAAATCACGGCGCGTGGATGATGCCATCGAGTTCTTCAGTGTGCAGCGCAGCGAACAGTCCATCGAGCGTTGCGACATCTGCGTTCTGGTGCTCGATGCGCAGCAAGGCATTCTGGAACAGGACAAGAAGATCGCCGACCATATCGTCCAGAACCGCAAGGCTTGCATCGTCGTGGTCAACAAGTGGGATCTTTACGACGAGCCGGTTCGCAAAGCGCGCGAGGAGGAAATCAGCCGTCGAAAGGACAAAAAGCGTTACGAAGGCAACGAAGGTCCGCTGACAATGCTCGGCGAATTCGGCAACTGGGTGCAGGAAAAACTGTTCTTCCTCGACTACGCGCCGGTGATTTTTACGTCGGCCAAGTCGGGCTTTCATCTGGATCGCCTGCTCGAAGCCGTCCGTTACGTGGCGGCACAGTTGCAACAAAAGATTCCCACCTCACTGCTCAACCGCACCATCAACGACTCGGTCGAGCGCCGCCAGCCGGTGAGTTCCGTCGGGCATCGCTTGAAATTCTTTTACGCCACCCAGGTCCGCCAAGCGCCGCCGACGTTCTTGCTGTTCGTCAATCGTGATGAATTGTTTTCCGATCCCTACAAGAAATATCTCGCCAACGAAATGCGCAAAGCCTTCGGCTACGAAGGTTGCCCGATCGTGCTCGTGCCCAAAGCCCGCCCGAAAACCATCGAGCCGAAGCGAAAATTCCTCAAAGACAAGCCGTTCAAGGGTGGCGTGCGCCCCAAACGCAGCGGCAAGAGCTTCAGCTTCCAACGCGACAAAAACCAGAGACGACCGAGTTCATGATTTTGTCACCGGACGCGAACGGTACCTGAATAGCATAGCGCTAAGACCGAATATGGCTAACACGCTAGGTTCGGGAACTGCCTGACTTGAAAAGAAAATGTTGTCAAAATACCCACCTGAATTTGCCGGCCCAATAAACCTCAGTTCAGCCGTTTGGCCTGCAAAGCCCGAAATGTCTCCGCCAAAAATATCGTAGTTTGGTGTGCTGCTTAATTTGAATGTTGGAATCAGTTGACCACCAAATGTGACTTGAAGATTTGAGCGCGGGTCAGCCCAAAAACGCAGCGAAAGAGAATTTACAGGAATTTGACCGGATTGTCCGATGGCGGCACTTACAGGAGGCCCCGCAGCCGAACCTTGAATGAACACCGAGTAATTTCCTTGAAGCGGCTGAAAGGCCAAGGACATCGAGTCATGAACAGTAATCGCTGCTCCTCCGAGACTGACAGTGTTATAACCAACTGTGCCGGAATACAGGGTCCAACCTGTTATGCTAATCGGTGAATTGGTGTTTACTTGCTCAAAATTTAGGTTTCCAAAAGTTCCTTGCGAATACCCTAAATGCGTCACTACAAGCAACGTCAAAACCAACAGGCCTTTTGATTGTTTATTCATATAATTCATCTTCTCACAAACGGATCACCTACAGCTTGGAATCTAGGCGTTCTGCGCGATACCCACGCACAATGCGCGAAGCTCTTATTTTCGAGCCACATTCCGAAAAAGACCTGCGGGTCATTGATACCCACCAACAACGGCTCGTCAGTATGTGTGACGGCACCAACGGGCGTGTTCGAGTAATTCGTTCCTCCAAACGCGTAAGGCGAGAACCATTGTGTGAAATTACCTTGGCCAGTAGCTCTCCACCCGTTGAAGGACTCAATTGTTTCGATGACCCACCAACCGCTGGTGCCACTCCACTTAACTTGTCCATTTACAGGATATTCGTTTCCGAGGGAACTGTGTCCTCCCCAACACATATAACCTGCAACATCAACCGCATTTGTTATATGGGATAATGCTGGCTGGCCGTAAGCTTCGATGCCGTCATTATAGATTGCGCCGACTTCGCTTACGCCAGAGTTGTAAATTACATTGGTCACTGCCGAAATTATTCCACCATATCCAGAGAAATTCGGCTCTGGAAATGGCCAGCCAGCACCATGCCTCAAGTTCTCAAGCACAAAGTTTGTGCCAGCATAACCACCACTGCTTGCGCTGATAAAAAGTTGTCCGGGCGAATAGTTTGATCCGAAGGCGGCCAGCTTGTTGATGTAAGCAATGCAGTCGTTGGTCAATGCGTCACAGTTGCCCCCGCCCCAACACAACCCCATGTTGATGCTCGTGATGAATGGAGTAATTCCAGGTGTCTGCGAGTGAAGTTCAAAGGCGACACTATTGCTGATTGTTGCAGTGTCGGACGTGTCTCCCCAAATTCTTGTCGGAATATCCGGGAAAAGGATGACGTATTGCGGGTGTTTCGTTGGGTTTTGATTTAACCAGTTCCAATAGGCAGCGCGAATTTGATTCGTGAAATCTGCTGTCGAAATGATTTCATTTGTCGGGCAGCCAATTCCCAACACATTTGCCTCACTCACCATCGGCCTGTGCGCGAGGTAATAATCTTTGACGACGATGCTGTTGATCGAGTTTGTGTTGTAGATGAGCAGCAGGTCTTTGGTGACATCCACGGGATATTGCAGCAAGGGAGAAAACAGGCTGATAAGCGTGTGATTGCCACCCGCCGCAATCAGTTTCACCGGCGGCAAGTTGGAAACTGTATTGGTCTGTCCCCCGATGTTATCGCCCCAACAAACCACCGAACCGTCATTTTTCAACGCCACGCCGTGTGCCCAGCCTGCCGCTATCGCCATCACATTGCTCAAGCCTGCGGGCACGTTGGTTTGGCCTAATCCGTTATCACCCCACGCGACAATCGTGCCGTTGGCGCGAAGCGCCACACTGAATCGCTCACCTGCGGCAATCGCTACTGCATTCGTCAGACCGCTGGGCACATTGGTCTGGCCACTGCCATTGTAGCCCCAACCCGCCACTGTGCCGTCGGCTTTCAAAGCCAGACTGTGATAAGTGCCAGCGGCAACTGCGGTCACGTTGGTAACATTTGCTGGCACGTCCGTCAGATTCCAAAAGCCCGGGAAATTTGCGCCCCACGCCAAGATATTGCCATTAGTCAGCACCGCCAGATTATGATACGTCCCGGCGGCGATGCTTTTCATGCCAAAATTATTTGCGGGCACGGTATTGGCATAGGTCCCCGCCTGTCCCCATGTCGTCACTGAACCGTCGTTACGCAAGACCAATGTGTGTGCGTAGCCAGCGGAAACAGAAACAATGTTTGTCAAATCAGTTGGCAGGCTTGCCCACGTATAACCCCAATAGCTGACACTGCCATCTTCCCGCGCGGCCACCGAATGATATTTTCCAGCCGAGAGCGAAATTGTGTTGGTGAGGTCTGCCGGGCGATCTATTTGTCCGTCGCTATTTGTGCCCCACCCACCCACCATGCCCGGAAACAAGGCTCGCACTGGCCAAGTGCCGACATTTGTTGAACCAACCGCATTAGTTACGCGCACTGAGTAAGCACCGTCAATGTCGGTGGGTGCGGTGAAAGCAAAAACGTAAATTGGGAGCGTTGCCGAAGTAAGATTGGTTAGCGTTAGCGCATCCCGAAACCATTGGTAGCGGAGCGGGTAAACATTCGTGCCCGAAGCTGTGGCGACCACAGAAAGGTTGGTATTGCTCGTCACCCACACAAAATTTGAAAGCCCCGGGTTGACGAAAACAATTTGCGGCGGGCGCACCACTGTCAAGGTCGCAACACTGCTGGTGATCGAACCCGCCCCGGTAGAAAAGACCACCGTGTAGCCGCCCTCGTTATTGGTGGAGACGTTATTCAAGGTCAATGCAGCGTTGGTCTGCCCGGTGATGTTCGTGCTGCTAAACTGCCATTGATACTTCACTCCGGCAAGTCCGAGGGCGAGTGACGTAAAGGTGACATTTGAGCCCGGCAAAGCGACCTTGCTGACAGGCCCTTCGACAATGACTGGCAACTGTCGTCCCGACCGGATGGCAAGGTTGTGATCCTGCGCCGATGCGATTGCAACGACATTACTTTGAAGAAAGCCGGGCGAGGGGATGTTACCCCATCCCACCACAGAACCATCCACACGCAATGCGAGACTATGATAACCAGCGGCGGCAACTGCGACCACATTTGATAATCCTGCGGGAACAATGGATTGTCCGAGGTCAGCGCCCAAAAAGCCACCCGAAGGGTTTATTACGGTGCCCGCGCCCCATGCCACAACCGTTCCATCTGCTTTTAATGCGAGCGTGTGATATTCACCCGCTGAGATTGAAGTGACGTTGGTTGCGGACGCAGGCACGTTCGTAAGGTTCCACCCTGCATTTGAGTAGCTCAGTCCCCACGCTACAACCGAACCGTTGTTTCGCAACGCCACCTTGTGATCGGTTGAAGCAGCGATTTCAATGATGTTGGTCAAGCTGGGAATGAGATTGGTTCGATACGATGGTTGTCCCCACGCAACCACGGCTCCATTACTTTGCAAGCCCAACACATAATCGTAGCCGACCGCGATGCGTGATAGATTCGTCGCCCATGTTGGCACCGGCCAAGAAGACGCACCCCATCGTTTCATTGTACCGTCAGATTTCAGAGCCGCACCATCCCACCACCGGGCCGACAGCATGGTTGCGTTGGTAAGTCCGGCGGAAATGTTCGTCTGTCCATAAGTGTTGGCACCCCACGGCACAACCGTTCCGTCTTTACGAAGTGCCAAGCTGAAATCAAAACCGCCGGCAACGGCAACCACATCGCGAAGGTTCTCAGGGACGTTGCACTGACCGTCAGAATTGTCACCCCAAGCCACCACCATCAAATCATGTGGGTTGCTGGAATTCGTGCCGCCATTGTATTCCTGAAAATTGGTCAACCAATCTCCGTCGGGATCATCGCTGGCGTCCGCCGGGTCAAGCGGATTCAAACCATTATGCACTTCCCAGCCGTCGGGCATTCCGTCATTATCAGTGTCGGCATCATTAAACAGCGTCTTGCTCACGAGCAATTCGTAGGCATCCGTCAACAAGTCCGCATCGGTGTCGTTTGTCGTGCCAAGGATGAAATACTTCATCTGCTCGGGCTGATTAGTAAATATGTAACTGTGGCAGGTGTAGCCAACATCTTCCCATTGCCAGACGGTATTCGTGATGTGGTTGCCGAGCAGATTTGTCGCGCTGAAAATATCGTAAGGAACACCGTTAGTTCCGCCGACTATATCAAATCCGACCGTCCAGCCAGCATTGGTCGTGTAGTAGCTGACCACGTTGGTCATATAAACCGGCCCATTTGTGACACAGACCGATGATGGGCCGCTAGAGGCAAAGCGCATCATGGCGACCCCACCGCTATCACCTTCCTCCTCCATTTTCGCTTTCCGTTCCGCGCGGCGCTGGGCCATCGCGGCAGCTTCTTCATCGGAAATCGGTCCCAGCAGGGAGTGCCGTTTGTAGGCTTGGAAATAAAAATCCTGCCAATCAGATTTGCTCGACCAACGCTCGAAGGTCGTGATTTCCTCGAATTGTGCGCCCGCCATGCTATCCGCCGAGCAATACACGTCGCTCCCAATGACCAGCGCCAAATCCGCAGGGCTGGCTGGTGATAGAAGTGGCAAGCCGTTCCCCGCCGCAATGGGTTCATTGTTCAGCCACAACACCGTGTTCGTAGTGGAATAGGCAATCGTGACCATGCTCCAATCCCCTGCCGAAAAGGTCACGGGCGCTTTCAGAACGTCAATCATTCCCTCTTTGCTGGGGTGGCTCAGATAAATGGTGTCGCCCGCCTCGTTGACATAAAGCGACCATTGCACTTGGGCCGTTGTGTCATTCACGTTCACCATTTCCAAGAATCGCGCGAAACGTCCCGGCCCCTTGCCGCCAGTCTTTTCATCGGCGGTTGACCAGTTCGGGGCCACCCAGAAGCGGATCGCGCCATACGGCACGGCCACATTGCGGGTTGTCTTGGCATCCCCGACCGGAATTAGAACGGGGGTGGAATAAAAACCATCCCGCAGCAGCGAATATCCGCTCCAACTATCAACCAGTGTCGCAGGGTCCTCATTGACGGCGACATTGCTCCAAGGCCCGCGCCAATAGGCGGCGTCAAATCCGAAGATTTTCAACGTGGATTGCGGCCAGGGCGGTTGCGGTGTTCTGGGCGCGGCGTTCGCAGTCGAAAGACCTAATAGCGCAGCGAGCAGGACAAGGATTTGAATGGGAGCGAACGAAGTATAAACCAGCCCGATGCGAGCTTGAGCTTTCATGTCTTAAAGAGTTTTCCGAAATGCCCTTCTGATTCCGACGATTGTTTTATACCAACTGCAATAACAGGCAAGAAGGAAATACCAGCATGTTGCTGGTGTAACTAACCACACATGCCTTCTTACGCTTTTGCTGGTGGCAAAGCCGAAGCGAACAAAAGCCGGAAAATTTCCGCACCGAGTAACCATCGGCGAGGCCATTCGCTTGCGCCGAAAAGAGGCCGCCTTGACCCAGGAAGAATTGGCCGAGCTGGTCGGATTGAATTCAAAATATATTGGTGAGGTGGAACGCGGTGAAAAAATTATTTCCATCGAGGCGTTGCTTCGGGTCGCATCGGCAGTGAAGACTCCCATCAAAGAATTTTTCAGCGATCTCTGATCCAGTAGCACCTAATTTTGCGCCCGAGGCGCTCAAGACTCGGAAGGATTGTCCGCTTTACCATCGCCACAAAAATGTAACGGCGAAGTTACCCGCATTCTTCCCAATCGAGTTATCCACAGGAGGGAATAACTTTTCAAAAATAGCTGATTTTGAGCAAAAATCGGGCATTCCGGCTTGGGAATATCTTGGGGTAATTATTTTTGAAAAAATATCTTGAGCCATACCAGCAGTGGTAGCAAGATGGCCGCGTTCCCCAATTAGTTGGGGAATTTCGTTTTTACCAAAATTGCCCGACGCCCCGAAGAATTAGCCGATTTGAGTCGTTTTTGAGGGGTGTTTTGTCGTCGGAAGGCTGGGCAATAACGTACGGAAAACCACTAATTGAAGGTATAATCATGATTGACGCACGTGAAGATGTTATGACCGCTCCCGCCTCCCAAAATCGCCGTCGCCCTGCGACCGTTAGCGCCTCCCGCGGCACCAAGCCCGCGAAGGCCGCCACTGGAAAATCTTTGCCGGTCAAACGCGTCTTCAGTGATGCCAAGGTCAGCCCGTTCGACCAGATCGAATGGGACAAGCGCACCGCCGAAATCACCGATGACGGCGGCAAGGTCATCTTCAAGCAGGAAAACGTCGAAGTGCCGAAATCCTGGTCGGTGCTCGCGACGAAGGTCGTCGTCTCGAAATACTTTTACGGCGAGCAGAACACTTCCGAGCGTGAAACGTCCGTGCGCCAACTCATCCATCGCATCACGCGCACCATTTCCGATTGGGGCATCAAGGATGGCTACTTCAGCAAAGCCGACGGCGAAGTGTTTTATCAGGAATTGACCTGGCTCTGTCTGAATCAATACGGCGCGTTCAACTCGCCGGTCTGGTTCAACGTCGGGCTCTATCACGAATACGGTGTCGGCAAGGATTCCACCAAGGGCAACTGGTTTTACAATCCCAAGACCCAGCAAGCCGAACGCGCCAAAACCCAATACGAATATCCGCAATGCAGCGCGTGCTTCATCCAGTCCGTCAAGGACGACATGGAAAGCATCATGCACCTCGCGTACGCCGAAGCGATGCTCTTCAAATTCGGCTCCGGCACGGGCACCGACTTGACGCCGATCCGTTCCGCCCGCGAAAAACTCAGCGGCGGCGGTCGCCCCAGCGGACCGATGAGCTTCCTCAAGGTTTACGATCAAGTCGCCAACGTCGTGAAATCCGGCGGCAAGACCCGGCGCGCGGCCAAGATGAACACGCTCCGCGACTATCATGGCGACATCGAAGAATTCATTGACGCGAAGCAGAAGGAAGAAAAGAAGGCGTGGGCGTTGATCGAACAGGGTTATGACGGTTCGTACAATGGCGAAGCCTACGGCAGCGTCATGTATCAGAACGAAAACCTCTCTGTCCGCGCGGGCGATGACTTCATGACGGCGGCCCAGGAAGGCAAGGAATGGTGGACCAAAGCCACCACCACCGGCAAACCGCTCGAAAAGAAGGACGCGGCCAAGCTCCTCACCAAGATTGCCGAAGGCACATGGATTTGCGGCGACCCCGGCATGCAATACGACGGCGCGATCCAGAAGTGGCACACCTGCGCCGGCACCGAGCCGATTCACTCCACCAATCCGTGCAGCGAATACGTGTTCCTCAACAACACCGCGTGCAACTTGGCCTCGTTGAACCTCATGAAGTTCAAGCGCGAGGACGGCAAGTTCGACATCGAACGCTTCAAAGCCGCCGTGCGCATCTACATCACCGCGCAGGAAATCCTCGTGGACAATGCCTGCTATCCGACCAAGGAAATCGCGGAAAACTCCCACATTTTCCGCACCCTCGGCCTCGGCTTCGCGAACCTCGGTTCACTCTGCATGAGCTACGGTTTGCCCTACGACAGCGATGAAGGCCGCGCCCTCGCCGGGGCGATCACCGCCATCATGACCGGTCACGCGTACGAGCAATCCGCCGAGATCGCCGCCAGCATGGACGCCTTCAAGGGTTACCGTGACGCGCGTTGCTCCGGCGTCGCCAAGACCGTCAAGAAGGACAACGTCGAGTCCATGCTCAACGTCATCAAGCTGCATCGCGAGGCCGTGGAAGACATCCAGCCGAGCGCGGAGTTTAATTATCTCAAGACCGAAGCCCGCAAATGCTGGGACGGCGCTCTGGCGCGCGGCAGGCAGGTCGGTTATCGCAACGCCCAGGTCACCGTGCTCGCGCCGACCGGCACGATCGCGTTCCTCATGGATTGCGACACCACCGGCGTTGAACCCGACATTGCGCTCGTGAAATACAAACTGCTCGCCGGCGGCGGCATGTTGAAGATCGTCAACCGCACCGTGCCGGAAGGCCTCCGGCGGCTTGGTTACAACCCCAAGCAGATCGAAGCCATCATCGCGCACGTCGAGAAGTTCGACACCATCGAAGACGTGGAAGAAAACGGCGCGACCATCCACAGCGGCGTGAAAGCCGAGCACCTGCCCGTGTTCGATTGCGCGTTCAAGGCCTTCCGCGGCAAACGCAGCATCGGTTATCTCGCACATCTCCAGATGATGGCGGCGGCCCAGCCGTTCATCAGCGGCGCGATCTCCAAGACCGTGAACATGCCGAACGATTGTTCCGTCGAGGAAATCCGCAACACCTACGTCGAAGCGTGGAAGATGGGCCTCAAGTGCGTCGCCATCTATCGCGACGGCTCGAAGCGCTCGCAACCGCTCAACACCAAGAAGACCAACGAAGCCAGCGACAAGACCGCAACCGCCGCGCCCGTCGCCGACACCGCTTCGCTCGACGCCCGCATCAAGGAACTCGAGACCGAAGTCAGCCGCCTGCAAATCGAGTCGGGCAAACCGTTGCGTCGCCGGCTCACCGACACGCGCGGCGCGCTCACGCACAAGTTCGACATCGCGGGCCACGAAGGCTACCTCACCGTCGGTTTGTTCGAGGACGGCCAGCCCGGCGAATTGTTCATCACCATGGCGAAGGAAGGTTCGACCATCGGCGGTTTGATGGACGGTATCGGCACGTTGACCAGCATGGCGCTCCAATACGGCGTGCCGCTCGAAGCGCTCGTCCGCAAGTTCGCCCATCAACGCTTCGAGCCGAGCGGCTTCACCAAGAATCCCGAGATCCGCAACGCGGCGTCCATCACCGACTACGTGTTCCGCTGGCTGGCGATGCAGTTCGTCCCCGGATACCGCGAGGCCAACACCGTCTCGCGCAACCAACCTGAACTCGCGATGCCCGGCCTCTTTGAGGAGCTAAAAAAAAAGATAAACCGTCCGGTGCCGGACCTGCCGCTTTCGGACGACACTGACGTGCTTGATCTCAAAACCGCGACCGACCTTAAGAAGGGCAACTACCCTTCGACCGGCAAGACGGTGAAGTCTTTGAGCGATTCCGTGGCGCATTTCCAACAGGACGCGCCCACGTGTCCGAACTGCGGTCACATGGCCGTGCGCAATGGGGCGTGCTACAAGTGCTTGAACTGCGGCGAAAGCCTCGGTTGCTCGTAAGCGAATTATTTTGCGCCACCACAACAGGCCGGAGAGCGAAAGTTCTCCGGTCTTTTTATTTCCAGAGCCAGGTGAGCAGCGGGGCGACGGCGAGTGCGGGAAGGTAATCAGCCAGTTGCACGCGGCGGATCTCGAAGATGACCACCCCGACGGTGCAGACGACCAGTCCACCGACGGCGTTGACCGAGTCCAGCAACGCGTGCGAGCGCAGGAACGGTTCGAGATAGATGTGCCCCGCCATCGTGATCGTGCCGAGGAAGACGAACACTGGCAGCGCGGAGAAGATTGCCCCGACACCGAACAGCACCACGAAGCCCATCGTGGCAAGGCCGTCCATCAAAGCTTTGACGGCCAGCGGGTAGAAATAGCCCGTCGTGTCCTTTTCGATCGGCAACGCGCTATGGATCGCACCAAGAATGCCGAGCGGCGCGGCGCAGAACAGGATGGTGCAGGCATTCATGCCGTTGCTGAGGCGATTGGCGGACTTGCCGGAGCTGGCTTCGATCAATTTCTTGGCGTGTTGCCCGAGGTGATTGGAGGCCTGTTGCAGCCGCAACAGCTTGCCGAGCAACGGGCCGATCATGAGGGCAGCAATGGCGATGACGATCTGTTTGGAAACCTGCCCGAACGAACCGCTGATGCTCAACCACGTCAGGCGCAGGCCGAAGAACATCGTGAACATGCCGAGCAACACTTTGAAGAACGCCTGCGTCTGCGGCGTCAGGGGTTTCGGTCGGGCGAGACCGATGATGCCGCCGATGAGGATACCAAGAGCGTTGAGGATGGCGCCGAGGGTTGCTTCGATCACCCGCAGACTGAAACATTTCGCCCGCGTGCAGAGAAGCGAAAAGTTTGGGATGTTGAACCACGAAACACACTAAACACACGAAAGTGACACCGAAGACAACAGACTGGATGCGCCATGACCGGCACTGACGGCTGACCAGAGTGGTTCTCATAAATAATCTCCAGATCGAATATCGAGAACCCCTCACCCGGCCTGCGGCCACCCTCTCCCCATCGGATGGGGAGAGGGCCGGGGTGAGGGGACGTCCGGAAATGAATTTTGGCAAACGCTATAATTCCGCTCTCAACCGGCCACCGTTTGATTTCGTCCCGGCTTTCGTGGCTTTGGTGTGTTTCGTGGTTCAAAGGAATTTTCCGACTTTGGCGCGCCGGCGCAGTTGCCGCGCTCATTTCGTTTGTGAATAAAAAGATTTTGCTTTTTGTGAACGGGCGCGGCAACAATGTGTCGTAGTGTTCGTAACCAGCCCGGTGCTTGGCGTCCGTCGGTTCCTCACGACCAGTTAGAGCACGCGGATTCTTTATGATTGTACCATTATTGTTTGCTGCTGTGGGGAACGTCCCGGCCTCTGCCAATTCAGGAGGATTCAGCGTTTTTCGAATGGCCACGCCGGAGGCGCAGGTCATCCTCGTCATTCTCGGCCTCTTCTCCATCGGCGCGTGGTCGGTGATTGCGTTCAAAGTGGTGCAAATGCGGCGCGCCCGGAAGCTGAACCAATTCTTCACCACCGAATTCAAGGCGCAGAAAACCGTCCTCGAAATGTTCGATCGCCGCATTCAAGCGGAGGGTTGTCCGCTGTTTGCCGTCTATCAAGCCGGCAGCGTGGAACTCGACGCGCGCCTCAAAGGAGGCGCAGCGGGCGAAGCGCGCAAGAAGCATGTCTCGCTCAAAAGCATGGAACACGTGAAGCGGCTCATGGAAAACACCGTGGCGCAGGAATCGTTGAAGCTGGAATCCGGCCTCATCCTGCTGGCCATTGCGGTGAGCGGCGCGCCGTTCCTCGGGTTGCTTGGCACGGTGTGGGGCGTGATGGATACGTTCGCCGGCATCGCCCGCGCGGGCAGCGCCTCGATGGCCGCGATGGCTCCGGGCGTGGCAGCGGCGCTGGTGACGACGGTGGCTGGCTTGCTCGTCGCAATTCCCTCGATGTTCGGCTACAACTGGCTCGTGCATAACCTGCGGGTCCGGACGGTCGAACTGGACAACTTTGCGCAGGAACTGGTTTCCAAGATGGAGACCGAATACCTGCAGGACGAATGAAAGGGCGAAGGAGATTATGATTAAGAAAAAGATTAAGATTAAGA
>CAZQNQ010000045.1:0-11351 GCA_964594985.1 uncultured Bifidobacterium sp.
GGCGGTGAAGATGCCGCCTGCCCGCAGTAGGACGGAAAGACCCTATGCACCTTTACTGTAAGCTCGTATTGTGTCTTGATTAATTTTGCGTAGCGTAGGTGGGAGACTTTGAAGCGAGTCCTTCGGGGCTCGTGGAGTCGCAATGTGAAACACCACTCTTAGTTAATTAGGATTCTAACCCCGATTTCTGTTAGCCAGACGGGGGACAGTGCGTGCGGGTCAGTTTGACTGGGGCGGTTTCCTCCCAAAGAGTAACGGAGGAGCGCGAAGCTTGGTTCAGCACGTTTGGCAATCGTGCGTTGAGGGTATGGCTAGAAACCAGGTTAACTGTGAGACGTACATGTCGAGCAGATGCGAAAGCAGGCCCAAATGATCCGACGGTATGAAAGTGGAATTGCCGTCGCTCATCGGACAAAAGGTACGCTAGGGATAACAGGCTGATCGGATCCAAGAGTTCACATCGACGATCCGGTTTGGCACCTCGATGTCGGCTCATCGCATCCTGGGGCTGGAGAAGGTCCCAAGGGTCCGGCTGTTCGCCGGTTAAAGCGGTACGCGAGCTGGGTTCAGAACGTCGTGAGACAGTTCGGTCCTTATCCACTGTGGGCGAAGGAAACTTGAGGGGTTCTAACCTTAGTACGAGAGGACCGGGTTAGACGCACTTCTGGTGTGGCAGTTGTTCCATCCGGGGCATCGCTGCGTAGCCACGTGCGGAAGAGATAAGCGCTGAAAGCATCTAAGTGCCAAGCTCCTCCCAAGATATTGTTTCCCGGAGCGCAAGCTCCCTAAAGACCACGGGCAGACTACCCGTTTGATAGGCTAGAAATGTAAGCGCTGTGAGGCGTTCAGTTGACTAGTACTAATCGGTCGTGAGGCTTGATCGTTTTTTCTTCCTTGTGAAGAAATACGAATTTAACTCGCGAGTTGTAATTCCAGTGTTCCTATGTGTAGTTTTCAGAGAATGGCCGAGCCCAGTGTCGGTCCCGCGCGAAAGCGCGGAATGTTCTTTAATAAATTTTTGGTGACAATACCGCAGTGGTCCGACCCGTTCCCATTCCGAACACGGCCGTCAAACACTGCAGGGCCGATGGTAGTAGTCCTATAGGTTCTGCGAGAGTAGGTCGTCGCCATTCTTTCAATCAAAAAGCCGAATCAAAGTTGATTCGGCTTTTTGCTTTTTATTAAAACGGCAGAGAACTTCTTCTGCAAGTTACTTTGCGGCGTTAGCCCCCTTGAATTTCATTTTGATGGAGTAAAGCCCTTTGCTTGCCGTGATGAACAGGGTTTGATGATCTTTTCCGCCAAAGCTGACGTTGGCGGTCCAGGATTCTGGAACGGCGATGTGCTCGATCCGTTTTCCACTGGGATCAAAAACAATCACGCCTTTACCCGTTAGATACAGGTTTCCTTCTGTATCCAGCGTCATCCCGTCCGAACCGAGTTCACAACGGAGCATTTTATTTGTCAGGTTGCCGTCGGGCTGGATGTCGTAGGCCCAGGTTTTACCGGCGCGGATGTCTGCAACGAACAATTTTTTCCCGTCGGGTGTGCCGATGATCCCGTTGGGCTGCTCCAGATCCGTCGTCACGCGTTTGAGGATTTTACGATCGGCGGACAGAAAATAAACCTGTTGTACGCCCTGCGGCGGGCGATCGTAATTCCACCAGGGACGCTTGTAAAATGGATCGGTGAAGAAAAGTGAGCCGTCGGCACGCACCCAAACATCGTTCGGTCCGTTCAGCGCCTTGCCTTCAAATTCTTTTGCCTGAGTCGTGGATTTGCCATCAGGAGTAATCGCCCACAGCTCGGTCTTTTCGTCGGCGCAGGCAATGAGATTTCCCTGGGTGTCAAAAAACATCCCGTTGGCGCGGCCGGCCGGTTGCAGGAAGGTGGACAGCTTGCCGGCCACGCTCCATTTCATGATGCGATCGTTCGGTTGATCGGTGAAAAATACGTTGCCCTCTTTGTCGCATGTCGGGCCCTCGGTGAAGCTGAATTCACCGGCGAGCTTTTCCAGTTTTGCGCCCGGGGCAATGACGGGCGAAGTGTGATTAGTTTCCTGGGCGCAGATTTGCGCAGTCAGAGTGGATATGAGCAGGAGTAGCAGCCAAGGTTTCATGACCGTTATCCTGCGGGAATTGGGCGGAGGAGAAAAACAAAATCTGCCAGCGGCAAAACCAACTGACAGATTTTTGAAAAAACTTGGGCGAAGCCTGCGAATGGATCAGGTCTTTTCTTCGATCAATTCGCGCCGCGCGCCGCTCAGGAGCTGCTCGACAAAGGTCGTCGAGTAAACGCCACGGCGGAAATTCGGGTCCTGCAAGATGGCCTGCTGGAAGGAAATCGTCGTCTTCACGCCCGTGATGAGGAATTCGCTCAACGCCCGGCTCATCTTGTCCATCGCCTCGCGGCGGTCTTTGCCGTAGGTGATGAGCTTGCCGATCATCGAATCGTAGTGCGGCGGAATCACGTAACCCGCGTAAGCGTGGGTGTCCACACGAGTGCCGCGCCCGCCGGGCTGGTAATACATTTCGATACGACCGGGGCTGGGACGGAATTCATCAAACGGGTCTTCCGCATTGATCCGGCATTCGATGGCGTGACCTTTGAACTGCACGTCGCTCTGCGAAATCTTCAACGGCTCGCCGGACGCGATCAAGATCATCTGCTTGATCAGATCAATGCCGGTGACTTCTTCCGTGATCGGATGCTCGACTTGGATGCGCTTGTTGACTTCGAGGAAGTAGTAATTCCCCTTGTCGTCCACGACGAATTCCACCGTGCCGGCGTTCGTATAGTGCGCGGCTTGGGCAATGCGGATGGCCGCTTTGCCCATTTCCTTGCGCAGCTTGGGAAACTTGTTTTCGATGAGCGGGGAAGGGGTTTCCTCAACCACTTTTTGATTGCGCCGTTGGACGGAGCAATCGCGTTCGCCGAGGTGAATGATGTTCCCTCGGGCGTCGCCGAGAATCTGAAACTCGATGTGGTGCGGGTTCTCGATGAATTTCTCGATGTAAACCGCCGAGTTGCCGAAGGCCTTTTCTGCCTCGGTGCGGGCGGTGTGATAGCCCTTCACCAGGGAAATGTCGTTGTGCGCGATGCGCATGCCGCGACCGCCGCCACCAGCAACGGCCTTGATCATCACCGGATAACCGATTTTCTTGGCGACAACGAGGGCGTCCTTTTCGTTTTCAACGATACCGTCCGAGCCGGGAGGCGTCGGAACACCGGCTTTTTTCGCCAAATTACGGCTGACGGCTTTGTCTTCCAGCGCGTTCATGGCGCGGGAACTCGGGCCGATGAACCGGATATTGCAGCTTTCGCAAACGTCCGCAAAGTGTGCATTCTCCGAGAGAAACCCATATCCCGGGTGAATGGCATCCACATCGGCGATTTCCGCCGCGCTGATGATGCGATCAATCCGCAGGTAGCTTTCCGAAGACGGGGATTTGCCGATGCAAATGGCTTCGTCGGCCAGTTGCACATGCATGGAATTGGCGTCCGCTTCGGAGTAAACCGCCACCGTGCGGATGTTCATTTCCTTGCAGGCGCGGATGACGCGGACGGCGATTTCGCCACGGTTGGCTACGAGAATTTTCTCAAACATGGAACTGGTATGTGCCGGGGTTGATTCCGCAAGCTACGGGCTTAAAGCGGACGAATCTTGAACAGCGGCTGGCCGAATTCGACTGGTTTGGCGTTCTCGATCAAAACCTGGGTGATCACACCACGGACCTCGGCCTTGATCTCATTCATGACCTTCATGGCTTCGATGATGCAAACCACGGTGTCCGGGCCCACTTCCGTGCCGATTTCCGCATAAGCAGCAGAATCTGGCGAGGGGGAGCGATAGAAGGTTCCAATCATCGGCGACTTGATGTCGGCGTCATTCGATGTCGGGGCCGCCGGAGCGGCGGCGGGGGCAGCAGCAGTAGCGGGCAAAGCTGCTGGCATCGGAGCGTATGTGATGACTTGCGATCCGCCATCTTCTGCTGAAACGACTCCTCCGTTCATGCCGCGCTTCAGGCGAATCTTGAAGTCCTGTTTCTCCAGTTCAAACTCCGAGACGGAGTTCTTTTTCATCAGGTCAATGATGGCCTTAATGTCTTTGAGGTCCACAGTTTATAATCGTTAAAGTTGTTTAGCTGGATTGAAACTCGCCAGATTTGTTGTCTTTACGAAAAAAGCAGAAGTCGAATTCGACTCTGCTTGCGTCAATTTTTAGCTGGGCACAGCGTAGAGAAATAGCTTGGGAGCGTCAAGTGGGAAAACCCGTGAGCTACAGCCGAGCTAAACCAGCAATGGACTAAGATTCCAAGCCAAGCCTACTTTTTGGCTGTTTCGATAATGTTAATGGCGGCTTCCAGCCCTAGAATGTAAGAATTCGCTCCGAACCCTGCAATCTGTCCACGGCAAACCCCCGCGATGAGCGACTTGTGACGGAATTCTTCCCGCGCGTGGATGTTCGAGAGGTGAATCTCAATGGTCGGGATGCCAGTTGCGGCGATGGCATCGCGAATGGCGACACTCGTATGGGTATAAGCGGCCGCATTTAGAACGATGACATCAAATTGTCCTTTGGCCGTCTGAATCCAACCGACCAGTTCCCCCTCAAGGTTGGTTTGGCGGAAATCCACCGATGCACCGCGAGTCGTTGCTTGTTTGCGAACGAGTGCTTCGATGTCGGCCAAGGTCGTTTTGCCATAGACTTGGGGTTCTCGGGTGCCGAGGAGATTAAGGTTCGGGCCATTGAGGAAGAGAATCTTCATCGCGGCGACAGAGTAGGGGCGGGTGACGGGTTTTGTCGAATCGTTTCCCGGGTATTGCCGAGCAACCAGCCGCCCAGCGCAAAAGCCGTCCAAGCCAGCGACGGCACGTAGAGCGTGAACTCAAACGCCGATTGCACCGCCCAAGCCATCAATCCCAGCCAAACGCCGCATGCGACGGGTGATTTCTGCCAGTCCAATCGCCGGTATCCCACCCAAAGCATTCCGCCGATAAACGCGGTGTATGTGATCAATCCCGGAAAACCGGAGTCAGACGCCTGCTGGAGGTAATCGTTGTGGGTGAGTCGCGCCATTTCAGATTCAGGTTTCTTCACGGCTGCATAAGCGATGGCAAAAGTTCCCGGGCCAGTGCCGAAGATGGGTTTGCTCACCGCAGTCTGCCAGGCGGCGCGCCAATAATCGAAGCGCGCCACCACGCTGGTCGCGCCGCGTTGCATGTATTCCCGGTTCTTCCAATAAAACCCCGCCCCGCCCGCTACCAGCAAGGCGACGATGAGTAATATCTTCAGTTGCCTGGAAAAATTCTGATGCAGCAACACAACAAAACCGAGAAGCAGCGCCAGCAACCAGCCGCCCTTTGACCCGGTCCAATACAAGCAGGCCGCTGCACCCATTGCCAGCGCGGCACACAAAAAACTGCGGGCACCGGCGGTGAGCCGTTCCTTCGCCTGCCAGACCCACGCCAGCAACGGCGGCGTCAGCAGCAGCAGCGCTCCGGCAAACGCGTTGGGATAGAAGACAGTCGAAAAGATGCGGTTGCTCTGCATCTTTTTGAGGTATTCCGGCGGCACGCTGGGCAGCGTCGGATAGATGTAGGTCCAGAAATAGTCGCGCGTTTCCTGCAATCCCCCAAAATGCTGATTCCATCCGCCCGCCACCACCAAGCCAAAGGCGATGATCAGCGGCCAAAGGAAAAACTTCGCCATTCCTTCCCGGTTCAGTCCGAGCCAGCCGAGGTAAAAGCAAGTCAGGCAAATCCCAAAATGCGCCAGCACGCCCGTGGTCAGGTTGGAATCAATGCTTTGAGTCGCGGCCAGGCCCTGCCAGCCCAGCCAAGTCAGCGGCACCACCACCAGCCAGCGCGGCCCGAAGTTGCGCCATCGAATTGCGGCCAAGCCTGCCAGAGCCAGCACACCAACCAGCGGATAGGCCAATCGCATGGGCCAGACGAACACCAGCCACTCCCAGCCGTTGGTGGGTGATTCGATGAATTTATCCATCACCGAAGGCGTGCCGAATTTCAGCAGCGCCAAGCTCAGAAAAGTTCCAAAGACGACGGCGAAAACTTTGGCCCACAGGTCGGCCTCGCGGGTTGGGGTGGATGCGGATGAAGGCTTGGGCGGCATCGCGCGGGTGGGTTTCGCGTCAGAGATGAAGCTTCAACAGGCCGACTTCCAGCGTGAGGGCTTCCTGGACGTTCGTGAACAGCAACCGCTGCGTCTGCTCCATGACCCGCAGGTTTTCGCGGGCTTGGTGCGACGTGATGCGTTTGGCGACATTCGCCGTGCCGTCAGCGTCGGGGAAACTCAAAAACTCCCGTCCACTCGCCAGCGTGTGCAGCCACACATCGCGCAACCACCATTGCAGGCCGAGCAACAACTCGCCGCGCCGCCGGCGATATTCCGCCTCGATGGCGGCTTTCAACTCGTCCTCCCAGCGATCGCGTAAATCTTTTTCCACGTCGTCGTATTTTTCGAGCGGCGACTTGGCGGTCAACTCCTCATCCACGGCGGTTTTCATCTCGGCGAGCCGCGCCACCAGCACATCCAACAAGCGATATCGCCCCAGCAGACTCTTCTGTTCTGCACCCGCTGTTTCGCCGAAACGATTCAGCCAGTTTTGAGTCGCGTCATCCCAATGGCGTGAGCCTTCGCCGCCGAAGTTCAACCGCAGGCAGCGGGAAATGATGGTTTCCAGAATCCGCCCCGGCTCAGTGGTCAACAGGATCAACACCGACTTGCTCGGCGGTTCTTCGAGCGTTTTGAGGAAGGCGTTCGCCGCTTGCGGATTCAACCGATCTGCCGCCACGATCACTGCAACCTTGAACTCCGCGTCGTTGGGCTTGAGCTGGATTTCCCGCATCAATTCCCGCATCTGATCCACGGACACGATGCGCGACTTGGACTCGGGCCGCACCCAATGGATGTCGCCGTGCGTTTCACTATCAATCTTCCGGCAGGTGGAGCATTTGTCGCAGCAATCCACTGCTTTACCGGCGATTTGCTTGGGTTGCTGGCAATTCAATGTCTTGGCCAGCGTGCGGGCCAGCGCTTCGAGCGACGCCAGTTCCGCGCCGGAAAACAAATAGGCATGACCGAGCCGGCCGCGCTCCAACGACCGTTGGAGCAACGTGACGCCTTGGGATGCTTCGGAAAAATCTGCGAATGCCACGCGCCGTTTATAGCGGACAACCTGTGCTGAAGAAAGCCTCAGAATTCTTTTGCGCCCCGGCTAAAATTTGCGACGCTGCAAAATAAGGTCACAGAATAGCAACCGACAGGCGGCTCAATGCGGCCTGTTCCCCGACACTCTAATCGTCCCGGCAAGGACATTGAATAACGATTTTACTGACATGCAACCGAACTTGAAACCCGGCGCGACCGGGATCGAATCCGCCCACGACATATTTCACCACTCCAGCAAGCGCCCGCTCGATGCGATCTTCCGCCCGAAGTCCATCGCGCTCATCGGCGCCACCGAAAATTCCGGCAGCGTCGGGCGAACCGTATTCCAAAATCTCGGGCGCGGCGGTTTTCAGGGCGTGGTTTATCCCGTCAATCCCAAGCGCAACTCTGTTCTCAGCGTCAAAGCCTACCCGAGCTTGAGCGCGTTGCCGGAGAAAGTGGACCTCGCCGTCATCTGCACGCCGGCGAAAACTGTTCCCGGCATCATCCAGGATTGCGTCAAAGCGGGGATCACCGGCGCGGTCATCATCAGCGCCGGCTTCAAGGAAACCGGTCCGGAAGGCGTGGCGCTCGAAAAACAAATCCTCACCGACGCCCGCGCGGGTGGAATGCGCATCGTCGGCCCGAACTGTCTTGGCGTGATGATGCCGCACCTCGGCCTCAACGCCACGTTCGCTACCACCATCGCCAAGCCCGGCAACGTCGCGTTCCTCAGTCAGAGCGGTGCGCTCTGCACGGCGGTGCTCGACTGGTCGCTTAAGGAAAACGTCGGTTTCAGCACGTTCACCTCGCTCGGCTCGATGCTCGATGTCGGTTGGGGCGACTTGATCTATTACCTCGGCGATGACCCGCACACCAAGAGCATCGTCATCTACATGGAAACCATCGGCGACGCGCGCGGCTTCCTCTCTGCGGCGCGCGAAGTGGCGTTGAACAAACCCATCATCGTCATCAAGCCCGGTCGCACCGAAGGCGCGGCTAAAGCAGCGGCATCACACACGGGTTCGCTCACAGGCAGTGACGACGTGCTGGATGCAGCGTTCAAACGCTGCGGCGTGCTGCGCGTGAACAACATTTCCGATCTGTTCTACATGTCCGAGGTGCTTGGGCGCCAACCGCGGCCCAAGGGCAATCGCCTTACGATGATCACGAATGCTGGCGGCCCGGGCGTGCTGGCGACGGATGCGTTGTTGATGAACGGCGGCGCGCTGGCCGAAGTTTCCAAAGGCACGATTGAAGAGTTGAACAAAATTCTTCCCTCTGCGTGGTCGCACAACAATCCCGTGGACGTGCTCGGCGACGCCAGTGCCGATGTTTATGCCAAGACCCTTGAAATCGCCGGGCGTGATCCGAACAGCGACGGCTTGCTCGTGATTCTCACGCCGCAGGCGATGACCGATTGCACAGGCACGGCGGAGAAGCTGAAGGCGTTCGGCCACATCGAAGGCAAGCCGGTGCTCGCGAGTTGGATGGGCGGGCAAGACATCGCCCAAGGTGAAGCGATCCTCAATGCGGCGGGCATCGCGACGTTCCCATATCCCGACACCGCCGCGCGGGTCTTCACCCAGATGTATCGCTACGCCGAAAATATTCGCTCGCTTTACGAGACCCCCGTTCCCTCCGCTGCGGACGACGACATGGAGTCCGGTCGCGCCAAGGCCAAGGCGTTGATCGAATCCGTGAAGGCATCCGGTCGCGTGATTCTCACGGAAGCCGAATCCAAGGAATTGCTCGGTTGCTACAAGATTCCCACCGTGGTCACCGAGATCGCCAAGACCGAATCCGAAGCCGTTAAACTCGCTGCTGAGATTGGTTTCCCCATCGTCCTCAAATTGTATTCCGAAACCATCACGCACAAAACCGACGTCGGCGGCGTGCAGTTGAATCTCAAAGACGAGGCGGATGTGAAGCGCGCGTTCAAGGCCATCAAGACCGGCTGTGTCGAGAAGGCGGGCGCGCAGCATTTCCAAGGCGTCACCGTGCAGAAGATGATCAAGCTGAACGAAGGCTACGAAATCATCCTCGGCAGCAGCATTGATCCGCAGTTCGGCCCGGTGCTGCTCTTCGGCATGGGCGGGCAACTGGTGGAGGTGTTCAAGGACAAGGCGCTCGGGTTGCCGCCGCTCAACACCACGCTTGCGCGGCGCATGATGGAGACGACCAAGATTTACACCGCGCTCAAAGGCGTGCGGGGGCGCAAATCCGTGAACCTCGCCGCGCTGGAGAAACTCATGGTCGGCTTTAGCCAGCTCGTTGCCGAGCAGAAGTGGATCAAGGAAATTGACATCAATCCGTTGTTCGCTTCCGCCGAAGATCTCGTGGCACTCGATGCGCGGGTCATCCTGCACGATCCAAAGTTGGCGGAGAAAGAATTGCCGAAGCTCGCGATCCGGGCGTATCCGACCAAATACGTTTCCAAATGGAAAACCAGGAACGGCGCGCCGGTCACGATCCGTCCGATCCGGCCGGAAGACGAGCCGCTGCTCGTGAAGTTCCATCAGACGCTCTCGCCGGAAAGTGTTTATCTCCGTTACTTCAACCAGTTGAAGCTCGATGAACGCATTGCGCATGAACGGCTGGTCCGCATCTGTTTCAACGATTACGACCGCGAGATGGCGCTGGTCGCCGAATTGAAGACCAAGGGCGCGGAGAGCGAAATCCTCGGCGTGGGCCGGCTCACGAAGGAGCGCGGTTTGAACGAAGCCGAGTTCGCCATGCTTGTCAGCGACAAATACCAGAAGCAGGGCCTCGGCACGGAGTTGCTGCGCCGCCTGCTCCACGTGGCGGCGACAGAAAAGATTTCCCGCGTGACGGCGGAAATCCTCGCCAGCAATCACGGCATGAAGACGGTCGTGAGCAAACTGGGCTTTACGGTGACCAACATTCCCGACAGCGCCGATGTGATGGCGGAATATGTCGTGAAGCAGTGAACAATTGATCTGGGGCCGAGCGGGGTAGGGGTTGGGAAAAACGGCGCGCAATGGGGGGTTGCGCGCCGTTTGATTTTGTGGGGACTGGTTGGCGCCGTTCGCAAAATGTTTGGCGGAAACGAATTCCCCGCACGCGCCTCACGCAAAGGGCGCAAAGGACGCGAAGTTTGCCAAGGCAAACTCCGGTTCGACGTTATCGTCTCCCGTGCCGGGAGCCTCATTCGGTGCGAGCGCAATCCCGTAAATTCCACTGCCTTTCGCGTCCTTTGCGCCCTTTGTGTGAGGTTTCTTCCCTAAGCCGCAATCTTCTCGCGCTTCTGCGGCACGAAAGCCCGATGCACGCGGATCGGCTCCGGCGTCTTGTAATGGCGCTTCAGGCCGAGTTCCGTCAGCAATCCGGCAGGCGCGCGGTTGATGAATTCCGGGAAGCTTTTCTCGACGCGGTCGCGCAAGGCTTTCTGGCCGGGTTTCGACGCCCAGAATTCCTCCTCGGCCTTCGCGAGCGCGATGTCGGCTTCATCCGGCGACATGTTCTCGCGCTTGGCGAGCAGCCAGGTCAATTCGGGATCGCCCGGCAGGCTCACGGGGAAGGGGACAAACTTGAGCACGATTTCCTGTTCATCACTTTCTTCGGGTGGCGTGGCGCGGACTTTGATCTCAGTGTTGAACTGACTTCCGTCTGGTAACGAGACTTCGACTGCGAGCGATTTCTCCTTCTTGTTCGGCTGAATCGTCACATCGCCTTCACCAAAGGTGGCGGCAAGTTGCAGTTTCACCTCGTCGAGGGTTTTGGCTTCGAGGTCTGGCAAGGGCAGCCGGTCACAGAATTTCTTGAACGACACCGCCTGGTTCTTGGCTTTCAACTCGGCTTCGATGGCTTGATAGATGCGCTCGGCCAGCGCCGGATCGGGCGCGGCCTTGGGTAACACTTGTTTCAACAGGGCGAGCAGTTGGGCCTGTTCCTTTTGTTTGGTTTCCGTCGCGGCTTTGGTTTTCGTTTTTTTGTTCATGAAAAATCGGGCCGCTGATATGCCCGATTCATTTCCCGAGCGCAATCCTCACTTGCTCACAAACCACGCCTGGTTTTTTCCCGCCCGCGAAATATTGGAGCGGGTTCAACAAAAACTGTCGCCGCCGAAGTGCTGCGGCGGTTTGATTTAGAACAGTTCGCAAAATGTTTGGCCGAACCGAATTCCCCGCACCCGGCCTGCGGCCACCCTCTCCCCATC
>CAZQNQ010000046.1:0-10782 GCA_964594985.1 uncultured Bifidobacterium sp.
GCGGTTGGAATCCACGCGTCCCGCGGGCCGGGTCGCTGAGCTTGGGTCGTTAGGCGGCAGCGCATTTGCTTGTATGCCGACGAAGACGCAAATCGAGAGAGCAGAGCGACATTGGCGGCATTTTGTTTTCGACAGCCGCTTTACTCGCATCGTGTTCTTCTGCGGCGTTCTGGTTTTTCTGTCTGGCATGTTTACTCCGCACTCGACCACAGAGGTCTTGATGAAGCGTGTCATTCCGATTTGGTTTGGCTGCTTTTTTCTCTACTTCGCCAGCGCCTTCGCTCTCACGACGCTCAATGCTTTTACTCGCCGCAGTTTGCTCACTGGTTTTTGGATGGCAGCCTGGACGTTTTTTATTGGCGGGATCGGCTGTGTTATGTTGCGGTTCAGTTTCAGATGATTCCATGATGATGCCGCCTCCTGAGAAACTAGCCTGCTAAGTGGTTGGTTTTCATGGTTTGGGGATGAGTTGGTAGTGGAGAGACGCAGCCATGTCGTGCAGGCGTTGGAGCTTCTGACGTTTCAGTTTGGCCTCCTCCTTGGCGAAGACTTCCGGGTTGAACGGTTGTTTGTACTTCAGCAGATGCCAGAGGATGCGCGCCAGTTTGTGCGCCAGGGCCGTGATGGCTTTGGGACTGCCCAACCGCGCCTTCCAGCGGCGGTAGAGCTCCCCAAAATAGTTCTTGGCCCGCCAGAGGCTTTGCGCCGCCAGCCGCAACGCCTCGGCCACCCGGCTCTTCACGTCCCGGGTGCGCACCCGGTAAATCTTCCCACCCGTGATCCGGTTGTCTGGACACAGCCCCAGCCAGCTCCCAAAATGTTTCGCCGGCGGGAACTTCGCGGCGAACTCCGGCCCCAGTTCGCCCAACAGCACCACTGGGCCGCGCCGCGCCGCGTTGGAGGCAACCGCCGCCGCACGGGCTTTTGTGGCTCGACAGCTTGGGGGGCACGGAGTATGTAGGTCTTCATGGTGTCTGTTCTTCGTTCATTGGTTGTCTGGGGCGCAAGTCCCACCACTGGTGGCTCGGCGTTCCGCCTCGCGGTTCGCAACCCACGCTTACTCAGGAGAGCAGACACCGCTTTGCCTTTCATCAAAAGCCATACTGACTAGGCATCATTCACGCGCCATGTGGGAAGAGCATCCAGAATATCAGAAGCTACAGGCCAAGGTGATTGGCATTGGACTGGTCTTGCTCCTTGTTGCTGGCATCGCTTACTGCATTTCAGAGCGCGACTGGGATTCGCTGAGACAGGTCTTGCTGTTCGCTGGGATTATTGTTTTTTGTCTCGCGTTGTTGGCTGGCACAGCTTGGCTAGTCGTGAGGATCATCACGCGAAGACGCAGGACGGACTCTAGTTTGAATCACAACCATGATGCCTAACTGTTGTACCTGTTGTCCGCAGTTTTTGGGAACCATGGAGCATGGGCCGTCGTCGTCATCGTTCTCAGCCGGAACGATGCAGTGGGATACTCACGCCGAGGACGCGAAGGGCGCAAAGGCAAACCCAGCCTTGCTGTTGTTGGGGGTCAGAACGGCTTCCCCCGTTCGGGGGGGGGCTCGTCACCATGAAAATTCCCAGCCCCTTTGCGGCCTTTGCGCTCTTTGCGTGAGCCGTTCCCTATTTCATCTGAATCGTCCCGGCTCAGGGTCCAGTCCCGAGGATTGACACTTCCGACCGGCAAGCTGTTGACCATGTCTAGTTCCAAACGCATTCCCACCGATGGCGGACCAAGTTTCGGTCACAATCCGTTTGGTGCCCTGACAAGCGAAGGTCTCCCACCAGCCCCAAAAAACACGCCGATGGTTTCCGCACCACCGGCAGCAACAAAGCCGGCGAAGAAGAATCGCGGCCGGGTGGATATTCTCCGAGTCAAAGCCGGGCGCGGCGGCAAGACGGTGACGGTGGTGAAAAACTTTGTCGGCATCGGCCTGCCGGAAAAGGAGCAGCTTGCCAAGGCGATGCAGAAAGCCTGCGGCACCGGCGGCACGGTCAAGGATGGTCAGATCGAAATCCAAGGCGACAAGCGGGCGGAGGTCGCCCGTATTTTGACGGAAGCCAATTTTCAGCCGGTTTTCGCCGGTGGTTGATCAAAGCGCCGCGTTACCGGATCAGTCCGTCTTTACGCATCGCCGTAACCACCTTGGAGGTGAGCGGCCTTAATTCCTCGATCCGATCCGACCCTTCCTTTAATACGGTTTTGGTAACGCCAAACCAAAGGCGCTTGCCGGTATCCAACTCATGCAGGCTGCTGTCGAGATAGACCTCCTGGCGCAGGTCCCCCCAAACCGTGCCCATGCCCGTGCCCAGGTAGTAGCCATACCAATCGGACATTCCATAACTGGAATAAGCCGGGGAGAAGCGATCCGGGGCAACTTGCACCTGTTGGTCCCGGGTGACTTGATCCGCGAGCCGGATGATCAAAATCGTATCGGCACCCGCTTCCCGGAGCTTGCGGGTCGCCGCCTGTTTGTCCGCTTTGATCTCCGGCAACGTCAGAAGTTTGAACGTGGGCAACATATCCTGACCCTGGCTTTGCAATTCGGCTGCAAAGGCATTTTCCAGGACGGAACGCTGCAGATCGCGCTCCTCGATCACCAGGACGGCGATCTTCTGCACCGGCCCGCCCTGATAGTCCGGGGACTTCCAGGTCTGCTTGAGCGAAGTGGCGGCGCAGCCACACAGGACGGCAGGAATGATGGCGGCCAGCAGCAACAACGAATTCTTCATGGCGGGATGTTACTGATGGACCCCATCGGTTTGGAAACACAAATGTTCTGATGAAGCGCAATCCTTCCAAATTCCAGCGAGTCTGGAAAGCTCGACACCTCCCCTGCCTTCCCATGATCGAGACATAGAGCCTGCATCAAAATTAACTTATTGCTGCGACTGGTCGGGCGCGTCAGTCCCTGCGCGCCGTCGTCTGGCTGGCACAAAACGGCGCGCAGGGACTGACGCGCCCTACCTCTCAAAACCATTTTGTTACCCGCTCATGAAAGCCGGAGTCGGACACGAAAAACCCCTGACTCTGCCAGGCAAAGTCAGGGGTGAAAGCGAAAGCGGATTCACGCCGCCAACAAATTTACGCCTCGATGAACTTGATCGAACGGCTCTTCTCCGAGCGTTTGCGTTTGTTTTCGTCGAGTTCCTTTTTGCGCAACCGCAGATTCTTCGGCGTGGCTTCCACGTACTCGTCCACGTCAATGTATTCGAGCGCGCGTTCCAGCGAGAGCTTGAGCGGCGGCGCGAGCTGGATGCCTTTGCCGTCACCTTGCGAGCGCATGTTGGTCAGGCGCTTTTCCTTCACCGGATTGACCGGGATGTCATTCTCGCGGGCGTTTTCACCCACGATCATGCCGACGTAGATCATGTCGCCGGGCTCGATCATCAAGCGACCGCGCTCCTGCACCATGTTGAGTGCGTAGCTGGTGGCTTCGCCGTTGTCCATCGAGACGAGCGAACCATTCTTGCGCGCAGCGATCTCGCCGCAGTCCGGGCCGTATTCGTGGAAGAGATGGCTCATCACGCCCATGCCCTTGGTCGAGTTGACGAGATCGGTTTCAAAGCCGATCAGGCCGCGCATCGGCGCGAGCGCCTCGACGGAAACCTGGTTGCCGACGTGATTCATGTTCGTGATCTGCGCTTTGCGACCCGAAAGGTTTTCCATGATCGTGCCGAGGTTTTCACTCGGGATTTCCACGAACAACTTCTCGATCGGCTCGAGCGGATTGCCATTCTCGTCCTTCTTCCACAAAACTTCCGGACGCGACACCAAGACTTCGTAACCTTCGCGCCGCATCTGCTCGACGAGGATCGCGATCTGCATTTCGCCACGACCGCTGACCGCGAAAATCTTCGGGTCGCTGGTCTGCGCCACGCGGAGCGCGACGTTGGTGCGGATCTCCTTCACCAAGCGATCCCAGATGTGGCGCGCGGTGACGAGCTTGCCGTCCTGACCGGCGAGCGGGCCGTCGTTCACGGCGAATTCCATCTGAATCGTCGGCGGATCAATCGGGATGTACGGCAAGGCCGGACGCGCTTCGCTGTCGGTGATGGATTCACCGATGAACACTTCCTCGAAACCCGCCACGCCCACGATGTCGCCGGCGTGCGCTTCCTGAATCTCGATCCGCTTCATGCCCTCGAAATGATAGAGCATCGTGACCTTGCCCTTGGAAACCTTGCCATTGCCATGGCGGCAAATCGCCGGGTCGCCGACCTTGACCTTGCCTTCGTGAATCTTGCCGAACGCGATCCGCCCGACGTAATCGTTGTAGTCGAGGTTCGCGACGAGCAACTGGAAACCGTCGCCCGCATGAGCGCGCGGCGGCGGGATGTGCTTCACGATCGCGTCGAACAACGGCTCCATCGTGCCGCTGGCGTGATCGAGTTCCACCTTGGCGTAACCCTGCTTGGCCGAACAATAGATGAACGGGAAATCCAACTGCTCGTCCGTCGCGTTGAGCGACATGAACAATTCGAACACCTGATCAAGCACCTTCTTGGGATTGGCGTTCTCGCGGTCAATCTTGTTGATGACCACGATCGGCTTCGCCCCGGCTTCAAGTGCCTTGCGCAGCACGAAACGCGTCTGCGCCTGCGGACCTTCCGCGGAATCCACGACGAGCAGTACACCGTCGATCATGTTCATGATGCGCTCCACCTCGCCGCCGAAGTCGGCGTGGCCGGGGGTGTCCACGATGTTGATGTGGTAATTGTGATACTTGAACGCGGCGTTCTTCGCGCGGATGGTGATGCCCTTCTCCTTTTCGAGGTCCATCGAGTCCATCAGGCGTTCGACCTGGGTCTCGGCCTGGTTGGAACGGAACGTCCCGGATTGCTTGAGAAGACAGTCCACGAGCGTGGTCTTGCCGTGGTCAACGTGCGCGATGATCGCGATGTTTCGAATGTGCTGCATATCGTAAATGACCGGGTCGCCCATAATTCAAATATAACAGCCGCAAGTTGCTCCAACCGGGAAACGCTGGCCGAAAGCCAGCGGACTGCGCTGCGACGGGTTCTACCGGGCTGCGTAGGATGCGGATTTTTGCCCAAAGGTCAAGCCGGGCTTTGCTCACACATTCACACACCATCTGTCCACCAAATCAAGGCAAGGCCAGTTTTGCCGGAGCCGCCGCCGTGAGGAGACAGATTCAATTCAACCCGGTAAATCAAACCGCCTCATCATTTCGGCGGCTACAGTTTTTAGGAAACCGCGCTAGGCTGTTGCCGCAATGAGCTTTGCCAGTACGGCGGTTGCCGTCAGCCCATGAACTTTTACGACCTTGTGCCGCGCGGTGTGGCCCCGGATCAACTCCACTTTTCCCCGCGCACAATCCAGTCGTTCCGCCAGCAAGCGCAGCAAGGCTTCGTTCGCCGCCGCGTCCACCGGGGGTGCGGTGACCTTGATGCGGAGTTCGGGACCGGTGACGGCACCGATCTCGTTCTTCGAGGCGCGTGGTTGCACTTTGATCGCGAGCGTGACCCCGTCGGCTTGCGCAGTGAGGAATGCCGGTGGCGAAGCGGGCAACGGCTCCGCAGTTGGAGGATTACTGCCCGCCCGGCTCTGCTGGTTGAAATTTTTCCTGCCGTGCATTTCGCGGAAGTTTTGCCAGAATGTCCGCCGAAATGAACGCAAAAGTATTTTTGCTTCTGTTGGTGGGTCTCGCGGGTTTCACGGGTTGTGCGCGCTTTCGTTACAACGATCCCCCGCCCTACGCCCGCAGCGCGCCGGTGATCCTGCCGGATTCCGGCGTGCGCCTGACCACGGAGCAATTGCTCCAGGCCGCCGCCGCGCAACCCATCGCTCCGTTCGGCAATGCCGACTGGCGCGACTTGTTCGACGGCAAATCGCTCGGCGCCTGGCGGGAGACGAAGTTCGATCAAGGCGGCAGTGTGACGGTGACCAACGGCCTGCTGGTGCTGCGCCGCGGCCAGCCGTTTGTCGGCGTGAACTACACGAACGAAATCCCGACGGTGAACTACGAGGTCGTGCTCGAAGCGCTGCGGGCGGAGGGGGGCGATTTCTTCTGCGGCCTGACGTTTCCGGTGCGCGACGCGTGGTGCAGCTTGATTGTCGGCGGCTGGGGCGGCGGCATTGTCGGGTTGTCCAACGTGGATGGCGGCGACGCCTCGGAGAACGAGACGACGAAATACATCAGCTTCGAGACGGGCCGCTGGTATCGCATCCGGTTGCGCGTGACGGAACACCGGATCGAGGCATGGATCGAACAGAAGAAAGTGGTGGATCTGGTGACCACGGGTCGCAAGCTCGAAGTGCGCTTCGGCGAAATCATGTTGTCGCGTCCGTTCGGCCTCGCAGCGTGGGAGACGAGCGCGGCGTATCGCGCGCTCAAGATCCGCCCGGTGACCGGTCCGGCCGACCGGTGGGACGACTGAAGGCTGCTTACCCCTGATATAAGCCGGGAGCAAAGTTCTCTTCCATCGCTGGACTCCGGCGCCGCGAGGACTAAGTTACTTCGGAAGCGCTGACTTGCCGCTCATCCACGCGCGACAGGCATCGGCTGGTTTCCAACCCGGAGATGTGCTTATGAATACTCTCGCTAACGTCGGCAAATTGCAGACGGTCCTCGACTTGGAACTCCGCCCGTTGCCATCCGCCAGGCATCAACCGGAAGCAACACCGCTGCGCGCCATCACGATTTCGCGTCAGGCTGGTTGTGGCGCCGCCGAAGTGGCCGACCGCCTCGCTCAACGGCTCAAGAATTATGACCCCGCCGCCCCCGCGCCGTGGACGGTGTTTGATCGCAACCTGATCGAACAGGTGCTCAAGGATCACAATCTCCCCACGCATTTCAGCAAACATCTGCCGGAGGATCGCGTGTTTGAGATCCAGGATGTGATTGATGAACTGTTCGGCGTGCATCCTCCGACGTGGACGATTGTGGAATACACGAAGGAAACGATCTTGCGGCTGACGCAGCTCGGGCATGTGATTCTTATCGGTCGCGGCGCCAACATGATCACCGCCAACCTGCCCGGGGTGTTTCATGTGCGTTTGATCGCCGCGCCGGCGGATCGGCTGGAACGGGCGCAACGGAGTTACGAGATGACGCCGACTGAAGCGCGGGAGTTCATTGACCGCGAAGACAAGGGCCGGGCGCGTTACCTGAAAAAATACTTCGAGGTGGAGACGGATGGCCCGCTGAACTATCACCTCGTCATCAACACGAGCAGAGTTTCCTACGAGGCGGCGGCGGATTTGATCTTTGCCGCCGCGACGGACCGGCGCAGTGGCGCGAAGCGAGTCGGAACGGTGCCGGCGGATTAACCACGAATCACCCGAAAATTGGGGACGAAAACGAGTTTGTCTGACTACGGGGCGAGATACCAAATGGTGGGTGGCATCTGCGGGTTGAAGTCTTCCGCCGGTTGTTATTCTGTTTTCTTTCGTGTCATTCGTGTGTTTCGTGGTTCAAAAGAATTTTCCCGGATAAGAGCGCCGCCTTTGCGGTTGCGTCGCTGGGATCGCCTGTTACCGTGCGGGCGAGGCACTTATGAACAGTCATCCACTGCTGTATCAGATCAACACCCGCTGCTGGCTCCACGATTTATCCGCGCGACTCAAAAAGCCCATCACCCTCGCCTCGGTGCCGGACACGGAATTTCAATTCTGGCAGCAGTCCGGCTTTACCCACATCTGGCTCATGGGTGTGTGGACGACCGGCGCGCAAGCCCGCAAGATCGCAATACAACATCCCGATCTGCGCGGCGAGTATGACAAGGTCTTGCCCGGCTGGACGGAAGCCGACGTGGCGGGATCGCCCTATTCCATCACGGATTATTCCGTGCCGAAAACTCTGGGTGGCGACGCGGAGTTGAAACAATTTCGCGCCAAGCTCAACAAACTCGGATTGAAACTCGTGTTGGACTTCGTGCCCAATCACATGGGCTTGGATCATGCGTGGGTGACGGAACAACCGGAATTGTTTGTGTTAAGCCCGAACGCCGTCGCAGGAACGTTCGAGGTGAAAACCAAAACCGGTTCGCGCTGGGTGGCGAATGGCAAAGACCCCTACTTCGCGCCGTGGACGGATGTGGCGCAATTGGAGTATCGCCGCGCCAGCACGCGCGCGGCACTGGTGAAGTTGCTGCAAGGCATCGCGACCCAATGCGACGGCGTCCGCTGTGACATGGCGATGTTGATGTTGAACGAAGTCTTCGCCAAAACCTGGGCGCACCTGCCCATCAACGGAGCCTCGCCCACGGAAGAATTCTGGCCTGCCGCCATCCAGGCAGTGAAAGCCGCGCAGCCCGGTTTCATTTTCATGGCCGAAGTGTATTGGGGCTTGGAGGGTAAGCTGCAATCGCTCGGCTTTGATTTCACCTACGACAAGGCGCTCTACGACGACCTTGTTGAGCGGCATGCCGCTGAGGCGCAACGCAAATTGCTCACGCATCCGGCCGATTACGTGACGCGCAGCATTCACTTCCTCGAGAACCACGACGAACCGCGCGTGGCGGAAAAATTATCGCCCGCCGAAAATCGCGCCGCCGCTCTCGCGATCCTCAGTCTGCCGGGGATGCGCTTCCTCCACGAAGGCCAGCTCACCGGCACCAAAATCAAAGTCCCGGTGCAACTTGGCCGACGACCGATTGAACCGGTGCAACCGGAAATCAAAGCCGCCTACGACGCCCTGCTCGGCGTCCTGAAAAAATCCCGCATCGGCCAGGGCCTCGGCCAGATCCTCCCGCCGCGCGCCGCGTGGGAAGGCAACGGCTCGCATCAAAACTTCATCACCGTGCTCTGGCCGGGGCAGGATGAGTTCGATGTGGCCGTGGTCAACCTCGCCGCGCATCGCAGTCAATGTTACCTCTCGCTGAACATCCCCACCCTCGCCGAGCGGCACTGGACGATGCGCGACCTGCTCGGCAGCGAAAGTTACGAGCGCGTCGTCAGCGATCTGGCGCAGCAAGGGCTTTATCTGGATGTGCCCGCGCACGGCGCACAGGTCTTTCGCTTCGAGCCAAAATCTTGAAATGAAACAGCGGAACACGCTGAATGAGCCGTGTTCCGCTGGCTGTGTTTGCTGACGAATTACGGGGCAAACAACGGCATGGGATCACTCCACGCGCTTTGACCGGCGGCCCCGATGACTACCCAGTGAAAGATTGGTCTGGACCGTGGCAATCTTTACTTCGCTGAGACCAGTCAATCCTATGCTTGATAGTCGGCGCGCTAAAAAGAAACTAGTCTCCGCAGAAAATTCTTGTCAGTGCTGCACGTCGGACATACAACACAAACCGTTCGATCACCAGTTTTAGAAACCAGCATGTAACCAGAACAAACACACAAATCATTTAGCGTAGCTTTTGGCTGCGGTCTGACTCGAAACCGCGAATTTCACTCTCCAGAACGAAGCCAAGTTGACGCCCACATCGGGCGCGGCTTGGCGTACTTCTGGGGAAGGCGCTTCGCGGTGCCTGAGTCGGGGTGCGTTGAGTTCGCGCCCCTTTAGTTCCGTAGCGGGGAAAATCAGAACTCAGGATTCAGAAACGGGAAACGGAACCACATGAAAACAGATAAACGACTCTTCGCAGGGATCATCACAGTTTTAGCACTTCTTCATTCAGTTGAGCCGGGCCGGGCTGCCGCGCGCGCGCCGCAACCGCCGTGGCCGGAGGAAACGATCAAAATCTTCAGCTTTGATTCCGGCTATGGTCGTGGGCCGTGGCGGAATCTGGCGCTGAACGAGGACGAAGCCACCCTTTTAGAAAGTTGGAGTGGATATGCGTTAAGTCGCGAAGCCAGCCGCGAAAGTTTCCTGCCGGTTCCCGTCATCATTCCGGCGTTGGCTGCGGAAAAGGAAATGAACTTTGCGCCGGCGGCCGGGGTGGTCCGGTGCTGGTTTGCGGCCAACTGGAGCACGGCCAGCAAGGCGAGTGGCGGCACGGGGCCGGGCCATGCGGCGCGGCTGTTGGAACTGGTGGACCTCAATGGCAAAAAAGCCAGGACCCGGTGGTCGTTGTTCTTCAATGCGGCGGGCGACACGCTCAACCTGGTCGGAGAAACCAAGCTGGGCGCGGCGGTGGTGCTGCAAGCGCCGGTGGAATTCACGGCGGGGGATTGGCGCATGATCACCTTGTGCTATTCAGAAACCAATGTGGTGCTGCAACTGGACACGACAACGATTGCGCAGGGAGCAGGCTTGGCCGCTCCCGCTGCGTGGGAGGAGCAGAACTTGGGACTGGTCATTGGTTCGGACCTTTATGCCTCCACAGATTCGCTGGCGGAAGGCCAGTTCGATGAGGCGGTAACGAAACGGCGGTGGCCGACGAAAATGGATTGGCAGGAAATGTATTTCAACAGCGGCAAACGACGCTCGTTGCTTGGGGCACAAGGAACGAAGGAGGAAGAACAAGCCAAAATGGTGGCACTGAAATCGGTCGGGTTGTTGCCGGAGGAATATGGAGTAACAACGCAAAGTTTATTGGGGGAAGCCGGTGGCACGATGGCTTACAGCTACGCCGAAGGAAGTTTGTGGCTGGAGATTTTGAGCGTCACGAATGGGCAGGCCAATTTGATCGTGCATGGTACCGAGCCAGACGTGGCGTATGAAATTCTGAGCAAGGAAACGTTGACGAATGCGGCGTGGGCGGGGGAGTTGCCGATTATACGGGGCGCGGCGGGGCAGGATTGGACGGCGGCGACGGTGGCGATTGGAGCGCGGACCAACAGCCTGTTTCTGTGGGCCAGAGTTTTGAGAGACACGGATGGGGACGGCCTGCCCGACTGGTGGGAATTAGACAACGGTCTTGATC
>CAZQNQ010000047.1:0-3827 GCA_964594985.1 uncultured Bifidobacterium sp.
GCGCTGCTGGGTGATGTGTCTCTTGACGCCACTTTTCATATCAGCGCTTGGTTAGAACTCGCCGCCCTTCTGGCCCTCGGTGCGGGCAAACTCGCCGAGGAAGTATTCGTAGATGCGCCCGAAGGCGTCGTAGTCCACGGTGGCGGGAATCTCGGAGACTTTTTTCAGCAGCTCCTTGAGGAGGGTGCTGGTGAAAAGGTTGTAAGTCTTGGGCAGGACGCCGCCGAGCTGCGGGTTGTGCTTCTCGATGTCACGCATGGCTTCGTTGACCTTCGCGCCGATGTCGCGTGCTTCGGGCAGATTCAACAGGAAATCGAACCGGGCGTTGGGTGCGAGGTAGAGGATGCCCTCGGCATGGTAGGCGGCGGGTTCATCGACGCGGCTGCCACGGCGGGACGAGGCGGAGGCTTTTTCCAGCTTGGCGCGCTGGGTGGCGAAGCGGACTTCGGCGAAGCGCAGAAAGATGATACCGAGGATCGGGCCGGAGTATTCCTGGGCTTTGAGGCCGGAGTTGGCGCGGAACTGGTCGGCAGTGTCCCAGAGGCGTTTTTCCAGCGCGGCGGAGTCGGTGTCTTTCTCTGAGGGTGCGATCCAAATCATGTCTGAAATCCCGGGTGAAACTTGTGAGCCAGAGTATTTCAAACCGTTGCAGAGGCAATACTGGAAACGCGGAAATGTGCGGGCAACTGCGCGGCAGGACGTTTCAAATCAACACCCGGGGCGCAAGTCAGCCGGAAGTGACGCAGGCGGGGCCGGTGACCAAGTGGCACGAGCAACACCAACAAAAGAAAGGCAGCCAGCTAGAAACGTGACGCCGAGATTTTCAGAGTAGCGGAATACCAGCGGACATAGAAACGCTGCCCAGCTTAAATACCTCGAAGGGTCCGGTCAGCAGAATCCTTCCCGTCCTTGTCAATCACGTCTCGCCAAGAACATCCCAAAGCACCATTTTAAAAGTGGTGGACGCGGGGGGAGTTGAACCCCCGTCCCAAATCAACCCACCAGCCGCGACTACATGCTTAGTCCGAGATTTTTTGTCGGCTATGGGATGGCGCTCGAACTCGAGTCCCACTGCTTAGTTTGCATGGAATTTTCTCGGCTTGGGCGCGCAATCTCCGCCTTCCGCCATGCCTGCTATGGCGTTCGTCCCCCCTAGCAGGTGTCAGCGGGCGAACGTCGGGGCACTTAGGCCGCGAGAGCTAATTCTTCGTTAGCAGTTATGTTTTGATGCGATGATTTACGAGGCCAACGCATCGTCCTCGGCATGCCGCCTCTGACGTGTTCACTTGGTCGAAACCAGTACGCGCCCAAAACGACAATCCTATCATCAGGGAATTTTCCCGCGCGGTCAAGCCGGGCGTGCCAGACGGGTGCGACTGTGCGACTGAAACTGTCGCGCCGCGCCGGGAGCGCCGGCGTCCCGCCGGCGTGTTTCTGGGCCAAAACGCTTGGCCCACTCGCCAGCAAGATGCTGGCGCTCCCAGGCCGCGCCACCGCGCGCGGCAGTTCCAATCACACCCGCTCGCCTCACGAATCTCCGTCAGCGCCACTCACGACTTTCCACGCCCGGCCTTGCTGGCAACCAACTTTAAAAACTCCACCGCCGCGCGCCCCAATTGCCGCTGCTTTGGCCAAACCGCGACAATCTGCCGTTCCGGTTTTGGCGACGATAACGAACGGTATTCGGGCAGATCCTCGCGTTCGCTCCGCGCGGCCATGGCCGGGATCAATGAAAGCCCCACCCCGGAACACACGAGCGCTTGGATCGTCTCCAGTTGCGCACTGCGGAAGCTGATGTTCGGTTTCAAATCCCGCCGCTCACAGAAACCCAGCACTTGATCGCCGAGACAGTGACCCTCTTTCATCACAATGAGGCGTTCCTTTGCCAAATCAGCGAGGCTCAAAGTCCGTTTGCGTGTCAGCGGATGCCCCGGTGGCAACGCCACGCGCAACTCTTCGGTGAACAAATCCCGCAGTTCCAGGCGGTCATCCGCAATGGGCCGGCTCGCAAGCGCGAAATCAATCTCGTAGCCGTGCGCGAGCCGGAGCAAGCGTTCGGTCGTGTCTTCCTGGATGATGATTTCCACGCCGGGAAATTTTTCCGCGAACGCCACCAGCACGTCCGGCAGCAGATACGGCGCAATCGTCGGCAGCACCCCGACCGTCAGCGCCCCGCGCAACAACTCCTGCGCATCCGACGCCTCACGCTTGGCGGCGTCCACCTCCTCCAGAATCTTCACCGCCCGCCGCAGGAACACTTCACCATGCGCGGTCAGCCGGGCTTCGCGCTTCATGCGATCAAACAAGCGTTCGCCCAGCTCATCCTCCAGTTTCTGGATCTGCTGGCTGAGCGACGGCTGGGCGACGTGGCATTGCTCGGCGGCCCGGGAGAAATTTCCCGTCCGCGCCACGGCTACAACGTATCTAAGTTGGTGCATTTCCATAGGTAATACCTATCGTAATCACAGGAAAAAAGTATTTCAACAATAGCCCTCCGGCTGGTTCACTGGAGCGAAACGAAACACGCAGTCGTCAAAACTGGAATTCAATTCAACCGAGCAAAGGAAAATTATGTCAACCGAGTCCAAAGAATCCAAATGTCCGTTCCATCACGGGGCCTCCGCCCCCGCCCCCACCAACCGCGATTGGTGGCCGAACCAGTTGAAGGTCGAACTGTTGAACCAGCATTCCGCCAAGTCCGATCCGATGGGCGCGGACTTCGATTACGCCAAGGAGTTCAAGAGCCTCGACTACGCGGCGCTGAAGAAGGATCTCGCCGCGTTGATGACCGATTCGCAGGACTGGTGGCCGGCGGATTTTGGACACTACGGCCCGTTGTTCATCCGCATGGCGTGGCACAGCGCCGGCACGTATCGCACCGGTGATGGTCGCGGCGGCGGTGGGCGGGGGCAGCAGCGTTTTGCCCCGCTGAACAGTTGGCCGGATAACGTCAGCCTCGACAAAGCGCGCCGCCTCCTGTGGCCGATCAAGCAAAAGTATGGCCGCAAAATTTCGTGGGCTGATCTGATGATTCTCACCGGCAACGTCGCGCTCGAAACGATGGGCTTCAAGACGTTCGGTTTTGCCGGTGGACGCGAAGACGTTTGGGAGCCGGATCAAGATGTCTATTGGGGCGCTGAGAAAATCTGGCTGGCGACCAGCGACAAACCCAACAGCCGTTATTCCGGCGACCGCAATCTCGAAAATCCGCTCGCCGCCGTGCAGATGGGATTGATTTACGTCAACCCGGAAGGTCCTGACGGCAATCCCGATCCGATTGCCGCGGCGAAGGACATCCGCGAAACTTTCGCCCGCATGGCGATGAACGACGAGGAAACGGTGGCGCTCATCGCCGGCGGTCATACCTTCGGCAAGACCCACGGCGCTGGACCGGCGACTCATGTTGGCCCTGAGCCGGAAGCAGCCGGTCTCGAAGCGCAAGGCTTGGGCTGGAAGAGCAGTTACGGCACCGGCAAGGGCGGCGATACGATCACCAGCGGGTTGGAAGTCACCTGGACTTCCACGCCGACCAAGTGGAGCAACAATTTTTTCTGGAATCTGTTTAGCTTCGAATGGGAACTGACGAAAAGCCCGGCTGGCGCGCATCAATGGACGCCGAAGAATGGCGCCGGTGCCGGCACGGTGCCGCATGCCCACGATAAATCGAAGCGTATCGCGCCTTCCATGCTCACTACGGACCTCGCCCTGCGCTTCGATCCGGCTTACGAAAAAATCTCGCGGCGCTTCATGGAGAATCCGGATCAGTTCGCCGACGCCTTCGCCCGCGCGTGGTTCAAGCTGACCCACCGCGACATGGGCCCGCGTGC
>CAZQNQ010000048.1:0-3795 GCA_964594985.1 uncultured Bifidobacterium sp.
GATGCCATGAATTGGTTCGCCTCATGCGGCTATAGTTTTATTTAATACGCTCTAGAGCGTACTGCAAAAAGAATGTTACTGGCAAAACGCCCCTCACCCCGTCCCTCTCCCCATCCGATGGGGAGAGGGTGGCCGCAGGCCGGGTGAGGGGAATTCGGTTCCGCCAAACATTTTGAGAACTGTTCTAATCCAGCCCGTCTTTCCCCAAGCTCCTACTTGTTGTGCTGCTGCCAGAGTTGGACGAAGGCGCGGTGAAATTCAGCGGACGAGTTCAGGTTGCGGAAGACTTGGTTCTGCGCGTTCCAGGTGAATTGCCGGTTGTTTTTCTGATTCTGCAGATCAACAAACGCCACCTTGCTGATGGAGAAGTTGGCGACCTCGATGCCCTTGAAGTCAATCATCTCGGACGTCTTCGCCGGCTTTGGCGCGGCGGCGAATTTCACGATGTTGGTCTCGCCGCGATCATTCCGCACCACGGCCAGCTCGGCGATGTTCAGCTTGAGCAGCTTCAACTTGAGTTCGCGATGGGCCAACGCTTCCCGGTCATATTCGACGCGCATCTCGCGGACGTTGAGAAACGGCACGCCGCCGAAATCCGCCGGATTGGCCAGGGTCAGGTTCTCGATGGTGGCGATGGGCGAGAGGACGCTCAGGGACAATTTGCCGATCTTCACATCCATGCCGGTCTGGGCGCGGAGTTGTTGTTCCACCGCCGCCTTGGCGATGGCGTCCTTGGAAAACAAAAACGCGGCGACCAGTCCCACGATCACAACGAGCAGGATGAACAGCCATTTGAGCACGCGCAGCATGCCCGGAGTATGCGAACGTCTCCGCTGCGGCTCAATGCCGAATCCTGCCGCGAGCCGGTGGATTGCAAGGATCGCGCCGCCCCCGGGAGCGCCGGCGTCCCGCCGGCGAGTTTCCCTGATGCCACGGGAAGCCGAGACTTGCCAGCGGGACGCTGGCGCTCCCGGGTTGTACCGCACCGCCCGGCGCTTCCAGTCACACCCGCGTTATAGCGCCCGCTTGATACGCAGGGGCGGAAACCGTTAGAGTCGCCGCGTGCCTTCTGATACCCGCAAGTTCGCCAAGTCGCCCCGCATCCTGATCGTGGATGACGACGCCGGCCAACGCAGCCTGCTCAACTCCTTCCTCAAGTCGCAAGGCTTCGACACGGTGACGGCGGATTCCGGCGAGCGCGCGTTGGAAACACTGCGCGGTAGCGAGTTCAACATGATGATCTCGGATGTGCGGATGCCGGGCATTTCCGGGTTGGAAACCTTGCGCCGCGCGCGGGAGTTGAACGCGACATTGCCGGTCCTGCTGGTGACGGCTTACACGGACATCCGTGATGCCGTCGGCGCGATGCGGGATGGCGCGGTCAATTATCTCGCCAAGCCGATTGATCTGGATGAATTGCTGGTCACGATCCAGAAGGCGACCGGCCTGGCGAAAGCAGCTCCGCAGAAAATGGAGCCGCCGCAGGCGTTGCCCGCCAATGTCATCGCGCAAAGTCCGTTGATGCAGGCGGTGTTCCATGACGCGGCGTTGGTCGCGCCGTCGGAAAGCCGGGTGTTGCTCTCAGGTGAAAGCGGCGTGGGCAAGGAAGTGCTGGCCGATGTCATTCATGCCTGGAGCACGCGGGCGAACGGACCTTTGGTGAAGGTGAACTGCGCGGCGATCCCAGAGAATCTGCTGGAGTCGGAATTGTTCGGGCACGAGAAAGGTTCGTTCACGAGCGCGGTGGCGCAGCGCATTGGGCGGTTTGAAGAGGCGAACAACGGGACGATCTTTCTCGATGAAATTGGTGATATGTCCGCGCCGCTGCAAGCCAAGTTGCTGCGCGTGACGCAAAACGGATGCTTCAATCGTGTCGGCTCAAATCGCGAGTTGCAGACCAATGCGCGCATTCTTGCGGCGACCAACAAGAATCTGGAGGAGCGCGTGAAGGCGGGGACGTTCCGCGAGGATTTGTTTTATCGCTTGAACGTGGTGGAGTTGAACATTCCGCCGTTGCGGGAGCGGCCGGAAGATATTCTACCACTGGCGGCGCACTTCATCGCAGGGTTTACGCAGGGCAAGGCGCGGTTTTCCTCGGCGCTGACGGAAGGCTTGGCGCGTTACTCCTGGCCCGGAAACGTGCGCGAGCTGCGCAACGCGATGGAGCGGGCGGCGCTGTTGTCGCGGGGCGAAATGATTTTACCGGAGCATCTGCCGGCGCGGGTGCGATCTGCCGTCGAGCAAGCCACGCCCGCGGCATTGCCGGACGCGCAACGCTTGGAGGAGATTGAGCGGCACGCCATCATGCAGGCGTTGCGGGAGCATCAGGACAATCGCACCGAAACCGCGAAAGCGCTCGGCATCAGCCGGCGGGCGTTGATCTACAAATTGCAACGGTTCCGCGAGCAGGGTTTCGAGGTCTAACAGTTGATTTCCGACGTTCGTCCTCAAAGCGATCCACCCAACCGTCCGCCCCTCAGTCGGTGTAATGCCAGCCCTTGCCCGGCGCATATTCCCGACTGCCGGAATGTTGCTTGGTCTGGCAACCGGTCAGGGCCAATCCCACGACAAACAAGAGCAGCAGCGCGCAAAGTTTTTTCATACAGACACTGTATTCGAGTTTGTCACGACGGCAAGTGTGGGGCATGTTTTCCGCCAGAGAGCCATGCCGGAGAAATCGAAGTATCTCAAAGGCCAGTTGCTGTTAGATAGCGGCGAACTGGGCGGCTCGTTCTTCCAGCGCACCGTCCTCCTCATCTGCCAGCACGACGCCGAGGGCGCGTTCGGCCTGGTGCTGAACCGCGCCACCGGCAACAAGGCGGGCGAAATGATCATCGCCGATCTGCCGGACGTGCTGAAGGAGCAGCAACTCTTCGTCGGCGGACCGGTGCAACCCACGGCGTTGAGCTTCCTGCATTCGGACAGTTTTATTCCTGACGCCACGGTCCTGCCGAATCTGAGCATGGGGCACTCGCTGGATTCGCTGGTCGAGATTGGGGAATCGTTTTCGCCTACCAAGAAGGTCAAACTCTTCGCCGGCTACGCCGGCTGGAGTTCCGGCCAGTTGGAAAATGAAATGAAGCGCAAAGCCTGGCTGACACACCCGGCTTCGCTGGAACTGATCTTCGATACGCCGCCGGAAAAGCTCTGGCAGATCGTGTTGCGCACCAAGGGCGGCTGGCAGAATCGCATCCTCTCGCAATCGCCGGATGATCTGTCGTGGAATTAACCGGCGGGGTTACAAGACTGTGATTGCACTTTCGCCTGAACTGGTCTTCAAAGTGAGTTTTGTTCCGGAGGCATTGGCTTCGCGCCGCACATAGCCGAGCGCGACCACGCAATTCTGCCGGGGCGAAAACACCGCGCTCGTGACCTGCCCAACTTCCTTGTCGCCCTGAAATAATTTTTCTCCGCGTGTGGGAGAGGTTCGCAACTCCGATGTGAAGCCGAGTCGCCGCAGTTCGCGATTTACATGGCCAACGCTGTGGATGCGATTCAGCACCTCCTGCCCGATGTAACAGCCCTTGGTGTAACTGATGGCGCGTGTTTCGATGCCACACTCGCTGGCGAGGTGCGTCTCATCCATGTCCGCCCCGAAACGCGGCACGCCCGCCTCGATCCGTGCGTTCTCAAATGCGCTCCAGCCGCACGCGCGACCGCCGATTGCTTTTGCTGCGGCAATAAGTTTGTCGGCGACCGCCGCGAGCGATTGAAGCGGCACAAATAAATCGAAGCCCGGCCTGGGAGCGCCGGCGTCTCGCCGGCGAGTTGCCTCAGCCGCGTCATCGGAACTCG
>CAZQNQ010000049.1:0-3331 GCA_964594985.1 uncultured Bifidobacterium sp.
CGGTTGCAATCGTTGCGTCCCGCGGGCCGGGTCGCTGAGCTTGGGTCGTTAGGCCGCTTCACACGTCACTGCTATGAGCACGCGCACCAAGCAAATGATGATGACTGCGATGGCGACATTTCCTGTCGCGTGGCTCGTGCTGCTTTATCTGTTCATCCTTCGTGCTCGCTTTCATTTCGGCCATTGGCCTTCTGCTTCCGATGGGATGGCAAAGTACATGGGTTTTCCCTTTCACCAGAGCCTCACAGTTTATGCGCTTCTCGCTGCTCCTTGGGTTGCCGTTGGGGCGGTCGTCGTTGCCATCGTTCTCCGGCGTCGCGATCCCAGCTTTCGAGTCGGTCCACCGCTCGCGATACTCACAGCCTCTGTGCTGTTCTCCGTCGCACTGTTTGCTACAGACCCAGGCAGGTTCATTTTATGGTTCATCGACTGACAACGCAGCCTAACCATGCGCTGCAGCGAACCCGGCCATCGCGCTCCGGTTGCAATTCACACGCCCTCGTGGGCCGGGTCGCTGAGCTTGGGTCGTTAGGCCGCACTACACACTGTGAGAATCAACGCTGAGATTACTGACGAGACAGCGACCATCACCATGACGCGCGCTGAGGCATTGGTGTTGTTCGAGTTTCTTTCACGCTTCGACCAGGACGAGCAGTTGGACATCCGCGACAAGGCTGAGGAGTTGGTTTTGTGGCAGGTTCACGGCGCATTTGAGCGTGTATTGACCGAGCATTTCGCCGCAGACTACCTGAAGAGAGTGGAGACAGCCCGTGAGACAGTTCGACATTCAGCTTGAGACCGTGCGGCCTAACCATGCGCTGCAGCGAACCCGGCATGGCGTCGCGGTTTGCAATCGTTGCGTCCCGAGTGCCGGGTCGCTGAGCTTGGGTCGTTAGGCGACTACCATGCGTCTTGAAGATTTCGCCGAGATTACACAGCGCGTCATTCGCAAGGATGGCTTCGACGGATTTCTGCCCACACTCTGTTTGCCTGAGCGTAACCGTGTCGCAGTGCTTGAGGGAGTCCCCGACGAGAAGCGGCCGGAGATACGCTCCATATCTCTCGCGTGGGCCAGAGACAAGGCCGCAGAGCAGGAGGAGTTTCTGCTTGCGCTCAGGGAGGATGAGGCGTCTTTTCGAGTCATTCGCAGCTACAAAGGTGAGATTTATGAGAGAGTATTTCCAGTCGCCTAACCATACGCTGCAGCGAACTCCGCGTTGCGTTCTTGGATTATGATATTTCACAGGCTTTCATTCCGTTTATTGTTGGCGTAGTTCTGTTCGTGAACGGTCGCAAGTGGGCTCTAGCTTTGGCACGCCGTCAGACGGAGAGTGCATCGCCAGCCGTTCCTTTGAGTGAGTCACATGAATCTGACACCTAACCATGCGCTGCAGCGAACCCGGCATGAGCGTCGCGGGTTATTCGAGAATGTTCAGGTTGGCGTTCAGCCCCGGTGCGCCGGGTCGCTGAGCTTGGGTCGTTAGGTGTCAGCACCACGCGCTATGAATCTCCAAAGTCTAGTTGTTGTTGTCTTGCGCCTCTTGGCGTTCGATTTCTTTTTGCGAGCAGCGGTTCAGCTCGCGCCCCAGTTACTTCGGTTCGCGAGTGTTTATCAGGAAGGACCGCTTGGTGACTCCAAGTCCATGTTCGTTGTGGCGTGGGGACTTGTCTTTCTGTTGGTGGTCAGTGCAGTCCTGATTTGGATATTTGCTTTACCGATTGCCCGCTTGGTGACGCGCGGCGTGTCGCGCGATATTTCCTTTGGATCGTTGTCATTGAGTGACTGCTATTCCATCGCGTTTATCGGTGTCGGAGTATTCTACATCGCCAGTCATTTGCCGCAGGTTCTGAATTGGGCGCACTACTTTCTGAAGACGGCAGCATCGGGTCGTGGAGACTCGGAGCAGGGCGCGAGCGGCTATGATATTTCACAGGCTTTCATTCCGTTTATTGTTGGAGTAGTTCTGTTCGTGAACGGTCGCAAGTGGGCTCTAGCTTTGGCACGCCGTCAGACGGAGAGTGCATCGCCAGCCGTTCCTTTGAGTGAGTCACATGAATCTGACACCTAACCATGCGCTGCAGCGAACCCGGCATGAGCGTCGCGGGTTATTCGAGAATGTTCAGGTTGGCGTTCAGCCCCGGTGCGCCGGGTCGCTGAGCTTGGGTCGTTAGGCGGCAGTGTTCGCGGTGTCCTCCCCCTCTGTGCAGTTGTTCTTAAGGTAACAAGGTTAGGCGCGGCCTTGCCCGCCGCTGGCGCGGCGGGCAATGCTCCGCGCCCTTCCGTGTGTCGCATCTCTCTTATTCGCAATGGTTTAGCTCCGTTTTCTCAGTGCGTTGGGCTTCAGGCCAGGACGCCGCGCCAAGAGCCGAACCTGAACCAAACCCGACGCCCTGCTTTTAGGGCTTGGTTCAGTTTCATCTCTTTTCGCTCCAACCATCTCAGCTACAGTGCCTTCAGCAAATAGACGCCACGGAGCGGGCTGGCCACGCCCTCAGCCCGCCTCGCCAAGCCCCTTGCCGCCTAACCATGCGTTGCAGCGAACCCGAGAACCCTCTCCACGTCCACAGTTGCGCTCCGCTACTCGCCTTGCCAGTTCGTCCTTGCGATCTTCCCTCGGGTCGCTGAACTTGAGTCGTTAGGCGGCAGCGCGCGTTATCACATGAAGACGAAGCATCCACCAAAGTTCAGAGTGTTTTCAGGCCGCTGTCCCGAGTGTGGGAGTGACGACGTTCATCTCGATTTGCGCGCCGCAGAGAATTTGAAGCGCGTGCCTTTGACCGCACTTACCAGCAGCATCATTCCGGGAGGCGGGACTCCTGTGCGGCTGCGCTGTGGACAGTGTCAGTCGAAGTTTTTAGGATGAGTTTGATGAGAGCCAGATTTGATTTCGATGTTTTGCCGCCTAACCATGCGCTGCAGCGAACCCGGCCTGAGCGTCGCGGTTGCAATCCACACGTCCCGTGGGCCGGGTCGCTGAGCTTGGGTCGTTAGGCCACACCACGCGCCATGAGAGTGTTCAAGTTTTTCCTTCTCTTGTTCATGGGATTTCTTCTGTTCGCGATGGTCGGCTGTCCCGGCTTCTATGACTCGAAGCGTCGAGCCATCGCTCACCGGCATTACTCGGATTCACCGACTCAGAGCACCCGGTTGGAGCTTGAGGAGGCGAAGCGATTGGACCGGAGAGATATTCTCATTTGCGAGTTGGTGATGGCTGGCATTTTCGTCGGGGCCGGATATGTTTTTGTTCGTGCTAACAGAAAGATTCAGCATGTGGCCTAACCAAGCGCTGATATGAAAAGTGGCGTCAAGAGACACATCACCCAGCAGCGC
>CAZQNQ010000050.1:0-3231 GCA_964594985.1 uncultured Bifidobacterium sp.
GCGGTTGCAATCGTTGCGTCCCGCGGGCCGGGTCGCTGAGCTTGGGTCGTTAGGCGGCATCACCGCGCTATGAGGAGATTCATGTTAAGCTCGGCAGTCGTGGTTGCGGTCTTCGGATTCGCAGTTGTCGCGCTCTACTGTGCAGACTCGCTATTATCGAGAGGGAATGATCGAGTGGTGTATTTTGCATTTCCTAGGCCAGCGATTGAACTGCCGGATGGAGAGCGAATACACGCTTGGGTTGTAAAACCAGCAGGTCGCAATTTCGGTATAGCCGAGTGGTCTGCTGCAAGTGTTGCGGGGTACAAGGGGGCTCTGACAGACGTTTATATTGGCCCACTAGTCTTGAGGTTTCATTCCGGCTTGTCCGTAGTTGGTATTTATTTTCTGCTGCTATCGGGAGTCATAACAAGTGCATGTATCAGGATATTCACGAGGAAAAAGCAAGATGCCTAACCATGCGCTGCAGCGAACTCCGCGTCGCGCCTTTGGATTATTCGATAACGTCTGGCCCGCGCCACGGCCCGCGAGCGCGGAGTCGCTGAGCTTGGGTCGTTAGGCGGCATTACATGCTTATGAAAAACGCAATCCTCATTGGAGTTATGGCCGCCACTATTTTGATGGCTGGCTGCGGCAAGAAGTCGTCGAGTAGTTCCACCACGCCACCGCCGGGCAGCAAACCCGTGGCGCTTTCCGATGGCAGCAACACATGGTATTTAGGAGCTGTGACCATAAACGGCACCAATGTTCCAGCCACAAACGTCACGATTGGAGTGAGGACGAGCGAGGTGTCGAAATGACGCCGCCTAACCATGCGCTGCAGCGAACCCGGCCTGAGCATCGCGGTTGCAATCGGTGCGTCTCGTGGGCCGGGTCGCTGAGCTTGGGTCGTTAGGCCACATGAACGCGTTCCTTCCAGCCATTGGTTGCGGCATCGCTACGGAGGCGGTGCTAGTTGGCTTGATGATGCTTGGCGGTTTCGGGCCGTGCGGTCCCGGTTCTCCGTGGGGTATGGCCATACTGTTGTTGCATGAGCCGGGAATATGGCTGGCGAGCTGTTCGCAGCTTCATGGCGATGCACCAGTTTTTCTGTCGTTTGTTTTGTATGCAGTAGCTTGGTCGTCGCTTTGGTATTTATTTTGGCGGCGCAGATTTCGCACGAGACATTAGGATTATGACTTTGTGGCCTAACCATGCGCTGCAGCGAACCCGGCCATCGCGCTCTGGTTGCAATCGTTGCGTCCCGTGGGCCGGGTCGCTGAGCTTGGGTCGTTAGCCGTCATGCCACACGCCTTTCCATGGTTCGTGACACCTTGCTTGGAGGCTTTCAGTTTTTTAGAGTCACGCTTCGGCTTTGAGTCACCGGTTGTCGAACAGTTGGGTCGAGAGTGTTTCATCTATTACCGAAAGACTGACCACTGGGTTTCCATCGCCTACGAGCCAGGTTCAGTTCCTATTGTTGAGCTTTTTCACCCGACCCGCGACATCAAGCATAGACGCATTCCTCGACTACAGAGTGGGCTGGCAAATCCGAGGCGTTTCGCAGACACTGACGAGAGCCAGCAGCGTCAGACACTTCAGGCGCAGGCGGCTTCTCTTGAGACGGTGGAGCGAGGATTTTTGTCAGAGACATGAACTTGACGGCTAACCATGCGCTGCAGCGAACCCGGCGTGAGCGTCGCGGTTGCAATCGTGGCGTCCCGTGCGCCGGGTCGCTGAGCTTGGGTCGTTAGGCCACACTACGCGCACATGCTTCGAGCCGCTTATCATGATGCACAGAGAGAGTTACTCGTGAACGGACACCGCGAGGATTACGAGCAGCTTCGTGACACCGTTCGTCGGGCACTGACTTCTCGCGTTGAGGTTGCATTGCCGGTTCAGAGCACTGGTGACACAGCGGTCAGCCATTTTGTCATGCGCAGCAGCACGCCACCCAATCGCGTTAGCTATGAGCGAGGCCGAGTCGTGTTTTCAGTCGCACCGAGTTTGCAGGAGCAGTTCTTGTCGTTCGTCGAGTTTCCTGCCGATGCCGACTTGCCGGATTCCCCGATTCAGTATCATCATCACTACGACGGACTGGCCGATGACGGCACACACGTTGCACCGGATTCGCTGCCGGTAGTTTTTGGATTGGAGAGACTATGACCGTGCGGCCTAACCATGCGCTGCAGCGAACCCGGCATGGCGTCGCGGTTGCAATCGTGGCGTCCCGTGCGCCGGGTCGCTGAGCTTGGGTCGTTAGGCGACTTCGCGCACCATGCCTCCATACGCCGACATTTATGTGCTCACGCAGTCCAGGACTGAGGCGACGATTTCGGCATTCCTCGACTGCTTCGCCCCAGTGCGTGAGGAGACAGCAGACGACTATTGCATTCCACAGCACGCGGATTCACCGCACACCATTTTTCGCACAGCACCAGAGGTTGTTGCTTACTGTTGTTGCCATGCGTCAGAGACGCAGTCGATTTATTGGCGGCGCGTTGGTGACGGAGACCCGGCATACGCGATGGTCTTTTTCACGTCAGACGGATTTCTCATCCTCGGTCTTTCCACCGACGAGAGCACGGCTGATAGGTATTTTGCCGAGTTGCGGACGCACGCCGGTTCAGATACTGGCTACGTCACAGTCGAGAGTCCGCCACCAGAGACAGCGGCAGAGTTTCGTAGGTTTACACATGAGCCATCCGCCTAACCATGCGCTGCAGCGAACCCGGCATGACGTCGCGGTTTGCAATCGGTGCGTCCCGTGGGCCGGGTCGCTGAGCTTGGGTCGTTAGCCGTCATCGCGTTGCCACTATGAAACTCAATATCAAACTATTCTTTGTAGCGGCATTAGGTTTCGCCGCAGGCTTTGTCGCTTGTCTGGTATTGGGCATTGCCACGTCACGCGAGCGGGCTTCTTCACCCACCGTTCCAGCGGGTTCGGCAGTGGCATTCACGCAGGCCCAGCCTGAGATGATTGTGCTGACAGCGAGGCATGGCGCGCTCTTTCAGCAGAAGGCACAGGATACGATTCGTTTTGTGTCCGAGGTTGAGTTGATGCCGTCTCGATCACTCGACTTGATTGATACACGAGACCGTTATCAGCCGACGATGGAGACACTCAAATGACGGCTAACCATGCGCTGCAGCGAACCCGGCATGGCGTCGCGGTTTGCAATCGTGGCGTCCCGCGAGCCGGGTCGCTGAGCTTGGGTCGTTAGACCACATCGTGCATCCCTTCGCCAACAA
>CAZQNQ010000051.1:0-3048 GCA_964594985.1 uncultured Bifidobacterium sp.
CGTGAGATGTTGGGTTAAGTCCCGCAACGAGCGCAACCCCTGTGTCCTGTTGCCACCCCTTAACTGGGAGCACTCTGGACAGACTGCCTCGCTTCAACGAGGAGGAAGGTGGGGATGACGTCAAGTCAGTATGGCCCTTACGGCCAGGGCTGCACACGTACTACAATGCCCGGCACAAAGGGAAGCAAGACCGTTAGGTGGAGCAAATCCCAGAAAACCGGGCCCAGTTCAGATTGTCGTCTGCAACTCGACGGCATGAAGCTGGAATCGCTAGTAATGGCGCATCAGCTACGGCGCCGTGAATACGTTCCCAGGCCTTGTACACACCGCCCGTCACATCATGAAAGCCGGTTGTACCCGAAGTCGCCCCTTAAAAGGTGCCGAAGGTATGGCTGGTGATTGGGATGAAGTCGTAACAAGGTAGCCGTAGGGGAACCTGCGGCTGGATCACCTCCTTTCTAAGGAGAAACCACGGGTTCGGGATTAAAACCGAACTTCCGAGGTCGAACACATCGCAAGATGTGGATTGGCTCAAACCTTATCGCACAATTCAGTTTTTGAAGAGTAGTAACGCTCTTTGAACAGAAAGTAAGAAGAATCGAACTCCGATTTAATTGCGGATTAACGAATGTCTGATTGCGGATTTGGAAATCCAAAATCGCAAATCGGAACTCGAATCCCAAAAATGGGGCTGTAGCTCAGTTGGTAGAGCGGTAGCTTTGCAAGCTATAGGTCAGGAGTTCGACTCTCCTCAGCTCCACCAACCTTGTTGGGCGTGTAGCTCAGTTGGTTAGAGCATGCGCTTGATAAGCGCAGGGTCACTGGTTCAACTCCAGTCACGCCCACCACTTTCTGAAAACGATTTCACCGAAGCAAAACAACCGGGTCTAAACAACTCGGTTGCAGCGGTTCGGCCCGTTCTTTGACAACTACACATAGGTAAATATTGGGCAAAAATTACAATTCGTCGAGGATCCGTCAGTAATGACGGTTTCTCAAATATAAGATCAAGCTACTAAGGGCTTATGGTGAATGCCTTGGTGCCAAGAGGCGATGAAGGACGTAGTAAGTTGCGATAAGCCACGGTCAGCCGCAAACAGGCGTTATCAGCCGTGGATCTCCGAATGGGACAACCCAGCCCGTGTCACAACGGGTTATCATCTGGATGAATTCATAGTCCAGTGAAGCGAAACGGGGCGAAGTGAAACATCTCAGTAACCCCAGGAAAAGAAAACGAAGTGATTCCGTCAGTAGTGGCGAGCGAAAGCGGAACAGTCTAAACCGGGAGGACTTGTCTTCCCGGGGTTGTGGGACCTTGATGTGATAGTCTGAATGTTAGCTTAACCATCTGGAAAGTTGGGCCAAAGACCGTGACAGCCGGGTGAGCGAAAACTGCAGGACGTCTAGAGGTATCCCAAGTAGCACGGTGCAAGCGAAACTCTGTGCGAATCCGTCCAGACCACTGGATAAGACTAAATACTCCTTGGCAACCGATAGTGAACTAGTACCGCGAGGGAAAGGTGAAAAGAACCGCTGTTAGCGGAGTGAAATAGTACCTGAAACCATAAGCCTACAATGTGTTGGAGCCCCGCAAGGGGTGACAGCTTGCCTTTTGCATAATGAGTCTGCGAGTTATTGTCAGTGGCCAGCCTAAGGTTCTCTGAACTGAAGGCGAAGGGAAACCGAGTGCCAATAGCGCGATTAGTCGCTGGCAATAGACCCGAAGCGGAGGTGATCTACTCTTGAGCAGGTTGAAGCTGCAGTAACATGCAGTGAAGGACCGAACTCGTGGATGTTGAAAAATCCTGAGATGACTTGAGAGTAGGAGCGAAAGACTAATCAAACCCCGTGATAGCTGGTTCTCTCCGAAATCGCTTGAGGGCGAGTCTTCTGGAAGTACCCGGCGGAGGTAGAGCACTGAATGGCTTAGGGGCCCCACCAGGCTGCCAAAACCAATCAAACTCCGAATACCGCCGGTCTCAATATCAGAGGAGTCAGGCTGCAGGTGATAAGATCTGTAGCCGAGAGGGCAACAGCCCAGACCATCAGCTAAGGTGCCTAAATATAGTTAAGTGGAAAGGATGTGACGTTGCTTAGACAGTGAGGATGTTGGCTTAGAGGCAGCCACCATTTAAACAGTGCGTAATAGCTGACTCATCGAGCGATGTCGCGCCGAAAATGATTGGCGATCAAACTATATACCGAAGCTATGGATTGAAGCGTTTTTCGAAATGCTTCAGTGGTAGGAGAGCGTAATCAGTGCTGCGAAGCTGGACGGAAACGGAAAGTGGAGCGCTGATTAGTGAGAATGCAGACACGAGTAGCGATAAAACAGGTGAGAATCCTGTTCGCCGTAAACCCAAGGTTTCCTGGGCCAGGTTCGTCCTCCCAGGGTTAGCCGGGAGCTAAGATGAGGCCGTAAGGCGTAATCGATGCACAGCAGGTTAAATATTCCTGCGCTTGCCCGGGTTAAGGCTGCGAATGACACATGGGATCACATCAACTAGACAATCGAATGTTGAGCTTAGGGTTCGCCCGAAGCGTATTGGTGGGGTCCTGTGTCGAGAAAAGTTCGCAGTTGTTCCCCGGACAACCCGTACCGTAAACCGACACAGGTGGGTGAGTGTAAGCGCACTCAGGCGCGCGAGAGAAACCTCTCTAAGGAACTCGGCACATTAGCCTCGTAACTTCGGGAGAAGAGGTGCTCACTTCGGTGAGCCTCAGTAAATTGCGTTTAGCGACTGTTTAACAAAAACACAGCACTCTGCCAAGTCGTGAAGACGACGTATAGGGTGTGACACGTGACCAATGCGGAAAGATCAAACCATCTTGTTAGCCGCAAGGCGAAGCTCGGTGGCCAAGTCCCCGTGAATGTCGGCCGTAACTATAACGGTCCTAAGGTAGCGAAATTCCTTGTCGGGTAAGTTCCGACCTGCACGAATCGTGTAACGACTGAACGACTGTCTCGGAGAGGATCTCGGCGAAACTGTAACGGCGGTGAAGATGCCGCCTGCCCGCAGTAGGACGGAAAGACCCTATGCACCTTTA